>NZ_QVQH01000047.1 GCF_003428645.1 Geodermatophilus marinus | reverse complement strand
GCGACAGCTACCGACTCAAGGACCGCGACCTCGGCCGCCCACACGCGGCCGCCACCGAAGACGCATGACCACGAGGGGGTCAACTTTCAGCCGTCGCTAGGGGGTCAACTTTGGGCCGTCGTTGACAGCCGGCGGGCCGGCGCGCGGTCGCGTGGGGCGTCAGGAGGTCAGGGGGACCGGCCGGGTACCGGGGGGATCCGGGTGCCGGGGGCGGCCGCGGCAGGTCGCGAGAGCGCGGCGCAGGTCCTCCCCCCGTTCACATCACTGACCGGACGGCGGTCTCGCCACTCGCTCCCCGAACGGTCTGGCGACCGGTTCTCCCACCCCGCCGCGCCGTCGCGGCGACCGTGGGGACCGTTCGGATCGGCACGTCGTCTCCCACCTGGCTCCCAGGTGCTGGCTCAGACGCTAAGGAGCGCTCGTCACGCTCAGCAATCGACCGGCGCTGTTTCACCAGGTCGTGTGACCCGCCGCCGGGGACAGCGGTGACGTCGGGTCACCTCCCGGGCGCGCTGCCGTCCGGCCCGCCGTCCCGTACCGTGGGGCGTGACCTCGACGGGCCCCCTGCCGGCGGACCTCGTCCTCGAGGGCGGCGGGGTCAAGGGCATCGCGCTGACCGGCGCCGTCGTCGAGCTGCTGCGCGGCTACCGGTTCGAGCGGGTGGCCGGCTCCTCGGCCGGCGCGGTGGTCGCGGCGTTCCTGGCCGCCGGCCTGGACGCCGACGAGGTGCTGCGGACCGCCGCCCGCCTCGAGTACGACCGGATCCCCGACTCCTGGGCGCCGGTCCCGCTGCTCGCGCCCGCGGTCGGGCTGCTGACCCGCTCGGGGCTGCACCCGGGGCGCTACATCACCGGGTGGGTGCGCCGGGAGCTGGCCGACCTGGGGGTGGTCACCTTCGGCGACCTGCGCCGCGACGACCCCGGCGACGACCCGTCCCTGGCGCCGTGGCAGCGCTACCGGCTGGTGGTGACGGCGACCGACGTGACCCGCGGCCGGCTGCTGCGGCTGCCCTGGGACTACCGGGAGTACGGCCTGGACCCCGACCGGCAGCCGGTGGCCGAGGCGGTGCGGGCATCGCTGGCGATCCCCTACTTCCTCGCCCCGCGCCGGCTGCGCGACGCGCGCAGCGGCCGCACGTCGACCCTGGTGGACGGCGGGGTGCTGTCCAACTTCCCCATCGAGGTCTTCGACCGGACCGACGCCGCCCGGCCGCGCTGGCCCACGTTCGGCATCGGGGTGGGCGACACGCTCTCCGACGAGGACGTGTCGGTGTTCGGCGTCCGCCACCTGCCGCCGCCGCTGCGGCTGCTCGACTCGCTGGTGGCCACCACGGTCACCGGGCGGGACCGCACCTACCTGGCCCGCCCGTGCGTGCGCCGCCGGGCCTTCTCCGTGGACACCACGGGCACCGGGCTCACCGAGTTCGACGTCGGCGCGGCCGAGCGCGCCCGGCTGGTGGCCGCCGGCCAGCGGGCGGCCCGCGAGTTCCTGGCCGGCTGGGACTGGGCGGACTACCTCCGCGAGTGCCGCGGCGTCGCCGACCCGCCGCCGTCCTGACCGCGTGCTCCCGCGACGAAGCTACGGGACAGCGCTCGGAGCGCTAGTCTGCATGCATGCCCACCATCCAGATCCGCGACGTCCCCGAGGACGTGCACCGGACGTACCGGCGCCGCGCGGCCGAGGCCGGGATGAGCCTGCAGGAGTTCCTCCTCGCGGAACTGGTGGAGGGCGCCCGCGCGCAGACCCCGGCCGAGGTGGTCGCCGAGGTCCGGCAACAGGAGCAGCGCAGCGGCGGGCACGGCTTCAGCCCGCTGTCCTCGGCCGGGTTCGTCCGGGCCGACCGCGACCAGCGGTGAGGGTCCTCGACGCCTCCGTCGTCGTCGACGCCGTGGCCGTGGGCGGAGACGCCGGGGACAGGGCCCGGCGCCTCGTCGCCGAGGAGTCGTGGCTGCACCTCCCGGCGGTGGCCGGCGCGGAGGTCACCTCGGCCCTGCGGGCGATGGTGGCGCGCGGCCTGCTCGACGCCGGGGACGCCCGGGCGGCGGCCGTCCGGGCGGCGCGGCTGCGTTCCCGGCGCTACCCGTTCGAGCCCTTCCTCGAGCGGGTGTGGGAGCTGCGGGCGAACGTGACCGTGTACGACGCCTGGTACGTCGCCCTCGCCGAGGCGCTCGACGTGCCGCTGGTGACCGCCGACGACCGGCTGCGCCGCGCCGACGGCCCGCGCTGTGCCGTGCTCGGCCCCGAGGAGGCCCTCACCGGCGGGTGACTCCCGCGGGACGACGCCCGAGCCGCGCCGCGGCCCCCGTCAGGGGTCGACGTAGCGGTCGCGTTCGACGGTGAAGGCGCCGGTGGCGGTGTTGGCGTCGACGAACTCCGGCATCAGCGGGATCCGCACGGTCACCGTCACGCACACGGTGAACTCCTCCCCCGGGACCAGCACCGGGGCGTAGGACCCCGCCGCCGCGCAGCCCGCCCCGGGCGGGGCGTAGGCCACCTGCACGTCGGCGGCGTCCACCGACTGGTCGGCCACCGCCAGCTGCGCCGCCCGCTGCGCCCGCGCCATCCCGGTCCCCGCGTCCGGGGCGGTCCCGATCGCCCGCCCGGCCTCCCGCGCCGCCGCGGTCGAGGCGAACACCCCGCGCTGCACCGCCGAGAACCCGGCCACCACGTACACCAGCGGCACGAACACCACGATCGCGACGAACACGAACTCCACCAGCGCCGAGCCCCGCTGCCCGGCCAGCATGCCCAGCCGGGCCCGCAGCCACCTCACGGCCCCTCCTCCACCGCCCGCCCGGTGACCTCCAGCGGCAGCAGCGACCCCAGCCCGGCCAGCAGCGTCGGCACCGCCCCCGAGCAGCGGACCACCACCAACCGCAGCCCGCTGGCGTCGGTCTCCTCCCCCGCCGCGCACCGCAGCCCGGCCGCGGTCGCCGGCGAGGTCGCCGCGGCCACCACCGCCAGGGTCCGGTCCGCCCCGGCGGCCGCCGGGACGTCGGCGTTGGCCGCGAACCGCGCCCCCTCCTGCGCCCCGGCGGTCACCACGTTGCGCACGTGCACGTAGACGGCCACCTGCAGCACCGCCAGCAGCAGCACGACGACCAGCACCGACACCAGCACGAACTCCACCACCGCGCCGCCGCGCTCGGCGCCGGCCGCGCCCGGCAGCCGCGGCACCCGGAGCCGGCCGCGCCCCGGGCGCCGCCGCTCAGCCACCGGCGGTGACCGACGCCAGCGCGTTGGTCACCGCCGCCACGACCGCCTCGCGGAACGGGACCAGGATGGCCAGCACCAGCGCCGCCGTCATCACGGTGATCATCACCCAGCCCGGCACGTCCCCCCGCTCCGGGTCCTCGGCCCGCAGCCGGGCCGCCAGCGCGGCGAGAACGGTGAGCACCAGCAGGCGAGCACGCATCATCGAGAGGTCCTTCCGGTCGGGTCCCGCTGGCTCATCGGGCCAGCGAGACGATGCTGATCAACCCCGGGAACAGGGCGAAGAGGACGGTGACCGGCAGCACCAGGAAGACGACCGGGACCGCAAACGTCAGGCTTTACCCGTCCTGAATGACAGGGCGGCCCCGCCGCGGTGTACCAGACCAACGACGGGGCCTTGATCCCTCGTGGAGGCGAGAGACCCATGTCAGACCGTACTGACCTGCACCGACCGCTCCCCCGGCTTCTGTCGCCGCGTCTGCCCATTGGGCGCCGCTGGCCCCGGTTCTGCCGGTCCCCGTTCGCCGGTGACCTGCGGGCCTCGGCGAAGGCCCTCGAGACCACCGCCGCGGTCGTTTCCGGGGTGGGCACCTTCTACGTCGTGGTGCACCTGGGCGCCGCGCCGCAGGCGTTCTCCGGCGGTGTCGCGTGACCGCCCCGCGCAGGCACCGGCGCGGCGACCTGCAGTGGCTGACGCACATGCTGTTCGCGGTGGCCTGGCTGCTGGTGCTGGGCCTGTGGGCGCTGGCGCTGGTGGCGGCGCTGTGACCGCCCGCGGCGTGTGCGCCGTCTGCGGCACCGAGCGCGCCCTGCGGCGCGACGGGGCGATACGAGAGCACCGGCACGATTACCACCGGTGCCACGGCTCCGGCTGGGCCCCGGCCGGCGGGGACGGGCGCTGCGACTGCGGCAAACCGGCCGCGCACCTGTCCGCGGACCCGGACAGCGCCGCGTGGGGCTGCCGGGTCCCGTCCGCCGGCATCGACGGCCGCCCGCTCTGGGCACCCCTCCCACGTCCGTAGCCGTACAGCTACGGTCGGCTATGCAAGGCGGCCCCGCCCGGTTCGGCACACCAGGCGGGGCCTGGATCCCCACCCAACAGAGAGAACTGAGGACCCGATGGCGAACGCTACTGCCCCCACCCGCCGCCAGTACCAGATCGGCGCGCTGCAGATCATCGAGCTGCCCGGCCTGCCGCACGGCCGGTCGTGGACCCTTTTCCGGGACCTGGACATCGTCGGTGTCGAGGCCGGGCTGCCGGAGGGCGCCCGGCGCCGGGCACTGGCCGAGGCGCTGACGGCGCTGGTCGCCGACGACGCGGACGGCGGGGAGGCCCCTGGGCTGAACTAGCCCTCTGCCCTGCTGCAGTGCCCCCGCCGGTGATCCGGTGGGGGCACTGTCGTGTTCAGGCGGCCGGCCGCCGGTCACGCATGGCCTCCCGCTCGGCCGGGGTCGTGGCGGCCCAGATCCCGTGACGTTCCCGGGCGGCCAGGGCGTAGGCCAGGCAGGGCACGCGGGCGTCGCACACCGAGCATGCATCGGCCGCCATCCGAGCCTCTGCGGTGCCGGGGTCGGCGAACCAAGCCTCGGGGTCCGAGGTGCGGCAGGGGACGGCGCCGATGGAGTTGAGCGCGGCGGACAGCCGGAACCACGCTTCCCGCGCCGCGGCGGGGACCAGGGCCGTAACGGTGTCGGACGGTGCATGTTCGGCCACGGCCCGTATTACGTCACAGCGTTTTCCACCGGTGTGGATGACGCGCCGCAGCGGCGGTCGGGCGGCGGCGAGTGGTACCGCGGTCCGGGTCTGCGACCACGTACCGTTCCGGCGCACACCACGGGGGAAGGGGCGCGGAGATGAGACGAGCATTGGCCGTTACCGGGCTGACGATGGCGCTAGCCGGCTGCAGCGGCACCGGCGATGAGCAGACTCCCTCAGGTGCCACCACTGAGCGTCCCGCTTCGGCGACCACGACTGCCGCTGCTGCGCCGACCCCTTCACCGCAACAGCGCACCCCCGAACAGCAGTTCATCGACGCGGTGGAGGACGCGGGCATCGTCCCGCAGCACGCGAGCGCGCCAGCTGCCGTGGAGCTGGCGCTCGCCATCTGCGTGGCCTACGGGGCCGGGCAGAGCACTCCTGAGGTCATGGCGACGCTGGCCGGCGGGAGTCTGTCGTTGGGGCAGATGTTGGACTTGGAGCAGGCGGCGACCCGCTTCTACTGCCCGAGGTACCACGTCCCGAGCCCGTGAGCCGTTTGGGGTTGCCGCCGATGACCTGTCATTAAGGGAGCCGTAGTCGCTCCGGTGGGACGGTCCGGGGCGGGTCGTGGTCGGCATTCCTCGACGTTGTGGGTGCGGGCGTTGACGGCGGCGCGTCACAGACGCAGCCATGCGACTGTCAGACGGGTTCCGCCTCGAAGTGACCCGCTCGGAAGCTAATCCCGTCCATCATCTCGGGCGCCGTTGGGAAGTCGTGCGTGGCTCCGCCGACGGTGTGGATCGCCGATCTGATGGCGGACAGCGCGACCTCGATCGCGCCGAGCAGGCCTGCACCCGTGGCGCTGAGCTCGAAGGTCACTAGCCCCTCGCCAGTATCGATGCTCACAGCGCTGTCTTTGACTGCAGGGTTGGCTGCTTCGATGGACAAAAGGGCTTGCATCAGCGCGTGGCCCTCTTCCGTCAAGTTCTTGGGCACGTCCCCGGTTGCCTCGTCACGGGCAGTGAACTCCCACCCCACGTTGATGGTCTCGATAGCCATCACAGTCCCTCCCTCCAGCAAGGCTGCCGGCGCCCCCAGGCGAGCGCGTTGCGACCGTAGTTGGCTCCGCTCGGTGTTAGGTGGAGCCACCGCATGTGTTTGCCACAGGGGCACTTCAGCGTGTAGTACGTCGGCGGATCTTCGATGAGCCACCCGGCTTGGTGGAAGACCTCGAGCACCTCCTCCAGGTCCTTCCGCTTGTGCCGCTTCCAGTACCCCAACGCCCTCCCTCCCCCGCGGCAGTTCCTGAACACTAACCGGGGGGTGAGGCAGGCGGCATGAGCACCTGCATGCCGTGCCTCATCGTCACTGTCTCGTGATGCAGGCGTCACCACCCGAACGGATGATCGCTGCCGCCTAGTCGACTGACGGTCCGTCAGTCGACTAGGCCAAGGGCCTGCAGTCGGGCCTCCTGCAGCGCCTGCTCAAGGGTCTGGCCGCACTGGGCGGCGGTGCCGGTGAGGTGCCAGGCGCACAGCTGGGACAGCATCCACAGCATCTCGACGGTGATCCCGCCAACGGCGTCCTCAACGGCGGTGAGGCGGGCGCGCCACGGAGCTGGATCCTTGCCGGCGGCGGCCTCCACCAGCTCGAGCACGCCGTTGAGTTCGCGCAGGAAGCGGGTCCGGTCCTCTGCGGCCATCGGTTGGTCCGCGGTCACGCCGTGTACTCCGCGTACCGGCCGCCGAGGTCAGCGACGCGCATCCGGTGCTCCAACTCGTCCATCGCCCGGTACACCCCGCGGTTGTCCTGCGCGACCAAGTTGACCTCACCGATCAGCGGACCCCGCCCACCACCGGCACCGGCGCGGGCCATCACCCGGTCGAACACCTCCGTCTGAGACGCGTCCAGCACGCGCTCGGGGCGGCCGGTGCCGTTGTAGATGGTGGAGTAGCCGGGGGGCAGGTGCCCGCCCTTGTCGAACACGGACACGTGAACGTGGTCGCGGTGCTGCAACGTGTCCGACCGGCCACCGCCGGGGTGGCCGTAGGGCTTCCACCCATTGCCGGAATTGATCTGGTCCCGCCAGATCACGTACTTGGTGCCGAATGCCTGCGGGTTGGCGACGAACCATGACGCGATCTGGTTGCCGAGCGCGATCTGAGCCGGCGACTTGTAGTTGGCGATCATGACGTCGATCGCCTTCCCAAGCGCGTGGTCCGACTTCGTCCCCGTGCCGGCGATGTTGCGGTTGGCGTAGCCGCCGATGTTCGTGATGCCCCAGGTCTTCATGACGAACGCCCTGGCAGCGGCCGCCATCGGGCCCAACCCGCCGACCCCGTTGGGGGTGGCCTTTGAGCTACCGAACGAGCCGCCCTGAAGCGCCTGGAGCCGGTCCTGCTCGTCGCCCTTGCCCAGCACCGCCGAGTACAGGCGGTCGATGCCGCCTTCGAGCAGGGTCAGCGGCACCTTGTCCGGGATCAGCCGCCTGGCCCCGTCCACGATGGGCCCCAGCACCGCCTCGGCGGCCTTGCGGGCGCCCTTGGCGAGCATGTCGGTGGCGAAGTTCTTGACCGTGGCGACGGCGTCCTTGGCCTTGTCCCAGATGTCGGAGGCCAAGTTGCTGACTCCGCCGAACAGGTCCCCGATCAGCCCACCGTCGGCGAACCCGGGCAGCCGCAGACCGGAGTTGAGGGCCTGCAGCAGCGGCAGATTCGCGGCGGTCGCTCGGGCATTGACCACGAACTCGTGGTTGGACACGAACGCCGTCGGCATCCCGGTGAGCCGGTCGACCCCGAGGATGCTGTCGGACGTGCCGGTGCCGGGACCGTGCACCATGCCGCCCTCGGCCAGCCGGGGCAGGGACGGGATGGACAGGCTGCCGGGGAACTTGTCCAAGATCCGGTTGACCGGGCCGATCATGTTGTCGTTGACGAAGGTGAACACCAGCCGCAGCGGGGCCTTCACCTTGTCCTGGATGCCGTCCCAGACCCGGCCGATGGTGTCGCGGACCTCCTCGAAGATCCGCACCGCGGAGGTCTTGAGGTTGGTGAACCGCTGCACCACCCAGTCCCAGATGTTCTGCGCGGCGCCGACGACCCCGTCCCGCAGCCCGGTCCAGACGCTGAGCGCGGTGTCCCGCAGCCCGGTGAAGATGCCCACGGCGCCGTCGCGCAGCGCGGTGAACCGGCCGGTGACCCACTCCCACACCGCGGTCGCCGCGGTCTTCACGAACTCGGTGGCGGTGGTCCACAGCCCGGCCACGGTGTCTCGGATCGAGGTGAACAGGCCGGTGAGGGCGTCCCGCAGCGACGTGAACGTCTGCGACACCCACTGCCACACCGCGGTCGCCTCGGCCTTGAGCCGGTCCCAGGCGGGGCGAATGACGTCGTTGACGGCCCACAGCACGGCCGCGGTCAAGGCCTGGAACGTCTGCGACCAGACCTGCGCGAGCTGCACGATGATCGGGATGAGCCCCCCGGCGACCTGCAGGATCAGCGGGGCGATGGTCTCCACCACGTCGGCGATCAGCGGGGCGACCGCGGCGACCACCGGCGCCAGGGAGGCGAACGCGGCGATCAGGGGCGGCAGCAGCTGGCTGACGAGGGTCAGCAGCATGGGCAGCAGCGGCAGGATCGCCTCGACGATGCGCAGGAACGCGTCGATCAGGACGGGGAACACCGGGGCGATCGCCTGGAACGCCTGCAGCAGCGCCGCCCCGACGATCTGCGCGAGCTGCGCGATGAACGGCAGCAGCGCCTGCACCACCGCGAGCAGCGGCGGGATGAGGGACAGGGCCAGCTCGGCGATGACCGGCAGCAGCGGCGCGAACGCCTGCACCACGGCGACCACGGTGGGCACCAGGGCGGCGATGACGGCCACCAGCGGCGGGATGAGGTCGACGACGAGCTGCAGGATGACCGGGACCAGCGGCAGGACCGCGCCGACGAGGGCCTGGAAGCCGGCCATGATCGTCGGCAGGACCGGGAGCAGCGCGTCCAGCGCGGACAGCAGCGCCTGCCCGATGGCCACGGCGAGCTGGGCGACCACCGGGTACAGCGCCGCGTAGATCGCCATGAGCGGCGGCAGCAGCGTGGTGATCAGTTGGGTGACGACCGGGACGACCAGGGCGATGGCGTCGGCCAGCGCGGTGAAGAATCCTTGCAGCGCGGTCTGTCCTTCGGCGGAGCGGAAGAACTCGGCCAGCGCCCCGGTGAGCTGTTCGACGACCTGCAGGATCCCGGCGCCGGCCTGCGCGGAGGCAGACAGTATCGAGCCGAGCACCGAGCCGACGTTGCCGAGGATCTGCGCCAGGTCGCCGATGGTGCTCAGGCCGACGGAGATGAACTGCTGTAGCTCGCCGGTGGCACGGGCGTTGGCCACGAGGTCGGCGAACCGCTGCGCGGCGTCCCCGGCCCCGGCGGCCAGGCCGGGCAGGAACGTCGACCCGACGGTGGCCAGGTCGATGAACGCCTGCGACAGCGGCGCCATCGCCGCGAAGACCTCGGCGAGCGCGGCCCGGACGTTGCCCAGCGTCGTGGCGAAGTCCGCGGCGGCCGTGCCGGTGGAGAACACGCCCATCGCCTCGCGGACGCCGCCGTTGAGCACTCCGGCGATGCCGGACAGGCCGTCGCGCAGCACTGGAAGCTGCACCCGCGCCAGGTCGGTGACCGCCCGGCCCATGCCCTCGAACAGGGCCTGCTGCACGTCCAGCCGGGCCGCCGACCAGGCCGGGCCGAGGGACTGGGTGGCGGTGACGAACTCTCGCGCCGCCGGGGCCAGCCGGGCCATGGCCTCGGCGATCTTCTCCGGGTCACCGGCCGAGATGGCCTGGAACGCATCCCCGATGCCGTTGAGGCCGATCGCCAGCGCCGCGATCGGGGCGGCGGCGGCGACACCGGCAGCCGGGAGCAGCGCGACCGCGTTGGCCGCCTGCGCCGCGGCCCCGGCGACGGCCACCAGCCCCCCGGACAGCGCCGGCAGGCCCAGCGCCCCGCCCGACAGCTTGCCCAGGCCGCCCAGCGCCCCGGTGAGGGCGCTCAGCGCGCCCCGGTCGACGTCGAGGTGCACGCTGGCCCGCAGCCGGGACGCGGCGAGCTTGCGCTGCAGCCCCGTCAGGGCACCGGCGTGCAGGTCGAGCACCGCCGGCACCCGGACGGGGTTGGGCCGCAGCCGCCCGATCTGGGCCTGCAGGTCACGCTGGAAGCCGCTCAGGTCGGCCCGGACCGGCACCTCAACCGTGGCATTGATCTTCCCGATCTCGGCCCGCATGCGCCGCTGAAAGCCGCTCAGATCCGGGACGATCGTGACGGAGGCAGAGCCTGCGGTGAACCTGGGCATCAGCTCACCACCCCCACCGGGCGCCGGTCGGGCGCGGGCTGTGGCACCGCGCCCGACCGGCCGTCCACCGGCGGCCGGGCACGCCGTCCCCCACCCCGGCCGCGCTCAGCGCGGGTGCCCGTTGTAGGCGGCCTCCGGGAAGGACCCGTAGACCTCGCCGCCGCCGGGCATCGGCACGTCCCCGCCCTCGGCCATCGCCGCGATCTGCTGATCGGAGTAGTAGAAGGCCAGCTCCTGCGGCTTGGGCACGATGAAGATCATTTCGCGGAGGTCGGTCACCGCGTCGCCCGCCGCGGAGGTGTTCCGCAGGTCGATCAGCCGCTCGATCGCCGGGACCTTGTCCGGCCGGGCGTCGGCGTACTCGTTCACGACCCGGTTGGAGCCCTCGTCCCAGCCGCGCCGCAGACACGCCTTGGCCAGGATCTCGTCACCGTTGCGCAGCGCCCGCGCCAGCAGCCGCGACAGCCCGTCCTCATCGCCGGCCGGGACGCGGTCCACCCGGTCCTCGGCGTCGCGCAGGCTAACCGCCGCAGCCACCTGATCGCGCAGGTAGTAGCCGGCGCCGAACAGGTCACCCTCGAGCTTGCTGCGCTCCGTGCCGACCGACGACGCCAGCGCCGTGCGCCGCCCGGCGATCCGGGAAGTCACGCCGGAGTAGAGCCGGGCGATGGCGTTGCGCCGCCCCTCCTCCGACAGCTGCGGGTCCTGCCGGACGCTGTCCAGCCGGCGCCGGTAGGTCTCGATCTCCGCGGCGACCTCGGCCTCGGTGTCCTGGTCGATCACGCTCGTCCCTCCTGTTGCCTCACGCCGCTCGGCGCGACGCCCGGTAGTGCTCGAAGCTCTCCCGGCTGACCACCCACCGGCCGGCGGTGTCCCGGTCGGCGCGCAGCCGCCCCGACTCGATCGCCACCCGCACCCCCCGCACGGTGAGTCCGAGCTGGTCAGCGACCTGCCGGGTGGTCAGCCACGGAGAAGATGCCACCGGTTCCCCTGACTGTGCGTCATCGATTCCCCTACGGGAAGTAACCGACGTGAGCCATGCGTCCCCGGCGACCTTCAGCGCGATCAGCGCGCTGTCGACCTCCGGATCCCCACCGCGGACCTGCCGGCGCAGCTCGTCCAGCCCGCCGTGCCGGTTCAGCCACGCAGCCACCCGGCCGGGAACGATCACCACCGGGCCGGCCACGCCGTGCACGTAGGACGCCGGCGGACGCGCCTGGCGTGGGGCGCTCACGACAGCGCCCCCGGGTTCAGCCGACCAGCTCCCCCACGACCGACGACAGGTCGCCCAGCCGGGACACCGACCCCGGCAGCGGGCGCCCGGTGATCGTCACGAAGCGGCCAACGGGGTAGACCTCCACCTTGCCGCCCGGAACCCGCACCACCCGGCCCGCAGCCATGTCGGCGCGACCCCAAACGTGCAGCCCGCGCCCGGACGGCGAGACCTCCACGTAGGTGCGCGGAAGCTGGTTGAGCACCGCCTGCGCCCAGGGAGCGACCATCCCGTCGCTGACGCAGTGATCCAAATCCAGACAGACGATGCCGTCGCCGTCGAGCACGAAGCCCGCACCGACCCCGGCCGACGACGCCTGCACGTCCTCCCAGGTAGCCCAAGTCGCCGGGGCCGTCGAAGACGCAGCCCGACCGGCAACGGTCAGCGGGACCTTCCGGGCCGAGTAGCGCACCCACCGGGACAGCGCCCGCAGCTCGGCAGGAACCGGCGACCCCGCACGGGCGGCCCGATGCGCGGCCACCCGGCATCGACCGGAGCAGTACCGGGCGTCGCCCCGGGCCTTCCTCGGCATGGGACCCGAGCACCACGCGCACGTCCTCACGCCCACAGCCTACAGCCGCTTGTAACGGCTGCAGCAGCACCGACAGGCTCACCATGACGTCCTGCCCAGCAGCTCCCGCGGATCCCCGGACTTCAGCCCCGGATACCGAGCCTTCGCCCGCGCCACGATCGCCGCGTTCTTCTCGGTGCGGTCCAACTCGCGCACCGATCCGTCCGCGGCGACCTCCACCCACGAGCGCCGGTCGATCCCGGCCGGCAGCAGATCCCCGAGCCGGTGAGCAGCCAGCCGCACCGGCTCCCCCGCCCGCAGCTTCCGGACCTCCTCGCCGAACTCGGCGAAGCGGTGCCGCCAATGCGACTCCCGCAGCTCCGCCTCGAACCGGTCCGCCAGCAACGCCCGCAGACCACCCCCAGAGGCCCCGACCGGCCGGCGCCTAGGCACCCCGATCCCTCCGCGCCTTCTCCCGGTTCCACCGGGCCTGCGCGGCCTTCTGCGCGTGCGCCTGCGCCGGAGACAGGCTCACGCCGTCCTCGTTCGGCAGCCGCAGCGCACCCACCAGCCGGGCCAGCGACAGCCGCTGCTGACGGGCCTCCACCACCGCCGGGGACGCCTTACCGGCCTCCGTGAGCACCCCGCCCCGCTGGATCACCGCGTCCAGCTCAGCCAGGACGTCCAACGTCCGGCACAACTCGACCAGCAACTCCAATTCGTGGCCGTCGAACTCGTACAGCCCGGTCAAGGTCCCCCACGTGGCCTTACCACGCCGGCCAAGACCGCTCGGCGCCCTACTCATGACTCCTCCAGGTCGGATCGTCGGGCAATGCCCGCATGGGAAGCAGTAGAGCGCCCCGGCACGACGGATGACCCATCCCCCCGGTCCCCGCCCTGGGGGGTGGCCTGACCTGCGGGTATGACGGAGCGTGACGGGAGCGAGGCTGCGTCTCGCTGTAACGGCTTGACCTGCAGGGTCGTCATGGCTGGTCCTGGGGGTCGGTGGCGTGCTCACGCATGTGGTCCTCGAAGGTGGCTGCGATGTGGGCCATGAGCTCGGGCCACGACAGCGTCAGCCGCCAGTGACCGCGTCGCCCTGCGGGCTTGAGGAGTTTTGCGGCGTGGACCTGAGCGATGACCTCGTGTGCGGCGCCGAGATCGACGGTTCCGGCTGCGGTGTCGTGCTGCAGGCGCTGGTCGCGGTGCAGCGTGCGAACTTCGTCCTCGGCGTGGATCACGAGCTTGCCGCTTGGCCACATGAGCGTGCGGCCGTTCACGCGTGGCCCTGGTTGCGGCGGTGTCGAGCGACGAACTGAGTGAAGCTCGAGGTTGGGTCGACGTAGCCGCGGACGACGGAGTGCTGGCGTCGCGGCCGGCAGTCGCGGCATCGGCCTTCGCGGGCGTGCGGTGCGACGTGCACCGGGACGTAGCAGGACGGACAGCAGGTGCGGCTCACAGGGTTCTCCTCGGGTGGGGGCGGGGGTCGCGCCGGTCGTGCAGCGGGCAGCGGGCGCAGCGGCCAGGGCGGACCACCGGCGGAATGGCGCAGGTCGCGCACGGCGAGGTCGCCGGGGCTGGCGCGTCCGGGACTGTCCGTATGTCCGCCCTATAGGGGCGGACAACGGACGGACATGTCCGACAGGGCGCGGACATGTGCGGACACGCGGACAAGATCACTGGTCGCCTGCCTTGTAGAAGGGGCGCTGTTCGCTGCCTTCGTTGACCAGTGCACCGGCTTTGACCAGCTCGTTTAGGCCCGGGTTCCGCAGTTCGTAGGTCGACGAGATGGGCGAATTCGTGCGTTGACCTGCGGAGATGTGCCTCGGCGGGAGACAGGGGCGTGTCACTACACGTTCCGGCGGCCTCGGTAGCGGTATCTGTG
>NZ_QVQH01000046.1 GCF_003428645.1 Geodermatophilus marinus | reverse complement strand
CCGGCAGATCCCGCTGGAGATGGCGCACCGCTCCTACGACCAGGCGGTCAACTCCCCCAAGCGGGAGCTGCGGGTCTTCACGCCCGAGGAGGGGGCCACCGAGCACATCGGCCTGGACCACCTCCCCTACGTGAGCGCGTTCATCGCCGACTGGGTGGCCGACACCTTCGCTGAACTGAGCAGCGGGCGGGCATGACGACCGTGGACGGCGAGTTCGTCCGGTCCCTCGACCGCGGGCTCGCCGTCCTGCGTGCCTTCGACGCCGACCACCGGCGGCAGCGGGTAACCGACGTAGCCGCGCGCACCGGGCTGACCCGGGCAGCCGCCCGGCGATTCCTCCACACCCTGGTCGCGCTCGGCTACGCCACCGAGCGGGAGGACGAGTTCTCCCTACGGCCCCGGGTGCTCGAGCTCGGAGACGGCTGTCTGGCCGCCGCGGGGCTGCCCGCCCGGGCCCGGCCGCACCTGCGTGCGCTGGCCGCCCGGACCGGGGAGCCGGTGGCACTGGCGGTGCTGGACGGCGCGGACACCGTCGTCCTCGCGCAGGCTCCGGGCCGCAGGCTACTGGCACCGGTGCACACCGTGGGCGCCCGGGCGCCGGCGTACGCCACGTCGGCGGGCCGGGTGCTGCTCGCGGAGCTCCCGCCCGGTGAGCGCAGCCGCGTGCTGGGCGCTGCTCAGTTGGCACCCCTCACCCGGCGGACGCTCACGGACCGGGCGGCCCTCGCCCGGGCACTGGACGGTGCAGCGGCATCCGGCGTCGCCGTGGTCGACCAGGAGCTCGAGGAGGGGCTGCTGTCGGTGGCCGTCCCGGTGTACGACCGGGACGGCGCGGTGATCGCCGCGCTCACCACCGCGCTGGCGGCCGGGCGCTGGGCGCCGGAACACCTGCACGCCGAGCTCGTCCCGGAGCTGCGGACGACGGCCGAAGTCATCGGAGGAGAACCACCGTGCGCATGATCTTCGTCAATCTCCCCGTGCGCGACCTGCCGTCGGCCAGGCGCTTCTACGCGGCGCTCGGCTTCAGCATCAACGACGCCTCGTCGAACGAGCGCACTGCGGCGGTCGTCCTGGACGACGACGTCGCGCTGATGCTGCGCAGCCGCGACCGATTCGCCGAGCAGGTAGCCGGCGACGTGGGTGATCCCCGGACGGGGACGACGGTGGTGCACTGCTTGACGGTCGGCAGCCGGGATGAGGTCGACGGCCTGGTCGGCAAGGCCCTGAGCGCCGGTGGCGCCCCGTGGCTGCCGGTCCGGGAGGACGCGTCCGGGGTCACCGGCAGCTTCGCCGACCCCGACGGGCACGTCTGGGAGATCGCGTGGATGGAGCCCGTACACGTCATCGACTGACCCGTTTCGCGCTCGGGTCCGATCGACCGCCGGGGGTGGAGGCTAACTAGTGACGCGCGGCCGCCGCGGCGGCTGACCGCTGACGCAGGAACCGGGAGGTGTCCCCGGCGTAGTACGGCCAGACGCGCCATCGGGCTGCACCCGTCCGCTCGGGCGGGCCGAGCGTCACGTCACCAGTGGCAGCCCACTCGACCCCGCGCACCAGCAGCGTCATGAACGGGACCTTGCGGAAGGTGTCCCAGTCGTGCCCGAGGGTCACGCAGAAGCTGCGCCCGGCGCCCCACTCGTTGGCCCAGGCCAGCGGTTGGTCGGTGCCCATCCCGGGCAGCGCCTCGAGCCCGCCCCGCGGGACGACGACCGGGGTGTGCGTGTTGGGCCAGCCCGCCCGGCGGTAGCTGTCGACGTCGTCGAACACGGTGAGCAGCACCTGCGCCGACAGGTCCATCCTCGCACCGGTCAGCACGTCGTCGTTGACGACCGTCCACTCCGCGTCCAGGCCCTCGGTGATCGCGTGCCGCGGCTCGGCCGTCCGCACCACCACCTCGCCCTGCGGCCGGGGCCGCAGCCCCGTCTCCCGGCTCAGCGTGGCGCCGCGCATCCGGTCGAACTCTTCCGGCCAGCCCCAGTCCGGCTCCTGCACCGACGACCCGTGGAACCAGACGATGCCCCGGCCCTTCTCCCGCACGAACCGCAGCAGCGCCTGCTCGGTCGTCGTCCCGACGCCCTCGGCGACCGAGTGGTAGTCGTCCCGGCCCTCGTACATGACCAGGACGACGTCGAACCGGTCCAGCAGCTCGTCACCGATCCCGCGGAACTCCTCCAGCACCCGCACGCGGAAGCGGCCGGTCGACTCCAGCAGCGTCGTCAGCATCGACGTGTGGTGCCGGAAGCTGCGGTGTTCGTTGTCGTGCTCGACGGTGACCCGTCCGGTGGCGATCAGGACGTCGAGCTTCTCGCCCGCTTGCGTCATGCGTCCGCCGCGACCGACCGGATGTACTCGACCGACGTCGTCGTCTCGACGGCCGGGAAGTACTCCAGACCGATGGGGCCGTCGTAGCCGGAGGCACGGAGCACGGCCAGCTGGGCCGCCCAGTCGACGTCGCCGCTGCCGGGCTCGTGCCGACCGGGGGCGTCGGCGAGCTGCACGTACTTCACGAAGCCCGACGCGTTGGCCAGTTCGGTCGCCGGGTCCTCGCCCTGGACGATCGAGTGGTAGAGGTCGTACAGGATGCCGAACCGGTCGGAGCCCACGGAACGGGCGACGTCCACGGCGTCCTCGGTGCGGTCGGTGAGGGCACCGGGGTGGTCCACGCGCGAGTTGACCGGCTCCAGGACGAGCTCGACACCCGAGCCGTCAGTCCGTGCGACCGCTTCGCCGAACATGTCGGCGAGGAAGCGGTGGTTCTTCTGCCGGCTCATGCCGGGGAAGCCCATCCCCGAAGCGAGCACGACGCGGGGGCAGCCGAGCTGACGGGCGTGCTCGACGGCGAGGTCCAGTCCCTCGTGGAACGGCGCGAGATCAGTGCCCGGGTAGGTGTAGGTCATCCGCGGGCCGGCGAGCAGCGAGGTGAGCTGCACGCCGGTGTCGGCCAGAGCCTTGCCGAGCGAGTCGAGGTCCTTGTCGGTGGAGAACCACATCTCGACGGCGTCGAACCCCGCGGCGGCCGCCGCCCGAACGCGGTCGCCCGCGTCGGGACCGGCCTCGGTGAAGAGCAGTTCGATGTTGGCTGAGAGCTGGTACATGTCAGGCGTCCTTGTCGGTGAAGTCGTCGCTGAGGGCTGCTCTGAGCGATCGGCGGATGAGGTCGTGCTGCTTCTGCACGAGGTCGACCGGGTCGGCCTCGTCGAGGTCGGCGAACGCGTGCCCCTCCCACTCGCTCGAGAAGAAGCCGGCGTACCCGCCGCGCACGAACTCGCGGACGATCGCCGGGTAGTCGATCGCAGGCTCGTCGCCGTGCTCGTCGATGTCGTAGAACTTGGCGTGCACGTGCTTGATCTGCGGCATGATGTCGGCCCATTCGGCCGGGTCGACGTGGCCGTGCATGTTGAACGCCAGGCGGGCGAACGAGCCGAGGCTCTCCGGGGCGATGCCGCGCGAGTGCAGGTACTCGACGAACTCGCCGTGCCGGGCGTTGATGTCGGCGTCGGTGGCCCAGATCTCCTGGAGCCGATCGAGCTCCTCGCGCCCAAGGCCCATCTTCGCGAGCTTGCGCAGGATCGTCGGCGACATCGCGTGCATGGTCGCGCTGAAGTCGGCGACGAAGCCCAGTCGAGGCGAGTCGAGCTCGGCGTAGGTCTCGCGGATCTCCAGCACCTTGGACGAGTTCGGGCCGAGCGGGGCGTGCAGCTCCCAGGCCATCGTCAGGTCGAGCTCCTCGGCCACCGGCAGCAGCCGGCGGATCAGCTCCGGCTTGGCGCTCTGGATGCGCACCAAGGGGAACCCGAGCGCCGAGGCGCTCCGGAACTGGGTGACGGTGAACTCGTACTCCTCATCGAGGGTCATGTCGCGGTCGCGGCGGCGGCCCATGTCGAGGTTGCAGCCGAACGAGCTGGGCACGAACCCGTGCCGGTCGAAGGCCTCGCGCCAGTCGCGGACGAACTCGCCGGTGACCGCCGGGTAGGTGCGGATCGTCTGCGACGCGACGATCTCGATGCCGGGGCCGATGCCTGCCTGCTCGACGACGTCGAGGAGGCCCGCCAGGTCGTACCGACCCGCCGCCCACTCGCTGGTCAGCGAGTAGAGCGTGAGGCCGAGTTTGATGTCGCTGCCGGGGACGGCGGGTTGCGCCTCGCGTACAGGGGCGGTGGCGGTCATCGGCCGGCTCCTTCCTGGGCGACCAGCGAGCGGCGGTTGCTCGCGTGGTTGGTTACGTACTTCTGCGGGGCGATCTGCATGTAGGGCAGCCGCAGCTCGACCGACACCTCGACGTCGACCGGCCGGCCGGCGGCCGGCGGCTCGTCGAGCGGCACGACCACGACCAGGCGGTCCTGGATGAACCACAGCACATCCCACTGGTCGGCCAGCTCGTCGACCCGGAACGTCCGCTCCCCCAGCTCGACCCGCAGGTCGTCCTTCGGGATCGCGCGGCCCTCGACCGTGACGGCGATGTCGCTCACGCTCGACAGCCAGAGGCTGCGGTACCAGGGCACGGTCAGCGCGATGCCGAGGCCTTCGGGCCGCCGGATGAGGCTGTCGTCGGTCAGGACGGTGTCGCCGGTGGCCATCAGAGGGTCGCCTTCCGCTGCTCGTACATCTCACGCACCATCGGCTCGAGGGTGGTGGGCCACCAATCGCCGCCGAGCACGGGCTGCCCGATGTCAGGCATCGGCGGCCTCCTTCTCCGTCTCGATGAGGGGGCGCAGCTCGCGCTGCACCAGGTAACCGGCCAGCAGCGCGCTGGCGGCCGGATGGGGGCTCTGGTCGCTCTCGACGACGATCCAGCCCGAGTAGCCCGCCTCGACCAGTGCTCGGGTCACGGCCGGGAAGTCGACCAGGCCGCCGTCGGCGCCGGGCTCGGCGAACCAGCGTGGGATCTCCCGGGCTCCGCCGCGCACGCGGACGGTCCAGTGGGCGTGCGGCTGCAGGTACTCCTCGGCCTCGTCGACGGCGAGCGCGTCCTTGAACTGGACGTGCGCGATGCGGTCGCCGTAGGCGCTGATCACTGTCAGCGGGTCGATGCCACCGGCGGTCAGCTCACCGGTGTCCAGCGCCAGGCCGACGACCGCGGGGTCGGTGCGGTCGAGCAGCGCGGGGACGTGGTCGCGGCGCAGCGCGGAGAGGAAGTCCACGTGCAGCGCCGTCCGGACGCCGTGCTCCGCCGTGGCCCGACCGACCGCGTCCCAGCAGGCGGCGACCCGCCCGAGGGCGTCGTCGCCCAGCGGCTCTACATCCCCGGCGCCCGGCACCGGGCGCACGACCAGCACCGAGCCGCCGAGCTCCGGGAGCGCTCCGGCGAGTTCGCGGGCCCGTTCCACCATCGCCGGGAGGTCGTCTTCGGCCATCGGCGACAGCGGCCCGGTGAGGTGCTCCATCGAGCGCTCGGCCGGGTCCCAGTACCAGCTGGAGACCGCATCGAGCGCGCAGCCGCGCACGAACTCGCCGAACCCGGTGACCGAGCCGAAGTTGGCCGCGAGCTGCTGCGGGTTGCCCAGCGGCTCCCACCGCCCGGTGCCGTAGGTCAGTTCGACGCCCTCGAAGCCGGCGATCGAGATGGTCTTGAGCGCGCGCTCGTGCTGCTCGCGCCGGACGAAGTCGTCGAACTGCGGCTTCCACTGGTTGATCGCGTAGCCCCACCTGATGCCGCCGTTCACCGGTAGATCTCCTCGAGAACGTTCTTGGCGTACCAGCGGGAAATGGCGGTGCTCTCGGAGTAGTCGCCGCCCTCCTTGTTGGCCTTGTCGTGTTCCACGGAGATCCAGCCTCGGTATCCGTTGTCCCGGACGGCGGTCATCATCGCCGCGAAGTCGACGAGCCCCTGGTCCGTGCCCATCTCGTAGAACCACTTGCCGGTGGTCGGCGCCATGATCTCGGAGTCGGGGCGGTGCCGGTGGTCGTCGCCCGTGGCGACGTTGCGGGTGTCCTTGAAGTGGAAACCGCTCACCCGGTGCGCGTGCCGGTTGTAGAGCGCGACCGGGTCGACGCCGGCGATGCAGTGCTGCGCGGTGTCGACGAACAGCGAGACGTACTGCGGGTCGGTGTAGCTGTAGAACGTCTCGATGTCGGCCTCGCTCTGGATGCCGCAGAAGAACTCGTGGTGGCACGTGAGCTTCACCCCGAAGCCGGCGGTGATCTCGCCGACCTTGTTCCAGCACTCGGCGGTGTACTTGAGCTTGTCCTCGGTGACCGGCTCCATGTCGTAGTAGAGCGTCGCCGGCATCACGATGATGTTGTCGAGCTGGATCTCCGACCAGCGGCCCATAGTGACGCGGAAGTCCTCGAGGATGTACTCGTGCGTCGCCGGGATGTGCGGCGCGTAGTTGCGGACGTCGTAGTCGGCGGCGTGGAACGTGTTCACGATCCGCTCCAAGCCGTTGTCCTGGACCATCTCCTGGTACTTCGCGGGGCCGCCGTAGTCGCCGTACATCTGCCAGATGCGGAAGTCGAAGGTGTCGATCGCGTCGAACCCGGTGGCCTTGATCTGCTTCAGGAAGGCGGACATCGTCTTGTGCGAGTGCCACTGGTCGACCGGTCCTGACGGCCCGTTGCTGCGCCAGTGGTCCATGTAGGACCACTTGATGTTCTGCTGGTTCATGACTTCGGGATCCCGAGCTCGTGCTGGAGGTACCAGCTGTTGAGCATCGCCAGTTCAGCCGGGTTGCCGCCGTGGTCGCTCTCGACGACGACCCAGCCCGAGTACTCGTGCTCGCGGAGGGCCGCGACGAAGGCCCGGACGTCGACCAGGCCGCCTTCGGTACCGAGCTCGTAGAACCAGCGCTCGATGCGCCGTCCGGCCCCGCCCTTGAGCATCGTCGACTCGGCACCGGGCATCCGGTACTCGTCGCCGGTATCGGCGTAGCGGGTGTCCTTGAGGTGGATGTGCGTGACCCGGTCGGCGTGCTCGCGGTAGTAGGTCACCGGGTCGATGCCGCCGACGGTGAACTCGGCGGTGTCCAGAGCCAGCCCGACGCTGGCCGGGTCCGTCGCGTCCAGGAGCGCCGTGAGCTCCTCGGCCGTGTGCACGGCGCCGAGGCAGTCGTAGTGCAGGGCGAGTCCCACCCCGGAAGCCGAGGTCAGTTCGCCGATCCGGTTCCACACGTCGCCGATGCGCTTGATCCCGTCGCCGTCCAGCGGCGGTGTCATCCAGGCCGAGCCGACCGGGCGGACGACGAGCTGCTCGGCGCCCACCCCGGCGACGAAGTCGACGAAGGGCTTCGACCACTCGACGATCGCGTCGGCATCGGCCGGGTTCGCGGTGGACCGGAACGCGTAGCCTTCCTCCTCCTCCGCCGGCGCCTGGGGGTCCCAGAACATGCTGGAGACGCCCTGCACGCTCGCCCGGCGCAGGAAGTCGAGGAAGCCCGCGTGGCTGCCGTGGTTGAGCAGGATGACCTCGGGCCGGCTGATGTTGTCCCAGCGGCCGGTGCCCGAGGCCAGCTCGATGGTGTCGAACCCGCAGGCGGAGACGGTCTTGAGCGCCCGCTGCTGGTCCTCGTGCCGGACGAAGACGTCAAGCCGGACGTTCCACTGGTTGAGGGCGTACGCCCAGCGCAGGGTGTCCCTCATCGTGCGACCCCCAGTTCGGCCTCGGCCGCGGCCTGGGCCCCGGCGAGGACGTTGTCGATGTACCACTTCGCGACGGCGGTGGCCTCGGCGTAGCTGCCGCCGCCGAGCTCGGCCTTGTCGTGCTCGACGGTCAGCCACCCGTCGTACCCGGAGGCGACGATCTCCTTCATGAGCCCGGGGAAGTCGACGAGGCCGCCCTCGCCCATCTCGTAGAACCAACGTGTCACCTGCGGCGCCATGAGTTCCGGGTCCGGGGGCGTGCGGTAGGCCTCGTGCTCGTCGACGTTCTTTGTGTCCTTGAAGTGGAACCCCGTGCAGCGGTCCCGGTAGTCGCGGAACAGCTGGACCGGGTCGACACCGGCGATGGTGTGCTGCGCGGTGTCGCAGAAGAAGTGCACGTACTCCGGGTCGGTGTACTCGAAGAAGGTCTCGAGCTGCGCACGCGTACGGATCGCGCCCCAGAACTCGAAGTGGCAGGTCGTCTTCATGCCGTGCTCGAGCGTCAGCTTGCCGACCCGGTTCCACAGGTCGGCGACGACCTTGATCGTGTCGTCGGTAACCGGCTCGGTCTGGTAGTAGGTGGACGTCGGCATCACGATGAAGTTCTCGACGCCGGTCAGCGCCTCGCACATGCGCAGGGTGTTCGTGCAGTCGGCGACGATCCGGTCGTGCGTCTCCCGCACGTGCGGAGCGGTGTACTTCGTCGCCGACGGATAGGCGGAGAAGATTCCGGTGATCTTGTCGAAGCCGTTGTCCTGCAGGAACCGCTCGAAACCGGGCACGCCGCCGTACATGCCGGCGTAGAGCGGGAGGTAGAAGAAGAAAGTGTCGAAACCCGTGAAGCCGAGCGCGGACAGCTGCTTGACGTACCGGTCCATGTAGGCGCGGTTGAACGACGGGGGCTGCGGCCCCTGCGGCGTCTCCGTCACCCAGTGGTCCATGTACGACCACTTGGTCCAGACCACGACTGGATCCCTTCTCTCTGCGTGGCCGGCTGCACGCCCTCCGGCGGTCGCCGACGCACGACGGAACGGTTCACCGGAGGCCCCGAAGGGGTGTCCCGGCGGCGGTTCGGTCGACCGCCTGGGGCAGCTAGGCCCTGGGAGGGAGGAGAAAGGTCTCTGCTCAGTCCGAGCAGCACCATTCTGCGGTGGCGCCGGTCACGCTGACCAACGCTTTCGCCTGATACCGAGCATCAACCGGGCTGATCCACCGCCTTCCTGCCGGGCAGGGCGAGGGCCGCCAGGGCTGCCACGGCCAGGACGCCCGCGCCGGCGAGGAACCCCGCTCCGAAGCCCGCCGTGAGTGCGGCGTCGGACTGCTCCGGCCCCATGCCCGGCGCCCAGGTGCTGGCGACCGCCACGAGGGCGGCCAGCCCCACCGCGCTCCCCACCTGGCGGGAGGTGTTCAGCAGCCCCGAGGCCAGGCCGGAGCGCTCCGGCGGCAGACCGGACATCGCCGTGACCGTCAGCGGCAGGCCGGCGGCGCCGAACCCGGCCATCGCGAGAACCAGGGGGACGAGCACGTCGGCCGTGTACCGGCCGTCGACGTCGATCCCGGAGAGCCACGCGAGCGCCCCCGCCGAGACGAGCGTGCCCAGCAGGAAGCTGCCGCGTGGCCCGAGGGCCGCCATCCACCGCGACGCACCCCGCGCCCCCAGTGCGATGCCCACGGCTCCCGGTGTGAGCGCGAGCCCGGCCTGCAACGGGTCCATCCCGAGCACGCGCTGCAGGTAGAGCGCGAGGAAGAACATGGTCGTCGGGAGGACTCCGCTCACCAGGGCACTGAGACCGTTGGCGACCGTGACCGGTCGGATCCCGAACACGTCCAGGGGGACCACGGGCTCCTCGGACCGCCGCTCGACCAGGACGAAGACGCCGAAGGCGACGACGGCCATCACCGCGCAGAGGAGGGTCTCCGCCGATGCGAAGCCGCGCTCCTCCCCCAGGATCACCGCCCCCACCAGTGCCGCGGTACCGGCAGTGACCGATATCGACCCGGGCAGGTCCAACGTGCCGCGAGCGCGTCGCGGCGGGCGGGCTGGCAGCGCCCACACCGCTGCCAGCAGCAGCAGCGCGCACAGCGGCACGTTGACGAAGAACACCCACCGCCAGCTGAGCAGCCCGGTGAGCAGCCCTCCGATGACAGCGCCGAGCGCGCCGCCGGACGCGGCGGCGGCGGTCAGCAGGCTCAGCGCCTTCGCCTTCGCGCGCGGCTGGGGGAAGCCGGTGGTGATGAGGCTCAGCGCCGTGGGAGCGAGGACGGCGCCGCCGACGCCCTGCACGAACCGCGCAGCGACGACGTGCCAGCCCTCCTCGGCCAGCCCAGCCGCCAGGCTGGCGACGGCGAAGACCAGCAGGCCGGCGACGAAGGTGCGCCGGCGGCCCCACAGGTCCCCGAGCCGGCCGCCGAGCAGCAGGAAACCGGCGAAGGTGAGCGTGTAGCTGCTCACCACCCACTGCAGCCCGGTGGCCGACAGGCCGAGGCTCTCCTGGAGCGGGGGCAACGCGACGTTGACGATCCCGGCGTCGAGCACGCAGATGAACTGGGTTGCGCACGCCACGGCGAGGAGCGCACCCGATCGCCGCGGCGGCGCCTCGACCGGCGCCGCCGCGGCCAGGGCGTCGTGCATCAGCGGAAGGTGTCCTCGAAGCGCTCGTACGGCGCCGGCGGCTCCGGCTCGAGCACCTGCACCCTGTCGTTCGCGTACGGGTAGTAGTTCGTCGTGGTGATCGGCTCGTCGACCGGCGGGAGGAACACCGGCACGCCGTCGTCGCCGAACCAGGCGAGCTGCGAATCGTGGCTCTCCTGGTTGTCCTTCGCGAAGGAGATCCAGTCGCGGTTGAACGGGGCCCGGGCCACCTCGTAGCAGCGGAAGTGCCAGATCCGCCACTCGCCGTCCTGCTTGATGAAGTCCACGCCGTACTTGCACCAGACCCAGTGCGCCCAGACGGGCTGACCTTCCACCTCGCCACCGGAGAACACCCAGGGGGGAGCGTCCTTCGCGACCTCGGGATCCATCAGGCCCGACTCCAGCCCGGCCATGATCCAGATGCCCTTGGCCGTCTCACCGTCCGCACCGACCTCGATGACCGGCGTGCTCGTGTAATGGAAGAGCAGTTTGCCCACGGGACGCGGCCGCCCCCGGTGGTAGGCGGTCACCGATTCGTACGAGGTGTACAGACCGACGTTGTTGTACCGGGCCCACATGTCCGGGGTCCCGGGCTTGGCCCACAGCTCGTCGATGATGCGCTCGTCCTCGTAGGCGTTGTGGTAGTGCATGTAGCGGTTGAAGACGTTGTCGACGGCGCCGCGCTCGGCCAGGCGCTTGGCGGTCGCGAGTTCCTCCTCGACGGCGGCGAACCGCTCGGCGAGCGCCTCCAGGCTGGTGGTCGTCTCGAGGGTCACTGTGCTTCCTTCCGGGCGAGAGTGCGGATGAGCGCGTGCTGGCGGCGGACCTGGTCGCTGCCCCGGTAGGGCTCGCGGCGGCCCTCGTACTCGCTGGACAGCCAACCGGTCCAGCCGGCTCGCTCCAGCGTGGGGACAATGTCGGCCCACGGGACGTGCAGATCCTGGAGCCGGTCGTCGATCTCGAAGAACTTGGCCTGGATGAAATGGGTGTGCGGCAGCACCTCGACGAGGTCGGCCATCGGCACGGCCAGGGCACGCAGCGGAGGCGGGATCTCGTCCTCGTCGTCGGTACCGAGGTCCTCGGCGTTCTCCAGCACCGGCGCGGTCTGGAAGATGCCTGTGTCGATCAGCAGCTTGAAGTGCTCGGTGCCCGTCCGCGCGATGAAGTCGATGTACGCCTGGGTGACCGGGTGCTTGATCGGCGTCGGGGCGTGGATCTCGGGGCAGATGACGACGTCGAGCTCCGCGGCCAGATCGAGCGAGCGCTCCACCGCACCCTTCCAGATCGGGTGTGGATCCAGGTCCCAGGAGACGACGCCGAACTTCGGCCGCATCGACGTGAAGCCGAGCTCCTTGGCCAGCCGCAGGTCGAGCCGGAGCTGCTCGGCGCCCTCCTCGACGGTGAGGTCGCGGTCGTGCCACCGGGTGGTGTCCACCCACGACCCGAAGTTGGTCGCGGTCAGCCGGTACCTCTCCAGCAACCGGTGCCAGGAGTCGACCCAGGCCGCGTCCGGCGCCGGGTAGCTCGGCACATTGCCCTCGCCGAGGATCTCGATGCCGGAGGCACCCAGATCGGCGACATCGGCCAGGACGTCCTCCAGCGTCATGACGGTGTAGATGTCGCCGGTGTAGCTGTAGGTCGAGACGCCGTAGCGGATCCCGCCGTCCTGGGCCGGCGGTACCAGGACGAGCTTCCGGGCCGCGGTGAGCTGCGACCGGGCGATCGGCGGCGGGAAATACGAGCGCCGGAGGTGGACCGTCACCTCCAGCGAGTGGACGCCCGGCGCGAGCCCTCCCGGCTTGGGGACGGTGATCGTCGCAGGTTCGTCGAGCTGCCACCGCACGTCGGTCGACATCCGCAGCTGCTCGACGGTGAGCGTGCGGCCCTGCAGCGTCCACAGCGGGACGTGGTCGGGGATGCGCTCCCCGTCGACGACGACCTCGATGCCGTCGAGCAGGCTGGCCGCACCACCCCGGTAGTTCGGGTTGCGCAGCTGGAAGGAGAACCCGGTGACCTGCCCGGCGTCCTCGACGTTGCGGAAGCCGCGGCCCTGGATGATCGGGTGGTCTAGCACGGTCATGCCTCCTTCGCGAGCTCGGCGGCCAGCTCCGTCGCGCCACGCACGGCGAGAGCGACGCTGGTCAGCGTGGGGTTCATCGAGTTGGCCGTCGGGATCAGGCCGTTGCCCGCCAGGACCAGGCCCGGTACGCCCCACACCCGCGAGAACGAGTCGCAGACGCTGGTGCCGTCGTCGGCCTCCCCCATGCGGACGGTCCCCATGTAGTGCAGCGAGCTGCCCGCCGGCATGACCCTGGGCATCCCGTCGACGAACTCGCCGAGCGCCGCTGCTGCCCGCGCCTGGTGCTTGCGGGCCCGTTCGAAGTCCGCTTCCTCGACGTCGGTGAGCTCGTAGGCGATCCGGATGCCGGGCAATCCGTTCTCGTCGGGCTCGTCGTCGACGAACGTCAGCCGGTCCTCCGGCCGCGGCCGCTTGCGGATCCCCCATCCCATGCCGACGTAGCCGGCAGCGTTGTCACGGAAGCGGCTGCCTTCGGGCAGCGGCACCGGCGACACCGGGCTGTACATCATCTGCGCGGAGTACGGGTGGCGTTCCTCGTCGAACGGGATCGCCACAATGGCCCGGATCGGGTCGACCGGGCCGGCGTCGTCTCGTGGCGACAGGACGTCGGGCCGCACGGCCACGACGCCGAACAGCAGCGGGTGCTCGGTGAGGTACCGCCCGAGCGCCTCGGGCCGGATGCCGGAGGCCCACAGCAGCTGCGGCGTCCGCAGCGCGTCGGCAGCGAGGACCACGGCATCGGCCCGCACCTCCTCCTCGGCGCCCGTGCGCTGGTCGCGTAGGACGGCGCCGACGGCTCGGCCGCCCTCCCGGAGCACCCGGATGCACAGCGTCTGCGCCCGCAGCGTGAACCGGTCGGCGTGCGCGCCGTCGGCCAGCGACCCCAGGACGACGTCGGTGCCGCTCCACCGCAGGGAGCCGTCCTCCCGTGGATCGGCGGCGACCGGCAGCGGCCGCACCGTGATGCCGTCCGGCGCGAACTCGTTCCGGATCCGGTCCAGGATGGCCTGCGCCTGCGGTGCGCCATCGAAGGACGGGCGGTGAACGTGGAGCAGGTCCTCGGCGACGGCGAGGTGCTCCCCCCAGTCCTCGTCGGCGATGAACGGCATGCGCTCGGGGCCCGTGGGAGCAGGTGTGGCGCACGTCCAGTGCACACCCTGCCCTCCGACGCAGGTGGCACCGGCGGCCGCGGGCATCCCCGGCGAGCCATCGGCGGCGCGGCCGATGAGGTGCGTGCCCTGCCGGGCGGTGATGGTGCCCTCGACGACCACCCCGCCCGGGATGCCCGAGACGCCGCTCTGTGCGGACCGACCCTGCGATGCCAGTCGCGCTGCGGCCTGCTCGTCGGGGTCCGGGACGTTCTTCACGTTCATCCCCGGTGGACGGGTGACGGTCGGCCCCGCCTCGACCATCAGCACGTCGACGTCGGGAACCTGCTCGAGGAGCAGCCGGGCGTAGGTGGCGCCGGTGGGCCCGCTGCCGACGACCAGGACTCGGGGGTTCATGGGTGCGCTCCTTCGGAGACGTCGAGGGTGGCCAGCGACGCGGCCAGGGTCCGGGCGGTGAGGACACCGATCGCGACCGCGGTGAGGGTCGGGTTGCACGCGGTCGCGGTCGGGACGACGTTGTTGCCGCCGACGTAGAGGTTCGCGGTGCCCCAGACGCGCCCGGTCGGGTCGCAGACGCTGGTGCCGTCGTCCGCCGTGCCCATCCGGGTGGTGCCGAGGTAGTGCAGCGAGCTTCCGGAGGGCATGACGAACGGCTCGCCGAGCGGCCGGCCGAGCGCTGCGGCCGCCGCGGCGATCTCGGCCTTCGCCGCCTCGATGGCCGCCTGGTCCGCGTCGCTCAGCGTGTAGTCGATCCGGATCGCCGGAAGACCGTGCTCGTCGACGGCGTCGTCGTCGAGCCAGACCCGGTTGTCCGGCGAGAGCTCCTTCTTGCAGAACCAGCCGAGACCGACGACCTGGCCGGGCCGGACCGTGGTGCCCGGGTCGAGCGGCATCGGCGAGGCGTCCATCTGCATGACCTGGCCGTGGAACGGGCGGTCGGCGGCGTAGGGCACCCACGAGACCCCGGACACGGGCACGATCGCGCCGCCGCCGGGAGCCGCAGCCGACGAGCGCGGCAGGTCGACGTCGACCAGGGCGCCCTCGGGCACGTACTTCTCGTCCAGCAGCGACGCGGCCATGACCTGCGGGTGCTCGGTGAGGTACCGGCCGAGCGCAGCCGGCCGCACGCCTGAGGCGTGCAGCAGCTGCGGCGTCCGGAACGCGTCGGCGGCGATGACGACCGCCCGGGCCTCGATCGCCGATCGCTCGCCGGAGGCCAGGTCGACCACCTCGACGCCGGTCGCCCGGTCGCCGTCGAGCAGGATCCGCCGGGCCAGCGTGCCGGTGCGCAGCTCGACGTTCGGCCGCTGCCACAGATCTCCGGCGATGATGGCCGGGCCGGTCCAGTGCAGTGCACCGTCCTCCCCCACCGTCACCGCGACCGGCATGGCGCCGACCGGACGGCGGTGTGGCCCGTCGAACAACTGGCCGAGCACCGTCTGCACGGCGCCGGTCAGCGGCGCGCGGTCGAAGGCGTGCGTCGTGACCGCGAGGAGTTCTTCCGCACGGGTCAACGCCTCGTCCAGTACGGCCGGGTCGATGCAGTCGGGCACCTCGTCGTCCACCGGCCGCGGGCAGGCCGCCGTCCAGTGCGCGCCCATCCCACCGACGTTCGTGGACATGGCCGCGTTCGGCATGTCCGGTGCGCCGACGAGGACGGTGCCGGGGCGGGCGGGCGTGCCGCCGGGCAGCGGTTCGGGGCCGGTGGCCAGGCCCGCGAGCACCCGGTCGCGCTCCTTGGCGTCGGCGATGTTCTTCACGTGCCCGCCGGCCGGGTCGCCGAGCGCCTGCCCGGCCTCGAGCACGAGCACCCGCAGCGCCAGGTCGCGGTCGGCCAGCTCACGGGCGACCGCCGTCCCGACCGGACCGGAGCCGATGACGACCACGTCGACGACGCCATCGGACCCGCCGCTCATCGCGCCACCGCCGGCTGCTGCTCGAGGAGCGTCCTCAGCATGTCGTGCTGCGCACGGACCTGGTCGAACGCGCTGTACCGGTCGCTGTAGGCGTGCGCCTCGTACTCGCTGGAGATGAAGCCGGTGTAGTGCTGGTCGACCAGCACGCGAGCGACCGCGGGCCAGTCGATGGACGGGTCGGTGAGGCCGTCGGGGCCGTCCTCGATCCCGTAGAACTTGCCGTGCACGTGCACCACGTGCGGGAAGAAGTCTGCCCACCGTTCGGGCGCCATCCGCCCGTGCATGGTGAACAACATCTGGAGGTTGCCGACCTGGGCCGGGGTCGCCCCCGCTTCGGCGGCTCGCCGCTCCAGCTCGGGGAACTTGGCCATGGTCGGGCCGGGCTCCGCCCACAGCCCCTTGGCGAGCGCGGTGAGCTCCGGGGCGATGCCGGCGGCACGGTGGGCGTCGTCGACGGCCCCGGGGATCGCCCGCATGCTCGAGCTCATGTCGGGGATGAAGCCCAGCCACGGCGTGTCCAGGCGGGTGAACAGCTCCTTCAACGCGGCCACGGGCGGGGCCTCGATGGTGAGCGGCGCATGGATCTCCACGCCCACCTTGACCTGCAGCTGATCGGCCAGCGGCAGCAGCCGCTCGAGGATCACCGGGGTGGTCTCGACGCCGACCCGGGTGACCGGGAACCCGAGCGCAGCCGCGCCACGCACCTGGACGGCGACGTACTCGTAGGACTCATCATCCGAGAGCAGCCGGTCGGGGTAGAGCCCGAGGTCGTTGTTGATCGCGAGGCAGGACGGCGTCAGCCCGGATTCGTCGATCACCGAGCGGACCTCGCGGACCTGCTCGTCGGAGAGCAGCGGCCAGCCGCGCAGGTTCTGGAAGGCGACCATCTCCAGCCCGGGGCCGAGGTCGCGGGCGGCGACCTCGGCGACCAGCGAGGCGAAGTCGCGGCCTGGCTTGCGCTGCTCCAGGGACAGGCTGAACAGGGTCGTGCCCAGGCGTGGCAGCCCAGGGGCGGTGTCGGTCACGTCAGCCTCCCGTGGCGGTGAGGGTCTTGTCGGTCCGGCTCGGTGCCACCAGTGGCACCCGGTCCGGACCGGTGAGGATGTAGGGGATCGACAGCCCGAGCAGCAGCTGCACCCGGTGTTCACGGCCCGGCGCCGTGCCCACCGGCACGTGCAGCACCACCGGGTCGGTGGTGAACCAGTACTCGTCCCCCTTCCCCGCCAGCTCGGCGAAGGCGTACCGGTGGCCGTTGACCGTCACCGAGAGGGTCGAGGTGTCGATCTGCTCGCCGTCGACGGTCAGGTCGGCCCTCACCAGGGAGGGCAGCGGCAGCGCGCGGTACCAGTGCGAGTAGACGGCGATGTCGAGGCCGTCGGGGGTGGCGGTGAGCGAGTCGGCGCGCACCACTTGGTCGTCGAGCGGACCCATGGGTTTCTTCTCTTCTCGTGAGTGAGCGCAGTCAGTTACCGCTGGCGAAGGCGGCGTCGAAGGCGGCCGACGGCGGGTCGAAGGCCAGCCGGCGGACGAAGGCCAGCGCCTCCGGCGCCCCGACCAGCCGGTCCATGCCGGCGTCCTCCCACTCCACCGAGATCGGCCCGTCGTAGCCGATGGTGTTCAGCATCCGGAAGCAGGCCTCCCACGGCACGTCGCCGTGGCCGGTGGAGACGAAGTCCCAGCCGCGCCGCGGGTCGGCCCAGGGCAGGTGCGAGCCCATCCGGCCGTTGCGGCCGTTGCCGACCTGCTTCTTCGCGTCCTTGCAGTCCACGTGGTAGATCCGGTCCTTGAAGTCCCACAGGAAGCCGACCGGGTCGAGGTCCTGCCACACGAAGTGCGACGGGTCCCAGTTCAGCCCGAAGGCCTCGCGGTGCCCGATCGCCTCCAGCGCGCGGACCGTCGTCCAGTAGTCGTAGGCGATCTCGCTCGGGTGCACCTCGTGGGCGAACCGCACGCCGACCTCGTCGAAGACGTCGAGGATCGGGTTCCACCGGGCGGCGAAGTCGGCGTAGCCGTCGTCGATCATCGACTCGGGCACCGGCGGGAACATGGCCACGGTCTTCCAGATCTTGCTGCCGGTGAACCCGACGACGGTCTGCACCCCGAGCTTCGCCGCGGCGCGGGCGGTGGTCTTCATCTCCTCGGCCGCCCGCCGGCGCACGCCCTCGGGGTCGCCGTCGCCCCAGACGCGCGGGTGCACCATGCCGCGGTGCCGCTCGTCGATCGGGTCGTCGCAGACGGCCTGGCCGTTGAGGTGGTTGGAGATGGTCCACACGTCCAGGCCGTACCGCTTGAGCAGCGCCAGGCGCTCGGCGACGTAGGCGTCGTCGGTCGCGGCGCGCTCGACGTCGAGGTGGTCGCCCCAGCAGGCGATCTCCAGGCCGTCGTAGCCCCACCCGGAGGCCAGCCGGCACACCTCCTCGAACGGCAGGTCGGCCCACTGGCCGGTGAACAGCGTGACGGGACGGGGCATGGTGCACTCCTTCGTTCACGGTGGTCCGGTGGCCCCGTCCCGAGGCTCGCCCCGAGCTTGCGAGGGGTGAGGAGGACGGGGTCCTTTCTCAGGCGGGGATGTCGGTCCAGGTCGAGCGGTCCGCCGCGCTGCGCTCGACCGCGTCGAGCACCCGCTGCACCTGCAGCCCGTCGGCGAAGGACGGCGCGGGGTCCTCCCCGGCGGCGATGGCGCGCACCAGGTCGACGACCTGGTGGGTGAAGCCGTGCTCGTAGCCCAGGCCGTGCCCGGCCGGCCACCAGGCGGCGACCCAGGGGTGCTCGGGCTCGGTGACGACGATCCGGCGGAAGCCGGCCGTGGCGG
>NZ_QVQH01000045.1 GCF_003428645.1 Geodermatophilus marinus | reverse complement strand
CCGGGCCCGACGGAGACCGACAGTGGAAGAGCCGGACAGACCGGCGGCTCACCCACGGCCACGCCAGCCAACCAAGATCAGATCAGGCGCTCGCGGACTCCACCAAGATCGACGGTGGATCGAGGCTGAGCCGGCCGGGCCCGCGGCGTCCGGCGGGTGCTCCTACCGCGGTCCCCCGGTGGTGCGGCTGCGCTTGTGCCGGTAGAGGTCGGCGTCGGCCCGCCGCAGCAGCTCGTCGAGCGAGTCGCCGGGTCGTGCGGTGGCCGTGCCGGCCGACCAGGGGGCCGGGTGGCTGCTCCGCAGCCGGACCAGGAGGTCGCGGGCGCGGCCCTCGTCGGTGTCGGGCAGGCACAGCACGAACTCGTCGCCGCCGTGCCGGCCGAGCAGGTCGGCCCGTCGCAGCTCGGCGCTCCACCGGCGGGCGAGGTCGCGCAGCAGGGCGTCCCCGGCGCCGTGGCCCTCCGTGTCGTTGACCGCCTTGAAGCCGTCGAGGTCGAGCACCGCGACGGTCAGCGGCTCGCCGGTGCGGGCAGCGTGGGCCAGCCCGCGCCCGGTCTCGGCCTCCCAGGCGCGGCGGTTGGCCAGCCCGGTGAGCGGGTCGGTGCCGGCGGCCCGGTGCAGCTCGGCGGCCATGCGGGCCTGCACCTCGGTGAGCGCCACGACGGTGACCGACGTGGTCAGCCAGGCCGGCAGGAAGCCGGTGGGCTCGGCGGCCAGCGCCCCGGCGCCGGCGAGGACCAGCAGGACGGCGACGTGCAGCCGGGCCGTGCGCCGGGGGAGGAAGTGGGCGGTGAACACCCCGAGGGTCACCATGGCCGGGCCGAGACCCACGACGCCCGCGGCGGTGGCCGACCGCCAGGCGAGCAGCCCGACCAGCGCCGACATGAGCAGCACGGCGGCGTGCACCGCCGCCGGGCCCAGCCGGTCGCGGCGCAGCCACAGCAGCCCGGCGCCGGCCGCGCCGGTGGCGGCGAGGGCCCACAGCAGCGGCACGGGGGTGCGGGTGGACATCGGGGTCAGCGCGCCGATCGCGCACAGCGCCGCGCTCACCCCGTAGAGCAGCGCCAGCAGCGCGGCAGCGCCCGTCCGTCCTCCGTGCACGGCGGGAGCATCGGCCGGGCGGGGGACCGCCCGTAGCGCGGCGTCACCGCCCCCTGCCCGAACGGGTGACGCCCGGCCCTGTCCCTCCGGGTCACCCGGCGGCTGCGCCCGGTCGCGACGCCCGGGGACGGGGGCGGGTATCCCCGCCCGGCGCAGCGGGGGCCCGTCCTCGAGCCGGGCGGCCCCTACCCTGCCGCCATGTCCCTGCCCGGAGCGGCCGCCGTGCGCGTCCCGCCGTTCCCCGACGACGCCTTCTCCCGCGTGCTCTGCGTCGTGGCGCACCCGGACGACGTGGAGTACGGGACCTCCTCGGCCGTCGCCGCGTGGACCGCCCGCGGCATCGACGTGTCCTACCTCCTCCTCAGCCGCGGCGAGGCGGGCATGGACGCATGCCCGCCCGACCGGACCCGCGAGCTGCGCACCCGGGAGCAGCTGCGCGCCGCCGAGGCGGTCGGCGTCTCCGAGGTGGTCTTCCTCGACCACCCCGACGGGGTGCTGGAGTACGGGCTGGGGCTGCGCCGGGACATCGCGCGGGTGATCCGCGGCTCCCGGCCCGACGCCGTCCTCATCGGGTCGTGGGACGTCGAGTTCGCGGCCGGCCTCAACCAGGCCGACCACCGGGTCGCCGGGCTGGCCGCCCTCGACGCGGTCCGGGACGCCGGCAACCGCTGGGTGTTCCCCGAGCTCCTCGACGAGGGCCTGGAGCCGCACGCGGCCCGGTGGCTGCTCGTCGGCGGTGACCCGCGGCCCACGCACGGGGTGGACGTCAGCGGCGAGCCGCTGGAGCGCGGCATCGCCTCGCTGGAGGCGCACGGTGAGTACCTGGCCGGCATCCCCGGGCACCCGCCGCCGCGGCTGATGATCACCGGGATCACCGCGCTGCAGGGCCGGGCGATGGGCGTGCCGCACGCGGTGCTGCTGCGCGCCTTCGACTTCTCCGCCCCGCCCCCGATCGCGCTGGAGGCGATGGCCGCCGCGTCGTCGGCCTGACCGGGAGGTCGGCGCCCGCTCCTCGCCGGTGGCCCCGCCTGCCGGGCGGCCGGCGAGGTGGTGGCGCGGAGATCGAGGAGCGTGGCATGGCAGTCACCGAGGATCGTGGCAGCGGGTTCGGGGCGCTGCAGCACGTGACGGTCAACGGGGTGTCGCTGGCCTACCGGGAGGTGGGCACCGGCGAGCCGGTGGTCCTCGTGCACGGTGGCCTCGGAGACCTGCGCACCTGGGCCGCCCAACTCGAGCCGATCGGCGCGCGACACCGGGCGATCGCCTACAGCCGCGCTACGCCCGCCCCAACGAGGCGATCGCCCCCGGCGCTGCGGACCCGATGCCGGTGCACGTCGACGACCTCGTCGCGCTCCTGCGCGCCCTGGGTGCCGCACCGGCGCACCTGGTCGGCAACTCCTGGGGCGCGTTCATCTGCCTGCTGACCGCGCTGCGGTACCCCCACGTCGTCCACAGCCTGGTGCTCGAGGAGCCGCCGCTGCTACCGCTCGTGCTCGGCTCCGGAGCCCGGCCGCAGCCGGCCGTCCTGGCGCGCGCCCTGCGCCGCCGGCCGCGCGCGACGCTGGCCGTGCTCGCGTTCGGGCTGCGCACCTCCGCCCCGATGGCCTGGGCCTACGGGCGCGGGGACGTCCAACGCGCGCTGCGGATCTTCGCCCGCGGCGTGCTGGGCCGGCAGGCCCTGGCCCGGCTGACCCCGCAGCGCCGACAGCAGATGCGCGACAGCGCGGCCGAGCTGCAGGCCGAGTTCCGCGCGGGGTTCCCGCCGCTGGCCGAGTCGCAGGTCCGCGACGTGCGCGTGCCGACCCTGCTGCTCACCGGCGAGCGCAGCCCCACGGTCGTGCGCGCGCTCAGCGAGTGGCTCGCCGATCTGCTGCCCGACGTCGAGCAGGTGGTGGTACCGGGCGCGTCGCACCTCGTCCACGAGGACGCCCCCGCCTTCGTGAACGACGCGGTGCTCGGCTTCGTCACCCGCCGGTGAGCTCGGTGGGGACGGCGATGACGTCGACCATCGCGCCGTGCCGGTGCACGGTCACCGGCAGCGGCTGCCCGATCGCCTCGGCGAACAGCAGCCGCTGCAGGCTCTGCGCCTCCGCGACCGGTGCCCGCGCGGCCTCCAGCACCAGGTCGCCGGCCTTGAGCCCGGCCCGGTCCGCCGGGGAGCCGGGCACCACGTCGACCACCCGCAGCCCGCGGCGCCGCCCGGTGCGCTCGGCCAGCGGGGCGGGCAGGGGCGCCGGGGTGCTGACCAGCCCGAGGAAGGCGCGCCGGACCCGGCCGTCGCGCACCAGCGCGTCGACGATCCGCCGGGTCGTGTCGTTGACCGGCACCGCCAGGCCCAGCCCCCACCCGGCGACGGCGGTGTTGACGCCGACGACCCGGCCGGCGGCGTCGGCGAGCGCCCCGCCGGAGTTGCCCGGGTTGAGCGCCGCGTCGGTCTGGATGACGTCCTCGACCACGCGCGCGGTGCGGCCGTCGCGGGTGGGCAGCGAGCGGCCGAGCCCGCTGACCACCCCCGCGGTCACCGACCCGGCCAGGCCGAGGGGGTTGCCGACCGCGACGACCAGCTGGCCGACCCGCAGCCCGGCGGCGTCGCCGAGCACCGCCGGCGCGGGCGTCGCCTCCCGGGCGCGGGCCACCGCGAGGTCGGAGAGGGGGTCGGCGCCGACCACGTCGACGTCGCTCTCGCTGCCGTCGGCGAACACGGCCCGGCCGCGGCGCGCCCGACCGACGACGTGGGCGTTGGTGAGCAGCAGCCGCTCCCCGGGGACGACGACGGCCGAGCCCGCGCCCCCGCGCCCACCCGGGCCCGCGACCTGCAGGGCGGCGACGTGCGGGGTCAGCTCGGCCGCGACGGCGGTGACGACGCGGGAGTAGGCGTCCAGCGCGGCGGCGTCGGACACCGGGGGAACGGTCACGGCGACCTCCTGATTACACGATTACAGCCTCCAGTGAACGCCCCTGCGGTCCACCGTGCTGCCGGTCACGCCGACGGCGAACACGCAGTGGGCACGAGGTCCGCCAGCAGCGAGCGCACCGTGCGGTCGACGTGGTCGGCACCCGACCAGCCGCGCTCGCCGACCAGGTGGGCGTAGGCCGAGGGCTGCACCCGCACCCACGTCCAGTCGGTGGCCTCGTCGACGGTCCAGGCGGGGTCCAGCCGGTCGGCGTCGGCCAGCCGTGCCACCGCGACCCGCAGCACCTCGCGGAGCTCCCCCATGCGGTCGCGCCAGGCCTCACCCCCCGCCTCGCCCGTGACGAGTGCCGCCTCGAGCGCCCGGGCCACCGGCAGGACGTCGGGCAGGTAGGCCAGCCAGGCGCGGATCACGGCGACGTACCCCTCGACCGGCGGCAGCCTCGCGGCCGCGGCGAGCCGGGCGGGCAGGCCGCTGGTCCGGTCGTGGTGCCGCGTCAGCGCGAGGAGCAGGCCGGCCCGGTTCCCGAAGTGGAAGTACAGGAGCTGGCGGGAGACCCCGGCGTCACGGGCGACCGACTGGAGGGTCAGCGCCTCGAGCCCCTCCCGGTGGACCCGGTCCCAGGCCGCGGTGAGTATCCGCGCCCGGGTCGGGCCCGACAGCTCCGTCGTCGCCACGGGACCATCGTCCCACTCTCCTTGACACGTGTCATAGCCCCGAGGACGCTTTGACACGTGTAAAGCTTTCCTTCGGAGGTGGACCGTGTGGACCAGCCCGTACGACGACCTGCCACCCCCGGACCGCTCGCTGCCGGGCCTGGTGGCCGGTGCAGCGGCCCGCCGGCCGGAGGCGCCGGCCCTGCTCTCCCCGGCAGGGGAGGTGCTGGCCACCCGTGCCGGGCTCGGGGAGCGCACCGCGCGGTGGGCGGCACTGCTGTCCCGCCTCGGCCTGGGGCGGGGTGACGTGCTGGCGCTGTGGGCGCCCAACTCGGCCCGGTGGGTGGAGGTGGCCCTCGCCACCCAGCGGGTGGGGGCCGCGGTCACCGGCGTCCCGCCGCAGGCGGCCGACCGCGAGGTCCGCCACCAGCTCGAGCGCACCGGGGCCGCCCTCGTCGTCGCCGACCCGGCACTCGTCCCGCGGGCGCGGTCCCTGGCCGAGGGCACCGGGGTGGGCGGGGTCCTCCCGCTGGACGCCGAGCCGCCGGCCGCGCGCGGTGCGCTGCCGCCGGAGCCGGGGCCGGACGACGTCGCCGCGCTGCCGATGTCGAGCGGCACCAGCGGGCCGCCGAAGGCCGTCGTCCTCACGCACCGCAACCTCACCGCCGGCGCGCTGCAGATCGCCGGGGGGCTCCGGCTCACCGACCGGGACGTCGTGCTGGCGCTCGCCCCCTTCCCGCACGTGATGGGCCTGGTCGTCACGCTCGCCGCCCCGCTGGTCCGCGGTGCGGCCGTCGTCCCGCTGCCGCGGCCCTCCCTGCCGGCCGTCCTGGAGGCCGTGGAGGGCGCGCGCGTCACCGTCCTCGCCGTCCCGCCGCCGCTGCTGGCGGCACTGGCCTCCGCCCCGCAGGTCGACCGCCACGACCTCTCCTCCGTCGAGTTCCTCGCCGCGGGGGGTGCCCCCGTCCCGGCCGCGCTGCAGGAGCGCGCCGCCCGGCGGTTCCCGGGGGTCGTGCTGGCCCAGGGGTACGGGATGACGGAGACCAGCGTGGCCATCCCCGTGCCCGACCGGGACCGCGGCACGCCGCCCGGTTCCGTGGGCCGGCTTGCACCGGGCAACCGGCTGCGGGTCGTCGACCCGGTGACCGGCGCGGACCTCGGACCGGGGCAGCGCGGCGAGCTCTGGGTGCAGGGGCCGGGGGTCACCCCCGGCTACCGCGGGGACCCCGCGGCCACCGCGGAGCTGCTCACCGCGGACGGGTGGCTGCGCACCGGCGACCTCGGCTGGGTCGACGCGGCCGGGGACCTGCACGTGGTGGACCGGCTCAAGGACCTGATCAAGGTCGACGCCCGGCAGGTCGCCCCCGCGGAGCTGGAGGAGCTGCTCCTCACCCACCCGGCGGTCGCCGACGCCGCGGTCACGGGGCGGCCGGACGCCGTGCACGGAGAGGTTCCCGTCGCGCACGTCGTGCCGCGCGGTCCGCTGGACCCGGTCGCGCTCGCCGACCGGGTGGCCGGGCAGGTGTCGCCGCACAAGCGGCTGCGCGAGGTGGTGGTCGTCGACGCGCTGCCGCGGTCCCCGGCCGGCAAGCTGGCGCGCCACCGCCTCGCCGGGACCGCCGCCGGTGCGCCGGTCGCGGCGGGCGCCGCGGGGGCGGGGCCGTGATACTGGCGCGGTGACGGTCTCGGCGGCCGCGCGTCGCGAGGCGGCGTCGCAGGCGTGGCAGCGGCTGCGACCGGTGCTGGCCGCCGACGCCGGCGCCGCGCTCGGCGAGGAGGAGGCCGACGCCTTCCTCGCCCGCGCCGACCTCGCCCTGCACGACCTGCACGAGCCGCTGGCCGTCCTCTACGGCGAGCGGGCCGACGCCCTGTTCGAGCGGGTCCTGCGGGCGGCGCTGGCGGCGGCCCGGGAGCGGCCCGGGGCGCTGCGCCGGCTGGACCGCCGCCGGGAGATCGACCCCGCCTGGTACCAGCGGGCGCGGATGCAGGGCTACGTCTGCTACGTCGACCGGTTCTGCGGCACGCTCGGCCGGCTGCCCGACCACCTCGACCACCTCGCCGAGCTGGGCACCACCTACCTGCACCTCATGCCGCTGCTGCGGCCGCGCGAGGGGGAGAACGACGGCGGGTACGCGGTCGCCGACTACCGCTCGGTCGACCCGCGGCTGGGGACGATGGCCGACCTGGAGGCCGTGGCCGGCGCCCTGCACGAGCGCGGCATGAGCCTGTGCATCGACCTGGTGCTCAACCACACCGCGCGCGAGCACCCGTGGGCGCAGGGCTGGCTGGCCGGGGACCCGGCCTACGCCGGCTTCTACACCGCCTTCCCCGACCGGGCGATGCCCGACGCCTACGACGCCACCATCCCGGAGGTGTTCCCCGACCGGGCGCCGGGCTCGTTCAGCTGGGTGCCCGAGGCCTGCGGCGGCGCCGGCGGCTGGGTGTGGACGACGTTCTGGCCCTACCAGTGGGACCTCGACTACACCAACCCCGAGGTCGCCCTCGCGATGCTGGGCGAGATCACCTGGCTGGCCAACCGCGGGGTCGACGTCTTTCGCATGGACGCCGTCCCGTTCATGTGGAAGCGCCTGGGCACCACCTGCCAGAACCAGCCCGAGGGGCACTCGCTCCTGCAGCTGCTGCACGCCGCCACCCGGCTCGCCGCGCCCGGCGTGGTCTTCAAGGCCGAGGCGATCGTCTCGCCCGACGACCTGGTGGCCTACCTCGGCGGCCACGACCGGTACCGGCCCGAGTGCGAGCTGGCCTACCACAACTCGCTCATGGTGCTGCTGTGGAGCAGCCTGGCCACCGGCGACACCCGGCTGGCCCGGGCCGCGCTCGGCCGGATGCGGCCGGTCCCGCCGACCGCGACGTGGGTGACCTACGTGCGCGGTCACGACGACATCGGCTGGGCGATCACCGACCCCGACGCCGCGGCGGTCGGCCTCGACGGGTTCGCCCACCGCCGCTTCCTCAACGACTTCTACTCCGGCCGCTTCCCCGGGTCCCCCGCCCGCGGCGCGCTGTTCCAGGAGAACGAGGTCACCGGCGACGCCCGCATCTCCGGGTCCGCGGCGTCGCTGTGCGGCATCGAGGCGGCCCTGGAGTCCGGGGACCCCGCGGCGCTGGAGGCCGGTGTCCGCCGTCTGGTGCTGCTGTACTCGGTCGTCCACGCCTGGGGCGGCATCCCGCTGCTGTACATGGGCGATGAGCTGGCGCTGCGCAACGACCCCGGCTACCTGGCGGACCCCGAGCTGGCCCCCGACAACCGCTGGATGCACCGCCCGCCCATGGACTGGGCGGCCGCGGCCCGCCGGCACGACCCGGCCACGCTGGAGGGCCGGGTGTTCGGGGCGCTGCGCCGGCTGGGGGAGGTGCGCCGGTCCCTCCTCGCGCTGCGCGGCGGCACGGAGTCCCGGCTGCTGGACGCCGGCAGCGACGCCGTCCTGGCCTGGCACCGCAAGCACCCGCGCAGCGGGGCGTTCGTCGGGCTGGCCAACTTCGCCCCGGCGGCCGTGGAGGTCGACGCCGACACCGTCACCGGGTTCGGGACGTTCGAGCAGGTGCACGGCAGCGACGGCCCGCTGGGCGTCCGCGACGGCCGGCTGCTCGTCCCCGGCCTGGGCTTCGCCTGGTTCGCCGAGCCGTGAGCCCCCCCGGCGCCCCGGCCGCGGGGGAGACCATCGGGGTGGAGGAGGAGTTCCACCTCGTCGACCCGGGCAGCGGCGCGCTCACCGGCAGCCCGCAGGTCGCGGCCGAGGCGCTCTCGGGCGCGGCCGGCGACCTGGTCAAGGCGGAGATCGTCACCTCGCAGCTGGAGACGGGCACCGCCGTCTGCCGCGACCTCGGCGAGCTGCGGGCCGGCGTCGTCGCCGCTCGGGAGGCGGCCGCCGCCGCGGCGGCCCGCGGCGGGCTGGCCCTGCTGCCGGCCTCCACGCACCCGTTCGGCTCGTGGCGCGACCAGGAGCTGACCCCCGACGACCGGTACCGCGACATCGTGGACCGCTGGGCGCTGCTGGCCCTGCAGCAGGACATCTGCGGCTGCCACGTGCACGTCGGCGTCCCCGACCTCGACACCGCGGTGGCGGTCATGGACCGCGCCCGCCCCTACCTGCCGGTGCTGCTCGCCCTCACCGGCAGCTCGCCCTTCCACGGCGGCCGGGACACCGGCTACGAGAGCTTCCGCACCCAGTGGTGGACCCGCTGGCCCAACGCCGGGGCGCCCGAGCCGGTGGGGGACGGCGCCCGGTTCCGGGCCCTGGTCGAGGGGCTGGTGGCCTCCGGCGTGGTCAGGGACGCCACCCACCTGTACTGGGACGTCCGGCCCTCGGTGCGCTGGCCGACCCTGGAGTTCCGGCTGGGTGACGTCTGCACCCTGGTGGACGACTCCGTGCTGTTCGCCGCTCTGGTGCGCTCGCTGGTGCGGGTGCTCGCCGGCCGGGCCGCCCGGGGGGAGCCGGTGCCCGAGGTCCGGCCCGAGCTCATGCGCGCGGCCCGCTGGCGGGCGGCCCGGTACGGCCTGGGTGGCGAGCTGTTCGACCCCGTGGCCCGGCGGCTGGTGCCGGCCGGGCGGGCGGTCGCGGCGCTGCTGGCCGAGCTGGAGGAGGACCTGCGCGGGCACGGGGAGTGGGCCGAGGTCCGGGAGCTGCTCACCGGGCTGCAGCGCCGCGGCACCTCGGCCGCCCGCCAGCGCCGGGTCCTCGCCCGGACCGGCGACCCGCGGGCGGTGGTGGCCGCCGTCGTCGCGGAGGGGCGGGCCGGCTGAGGCGTGCCCGCCGCCCGCCCGGGTACCGGAACCCCCATGACCGACCAGCGCCCCCTCGCCCTCGTCACCGGAGCCTCCAGCGGCATCGGCCTGGAGCTGGCCCGCCAGTTCGCCGGCGCCGGCTTCGACCTCGTCCTCAACGCCGAGGACGACGAGCTCACCGCGGCCGCGGACGCCCTGCGCGTGGGCGGGACGACGGTGACCCCGGTGCGGGCGGACCTGCGCGCCATCGCCGGCGTCGAGGCCGTGTGGTCGGCGGTGCAGGCCACCGGCCGCCCGCTCGCGGCCGCCGCGCTCAACGCCGGCGTGGGCCGCGGCGGTGCCTTCGTCGACGACGACCTCGAGACCCAGATGGAGGTCATCGACCTCGACGTCGTCTCCACCGTGCGGCTGGCCCACCACGTGCTGCGCGACATGGTGGCCCGCGGGGAGGGGCGGGTGCTCATCACCTCGTCGGTCGCCGCCACCATGCCGGGGGCGTTCCAGGCCGTCTACAACGCCTCCAAGTCCTTCCTCCAGTCGTTCGCCGAGGCGCTGGTCGAGGAGCTGGCCGGCACCGGGGTCACCGTCACCTCGCTCATGCCCGGCCCGACCGACACCGAGTTCTTCGACCGCGCGCAGCTGCAGGACACCCGGGTCGGCTCCGGCTCGAAGGACGACCCGGCCCAGGTCGCCGAGCAGGGCTTCACGGCCCTCATGAGGGGCGAGCAGAAGGTCTTCGCCGGGTCGCTCCTGTCGCGGGTGCAGGCGGTCGCCGCCGGGCTGATCCCGGACCGGCTCAAGGCCAAGGCGCACCGGCAGATGGCCGAGCCGGGTTCCGGCGGGTGAGCGCTCCCGGGCGGCGGGCGGCCGAGGGCGCGCTGGAGAGCCGCCCGCGCGCGGTCCTGGCCGCGCCCCCGGGCCCGGCGTGCACGACCTGCGCCTCGGTCCGCGGGCCGAGGCGCGGCTGGCCGTGCCGCCCGGGCCAGCGCGGCCCCGCCCGCTGCTGGTGTTCTTCCACGGCGCGGGCGGCTCGGCGGCCTCCGCCCTCGACCTGGTCGGGGACCCGGCCGGCGCGCGCGGCGTCCTGCTGCTCGCCACCACCTCGGTCGCCGCGACCTGGGACCTCGTGGCCGGGGGGCTCGGCCGGGACGTCGCCGTCCTGGACGCCGCCCTCGAGCACGTCCTGGCCCGCCACCCGGTCACCGGGGTGGCGCTGGGCGGCTTCTCCGACGGGGCGTCCTACGCGCTGTCGCTGGGCCTGGCCAACGGCGACCTCGTCGAGCACGTCCTCGCGTTCTCGCCCGGCTTCGCGCTGCCGCCCCGCCGCCGGGGCCGGCCGCGGGTGTGGGTGACGCACGGGACCGCCGACCGGGTGCTCCCGGTGGCCCGGTGCGGGCGGCGGGTGGCCGCCCAGCTGGCCGACGAGGGGTACGACGTCGCCTACGAGGAGGTGCCCGGCGGCGGGCACGAGGTGACGCCGGCCCTGGTCGGCGCCGCGTTCGACGCCTGGCTGGCCGGCTGACCAGCCCCGGCCAGGGCGCCGTCCCCGGACCTGCTACGCGGACTCGCGCTCGGTGACGTCCTCCCCGGTGGCGGCGCCGTCCTTGGGGCCGCCGGTCTTGGAGGCGGAGAACCCGGGCCCGAGCTTCTCCAGGGCCAGCCGGCCGTAGACCTGCTGCTGGGTGGCGACCCGCTGCGAGCGGCCGCGGCCGAGGAAGCTGACCGCCCAGTGCAGCACCGTGGTGATCCGGCTCTTGAAGCCGATGATGTAGAAGAGGTGCACGACCAGCCAGATCACCCAGGCGACGAAGCCCTCGAACTTGGCGCCCTTGATGTCGGCGACGGCGGAGAACCGGGAGATCGTCGCCATGTTGCCCTTGTCGCGGTAGCGGAAGGGCCCCTGCGCGGGCTTGCCCGCGATGCGGCGGGTGATCGCCTCGGCGGCGTACCGGCCGCCCTGGATGGCGACCTGGGCCACGCCCGGCAGCTTGTCCAGGCTGGCCATGTCGCCGACGACGTGGATCTCGGGGTGCCCGGGCAGGGTGAGGTCGGGCTGGACGCTGATCCGCCCGGCGCGGTCGACCTCCGCCCCGGTCTGCTCGCCGAGGATCCGGCCGAGGGGGCTGGCCTGCACCCCGGCCGCCCACACCTTGGTCGCCGCCCGGATCCGGCGGACCTGCCCGTCGGCGTCCTTGACCTCGAGACCGTCGGCGTCGACGTCGGTGACCATGGCCCCGAGCTGGACCTCCACGCCGATCCGGTTGAGGTGCCGGCGGGCGCGGTCGCCGAGCTTCTCCCCGAAGGTGGGCAGCACGACGGGGGCGGCGTCGAGCAGCACGATCCGGGCCTGGGTCGGGTCGATGCTGCGGAAGTCCCGCCGCAGGGTCCGGTGGGCCAGCTCGGCGATCTGCCCGGCCATCTCGACGCCGGTGGGGCCGGCGCCGATGACGACGAAGGTGAGCAGGCGGTCGATCTCCGCCGGGTCGGTGGCCAGCTCGGCGAGCTCGAAGGCGCCGAAGATCCGGCCGCGCAGCTCCAGGGCGTCGTCGATCGACTTCATCCCGGGGGCGAACTCGGCGAACCGGTCGTTGCCGAAGTAGGACTGCCCGGCGCCGGCGGCGACGACCAGCTCGTCGTAGGGGTGCACGGTGGTGCGGCCCAGGATCGTGGAGGTGACCGTGCGCGCGGCCACGTCGACGTCGGTGACCTCGCCGAGCACCACTCGCGCGTTCTCCTGGCGGCGCAGCACCTCGCGGGTGGGCGGGGCGATCTCACCCTCGGAGAGGATGCCCGTGGCCACCTGGTAGAGCAGCGGCTGGAACAGGTGGTGGCCGGTCTTGGCCACGAGGGTGATGTCGACGGGCGCCCGCTTGAGGGCCTGGGCGGCGAACAGGCCGCCGAACCCCGACCCCACGATGACGACCCGCGGCCGTCCGGACGCGGTGGTGCCGACGGGCGCGGTCTCAGGTGATGTCGTCATGATGAATCCAGTCTCCCACTCCGGCGTCTCCTGCCCCAGCGCAGCCCGTGGGACCCGGGCCACGACCAGGCCTCCTACCCGCCCGCGCGCGGCTCACGCGGCGCGGTGCACCCTGCGGTCGTGTCCCCCGAGGTGGTGCTGGTCCCCGGGCTCGGCCTGGACGGCCGGTCGGCGGCCCGGTTGCGCGACCGGCTGACGGTCCCCCTGCTGCCCGTCGACGTCCTCCTCCTGCCGGGGGCGGGCCGGCGGGCGCCGGTTCCCCCGCTGCCGGACCTGGCCGCGCGGGTGCGCGCCGCCCTGGGGGCGGGCCCGGTCGTGCTGGTCGGCCACTCGCAGGGCTGCCAGGTCGCCGCCGCGGCAGCGACCGACCCGCGGGTCGCGGCGCTGGTGCTCCTCGGGCCGACGACCGCCCCCGAGCTGCGCTCGCCCCTCCGCCTGGCGGCCCGCTGGGTCGCGACCGCGCTGGGCGAGCCGTGGGAGCAGGTGCCGCGGCTGCTCGGCCAGTGGCTGACCACCGGCCCGCGGGCGATGCGGGCGCTGTGGCGGGTCGCGTCGCCGGACCGGCTCGACGCCCGGCTGCGGGGGGTCGGGGTGCCGGTGACCGTCGTCCGCGGCACCCGGGACCGGCTCTGCCCGCCGGGCTGGGCCGCCGCGCTGGCCGCGGCGGCGCCGCGGGGCCGCCTGGTCGAGCTGCCCGGCGCGGGGCACATGGCGGTCCAGACGCACCCGGCGGCGGTGGCCGCCGTCCTCCGCGCGGTGCACGCCGACGTCGCGCCGCCGGGGGACGACGGGGGGTGAGGTCGCCGCGGCGTGTCACCATGGCGCCGTGCCCTCCGCCTCCGCCTCGGCCGGCGCGCTGCTGCGCCACGTGCGGACGGGCCGTGCGCGCAGCCGGGCGGACCTCGTCGCGCTGACCGGCGCCTCGCGCAACACCGTCAGCGCGCGGGTGGACCAGCTGATCGCGGCCAACCTGCTCGAGGAGGGCGGCCGCGGGTGGAGCACCGGCGGGCGGCCACCCACGCTGCTGCAGTTCAACGCCCGGGCCGGCTGCGTGCTCGCCGTGGACCTCGGGGTCACCAGCGTGGACGTGGCCGTCACCGACCTGTCGGCCCGGGTCCTGGCGACCGCCGGGCACCCCATCGACATCGCGGTGGGCCCCGAACCGGTGCTGGCCGAGGTCGACCGGCTCGGCCGGCTGGTGCTGGAGGAGGCCGGCCTGGACACCTCCGCCGTCTGCGCGGTCGGCGTCGGGGTGCCCGGGCCGGTCGAGTTCTCGACCGGCCGGCCGTCCCACCCGCCGATCATGCCCGGCTGGCACGACCACCCCATCCCCGAGGCCTTCGCCCGCTACGACTGCCCGGTGGTCGTCGACAACGACGTGAACGTCATGGCGCTCGGCGAGATGGGCGTGGCCGGCTCCGACCAGGACGTGCTCGTGGTCAAGGTCGGCACCGGCATCGGTTGCGGGGTCGTCGTCGAGGGGCGCGTCTACCGGGGGGCGCAGGGCAGCGCCGGCGACATCGGGCACATCTACGTCGCGCCGCCGGACGGCCGGACCGTCATCTGCCGGTGCGGCCAGGAGAACTGCCTGGAGGCGATCGCCGGCGGGGGCGCGCTGCTGCGGGACGCCCGGGCCGCCGGTCTGCCGGTGCGCACCACCCGGGACGTCGTCGAGCTGGCCGCCCAGGGTGACGGCCCGACGCTGGAGCTCGTCCGCGGCGCCGGCCGGACGATCGGCACCGTGCTGGCCGCGCTGGTCAACTTCTTCAACCCGCACCGGATCGTGATGACCGGCGGGGTCGCCCGGGCCGGCGCCCCGCTGCTGGCCGGGATCCGGGAGGCCGTCTACGGCCGGTCGATGCCGCTGGCCGCCCGGGCGCTGGAGATCACGGTGAGCGACGCCCCGGACCTCTCCGGCCGGCTCGGTGCCGCGCTGATGGCGATCGAGGAGTTCCTCGGCGAGGACGCCGTCCACCGCGCGCTCACCCGCTGACCGTCTCGTTTCGGTAACCCCGGCCGCTCGATCTTGACCTGACGTGACGCGGGACATACGTTCTCGCCTGAACGGACTTGTGGTCAGCACTGAGCAAAAGTCGGGAGGTGGCCGGTGACCGCGCCGCTGCTGGAGATGCACGGGATCGTCAAGACCTTCCCGGGCGTCCGCGCGCTCGACGGCGTGGACCTCGACGTCCGGGCCGGCGAGGTCCACTGCCTGCTCGGTCAGAACGGCGCCGGGAAGTCCACGCTGATCAAGGTGCTGGCCGGGGCCCACCAGCCCGACGCCGGGCAGATCAGCTGGCGCGGCGAGCCGGTGCGGCTGACCACGCCGCAGGCGGCCATGGGGCTCGGCATCGCGACCATCTACCAGGAGCTCGACCTGGTCTCCGGGCTGACCGTGGCCGACAACATCTTCCTCGGCCGGGAGCGGTCGCGGTTCGGGCTGACCCGGCCGGCCGAGGCCAACCGCGCGGCGACGGCGCTGCTCACCCGGCTCGGCCACCCGGAGATCCGGCCCACCGCGGAGGTCGGGTCGCTGCCCGCGGCCTCCCAGCAGATGGTCAGCATCGCCCGCGCCCTGTCGCAGGACGCGCAGCTGATCATCATGGACGAGCCGTCCGCGGTGCTCGACAACGAGGAGGTCGAGCGGCTGTTCGCGGTCATCCGCGACCTCACCGCCGGGGACGTAGCCGTCGTCTACATCTCCCACCGGCTCGAGGAGATCCGGGAGATCGGCGACCGGATCACCGTGCTCAAGGACGGCCGGACCGTCGCGACCGGCCTGCCCGCCCGGGAGACCCCTACCCGCGAGGTCATCGCGCTGATGACCGGCCGCGACATCGAGTACGTCTTCCCCGACCGCGCCGCGGGGGTGCGCGGGGACGCGCCGCTGCTGGAGGTCGAGGGGCTTGGCCTGCGCGGCACCTTCTCCGACGTCTCGTTCAGCGTCCGCCCCGGCGAGATCGTCGGGCTCGCCGGACTGGTCGGCTCGGGGCGCTCGGAGATCCTCGAGACGGTCTACGGGGCGCGGCGGGCCACCGCCGGCACCGTGCGCGTCGGTGGGCGCCGGCTGCGCCCCGGCGACGTCGCCACGGCCGTCGCCGCCGGCGTCGGGCTCGCCCCGGAGGAGCGCAAGAGCCAGGGCCTGCTGCTCGGCGAGTCGGTGGCCCGCAACATCAGCATCGCCAGCCTGGCCCGGTTCACCCGCGGCGGCTTCCTCGGCGGCGGCGCCGAGCGCGAGGCCGCCCGGCAGCAGGTCACGGCGCTGGAGGTCCGACCCACGGATGTCGACCGCGAGGTGCGCACCCTCTCGGGCGGGAACCAGCAGAAGGTCGTGCTGGCCCGCTGGCTGCTGCGCGAGTGCCGCGTGCTGCTGCTCGACGAGCCGACCCGGGGCGTGGACGTCGGCGCCCGCTCGGAGATCTACGCCTTGGTGCGCCGGCTCGCCGAGAGCGGCGTCGCCGTCGTCGTGGTCTCCAGCGAGATCCCGGAGGTGCTGGGCATGGCCGATCGCGTCCTGGTGGTCGCGGAGGGCCGGGTGCTCGCCGAGGAGCCCGCGGACGCACTCGACGAGCACCGGGTGCTCGACCTGGTCATGGAGGGGACGGGCCACCGAGGAGCCCCCCTTACCGGAGCAAGCCAGCACGAAGGGGACGTGGCATGAGCGGGACGACCACCACGACGACCGGGGGAGCGCCCGGCGCGTCCCCGGCGGACTCCGGGGCGGCGCCGGAGGGCGGGCGCGCCGGCGGGTTCATGTCCGGGCCGGTCGGCCGCAACCTCGGCCTGGTGGTGGCCCTGGCGGTGCTGTGCATCGTCGGCGCGATCACCGCCCCCGACCGCTTCGTCGACGTCGACAACGTGCTCACCATCCTCCGGCTGGCCGCGGTGATCGGCGTGGTCAGCATCGGCATGACCTTCGTGATCATCGGCGGCGGCATCGACCTGTCGGTCGGCGCGCTCGTCGCCCTGTCCTCGGTGTGGGCCACGACCCTGGCGACCCAGGCGATGGCCGAGGACTTCCACTGGATCGTCATGGTCTTCACCGCGCTGGCGGTCGGCGCCGGGGCCGGGCTGGTCAACGGCATCGTCATCGCCTACGGGCGGCTGGTCGCCTTCATCGCCACGCTGGCGATGCTGGTCGCCGCCCGCGGGCTGGCCGAGATCATCGCCAACCGGCGCACCCAGATCGTGCAGAACCGGGACTTCCTGGCCTTCTTCTCCGGTGACGTCCTCGGCATCCCCACCCTGGTGATCATCTTCGCGCTGGTCGCCGTCGCCGGGTGGGTGCTGCTCAACCGGACGACGTTCGGCCGGCGCACCTTCGCCGTCGGCGGCAACGCCGAGGCGGCCCGGCTGGCCGGCATCCGCGTGCAGCGGCACACCATGTGGCTCTACGTGCTCTCCGGGGTCACCTGCGGCATCGCCGCGGTGATGCTCATGGCCCGGACGACGACCGGCAGCTCCACCCACGGCACCCTCTACGAGCTCGACGCCATCGCAGCCGTGGTCATCGGCGGCACGCTGCTCATCGGCGGGCGCGGCACGATCGTCGGCAGCGTCCTGGGCGTCCTGATCTTCGAGACGCTGGGCAACATCTTCACGCTGAACAACCTGTCCAGCTCGGCGCAGGCCGTCGCCACCGGCGTGATCATCGTGCTCGCTGTCCTGCTGCAGATGCGCTTCGCCACCGGCTCGTTCAGCCTGCGCCGCCTCGGCCGCGGATCCGGCGCGGGCAACCCCCCGGCTCCGGCGAGCGCCAGTGGCACCGCCTCCGGCGGGTCGGTCCCCGGCGGTCCCGGCGGCCCCGCTCCCGGCGCGACGACCGACCGCCCGAAGACCTGACCGGGGCGGCGTACCGCCGCACCCGGTCGGCACCACCCGCCGCGCCACCGGCGCGCCGGCCACACCACCTCCTGGCCGATGAACCGCCAGGGAGGCGACACCCGAGGAGAGAAGATGTCTGCAGCGAGGCAGCGCCCGTTCCGCCGCCTGTCCTACACCGCGGTGGCCCTGCTCGGTGCCGGTGCCCTCGTGGCCGGCTGCACCAGCAACACGCCGGAGAGCTCCGGCGGGGGCGGCGGTGGCGGCGCCGACGCGGCGAGCTCCAACGACGAGCCCGGCGAGACCGTCCGCATCGGCTTCTCGGCGCCCGCGGCCGACCACGGCTGGATGGCCGGCATCAGCCAGGCCGCGCAGGCCGAGGCCGAGCGCTACGAGGACGTCGAGCTCGTCGTCGCCGAGGGCACCAACGACGTCAGCACCCAGATCAGCCAGGTCGAGACCTTCATCAACGAGGGCGTCGACGCCATCGTGCTGCTGCCCTTCGACGGCGCGGCGATGACGCCGGTCGCGCTGCAGGCCATGGAGGCCGGCATCCCGGTCATCAACGTCGACCGGGAGTTCAACAGCCCGTTCGCCGCCCGGGCCACGATCCTCGGCGACAACTACGGCATGGGTGTCTCGGCCGGCACCTACATCTGCGAGCAGCTGGGCGACCAGCCCGACGCCGTCGTCGCCGAGATCGCCGGCATCGACTCCCTGCCGCTGACCCAGGACCGCAGCCGGGGCTTCGCCGACGCGCTCGCCGAGTGCGGGCTCAACGTGGACAACCGCGTCGCCGCGGAGTTCACCGTGGAGTCCGGCGAGGAGGCCGCGGCCAACCTGCTGCAGGCCGCGCCGCAGATCGACGCCCTGTGGAACCACGACGACGACCAGGGCGTCGGCGTCCTGGCCGCCATCAACAACGCCGGCCGCGACGAGTTCCTCATGGTCGGCGGCGCCGGCTCGGCCAACGCGATGCGGGAGATCGAGTCCGGCGAGTCGGTGCTGGAGGCCACGGTCATCTACCCGCACACCCAGGCCGCGGACGGCATCGCGCTGGCCCGCCTGATCGCGCAGGACAAGAGCATGTCCGACCTCGTCTCGCAGGCGGTGCCGCAGCGCATCGTGCTGAACGCGCCGGTCGTGACCGCGGAGAACGTCGACCAGTACATCGACGCCGCCTTCGAGTCCTGATCCGCTGACTCCGGTGGCGGGGGAGCGGACGACGCTCCCCCGCCACCCCACCCCTGGAGAACCCGTGACCCGCTCCCTCGGCGTCGGCCTCGTCGGCCACGCCTTCATGGGCGCCGCCCACTCCCACGCGTGGCGCACCGCCCCCCACTTCTTCGACCTCCCCCTGCGCCCGGAGCTCGCCGTCCTGGCCGGCCGTGACCCCGGCCGCGTGGCCGAGGCCGCCGCCCGCCTGGGCTGGGCGGCCACCGAGACCGACTGGCGGCGCCTGCTCGAGCGCGACGACGTCGACCTCGTCGACGTCTGCACGCCGGGCGACACCCACGCCGAGATCGCCATCGCCGCGCTCGAGGCCGGCA
>NZ_QVQH01000044.1 GCF_003428645.1 Geodermatophilus marinus | reverse complement strand
GCGACAGCTACCGACTCAAGGACCGCGACCTCGGCCGCCCACACGCGGCCGCCACCGAAGACGCATGACCACGAGGGGGTCAACTTTCAGCCGTCGCTAGGGGGTCAACTTTGGGCCGTCGTTGACACCCAGATCGCAGGCCGTGATGAGAGCCATCGGCGACATCGGTGACACCTCCGCGTCATCACCGGCGTGCAGGAGAGCGGCCGCTCTCTCAACGCGATGAGCAACGTGGCCGCGGCGTCGTGGGTACACCGTGACCTGCGCTAGCTAGGCCGTTCGACATCAACGGAAGCGCAGCAGGGCGTCGGATACGCGTTGTAGCCGCGCGACCCGGGTGTCGTGTGTCCGGATCCCTGGCGCGCCCCGACGACAAGGCTTAAGCCGAGTGTCCATGAGGCCGCCTTCAGGGATGTGGGTTCCGGAGCCCGAGGTCCGCAGGACCGGCCCAGTCAGTGGCTACTGACCTTCGTTGGCCTCCCGCTTCCACCCGTTGATCTTGATCTCGGCGTCCTGCTCCAGGCTGCACCCGTAGCCGATGCACTCCTCCGTCGAGAGGGCGGGCTCGTTCGAGACGCGTGAGACCCATGTGAGCACGATCGGCAAGGGTTGCCAGTTGATCAGTTGAGTGTCGACACAAGCACTTCAGGCGCATTCGGTATCGGAACGACTCCACTGTGTAAGGGTGGCAGTCGCCTCATCCCGAAGCTCTTGGAGTCCGAATCATGCGTCGTCGTACCACCGCAGCTGCTGGTGTCCTGTTCACCGCAGCTCTGTCCTTCGGCTTCTCCGGCACCGCCCACGCCGCCGACCTCTACAACTGCCCGGACTTCCAATACCAGGAGGACGCCCAGGCCGAGTACGACAAGGACACGAGCGACCCGCACGGGCTGGATGGCCCCATCGGGACCGAGTCCAGTGGAGTCCCCGGCGTGGCGTGCGAGGACCTCCCGAGCAGGGGGACGAGCGGTGCGGGTGGCACCACGACGACCGGGACCACCAGTGGCAGTCAGGTCTCCACCCGGCCGGCGGGTGCCGTCGCCGCCGGTGACGGCAGCTCGTCCAGCGATGAGGGCAACGCGCTGCCCTATGTCCTCGGGGGTGCGGCGCTGACCGCGGCCGGTGGCGCCGCGTTCGCTGCCCGGCGCAGCTCCCGCGCAGGCGCCTGACCGGCGGGACGTGCGACACCGCGCGCCCACCCCCCGCCCCGGCCTCGCAGAGGCCGAGGCGGGGGGTGTGGTGCGCATCGGGGAGGCCTACCCCCCGCCGGTGCCTTCAGCGCGGTCCGCCGGCACTGCTGTCGACGTCGATGCGCTGCTGGCCCGACCACGGCACGTCACTCGGTATGGGCGGGCGCGACACCGTGCACCTCGGCCCCGCGCCGCGCGCGTCTGGACCGGAACCTCAGCACTGCTCGCCGCCGGAGGCATCGCGGCTATCGTGTTCCTGCCGACGGCAGCGAGCCACCCAGCCCGGCTCGAGGTCCCGGTCGCCGTCACCCCCTCGACCGACGCCGGACCCTCGACGAGCTCGTCTGACACCGGTGCGGAATCGGCCATGCCAGCAGGCGCCATTCCGCAGATGCCCGCCAGCGCCCCCGTCCGGGTCCAGATCCCAGCCCTCGGGGTCACCTCCCGCATCATGGAGCTCGGCCTGGAGCGGGACGGCTCCATGGAGGTCCCGCCCGGCGCATACCCGGTGGGGTGGTACGGCGGCAGTCCCAACCCCGGTCAGCTCGGCCCCTCCGTCCTGGCCGGTCACGTCGACTGGGAGGGAGAACCCGGCGCCTTCTACGGACTGCGTGAACTCGTCCCCGGAGACACGGTAGTCATCGACCGGGCCGACGGCACGGTCGCAACCTTCCGCGTCGACCGGGTTGAGAAGTATCCGAAGGACGACTTCCCGACCGAAGGGGTCTACGGCGACATCGACCACGCCGGCCTACGGCTCATCACCTGCGGTGGATCCTTCGACGAAGACACGGGTGAGTACCTCGACAACGTCATCGTCTTCGCCCACTTGACGGGCTGAGAAGGCCCCTCGACGCGGCTCGCCAGGAGGTTCGAGTTCTACCGGCAGCACGCCGAGGCCTGTTGCGCGGATGCGGGACAGACCGCAGCTCCCTGCCCCACCGCAGCTCGCGGACCTCTTGTGGCCCGGCCGGTGGCCCGAGCACCCGAGGGACTCGTGGAGGACCGCCTGCTCACGCTCCGGGCGACCCGGACCCGCGCCCTGGTGCTGCCCGCCGTCCTGGTGCTGGTCACCGGCTCCCTCGCCGTCGCGCGGTCGCCCTGGTGGTGGCTCGCGGTCGCGGCGGGTCTGGCGCTGGTCGTCCCCGTGCTCGTCGTCCCCGCGCGCCTGGAGCGGCGCGCCGCGCTCCTCCGCCACAGCGGCGGCTGAGTCGGGGGGAGGCCGCACCGGCGGCCGAACTCGAGGACGCCGCACGGCCGGCGCGGAATGCACGGACGCCGGCCGCTGCTGGGTGCTGCGTGGATCGCAGCAGCGTGTGACGAGCAGCACGGAACGAGGCGGGTGCCGCCGGATCGGCGCGGCTCCGCAGCGCCACGACGCCGCGGCGGCCGCACCGGCACCCTTCCCCACCCGGCAACCGCCGCCCCCGCCGAGGAGGCACCCGTGACCGACACCGACCGCCTGCAGCGCAACAAGGACACGGTGCAGGCCTTCTACGACCTGATGTTCAACCGGTGCCGCCCGGCCGAGGCCCTCGAGCGCTACGCCGGCGACACGTACACCCAGCACAACCCGCACGTCGGCGACGGCAAGGCCGCCTTCGTCGACTACTTCGAGCGGATGGCCCGCGACCACCCCGGCAAGCAGGTGCGCTTCGTGCGCGCGATCGCCGAGGGCGACCTCGTCGTCCTGCACTGCCACCAGACCTGGCCCGGCGATCACGACTACGCCGGCATCGACATCTTCCGCCTCGACGAGGCCGGCAAGGTCGTCGAGCACTGGGACGTCCTGCAGGTCCTCCCCGAGCACTCCGCCAACGACAACGGGATGTTCTGACGACCGGCACGGGGAGCCCGTGCTGCCCGTGCCGCCGGACCGGCGCCCCGCCGGCGCCCGCGGGTTACCAGCCGACGCCGGGCTCGTAGGTGCCGAACGTCCACTCCTGGCCGCCGGGGTCCACGACCCGGGCCTGGCGGGTGTGCCAGATCGTCCGCTCCGGTGCGAGCACCGGCCGGGCGCCTGCGGCGACGGCCCGCTCGAAGGCCCCGTCGACGTCCGGCACGCGCAGGTAGAGGCCGCACGTGGTGGGCGGGCGCACGACGGCCCCGGCGTCGGCCGCGTCGTCGGCCCCGGTCGCGGTGCCGTTCCCGGCGACCACGAGCACGGCGTCGCCCCACCGGACCTCGGCGTGCAGGACCTGCCCCTCGGGCGTCTCCTGCCGCCGGACCTCGGTGAAGCCGAGCGCGGCCAGCCAGGCGAGGGCGGCCCGGGCGTCGCGGTAGCCGAGGGTGGCGAACAGCCGGGCGGTCACGAGGGCCGAGCCTAGGGGCTCCAGGACCGCCCGACGACGGGTCCCGGCCCGGCGACGCCACGCTCCGTGACCGCGCCCGGGGGATCGACTCGCCCGCCGGGGCGAAACCACGGGGTCCTCCGAGGCGTTACCGTTCGAGTACGCATGTCGTGTCCCGGCAACGGCGCCGGGGCGGAGCGGAGGTGGAACAGCAGCATGGAGACACGTGTGGTCGACGCCCCGGACCGGGGGCGCTTCGAGGTGCTGCTCGGGGACCGGGTGGTCGGCCTGGCCAGCTACCACGTCGAGGGCGGCACCATGGCGCTGCCGCACACGGAGGTGGACCCCGCGGTCGGGGGCCGCGGCATCGGTTCCGCGCTCGTGGCGGGTGTGCTCGTCGCGGCGCGGGAGCGCGGGCTGCACGTGCTGCCCTACTGCTCGTTCGTCCGCCACTACATCCAGCAGCACCCCGAGTACCTCGACCTGGTCAGCGAGGACGACCGGCCGCACTTCGGCCTGGAGACCGCCGACCGCTGAGGCCGACGCGCGAGGGCCCCTCCGCCGCCCGGGTGGAGGGGCCCTTCTGCGTCCTGCAAGCCGGTCGTGCGCGACCTAGTCTGCCCGGGTGCCGACCGTCCTGCTCTGGTTCCGCCGCGACCTCCGGCTGGCCGACCACCCGGCCCTCCTCGCCGCCCGGGACGCCGCCGGTCCCGACGGCGCCGTCCTCCCGCTGTTCGTGTTCGACGACCGGCTGTGGGGGCCGTCCGGGGACCCGCGGCGGGCCTTCCTGCTCGACTGCCTCGCCGACCTGTCCGACCAGCTCGACGGCGCGCTCGTGCTGCGCCACGGGGACCCGGCCCGGGTCGTCCCGGCCCTGGCCCGCGAGGTCGGGGCCACCGGTGTGCACGTCTCCGCCGACACCGGGCCCTACGGCCGGCAGCGCGACGCGGCGGTCGAGCGGGCGCTGGGCGACGTCCCGCTGGAGCGCACCGGCTCGCCCTACGCGGTCACCCCGGGCCGGGTGACCAAGGGCGACGGGACGCCGTTCCGCGTCTTCTCCCCCTTCGCCCGCGCCTGGCGGGCGCACGGCTGGCGCGCCCCGGCGCCGCGCCCGCGCACCGTGCCGTGGCTGACCGGCCTGCGCGCCGACGCCCCGCCGCCGGCCCCCGACCTCGGCGGCGTCCGGCTCCCCCCGGCGGGCGAGGCCGCGGCGCGGGCGGCGTGGCGGCGCTTCCGCGACGAGCGCCTGGCCGGGTACGCCGACACCCGCAACACCCCGGGCACCGACGGCACCAGCCAGCTGTCGGCCTACCTCAAGTACGGCTGCCTGCACCCGCGCACCCTGCTGGGCGACCTGGCCGAGGTCGGCGGGGCAGCGGCCGACGCGTACGCGAACGAGCTGGCCTGGCGGGACTTCTACGCCGACGTCCTCTGGCACCGCCCGGAGACGCACAGGGAGCCCTACGACCGCCGGATGGCCGCGATGCGCTACGACACCGGGCCCGACGCCGACGAGCGGTTCGCCGCCTGGGCCGCCGGCCGCACCGGTTACCCCGTCGTGGACGCCGGCATGCGGCAGCTGCTCGGTGAGGCGTGGGTGCACAACCGGGTCCGGATGATCGTCGCGTCGTTCCTGGTGAAGGACCTGCACGTCGACTGGTGGCGCGGGGCCCGGCACTTCCTCGCGCACCTGGTCGACGGCGACCTGGCCAGCAACAACCACGGCTGGCAGTGGGTGGCCGGTACCGGCACCGACGCCTCCCCCTACTACCGGGTGTTCAACCCGGTCACCCAGGGCGAGAAGTTCGACCCGGACGGCGAGTACGTGCGCCGCTGGGTGCCCGAGCTGCGGGACGTGCCGAGGCGCTACGTGCACCGCCCCTGGGACAGCCCGGACGGCGTCCCCGAGGGCTACCCGCTGCCGATCGTCGACCACGCCGAGGAGCGCCACGTGGCCCTGGACCGCTACGAGAGGGTCCGCCGTGCCTGAGGGCCACACCCTGTACCGGCTGGCCCAGGACCAGTCGCTGGCCTTCGCCGGCCGCCCGGTGCGCGTGTCCAGCCCGCAGGGCCGCTTCGCCGCCGGGGCCGCCCTGCTCGACGGCCGGGTGCTGGACGACGTGACCTCCTACGGCAAGCACCTGTTCGCCGGGTTCGGGGAGGACACCCTGCACGTGCACCTGGGCCTCTACGGCTCCTTCGCCGCGGGCACCGGCGCTCCCCCGCCGCCGCGCGGGGCGCTGCGGATGCGCTGGGTGGGCGAGGGGCCGGACGGGTTCGGTGCCTGGACCGACCTGCGCGGCGCGACCGCCTGCGAGGTCCTCACCCCGCCCGAGGTGGAGGGCATCCTGGCCCGGCTCGGCCCGGACCCGCTGCGCCCGCGGCGGGACGACGGGCGCGCCCTGCGCCGCGTGCAGGGCAGCCGCACCGCCATCGGGGCGCTGCTCATGGACCAGTCGGTGCTGGCGGGGGTCGGCAACGTCTACCGCGCCGAGATCCTCTTCCGGCACCGCGTCTCCCCGTTCCGCCCGGGCCGGGACGTCGACACCGACCTGTGGGCCGCGCTCTACGCCGACCTGCGCGCGCTCATGCGGGCCGGGGTCCGGATGGGCCGGATCGTCACGACGCGGCCGGAGGACCGGGGGCGGCGCCGCGGGGCCGTCCGCCGGGAGGACGCCCACTACGTGTACCGACGCACCGGCCTCCCGTGCCGCATCTGCGGGACACCGGTGCGCACCGAGGTCATGGTCGGCCGCAACCTGCACTGGTGCCCCGTCTGCCAGGCGGTCTGACCGCCGCCCCGCCCGCGTTCTACCGTGGACCGATGAGGGCGACGGCGCACCCCCCGGCGGCCCGGGCCGCCGTGCGCCTGCTCGCCTGCCTCGCGCTGGTCTGCCTGGCGCTGGTGCTCGCCGCTCCCCCGGCGTCCGCTGCCCCCGGGGGCGGCCGGGACGACGACCGGGGCAGCGGGGACGCGCGCGGCCGCGGGGACGACGGCGGCAGCGGGGCCGACCGGAGCAGCGGGGAACCGGCCCGCGGGAACGGGCGGGGCCCCGACGACGGGCGGGTCGGCTACGACGTATCGCACCCGCAGTGCGACGAGGACCTGCCCGAGGACCCCGCGTTCGCCGTCGTCGGCGTCAACGGCGGGCTGGCCACCCGGCCCAACCCGTGCCTGGCCGAGCAGCTGGAGTGGGCGGCGGAGTCCGCGACCGGCCGGGTGAGCGGCCAGCCCGAGGTCCAGCTCTACCTCAACACCGCCAACCCGGGGCAGGTCCGCCACCTGGTCACCACCTGGCCGGAGTCCGGGCGCTCGCCGTACGGCCGCTGCCTGGGCGGCAACACGCTGGCCTGCTCCTGGCAGTACGGCTGGCTGCGGTCCTACGCCAGCGTCAACTCCTTCTTCGTCCCGGCCGCGACCGAGGCCGACCTGGACCCCGACCCGGCCGGGTACCGGTGGTGGCTGGACGTCGAGACCATGAACACCTGGCAGGAGCGCTCCCCCGAGGCCGCCGCGCGCAACCGGGCGGCGCTCGAGGGCATGACCGACCACCTCACCGGCCTGGGCGCCGAGGTCGGTCTCTACTCCACCGGCTACCAGTGGGGCCGGATCGCCGGCCAGGTGCCGCCGGACAGCCCGCTGTACGAGCTGGACAGCTGGCTGGCCGGCGCGACGACCCGCTCCGAGGCGGCCGCCAACTGCACGCTCCCGCCGCTGGTCGGCGGCGGCCGGGTGGTGCTCGCCCAGTACGTCACCGGCGGGCTGGACCACAACCACCCCTGCCGCTGAGCGCGGCGCGGACCGAGCGGGTCAGAGCGCGCCCTTGCCCGGGTCCCCGGCCGGCACGGCGGTCAGGACGACCACCTCCGGGGCGGCGGTCAGCTTGCCCTCGAGCCGCCGGCCGAGCTCGGTGATCGCCTCGGCCTTGCCGTGCGCGGCCAGGGCCTGGGGGCTCTGCCACTGCTCCACCATCACCAGCCGGCCGTCCTGGGCCTCGTGCAGCGCGTAGCGCGCGCAGCCCGGCTCCTGGTGCACCTGCGGGACCGCGGCGAGCACCGCCTCCCGGACCTCGGCGGCGTGCTCGGCCTGCGGGCTGATGGTGGCGACGACGACGATCGACACGTGCTTCCTCCGGGGAGATCGGGGTGGAGCCTGGCGCACGCGCGCCCGGCCGGGTCAGGATGCCTGTCGTGTCGGCCGTCACTCCCCCTGGCCCCCCGTCCGCACCGCTGCGGGTCGCCGTCGTGGGCGCCGGGCCCGCCGGCATCTACGCCGCCGAGGCCCTGACCCGGCAGGACGACGTCCCCGTGGCCGTCGACCTGGTCGACCGGCTGCCCACGCCGTTCGGGCTGGTCCGGCACGGCATCGCGCCGGACCACCTGAAGATGCGGGCGATCCGGGAGACCCTGCACCGGGCCCTGGAGCACCCCTGCGTGCGGTTCGTCGGCAACGTGTCGATCGGCACCGACGTCTCCTGCGCGGAGCTGCTCGAGGCCGTCGACGCGGTCATCTACACCTACGGCGCGGCGCTGGACCGCCGGCTGGGCATCGAGGGCGAGGAGCTGCTGGGCAGCCTGGCCGCCACCGAGCTGGTCGCCTGGTACACCGGCCACCCCGACGCCGACCGCGCGAAGGTCGAGGCGGCGCTGGAGGGGGTCCGGGACGTGGTGGTCGTGGGCGTCGGCAACGTCGCGCTCGACGTGGCCCGCGTCCTCGTCCGGACGCCCGAGGAGCTCGACCCCACCGACATGCCCCAGCACGTGCTCGACGTCCTGGCCGCCGCCCCGGTCGAGCGGGTGACCGTGCTGGGCCGGCGCGGCCCGGTCCAGGCCACGTTCACCACCAAGGAGCTCGACGAGCTGGGCGACGTGGCCGGCGCGACCGTGCTGGTCGACCCGGCCGACCTGCCTGGCGAGGACGAGCCGCCACCGCCCGACCGGCTGGTCGCCCGCAACATCGGGGTGCTGCGCGAGTTCGCCGGCAACACCCCCGAGCCGGGCCGCCCCACGGTGACCCTCCGCTTCTTCGGCCGGCCGGTGCGGCTGGCCGGCGAGGACCGGGTGACCGGGGTGGAGGTCGAGCGGACCGTGGTCGACGAGGACGGCCGCGCCTCCGGCACCGGGGACGTCGAGCTGGTGCCCGCCGACCTGGTCGTCCGCTCGGTCGGGTACCGCGGCAGCGGGCTACCGGGCCTGCCCGTCGACGAGAGCCGGGGGACGGTGCCGCACGCGGCCGGCCGCGTGCTGCGGGAGGGCAGCCCGGCGCCCGGGGAGTACGTGGCCGGCTGGATCAAGCGCGGCCCCACCGGGGTGGTGGGCACCAACAAGCACGACGCGCGGGAGACGGTGGCCGCGCTGCTGGAGGACGTCGCGGCCGGCGTGCTGCGGCCGACCGGTGGCCGCGGCGACCTGGTGGAGCTGCTGCGGGCCCGGGGCGCCGACCCGGTGCTGCTGGAGGACTGGCGGGCCATCGACGCCGCCGAGGTCGCGCTGGGGGCCGAGCGCGGCCGGGCGCGCACCACCCTGCACGAGTGGGACTCGCTGCTCGCCGCGGTACGGGAGGCCGCCCACCGGATCGGCTGAGCACGCGCGGAGACGCGCCCCCTCCACCCGGCCCCGGCGGTCCGCCCCCGCTGGTGCACCCGCCGGCGCGCAGCGCTCGGTCAGCGCGCCAGGCGGATGAGCTCCCGGGCGGTCCGCCCGTCGGCGGCGGCGGCGAAGCGGATCAGGGTCACGGTGTCGGGCCGCAGCAGCAGGGGCTCGCCGTCCGGGTCCAGCGCCACCCCGCCGGCCGCGGCGAGCACGGCCAGCGCGCCGGCGACGTCGTGCACGTGGGTGCCGCCGCGGTCGACGTCGTGCCAGGCCGCGGCCGACCCGTCGGCGACCAGGCAGAGCTCCACGGCGGTGCACCCGGTGACCCGGACCCGGTGGGCGGACGGGGGCACCCGCACCACCCCGCCCCCGGGCGCCGAGGGCAGGACGACGGTCGAGCCGGCTCGCACGTGCACCGGGGTCCCGTCGCGGCGGGCGCCCTCGCCGGGCACCCCCTCCCAGCGCCGGCCGGAGGACAGGTCGACGACCACCCCGGCCAGCGGGCGGCCCGCCTGCACCAGCGCCGCCGAGAACGCCCAGGGCGGCACCCCGGCGCGGAAGTTCCCGGTTCCGTCGAGCGGGTCGAGCACCACCCACGGCCCCGTGCCCGGGTCGGCGGGATCGGTGCGCTCCTCGCTGAGCACCGGGACGCCGAGCTCGGCCATGACCGCGGCCGCGGCCTCGTGCGCGGCGTCGTCGGCGGCGACCGACAGGCTGCCGTCGTCCTTGCGGGTGTCCCCGTCGTCGTCGCGGGTGAGGGCGACGGCGATCTCCACCCGGCTGGCGGCCAGCGCCGCCGCGTGCCGGAACCGGGCGGTCAGCGGCGCGTCGCCGGGCGGGACCGGCACGGGGAGGGTCTCGTCCCGGAACTTGTGCCGCACCCGCTGGCAGCCCCAGCCGGCCGCGGCGTCGAGCACCTCCGGCCGGCCGAGGTCCAGCCCGGCCGAGGGCAGCACGACCACCTCGGGGGTGCCGTCGGGCGACCACTGGCGGCGCAGGTGCGCCGCCCCGGCGGGGCCGATGAGCACCCGGGCGTTCGGGTCCAGCAGGGCCGGGGCCAGCGCGTTGGGCGAGACCTCCATGCGGAGGGCCGCCTCGCGCACCTGCGCGCCGGTCGTGGCCACCCCGAGCCCGGCCCCGGCCTCACCCACTGTTGCGCAGCGCGGTGGCGATGCCGTTGATGGTCAGCTGGATGTTGCGCCGGACGAGCTCGTCGTCGTCCCCCTGCCGGCGGCGCCGCAGCATCTCCACCTGCAGGTGGTGCAGCGGCTCGAGGTAGGGGAACCGGTTGCGGATCGACCGGGCCAGCGCGGGGTTGTCGGCGAGCAGGCCGTCGTCGCCGGTGACCGCCAGCAGCATCCGGCAGCTGCGCTCGTGCTCGGCGGTGATCCGGTCGAACACCGTCCGCCGCAGCGTCTCGTCGGGCACCAGCCCGGCGTAGCGCGCGGCCAGCCCGAGATCGGTCTTGGCCAGGACCATGCCCATGTTGGACAGCATGGTCCGGAACCACGGCCAGCGCCGGTGCAGCCCGCGCAGCCGGTCGAGGCGCTCGTCGGAGCCGGCCGCCCCGCCGCCGTCGACGTAGCTCTCCAGCGCGCTGCCGGTGCCGTACCAGCCGGGCAGCATGATCCGCGCCTGCGACCAGCTGAACACCCAGGGGATGGCCCGCAGGTCGGTGATCCGGTCGCCGGGCTTGCGGGAGGGCGGCCGGCTGCCGATGTTCAGCTCGGCCAGCTCCCGGATCGGGGTGGCGGCCCGGAACCACTCGACGAAGCCCGGCGTCTCGTGCACCAGCTCGGCGTAGGTGCGCCGGGCCCGGCCGGCGAGGTCGTCGAGCAGCGCGTAGGCCGCGTCGGCGTCCTCGCCGAGGCCCTCGACGTCGAGCAGCGTGGCCTCGAGGGTGGCCGCAACCATCGCCTCCAGGTTGCGGCGGGCGAGGTCGGGGTCGGCGTACTTGGCCGCGATCACCTCGCCCTGCTCGGTGATCCGCAGCGACCCGGCCACCGCGCCGGGCGGCTGGGCCCGGATGGCGTCGTAGCTCGGCCCGCCGCCGCGGCCGACGGTCCCGCCGCGGCCGTGGAAGAGCCGCAGCCGGATGCCCTCGGCGCGGGCCACCTCCACGAGGTCCAGCTCGGCCCGGTACAGCGCCCAGTTGGCGGCGAGGTACCCGCCGTCCTTGTTGCTGTCGGAGTAGCCGAGCATGACCTCCTGCTCGTCGCCGCGGTCGGCGACCAGCGCGCGGTAGAGCGGCTGGGCGAGGACGGCGGCCATCGTCGTCCCGGCGCGCTGCAGGTCGTCGATCGTCTCGAACAGCGGCGAGATGCCGACCGGGCAGCTGGGGCCGTCCTCGCCGTCGGGGTCGAGCAGGCCGACCTCCTTGAGCAGGACGGCAACCTCGAGGACGTCGCTGACCGACTCGCACATGCTGATGACGTAGTTCGGGACGGCCCGCGGGCCGAGCAGGGCCACCTGCCCCGCGGCGGCCTCCAGCAGGTCGAGCTCGCCGCGGGCCAGCTCGGAGAGCCCGGCCCCCGGCCGCACGAGGGGCCGGCGCATCCGCAGCTCACCGGCCAGCAGCGCGACCCGCTCCTCCTCGCCGAGCTCGGCGTAGTCGGCGCAGACGCCCGCCCAGGCCAGCAGCTCGCCGACCACCTCCTCGTGCACCGCGGAGTTCTGCCGCATGTCCAGCCCGCAGAGGTGGAAGCCGAAGACCCCGACCGCCTCCCGCAGCCGGGCGAGCCGGTCGTCGGCGAGCGCACCGGCGCCGTGCGTCCGCAGCGAGGTGTCGACGACCGCCAGGTCGGCCAGCAGCTCGTCGGGGCTGCCGTAGGGCTCGAGCCGGGCGTGCGGCGCCGGGCCGGGCACCGCCCCGAGGACCCGCTCGGCGGTGGCGGCCAGCCGGGCGTGCATGCCGAACAGCGCCCGCCGGTAGGGCTCGTCGGCGCGGAACGGCGAGTCGTCGCGGGCCACCTCGGCGAGGTGGGCCAGCTCCCGCGTGGGCGTGATGAGCCGGTCGGACATCGACAGCTCGTCGTGCAGGACCAGCAGCTCGGCGAGGTGGTGGCCCAGCGCGGTCTCCGCCTGGCGGGTGCTCGCCCGCCGCACGGCCTCGGCGGTGACGAACGGGTTGCCGTCCCGGTCCCCGCCGATCCAGGAGCCGGGCAGCAGCATGGGGCGGGCCAGCAGGCCGGCGTCCGGCCAGCGGGCGCGCAGCTGCCGGCGCAGCTCGGCGTTGATGTCCGGCAGCACCTCGAACAGCGACAGCTCGTAGTAGCGCAGCGCCTCGTCGATCTCGTCGGCCAGCCGCAGCCGGGACAGCCGCAGCAGCGCGGTCTGCCAGAGGGTGAGCACGGCGCGGTGCAGCTCGGCCTCCCAGTCGGCGCCGGTCTCGCCGGCCGCGGAGCGGTCGCGCTGCCGGATCAGCTCGGTCACCTGCCGCTGCACCCGCGAGATGGTCCGCCGGCGCACCTCGGTCGGGTGGGCGGTCACCACCGGGGAGACCATCGCGCCGCGCAGCTGGCGGGCGACCGCGTCGGGGTCGAGCCGCTCGGCGTCGAGCAGCCGGAACGTGGTCGCGAGGCTGCCCTTCTGCGGCGGCGAGCCCTCCCGCCGGTGGAACCGCCGCCGCCGCTCGTGGTGGAGGTCCTCGGCGAGGTTGGCCAGCACGGAGAAGTGGCTGAAGGCGCGGATGACGTGGTTGGCCGCGCGGACGTCGAGGTCGCCCAGCCGGCCGGCGAGCTCGGCCCGGTCGACCTCCGAGCGGCGGACCCGGAAGGCCTCCACGCGGGTGGACTCCACCAGGTCGAGGACGTCGTCGCCGGACTGCTCGCCGATCACCTCCCCCAGGACCCGGCCCAGCAGCCGGATGTCCTCCCGCAGCGGGGCGTCGGCGCCGTCGGCGTCCACCCCCCCGTGGTGACGCAGGTCCGCGACGTCGATGCTGGCTTCGGACACCCCGCGAGTATCGACCGTCGGTGTGACGGGTGCGTGTCCTGGGCGTCCCCGGCGGTGCCGCGGCCCACCGCGGGCGAGGATGGGGCCGTGGAGCGACTGACCGCACGCCCCGCCGCCCCCGCGGCCGCCGAGCACGGCGAGGGGCCGGTGTGGGACGCCGGCCGCGGCGAGCTGGTGTGGGTGGACATCCCGGCCGGCCTCGTCCGGCGCGCGACCCTGGGCGCGGGCGGCGAGCTCACCGAGGTGGGCTGCGACCGCGGCGGCGGCACGGTGGGGTTCGCGGTCCCCGCCGCGGCGGGCGGGTGGCTGCTCGGTGCCGACGGCGGGTTCACCCACCTCTCCCCCGGCGGCACGGCGCGGGTGCTGGTGGAGCTGGCCGGCGAGGGCGGCACGCCGGGGACCGGCGGCACGCGGATGAACGACGGCGGCTGCGACCCCGCCGGGCGGCTGTTCGGCGGGACCATGGCCTTCGACCAGCGTCCCGGGGCCGGGTCGCTGTACCGCGTCGACCTCGACGGCACCGTGACCCGCGTGCTCGACGGCCTGACCGTCTCCAACGGGCTGGGGTGGGCCCCCGACGGGCGGACCCTCTACCTGGCCGACTCCGGCCCGGGCGTGGTGCACGCCTTCGACTACGACCCGGCCACCGGCGCGCTCGACCGCGGCCGGGTGCTGCTCGACCTCGCCGACGACGACGGGCCGGCCGACGGCCTCACGGTGGACGACGCCGGCTGCCTCTGGACCGCGCTCTGGGGTGCGGGTCAGGTCCGCCGGTGGTCCCCGGACGGCGCGCTGCTCGCCGTGGTCGAGGTGCCGGTGGCGCAGACCTCCAGCTGCGCCTTCGCCGGGCCCGGTCGCGACCTGCTGGTGGTCAGCACCTCGGCGGAGGGCCTGGACGACGCCGCCCGCGCCGCGCAGCCCGACGCCGGCCGGCTGTTCACCGCCCGCCCGGGGGTGACCGGCCCGCCCGCCGCCCCGTACCGCGGTCCGGGGGACCGGCTGGACCAGGCCGGCTGAGCCCCCGCGCGTCAGCCCTCGAGGTCGGCCAGGGTGCGGGCGGCCAGCTCGTCGCCCTCGGCCGCGCCGAGCCGCAGGTGCTCGATGGCCCCGTCGAGGTCGCCGCGGCCGGCGAGCAGGACGGCCAGGTTGTGGTGGCAGTACGGGTCGCCGGCGGCCAGCCCCGCCCGGAAGGCCTCCTCGGCGGACTCGACGTCCCCCAGGTCGTCGACGTAGAGGTTGCCCAGCGGCAGCCAGGACTCGCGCTCGCCCCGCTTGGCGCCGCACTCCAGGAACCAGCGCGCCTCGCCGGTGCGCCCGGTGTCGCGCAGCAGCGCCGCCAGCGCGGTCCGGGTCGCCGGGAAGGCCCCCGCACCGGCCCGCAGCTGGGCCTCCAGCGCCGGGTCCCGGGTCTCGGCCCAGCGCCAGCTCGCGAGCACGGCGGCGGCCGTGTCGTGCCCGTTCTGCGCCAGCCCGGCCGCGACGACGGCGGCCTCCTCGGCCCGGCCCTGCTCGCGGAGGAGGAAGGCCAGCTCCAGGAGGCCGGCCGGGTCGCCGGCCGCGCCGGCGCCGCGGAAGGCCCGCTCGGCGCCGGCGAGGTCGCCGAGGTCCTCGAGCACCAGGCCCAGGTTCAGCCAGGCGTCGCTCTCCCCGCCGGCGAGCGCGTGCTCGTAGGCGTCCACCGCCTCCGCGGCTGCGCCGCGCGCGGCCAGCGCGTTGCCGAGGTTGAACCAGCCCAGCGGGGAGCCCAGCTCGGCGGCACGGCGGAAGCAGGCCTCGGCCTCCCGTCCCCGGCCGGCGTCCACCAGGTCGCAACCCAGCTCGATGACGGCGTCGGTGTCCCGGGAGGTCCGCAGCAGCCGGATGCGCCGGTCCAGGTCCTCCATGCCCGTGATCATCCGGGCCGGGAGGCGGGACGTCGTCCCCCGTTCGGTGCGTCCTCACCCCTCGGAGGCGTGGTCCGGCTCAGGCCCGCTCGGCCCGCAGCGCCTCCCGCAGCTTGGTCTTGCCGGTGGTGCGCAGCAGCGCCCCGGCGTAGACCCGGCCGCCGACGCGGACGACGACCGCGATCGCGACGAGCATGACCACCACCGACAGGGCGATCTCCCACACCGCCACCTCGCCGGCGGCCTGCCGGACCGGCATCACCAGCGGGGAGAGCCCCGGCACGTAGGAGGTGACGGTGGCCAGCGTGCTCGACGGGTCCCCGGCGGCCTGGATGGCGACGACGAACCCCGCGACCAGCAGGATCGTCATCGGGGTCAGCACGCTGCCGAGGTCCTCCTGGCGGCTGACCAGCGAGGCGGCGACGGCGAACACCGAGGCGTAGAAGGCGTAACCGAGCACGAACCAGGCCACGACGGTGACCACGGTGGAGACCAGCTCGCCCGGGACGCTGACGACGTCGAAGGCGAGGGCACCGGTGACGCCGACGACGGCGATCAGCACGATCTGCGCGAGGCCGAGGACCCCCAGGCCGAGGATCTTGCCGGCCAGCAGCTGCCAGGGGCGCATGGTGGCCAGCAGGAGCTCCACGACGCGGCTGGCCTTCTCCTCCACGACGCCCTGCGCCACGAACTGGGCGAAGAGGATGAGCAGGCCGTAGAGGACGGCGACGCCGATGATCGCCACGACGACCCGCTGGCCGTCGGCCTCGTCGTCGCCCTCCAGCGTGGTGACGCCCAGCTGCGGGACCGCCTGCAGGTCGACGCCGGCCTCCACCAGCTGCCCGGTCACGGCCACCTCGGCCACCGCCGAGCCGACGACGGCCTCCAGGGTCGGGTCGCGGTCGGCGAGGAGCAGCTCGGGGGCCGCGCCCCCGTCGAGGAGGACGGCGTCGACCTCCTCGGCCTCCAGCGCGGCGCGGGCGGCGCCCTCGTCGGGGAGGTCGACCAGCTCGACGTCGAGGCCGACCGCCTCGCCCTGCGCCTGCACGGCCGGGCCGACGCCCTCGGTGCCGTCGACCACCGCGAGGCGGCTGGTGTCCGACCCGGAGTTGACCACCACCTGGAAGGCCATCACGCCGAGGAGCAGCAGCACGATGACCACCGAGCTGATGATGAAGTTCTTGTCGCGGATGCGGCTGGAGACCTCGCGGCCGGCCACCATCCGGACCAGCGCCGCGCTGGACGGGGTGCGCAGCTCGCTCATGCCGCCACCGCCTCGGGGGTCCGGTCGTCGGCGACGGCCTCGCGGAACAGCTCGACCAGCGTCGGCTCCCGCCAGGCGAAGTGGGTGACCCGGCCGGTGCGCACCGCGGCGGCCAGCACGGCCTGGTCGTCGCCGCCGGCGTCGAGCGCCAGCAGCGTGTCGCCGGCCTGCTCGGAGACGACCCGCACACCCGGCAGGGCGGCGGCCCAGCCGCGCGGCGCGTCGGGGACGACCACCCGCAGCAGCCGGCCGGCCTCCCGCTGCCGCAGCTCGGGCACCGTGCCCACGGCCACCATCCGGCCGCGGGCCAGGATGCCGACCGAGTCGCAGAGCCGCTCCACCAGGTCGAGCTGGTGGCTCGAGAACACCACCGGGACGCCGCCGCGCACCTGCTCCAGCAGCCCGTCGGCGAGCGCGTCGACCCCGACCGGGTCCAGCCCGGAGAAGGGCTCGTCGAGGATCAGCACCTCCGGGCGGCTGACCAGGGCGGCGGCCAGCTGGACCCGCTGCTGGTTGCCCAGCGACAGCTTCTCCACCGCGTCGCCGCGGCGGTCGCCGAGGCCGAGCCGGCCGGCCCACTCGTCGGCGGCCCGGCCGGCGGCCCGCGCGTCGAGGCCGTGCAGCCGGGCGAAGTAGGCCAGCTGCTCGCCGACCCGCATCTTCGGGTAGAGGCCGCGCTCCTCCGGCATGTAGCCGATGCGGCGGCGGACCTCGTGGTCCAGGGGCCGGCCGCGCCAGCGCACCTCCCCGGCGTCGGCCCGGACGAGCCCGAGCGCGATGCGCATGGTCGTCGTCTTGCCGGCACCGTTGGAGCCGCAGAACCCGAACATCGTGCCCGGCGCGACGGCGAAGGTGACGTCGTCGAGGACGCGGTTCGCGCCGTAGCTCTTCGTCAGCCCGTCGAACTCCAGCACCGCTGCGACCCCCGCCCTCGCCGTCCCCGCCCTGCGGGGACGACGCTATCCGGGTGACCCCGGGCACGTTCCGGCGGGCGCGATCAGGCCTCCCCGGCCCACCGCAGCCGGTCGCCGGCGCGGGCGGCGGTCACCGTGGCCGCGCCGCCGTCGCGGGTGACCCGCCACGCGGTGCCGCGGCCGGCGACGAGCGCGACGTCGCCGTCCGCGTGGACGGCGGTGTCCTCGTCGAGGGCCAGGCCGTGCGCGGCACCCGAGGACAGCAGCCGCGGCAGGGTCCCCCACTGGGCGCAGTGGACCTCCACGGTCCACGGCACCAGGCCCAGCCCGGGGGTGAGCCGCAGCTCGTCGAGGTCCTCGGCGGCGTCCTCGGGGCACACGGGCACGCCGCCGGAGCGCCAGCCGCCCACCAGCGCCCGCTCGGCGGCCACCGCGGCGCCCGCGGAGAACCCGGCGTAGGGGCGGCCGCCGGCCAGCCACTCCCGCACGCCCGCGGCCGCCGGGGCCAGCGCGTCGGCGTAGGCGGGGGTGAGGCCGCCGCAGACCAGCAGGGCGTCGGCGTCCCCCAGCGCGGCCGGGTCCAGCCGACCGCCGAGGGGCACCAGCACCGGCACCGGCTCGCAGGTCGCCGTCCGCCGCAGCACGCCGGCCCAGCGCTCGAACTGCGCCCCGCCGTCCCCCTCGTCGAGGACGACGGCGGCCACCACCGGTGCCGTCCCGGCCGACTCGAGGAAGGGGCCGTAGAGGTCGGCCGCCGCCGCGGGGTCCCAGCCGCCGCCTATCAGGTGGGTGGTGCTCACGGTGGGCGGCCTCCTCGCGGTGGGTGGGGCGCCAGTGTGCACGGCGGCCGCGGCTGCGCTTCCATCGGCGCATGAGCCAGGAGAACGTGCCCGCGCAGCCGCCCTCGGGCGTCGGCCTCGACGGGCTGCGGGCCGCCGCGGCGGGCTGCCGGGCGTGCGAATTGTGGGAGCCGGCCACCCAGACGGTGTTCGGCGAGGGGCCGGAGACCGCGCGGATCGTCTTCGTCGGCGAGCAACCCGGGGACCAGGAGGACCGCAAGGGCGAGCCGTTCGTCGGCCCGGCCGGGCGGCTGCTGGACCGGGCGCTGGGCGACGCGGGCATCGACCGCCGGGACGCCTACGTCACCAACGCGGTCAAGCACTTCCGGTTCACCCCGACGCCGAAGCGGCGGATCCACCAGAGCCCGGGCCCGGAGCACCTGCGCGCGTGCCGGCCGTGGCTGGAGGCGGAGTTCGCCGTGCTCCAGCCCGAGGTGGTGGTGTGCCTCGGCGCGGTCGCGGCCAAGGCGCTCATCGCGCCCTCGTTCCGGATCACCAAGGACCGCGGCCGGCTGATGCCGTGGACGCCGCCGGGGGTGGCCCGGGCCGAGGACGGCGACGACGCCGCGCCGGACGAGGAGGACGCGCCGCACCAGACCTGGATGCTGGCCACCGCGCACCCGTCGGCGGTGCTGCGCACGCCCGACGACGCCCGCGCCGCCGCCTACGACGCGCTGGTCGCCGACCTCCGCGTGGTCGCCGGGGCGCTGGCGTGAGCGCCGCGAGGACGCGGGTCTACACCGCCGAGGCCACCGCGTTCGGGCAGCGCACCGGTGCCGTCGTCTCCTCCGACGAGCGGCTGGAGCTGGAGCTGTCGCGGCCGGCGGCGATGGGTGGGGACGGCGGGCCGGGTACCAACCCCGAGCAGCTGTTCGCCGCCGGGTACGCCGCCTGCTTCCACAGCGCCATGCGCTTCGGCGTCCCGCGGCTGGGGCTGCCCGCCGACGCGCTGGAGGGCTCGCGGGTGACCGCCCGGGTGCACTTCCTGCGCGGCGGGCAGGGCGACTTCGGGCTCGCCGTCGACCTGCACGCGCACCTGCCCCGGCTGGACGCCGACCAGGCCCGCGCGCTGCTCGAGGAGACCCACACCGTCTGCCCCTATTCGCGGGCGACCGCGGGGAACGTCGAGGTGGGCCTGCACGTGGGCGACCCGGCCGACGACGGCTGACCGGACGCGCCGCGCGACCTGACCCTCGACGGCGTTCCCGCGGGAACGCCGGACCCGCGGTGCCCGAGGAGAGGACGGCGATGGACGAGAACGGCGGCACCCGTGTCCCCGTGACCTACGAGCGCTGCGCGCACGTCGAAGGCCCCTTCTTCCACGGGACGAGGTCCGTGCTCGAGGCCGGCGAGGAGCTGGTCCCCGGCCGCGGCTCCAACTTCCAGGCGGGCCGGGTGTCGAACCACGTCTACTTCACCGCGCTCGTGGACACCGCGGCGTGGGGCGCGGAACTGGCGACGGCGTTGGCCGGGGACACCGACCGGGGGCGCATCTACGTCGTGGAGCCGCTGGGCCCCTTCGAGGACGACCCGAACGTGACCGACAAGAGGTTCCCGGGGAACCCCACGGAGTCCTACCGCACCCGCCACCCGCTGCGCGTCGTCGGCGAGGTGGAGAGCTGGGAGGGGCACGACCCGGAGGTGGTGAAGGGGATGCTGGACCACCTGGCGCGGCTGCGGGAGCAAGGGCTGGACGTCATCGAGGACTAGCGAGGAGGGGTCGCCGATCCCGGGGACGAGGGAGTGCCCCCAGCGGCTCGTCCCGAGGTGACGGGAAGGACGTTCCCGCGGGAACGCGGTCAAGGCGTGTGGCGTGACGACGTCTCCGCGGGCACCCGGAGGGGGACCTCCAGCTGACGTGGTCGAGGCTGCTCGCCGGCCGGTGTGTCCCAAGCGGCCCGCACATCCCCGTCGGCGAGTCCGGGAGCGGCGGCGTGGATCCGACGGAGCAGCGGGCGGGGGGCCTTCGACCCTGGAGGCGGGAGGTCCCAGGACGTAGCGTCCCTCATGGCCAAGAAGCCAGTGGTATGCCGACTCGGGGTCCATTCTTACGTGTACGCGCATCCTCGCGACGAGCACCAGGGGCCGGATCAATACCGAGATCAGGTGTGCCGTCGCTGCGGTAAGGGCCGCGACGATCACATCCTTGCTCTTCCGAAGAATCCTCCGCCAGGCCTTGGGCCGACCATCTTCGGCTGATCGTGCTGAGGCTTTCAGACAGCAGTTCGCCCCGCCGTCGTGGTGAACTGGCAGGGCACCGCCCAGAGGAGGGCGATGACCTGGCTGGGCAAGAGACACCCCGAATCCGCCTCCCAGGAACGCACCGGTCCAACTGACGTCCGCCGATCCATCGGTCGCCGGGTGTGTCCCGAAGCGGCCCGTTGAGGGACGCGCCCGGCGGCGTTGCTGTTGCGTCCGACGGAGCCGTCGGCATGATCCGCATCGTGGGACGCGGAGAGGACACCGAGAACCTGGCCCCGGCCGGAGTGATCTGGTTCGTCCTGCACACCCGCGTCGGCCGCATCACCGCGCTGGCCCTGCTCCTTGCAGCCGTCGCGCTGGGCCTCCCGGGCTGGGTCAACGCCTCCGAGCCCCTGACCATCGGCGCACTGGTGCTGTACGGCGCAGTGTTGCCGGTCGTCTTGTCCCCGCTTGCCATCCGAGAGCAGAAGCGGCGGGAGCGGCGATAGCGGGCACCTGGCCCGAGGCTGTCTGATGTCCCGTAGCGGCCCACTTAGAGCCCCCGCCAGTAGGTCATCGGATGCGTCGTGATCGTGGTCGGGTGTCCCAGCGGTAGAGCAGCCAGGCGGCCCGACACAGCGCACGGACGGTGACGATGGCCGCGGCCAGGGCGAGGTAGG
>NZ_QVQH01000043.1 GCF_003428645.1 Geodermatophilus marinus | reverse complement strand
GCGACAGCTACCGACTCAAGGACCGCGACCTCGGCCGCCCACACGCGGCCGCCACCGAAGACGCATGACCACGAGGGGGTCAACTTTCAGCCGTCGCTAGGGGGTCAACTTTGGGCCGTCGTTGACACGTGTGCTGCCCCCGCGACTGCTCCGGCTCGGCGGACGCCCTCCCGCCCGTTGGCGACGCCAGCTGCTCCCGGTGACCCGTTCGCGTGCAACGCAGGATCACCGACCGCGGAGGTCAGGAACAGCTCGCCCAGGAACCTCGAGTCCCACGATGCGACGCCGAGACGTGCGCTGCGGCCTTCCGCACGTGCCCGCTACTCACGCGAGCCACAGAGCCATCGACGACCGTCAGCGCTGGCGGTCGAGGACCTCGAGCACCCCGGCGATGTCCTGCAGGTCGCCCACCAGTGCGAGGCCGGCACGCGGGCGACGTGAGGGCGTCGGCTCGGCACGCCGGGTCAGCCCGGCGCGGGCGAGGCCGACCTCGAGGTGATCCTCCCAGGAGGGGAACTGGAGGTCGGCGGTGAGGCGGGTGCTCATGAGGTCCTTCCCGACGGAGATCGTGGTTCTTATTCTTCCATGGAAACCGGTACCCGTAGTACGACGGGAGATGATGTCGGACACCGCAACGGCGTGACCGCCGACACAACGCCGCAGAAATGGAAGCACTCAAGGCGAAAGCGATTTAAGCAGCGGTGTGGAAGTCACATACGCAGGACGAAGGGATCAGGTCAGGTGCGATCTGGGCACTTTGAATGCGGTTGAGACTGGCGCAGGGGGTGTTCATGCTGAGCCTGTTCGATCGAGGAGCACATGGGTATTGCTGCTACACAAAATTCGCTGCGGCGCCGAGATCCACCACGTCGACATGGCCCGGATCGTGGCCGACGAGGTCCTCTCGTCCCGGGCCGCACTCACCTCGTCGGCCACTTGATTTCTCGGCTACTGGATGGGCGCCCAACTTGCGATGCACCTGTCCCTGCAGCGCCTCGAGCGGTGTCAACTCAACCTGCAGCACTCGGTCCCCGGCTGCACGGCCGGGCCCCTCGGCCTGGTGGCTGTTGTGGATGCTCCTGTCGGACCGGTGGACGAGCGCTGGGTCAGAATCAGCAGGTCGCGCAGCATCGCGATCCGGCTCTGCTCCGGGCTCGTCACGGAGGTCATCCTGCCTCCCGGAGCCGGGATGCCGAGCTGAGGCAGGACAGTTCGGTCGGTCGGTGTGGCCTCAGGACTCGGCGGTGATTACCAGGTTCTCGGTCGAGGCCCGGCCGTTGCCGCGCTGGAAGCAGGTGATGAGCACCAGCCGGCCCGGCGCCGCCTCCCACACCTCAGCGGCGTCCGGCAACTGCCCCTTGGCGTAGCGCCGGGTGTGCTCGACGGTGTAGCTGACCGTCCCCTCCGGGGTGCTGACCTCGATCACGTCCCCGGCCTCGAGGGTGCTACCCCCGCCGTCGGGCTCCATCAGCGGGTCGAAGCCGTACGCACCGGTCCCGGTGGAGTGCGCGGCGAGGTACAGGGTGTTGTCGGCCTGCCCGGCCGCGCCGACCGGGTCGCCGTAGGGCTCGATCCAGTAGGCCGCGGTGAGGGTGGGCGGGTTGATCGCCCCGCGCCGCGGGGTCAGCGGGAGCACGGGCAGGTCCAGGCCGAGGGCCGGGACGGTCACGTGCACGGCGGAGGACGGCGTCGGCAGCACGGTCCCCTCCGGGGGGAGCGTCGGCTGCGCCTCGTCCGGCGGCGCGGCCGCCGGGTTCCCGGGTCCGGTGGCCGCGGCCGCGGGGCTCCCGGACCCGGCGGCCCCGGCCGGCTGCTCGCCGTCGGCCAGACCGACGGCGAGCAGCGCGGCCCCGGCGAGGCCGAAGGCGGCGAACGCCCCAGCGGCGGTGGCGCGCCGGCCCGGCCGGATCAGGCGCCGCACGTCCCGCTTTCGGCGGCCGGACGGCGCCGGCCGCGGACGACGACCGCGCCGCCCACCCCGGCCAGCAGCAGCATGCCCGCTCCGGCGGCCACCGCGACCTGGCCTCCGGCGCCGTCTGCGACCGGCTCCACGCCGGTGTTCGAGCGCAGGCCATCGTTGACCACCGGCTGGCTCGGGGCCGCGGGCGGAGCGGCGACCGGCGCGGCGGCCGGGGGCTCCACGACGAGCTCGACGGCCACGACCGAGGCGCCACCCGACGGCACCGGCTGGGCGACCACGAGGCCGTAGGTGCCGGCCGCCGTGCCGGCCGGGACGGCGAAGCTCGCCCTCGCGCCGGCGACCTGGACCGGGAGGGTCGCCGCGGCACCGGTGGGCACACCGTCGGCATCCACGGCCGCGAGCCCGACCACGACGCCGGTGAGGTCGGTGATGCCGAGTTCCCGCAGCGGCGAACCGGCGGTCAGGTCCAGCCCGACGGTCGAACCGGCCGTCACCGGGGTCGGGAACGGGCACCGCGTGGTGGACGTGATGGCGCACGGCACCTGCGAGGCCGCGATGAGCTCGGGCTGCACGGTCTGCGCGGCCGGCGCGGCCGCGGCGAAGCCGAGCGCGTAGGACACCGGGTCCACGACCGTGAACGCCGGGCTCAGGGTCGAGTCGAGCGGCTCGAGCAGCAGGACGGCGTCGTCGCCGGCGACCGGGTCGTCGGCCGGCAGGGTGACGGTGATGCTGCCGGTGCCCTGGCCGGTCACGGCCAGGTGGTTGGGGTCTGCGGGTGCCAGGCTGGAGGAGTACGTCGCCTCGGGCGTGCCGTCGGCGTCGTCGTCGAAGACCAGCTCGGCTCCGACGCCGCTGTCGTCGAGCTCCGCGGGCAGGTCCACGGTGATGGTCCCGCCGTACCGGACCTCTACCGGCGTGGGGGTGAGCGCTGCGTTCGGGTCCGCCATCGGGTCCATGGATCCGCCGAGGTTCTCCACCGGGAAGGCGGTCAGCAGGACCTCGGTCGGCTCGAGGGGGATGACGACATCGGTCGCAGCGCCGGCAGGGGACGCGATCCCGACCAGGAGGAGGGCCGTGCCGACGCCGACGAGCCCGAGACGCTGGACCTGCGGCCGACGGGCTGAGCTGGGGGAAGACATGGACAGGACACCTTCCGGCGACCGCAACGCCCCGGTGGCGCTGACTGCTGGCGAAACGTAACGTGACCGATCCATTTCGATCCGTGCTGACACGCAAGTCCAATGCGCTGTGACGACGCGAGACCGTGATGTGACCTGACGCTCAGTCGACGCCGCATCACTTGCGCCACCGACCCACGCGGTCAGAGGGCCGTGTCACCGTGTTCGACTGCATCCGGCCATCAGCCGCGGCCCTGCGGGACGTCGTGCGTGTCCCGCTCGCCGACGGACGCGGTTGGGCTTCGACGTCCGGGCTCGTGCCCGCGACTTGCAGCGGGCGGGCTCATGCCCCCGGGCGTGCCGGTGGCGCGCCTCGCTCTGGCGAACTCCACCTCCTAGTTGGTCGCTCTCGACGGCGTGCACTGACTGCTCCTTCTGCGCCCGCCCGACGTGGCGCGGGCCGCCGGCCTCCAGCCGTTCCTCGACGCCCGTCGTCGCGGCGGGCGTCGAACACGTGATGCCGCTGTCGGTGCAGGCGGCCGGGCGCAACCCGCTGCTGTCCCGTCCTGCGCTCGAGCGGCGGGTGGAGGTCACCGGACGGGCTGACCTGGACACGTCTGGGTTCTGCGTACCTCCTGTCCATCCTGCTCACCGTGCACTGGGCCCGGATGTCGTGACGCTCGGGGAATACCGTGCCGGTCGGCGAGGGGCGTCCCGTCGTGATCGACGTCGGCGACCTCGACGACCTCACCGAGGTCGCCGCCCAGGCGCTCCCCGGATCGCGCCACGAGGGCCAGGCGCTCGAGCTCATCGCTCCCCGAGAAACCTGCCCTGGCCTCGTCGCGGTCATGATCGTCCGCGACGCCGAAACGCGGCTCGGCTGGCAGTGCGCAGCACCGGTGATCTCGAGCGGTCACCGCGCCACCCGCTGGCGCGCCCGCTCGCTGCAGTCCCCACCGACGCGCGATGCTTAGGACCCGAGCGCACGGCGCAGCAAACCGACCCGCCGATCGCCGACCGGTCAGCCCGGCACCCATGACGTCCCTGCACGTGGGCGGCCGAACAGGAAGCCCTGGGCGCGCGGGCAGCCGTGCCCAATCAAAAAGTCGAGCTGCTCCTGGGTCTCCACGCCCTCGGCTGTGACCTCGAGGTCCAACTCGGTGGCCATGCGCAGGATGGCGCGCACGATGCTAGCCGATCGCGGGTCACCGGTCAGACCAGCCATGAACGACCGATCGATCTTCACCCCCGTGACCGGCATGTCGGCCAGGTAGCTGAAGGAGGAGTAGCCGGTGCCGAAGTCGTCCAGGACCAGGTGCACGCCGGCCTGGGTGAGTTCGCTGAGGGCGGTTGCCGTGTCGCCGGCGTGGACGACCCACTGGGTCTCGGTGATCTCCAGTTCCAGCCGGTCGGCGGGCAGCCCGGTGTCGGCCAAGGTCTGCAGCACCCCGGCGGCGTAGCCGGGATGGCGCAGCTCGACGGCGCTGACGTTGACCGCGATCCGGGCAGCAGCGACCGCAGCCGGCCACCGCGTCGCCGCTTCGCACGCCTGGCGCAGGACGGCGCGGCCCAGCCGGATGATCAAGCCGGTGTCCTCGGCGATCGCGATGAAGTCCTCTGGGGCCGCCGGCCCGCCGCCGGGCAGGCTCCAGCGGACGAGGGTCTCGGCGGCGACGACGCGACGGTCGGGCAACGCGACCACTGGAGAGAAACTGGAGGAACGAGCTGCCGGGTATCGATCGAGTCCGCGGCCAGCGCCCTCAGCCCGACGGAACCCTGGTGGATTCCCTACCGCCCGCGGTGCCAGACGCCCCGCCCGGTCGTCCCGCAAAGTTAGGGGTTTGTCATGGGATGCCTCAAGGTCACGCTGGCCAGCGAGGGCCTGACCTGCGACTTTGCTCCCCCGACTGGACTTGAACCAGTAACCCTGCGATTGGCCGGTCGCACCTAACCCCTTTTGTCCGCTGCCGACCTCTGCATCCCTTTGAGCAGGTGCTTTGCCGGGGTCTAAGGACCGCTGCTGACCGTTCCACACTCTTGTTCGCCCGTGTTTGATGGGGGAAAAATGGGGCTAGGTGGGGCGCCCTGGGACGCCCGCCGCTGGCCCTGGGCACCGCCGGCGCCATCCGCTACGACAAGGCCGTCACCGGCTACCCGCGCTCGAGGGTGACGTCCGCGACCCGGCGGGACCGCCGGCTGCTCCCCCGCCTCCCCCGCTGACGACCGCTGTGATGGCGGGCCGCCTGCCAGGGTGCGCCGGGGTAACGGCCGTGCAGCCCTCCTGATGGCCGGCATCAAGCCTCGGGACGTGCCGGCCGGGGCTTTCCGCGGGATGCTCGCGCTCTGGCCAGGATCTGCTGCACAACGGGCGGGCGCGGCTTCTCGAATCACTACTCTGGGCAAGGTCCAGCTAAATTGTTGTTATAGTCGTAGCAACCGAGAGTCTCGCCCTCAGGCGTGAGGAAGATTTCTAGATCGACCCAGTCGGTCTGCACTTCGTCGGCGGAGCGGTTTGCATCGGCCGGTCGGATAATCAACTCCGACCAGGTGCCACGCTTCTTAAGGATACGAGCCATCATGAGGGCGATCTCCTGGGCCTTGCCTGCCATTTCCTCATAAAGTCGAGCCAAGCGCTCCCTGTCCTCACCTTCCAGTTGGATTGCATGATGTCGCTCGATGCTCCGCACGTTCATTACCTCCTAAAACGGTGATTCGCGCATGTTTCAGGGCGCATTTACAAGGGTGAAGATTGCTTGACAGGAGCCCTACGGATGTCGCTCTTGCCCTGCCACCACTGGAGCCGGCGCACGGCGCTAGGTATTTGCGCCATCAGGCATGACGCCGCTTCTAATGATGACGGGAGGATCAGGTCCGACAGTGATCAAAGCACCTTGATGGTCGCTGGATTTGCGGCGCGTGGGCGGCAGGCACAGTATTGCCTGCAATAACCTCTTTGCTCGTGCCAGGCTCGATCCTGCGGGATCAGGCATGGGCCATCTTGCGCGAGTCGACGGTCTCATCCAGAAGTTATCGCTAAGCAGATGACACACCCAGGGCTCCCGCTTCCCTTCGGTCGCTTCCAAGGTAACGTTCAGTCCCCTCTGTTCCCTTGTCCAGCCCTGACGATTCTTAGATCACTTACAGTCAGTAGCTCTCCCTCAATATCACCTTCCGCCGGTGCAGCCGTGTAGTACAGAGCTGCATGGACGGATATGTCTGAGTGCTGAGAGCTCACGATGGCGTAACCCTGGAAATCCAGCGGACTTGAAGGGAAGGTGCTCGGTCGGACATAATCGCTCGGAAGGAGGCGAGAAGAGAACACCCCACTGAAGAAGGGAGGAAGGGAATACGGTAGGTAGTGAACCGGAGGCCCGGCAGTTGGACCGTCGTAGAAGGCGACCGATACGAGGTTGACCTGGCTCGATTCATTTCTGACGGAAACAATGGTCGCTGAACGTAGTCGGACACCTAGACGGCGTGATTTTGCGAGTGGTACGACGTATCGCGGGGTGGTGATGGTCCATGTGTAGTCGTCAATAGCTTGGGGCGGACCATAGTCCCCTAGCTCCGCGTATCGCTCCAGACGTCTAACCGCTTGCGGGTCCTTTGGGAAGTTGTCGGCGTCACGGTCTAGTTCCATGGTCATGAGACATCCTTTCCCTGTAGTCGATGACCACCTAGTCGTCGCGTCGTCAGAGGCATGACGAGCCTGGGGCTATCCCACGTCGTTAAGTCCGCCGTCGTCGGTAATGACCAGTCGAATGCCTCTGCTCCTCGCCGAAGAGTTGGCCGCTTCGGGAGGATGACGCTGCGGTCGTCCGCGCCGTCGAGCGTGAAACGTTGAGCTGCCGCCGAGCTAGCCTGCCGTGCATCGGTTGGCGTCGCACCGGGCGATGAGCGCCGGGAACGGCGTCAACTTCTAATGGTGCGACGTTCTCCGACCGACTAGCCCCGGCCGGCAGTGAACCGGCGAGGAGAACCTGGTGCGCCGCATCAATGGTGCGTGGCATACGGCACATGACTCTTCCCCAGGTCCCGGACACCCGGCCGGTTACAAGACGGCCGGTCGAGCGCTACCGTGCGCAGTGGGTGTCGAGGGGCTGCAGAAGTTCTGCAGAACGACGGCGTGGCCCGAGCGTCGGGCGGGCGCCGACATGGGACTGCGGGGCAGGTCCACGAGACCTGCTGGGGGACATCGTGGTGCAGGGCCGCACGTGCAGCCGTTCCGATCTTCAGGTGCGCCTCCTGGGCCCCCTGGAGGTCGTTCGATCCGGTCGGGCGGTCGCGATCGGTGGTCCGCGGCCCCAGGCGCTCCTGGCTCTGCTGGCCGTGCGGGCGAACCAGGTCGTGCCTACCGAGCAGCTCATCGAGGAGGCGTGGGACGGAACTCCGCCGCGCACCGCGGCGGCGGTGCTGCGCAGCTACATCGCGCAGTTGCGGGCGGCGCTGGAGCCGGACACCCCCCGGGGCCCGGACGTCCGCGGGTGGCAGGTGCTGCGCACCCAGGGTCGGGGCTACGTGCTGCGAGTGCTGCCCGAACAGGTCGACCTCCAGCGGTTCGGCGTCCTCGTGGGCGGAGGCCGGCAGGCCTTGGCCGCCGGGGCGTGCAGCGACGCGGCGGAGTTGCTGCGCGAGGCCCTGTCGCTGTGGCGAGGGCCGGCGTTCATGGGCCTGCAGGACCTGGAGGCGCTGCGCGGTCACGCCCACCGGCTGCACGAAGAGCGTCTGCAAGCGGTCGAGGACCGCATCGCGGCCGAGCTGGCCTGCGGAAGGCACAGCCTGCTGGTGGGTGAGCTGGAGGCCTTGGTCCAGGCCGAGCCGCTGCGCGAGCGGCTGTGCGGCCAACTGGTCCTCGCGCTCTACCGCTGCGGACGGCAAGCGCACGCGCTGGACGCCTACGGGGCTCTGCGGGCCCGGCTCGCCGAGGAGCTGGGCGTCGACCCCGACGCGCAGCTGCAACGGCTGCACACCGCGGTCCTCCGCCACGACCCCGCCCTGGACCTGCCGGCAGCGCCTGTAACCGACCCGGTGGCCCGTGCGACCTCGGACACCGTGGTCCGGGACGGCGCTGCGCCGCACCCGGACGGCGCGGAGGAGCGGGGCAGGAACTCATCGCCACCGCTGGCCGGACGGCCGGCAGCTTCCGCCGAAGGGGCGCCGTCTGGGTCCACCGGTCGGCTGGCGCAAGCGTGGAAGGTGCCGGCCCGCAATCCGCACTTCACCGGCCGGGACGGCATGCTGGTCGAGCTCCGCCGGCGTCTGAGTGCGGAGGAGCCGATGCTGGTCGTGCAGGCGCTCTACGGGCTGGGCGGAGTCGGCAAGACCCAGCTGGCGCTCGAGTACGCGCATCGGTATGCCGCCGGCTACGACGTGAGCTGGTGGATCGATGCCGAGCAGCCCGTGCTCATCCCCGACCAGCTCGCCACCCTCGCGGCGCGTCTGCACCTGCCGCTCGGGCCGACGGCGACCGACACCGTCGATCGGCTGCTGACCGAGCTCCGTTGCCGGGACCGGTGGCTGCTGGTCTTCGACAACGCAGAGCATCCGCAGGACGTGGCGGGGTATCGCCCCGGTGGAGCCGGGCACGTGCTGATCACCTCCCGCTCGCCGGGCTGGGGAGCCCTCGGTGGCCGGCTGGAGGTCGACGTGCTCACCCGGGCGGAGACGATCGCGCTGCTGCAGGCGCGGCTCCCCGGCCTCGATGTCGAGTTGGCCGACAAGCTCGCCGCCGAACTGGGTGACCTTCCCCTGGCCGTCGCCCAGGCCGCCGCCTTCCTGGACCAGACCGGTCTTCCGCCGGCGGACTACCTGCGCCGGTTCCGTACCCGCCGCGCGACCCTGCTGGGCAAAGGAGACGTGGTCGGCTACGCCGGGCGGCTCGACACCACCTGGGCGCTGTCCCTGGAGCGGTTGGGCGCGCACGATCCGGCCGGGGTACGCCTGCTAGAACTGGCCGCCTTCCTCGCCCCCGAACCCATCCCGCTGTCCTTGATCGGTGATCACCCGGAGGTTCTCGACGAGCCGCTGCGTGCCGCAGCTGCCGACCAAGACGCGCTGACCGACGCCGTCGGCGCCCTGGTGGGCTACTCCCTGGCCCGCCGTCATCCCGACGGCTTCCAGGTCCACCGGCTGCTCCAGGCGGTCATTGACCAGCAACTGCGCTGCGACCAACGGCAACGCGCCGTTAGTCAGGCCGCGGCGTTGCTCGCCGCGGCGCATCCGGGCGATCCTGAGGACCCGGCCACCTGGCCCGCCTACGCCGACCTGGCCCCGCATGCGCTCGCCACCGCCCCGCAGGCAGACCACTCACCCGCCAACCGCCACCTCGTCCTGGACGTCGCCCGGTACCTGCACGCCAAGGGAGACAGCCACGGCAGCCGGGCCGTGGCCGCACAGCTGCTCGACCGCTGGCAGGCGCACCTCGGGGTCGACCACCCCGACAGCCTGGCTGCCGCGGGCACCGCCACGTTCGCCCTCTGCGGCATGGGTGACGCTGCGGCGGCCCGCGATCTGGGCCAGGACACCCTGCAGCGCTGTCGCCGGGTGCTCGGCCCCGACCACCCCACCACCCTGCGGGCCGCGGCCGCCCTCACGTCCGCATCGGAGATGCTGGGCAGGCCGCAGGCGGCCCGTGACGTCGGGGAGGACACACTCCAGCGCTGTCGCCGGGTGCTCGGGTCCGACCACCCCACCACCCTGTGGGCGGCGGCTTTCCTCACCACCGCTCTCGCCGCACTGGGTGAGGCGCCGACGGCCCGGGATCTCGCCGAGGACACCCTGCAGCGCTGTCGCCGGGTGTTCGGCCTCGACCACCCCACCACGCTGTGGGCGGCAGCCGCGTTCACGACCGCCCTGGTCGGAGTCGGTGAGGCAGCGGCGGGCTGTGACGTGGGAGAGGACACGCTGCAGCGTTGTCGCCGGGTGTTCGGCCCGGAGAACCCGACGACCCTGTGGGCGGCGGCCTTCCTCATCACCGCCCTCGCCGAGCTGGGGGACGCGCCCGCGGCCCGTGACCTCGGTGAGGACACACTGCAGCGCTGCCGCCGGGTGCTCGGGCCGAACCACGCGATCACCTTGGTGGCTGCGGGCAGCCTCACCACCGCCCTCGCCGAGCTGGGCGCGTCGCAGACGGCCCGCGAGCTGGGCGAGGACACCCTGCAGCGCTGCCGCCGACTGCTCAGCCTCGACCACGCCATCCCCCTCCTGACCGCGGCCGGCCTCACCGCCGCCCTGGCCCGACTGGGTGAGGCACACGCGGCTCGTGCGCTGGGCGAGGACACCCTGCAGCGCTGTCGCCGGGTGTTCGGCCCGGACCACGCGATTCCCCTGGTGGCCGCGGCCGGCCTGACCACCGCGCTCGCCGAGCTGGGCGATGCCCGAGGAGCCCTCGAGCTGGGCGAGGACACACTGCACCGCAGCCGCCGAGTGCTCGGCTCTGATCACCCGGTGATGCTGCTCCTGACGCAGGCCACCCGATCACGTCCACCTCCTGGCACCGCAGCGGCGAAGTAGCACAGCCCCCGACCCGGGGTGCGCGGCCAGGAAGCCTCTGCACGGTCTCTGCGGGTGTCATGCACCCTCCGCGGAGCCTGTACCGGCACCGACGGCGAGACCTGGGAGGAACCGGGAATGCCTCCGGAAGCGCCACGACGGACCAGGGCGCTCGGGACAGGTGCGGCCTCTCGCGCAGCTCCGGAGGGGCGGTTCGGCACCCTCGCCGTTCTCGGCGTCGGAGACCCTTCTCATCTGCTCGCCCGTCTTGACCGTCGTCCCCACACCGGTGCTGGCGCTGGCGTGACCACGTCCGGGGTGTGAGGCCGACATGGTGGACCGGGTCCTCACCCAGAAGGTTCGACCTCCCGCGTCCGGCGGGCTCCGACGGCAACGGCTCCTCGAACCCCTCACGGGCCCGGCCGCCGCACCGCTCGGCCTCGTGGTCGCTCCCGCCGGCTGCGGGAAGACGACCTTGCTCGCCCAGGTCGCCGCGCTGAGCGCCCGGCCGGTGGCGTGGTACCGGGCCGAGGCCGAGGACGCGCAGGAGACCGCCCTCATCCACCACGTCGCTGCCGCGCTCGACGGGATCGCGCCCGTTCCGCCCGGAGCGACGACGTGCGACGACGTCCTCCACGCGTTCGACGACCGTTCCGGTGCCCCGGTGCTGCTCGTGCTCGACGACGTCCAGGAACTCGCCGACACCCCCGCCGAGGCCGCGCTTGCCCGGCTGCTCTCCCTGCGGCCACCGGCGCTGCGGATCCTGCTCGGGTCCCGCCGACGCCCTGCGGTCAACCTCTCCCGCCTGCAGGTCGCCGGGCTGCTGCACGAGGTGGGCGCCGACGACCTGCGCTTCCGGGCGTGTGAGGTCGAGCAGTTGTTCGCCGCGGTCCTCGGCGAGCCGCTGGGCCCCGAACCGGTCGCGGCACTCGCACGACGGACCGAGGGCTGGGCGGCCGGGCTCCAGCTGTTCAGGCTCGCCACGGCGGGCCGCAGCGCCGCCGAGCGGCGGGCGGCGATCGCCGCCCTCGGCGGCCGATCCCGGCTCATCCGCTCCTACCTCGCCCAGAACGTCCTCGACGGGCTGAGCGGCCTGCACCGGTTCTTCGTGACCCGCACCTGCGCCCTGGGGCTGCTCAACGGGCCGCTGTGCGACGAACTGCTCGGGACGTCGGGGAGCCAGGCGGTCCTGCAGCAGCTCGAGGACGCCCAGTTGTTCACGACCTCCGACGACGGCGGCCGCACCTTCCGCTACCACCGGGTCTTCCGGGACCACCTGGAGGCCGCGCTGGAGGACGACGTGGGCCCGGACGCGGCCCGCCGGTGGTTCCAGCGGGCCGCGGACGTCCTGGCGCGAGCCGGCCATCCGCAGGAGGCCCTCCGGGGCTACGCCCGGGCCGAGGACTGGGGATCGGTGTCCGAGCTGCTGACACGGGCGGGCGCCCGGCTGGCCGACGACGTCCGGCCCGGTCTGACCGAGTGCCTGCCGCCGCGCATGCTGGCCGAGGACCCGTGGCTGTCGTTCGCCGAGGCCCGGCACCGGCTGCGGCGGGGCGCCGTCGGTGAGGCCGTGGCGGCCTTCGCCCACGCCGAGAATCTGCTGCCCGACCCGGGCGCCCGCGAGCGCTGCCGCCGGGAACGGCTTCTGGCCGGCCGGTGGCTGCCCGGTCCGCAGCAGCCGGGACGGGTCCCCGAGCACGGCCCGGACCTGCACTGGACCGAGCGGGTGCGCGCGGCCACCGTCCGGCTGCCGCCCCGAAACCGTCTAGACGGATCCGCCGATCCGATCCCCGAACGCCTCCTCTCCGGCCTGTCCGCCCTGCTCGCCGGCCGCGTGGCCGAGGCCGGCCCGCTCCTGCACGCGGTCGCCGACGACGCGGAGCCCGGATCCGTGGAGCAGCTCGCCGCCCTCGTCGCCGGCGGCACCGTCGAGCTCGTGACCGGTGCACCGGGCGTCGCCGACCGGCTGGAGCGGGCCGCCCTCTCCGCCGAGGTGGCCCGGCCAGCCCTGGTTCGAACGGATGGCCTGTGCGGTCCGGGCGCCCCTCGCAGACGCGCCCGGAACATCGCTCGCCGAAGGCCTGCTCGACCAGTGCCGGGCCAGCGGGGACCTGTGGGGCCTCGGCCTGGCGATGCTCGCCCGGGGTGCCCTCCTGGTGCGCGCCGGCAGCGGTGCGGCCCCGGACGCGCTGTCCGAGGCGGCCGCGGTCTTCGACCACCTGCACGCACCGGTCCTCGCGGCATGGGCCCACGTGCTCACCGCGGCTGCGCTGGAGGCGGCCGGCCAACCCGCAGCAGGGGCGGCGGGCCGTGCCGCGGCGGCGGCCCGGACCGTCGGGCTGGTGCCGCCCTCGCCGGCCGGCTGGCTCTCTCCGCCCGGACCCCGTGCGCTAATCCCCGGAGCCGGGACGGGAGGGCGCGCCGCGCCGGGAGCGGAGACGGTGGACCTCGGGCTGCTGGGCGGGTTCCGGCTGCGCGTCGCCGGCCGCCCGACCGTGTGGTCCGGCGTGCGCCCGCGGGCCCTGGCCCTGCTCCGCAGGCTCGCGCTGGCGGCCGGCGCCGACGTGCACCGGGAGTGCCTCGTCGAGGCGCTGTGGCCGGGGGTGGACCTCGCCACGGGCGTGCACCGGCTGCAGGTCGCGGTCTCCGGGCTGCGCACGGCCCTGGACCGGGCCCCGCCGGCGGGCACCGTCCGGATCGTGCGCTGCGGGGAGGCCTACCGGCTCGACCTGCCGCCGACCGCCCGCATCGACGTCCGGGACGTCGACACGGCGCTGACCGCGGCTGCGGCCGCACGGGGCCACGGCAACCTCGGCGCCGCGACCGCGGCCGGGCACCGCGTGCTGCAGCTGTACCGGGGGGACCTCCTTCCGGAGGACGGTCCCGCCGACTGGGTTGTGCCGGAGCGGGACCGGCTCCGCCGCGCTGTCGCCCGGGCCGCCGGAGAGCTCGCCGCCGACCACCTGCACCTCGGGCAGGTCCCGGACGGCCTGGTCGCCGCCCGCCGCTCCCTGGCGCTGGACCCCTACCAGGACAGCGTGTGGACGCTGCTCGTCGCGCTGCACGAGCAGGCCGGTGACCGGACGGCGGCCCGCCGCGCCCAGCGCGAGCACGCGGCCGTCGCCGCCGAGCTCGGCGTGCCGCAGCCGCCCCCTCCCCGTCCCGTTCCGGCGGCGTCCGCGGTCCGCTGACCGCCCGCACGTCACTGCACTACCTCGACCCGGTGCGGCACGTGCGCCGGCTTGACCGCGGCGACCAGGGCGTCCACCCGGCGGACGTCCACGGTGGCCAGGTCGGCCACCCGGATCCGGACCAGCAGGAACGGCTCGGCGCTGCCCGGCAGGGCGGCCCCGGGCTCGGCCGACCAGGCGGCGCCGCCGGACTCGGTCACCTCCGCCGCCACGCCGAACCAGGCGGTGAGCGCCTCCCGCACCCCGCGCAGCGTCCCCCGCCGGCGGTGCACGACGGCCGCGGTCGCCACCAATCGGCGGCGGCGGGCGGGCGGAACGTCGTCCAGCGCGACGCCCACCCAGCCGGCCAGCCAGTCGACCAGGTCGGCGGGGGCGGTGGCCGGGTCCAGGTAGGCGGGCAGGCAGTCCAGGGTGGTGACCACCGGCGCCAGGACCTCGTCCAGCGCGGCGCACAGCCGCTGCACCAGGTCGTCGTCCTGGTAGAGCCCGGGCAGGCCGGGTCCGAGCGGGAACGGGGTGGCCAGACCGGGCAGCGTGCCTCTCACGACCGCACCTGGACCTGGTGGCCGTAGGAGAGGACCAGCTCGTCGGGGGCCAGGTCGAGCCGCTCCACCGGGTCGCCGCGCCGGCCGGTGCCCGGGTCGGCGGGCAGCAGCTGCACGGTGACCTGCTGACCGAGGTCCACGCCGGGCACCCCGCCGAGGACGCCGACCAGCTCACGGGCGTGCAGCGGCTGCCCGAGCGGCCAGCCGCTGCGGTCCGGGCCGCCGTCGACGGGGTGCAGGTAGCCGTGCAGGGCGCGCAGCACCGCGGCGCGCACCTCGGGCGGCCGGTGCCCGGGGCGGGCCGCGACGTCGACCACCGCGGTGACGGCGTGGTACCCGGCCCATTGCACCAGCAACCGGGTGCCGACGAGGCGGCGCCGGTCGAGGTGGGCCGTGATCTCCTGCAGCAGGCGCGGGTCGGCCGGGCGCAGCGCGGCCAGGCTCACCCGCCCCGTCTCGTCGGAGTCGACGTACGGGACGACCACCAGCCGCACGCCCAGCGGGTCGGTGCCGTCGGTCGGCAGGCAGCGGACCCGGGCGGCGTCCGGGGCGATCTCACGGGCGAGGTGCTCGAAGTCCTCCGCGGTGACCGCCCGGTCCCGGGTGCGCAGCAGCACGGGCGCCCGCATCCGGGCGTCCGCCAGCGACTCCCCGGCCACGCCGCCCCCCGCGGCCCGCCGGTTCTCGACCCGGGTGACGTAGGGCAGGCTGGTCTTGAGCACCCGCACCTGGCCGCGGGCCACGTTGCCGCTCGGCCCCCCGCCGGCCAGGTAGCGCGGCAGCCGCAGCCGCGCGGCTTTCGGCGGCACGGCACCGTAGTGCCGCAGGGCGCCGTCCGGTTCCCGCACCGCCGGCCCGAACTGCACCTCCCCGGCGACCGGGTCGATCCGGAAGTGCCGGTCGTCCGGGCCGGAGGCGGCGAAGTGCGGCACCCTCGTCCAGTCCTCCCGGCCCGGCCCGCCCGTGACGTGCAGGACGTCGGCCGCGCCGGACACCACCGGCCGCCGCTGCAGCGGAAAGCGCTGGCCGGGCGTGCCGTCCGAGGTGCCCAGGTCCTCGTCGCGCACCGCCTCGGCGTGCACGACGCGCACGGTGCCGCCGACGGTGAACGCCGACAGCCGGCGGATCAGCGGTGAGGCGGTGTAGGTGGGCTGGTCCGGGCGTGCTTCGACCAGCCGGCAGCGCAGCCAGCCGGCCCGCTGCCGGGCCAGCACCGGGGCCGCGTGCTCCCGGGGCACGTGCAGCAGGACGTCGCCGGCGCGGTTGAACCCGCCCGTCCCGTCGCGCTCGACCTCGCACTCCACCCAGCCCCTTGGCGTCCACGCCTCCCACTGCAGCGGCGGGCGGCGCGGGTCGACGCCGACGCCCCGGACCTCGCAGTCCATCCGCACCACGACCGCGCACGACGGGACGGCGTTGCTCAACCCGACCAGCAGCGCGTCGCCCACCTGCGGAACCGGCGAGAAGCACTCGAAGCCGCCGCTGCGCTCCAGCGCGGCGGTGTGGTCGACCGGCTCCTGCCCGGCCGCCGCCGAGCCGGCGCGGGCCCAGGAGCAGGGCAAGATCGCCAACTCCTCGGCGGTGGAGAAGACGACCGGCTCCCCGACGTCGGTGCGCGGGGTGGCCACCTGCGTCTCGGCGCGCACCAGCACCGGCTGGGGCTGCGCAGCCGACAGCCAGAACGTCACCTCGCCGCGGGCGGCCGCCGGCGGCCGCAGCTCGAGGCCGAGCAGCTCGAGGAACTTCAGGTAGTGCCGGTCGGGCACCCGGTTGAGCCGGTAGACGAGCTGGTCGACCATCTGGGCGACGGCCTCGATGAGCGTGACGCCGGGGTCGGAGACGTTGTGGTCGCTCCACTCCGGGCAGCGCTGCTGCAAAAGCCGCTTGGCGTCGTCCACCAGGTCCTGGAAGGTGCGGTCGTCGAGGTCGGGCACGGGGAGCATCCCTCAGCCCTCCGAGGCGGCCGGGACACCGCCGTCCGGCGCCGGAAGACCGGCGCGCTCGGGCGGGGCGTGGTCGGGGATGACGTAGAAGGGGAAGACGAGGTTGCGCGGGTCGTTGCTCCCGCGGACGGCGTACTGCACGTCGACGTACACGGTCCCGGTGTGCTCCCGGGCGAAGCCGACCGCCACGTCGAGCACGTCGATCCGCGGCTCCCAGCGCGCCAGCGCGGCCCGCACCTCGTAGGCGATCTCCCCGGCCGTGGAGGCGTTGGCCGGGCCGAAGACCAGGTCGTGGATGCGGCAGCCGAACTCCGGACGCATCGGCCGCTCGCCGGGGGCCGTGCCGAGGATCAACCGGATCGCCTCCTCGATCTCCCGCTCCCGGGCGACCAGCGCGATGCCGCCGGTCGGGTCGGTCCGCACCGGGAACGCCCAGCCGGCACCGACGAACTGCGCGACCATGGTCAGCCGCCGATCACGACGGTCGGCTCGCCGGCGACGATCGGCGAGCCGCAGCCGGACAGGTCACCGACGCGTGCCGCGGGCAGCCCGCCGATCAGCACCGTCGCCGCACCGGGTGGCATCACCACCGACGGCGGGTGCGGGCCCGCCGGTGGCGTGAGGTTGCAGACGTGCGGGGTGGTGACCACCGCGGCGGGCCGCCCGCCGATCAGGACGGTGGGCACGCCGGGCGGCATGAGCACCCCCGGGTGGGCCGTGAGGTCGCCGACGCGGGCTGCCGGTGGCATGGCCTCCTCCGTTCTCAGTTGATGCGGACCATCCCGGCGCGCACCGTGCACAGCGCGCCGCCCTTGACCTCGGTCTGCCCCCGGCCCTCGAGCGTTGCCGTGGTGCCGGTGAGCGACAGCACCGCGCCGGTGGTGACCTCCACCGCCCCCCCGCCGCCGTCGATCGTCACGCCGCCGCGGGCGGCCAGGGCGATCTGCCCGGCCTTCAGGTCCAGCCGCGCGTCGCCGGCGTCGACCACCACGCCCCGCCGGCCGGTGACCTGCACGGTGCCGTCACTGCGCACGGTCACCTGCGCGCCCACCGCGTCCAGCGCCAGGCGTAGCGCGCCGTCCCCGGTGGCCAGGCTGATCCCCTCGGTACGGCCGTCCTCGTCGAGCAGGTCCACCCGGTGGCCGCGGCGGGACACCACCGAGCGGCGGTTGACCGCGCCGGAGCTCGGGTCGACCGGGCCGACCGGCCCCGGCGCCGGGGTGTCGACGCCGTTGTACAGCCCGCCGAGCACGTAGGGCTGGCGGACGTCGCCCTGCTCGAAGGCCACGAGCACCTCGTCGCCGACCTCCGGGACGACCATGGCGCCGCGGTCCTTGCCGGCGCCGGGCTGGACGGTGCGGGCCCAGTCGCTGACGTGATCGTCGGACAGCCAGGGATAGGTCAGCTGCACCCGGCCCTGCTCCAGCGGATCGTTGACGTCGCTGACCTGAGCGATGACGACCCCGGGCAGGGCAGGCGCCGGCGGCCCGCCCGAGGCCAGGCCGTACAGGCTGCGCTCCTGCCGGCCGCTGACCGAGAACATCGTGGTGTAGCCCCCGGCCGCGTCGTAGCGGTGCCGGGCGGCGGTGATCGTGTACTTGCCGTCGAAGGGCTCGCCGAGGTTCGCCAGCGCGACGGCGCTGCCGGCGCGCAGCTCGGGGTTGCCGCGGGCCACGGCGTCCAGCTCGGCGAAGGCGCCGGCGATCCGGTCGGCGAGGGCCTCGGCGGCGCTGTCCACCTCGGCCTGCGCCCGGTAGGGAACGTCGCCGGCGACGTGCACCGGATCGCCGAAGGTGCCGGCCAGGCCGGCCGGGGTGACCGACGGCAGCTCGGCGCTGCGGGTACGCGCCGGCGCGGTGCCGACCAGGGCCTGCTTGCGGGCCACGTCCCAGCCGCGCACCTCGACCTGGCCGACCTGCTCGGCCGCGGTGACGGTGGTGCGCAGCCGGAGCAGGTCGGTGCCCAGGTGCAGCACGAGCGGGTCGGTGGCCGGGCGGCCACCGGCGTCGGGGGCGTCGGTGGCGGCCCGGGGGCGGGTGAAGCTGAACGCGCCGTCCCGGACGGCGACCTCGTAGCCAATCTCGCGGGCCAGCCCGGTGAGAAACCGCCAGTCGTCGGTGCCGGACTGGGCGGGTTCAACCGGTCGATGCACCACCGGGCTGTTGGAGGGACAGTAGTTGCTCGGCGAAGACCTCGGCGGGAGTCCTCCAGCCCAGGACTTTTCGGGGCCTGTCGTTGATCGTCAGCGCGACGGCTTCGAGGTCCTCGGCGGACCACCGGGACAGGTCGGTCCCCTTGGGGAAGTACTGGCGGAGCAGTCCGTTGGTGTTCTCGTTCGTCGGTCGCTGCCAGGGCGAGTGCGGGTCGGCGAAGAACACCTTGGTGCCGGTGTCGAGAGCGAACTGGGCGTGGCCGGAGAGTTCTTTGCCGCGGTCCCAGGTGAGCGTCTGCCGCAGCTGATCGGGCAGTCGCGTCATCGACGCGGTCAGCGCCGCGTTCATCGCGATAGCCCCGTAGCCGCCGAGCGAGGGACCGTTCTTCACCGCCGGCTGCTGGCCCCAGCCTGCCAGGCGGGGTAGGTGCACCAGCAGCGTCGAGCGGCTCGAGCGCTCGACGAGCGTGCCGATCGCCGACCGGCCGGTGCCGATGATCAGGTCGCCTTCCCAGTGGCCTGGAACGGCTCGGTCGGCGGCATCGGCGGGCCGCTGGCTGAAGACCACGTCGGCGGTGACGTGCCCCTGGGGCTTGTTGCGCGTGCGAGCTCGTGGCTCGCGCAACGCCCGTCCGGTGCGCAGGCACGCGACGAGCTCACGCTTGAGGGCACCACGGCCCTGGATGAACAGCGCCTGGTAGATCGCCTCGTGGCTGATCCGCATCGACTCATCCTCGGGGAAATCCAACACGAGGCGGTTGCTGATCTGCTGCGGGCTCCAGGCCGTCACCCAGCGCCGATCTGCCCGGTGGGGCTTCATCTTGCGACCCTTCCACCCGGCCGCGACCGGCCCCACCACGATCGTTCCATCCGCGCGCCGCACGGTGCCGTTCAAGCGTTCCTGAACGTAGTCGCGCAGGCGCTGGTTGGTCACCAGCTTGGCGACCTTGGGGCGCTTGGCGGCCTGCTGGGCCTTCCACTGGGCGACCGTCGCGCGATATTCGGGCCGACCGCCGCGGGTGGCAGCGTTGCGGCGCAGCTCACGCGAGATCGTCGCCGGATCGCGCTGCACAACGCGGGCGATCTGGCGGACCCCGGCGCCCGTCGCGCGCAAGATCGCGATCTCCTCGCGCTCCTCGAACGTCAAGTACCGGCCGGTGGGCTCGGCCAGCGAGATCGGCGGCATGCCGCCAGCGTGGCGAAACCACCGGGTGCCCACCGGCCAGGACACGCCCACCGCCAGCGACGCCTCGACCGTGGTGACCCCGGTGGCGATCAGCCGCCAGAACTCACGCTGCACCGCCCGCGAGGGCTCTGGACGGCCAGGCGAGCGCATCGCCGGCCGAAGAGCACGGTCAGCCCGCCACTGCCGACGCAAGTCCTCGGGAACATCGCTGGTCTTCTTGCTCCAGTCCGCCGTCACCACGCCGCACACCTCCAAGATCAAGGTGTTGCGACGACCAGTGGAATTCGCCTTGCGACCCGCGGTCGCTGTGGACCACCACAACGCCCGCCGGCCGGCGCCGCGCCGCGGCGGTGCGGAGCGCGGTGACGGCCAGCTGCGCGGTCATCCGCTCATCGATCGCGTAGCCGACGATGCGGTTGCTGAACAGGTCCTTGATCGCGCAGCAGTAGAGCTTGCCCTCGGCGGTCGGGTGCTCGGTGATGTCGGTGACCCACACCTGGTCCGGTGCCGGCGCGGTGAACTGGCGCTGCAGGCGGTCGTCGTGCACGGCCGGGCCGGGCATCTTTCCGCTGCCTCGGCGCCCCTTGCGCACTGTGGTCGACCACAGCTTCTGCTGCGAGCACAGCCGCCAGATCCGACGCTCGCCGACGACCACGCCGGCGCGGGCGAGCTCGTCGGCCAGGAACCGGTAGCCAAATTCCGGATCGTCGCTGTGCGCATCGATCAGGGCGTTGATCAGATAGGCGTCCTCGAGCTCGCGCGGACTGATGGGGGCAGCGAGCCATGCGTAGTACGCCTGCGGGCTGAAGCCGAGGACCCCGCAGGTCAGCCGCACCGGGATGCCCTCGGCGGCCAGATCACGGACCAGCGGGTAGCTCATTTTGGGAGGCTGCCGGCGGCGAAGTAGGCCGCCGCTCGGCGCAGGATCTCGTTCTCCATCTCCAGCCGCCGCTTCTCCCGGCGCAGCTGCACGAGCTCGTTCTGCTCTGCGCTGGTCTGCCCGTCGACGACCCCGTCGTCGATGTCGGCCTGGCGCATCCAGCGGCGCACCGACTCGACCGAGATGTCGAAGTCGGCCGCGACCTCGGCCTGACTCAGGTCACCGCGGCGGGCAACCCGGACGACATCGCGCTTGAACTCCGGCGGGAACTTCTTGGGCACAGCGACATCCTTCCCGCGGAACAAGGTCCCGCAGAACGAGTGTCAACTCAGGCTGCAGCAGTCCCCTCCTTGAGCTGGTAGGCCCGGTGCAGACTGGGTCTGTCTTGGCAACCTAGTGCCGCGGCTGCGACCCCTTGAACCGTAGCCGCGCACGTACGGGTGTCTGTCGGTGTTGAGGGCTGGAACCGTCGTCTCGTCTGATCCTGACTTCCCCGCAGGAGATGCGAGATGGTGCAGCGCGTGCAGGTCCGGCCGATCAGCGACGAGGAGGGCAACCGGCTGCTGCGGATCGTGCGCCGCGGCACCGGGTCGGTGGTGACCTGGCGGCGGGCGCAGATGGTGCTCCTGTCCGCGCAGGGCATGCCGGTGGCCAAGATCGCCGAGGTCACCTTCACCAGCCCGGATCGGGTGCGCGACGTGCTGCACAACTTCGACGCCGACGGCGTCGACTCCCTGGCACCGCGCTATGCCGGTGGCCGGCCACCGAAGTTCAGCCTGCCGCAGCGGGTGCGGATCAAGCAGATCGCGCTGTCCCGCCCGGCCACCGGATCGAGCCGCAGTTCACCGCGCTGCGCTACTTCACCCTCGACGGCACCGATCACACCGACCACCGCGAGCAGGGCCGGATGATCCGCCGCTACATCGCCTGGCGGAACCGGCACACCACCGATCCCACCCTCCGCAAGATCATCCGCCGAGGCGCACAGACCAACCGGGCAAAGGTTGCCTGACGCGGCACTAGATCGGCTTCTCCGGCTGTGGGACTGCCCCCGGTTCAGTTGACTCCTTGCCTGTGAGGCTGCGGCCTCGCTGGAAGGATCAGCATCGTGCCCAAGCCGTTCCCGCCGGAGTTCCGGCGTGACGTCATCGCCGTGGCCCGTAAGGG
>NZ_QVQH01000042.1 GCF_003428645.1 Geodermatophilus marinus | reverse complement strand
TGCCGGGGATGCGGGGGGTGTACGCGGGGCGGTTGCGCAACGCCGCGCAGGTGGAGGCGTTGACGGTCAACCTGGTGTCGGTCAACCGCCGGTACAAGGCCCACGCCGGCATCCGCGTCACCGACGTGTGAGCCGGTGACCGCGCCCCCCGGGCTCGGCCCGGCCCTGGTCGCCTGGCGCGCCGGCGCGGGGCTCAGCCGGCTGGCCGCCGCGCGCCGGCTCGGCGTCGCGCACACCACCCTGCGCAGCTGGGAGGTCGACGGCGTCTGCCCCCAGCCGGTGCACCTGCCCGCGGTCGGCCGGGCGCTCGGGCTCGACCCGGCCCGGCTGCGCGCGCTGGCCGGCCCCGACCGCGTCCGCACGGAGCGCACCTCGGGCGGGCAGGCCGCCTCGCCCCTGTGCCGGGCCCGCCTGGCCGCCGGGCTGACCACGACCCAGGTGGCCCGCAGGGTGGGCGTCGCCCCCTCGACGGTCTCCCGCTGGGAGAACGGCGTGCGCACCCCGGCGCCCGAGGTCCGGGACCGGCTCGCCGCCGCCCTCCGCCTCCGGCCGGGTGAGGTGGCCGCGCTGCTGGCCGGGAACCCGCCGCGCCGCTCGGACGGCGCCCGCCTGCCCGGCCTGGGCGCGCTGCGCCGCCGCTGCGGGCTCACCCAGCGCGCGTTCCGCACCGCGCTGGGCATCGGCGCGACGACGGCGCACCAGTGGGAGCACGGCCGGGTCCGCGTGCCGCAGGACCGCCTGGCGGCCGTGGCCGGCGCCCTCGGGCTGGCCGTGCCGGAGCTGGTGGCGAGCGCGGCTCGGCCGCCCCGGCAGGAGCCCTCCCCGGCGCCGACGCCGGCCGGGCTGCGCCGCGCGGCCGGTCTGACCCAGCGGGAGCTCGCCCTGCACCTGGGCGTCAGCACCCGCACGGTGGGGCACTGGGAGGCGGGGAGCCGGCCGGTCCCGCGGGCCGCCGTCCGCCCGCTCTGCCGGCTGCTGCGGCGGCCGCTGCCGACGGTCCTCGCCGCCACCGGGGTGCGGTGGCCCGCGCTGCCGCACCCGTCGGCCTGGCGGCCCGACGAGCTGCCGCACCTGCTGACCGCCCTCCGGGAGGCCGCGGGCTGGTCCGCGGCCGCCCTGGGCCGGCGGCTGGCCGTGCCGGGCCGGGTGGTGCGCCGCTGGGAGACCGGGGCCGGCCACCCCTCCCCGGCGGCCTGCCAGCGCCTGGAGCTGGTGCACGGCCTGCCGCGCGGTGCCCTCACCCGGCTGCTGCCGCGGTCCGCGCATCGGCCGGTGAGGGAACTCACCGGTCCGGGCGGAATGATCCCGGCCGCGGTGGTGTCCTCCGGAGGGTGAGCACGCCGACCGCCGCCCGCCCGACGGCCCGCGCCTACACCGTCTGGGCGGCGGCCCTCGTGGCCTACGCGGTCGCGGTCTTCCACCGGGCCTCCCTCGGGGTCACCGGCGTCGAGGCGCAGGAGCGCTTCACCGCCGGCGCCTCGGCGATCTCGCTGTTCGTCGTCCTGCAGCTGGTCGTCTACGCGGGGCTGCAGGTCCCGGTCGGGGTCGCGCTGGACCGGTTCGGCTCCCGGCGGCTCGTCCTGGCCGGGGCGCTCACGATGGCCGCCGGGCAGGCGCTGCTGGCCCTCTCCGGGGACGTGCCGACCGCGGTGGCCGCCCGGGTGCTCGTCGGCGCGGGCGACGCCATGACCTTCGTCAGCGTGCTGCGCGTGATCGGGTTCTGGTTCCCCGGCCCGCGGGTCCCGCTCATCACCCAGCTGACCGGCCAGTTCGGCCAGCTCGGCCAGATCGTGGCCGCCTACCCGCTCGTCGCGCTGCTGCACGCCACCTCGTGGGAGACCACCTTCCTCGGCGCCGCGGCGGTGAGCGTGCTGGTCGCCGTCCTCGTCCTGGTCGCGCTGCGCGACGCGCCGCCCGGTACCGCGCCGGCCGCGCCCGCGGGGCTGGCCGAGGTCCGGCGCGGCCTGGCGCTCACCTGGCGGGAACCGGGCACCCGCATCGGCCTCTACACCCACCTCGTCACCCAGTTCTCGGGGACCGTGTTCGCCCTGCTGTGGGGCTACCCCTTCCTCGTCGTCGGCCAGGGCCTGCCCCCCGCCGTCGCCGCGGGGCTGCTCACCGTGCTCGTCGTGGTGGGCATCGGCGTGGGCCCCCTGCTGGGCCGGCTCTGCGGGCGCTGGCCGCTGCGCCGCTCGGTGCTGGTGTTCTCGATCCTCGCGCTCACCGCGGCCGCCTGGACCCTCGTGCTGCTCTGGCCCGGCCGCGCCCCGCTGCCGGTGCTGGTGCTGCTGGTCGTCGTGCTGGGCACCAACGGCCCGGGGTCGATGATCGGCTTCGACTTCGCCCGCACCTGGAACCCGGCCGAGCGGCAGGGCAGCGCCAGCGGGGTGGTCAACGTCGGCGGCTTCCTGGCCTCCTTGCTCACCATCCTCGCCATCGGCGCCGTGCTCGACCTGCTCACGCCGGGCGCTTCCACCGACTACTCCCTGGACGCCTTCCGCGCCGCGTTCGCCGTGCAGTACGTCTTCTGGGCCGTTGGCCTGGTGGGGGTGCTCCGGCACCGCCGCGAGCTGCGGGCCCGGCTGGCCCGCGACGGCGTGGTGCTGGCACCGCTGCTGGTCGCGGTCGGGGCGCGGTTGCGCGGGCGGTCGGCCTACCCCGCCGGGGCGCCGGGGGAGGAGCAGGTGGCGCGTCACCGGGCGTGATCGGTCGCCTACTCGTCGTCGGTTCCGCTGTCGTGTCCTCGGTGCGCCGTCCCCCGGCGTCCCGGGGGAGCCGCCACGGCACCGCACGCCCTGCGACGCTCCGGGCACCTGCCGCACCCACAGGCGCTCCCCCGCCCGGCCGGCTGATCCCGCCCGGGCGCGGGGCCGAGAGGAGGTCCCGTGAACCGACGGCCCCTGGACCCGGCCACCGAGGACACCACGACCGGGGGCACCCGGTCGCCCGCCCCGCCCTCCCGCACGGGGGCGATCCGCCATCCCAACCTCACCGGCGACCTGGACCAGGTGCTGGAGTCCCGCCCGGCCTTCCGCGCGGCGCTGCGCGGCTACGACCGCCTGCAGGTCGACAACTACGTGTCCTGGGCCGAGGGGGAGCTGCTGGCGGCCCGCCGCGAGACCGAGGACCTCGTGCACCGGCTCGGGACCTGCTCGGCGGAGCTGGACGCCGCCCGGGGGCTGCTGACCGTCTCGCCGGAGGGCCGTGAGCTCGTCCGAGTGTCCGAGCGGGTGGGCGAGATCCTCCGGCTGGCCGCCGACGAGGCCGCCCAGCTGACCGAGGCCGCCCGGGCCGACGGCGATCGGCTGCTCGAGGCGGCCCGCGACGAGGCCGAGCAGCTGACCGGGGCCGCCCACGCGGAGGCCGAGCAGCTGACCGCGGCCGCCCGCGCGGAGGCCGACCGGCTGCTCGAGGAGGCCCGGGGCGAGGCCGGAGCGGTGCTCCGGCGGGCCTCCGCCGCGGAGCAGGCCGCCGCCGACGAGGCCGCCCGCCTGTCCGCCGAGGCGCAGGCGCTGCGGGAGCGGGCCGTCGAGCAGCTGCGCTCGGCCCGCGCCGGGGCCGACCGGCTCCTCGCCGAGGCGGCGGCCGAGCGCGACCGCCTGGCCACCGGCGCGGCCGCCGAGCGCCGGCGGCTCGCGGCCGAGGCCGCCGAGGAGCGCGAGCGGGAGGCGGTCGCCGCCGCCGAGCGGGTCGCGGCCGAGGCCGAGCGGGTCCGCGCCGCGGTCGACGCCGACTGCACCGCCCGGCTGGCCGCGGCCCGCGCGGAGGTGGAGGACCTCCAGCGCCGCCGCGACCAGGCGCGCGCCGCGCTGCACCGGCTGACCGTGCAGGTCGACGAGGCCCTGCGGGTGCTCGCCGCGGTGGCCGCGGAGGACGCCGGCGACCTGCCCCCGGAGCGGCTCGCCTCCTGACCTCCCGGTGGCGCGCACCCCGGGTTCCCCCCACGATCGGGACGCGGGCAGCGCCGGACCGAGGAGGGTGCCGTGGACGTCGTCGTCGGGCTGGACTCCGGCACCACGGCGACCAAGGCCGTCACGGCCGGCGACGACGGGCGGGTCCGGGACCTCGCCAGCGTGGGCTACCCGCTGCTGGTCCCCGGCCCCGGCCGCGCCGAGCTCGACGCCGACCGGCTGCGGGCCGCCGCGGTCGAGGCGCTGGCCGAGGTCGCCGCGGCCGCCCGGGACCGCGGCGACCGGGTCGTCGGCGTCAGCCTGTCGGCGGCCATGCACGGCACCGTGCCCATGGACGGCGCCGGCGTCCCGCTGGGCCCGCTGGTGACCTGGGCGGACAACCGGGCGGCCGCGTGGGCCCGCGCGCTCGTCGCCGACGGCCGGGCCGGCGCGCTGCACGAGCGCACCGGCACCCCGGTCCACCCCATGTCCCCGCTGGTGAAGCTCTCCTGGGAGCGGGCCGAGGACGCCGAGCGGGTGGCCGGCGTGCCCCGCTGGGGCGGGGTCAAGGAGCTGGTCGTCGCGGAGCTGTGCGGCGGGGCCCACCTGGTCGACCGCTCCTGCGCCTCCGCCACCGGGCTCTACGACATCCGGGCCGGGCACTGGGACGAGGAGGCGATGGGCATCGCCGGCGTCCGGCCCGACCAGCTGGCGGAGGTCCGCCCGACGACGGAGGTGCTGCCCGGGCTGCGCCGTGAGGTCGCCGAGGCCACCGGCCTGCCGAGCGGCCTGCCGGTGGTGCTGGGCGCCTCCGACGGGGTGCTGGCCAACCTGGGGGTCGGCGCGGTGCGCCCCGAGGTCGCCGCGGTCTCGCTCGGCACCAGCGGCGCGATCCGGGTCGTCGTCCCGGAGCCCACGGTGGACCCCGCCCGTCGGCTGTTCTGCTATGCGCTGACCGACGACGCCTGGGTGGTCGGCGGCGCGATCAACAACGGCGGGTCGGTGGTCCGCTGGGCCGCGCAGGCGCTGGCCACCGACCCGGGCGCCGATCCGCCCGGGGGCGAGGAGGCCGACGCGCTCGACGCCCGGCTGCTCGAGGAGGCCGGCACGGTCCCGGTCGGCAGCTCGGGGCTGCTGTGCCTGCCCTACCTGCTGGGCGAGCGGGCCCCGTGGTGGCGGGCCGGGCTGCGCGGGGCCTTCATCGGGCTGCGCCGCGAGCACCGGCGCGCCCACCTGGTCCGGGCGGCGGTGGAGGGGGTGTGCCAGCAGCTCGCGCTCGTGCGGGACGCGTGCGCCGTCACCGGCGTCCCGGTGTGCGAGGTGCGGGCCACCGGCGGGGCGGTCGCCTCCGACCTCTGGGTGCGCACCCTCGCGGCCGCCCTCGACCTCCCGGTGCGGGTGGCCGACTCCCCGGAGGGGACCGGCCTCGGCGCCTGCCTGCTCGGCCTGCACGCCCTCGGGGGGCTGCCCGACCTCGACCGCGCCACCACGCTGGTCGAGGTGCGCGACCCGACCGTCCCCGAGCCGGGCGCGGTGGCGGTCTACCGCTCGCTGCGCCCGCTGGTCGACCGCTCCACCGAGGCCCTCACCGAGGTCCTCACCACGCTGGACGCCCTGGACGACGCCGCCGACGACGTCGTGTGACCGCCTGGAGGTACCGCCATGCCCGAGGTCGAACCGACGCTGGGTGCCGGGCCGCTGCTCCTGATCGCCGCCGCGGCCGTCGGCCTGCTGCTGTTCCTGATCATGAAGCTGAAGCTGCACGCCTTCGTCGCGCTGATCCTGGTCAGCCTGCTGACGGCGCTCGCGGCCCAGGTGCCGATCGGGGACATCGTGGAGACCATGACCACGGGCTTCGGCGCGACGCTGGCCAGCGTGGCGCTCCTGGTCGGGCTCGGCGCGATGCTGGGCCGGCTGTTCGAGCACAGCGGCGGGGCGCAGGTGCTGGCCGACAGCCTGATCCACCGCTTCGGCGAGCAGCGGGCGCCGCTGGCGCTCGGCGTGGCCGCGCTGCTGTTCGGCTTCCCGATCTTCTTCGACGCCGGCCTGGTCGTCTTCCTGCCGATCGTCTTCACCGTCGCCCGCCGGCTGGGCGGGTCGCTGCTCACCTACGGGCTCCCGGTGGCCGGCGCGTTCGCCGTCATGCACGCCTTCGTGCCGCCGCACCCCGGGCCGGTCGCCGCCGCCGAGCTGGTCGGCGCCGACATCGGGCTGGTGCTGGTCTTCGGCCTGCTCATCGGCGTCCCCACCTGGTTCCTCGGCAGCTACCTGTTCGGCCTGTGGGCCGGCAAGCGGTTCGACATCCCGGTCCCGGAGATCCTGTCGGATCGGCAGGCGACGGCCGACAACGCCCCGGACCCGTCGGTCGAGGGCAGCTCGCCGGGCGTGGCCGCGGCCGGCGGGGCGCGGACGGCGACCCGCCCCGCGCCGCCGCGGTTCGCCACCGTCGTCTCCCTGCTGCTGCTGCCGATGGTGCTGATCTTCCTCAACACCGGGCTGTCCACGCTGGCCACCGAGGGCGTGGTCGACGAGGACTCGTGGGTCGTCCAGTGGGGTCAGCTCATCGGGGCCACCCCGGTCGCGCTGCTGATCACCGTGCTGGTCGCCATGTGGGTGCTCGGCCGGCGGCGCGGTGAGAGCGGCGCGGAGGTCGAGTCGGTCGTGAACAGCGCCCTCGGCCCGGTCTGCGCGATCATCCTCATCACCGGGGCCGGCGGCATGTTCGGCGGCGTGCTGCGGGCCAGCGGCATCGGCGAGGCCCTGGCCGACGTCCTCGGCGACATCGGGCTGCCGGTCATCGTGGCCGCCTTCATCATCTCCGCGCTGATCCGCGTCGCCCAGGGCTCGGCGACCGTCGCCCTGACCACCGCCGCCGGCCTCATCGCCCCGGTCGTGGAGGCCACCGACGGGCTCAGCTCGATCGACCTGGCGCTCATCGTCATCGCCATCGCCGGCGGTGCCACCGTCCTCTCCCACGTCAACGACTCCGGGTTCTGGCTGGTCAGCCGGTTCTTCGGGATGGACGAGAAGACGACGCTCAAGACCTGGACGGTGATGGAGACCCTGCTCGGCACCATCGGGTTCGTGCTGGCCCTCGTGCTGAGCCTGTTCCTCTGAGAGGAGGTGCGCCCCATGCGCACCGGAGCACGGGCCGCGGTCGCGGGGCTGGCCGGCCTCGCGGGGCTGGCGGCGCGCGACCTGCTGCAGCGCGAGCACACCCTGCTGCGCAACTTCCCGGTCCTCGGTCACGCCCGCTACCTCATCGAGTCGATCGGGCCGGAGCTGCGGCAGTACCTGGTCGCCGGCAACAACGAGGAGCGACCCTTCACCCGCGACCAGCGGCGGTGGGTCTACGCCTCGGCCAAGCAGGACAACAACTACTTCGGCTTCGGCACCGACAACGACCTGGAGTTCACCGCCGGCTACCCGGTGATCAACCACCGGACGTTCGGCCGGGCCGTGCCGCCGTCGGACCCGCACGCCGGGCACGGGGTGGGGCTGCCCAGCGCCAAGGTGCTCGGCGGCCCGCGCGGCCGGGCGCAGGCCTTCCGGCCGGCATCGGTGGTCAACATCTCGGCCATGAGCTACGGCTCGCTGTCCGGGGCGGCCGTCGAGGCGCTCAACCGCGGGGCGGCGCTGGCCGGGTGCCTGCAGAACACCGGGGAGGGCGGGATCTCCCGCTACCACCGGCACGGCGGCGAGCTGGTGTTCCAGATCGGCACCGCCTACTTCGGCTGCCGCGACGAGCGCGGCCGCTTCGACCTGCAGCGGCTCAAGGACCTCGTCGCGGCGGCACCGGTGCGCGCGATCGAGGTCAAGCTCAGCCAGGGCGCCAAGCCCGGGCTCGGCGGCCTGCTGCCCGCGGCCAAGGTCTCGGCCGAGATCGCCGCGGCCCGCGGGGTGCCCGAGGGGGTGGACTGCATCAGCCCGTCCCGGCACGCCGAGTTCTCCGACACCGACAGCATGCTCGACTGGGTCGAGCTGCTCGCCGCCGAGACCGGGCTGCCGGTCGGCATCAAGTCCGCCGTCGGCGACATGGAGTTCTGGCACGAGCTGACCGACCTGATGTCCCGGACCGGCCGCGGGGTCGACTTCGTCACCGTCGACGGCGGGGAGGGGGGCACCGGCGCCGCGCCGCTGATCTTCACCGACTCGGTGTCGCTGCCCTTCCAGCTCGGCTTCGCCCGCGTCCACTCGGTGTTCGCCCGCGCCGGGTTGCAGGAGGACGTCACCTTCATCGGCGCCGGGAAGCTCGGCCTGCCCGACAACGCGATCGTGGCCTTCGCCCTCGGCTGCGACATGGTCAACGTCGGCCGGGAGGCGATGCTGGCCATCGGCTGCATCCAGGCCCAGAAGTGCCACACCGACACCTGCCCGACCGGCGTGGCCACCCAGAACGCCTGGCTGGAGCACGGGCTCGACCCGACCCGCAAGGCGGTGCGGGTGGCCAACTACGTCCAGACGCTGCGCCGCGACCTGTACCGGGTGGCCGAGGCCTGCGGGGTGGAGCACCCGGGGCTGATCGACGTCTCCTCGGTGGAGATCCTGGACGGGCGCACCGGCTCGCGGCCCCTAGGGGAGGTGTACGGCTACGAGCCCGGCTGGGGCCTGCCCTCGGCCGCCGACCGCGAGGCGATCGTGGCCGTCCTCTCCGGCCGCGGCCCGGAGGGCGGCTCGGCGCCGCCCTCCCCGGACGCCGCCGGCTGACGGTGAGGACGTGGGCGAGCCCCGCCGCACCGCGCGCTGCGGCCCCCGTGCTCCCCAGCGCCTGATCGACGCTGCGTGACCAGCCGGGTACGCCCAGCCGGACCACGCCCGTGTCCTCCCCGCCACGTGCCCTGTCGTGCTGCCACGGCAGCCGGCGTCTGAGACGGTGCAGTCGCTGTACCGAACGGCGCGGAGGGGGATCCGGACATGACGGCGGTGGCACACCAGGGCGTGGTCGGCGAGCACGGCTGGACGGACCCGCCGGAGCCGGCGGCGGCCGGCATCGACGCCCTCTTCGAGCCCCGCCCCCGGTTCCGCCGCAGGTTGCACGGCTACGACCCGGCCGACGTCGACGAGTACGTCGCCTGGGCCGAGGCGGAACTGGCCGGCCGGACGGCGGAACCCGGGTGGTGCAGCGGCTGTAACGATCTGGCCGGTGCCCGGCCCGGGCCGGTGCCCCCGCCGGCGGACGCGGTCTCGGTGGTCACCCGGATGGACGAGCTGCTGCGGCTCGCCGAGTCCCGCGCGTCCGCCCTCGTGGCCGGGGCGGAGGAGGAGGCCGGGCGCATCCGCGAGACGGCGCGGGCGGAGGCCGAGGCCCGGCTGCGCAACGTCGTGGACCTCCGCGCGGCCGCGGTGGCGGCCGGCCGGCAGGTCCAGCTGGAGTCCTCGACCCTGCGCCGCGAGGCCGAGGCGGTGCTCGCGGCCGCACGGCGGGAGGCCGACGCCGCGCTGGAGACCGCGCGCCAGGGCGCGCAGGCCGCGCTGGCGGCCGCCCGCCAGGACGCCGAGGAGCTGCTGGCCGCGGCCCGCGCGGAGGCCGAGGAGGAGCGGGCCGCCCGGCTCGCGGCGGTGGGCGGGGAGCTGGCCGACCTGTGCCGCCAGCGCGACGAGGCGCGGGCCGCGCTGCGCCGGGTGACCGGCCAGATCGCGGCCGCGCTGGACTCCCTGGCCGTCCCGGGCCCGGCCGCACCCGGGGCTGCACGGGCCCCCGGCGTGCGCGTGACCGGCAACGTCGTCATCGGCGAGCCCCGGCAGCCCGTGGCACCGTGACCCCCGCGGGCCCGCGCCCCCTGCCCCCGCGCGGTGCAGCTCACGCGATGCAGCTCACGTGACGGATGTGGTCACCGGGATTGTCACGGCGCGGTAACGGCACCTACCGTGGCCTGCGTCCGGCAGGTTCGCTCGTCCCCGCTCGGGGTGTCCGGCCGGACGCCGCCTAGTCGTGCCCGCAGCCGCGGGGACGAGCCGGGGACCCACCGCAGTCCTGGGGTGAGTCCTGCCTCCCGGTCCCGCACCGGGCGGCAGGTAGGGCTTCTTCCCGCCCGAACCCGTCAGCTAACCCGGTCGGCGGCCACGGAAGAAGGAGACCGCCCCCGCATGCCCTGCTCACGGGCCCCCGCAGCACGCCCGGACCGCCCACCGCGCGTCTCTCGCGCCTCATCCCCGGTGCGCTAGTCCCGCCTGCTCACCTCTCGCCGCGTCGCCCCGTCGGGCGCCGCGCCGCCCCCGTTCGCCCGCGCCCTGCGCCGGTGCGCCCGCCTGAGCCGGCCGCACCCGCCTGCGCCCGCCGATCCCGGAGTTCCCACCCGCATGTCCCGCACCTCGAAGTACTTCCGGCTGCCCACGCGCGGCCGCCGCCCCGCCGTCCTCCTCGCCACCGCCACCGCCGGCGCCGTCGTCGTCGGCGTGCTCGCCGGCGGCGGTCAGCCGGCCACCGAGGCCGAGGCCGCCGAGACCCTGCCGGTCAGCGCCTCGCAGAGCGTCGCCGAGCAGCTCGGCCTCGAGCCGGGGGACGTCGGCGCCGGGGAGGCGCTGCCCGCCCCCGACGACCTCGCCGCGCTGCAGGACCGCGCCGCCTCGCGGGGCGAGCGCGAGGCCGCCCGGGCCAGCGCCGCCCAGGCCCAGGCCGCGGCCGACCAGGCCGAGCGGGACCGGCAGGCCGCCGAGGCCGCGCGCATCGCCGAGGAGCAGGCCGCCGCCGCCGAGGCCGCACGGGTCGCCGAGGAGCAGGCCGCCGCCCAGCGCGCCGCCGAGGAGGCCGCCGCCGCAGCGGCCGCGGCCCCGGCGCCCGCCCCGGCCCCCGCCCCGGCGGCGCCGCAGGGCTCGTTCAAGGACTACGCGCTGGCCAAGGTCGGCAGCGCCCAGCAGTTCTCCTGCCTGGAGAACCTGTGGGGCAAGGAGAGCGGCTGGGACCCGAACGCGCAGAACCCCACCAGCACCGCCTACGGCATCGCCCAGTTCCTCGACTCGACCTGGGCCTCCACCGGCATCGCCAAGACCAGCGACGGCTACCGGCAGATCGACGCGGGCCTCATCTACATCGAGAACCGCTACGGCACCCCGTGCGCGGCGTGGGCGCACTCGCAGGCCAACAACTGGTACTGATCCACAGGCGCCCCCGGCCGGGGTCCCGGTCGGGGGAGTGGTGGACTGGCGGGGATGAGGACCGTCCCCGCCCGGTTCGTCCGCGACCACACCCGGGTGCAGCGCCCCTCGGCCGTCCCCGAGGTCCGGCTGCACGTCGCCGACGACGTCGTCGCCCTGTGGGAGGCGATGGAGGCCGAGGGCGGCGCCGGCGAGGCGCCGCCCTTCTGGGCCGCGGCCTGGCCGGGCGGGCAGGCGCTGGCCCGCCACGTCCTCGACCGGCCCGCGACCGTCGCCGGGCAGGTGGTGCTCGACCTGGGCGCCGGCAGCGGGCTGGTCGCCCTGGCCGCCGCCCGCGCCGGCGCGGCCCGGGTGGTGGCCAGTGACGTCGACCCGTACAGCCGCACCGCGGTCGCCGTGAACGCCGGGCTCAACGGCGTCGCCGGCATCGAGGTCGTCGGCGACGTCCTGGGCGGCGACCCGCCGGAGGTGGACGTCGTCCTGGCCGGGGACGTCTGCTACGACCGCGAGATGACCGAACGGGTGCTGCCCTTCCTGGACCGGGCCCGGGCCCGGGGCGCCGAGGTCTACGTCGGCGACCCGGGCCGGCCCTACCTGCCGCACGCCCGGCTGGTGGCGGTCTCGACCCTCGACGTGCCGGAGACCGAGGGGCCCGGCGTGCGGCGGACCACCGTCTGGCGGCTGCCGTGACCGACCGCGGCCGGCGCGCCCGGCGGCCGTCCGGCGACGACCGGGAGCGGGCCATCCTGACCACCGCCGAACGGCTGCTCGAGCAGCGGCCGCTGGCCGAGATCTCCGTCGACGACCTGGCCCGCGGGGCCGGGATCTCCCGGCCGACCTTCTACTTCTACTTCGCCTCCAAGGACGCCGTCGTCCTGGCGCTGCTCGACCGGGTGGCCGCCGAGGCCGACGAGCGCCGGGAGGCGGCCCTGGCCGATGCGCCGGCCGACCCGCGCGAGGGCTGGCGGCGGGCCCTGGTCGCCGTCCGCGACACCTTCCGCGCGCACCGGGCGCTGACCGCGGCCGCCACCCAGCTGCTGGCCGGCAGCGCGGAGGTGCGCGCGCTGTGGGCGCAGGTGATGGAGGGCTTCGTCGCGGTCACCGCCGAGGCGATCGAGGCCGAGCGCACCCGGGGCGCGGCGCCGCCCGGGCCGCCGGCGCGAGACCTCGCGGTGGCGCTCAACGCGATGAACGAGCGGCTCGTGCAGGCCACGCTGGCCGGTCAGCAGCCGGCGGTCGCCGAGGACGACCTCGTCGACGTCCTGCTGGTGGTGTGGCTCCGGGCGATCTACGGGACCGAGGACCCGACGCGGCGTCGACCCGCTCGACACCCTGTCGAGTAGCGTGGCCGGCGTCACCACCGAGCGAGGGGAGCGGGCATGGCCGCCGAGCACGTCGACGTCCTGATCGTGGGGGCCGGCCTCTCCGGCATCGGCGCCGCCTGCCACCTGCAGCGCGAGAACCCGGGCACCGGCTTCGCGATCCTGGAGGCGCGGGAGGCGATCGGGGGCACCTGGGACCTGTTCCGCTACCCCGGGGTGCGCTCGGACTCGGACATGTACACCCTCGGCTACGACTTCAGGCCGTGGACCGGCGAGCGGTCCATCGCCGAGGGCGGGGACATCCTCGACTACATCCGGGAGACCGCCCGCGAGCACGACGTGGAGCGGCACGTCCGCTTCGGCCACCGGGTGGTCGCCGCGGAGTGGTCCTCCGAGCAGGCCCGGTGGACGGTCACCGCGACCGGGCCCGACGGCGCGCCGGTCGAGCTGACCTGCTCGTGGCTGTCGGTGTGCTCGGGCTACTACCGCTACGACGAGGGCTTCCGGCCGGTCTTCCCCGGCGAGGAGCACTACCGGGGCCGGCTGGTGCACCCGCAGCACTGGCCCGCCGACCTCGACGTCACCGGGCAGCGGGTCGTGGTGATCGGCAGCGGCGCCACCGCGGTGACCCTCGTGCCCAGCCTGGCCGGGGCCGCCGAGCACGTGTCGATGCTGCAGCGGACGCCCAGCTACGTCATGGCGCTGCCGGGCCGCGACCCGCTGGCCACCGCGCTGCGCCGCCGGCTGCCGGAGGGCGCGGCGGCGGCCGCGGTCCGCTGGAAGAACGTCCTGCTCTCCACCGCGTCCTACCAGTTCGCCCGGCGCCGGCCGGAGGCGATGCGCCGCTTCCTGGCCGGCCAGGCCCGCAAGCAGCTGCCCGCCGGGTACGACGTCGACACGCACTTCGGCCCGCCCTACGACCCGTGGGACCAGCGGCTGTGCCTCTCCCCGGACGGCGACCTCTTCGCCGCCGTCCGCGCCGGCCGGGCCGCCGTGGTCACCGACCGGATCGCCCGCTTCACCGAGCGCGGCATCACCCTGGAGTCCGGGGCGGAGCTGCCGGCCGACGTGGTGGTGACCGCGACCGGGCTGCAGCTGCTGCCGCTGGGCGGGATGACCCTCGCGGTGGACGGCGAGCCGGTGGACCTCGCGCAGCGGGTCTCCTACAAGGGGTTCATGGTCTCCGGCGTGCCCAACCTGTCGATGACGCTCGGCTACACCAACGCCTCCTGGACGCTGAAGGCCGACCTCATCGCCCGCTCGGTCTGCCGGCTGCTGCGGCACATGGCCGCCCGCGGCCACGACGTGTGCACGCCGGTGGCCCCGGCCGAGGGCGGCAGCGACCCGTTCCTCCCGCTCACCTCCGGCTACGTGCAGCGCAGCGTCGCCGCGCTGCCCAAGCAGGGCCGGCGCGCGCCGTGGCGGCTCTACCAGAACTACCTGCGCGACCTGGTGCTCATGCGGCTGTCCCGGGTGGAGGACGCGGGGCTGCGCTTCTCCCGGCGGGCCACGGCCTCGGACCCGGCCCCGGCCGGGGTCGCCGCGTGAGGCCCTACACCTTCGCCGGCGGCACCGCGGTCGTCACCGGTGCGGCCGGTGGCATCGGTGCGGCCCTCGCCCGCGGCCTCGCCCGGCGTGGCAGCTCCCTGGTGCTGCTCGACCGGGACGCCGCGGGGCTGGAGGCGGTCGCCGGGGCGATCCGCGCGGCGCACCCGTCGGTGTCGGTGACCACCCACGTGGTCGACCTCGCCGACCCGGCGGCCACCCGGGCGGCGGGTGAGACCCTGCGCGAGCGGCACCCGGAGACCACGCTGCTGGTCAACAACGCCGGCGTCGCGCTGGCCGGGCGCTTCGACCAGGTCACCGCGGAGGAGTTCGACTGGCTGCTGCAGGTCAACCTGCACGCCGTCGTCACCCTCACCCGCGCCCTGCTGCCGGCGCTCAAGGCCCACCCCGGCTCGCACCTGGTGACCGTCTCCAGCCTCTTCGGGCTGATCGCCCCGGCCGGGCAGTCGGCGTACGCGACGAGCAAGTTCGCCGTCCGCGGGTTCACCGAGGCGCTGCGGCACGAGCTGGCCGCCGACGGCGTCGGGGTGACCAGCGTGCACCCGGGCGGGATCCGGACCCGCATCGCCGCCGACGCCCGCATCGGGTCCGGGGTGCCGGCGGCCGAGACCGAGGCGGGCAGGCGGGACTTCGAGCGCCTGCTCACCATGGACCCCGCGAAGGCCGCCGAGGTCGTGCTCCGTGCGGTGGAGCGGCGTCGGCCGCGGCAGCTGGTCGGCTGGAGCGCCGTCGTCCCCGACCTGCTGGCCCGGCTGCTGCCGGGCGCGCACGGCCGGCTGCTGGCCGCGCTGGGCCGGAGGCGCTGAGCGGGCCGTGGTGGTGCGCGTGGGCACCTCCGGGTGGAGCTACGACCACTGGGACGGCGTGCTCTACCCGCCGGGCACGCCGCCCCGGGACCGGCTGGCGCACTACGTGCGCCGCTTCGACACCGTCGAGCTGAACGCCAGCTTCTACCGCTGGCCGCGGACGGCGACCTTCGCCTCCTGGCGCCGCCGGCTGCCCGAGGGGTTCGCGCTGTCGGTGAAGGCCCCGCGCGGGCTGACCCACGCCAAGCGGCTGTACGCGCCCGAGGCCTGGGTGGACCGCATCGCCGCCTGCTGGCACGAGCTCGGCGACCGGCGGGCGGTGCTGCTCGTGCAGCTGCACCCGGCGCACGAGCGGGACGACGCGCGGCTGGACTTCTTCCTCGGCCGGCTGCCGGACTGGATCCGGGTCGCCGTCGAGTTCCGGCACCCGAGCTGGCACCACGAGGCCGTGTTCGGGCTGCTCGAGCGGCACGGCGCGGCCTACGTGGTGATGAGCGGGGCCGGGCTGCCGTGCGTGCTGCGGGCCACCGCGCCGTTCGTCTACGTGCGGCTGCACGGCCCCGACCGCGAGCACCTCTACGCCGGCTCGTACCCGCCGGAGGACCTGCGCTGGTGGGCCGACCGGGTGGGGGAGTGGGCGGGCGCGGGGCGGGACGTCCACGCCTACTTCAACAACGACGGCCACGGGCACGCGGTGCGCGACGCCGACGCGCTGCGCCGGTTGGTCGGCGGTTGAGCCGGGCGGGAGACTGGCGGCCATGAGCGAGCAGGAGGGCGGTGCCCGGGAGACCCCGGGCGGCGGCCGGGTCAGCCGGTCGGTCGAGGAGTTCGTCGGTCAGCTGCGGGCCTTCACCGACCGGGCGCGGGGCGTGGCGGTCGGGGCCGTCCCCTTCTCGCTGCCCCGGCTGCCCTCCCCGCCGGGGGCGCTGTCGGCGGCCCAGCTGCGCGCCATCGACTCCGCGGTGCGCGGCCAGCGGCAGCAGATCGCCGCGATGACGGCGCAGCTGCAGGCCTTCGACGAGCAGCTGGCGGTGTTCGAGCGCATCCTCGAACCCCTGGTCGAGTGGAGCTCCACCTGGGCCCGGCTGGAGGAGTCGGTGGCCGACATCGTCCGCGGGCACGGCGAGGAGGCGGCGCCGGAGCCGCCCCGCGACCGCCCGACCGGCTGAGCGGTGCCGTCGACGGCGCCCGGCGGCCGGGGTGCTCAGCGCCGGTCGCGGCGCAGGGGGTGGTCCGGCGGCACCTCGACCAGCACGAGGCGCACCCCGTCCGGGTCGGCCAGCCAGGCCTCGACCAGGCCCCAGGGCTCGGTGCGCGGCTCGCGCAGCACGGGGACGCCGGCCCCGGCCAGCCGTGCGGTCTCGGCCGCGACGTCCCGGACCTGCAGCCACACGGCGACGCCGGAGGGCGCGCCGCCGTCCCCGGCGGAGACCTCCAGGAAGCCGCCGCCCAGGAAGAACACCACGCCCGGGTGGTCGGGCGGGCCGAACTCGCGGTACACCGCCAGGCCCAGCACGTCGCGGTAGAAGGCCTGCGCCCGCGCCGCGTCCCGCGGTCGCAGGAGCACCCGGCTGCTCAGCACGTCCACCCGGGCATCATGGCCGGAGTGCCCCTCTCCCCGCCCGCCCGCGACCGGCTGCGCGCCGACTGCGCCTCCTGCACCGGGCTGTGCTGCGTCGCCCCCGCCTTCGCCCGCTCGGCCGACTTCGCCCTGGACAAGCCGGCCGGCCGGCCCTGCCCGCACCTCGCCGCCGACGCCCGGTGCGGCATCCACGACCGGCTGCGCGAGCGCGGCATGCCGGGCTGCGACGTCTTCGACTGCTTCGGCGCCGGGCAGCAGACCGTGCAGGTCACCTTCGGCGGGCGGGACTGGCGCGGCGAGCCGGCCCTCGCCCGGGCCCAGTTCGCCGCCTTCGACACCCAGCGCGCGCTGCACGAGCTGCTCTGGTACCTCGAGGACGCGCTCGCCCGGCCGGCCGCGGCGGCCCTGCACGGGGAGGCCCGGGCGCTGCGGGACCGGGTCGCCGGCCTGACGGGGGGCACGCCGGCGGAGCTCGCCGGCGTCGACGTCCCGGCGCTGCGGGCCGCGGCCGGCCCCCTGCTCGGCCGGGTGGCCGAGCGGGTGCGCGGCGGCCGGGGCCCCGACCGCCGCGGCGCCGACCTCGCCGGGCGGGACCTGCGCCGGACCCCGCTGCGGGCCGCCGGCCTGCGCGGCGCCCTGCTCCTCGGCGCCGACCTGCGGGGCGCGGACCTGCGCGAGGCCGACCTGCTCGGCGCCGACCTGCGCGGGGCCGACCTGCGCGGGGCCGACCTCACCGGCGCGCTGTTCCTCACCCGCCCGCAGGTCACCGCGGCCGGCGGGGACGCCGCCACCCGCCTGCCCGACGGCCTCGAGCACCCCGGGCACTGGCGGTGACCGCCGAGCTGGACCGGCTGCGCGCCGGCGCCGACCGCGCCGCCGTGCTGGCCGCGTTCGACGCGCTGGAGCCGGCCGGGCCGGACGCGGTCCGCGGGCTCTGGCGCGGCGCCGAGGTCCCGACCGGCCACCCGTTCGACGGGCTGCTGCGCGCCCACGGCTGGTGGGGCAAGGCGGTCCTCGACGCCGACGCGGTGCACCCGCTGCTGGTCGGCCGGCGTCCCCGCCCGGTGCAGCCGGCGCTGGTGCCCTTCGGGCTGCTGGCCCGGGCACCGGGCCCGGCCCGGAGCCGGCCCGCCCGGGTCGCCGGCGTCCTGGCCCGGCCGCTGCTGCGGACGTCGCGCCCGGCGGCCCGCGTCCGCGTGGTGGTGCACCGCGGCGTCGCCACCGCCGCCCTGGTCTACGACCGGCTGCCGGTGCTCGACGTCCTGCGCGCCGACGGGCCCGACCGGCTGCTCGGGCTGATGGACGCCCGCGGCGTGCCCGAGCCCTTCCCCTTCCTGCTCGAGCGCGACCGCGGCTGACGACCGGGTCAGGCCGACGGCCCCTCCTCCTCCGGCCGGCCGCGGCGGCGCAGCAGGCCGGGGATCGCACCGACCCGGTCGGTGACCGAGCCGAGCCGGTCGGTGGCCTGGCGCAGACCGTGCAGCAGCGGGAGGACGTCGTCGGAGATCGCCCGCAGCGTGCCGGGCAGCGTGTCGACCGCCGGGTCGTCGAGCACGCGGCCGACCCGGTCGAGCCCGGGGCGCAGCGCCCGCACCGGCTCCTCGAGCTCCTCGACCAGCCCCTCCAACCGCTCGGCCGTCCGCTGTGCCGACGCGATCGTCTCGGTCGCCACGCGCGTGGCGGCGATCAGCTCGCGGACGGCGCCGTTGAGATCGGCGATCGTCCGCGGCAGCTGCGCCAGGGCCTCGGTCTGCGCCTGCAGCACCTCGACCAGCTCGGACAGGCCGGGGATGCGCGGGAGGCCCAGGCCGCGGAAGGGGTCCACCCCGCAACCGTCGGGCACCGGGAGCGCTCCTGCAACGTTGCACCCGGGGACCGGGCGCCGGCGTGCCCCTCGACGGGCGTGCCCTCACAGGGCCTTGAGGATGTCCTCGACCCGCTCCCGGGCGTCCCCGAAGAGCATCCGGGTGTTCTCCCGGAAGAACAGCGGGTTCTGCACCCCCGCGTAGCCCGTGCTCATCGAGCGCTTGAAGACCACGACGTGCTCGGCGTCCCACACGTGCAGCACCGGCATGCCGGCGATCGGGCTGCCGGGGTCGTCCAGCGCGGCCGGGTTGACGGTGTCGTTGGCCCCGATCACCAGCACGACCGACGTGGTGGCGAGGTCGTCGTTGATCTCGTCCATCTCCAGGACGATGTCGTAGGGCACCTTGGCCTCGGCCAGCAGCACGTTCATGTGCCCGGGCAGCCGGCCGGCCACCGGGTGGATGCCGAACCGGACCTCCACGCCGGCGTCGGTGAGCTGCCGGGTGAGCTCGGCGACGGCGGCCTGCGCGTGGGCCACCGCCATGCCGTAGCCGGGGGTGATGACGACGGACTTGGCGTCGCGCAGCAGCTCCGCGGCCTCCTCGGCGGTGATCTCGGTGTGCTCGCCGTCGACCCCGCCGGCCGCCACGGAGCCCTCGTTGCCGAACCCGCCGGCGATGACCGACAGGAACGAGCGGTTCATCGCCTTGCACATGATGTAGCTGAGGTAGGCACCCGAGGAGCCGACCAGCGCCCCGGTGATGATCAGCAGGTCGTTGTCCAGCAGGAACCCCGCCGCCGCGGCCGCCCAGCCGGAGTAGCTGTTGAGCATCGAGACGACGACCGGCATGTCGCCGCCGCCGATGGAGGCGACCAGGTGCCAGCCCAGCGCCAGGGCGATTCCCGTGAGCACGGCGAGCACGCCGGCCCCCGGACTCACCACGAACGCCACCGTGAGCGCGGCGAAGGCGACCAGCGCGCCCAGGTTGAGCCAGTTGCGGCCCGGGAGCACCAGCGGGTTGCTCTTCACCCGGGCCGACAGCTTGAGGAAGGCCACGATCGAACCGGTGAAGGTGACCGCGCCGACGAAGACCCCGATGGCGACCTCGGCGGAGTGGATGCCGAGCAGGTCGGTGGGCACCTCGGTCTGCGCCGCGCCCTCGGCCTCGACCGAGAGGTAACCGTTCCAGCCGACGAGGACGGCGGCCAGGCCGACGAAGCTGTGCAGCAGCGCGATCAGCTCGGGGATGCCGGTCATCTGGACCAGGCGGGCCCGCCACAGGCCGAGGACCGCGCCGGTGGCCATGGCGACGGCGATCAGGCCGACCGCGCCGGCCGAGACGCTGCGGGCGGCCAGCCCGACGGTGGCGGCCAGCGCCAGGGCCATCCCGGCGATGCCGTAGCCGACGCCGGCCCGGGCCGACTCGTGCCGGGACAGGCCGGCCAGGCTCAGCACGAACAGCAGCCCGGCGACGACGTAGGCCGCGGCGGCGGCGGAGGTGGCGGTCACTGTGCTCAGCCCCTCTGGAACATGCCGAGCATGCGGCGGGTCACGGCGAAGCCGCCGAAGACGTTGATGCTGGCCACGAGCACGGCCACGAAGGCGAGCACGGTGACCAGCACGCTGGTGTGGCCCAGCTGCAGGAGCGCGCCGACGACGATGATCCCCGAGATCGCGTTGGTGACGCTCATCAGCGGGGTGTGCAGGGCGTGGTGCACGTTCCCGATGACGTAGAACCCGACCACGATGGCCAGCGCGAACACCGTCAGGTTGCCGATCAGCTGGCTCGGCGAGAAGGCGGTGACGAGGAAGAGGCCGACCGCCGCGGCGGCGACCAGCCCGGCGGTCCGCGCCGGTGACGCCGGGCGCTTCTCCGGCAGCGCGGGCGGCGGGGCCGCCGGTGGTGGTGCCGCCGGTGCCGCCGACACCTGCACCGGCGGGGGCGGCCAGAGCACCTCGCCGTCCCGGACGACGGTCATCGCCCGCTGGACGACGTCCTCGAGGTCGAGGACCAGCTGCCCGTCCTTGCCGGGGGTCAGCAGCGCGACCAGGTTGACCAGGTTCGTGCCGAACAGCTGGGAGGCCTGGGCGGGCAGCCGGCCGGGCAGGTCGGTGTAGCCGATGATCGACACCCCGTTCGGCGTGGTCACGACCTGGTCGGGCACCGAGCCGGCGACGTTCCCGCCCTGCGCGGCGGCCATGTCCACGACGACGCTGCCCGGCCGCATGCTCGCCACCATCTCCTCGGTGATCAGCCGCGGCGCGGGGCGGCCGGGGATGAGCGCGGTGGTGATGACGATGTCCACCTCGCGCGCCTGCTCGGCGTAGAGCTCGGCCGCGCGCGCGTTGTAGTCCTCGCTCATCTCGCGGGCGTAGCCGTCGGCGCTGACCTGCGCCGCGGCGTCCCGGACGGCGACGTACTCACCGCCCAGCGAGCGGACCTGCTCGGCGACCTCGGGCCGGACGTCGGTGGCCCGCACGATCGCCCCCAGGCTGCTGGCCGCGCCGATGGCGGCGAGCCCTGCCACGCCGGCGCCGACCACCAGGACCTTGGCCGGCGGCACCTTCCCGGCGGCCGTCACCTGGCCGGTGAAGAAGCGGCCGAAGACGTGCGCGGCCTCGATCACCGCGCGGTAGCCGGCGATGTTGGCCATGGAGGAGAGCACGTCCAGCGACTGGGCGCGGGAGATGCGGGGCACGGCGTCGATGGCCAGGGCGGTGACCGGCCGGGCGGCGAGGGTGGCGACCAGCTCGGGGTCCAGGGCGGGCGCCAGCGAGCTGACGAGGACGGCGCCGTCCCGGAGCCGGGCGACCTCCTCGGGTGTCGGCCGCGCCACGTGCAGGACGACGTCGGCCCCCCACACCTCGGCGGTCGAGCCGATCCGCGCCCCCGCCGCGACGTAGTCCTCGTCGGGGCAGCTGCTCGCCCCCCCGGCGCCGGTCTCGACCACGACCTCGTAGCCGAGCCCCAGCAGCCGGCGCGCCGTGGCCGGCGTCGCCGCCACCCGCGTCTCGCCGGGGTGGGACTCCCGGGGCACTCCGATGAGCACGCGACCTCCTGGGGTCGGTCGGCGGCCGCCGTCGTCGGTGACGGGGCGCGTCGGCGGGCGCACGTGCCGCCGGTAGGGGGATGATGCCGCCTCCCGCGCCCGGCGCCACCCCCCGGGTGAAAATATGCGCCTGGTTGTGAGCCAGTCCACACCGGGACGACGGCGGCCGGCGCCCCCGCGTGCGGGGACGCCGGCCGCCGTGTGGTGCCGGTGCCGCGGTCAGCCCGCGGCGGTGTAGGGCGCGCCCAGCGGGTCGACCGTCTCGTGGTCGGTGACGCGACCGGCCAGCCGGCCCAGCGCCCACTCGCCGTCGCCCAGCACGTGGTCGATGGCGGTCAGCCGGCTGGTGTAGTGGCCCACCGAGTACTCGGCGGTCACGCCGATGCCGCCGTGCAACTGGATGGCCTCCTTGCCGATGTGCCGCCCGGCGCGGCTGGTCTGCAGCCGGGCACGGTCGGCCGCGGCGACGACGTCCCCGCCGGCGTCGGCGACCATGGCCGCCCACAGCGCCGTGCTGCGGGCCAGCTCCAGCGACACGTACATGTCCGCGGCGCGGAAGGTGAGCGCCTGGAACCGGTTGAGCGTGACCCCGAACTGCTTGCGGGTCTTCAGGTAACCGGCGGTGGTGCGCAGCGCGGTGTCCATGGCCCCGACGGCCTCGGCGCTGTAGGCGATGCGCGCCAGCGCCAGCACCCGCTCGACCTCGGCCGTGCGGTCGCCGGTGCCCTCACCCAGCAGCTCGGCGGGGGTGCCGTCGAACCGGACCGAGGCCGCACGGGTGCCGTCGTGGGTGCGGTACCCGGTGCGGGTCAGCCCCTCGGCGTCCCCGCGGACGACGAACAGCGCCGTCCCGCCCGCCGTCTCCCCGGCGATGGCGGCGCTCACCACGAGGACGTCGGCCCGCGCCCCGGCGAGGACCGGCTCCTTGACGCCGGTGAGGGCCCAGCCGTCGCCGGCCTGCGCCGCGGTCACGGCGCTCGCCGCGGCGCTCCAGCGCGACCCGGGCTCGGCGAGGGCGGCGGCCAGCACGCTGCCGCCCTCGGCCAGCGGGCCGAGCACCTCGGCGCGCTGCGCCGCGGTGCCGACGGCCGCGACCAGCCCCCCGGCGAGCACGACCGCCTCGACGAACGGCTCGGGTGCCAGTACCCGGCCGATCTCCTCGGCGACGATCGCCACCTCGATCGGGCCGGCACCCATGCCGCCGTCCTCCTCGGCGAAGGGCAGCCCCAGGACGCCCATCTCGGCCAGCCGCGCCCAGGTCTTCTCGTCGAAGCCGGGCTCCTGCGCGACCGCCGCGCGCCGCTGCTCGACGCTGCCGTAGGCCCGCTCGAGCAGGCCGCGGACGGCCTCGCGCAGGTCGTTCTGCTCGTTGTCGAAGGTGAAGTCCACGGTTACCTCACAGCCCCAGGATCGTGCCGGCGATGATGGTGCGCTGCACCTCGTTGGAGCCCCCGTAGATGGAGACCTTCCGGTAGTTCAGGTACTCCGGCGTGGCCACCCGCGCCCAGCCGGGGACCTCCGAGCCGCCGTCGGCGAACGAGGCCAGCGACAGCGGGCCGGCGATGTCCACGATGAGCTCGGTGGCGGCCTGCTGCAGCTCCGAGCCGCGCAGCTTGAGCACCGAGGACGCCGGGTGCGGCTTGCCGTCGGCCGAGGTGGCGACCACGCGCAGGGCGGTCAGCTCGAGGGCCAGCAGCTCGTTCTCGACCTCGGCGATGCGGGCGGCCGTGCGCGGGTCGTCGGCCAGCGGCCGGCCGTCGACGGTGATCTCCCGGGCGAACTCCTTGGCCTGGGCCAGCAGCCGCTTGGTGGCGCCGACGCGGGCGATGCCGACCCGCTCGTTGCCGAGCAGGAACTTGGCGATCGTCCAGCCCTGGTTCTCCTCGCCGACCAGGTTCTCGGCGGGGACGCGGACGTCCTCGAAGAAGACCTCGTTGACCTCGTGGCTGCCGTCGATGAGCTCGATGGGCCGCAGGGTGACCCCGGGGGTGTCCATCGGGAAGACCAGCATCGAGATGCCGCGCTGCTTCTTCTCGGCGGTCGGGTCGGTGCGGACCAGGCAGAAGATCCAGTCGGCGTGCTGGCCGAGCGTCGTCCAGGTCTTCTGGCCGTTGACCACCCAGTCGTCACCGTCGCGCACCGCGGTGGTGCGCAGGCTGGCCAGGTCGGACCCGGCGTCGGGCTCGGAGAAGCCCTGGCACCACCAGATGTCGAGGTTGGCGGTGGCCGGCAGGAACTTTTCCTTCTGCTCCTGCGTGCCGAACGCCGCGATGACCGGGCCGATCATGCTCGCGTTGAACGCCAGCGGCTCGGGGACGCAGGCCAGCTGCATCTCCTCGCGCCAGATGTGCCGCTGCAGCGGCGTCCAGTCCTGGCCACCCCACTCCACCGGCCAGTGCGGCACGGCGAGCCCGGCGGCGTTGAGCACGCGCTGGGTCTCGACGTACTGCTCCTTGGACACGTGCCGGCGGGCCGCGACCGTGTCGCGGATCTCCTGCGGCACCTGGGTGGTGAAGAAGGTGCGCATCTCCTCCCGGAAGGCCTCCATCTCCGGGGACAGCTGCAACCGCATGGGACCTCTCTCCTGTCGGCGGCCCGCCCTGGTGTGGCCGCCGTCTCGCACGTGGGCCCCCGACGATGCCACACGTGCTACCCGTCGGTAGCTCCGGTGGGCGCGGCGCAGCGCGCCGCCCGGTCGATCGGGCCGCGCGGTGTGCGGGGCGCCCTGCGGGGGGGAGGCTGGTGGCGTGTTCGACGTGGACTGGATGGGCCTGCTGACGCGGGCGGTGCTGCGCGAGCGGCTGCCCCTGCTGATCGCCGAGACGTGCGCGTGGAGCGTGGGGATGTCCGACCGCCCGCACGTGGAGCGGCGCCGGGGCCGGCTGGTGCCCACCGGCGGCACGATCGGCGACCGCGCCGGGCGGGGTCAGCCGCTGTCGGGCGAGGAGGACGGCCGGCTCGACCTCGGTGACGCGCGGCCAGGGTCGTTCCGCGACGCCCTCAACGCGGTGGACGCCGAGGGGGTCGTGTACGCCGACCGCTACGACCGCGAGGTGCTGGAGCCCTTCGTGCTGGCGTCGTGCGTGGTGGCCGCCGAGCGCGCCCGCGACACCCGGCCCGGGCCCTGGGCCGATCTGCTCGACGACCTCGGGGAGGACGGCGGCGACCTGGTGGGCGTGGTGCGGGCCGGCGAGTGGGAGGCGCCGCTGCGGACCGAGGCCGAGCACCTGGTGCTGGCCGCGCTGGCCGACGTCCCCCTCCTGGAGGTCGAGGCGGAGGGCCTGCCGCTGTCGCTGGTGCGGGCCGCCGAGTCGCTGACCCGCTCGGCCGCGTCCCCGGCGCCGGCGCCGGCCGGGGGTGCCGACCCGGGCTCGGTGTTCCTGGCCCGCACCGCCGCCGGCGGGCTCCCCGGACCGGTGCAGCCGCGGGACGCCGGGCGGCTGCTGGACGCGCTGCTGGCCGAGGGGCTCGAGCCGGAGGAGGTGCCGGCGGTGCTGCCCGAGCTGCCCCTGGCCGAGGGGACGGCGGAGGCGCTGCTCCGGCTGCTGGCCGCGGGCCCCGGGCTCTGAGCAGGCCAGGCGGCGAGGGGATCGCGTGCCGCCCGGACGGTCGGCTCGACCTCCGCACCCGTCACGCGTCCGGCGCGTCTCTCCCCCCGGGGCTCGGCGGGTGCGCCGTCGTCGTCACCCGGTCCGTCGATGCTCGCCCTGGAGACGGCTTCAGAGACGGTCAGTCGCCTCCGTCGCTACCGTCACCGAGGGCATCGGGTCCCATGTGCCAATCGGCCGGAGGCTCTGCTGGCTCCGCTTGGTGGACGGCGATCGTCTCCTCGAGCGCTATCGGCTCGGGCAGGACCTGGTAGCCGGGACTACCGCTGTCAAGCCAGCGTGCACGGGCATCATCCGCTGCTGTCATGGCTTGTCACCTCTCGCCGTGTTGGGGAGTCGTGGATGTGTCGGCAGGTGCACGGTCGTCTCGTCGGCCGGCGCTCGGGTCTCACCACTCAACGGCAGCGTCCCCATGCGGGCAAGGCACCGCGCACGGTCCTTGACTCGTGAGCGGTGCGACGGTGCTGTCCCTGAATGGGCCGCTGAGGGACACCGGCGTCCCGAGTCAGAACGGCGGTGGGTCGTCGGCGGCGTCGGGGGTGTCGGTCTCGGGTGGGGGGTCGGGGCGGGTGGCGAGCAGCCGGGTGCCGGTGAGGGCGAGTTCGGCGGCGGTGGGGGGTCGGGCCTGGGTCTG
>NZ_QVQH01000041.1 GCF_003428645.1 Geodermatophilus marinus | reverse complement strand
AGGTCCTCGGTGGGGAGCATGAGAGGCGCCTCTGCGGGCGAGGGGCTTCGACAACCACCACGCTCCGCAGAGGCGCCCTCATGTCAAGCCATCAGTTGCCGACGGCAACCCACATAACGCGCCTCAGGGGCAGGCGACCCACTCCTCCGCACCGTCGGTGAAGACCTGGCGCTTCCAGATGGGCAGCCGCTCCTTCACCTCGTCGACGAGCTCGGCGCAGGCGGTGAAGGCCTGGCCGCGGTGGCTCGCGCTCACCGCGCAGGCCAGGGCGACGTCGCCGATGCCCAGCAGCCCGATGCGGTGGGAGACCGCGACGGCGTGCACCTCGGGGCGGGCGGCGAACTCGGCGGCGAGCTCGGCGATCACGTCCTGCGCCGTCGGGTGCCCCACGTACTCGAGCTCGGTCACCGACCGGCCGCCGTCGTGGTCGCGGACCACGCCGGCGAAGGACACCACCGCGCCGGCCCGCTTGTCGGCCACGGCGTCCTCGTGCTCGGCGACCGAGAGGGGGGCGTCGACGACTCGCGCGATCACGGCGCCGACGGTACCCGGGCGACGGGTCGGCGTCGGGGGGCCGGTGCCGTCAGTCGCGGCGCAGCGGGGCCGCCGCGATCTCCACCTCGTCGTAGCCCCCGGCGTCGGAGCCGCCGGCGCGCACCGCCGCGCGGACGGCCTCGGCGAACGCGGGGTCGGCCAGCGCGGCCTGCCCCTCCGCGGCGAGCTCGACGCGGGCCCGGGCCCCCAGGTGGCGGACCCGCAGCTCGCGCAGGCCGAGCCGGCGCAGGCCCGCCTCGGCCCGCTCGACCCGGCCGAGGTCGCCGATCGTGACCGGGGTGTGCACGGGGATGCGGCTGGCCAGGCAGGGGGCGCTGGGCTTGTCCCAGACGGCCAGGCCGAGCGCCCGCGCCAGCTCCCGCACGGCGCGCTTGCCGATGCCCGCCTCGGCCAGCGGGCGGCGGACGCCGAGCTCGGCGGCGGCGCGGCTGCCCGGGCGGTCGCCGCGGACGGCGTCGTCCGCGGTGTCCCCGTTGAGCAGCAGGTCGACCCCCTGCGCCCGCACCACCTCGGCGAAGGAGCGGGTGTAGAGCTCGTGCTTGCAGAAGTAGCAGCGGTCGCCGGCGTTGGCGACGTAGCGGGGGTCGTCGAGCTCGAGGGTCCGGACCTCGACGAGGCGGACGCCGACCTGCGCCGCCGTGGCCCGCGCGGACGCGTGCTCGTCGGCGGCCAGGCTCGGGCTGACGCCCAGCACGGCGACGACGCCGTCCCGGCCCAGGGCCCGGGCGGCCAGCGCGACCACCACGCTGGAGTCCACGCCCCCGGAGAAGGCCACCGCGACCGTGCCGGCGTCCCCCAGCGCCCGGGTGAAGCGCTCCGCCGCGGCGGCGAGCGGGCCGGGCGGCAGCGGCCGGGCCGCGTCGGTGCTCCCCGGGTCGGTGCTCACCGGGCCCCCGCCGGGGGGACGTCGAGGTCGACCGGGTCGGCCAGCCCCGTGCAGTCGACCTCGGTGACCTCGTGCCCGGCCAGGTACCGGCGGGCGCCCTCGTCCCCGGTGACCGTGGCCGCGACACCGGCCCAGTGCTCCCGGCCGAGCAGCACCGGGTGCCCGCGCACCCCGCCGTACGTGGCGACCGCCAGCGCGCCGGGCGCGGCGTGGGCGGCCACCCGCTCCAGGGCCGCCGGGGTCATCCCGGGCATGTCGACGAGCAGCACGAGGGCAGCGTCCACCCGGCCGGGCCACCCGCGCAGCCCGTCGAGCCCGGTGCGCAGGGACGACGCCATCCCGGTCTCCCAGTCCCGGTTGGCGAGGACGACGGCGTCGCCCAGCCGGGCGGTCCGCCAGACGTCGACCGCCCGGGCGCCGAGCACCACGAGCACCGGGTCGCAGACGGCCGCCGCCGTCGCCACCGCCCGCTCCACCAGCAGGCTGCCCTCGTACTCGACCAGGGCCTTGGGCATCCCGTAGCGGCGGCCGCCCCCGGCGGCCAGGACCATCCCGGCGACTGAGCTCACCCCTCCAGCCTCTCAGCGCGCGTAGACGGCGACCTCGGAGGCCTTCACGGTGGCCCAGACGGCGACCCCGGGCGCGAGCCCGAGCTCGGCGAACGCGGTCGCGGTGACGTCGGCGACCAGCGGCACCTCACCGTCGAGCTCGCAGCGCACCGTCGCCCCGTGCGGGGTGGCCGAGACCAGCCGGGCCGGCCACACGTTCCGCGGGCTGCCCTCGGGCCGGGCGAGGTACAGGGCCACCGACTCGGGGCGGACGGCGACGAAGACCGGGCCCGACGCCGCCTCGGCGACCGCCACGCGGCCGCCGCCGTCCAGCCGCACACCGGTGCCCTCCGCCGTGCCGGGCAGCAGCGACAGGCCGACCAGCCGGGCGACGTAGTCCGTCCGCGGGTGCCGGCTCACCTCGGCCGGCGTCCCCTCCTGCACGACCCGCCCGTCCTCCACCACCACGACGCGGTCGGCCAGCGCCATCGCGTCTACCGGGTCGTGGGTCACCAGCACCGTGCTGCCGGGGTAGTCGGCGAGGTGGTGGCGCAGCTCGGCGCGCACGGTCAGCCGGGTCCGCGCGTCGAGCGCCGACAGCGGCTCGTCGAGCAGCAGGACCGCGGGGTCGCCGACCAGCGCCCGGGCGAGCGCGGCGCGCTGCGCCTGGCCGCCGGAGAGCTGCGCGGGCCGCCGGTCGCCCATCTCCCCGAGGCCGACGCGCGCCAGCCACCCGCGGGCGGCCGCCCGCGCCTCCGCCCGCCGCACGCCGCGGGTGCGCAGGCCGAAGGCCACGTTCTCGGTGACCGACAGGTGCGGGAAGAGCAGGTGGTCCTGGAAGACCATGCCGAGCCGGCGCTCGTGGGCGGGCACGTGCACGCCCGCGGCCACGTCGTCCCACACGTCGTCGCCCACCGCGACCCGGCCGCCGTCGGGGGGCAGCAGCCCGGCCAGCACCCGGAGCAGCGTGGACTTGCCCGCGCCGTTGGGCCCGAGGACGGCCAGCACCTCGCCGGGGGCGACCGCGACGTCGAGCGCGACGGTGAACGCACCCCGCGGCACCTCGACCGCGGCGGTCAGGGTCACGCGGCCGCCCCGCTCCGGGTGAGCCAGCGGTCGCGCAGCAGCAGCAGCGTGCCCAGGCTGACCGCGAGCAGGAGCACCGACAGCACGATCGCCGCCGGCGGGTCGCTCTGCAGCTCGAGGTAGACCGCCAGCGGCATGGTCTGCGTGGTGCCGGGGAAGTTGCCGGCGAAGGTGATCGTGGCACCGAACTCGCCCAGGGCGCGGGCCCAGCACAGCACCGCCCCCGCGGCGACCCCGGGGGCCACCAGCGGGAGGGTGACCCGGCGGAACGTCGTCCACCGGTCGGCGCCGAGGGTGGCCGCGGCGTCCTCGAAGCGGGTGTCGGCGGCGCGCAGCGCGCCCTCGACGCTGATGACCAGGAACGGCATGGCCACGAAGGTCTCGGCGATGACGACCGCGGTCGTGGTGAACGGGATCGTCACGCCGAAGGCCTCGTCGAGCCACCGGCCGACGATGCCCTGCCGGCCGAGCACGAGGAACAGCGCGACGCCGCCGACGACCGGTGGCAGCACCAGCGGGACGGTCACCAGCGCCCGGAGCACCGAGCGGCCGCGCGCCCGCGACCGGGCCAGCACCCAGGCGAGGGGAACGCCGAGCAGCAGGGAGACACCGGTGGCCAGGGTCGCCGACACCAGGGACAGCCGCAGCGCCTGCCCGACCGCCGGCTCGGCCAGCTGGGCCGGCAGGTCCGCCCACGGGGTGCGGACCAGCAGGCCGGCCAGCGGCAGCACCAGGAAGGCGACGGCGACCGCCGCCGGGACCAGCAGCGGGGCGGGGACGCCGGTCTCCCGCCGCCGCCTCACGGGGCGCGGAACCCGGCGTCCGCCAGCGCCTGCTGCCCGGCGCCGGAGGCGACCAGCTCCACGAACGCCTCGGCGGCCGCGGGGTTGGGGGCGCCGGCGAGGACGGCGATCGGGTAGTCGTTGACGGCGTCCTCGGCCTCGGGGAAGGCGATCCCCTCGACCGCGTCCCCGGCCGCGGCGACGTCGCTGGCGTAGACCAGCGCGGCGTCGACCTCGCCGAGCTCGACCTTGGTCAGCGCCGCGCGGACGTCCTCCTCGAGGGTGTCGGGGGCGGCGTCGACACCGGCGGCCTCGAAGACCTGCTGCGACGCCGCGCCGCAGGGCACCTCGGCCGCGCACAGGGCCAGGGCGAGGTCCTCGCGGGCGAAGTCGGCCAGGCCGCTGACGCCGGCCGGGTTGCCGGCCGGGACGGCGATCTCCAGGACGTTGGTGGTGACGACCTCCGGGTCGCCGGCGGCGAGGCCGGCGTCGGCGACCACGGCCATCTGCGGCGGGTTGGCCGAGGCGAACACGTCCGCGGGGGCGCCCTGGGTGATCTGTGTGGCCAGCGCCGAGCTGCCGGCGAAGCTGAACTGCACGGACAGCCCCGGGTTCTCCTGCTCGAGCCGCTCGCCGAGCTCGGTGAACACGTCGGTGAGGGAGGCGGCGGCGAAGACGGTGAGCGTGCCGGTCAGCTCCTCCCCCGCCGGGTCGGTCGAGGGACCCGCGGCTGCGTCCTCCCCACCCGATCCGCCCCCGCAGGCGGCCAGCGAGAGCAGCAACGCCGCGGCCAAGGCCAAGGGAACGCGCTCCATCATCGGACCTCCCGCTTCACGGGCGACCCTCTTCTCGCCCGTACCTGCGGGACCATAACCGATTTCAGCGGCTCAGCTGCGGTTCCCGGCCGCACGTCCCACCCGCGTCTGCGTGACCTCCGGCCCCGGACGCACCGCTGGGGTCCCGTGCGCCTGTCCACCCGCCGCGCACGCCCGGGACGCCGGTCGCGTCCCGGCGGTCGCCTGCTCCCGCTGCCAGCGCCGCGAGGACTCCTCGAGCACCCGCAGTGCGGCCGCCCGCCCCTCCTGGCCCTCGTCGCTCACCGTGCTGCGCTCCTCGAGCTGCTCGTAGACGGAGAAGAACTGCCCGATCTCACGCAGCACGTGGTGCGGCAGCTCGTCGATGTCGGTCACCTCGTCGTAGGCGGGGTCGCCGAGCGCGACGCAGAGCAGCTTGGCCTCCCGCCCCGCGTCGGTGCCGATCCACGACACCCCGATCGCCCGCGCGGCCACCCAGACGCCGGGGAAGGTCGGCTCGTCGAGCAGCACGAGGGCGTCCAGGGGGTCGCCGTCCGCACCCGTGGTCCGGGGCACGAAGCCGTAGTCCGCCGGGAAGGCGACCGACCCGATGATCCGCCGGTCGAGCCGCATGATCTGCCGCTCCTCGTCGTACTCGTACTTGTTCCGGCTGCCGCGCGGGATCTCGACGACGACGTCGACCCGTCCCTCATCTCCCATGGCCGCAGGGCTACCCCGCCCGGGCGGCCCTGCAGCGGGCCGCAACAGGACCGACATGCGGATCGGATCACCGTCGAGGGGGACGGGTGCGGGTCAGCCGACGTCGACGCTCACCTGGGTGGCCTTCACCGTCGCCACGGCCCGGACGCCGACGTCCAGCCCCAGCTCGTCCGCGGCCTCCCGCGACATGAGCGAGACGACGCGGAACGGGCCGGCCTGGATCTCGACCTGCGCCATCACCGTGTCCCGGACCACCCGGGTGACGATCCCGGTGAGCCGGTTGCGCGCGGAGGACGAGCGCGTGGCTCCGGGCTCGGGCGCGTCGTGCAGCTGCGTCGCCACCCGCGCGAGGTCGGCGCCGGCGACCTGGGCGGGCGCCCCGCCCTGCCGGCGCGCGGGCAGCCGGCCGCTGTCGATCCAGCGGCGGACGGTGTCGTCGCTGACGCCGAGCAGCTCCGCTGCCTCGGCGATGCGGTAGGAGGCGGCCACGGGGGGACCCTAGGGGCCGCCACCCCGCCGGCGGGGCTGTGGACGGCGCCCCGCCGTCCCCAGGCGGTCCCGGGCACCGCGGGCGCCGGCGGGCAGCATCGCCGGCATGGCTGACGACGCACGGGTCCGGGCGCTGCTGCTCGCGCGGATGCTGCCCGACGACGAGGGGCTCCCCGGGGCCGCCGAGGAGCTGGCGGCGCTCGACCCCGCCGTCGACCGCGCCGGCGCGGCCACCGGCGTGCTGCTGACCGTCCTGGAGGAGGCCTTCGAACGCGGCTGGCAGCCCGCGGACGTCGTCCACGCGGTGGGGCGCGAGGCGTCCGCGCGGTCCGCCCCGCTGGCGGTGGCGCTGATCGCCGAGCACGCGCGGGCCAGCGGTGCGGAGCGGCGGGCGCCGGAGGGCTGGGTCGAGCAGCTGCGGGAACTGGGCGCCCTCTCCCCGGGCGAGCCCGCGGTCGTGGCCGCCTGGCACCGGGCGCACCGGCGCCCGGCACGGGAGGCGTGGCGCGTGGTCCTGCTGCTCGCCGCCTCGCTGCGGTGGCTGGCCCGCATCGACCTGCTCATGCCGCCCCCGTCCCGGTGGGGCCCGCCCGGCTCCCGGCCCGCCCCCGGCGCCGGGTCGGCGCCCGACGACTCCCGGGTGCTGCGCCGCATCCGCGGGCTGCTGGCCAAGGCCGAGTCCACCGAGTTCCCCGACGAGGCCGAGGCGCTGACCGCGAAGGCGCAGGAGCTGATGACCCGGCACGCGGTCGACGCCGCCCTGCTCGGGGCCGGTCCGTCCCCCTCGCCGGAGGCCGACGTCGGCACCCGCCGGGTGCACGTCGCGGAGCCGTACGTGCGGGCCCGGATGCACCTGCTGGCCGCGGTCGCGGAGGCCAACGACGTCCGGCTGGTCTGGTACGAGCGGCTGGGCATCGCCAACCTGGTGGGCGCCCGGCCGGACCTGGACGCGGTCGAGCTGCTGTTCACCTCGCTGCTGCTGCAGGTGGCGCAGGGGTTGTCCGCGGCGGAGCGCGGGGCGGCCCGCGGCCCGGCGTCCCGCTCGTTCCGGCGCTCGTTCCTGCTGGGCTACGCCGCCCGGATCGGCGAGCGGCTGCAGGCCGCGCGGCGGCGGGCGACCGCGGAGGCGGCGGCCGAGCACGGCGTCGACCTCCTCCCGGTGCTGCGCGGCCGCCAGGAGGCGGTCGAGGCCCGGGCGGCCGAGCTCTTCCCGCGGGTGCGCAGCCGCCGCAGCCGGGCCTCGGTCGACGCGGGCGGTTGGTTCGCCGGCCGCGCCGCCGCGGAGTGCGCCGACGTCGGCACCCGCCGGTCGTCCCTGCGCTGACACCGTGGGCGTGCCCGCGGGAACACCCCTGCTTCCTCAGCGGGGCGGGCCGCTCTCGCCAGGTCGCGAGCGCGGGTGGCGGTCCGCCGAGCTCCCGTCCGGTCACCGCGCGGCGCCGGGCGTCCGGGCGAGAATGCGGGGGTGCCCCGGCTCCTCGTCGTCCACCACACGCCGTCGCCCGCGATGCAGGCCGTGCTGGAGGCGGTCAAGGAGGGTGCGGCCATGGTCGAGGAGGTCGAGCTGACCGTCCGGCCGGCGCTCTCCGCCGGGCCGGCCGACCTGCTGGCCTGCGACGGCGTCCTGCTCGGGACCCCGGCGAACATCGGCTACATGTCCGGTGCGCTGAAGCACTTCTTCGACACCGTCTACTACCCGTGCCTGGACGCCACGGTGGGCCTGCCGCACGGCGTCTACGTGCACGGCAACGACGACACCGCCGGCGCGCTCGCCGCGATCGACCGGATCACCGGAGCGCTGCGGTGGAAGCGCGTCGCGGCACCGCTGAGCCTGACCGGGGCGCCGGGGAAGGACGACCTGGAGGCGGTGCGCGAGCTCGCGGCCACGGTGGCCGTCGGCCTCTGACGGCGTTCCGGTGCGAACGCGTGGCGGGTGTCCCACCCCCGTCCCGTTTGCCGATCACGCGGCCCGGGGAGAGGCAGCCGGTGACACGCACCGGCACGGGCCAGCGGACGAGCACGGGCAACCCGGCGGGGAGGACCGCCGCCGCCCGCACCCGCCGCGTCCGCGAGACCGCCCGCGAGCTGCTGGGCTTTGAGACCTTCCGCCCCGGCCAGGAGCGGGCGATGCAGAGCGTCGTCTCCGGGCGCGACACCCTCGCCGTGCTGCCCTCCGGGGCGGGCAAGTCCGCCGTCTACCAGGTAGCCGGCCGGCTGGCCGACGGCCCCGTGCTCGTGGTCTCCCCCCTCATCGCCCTGCAGCGCGACCAGGTCGCCCGCCTCGAGGAGGTGGAGGTCCTCGCGGGCTCCGCCGCCCAGCTGAACTCCGCGCTCTCCGCCGGTGACCAGCGCGCCGCCCTCGAGGGGCTGGCGGACGGAACGGTCCGCTACCTGTTCCTCGCGCCCGAGCAGCTGGCCAAGCCCGAGGTCGTCGAGGCCGTCGCCGCCACCGAGCCGGCCCTCTTCGTGGTCGACGAGGCGCACTGCGTCTCCGCCTGGGGGCACGACTTCCGGCCCGACTACCTGCGGCTCGGCGCGGTCGTCGAGCAGCTGGGGCACCCGACCGTGCTGGCGCTCACCGCCACCGCCGCCCCGCCGGTCCGCGCGGAGATCGTCGAGCGACTCGGGATGCGTGACCCCGAGGTGGTCGTCGCCGGCTTCGACCGGCCGGAGATCCGGCTCGAGGTCGAGCAGCACGCCGACGCGCACACCAAGCACGAGGCGGTGCTGGACCGGGTGCTCGGCGAGGTGGGCGGGGGGCGGGTGCCCGGCATCGTCTACAGCGCCACCCGCAAGGGCACCGCGGAGCTGGCCGGCGAGCTCGGGGACCGGGGGCTGCGCGCCCGGGCCTACCACGCGGGGCTGAAGAAGTCCGAGCGCGAGGACGTGCAGCGGGCCTTCATGACCGACGAGCTCGACGTCGTCGTCGCCACCACCGCCTTCGGCATGGGCATCGACAAGCCCGACACCCGCTTCGTCGTGCACGCCGAGCCGGCCGACTCCCTCGACAGCTACTACCAGGAGATCGGCCGGGCCGGCCGCGACGGGCGACCCGCCCTGGCGCTGCTGGTCTACCGGCAGGAGGACCTCGGGGTCCGGAAGTTCTTCGCCGCGGGCATCCCGCCGGAGGAGGAGCTGCAGCAGGTGGCCGGGCTGGTCGCGGCCGCGGAGGCCGCGGGCATCGAGGACGGCGTCGACGTCAAGCAGCTGCGGGAGGAGACCGGCCGCGCCGCGACCCCGCTGGCCCGCGACCTCAACCTCCTCGAGCAGGTCTCCGCCGTCGTGCTCGACGAGGAGGGCGCCGCCCACCCGGCCGAGGGCGCCCCCGACCCGGGTGCGGCGGCCGCCGCGGCCCGCGAGCTGGCCGAGCACCACGAGCGGGTCGACCAGAGCCGGGTCGAGATGATGCGCGGCTACGCCGAGACCACCGACTGCCGGCGGCAGTTCCTGCTGGGCTACTTCGGGGAGCAGCTCGAGCACCCGTGCGGCAACTGCGACAACTGCTCGGCCGGCCTCTCCCAGGAGCAGCCGGTCGGTGACGGGGCCGACACCCCCTTCCCCCCGCAGACGCCGGTCGAGCACGCCGAGTGGGGCCCGGGGGTCGTCATGCGGGTCGAGGACGACCGCGTCGTCGTCCTCTTCGAGGAGGTCGGCTACAAGACCCTGGCGCTGGCCGCCGTCACCGAGAACGACCTGCTCACCCGCCGCGGCTGACGCCGGGCGGCGACCCGGCGCGCCGCACGGGCACCACATATTGCCACGGTGTGACGCAGGTCATACCGTTCGCCGCGATCGGGGCGCGGAGGCGCTCCGACCGGTCCAGGAGCAGCCATGGCGACCCACGAGACCTCCGAGCCCCGGCACCTGGCGACCGAGCTGCCCAGCAAGGCGCTGCCCGCCGTCCCGTACGCCGACCTGCCGGAACCGCTGCACATCCGGCAGGTCATCGGGCCCAGCGTGCTGCTGCTGGCCGGGGCGATCGGGTCCGGCGAGTTCGTCCTCTGGCCCTACATCACCTCGCAGGTGGGCCTGGCCGTCGTCTGGCTGGTCGTCATCGGCGTCCTCACGCAGTACTTCCTCAACATGGAGATCGAGCGCTACACGCTCGTCACCGGGGAGACCGCGGTCACCGGCTTCACCCGGCTGTGGAAGCCGTGGAGCTGGCTGTTCATCATCATGACCGTCGTCCCCTGGGCCTGGCCCGGCTGGGCGACCGGCGGGACGACGACGCTCGGCTTCGTCCTCGGCTTCAGCGAGGACGCCGTCCCGTACATCACGATCGGCGTGCTCGTCCTCATCGGATTGGTCCTCACCGCCTCGCCCGTGGTCTACCGGACCGTGGAGAAGATCCAGTTCTTCATGGTGGGGCTGATCGTCCTGTTCCTCGTCTACGCCCTGGTCTTCCTGGTCGGCGGCGAGGGCTACTCGGGCCTGGCCGAGGGCCTGGTCTCGGTCGGCGAGCTGCCCGACGCGGTGAGCCAGATCGGCACCGCCACCCTGCTCGGCGCCATCGCGTTCGCCGGCGCCGGCGGCGCCATGAACCTCGCCCAGTCCAACTGGGTCCGGGACAAGGGCCTGGCGATGGGGGCCCGGCTGCCCAAGGTCGTCTCCCCGTTCACCGGCGAGGAGGTGGCCGCCCCGACCACCGGCTTCATGTGCCGCCGCGACGAGGCGAACCTGCGGCGGTGGCGGGACTGGTGGCGGGTGGCCGACCGCGAGCAGTTCGTCACGTTCTTCGTGATCGGGCTGGTCGCGCTGCTGACCTTCATGATGCTCGCCTACTCGACCATCGGGGTCGGCACCACCGAGGCGGAGAGCTTCGACTTCATCCGCCAGCAGGGCGACGCGCTCGGCGCGGAGCAGGGCGACTGGCTGTCGACGACGTTCTGGCTGATCGGCACCGTGGTGCTCTTCTCGACCAACCTCGCCGTGCTCGACATGGTCGGCCGGGTGACCGCCGACGTCCTCAAGACCGGCGTCCTGCGGGAGAACCCGCGGTGGAGCGAGAGCCGGGTCTACTTCGCCGTGGTCTGGACCGAGATCGTCTTCGGCTCGGCCATCCTGCTGTCGGGCGTGACGCAGCCGCTGATCCTGCTGGTGATCGCCAGCTCGCTCAACGGCCTGGTGATGTTCGTCTACTCGGCGCTGCTCATCCAGCTCAACCGGCACACGCTGCCGGGGCAGTTCCGCACCCGCGGGGTGCGGCTCGTGGCGCTGTTCTGGGCGGTGCTCTTCTACGGGTTCTTCTCGGTCATCCTGCTGATCGACCAGGTCGGCAACCTGTTCGGCGGCGGCTGACCGGCGGGGCACGCCGCGACCTCCCGTGCCGCGGCCCCCTCCCCGCGGCGGGGCGGGCCGCGGCACGCGCCCGGGCGGGTGACCGCCCCGGCGCCCGGGCGGCGTTCGCGCTGCGGGACGACGCCGGCGCCCCCATGATCACCCCTGTGCCCGGGCGGTCGGCGTCCCCGGCGGGAGGAGTACACGGGTGAAGGTCCTCGGCATCAACGCGCTCTACCACGACCCGGCCGCGGCCCTGGTCGTCGACGGCCGGGTCGTGGCGGCAGCGGAGGAGGAGCGGTTCAGCCGGCGCAAGCACGGCAAGCGGCCGCTGCCGTGGAGCGCCTGGGAGCTGCCCGAGCTCTCGGCCGCCTGGGTGCTGGCCGAGGCCGGGCTCACCCCCGCCGACCTGGACGCCGTCGCCTACTCCTTCGACCCGCGGCTGATGCCGGGCCCGGAGGAGACCGGGCTGCACGACGACGGCGACGTCATGCGGAAGATGTACGCCGAGAAGGCGCCGTCCTTCCTCGCCCACCACCTGCCCGGCCTGGCCGCTGAGCGCGTGCGGTACGTCCCGCACCACGTCGCGCACGCGGCGAGCGCCGGCCTGGCCGCGCCCTACCCGACCAACTCGGTGCTCGTGCTCGACGGCCGCGGTGAGGCGGTGAGCCACCTGGCCGGCCGCTACACCGACGGGGAGCTGGAGGTGCTGGCCAGCCAGGCCCTCCCCCACTCCCTCGGCCTGCTCTACGAGGACCTCACCGAGCACCTCGGGTTCCTGCGCAGCTCCGACGAGTACAAGGTCATGGCGATGGCCTCCTACGGCAAGCCACGCTTCGCCGCCGAGCTCGAGCCCTACGTCCACGCGACCGGGGACGGCGGTTTCCGGACCGAGCGCATCGACTTCGCCGAGTTCGCGCCGCGGCTCGGCAAGGGCGACGAGTGGACCGAGGCGCACGCCGACCTCGCCGCCAGCGTCCAGCTGCGGCTGGAGGAGACGATGCTCGACCTGGTCCGCTGGCTGCACGGCCGGACCGGCGACCCCGCACTCACCCTGGCCGGCGGGGTCGCGCTCAACTGCGTGGCCAACAGCCGCATCCACGCCGAGGGCCCGTTCGACCACGTCTGGGTGCAGCCCGCGGCCGGTGACTCCGGGACGGCGCTCGGCGGGGCGATGGCCGTGGCCACCGAGCTCGGCGACACCACCACGCCGATGCCCGGCGCCGACCTCGGCCGCGGCTGGACCGACGAGGAGATCGAGTCCTGGCTGATCACCGCGGCCATCGACTACGAGCGCCCGCACGACGTGGCCGACGCCGTCGCCGCCGTGCTCGCCGACAACGGGATCGTGGCCTGGTTCCAAGGGCGCAGCGAGTACGGCCCGCGGGCGCTCGGGCACCGCTCGCTGCTGGCCCACCCCGGCCACCCGGCCAACCTCGAGCGGATGAACGACGTCAAGGGCCGCGAGCAGTTCCGGCCGGTGGCGCCGATGGTGCTGGCCGAGCGGGCCCCCGAGATCTTCGGCCGCGGGCCGATCCCCTCCCCGTACATGCTCTTCGTCCACGACGTGCACCCCGACTGGCGCGACCGCATCCCCACCGTCACCCACGTCGACGGGACGGCGCGCATCCAGACCGTCGACCGCGCCGACGAGCCCCTGGTGGCCCGCATGCTCGAGTGCTTCGAGCGGCGCACCGGGCTGCCGGTCGTGGTCAACACCAGCCTGAACACCGCCGGTCGGCCGATGGTCGACGACCCCCGCGACGCCCTGGAGTGCTTCGGCTCGGCCCCGGTCGACCTGCTCGCCATCGGCCCGTTCGTCGTCCGCCGGCCACGGCCCACCCGTCGCTGACCGGCCTCCGGCGTGCCCGCGGGTGACCCCGGTGCGACGGCGGTCACGCGCGCGGCTACCTTCCCGGCATGGACTTCGCCCTCTCCGCCCGAGCCGAGGACGTCTGCGGCCGGATGTGGGACTTCATGCGCGAGCAGGTGTTCCCCGCCGAGCCCGTCTACGACGAGTGGCGCGCCGCGCGCGGCCACGACGACCACGAGCACCCCCCGGTCCTCGAGGACCTCAAGGTCGAGGCCCGCAAGCGGGGCCTGTGGAACCTCTTCCACCACGAGCTCGGGGGGCTGACCAACCTCGAGTACGCCTCGGTCGCCGAGATCATGGGGTGGTCGCCGGTGATCGCCCCCGAGGCCACCAACTGCGGAGCCCCGGACACCGGCAACATGGAGACGCTGATGCTGTTCGGCACGCCCGAGCAGAAGCAGCGCTGGCTCGACCCGCTGCTCGAGGGCGAGATCCGCTCCGGGTTCGCGATGACCGAGCCGGACGTCGCCTCCTCGGACGCCCGCAACATCCAGACGTCGATCGTCCGCGACGGCGACGAGTACGTGATCAACGGCCGCAAGTGGTGGACCAGCGGCGCCGCCGACGAGCGCTGCCAGATCTTCATCGTCATGGGCAAGACCGACCCCGACGGCCCGCCGCACCGGCAGCAGTCGATGGTGCTGGTCCCCCGCGACACCCCGGGCCTGGAGATCATCCGGCACCTGCCGGTCTTCGGCTACCAGGACCAGCACGGGCACTCCGAGCTGCGGTTCACCGACGTCCGGGTCCCGGTCTCCAACATCCTCTCCGGCGAGGGCGACGGCTTCATGATCGCCCAGGCGCGGCTGGGTCCGGGCCGCATCCACCACTGCATGCGCGCCATCGGCATGGCCGAGCGCGCGCTGGCGCTCATGGTCGAGCGGTCCCAGCAGCGGGTGGCCTTCGGCCGGCCGCTGGCCGAGCAGGGCACCGTGCGGGAGAGCATCGCGCTGTCCCGCATCGAGATCGACCAGGCCCGGCTCTACGTGCTCAAGACCGCCGACCTGATCGACAAGCACGGGGCCAAGGGCGCCCGGACGGAGATCTCGGCGATCAAGGTGGCCGCGCCGCGGGTCGCCCTCGCCGTCATCGACCGCGCGATCCAGCTGCACGGCGGCGCCGGGGTCAGCAACGACACCGTGCTCGCCCGCTTCTGGGCCAGCGCCCGCACCCTGCGCATCGTGGACGGCCCGGACGCCGTCCACATCCGCGGCGTGGCGAAGGAGGAGCTGGCCCGGCAGCGGCCCTTCGCCGGCTGAGGCGGGGTGGAGTGGATTCGTCGGGGTGAGCATCTCGACGAATCCACTCCGCTCACCTCACGCCGAGAGCGTCGAGCCGAACCCGCCGCCGGCCAGCTTGGCCATCAGCTGGGTGCGGTCCAGCCCCGCGGCGGCCAGCGCGTCGCCGTCCCGGTCGGTGTCGATCTCGTCCGGCAGGCCGCTGTCGACCCGGTCGGCGGTGTCGTTGTCGCCCTCGGTGCGCAGCACCTTGAGCAGTTCCTTCTTGTCCAGCTTCACGCCCGACCTCCTCGTCCGTGGTGCACGACCGGTCCAGCGTGATCCGGGTCACGGCCTCCGGCAAACCGGGCGGCCCGGCTCAGCGCCGCCCCGCCCGCCGGTGCAGGAACAGCGCCACCCCGACGAGGACCGCTCCCAGGAGGACCTGGAGCAGCCCGACGACGACCGACCCGGCGGCGAACCAGGTGGGCGAGGAGAGCAGCAGCACCGCGGCCACCCCGCCCAGCAGCAGGGCCACCAGCCGTTCCCGGCCCTCGGTGCGGCCGGCCGGTCCACGAGAGGTCATGCCCCGACAGTAGGTGGTCCGCGGAGGCTCCCCCGCCCGGCCGGGCCCGGTCCGCGGGCCGACGGCCTCAGGCGCCGACCCCGGCCCCCCGCTCGGCCGCCAGCCGGTCGCGCTCGGCCGGCCACCGCTGGACGGCGTCGGCCATCGCGGCCCGCAGGAAGGCCATGAAGTCGCGGGTCTCGGCCAGCCGGCGGCCGCCCGGGCGGTCCTGCCCCAGCAGCTCGACGCCACCGGCCACGGCGTCCTCGAACCGCTGCAGCGTGGCGAGCTCGGCGGACATGAACCGGGACCACAGGTCGCGGTCGTCGAGGACGTACAGGTCGCTGCGGGTCCCCGGCTCGCGCTCGCGGACCAGCAGGCCGACCTGGACCAGCTGCCGCACCGCCCCGCTGATCGCCGCGGGGCTGACGTCCAGCCCGCGGGCGAGGTCCCCGGCGGTGTAGCGGTCGGAGTCGTCGGCGAGGGCGTAGGCGAGCACCCGCGCCGGCATGGGCGCCATGCCGGCCTCGCGGAGGACCAGCGCGAAGCGCTCGACGAAGCGCAGCAGGGTCATCCGGTCGCCCTCGTCCCCAGCCGTGCTCATGCGCCTCCCCGTTCCTCGGTCGGCCTCCACGGTAACCGAGATCTCGGGGAGTTAATACGCTTCACGAAGTCGTGAAGTTTGTGTACGTTGCGACGCATGACCACGGCGATCTCGGTGTCCGGCCTCGTCAAGTCCTTCGGCGCCACCCGGGCCCTCGACGGACTCGACCTGGAGGTGGCCTCGGGCGAGGTGCACGGCTTCCTCGGCCCCAACGGCTCGGGGAAGTCCACCACCATCCGCGTCCTGCTCGGGCTGCTGCGTGCGGACGCGGGCCGCGTGCAGCTGCTCGGGGGCGACCCCTGGCGCGACGCGGTCGCGCTGCACCGCCGGCTGGCCTACGTGCCGGGTGACGTGACGCTGTGGCCGCAGCTCACCGGCGGCGAGGCGATCGACCTGCTGGGCCGCCTGCAGGGCGGGCTCGACCCGGCCCGCCGGGCCGAGCTGCTCGACCGGTTCGACCTCGACCCGCGCAAGCGGGCCCGGACCTACTCCAAGGGCAACCGGCAGAAGGTCGCCCTGGTCGCGGCGCTGGCCTCGGACGCCGAGCTGTACGTGCTCGACGAGCCCACCTCGGGCCTCGACCCGCTCATGGAGGCGGTCTTCCAGGAGGAGGTGCGCCGGCTGCGCGCCGAGGGCCGCACGGTGCTGCTGTCCAGCCACATCCTCGCCGAGGCCGAGGCCCTCTGCGACCGGGTCAGCATCATCCGGCACGGCCGGACGGTGCAGAGCGGCACGCTGGCCGAGCTGCGCCACCTGACGCGGACGTCGATGACCGTGGAGACCGCCCGCCCGGTCACCGGCCTGGACAGGCTGGACGGCGTCCACGGCCTGTCCACCGAGGACGGTCGCGTGCACCTCGACGTCGACAGCGACGCGCTCGACCCCGTCGTCCGGCACCTGAGCGGGTTCGGCATCCGGGCCCTCACCAGCGCCCCGCCGACCCTGGAGGAGCTGTTCCTGCGCCACTACGGCGACGCGCCGGCCGCGGACGGGGTCGAGGACGGCGCCACGCCGGTCGGGGCGGTGCGGTCGTGAGCGCCGCCCGCCCGGAGCTGGCCGGCACGGGCCCGCTGCTGCGCCTCGCGCTGCGCCGCGACCGGCTCCGGCTCCCGATCTGGATCGCCGTCGGTGCCCTGCTCGTGGCGACCCAGTCGGTCTCCAGCCAGGCGCTGTACGACACCCCGCAGGACCTCGCCGCCTACGAGGCGTCGGTGGGCAGCAACGCGGCGACCATCGCGCTGGCCGGGCCGCCGGTGGGCCTGGACACCGTGGCCGGTGCGGTGGCGTTCGAGATCTCCGCGTTCGTCATCCTCGTGGCGGCGCTGATGGCCCTGTTCACGACCGGGCGGCACACCCGGGGCGACGAGGAGGCCGGGCGCGCCGAGCTGGTGCGCGCCACCCGGGTCGGCCGGCACGCGCCGCTGCTGGCCGCCGTCCTGACCTCCACGGCCGCGTGCGTCGCGATCGCCCTGGCCGTGGGCGTGGCCGCCACCGCCACCGGGCTGCCGGTGGAGGGCTCGTTCCTGCTGGGCGCCGCGGTGGGCGCCGCCGGGCTGGTCACCACCGGCGCCACCGCGGTCATCGCCCAGGTCACCGGGTCGGTGCGGGCCACCTACGGGGCGATCGGCGCGCTGCTCGCCGTGGCGTTCGTGCTGCGGGCCGTCGGCGACATCAACGGCAACTGGCTGGTGTGGACCTCGCCGTTCGGCTGGGCCCAGGCCACGCACCCGTACTCCGACGACCGGTGGGCACCGCTGCTGCTGTGCGTCGGGGTGGCCGCCGCCCTCCTGGTCCTGGCGGCCGCGCTGCTGGACCGCCGCGACCTGGGGGCCGGGCTCGTGCCGCCCCGTCCCGGTGCCGCCGAGGCGCCTCGGTCGCTGCGCTCCCCCGTCGGCCTGGCGTTCCGGCTCCAGCGCGGGTGGCTCGCCGGCTGGGCGGTGGGCCTGACCCTGCTCGGCGTGGTCTACGGCGGCCTGGCCGAGTCGGTGGAGACGCTGTTCGCCGACAACCCCGACGCCCGGGCGTTCCTGCCCGACGCCGAGAGCCTGGTCGACGCCTACCTGGCCACCACGCTGGCGATCACCGCCCTGCTGGCCGCGGCCGCCGCGGTCTCGGCGGTGCTGCGCGCCCGCGCCGAGGAGTCCGCCGGCCGGGCCGAGCCGGTGCTGGCCGCCGCGGTGAGCCGGCCCGCGTGGCTGGGCGCGCAGGCGGCCGTCGCGCTGCTCGGCTCCGCGCTCGTGCTGCTGCTCTCGGGGGCCGCGACCGGCGCCGTCCGCGCCGTCGCGACCGGCGACGCCGGGGAGTTCGGCCGGCTGCTCGCCGCAACCGCGGCCTACCTGCCGGCGGTCTGGGTCGTGGCCGGCGTGGCCCTGGCCCTGTTCGGCCTGCTGCCGCGGGCGGCCGCCGCGGCGGCGTGGACGGTCGTCGGCTACGTGGCGGTGATGACGATGTTCGCGGAGTCCTTCGACTGGCCGGCGTGGGTCGACGACGCCTCGCCGCTGGCCTGGACGCCGCTGGTGCCGGTCGAGGACTGGCGCCTGGCGCCCCTCGCCGTCCTCACCGCCATCGCCGCCGCGCTGCTGGCCGCCGGCCTGGCCGGGTTCCGCCGCCGCGACCTCGCGCCGGACTGACAGCGCCCGCCGAGCCCGGTGACCGACTGGAGAGGTCCCCTCCAGGGCCCGCGCCGAGCCCGGTGACCGACTGGAACGGCCCCCTCCAGGGGCCCGCGCCGAGCCTGCGAGGCGTGGGGAGGAGGGGGTCCTTCACCTGGTCGGCGGCTCGCCGGCCTCCCGGGCCGCCCGGGCCTGCGCCGGGTCGTAGGCGCAGGCGTCCCCGACCTCGGTGATGGGCGCGCTCCCGTCCTCCGGGGCCGGCGGCGGCGACTCCCCGGACGGCGGCGCCGCGGTGGTCGGCTCGGTGGGCTCGGGCGGCGGCGCGGGCGCGTCGTCCGCCGGCGGGGCCTCCAGCGCGTCGTCCACGATGCGGCGGATGCGGTCGTAGTCCGGGTAGGCCGGGTCGATCAGGCTGGTGTCGAAGACGACGCTGCGCACGGTGGCGTCCTTGACCAGGAACCCGAGGTCGACGAAGTCGTCGAGCGCCGCGCGGGGGATGTCGGTGCTCACGATGTCCTGCGTGGTGGCCGCCAGCTGCTGGTAGCGCCGCAGCAGGGTCACCGGGTCGGCGGCGTCGATGATGGCCGCGATGGCGCAGCGCTGGCGGGCCATCCGGTCGTAGTCGGTGAGCCCGTAGCGGCCGCGGGCGAACTGCAGGGCGGTCCAGCCGTCCATGTGCTGGGCCGGGCCCGGTTCGATGTAGTCGTCGGGGAGCTCCTCGCCGGTGATCCCGTTGATCGGCACGTAGTAGTTGACGTTCACCGTGATGCCGCCGAGGGCGTCGACCATCCGCGCGAAGCCGTCGAGGTTGACCAGCACGAAGTAGTCGATCTCGAGGCCGAGCGCCTCGCCGACGCCGAGCTTGAGGAAGTCCGCGCCCGGGTCGTCGGTGGGGCCGAGGATGTCGGGGTACCAGGCCGGCCCGGTGCGGTAGACGGCGTTGAGCAGGCTGTCGGCCTCGTTGGCGCCCTCGAACCCGTCCGGGTAGACCTCGGCCAGCGGGCTGTCGGCCGGGAACGGCAGGTCCTGCAGGTTGCGGGGCAGGCTGAACAGCGTCGTGTCACCGGTCTCGGTGTCGATGCTGGCCACGATGACGGTGTCGGTGCGCACGCCCTCGCGGCCCTCACCGCCGTCGCCGCCGAGCAGCAGCACGTTGACCCGCTCCTGGTCCCCGAAGGGGTCGGGGTCCTCGTCGTCCACGGTGGCCGACTCCCGGTCGGCGAAGAGGCCGTCGATGAGGCCCCGCTGGGCCAGCGCGACCTGCACGCCGAGGACGGCCGGGACGGCGACACCGGCGACCAGCGCCACGACCACCACGGCCCCGAGCGCCCGCCGCAGCCGCGGGACGCCGCGCGGCAGCAGCGCCCGGTAGCCGGCGACCACGACGACCACCCACAGCAGCGCCACCGCGACCAGCCCGCCCAGCAGCCAGCCGAGGGACGTGGTGTCGACGGCGATCTGCGCGGCGGTGCGCTGACCGGCGCTGGCCAGCCAGGCCACGCCGCCGAGCAGGGCGAGGAAGAGCGCCAGGACCACCCCGCCGAGCACGCGGCGCCCCGCGGCGAGGAAGGCGGTGCCCGGCAGGAACGCGTTGAGGACGGTCAGCCCGAGCGCGGCACCGAAACCGCGCCGGGAGCCGGGATCGGTGCTGCTCCCGTCGTCCCCGTGCTCGCTCACCCGCAGGCCCTGCCTCTCCCGGTCATCCGCTCACTGTCCCACCCGGGAGTCGTGCCGAGCGCCGTCACGGGCCTCCCACCTGCACGTCCCCTACCCGGACGTGGGGGAGGTCGCACCCACCCCGGGCGTCCGTAAGGTCGGGAGGCGTGCGCCTGGCGACCTGGAACGTGAACTCGATCCGCACCCGCGTCGACCGCGTGGCCGCGTGGCTGCAGCGCCGGGACGTCGACGTCCTGGCCCTGCAGGAGACGAAGTGCCGCGACGACCAGTTCCCGGAGTCCCGGTTCACCGACCTCGGCTACCAGGTCGCGCACGTCGGCCACTCGCAGTGGAACGGGGTCGCCGTGCTCTCCCGGGTGGGCCTCGACGACGTGCAGGTCGGCTTCCCGGGCCAGCCCGGCTGGGGCGAGGACCCGGTCTCCGAGGCCCGCGCCCTCGGCGCCACGTGCGGGGGCGTGCGGGTGTGGAGCCTCTACGTGCCCAACGGGCGGACGCTCACCGACCCGCACTACGGGTACAAGCTGCGCTGGCTGGAGGCGCTGCGGACGACGGCGGCCGGGTGGCTGGCCGAGGACGCCGACGCCCCGATCGCGCTGGTCGGCGACTGGAACATCGCCCCGCAGGACGAGGACGTGTGGGACATGCGGGTGTTCGCCACCTCCACGCACGTCTCCGAACCGGAGCGGGCGGCCTTCCGCGCCGTGGTGGACGCCGGGTACGCCGACGTGGTCCGCCCGCACGCGCCCGGGCCGGGGGTCTACACCTACTGGGACTACACGCAGCTGCGCTTCGCCCGCCGCGAGGGCATGCGGATCGACTTCGTGCTCGGGTCCCCGGCGCTGGCGGCTCGCGTGACGAATGCCGTGATAGATCGGCAGGAGCGCAAGGGCAAGGGCGCCAGCGACCATGCGCCCGTCGTCGTCGAGCTATCCGGTTAGCGGACCGACTCGGCGTCCTGGGGCACATCTGGGGCACACGACGCGCCGACCGCGTCCCACGCCGCGTCGACGGCGCTGCGCGTCCGGTCGTCCGAGTCCGGCATCAGGTGCCCGTAGGTGCTGAGGACCAGCGAGGCGTCCTCGTGCCCCAGCCGCTCGGCCACCGCCACGACCGACTCGCCAGCAGCCAACAGGACGCTGGCGTAGTGATGGCGCAGGTCGTGGCTCGTCGTTCCCCTCGGCAGCCCCGCCGTGGTCACCGCTCGGCCCATCAGGTTGTGGCCGTAGTAGACGTGCCCGAGCGGAGCCCCCGACCGGGTCGTGAAGATCGTCCCGTTGTTTCCCGCCGGGTACGCCGCCAGGTGGGCGGCCAGCGCGTCGGCGACCACGCGAGGTAGCGGGATCGTCCGCCTCGACCGGGGAGTCTTCGGCTCGCTCCGCTCACCCTTCGACCCTTGGGTGAACTGCCACTCGATCCGCACGGTGCGGCGCAGGAAGTCGACGTCCTGGACGCGGAGTGCGAGCAGCTCGCCGATCCGCAGCCCGAGCCCAGCCTGGGTGAAGACCATGGCCCGGTAGCGCTCCGGCATGGCCCGGGCGAGCGCCGCCACCTGCTCGACCGACAGCGGCACGATCCGCTCTCTCTCGTGACGGGGAAGCTGGATGCGAACGACCGGCGATGCCGCCACGAGCCTGTCGAGGACCGCTGCCCCGTACACGCTGCGGAGCAGCCCCACGGCCTGCCGCACGGTGGTCGGCGCCAGCACCCTCGAGCGGTCGGTGGCCCAGGCCTGGACCTCAGACGGGCGCACGTCCGCGAGCCTCCGGCCACCGAGACGCGTCCCGTCGATGTGCAGCCGGATCATCATCTCGGTCCGTCGTGCCGTGGTTGGCCGGTGCGGCCGGGTGTTCGCCCAGCTCCGGGCGTACTCGGCAACCGTGATCTTCGAGGGCTCGATGTAGGTGCCGCGTACCTTGTCCGCCTCGACGGTGGCCGCGTGGCGGTCGGCGTCGCCCTTCCTGGCGAACGACTTCTTGCGCTGCCGGCCCTGGTCGTCCCGCCACCGCGCCTCGTAGGTCGTCCGCCCGTTGCGGACCCGCTTCTCGACGCTCGCCATGGCTGACTCCTCAACGTCTCCGACGCGGCCTGGCTGGGTCGGCGTCGTCACTTCTTGGGACGGAACGGTTCGGGCCGCAGCATGCCCGAGGACTCTGACGAGGTCAGGGCTGAGATACGCGACTTACGCCTTTCCGCGGATCGCTACCCGGCGGCGCCTCGGCTCAGCTGCTGCTCGACCCACGCCTGGAGGTCGTCACGGCGGTAGAGGACGCGGCGGCCGAGGCGAAAGCTGCGCGGGCCGGTGCCGAGGTGGCGCCAGTACCGGAGGGTGGCGACGGGAGCGCGGAGAAGTTCGGCGGCCTCGGTGATGGTGAGCAGCTCGGGCTCGCGGCGGGCGGGGTCGTCGGACATGGCTGGCTCCGGTGTGCTCGGGTGGGCTGTGCTCCGTCACTGGAGAAGGCGCCCTTCGGGCGCGATTGGTGACAGCCGACCACCGAGATCTCCCGAAATTCTCCGGTTCTCCTCCTGGTGCTGGCGTCCGGGCCCGCGGCCGGCCGGGGGAGGCGGTCCTGCTCATCGACCGATGCCCGGCGCGGCGCCCCCGCGGGCGAGGGACGGTCCGCGCCGCTCCGCCTCGGGCCGGGGGACGCTCGGTACCGGCGGGACCGGCCGCGGGGGAGCGGCTGCTGTCCGGTCGCGTGGCCGGTCCTGGCGGTCGCGGGCGGCCTCTCGGGCGGCCAGCTCGGCGGCGTGGCCGGGGCCGAGGTCGGCCCGGTCGCGGCCGAAGACGGCGATCCACTGGGCCCGGGCCTCGGCCGCGTCGGCGGCGACGAGGTGCGCGGTGTTGGACAACCGTCCGCGGGTCATGCCGACGTAGGCCGAGGCCGCGCCGGTGGCGTCGCCGATCACCACGTGCGCCGCGGGCACGCTGTCACCTTGCACTCCGTACGCGGTGCTGGCGTAGGCCAGCTCCACGTGATCCTTGACGTAGTGAGCGGGCAGCACCCGGACCCGCGCGCCGGCCGGGGTGACATCGCCCTGGGGAACGTCACCGGACGCCGCGTCGGCGGTGACCAGCAGCCCGCCGCGTCGGCCGACCGCGGTGACGGTCCACGTCTCCCGGTTGGCCACCTCCAGGTCCCGGTCGTTGCGCCGCGTGGCGATCCGGTCACCGGCACCGATCCGCTGACCCGCCCGCGTGGTCACCACCCGGCGGTCGTCGACGCGGCCGTCGGCGACCAGCCGGTCGCGGATGGCGGCGTTGAGCTCGTCGACCTGCTCGCGGGTGTCGGCCACCACCGCGACGTCCGCGTCCCAGCCGTCGTGGACGGCGATCGCGGCCAGGGCGTCCTGCAGCGCCGCAAAGTCGGGGTGCAGGTGGATCCGGCCGCGGGCGAGGAGGGCGTCGAAGACCACGCTGGGGTTGTCACCCTGCCGCATCGCCAACGTCAGCTCGGCGAAGTCGATGTCCGGGACCGTCTGGCCGGTGCTGTCGGTGCGGGTGAAGCGGTGCACCGACTCCAAGCTCAGGCAGGCGGCCGGGTCCACCTGGGCCGCGGCGAGGTCCAGGACACCGCCGCGGCCGACCGCGGCCAGCTGGTGACGGTCGCCGAGCAGCGCCAGCCGCGCCCCGGCCTCGTCGGCGACGGTGAGCAGCGCGCGGGCGGTGTCCTGGTCGAGCATGCCGGCCTCATCGACGATCAGCAGATCATCGGGCCGAAGCCTGGCCTCCTCCACCGGACCGGTGTAGAGGCGGCCGGTCACCGGGTCGGCCTCGCCGGGGACGAGTCGGGTCCACTCGCCGTGCTCGGTCCAGCGCCAGCCGTGGGCGAAGACGAGGGACGCCGCCGATCCGGTGGGCGCGCCGACCTCCGCGCGGGCCGCTTGGGCGGCCTTGAGCGTCGGGGTGACCACCATCAGCCGCCGCCCCTGCCGGTCGAGCACGGCGCGCGTGGTGGCCAGGGTGGTGGTTTTGCCCGTGCCGGCCGCGCCCTCCACAACCATCAACCGCCGGTTGCCGGTCAGGACGGCGACCGCGGCGGCCTGACCGGAGTCCAGGCCCCGGACAGCGCCGGGCGGCAGCGGCGCCAGCCGCGGTGTATCCAGCGGTGGCCCACCGGCGCGGGCGGCGAACCGGATGCGCAGGTCGGCCTCCACGTCGAGCACCGGCCGCGAGGTCCAGGACCGGACGTGTTCGGGCACCCCCTCCCGGTCCACCAGGGGCACGCACCGGTTGAGAGCGCGGGCGGTGAGGTCCTCAGCCAACTCCAGGCGCACCGCCGGGTCGGCGACGATGCCCGCCGCGGCGATCAGCGCCTCGACCTCGCCGCGGACGTCGGCGGCGTTCCAGGCCGAGCGGCCGGCGGCCAGCCGGATCAGCACGGTGTCGACGGCGGTCTCGCGGTCGAGCACGCCGATCGGAGTCGGCGCCAGCGAGACGGGGCGGTCGGGGTCGCGGTAACCCAGCGACCCCAGCTCGCCTCGCCACCGCGCCACCAGATCGGTACCCGCCTGTGGGGTCACCTTGTCCGGGCGCCCCTCGGCCCAGGCGCGGCCGTCCCACGCCCGGAGCAGCGCCGGACCGGGCTGTTCTCCGGGGTGCGCGGCGGTCCAGTCGCGTTCGTAGCGGTCCAGGTTGCGCCCGATCTGCGCCGCCCGCGCGCTGAACGGGCCCACGTACTCGGCAAGCTCCCGAACTTCTCCTGCCGCGTCCAGGGTGTAGCCGTGCGCGGCCAGCGCGGCCCGGAACTGCGGATCGCAGGCGACCGCGGCGTGCCCGATCCCGTTGATGGCGCCGAGGAAGTCGCGCACGCCGACGGTGTGCAGCCCGCGCCATTGTTCGGCGGCGAACACCCGGGCGCCGATCTGCAGGTGCAGATGCCGATGCGGATCTCCGGCTCGGGAGGTGTAGTGCCGCACCGTCACCGCCTCCAGCACCTCCACCGACACCTGCACCTGACCTCCGCGCGGGCCGACCCGGGTGGTCGCGTGCTGCGACAGCCAGCCGATGATCTCGGCGGCGGCGCCGTCCTGCGCGGCGTCGTAGGCGGCCGCGACATCGTCGTGCATCGCGGCGGCCAGCGACCAGGACTTCGGGCCGTTGACCACCACCTCGACGAACCGCACCGCGTGGGCGTCGGTGCGCAGCCGCCCCCGTGGATCGCTGGTGTTCGGGTCGCGGCCGGCCACCCAGGTTTCGTAGGTCTCCCCTGTGAGCGGGGCCCGTTCGGCCACCCGTCCCTCGCGGGCCACGAAGCGGCGGGCCAGGCCGGTTCCCTCGGTCAGGTAGTAGTCATCGGCGCGGCCGCGGTCGGCCTCGAGATACGCCCGGGCGGCCGCCGCCGACCCGGCGTACACCTTCATTCCACCGCGCATTCCCAACGCCACCCAACAATGACCAACAGGTCACCTCTAGAAACGGCAACGGGCCCCGCGAAGCGAGGCCCGGACTACCTCTATTGGTAGCATGCGTGCCGTTCGGATGGGAGAGCCTTCAATGCGGCAGGGTGGACAAGCCTCGGGTGACGTGCGAGGTGCCAGAACTGCGGTTTGATTGCAGAGGTTGATAGACGTTGGTTTCGGAGCGTCGGCGGGATAGGCAAGTCGGATGAGCCCAGCATCTTCGATCGCGGCAATACGCCGTCGACTGTCTGGCCGTCCCAGGCGACCGCTGCCGTGACGGCGGGGGACGCTGCCGTTCCCGCGTCGCAGCATAGGGCGATCTTGGCGTCGGCCGCCTCTGACTACAGTCGAGGTTTGCTCACACCACGGGCGAAGGCTTAGGTCGAGCTCAGTTGAACCTCATGCCGAAGAAGCCGCCCGACTCGTACTCATCGGTAAGAGTCAAGCACTGGTGGAAGTTAAGGTTCGGAGTATCGGCCAACGCCACCTCTAGTGCGTCCGAGTTGATCGTTGCGACATACTGCATATTCTCTTGTTCGCACACTCGCGAAGCGAGACTCAGCGCCGCCCCGACCTGCCTAGCCTCGACCGCATCGAAAAGGTGGCTGTCGTGGATCAGGAAATCCGGGCCGCGCCCGGCGCGCTTCGCCACTACTGCCATCGTGAGGTCAAAACAAAAGATAGACATACCCCGCACTCCTGCGGAGCGATCGCCGCCAATAGTAGGGTAAAACGCATAGCCGGTCTCGCGTTCTTGGATCGTTAGCGTCGCGGGTCGCTTTGCGCCATAGAGAGCGAAGGCGAACTGTGTGAACATCGCACTTATCTCCGCCAATTGTCCTCTACGTTCGGCGATGTCTGCGCGTACCGTCTCCTCCAAGAGTAGCGCCTCTCGAGTCAGATGCGTCTGAGCTTCCTTCAATGAATCGACGGCAGCTCGCCGTTGTTCGAGCTCCGCTATGCGCCCTTCTACCTCACCGATGGCCTGCTGAAGGTCTTGGAAAGTTTCCAAGGCGCCACCTTCGTCAAGTCTCTGCATGATGTCCGCGCGGCGCTCGTCCAGCGCGCCGAGCTCGTTCTGCGCATCGCGCGCATCTTGGTCTGCTGCTTGGCGCTCGCGCTCCAGATAGGTACGGCGGTTTCGGACGACTGAAGCATGGAAAGCGGCGACTTCCTCGAATCGTCGTCGGGTCAGTTGAGAGAACACTAGGCCCACTTGCTCAAAGACGCCATCGAGGTAGGCGTGATCCGGCTGCTCCTGCTCCTCTGTCTCCAATGCCAACAGAATGTCCCTGGAGCGCTGCTGCGCCATGAATATTCGGTCATTCAGGCTTCGGATGCGACGAGTCAGTTCGTCCGCCGACTCGCGCAGCTCAGCGTACCGCTCAACGACTCGGAAGGAGCGCAATTCATTACGAAGGGTGGTCCTCCGAACGTGCAGAGTCGCTATCTCTGCGTCTAGGTCCGCCGTGCTACCTAAGGTGCGGCCGAACACTGGATCCTTCGTGGCACGTCGCAGAGCTGAGACATTCTTGCGACTATCCGATATTGCCGCAGCGCGAGCGACCAAGTTCACATCCAGGCCGAACAGGTAGGCCAATGGCAGCTGTGTGGCTAGGTCCGTTTGCCGAGAGACGGTTCTGAGAGGCTCGTTGAATCCTCCCGTAGACTCAGCACGCACGTAATACGCGATGAGTGAACGGAAGCTCGGTTCGGATTCCTTGCTCGCGAGTGCGAATAGGTCGCGTCCCAGCTGGTAGCGCAACACGTCCAGGGTAACGATATTGCCATCGAGGGCAGGAGCATTGGGAGCCTGCCCGCTCCGACTAATGGTGTGACGTGCGCCAGCCTCTGTGAGTTCAAGCCGAAATTCGTACTTCTCAAGCTCGGGACGACGCAGCAAGTGATTAGGCCCGGCGCTTGACCCGAGGCAGAAGTCGAGTGCCGTGATGAAGCTCGTCTTTCCGACTGCGTTCCTACTGTCTTTGGATGGCATTTGCTGGCTCTTCGTAGTTGAGGGTGTAGATCGGGCTGGCGCGTCGGTCCCGGGATAGACGTCGAGGCCTTCCGAAGATGGAAGTTCTCACACTGCCCATCCGGAAGGCCTCGACGTGCCTGACGCTACCTT
>NZ_QVQH01000040.1 GCF_003428645.1 Geodermatophilus marinus | reverse complement strand
AGGGCCCGATCGGAGACCGACCGTGGAAGAGCCGGACAGACCGGCGGCCCACCCACGCCCAGATCAGACAACCACAATCAGGTCACGAGCCGGCCGGGTCCACCAAGATCGACGGTGGATCGAGGCTGAGGCGACGACAACTCAGGTGCCCCGGATCGCGGGGCGTGCCACGCTGGAGACGATGACGACAGCACAGAACCGCGCCGTCCTGGACGACGCGCAGGACCGAGCCGACCGCGCGGCGGGTCCCGAGCAGGTGACCCGCCCGGTCGACGGGTGGGAGCCCGAGGACGACACCACCGGCTCCTACGCCCTTGAGGCCCGCGGCGCCCTGCGCCGGGTGGCCGGGCTGTCGACCGAGCTCGCCGACATCACCGAGGTCGAGTACCGGCAGCTGCGCCTCGAGCGGGTGGTACTCGTGGGCGTCTGGACCGAGGGCACCCAGGACGACGCCGACCGCTCGCTGGCCGAGCTCGCCGCCCTCGCCGAGACCGCCGGGTCGCAGGTGCTCGAGGCGGTGAGCCAGCGTCGCGACAAGCCCGACGCGGGTACCTACGTCGGGTCGGGCAAGGCCGCCGAGATCCGCGACATCGTGGCCGCGGCCGGTGCCGACACGGTGATCTGCGACGGGGAGCTGACCCCCGGCCAGCTCAACGCGCTGGAGCGGATCCTCAAGGTCAAGGTGGTCGACCGGACCGCGCTGATCCTCGACATCTTCGCCCAGCACGCCTCCAGCCGGGAGGGCAAGGCCCAGGTCGAGCTGGCGCAGATGCAGTACATGCTCCCGCGGCTGCGCGGGTGGGGTGAGTCGCTGTCCCGGCAGGCCGGTGGCCGCGTCGCCGGTGGTGGCGGCATCGGGACCCGCGGTCCCGGTGAGACCAAGATCGAGACCGACCGGCGCCGCATCCGCGCGCGGGTGAGCAAGCTGCGCCGCGAGATCGCCGGCATGGCCACGGCCCGGGCGACGCAGCGGGCCGGTCGGGGGCGCCGCGCCGTCCCGAGCGTCGCCATCGCCGGGTACACCAACGCCGGGAAGTCGAGCCTGCTCAACCGGCTCACCGGCGCCGGCGTGCTGGTGGAGAACGCGCTGTTCGCCACCCTCGACCCGACCGTGCGCCGGGCCGAGTCGCCCGACGGGCGGGAGTACACCCTCACCGACACCGTGGGTTTCGTCCGGCACCTGCCGCACCAGCTGGTGGACGCCTTCCGCTCCACCCTCGAGGAGGTGGCCGCCGCCGACCTGCTGCTGCACGTCGTCGACGGTTCCGACCCCGACCCGCTGGGACAGATCGAGGCGGTGCGGGTGGTGCTCGGCGAGATCGACGCCGCGGCGGTGCCGGAGCTCATCGTCGTCAACAAGGTCGACGCCATGAGCGAGGCTGACGTCCTGACGCTGCGCCAGGCGTTGCCGGGTGCGATGTGGGTCTCGGCGCGCACCGGTGCGGGCATCGAGCGGCTCCGCGAGGCGGTCGCCGCCCGGCTGCCCCGGCCGGACGTCGACGTCGACGTGCTGGTGCCCTACACCCGCGGGGACCTGGTCGCCCGGGTGCACCGGGACGGCGAGGTGCTCACCGAGGTGCACGAGGCCGGCGGCACCCGGCTCTGCGCGCGGGTCGACGGCGCGCTCGCTGCCGCGCTGGCGGAGTTCGCCTCCCCCGCGGCCTGACGGCGGGGGGCGTCCCCGCGCTCCACCTCCCGGTGACCCGCCGGCCACCGGATCCGGGGCCCCGGTCACCGGAGCGCACCGGGCCCGGTGGCGACACCGCCGGGCCTCGCCCGGTCGGGTGAGGTCACGATCGGGTCACGGGCCGGTACCGTGGAACGTGTGACCAGCGGCGTGCGACGGCCCACCGAGGACCGCGTACGGCCCGACCGTCCCCGGCCGGCGGGCCACCCGCGGGTCGTGTCCGTGGGGCGCCCGCCCTGGTGGCTGGTCGCGGTGGCCCTCGGAACCGCCCTCGCGATCACCGTCGAGCTGCTCAGCCGCGGCGTGCTCGAGCGCACGGACCTGCGGGTCTCCGAGGTGGTCAGCAGCTGGGGGCTCAAGGAGTCGGCGGCCTACTGGCCGGTCTGGGCGGTCACCCAGCTCGGCGGCCGCGGCTTCATCCTCATGGTGCTGGCCGTGCTGGTCACCACCCTGGCCCTGCGCCGGCGGACGGCGCTCCCGCTGCTGCGGGTCCTCGCCGCGCTGGCGCTGCTCACCGTGGTCGTCTACGCCGTCAAGTACGGGACCGGCCGGACCGCGCCGGCCTACCCCGGGTCCTTCTTCCACCGGGACGGCCAGTCCTACCCCTCCGGGCACGTCGCCAACGCGGTGCTCATGTGGGGCGTGGCGCGCTGGCAGGCGGTGGAGTACCGGCTCGTCCCTTCGGTGCAGCGGCTCTTCCGGTGGTTGAGCGTCCTCGGCCCGGTGGCGACCGGCGTCGCCATGGTGTCGCTGGACTTCCACTGGGTCACCGACGCCGTCGTGGGGGCGGCGGTGGGCATCGTGCTGCTGGGCGTGGTGCACGCACTCGACGCAGCCGTCCTGTCACGCTGGGTCGGTGCCCGAGCAGGCCGCCCGCCGGCGTGAGCTCGCCGCCCGGCTGATCCCGGTGGTCGCGGGCGCGACGCTCGTCCTCCCCGTGCCGGTCGCCGCAGCGGCCCCGGCGGGCCCGGCGGCGCCCTCGGTGCGCTGCCAGGTGACCGACCCGCGGCTGCCCGAGCTCTCCGGCCTGGTCGCCGTCGGCGAGGAGTACCTGGCGATCAACGACGGCGGGGACCAGGTCGCCGTCCACGTGCTCGACGGGGCGTGCCGCGTGACGGCGGTGCACACCGCACCGGTCGACCCCTACGACCCCGAGGACCTGGCGGTGGGCGCGGACGGCACGGTGTGGCTGGCCGACACCGGCGACAACGGGCTGGACCGCGCGACGGTGGCGCTCATCGCGCTGCGACCCGACGGCTCGACCGGGCTGTACCGGCTTGCCTACCCCGACGGGCCGCGCGACGTCGAGGCGCTGCTGCTGGCCCCGGACGGCACGCCGTACCTGGTGACCAAGGAGGTCCTGGGCGCCAGCGCGGTGTACCGCCCGGTCTCGGCGCTGGTCGACAGCGGCACCGTCGGGCTCACCGAGGTCGGCGGCGTGTCGTTCACCCTCACCGGTACGCCGGGCGGGCCGGTGGGACGTGCCGGGCAGCTCATGGTCACCGGGGGAGCGGTGTCCCGGGACGGCCGCACCGTGGCGTTGCGGACCTACACCGACGCCTACGTCTGGCCCCTGTCCGGCTCGGACGTGGCGGGCGCGCTGGCCGGCGAGCCGGTGCGGATCCCCCTGCCGGAGGCACTACAGGGGGAGGCCGTCACGTTCACGCCCGACGGCTCGGCCCTGGTCGTCGCCGGGGAGGGGCTGCCCGGCGATCTCACCGTCGTCCCGGTGGCGGCCGTCCCGTCGACGTCCCCCTCGGGCGCGGACGGCGGCGTGCAGCAACTGCTCGGATCGGACGAGGCCGGCCCCTCGCTGCTGCCCGCCGCCGTCGTCGCGGCCGCGGTGGCCGCCGTCCTGGTGTGGCTCGGCGGGCGGCTGCGCCGACGCGGGGGACCGCCGACGACCGGCTGAGCCGGACCGGTCAGACCCGGCGCAGCACCGTGACGACGCGCCCGAGGACGGTCGCCTCGTCCCCGGGGATCGGCTCGTACGCCGGGTTGTGCGGCAGCAGCCAGACGTGCCCGTCGCGGCGCTTGTAGGTCTTCACGGTGGCCTCGCCGTCGAGCATGGCGGCGACGATCTCGCCGTTCTCGGCCGTGGGCTGCTGCCGGACGACGACCCAGTCGCCGTCGCAGATGGCGGCCTCGACCATCGAGTCACCGGTCACCTTGAGCATGAACAGCGTGCCCTCGCCGACCAGCTCGCGCGGCAGGGGGAAGACGTCCTCGACGGCCTGCTCGGCCAGCACCGGGCCACCGGCGGCGATCCGGCCGACCAGCGGCACGTAGGTCGGCGCCGGCGCGTCCTCGCCCCCCACCGTGGCGACCGGGGCGGGCGGCACCTCACCGGCGAGCTCCCCGGGCATCCGGACGTCGAGCGCCCGCGGCCGGTTCGGGTCGCGGCGCAGCCAGCCCTTCTTCTGCAGCACGGTGAGCTGGTGTGCCACCGAGGAGGCCGACGACAGCCCCACGGCCTCGCCGATCTCCCGCACCGAGGGTGGGTACCCACGCCGGTCGATCGAGTCGCGGATCACCTCGAGGACCCGGCGCTGCCGCTGGGTCAGCCCGTCACCGGCCTCGGCGCGCTCGGGGAAGGTCCGCACGGCCGCCGACCCGCCGGCCGCCGGTCGGCCGGTCGTCCGCCGTCGGCCCCCCGACGTCCCGCTCTTCTCCGCCACCGTCGCCTCCTCGCCGCCGCTGCCACAGCGCGTCTGATCCGTCGGTACCGACCGTAGCGCGCCGGGCGCACCGGATCAAACACGTGTTCGAAGCGCCCGGCACGTGCGGTGGCATTCGTCGGTGCCGTCCGGTAGACATCGCACAGGCGTTCGAATCGAACAGGCGTTCGAGCCGGGGTCCCCGGTCGGGAGGAGTGGTCGTGGCAGGCGTGCAGCAGGCGGTCCTGGACTTCGACGATGCGGTGCAGGTGCCGTGGCGGCCCCGCCTCCGGGCGGTCCCGCCGGGGGCCGGGGCCGGGGGCCCGTCGCGCCCGCCCGGGGCTCGCCCCGGCGCCTCCCGGGTCAGGGTGTTCCGGCCGCCGGTGGCCCCCGGCGCGGGCCGGGCGACGACCCGGGCGACGGCGCGGGCGTCCCGGCCGGCGGCGCCGCCGCGCCCGGCGACCCGGCCCCGCCCGGCGGCGGGTGCACCGCGGGCGGCGGCGGGTCGCGCCGCGGGTCCGGTGGCCGGAGCGGCGGCCGGGCGCCCGGTGCGGGACGGCTGCGCCCCGGCGGGGCGGGTGCCGCGCCTGCGGCTGACCCGGCGGGCGCGGCGGCTTTCCGTCGTGCTGGCGCTGGCGGTCGGCGTGGTCCTGGGCGCATGGGGTGCCGGTCTGGTCGGCGGGGGCTCCGACGAGCTGCGCCTGGTGGGTGACCGCAGCGTGGTCGTCCGGTCCGGCGACACCCTCTGGTCGATCGCCGGCGAGGTGGCGGGGGACGGCGCCGACGTGCGGGCCGTCGTCGACGCGATCCAGGAGCTCAACCAGCTCGACGCCGGGGTGCTCGTGCCCGGCCAGGTGCTGGTGCTGCCGTGACCCGCCCGGGCCCGCTCCAGAGAGCGACAACAGCGGGGGCCGAGCTTCGTCAACCCTCCGACCTGCGTTGCTGACGCTGCGTGGTGGTCGGAGAACCTACGGTCATCCACGTGTCAGGGATCGTGGGAAGCCGGGCCGCCGCCTTCGCCCAGCAGCGGCAGGGCGTCGAGGTGTTCGCCGACGGTGCGTGGTGGGCCGGGTCGATCCTGGGCTGGCGGCACGACGCCGCCGGGTCCTGCGAGGTGCGGGTGGAGGTGACCGTGGCCGGCGTCGACCGGACGACCTGGTGCGACCTGGCCGACCTGCGCCTGCCGCAGCCGCACCTGACCGTGGCGCCCGAGCCGGTGCTGCCGGACGCCCCCGGCGCCGTCGCGGTGTCGTTCGAGCGTGCGGCCGCCCGTGAGCGGCTCATCGCCGGGGTGCTGACCTCGCCGGAGCTGCCGGCCGTCGGCCCGGGGGGGCGTGCGCCGGAGGGCCCACCCGCTGCCGCCCCTGCGCTCCGGCGGCGCCGTCGCCACGGCGGGGACGTGACCGCGGAGCTGCCCGCCGTCACGACGGCCGGCGGTGCCGGCCGGCACCGGGCGCCGGTGGCCGGGAGCGGTCGCCACCGCGCCGCCGAGCCGGACACGGGCGTCGTCCTCGCCGCACCCGCACCGGTCGCACCCGCACCGGTCGCACCCGGGCAGGTCGCAGCCGCCCCGGCCCCGGTCGGGGCGGCCGGCCCGGGAGGACCCCCGGACGCGCCCGCCGCCGCCCGCCCGCTCGCGGTTCCGCCCACGGCCGCGCTCCCCACCGCCGCGCTGCCCGTCACCCCGCTCGCGGCCGTGCCGTCCCCCGCGGGTGCACCCGCGTCGCCGGCACCGCGCCGGGCGGACGACCTCGACGGGCTGACGCGCCCGATCCGGCTCGGCGACCGCGCCTCCCGGCCGCGCCTGCCGGGGCCCCGCGGCGCCTGACCCGCGGGCGCGCCCGGAACCCGCGGCGCCCGTGTCGCCCCCGGGGGGCTCCTGGGCGGCGACACGCACCACCCGTCCCGCGGGGTGACCGCGCGGCGGCGTGTGGCGGCGTGTCGGTGTGACTGCTGCGACGGGAGGTCGCGGCTGGTCACGGACGGGTCTCGGTGGAACAGGACACGCGGGCGTCGGCTTGCACATCTAGTGGAGGCGGACCTAGGGTCCCCCTAGATCTAGTAGTTGCACCGCTGTAACTCCGTCCACAGCCCGCCCACAGCCGCTCCCCACGACGTCCACCGGATGTCCCCAGGGGCGTCCACACGGCGGGCGGGCGGAGGGCCGGCGGTGCGGGTCCGGGAGGAGGGGAGAGGACGTGCGCTGCCCCTTCTGCCACAACCCGGACAGCCGGGTCATCGACTCCCGCGAGGCCGACGAGGGCGCGACGACGCGGCGGCGCCGGTCCTGCCCCGCCTGCGGCCGGCGCTTCACGACGGTGGAGGAGGCCGTCCTGGCGGTCGTCAAGCGCAGCGGCGTCAGCGAGCCGTTCGCCCGCGCCAAGGTGGTCGCCGGCGTCCGGCGGGCCTGCCAGGGCCGACCGGTGGACGAGGGCCAGCTGCAGCGGCTGGCGCAGGAGGTCGAGGACGCGATCCGGGCGACCGGGGTCGCGGAGGTGCCCAGCCACGAGGTGGGGCTGGCCATCCTCGGGCCGCTGCGCGAGCTCGACGAGGTCGCCTACCTGCGCTTCGCCAGCGTGTACCGGGCGTTCACCTCGGTGGAGGACTTCGAGAAGGAGATCACCGAGCTGCGGGCCCGCCACGTCGCCGCGGGCACCCCACCGCTGCCCGGCATGCAGAACCCGCTCCCGCCGGTCCGCCGGCGGGGCGGCGGGCGGTCCCAGGCCGCCTCCGCCGACAGCGCCGCCGGCACCTGAGAACTGTCAGCACCACCGGTTACACACAGGGCGGCTCTCTTCCCCAGCCGCCGTCGCACCCGCACCACCGCCCACGACACAGGGAGAGCTCCGTGACCGAGACCGAGGACCGACTGGCAGGCCGCACGCGTCGCGCCGCCAAGGCGCCGACCCGGGGGAAGGGCCTGAAGGTCAAGCGGGTCTTCACCACCGCCGGGGTGCACCCGTACGACGAGGTGACCTGGGAGCGCCGGGACGTCGTCATGACCAACTGGCGGGACGGCTCCGTCAACTTCGAGCAGCGCGGCGTCGAGTTCCCGGCCGAGTGGAGCATCAACGCCACCAACATCGTCACGACCAAGTACTTCCGGGGCGCCGTGGGCACCCCGCAGCGGGAGACGAGCCTGCGGCAGCTCATCGACCGGGTGGTGCTGACCTACGCGGCGGCCGGGCGGGAGCACGGCTACTTCGCCACCGAGGGTGACGCCGAGGTCTTCGAGCACGAGCTGACCTGGATGCTGCTGCACCAGTACTTCAGCTTCAACTCGCCCGTCTGGTTCAACGTGGGCACCAGCGCCCCGCAGCAGGTGAGCGCCTGCTTCATCCTCGCCGTCGACGACACGATGGACTCGATCCTGAACTGGTACCGGGAGGAGGGGTTGATCTTCAAGGGCGGCTCCGGCGCCGGGCTGAACCTGTCCCGGATCCGGTCGTCCAAGGAGCTGCTCTCCTCCGGCGGTACCGCCTCCGGTCCGGTCAGCTTCATGCGCGGGGCCGACGCCTCCGCGGGCACCATCAAGTCCGGCGGGGCCACCCGGCGCGCGGCGAAGATGGTCGTCCTCGACATCGACCACCCCGACATCGAGGAGTTCGTCGAGACCAAGGCGCGCGAGGAGGACAAGATCCGCGCGCTGCGCGACGCCGGGTACGACATGGACCTCGGCGGCAAGGACATCACCAGCGTCCAGTACCAGAACGCCAACAACTCCGTCCGCGTCTCGGACGAGTTCATGCGGGCGGTGGAGGACGGCACCGAGTTCGGGCTGCGCGCCCGGCTCGACGGCGCGCTGATCGAGAACGTCGACGCCCGTGCCCTGTTCCGCAAGGTCACCCAGGCCGCGTGGGAGTGCGCCGACCCCGGCATCCAGTACGACGACACGATCAACGACTGGCACACCAACCCCGAGACGGGTCGGATCAACGCGTCCAACCCCTGCTCGGAGTACATGAGCCTGGACAACAGCTCCTGCAACCTGGCGTCGCTGAACCTGCTCAAGTTCCTCAAGGACGACGGCACCTTCGACGCCCGGACCTTCGTCAAGGCCGTCGAGCTGGTCATCACGGCGATGGACATCTCCATCTGCTTCGCCGACTTCCCGACCGAGCCGATCGGCGAGACCACCCGGGCCTACCGGCAGCTGGGCATCGGCTACGCCAACCTGGGCGCGCTGCTCATGGCGACCGGGCACGCCTACGACTCCCGCGGCGGCCAGACCCTGGCAGCGGCGATCACCTCGCTGATGACCGGGACGGCCTACCGCCGCTCGGCCGAGCTCGCCGGCATCGTCGGGGCCTACGACGGCTACGCCCGCAACGCCGACGCCCACGCCCGCGTCATGCGCAAGCACGCCGCGGCCAACGACGCCATCCGCCCGGTCGGCGCTGACGACGCCGACGTGCTCAAGGCCGCCACGGCCCAGTGGCAGGAGTGCCTGGCGATCGGGGCGGAGAACGGCTGGCGCAACGCGCAGGCCTCGGTGCTGGCCCCCACCGGGACCATCGGCTTCATGATGGACTGCGACACGACCGGCATCGAGCCGGACTTCTCGCTGGTCAAGTACAAGAAGCTGGTCGGCGGCGGGTCCATGCAGATCGTCAACCAGACCGTCCCGCGGGCGCTGCGCAGCCTGGGCTACCAGGACGAGCAGATCGAGGCCATCGTCGAGTACATCGCCGAGCACGGTCACGTCGTCGACGCCCCGAGCCTGCGCCCGGAGCACTACGAGGTCTTCGACTGCGCGATGGGCGAGCGGGCCATCCCCCCGATGGGCCACGTCCGGATGATGGCCGCGGTGCAGCCGTTCATCTCCGGCGCCATCAGCAAGACGGTCAACATGCCGGAGACGGCGACCGTCGAGGACGTCGAGAACATCTACTTCCAGGGCTGGAAGCTCGGCCTCAAGGCGCTGGCCATCTACCGCGACAACTGCAAGGTCGGCCAGCCGCTGTCCGACGCCAAGTCGGCCAAGGCCAAGCAGAGCGAGGCCAAGGCGGAGGTCCAGGCGGCCCCGGTCGCCACCACGTCCCACCCGGTGCGCCGCCGGCTGCCCAAGAAGCGCCAGAGCATGACCACGTCGTTCAGCGTGGCCGGCGCCGAGGGCTACATGACGGCCGGGATGTACGAGGACGGCAGCCTCGGCGAGGTGTTCCTGAAGCTCGGCAAGCAGGGGTCGACCCTGGCCGGTGTCATGGACGCCTTCTCGATCGGCATCTCGATCGCGCTGCAGCACGGTGTGCCGCTGGAGACCTACATCCAGAAGTTCACCAACATGCGGTTCGAGCCGGCCGGCATGACCGACGACCCGGACATCCGGATCGCGCAGTCGGTGATGGACTACATCTTCCGCCGCCTGGCCCTCGACCACCTGCCGGTCGAGACCCGCGCGACCCTCGGCATCTTCACCGCCGAGGAGCGGGCGGCCCAGGTGTCGGGCAGCTACGGCGGCTCGGCCTCCACCGCCGAGGTCGTCGAGGAGGAAGAGGTCGACGTCGAGGCGCTGCGCGGCTCGGTGCCGACCGAGGCCCCCGCCAAGCCCGAGGTGAAGGCCGAGAAGCCGGTCACCGAGGCGCACTCCTCGGCCGAGCTGTTCGAGCTGGTCACCGGGAACGTCACCGATGCGCCGCTGTGCATGACCTGCGGCACGAAGATGCGCCCGGCCGGCAGCTGCTACGTCTGCGAAGGCTGCGGTTCCACCAGCGGTTGCAGCTGAGCCAGGCGAACGACCCGGGGCCGTCCCCGCCGGCGCCGGCGACGTCCCCGCCTCGCGCGGCAGCGCCCTGAGGTCCGGTCAGCGGCCTCGTCACCGCTGTGCGTGCCGTCCACCGGCCCGGTCCCTCGTCGAGGGACCGGGCCGGTGGCGTCCCGGGATTCATCCGGGGGAGCCCGTGCACCCCGGGGGAGGACTAGCGTCGGGTTCCGAGACCCCCGCCTCCCGGTGTGCTCTGCGGCGGCGGGTGCCTGCGGATCGGCCGAGTCGAGGCGAGTGGTCATGTGGGATGACGATCTGGACGGCGCCGCAGCGGAGCTCTACGACGCGGTCGTGCGCGACCTGTACGCCGCCGGGCTGACCCTCTACGGCGTCGCCGCGAGCCTGGGGCCCGGTCCGCTCACCGGAGCGCCTGCGGGCAGCCACCGCCGGCCTCGACGACGCCATCCGGCGGCTCCGGTCGGTGGTCGTCGCCCTCCGCGACCGACCCGTGACGGACACCGCCGGTTCGCGACCCGGCTGTTCGACACGATCGCCGCGGCCGCGCCGGGGTTGCCCGCGATGCCGAGCACGCGCATCGCCGGTCCGGTCGGTGACCTCCCCGCGAGCGTGGTCGACGACCTGCTCGCCGTCGTCGGTCAGGTGCTCAGCGACCTGGCCCGGCAGCCGCAGGCCGGCACCGTCGAGGTCGCGGTCACCGTCACCCAGGGCGGGGTCTCCCTGCGGGTCTCCCACGACGGCGTGGGGACGGACCGGGCACCCGACGGCGACGGCCTGGGGGCCGTGATGCGCCGGGCCGAGGAGCGCGGCGGCTCCCTCGTCGCCGACCCGGCTCCCTCGGGTGGTGCGCAGCTGGTCTGGGCCGTTCCCCTGCCGTAGCCCGGCATCGGCGGCCGGTCCACGGCGCCGGGTGAGCAGGGGGCGGGGCCGGATCGCGCCGGTCCCCGGCGGCACCGCTCGTCGAGCTCGTGTCGAGCAGATGACGACCTGATGACCACGGCTGCGGAGGCTCGCGGCGCCCACCGGCGGTCCCGGATGATCCCCTCGGCAGGACGGCGGACGGCACGAGAGGGGCGGGCATGGGCGAGTTCGTGGACGAGGTGACCCTCCTGAGCCGGTGGCTGGGGCGGGACGTCGCCGCCGACCTGAGCGGTGTGGTGCCGGGCTGGACCGCCTTCCGCTTCCGGGACGCGGCGGTGTTCGAGCCGGACGTGTCCGAGTGCTCCGACCGCCGGTACCTCGTACGCGGGGGCACCGTCCGGGAGTTCGTCGCCAGCCGGGTGACGATCGACGAGGCCTACGCCGAGCTGTGCGGGGACGGCGCGCTGCCCGCCGTCGCCTGAGCGGGCCGGCGTCGTCCCGGGGCGACCGGCCGCGGGACGTCCGGCGGGGGTGCGTGGACGACGGCTGACGGGGGGGGGTGCGGGCCGCGGTCCGTGCCGGCCGCTCGGTCCAGGCAGGACGCCGTCACCTCCGCCGGACCGACGTCCCGGCGGTCGTGGGCGGCGACGGACTCCCCGGTCCGGGCGGTCGCCTCAGCGCCTGCTGCGCTGCCGGTCCCAGCCGAGCACGGCGGTGACGACGAGGAGCACGAGCCCGACCACCACGAGCCAGAACAGGCCCTCGACGACCCACCCGATCACGGTGAGGACGATCCAGGCGAGGAGCAGCAGCCCGAGGATGCTGAGCACCACGGGACCTCCCGTCCGGTAGCGGTGCGTCGCATCCCACCCTAGGCCGTCCCGGCGCTCGCGGGGCCCCGGAGGCCCGGCCGCGCCGACAGCGTGCCCGCCGTGGTCCCCGGCGGCCGCGCTCGGTGGGTGACCCGGTCAGCGGCGCCGGCGGCGGGTGGCCAGCAGGACGAGCACGAGCGCGGCGGCGACGGCGGCGACCGGCCCGGCAGCCCCCGAGCTGCGCAGCGCCCCGGCGGGGTGCAGCCGGGCGTGCCGGGTGCCGAGCAGGGTGCGGCCGGCCGGCGAGTCGACGTCCGCCCCGAGGGTGAGCACCCGTCCGGCGGGCCCGTCGAGCCGGGCGGTCAGCCCGTGGTCGGCCAGGGTGTCGGCCACCCGCGACAGCTCCGCGCGCCCGGGCGGGGCCTGGGTGGCGGCGCCCGCGGCCAGGCGGACCCCGGCGAACAGCTTCCGGACGTCGCCGGCGGTCACCTGCACCTCGGACCCGGCGGCCCGGACCTGCACCGGGACGCCGTCGACCTCGACCGCCAGGTCGGCGGTCAGGTCGAGGGCGTCCCGGGGGTCCGGTGTCATCCGCGGCTGGCGTTCTCGGCGGTCGTGATGCGCAGCGTCCCGTTGAGCTTCCAGGTGGCCCGCGGCGCGTCGGGCCCGGTCTCCCGCGGCACCTCGACCGTCATGTCGACGAACTCGTAGTTGATGGCGGCGCCCTTGCCGGTCAGGTAGGACCACATCTCCTTGCCGAGGTCGGCGAAGCTGGTGGTCTCGTGCGACTTGATGTCGCGGCTGCCGGTGGCGGCGTCACGGGTCGTGGTGCTGCTGGTCATGCGGTCCCCTCGGGTGCGGTCGGGCGGTGGACGTCGGCCCCGTACCCGCCCGAGGCCGGTTGCACACGACCGTCCTCGTCAGCCGCCCACGGGCACCGGCGCGTCGACCAGCATCTGGAGGATCTGGTCGGCCGGGACCGGCCGCGAGAAGTGGTAGCCCTGCCCGGTGGTGCAGCCCTGGCGCCGCAGCAGGAGCATCTCCTGCGGGTGCTCGATCCCCTCGGCGACCGTCTCGAGGTGCATCGTCTTGCCCAGGCGCAGGATGGTGCTGATCAGGGCGGTGTCCCCGCCGGTCGACAGCCGCTCGACGAAGCTCTTGTCGATCTTGAGGATGTCGACCGGGAACCGGTGCAGGTAGCTCAGCGAGGAGTACCCGGTCCCGAAGTCGTCGATGGCCAGCCGGATGCCCGTCTCCCGGAGCACGCCCAGCGTGGCCAGCATCGCCGGCCCGTTGTCGACGAGCACGCTCTCGGTCATCTCCAGCGTCAGACTGGTCGCGGGCAGCCCGCTCTCCGCCAGCACCGCCGCCACCTCCCCGGGGAACTCGGGGTGCTGCAGCTGCCGGGCGGAGACGTTGACGCTGAGCTTGAGCGGTCGGCTGCCCCCGGTCTCCCGGTGCCAGCCCATCGCCGTCCGGCAGGCCTCGCGCAGCACCCACAGCCCCAGCGGGCGGATCATCCCGGTCGCCTCCGCCAGCGGGATGAACTCCGTGGGCGAGACCATCCCGCGCTCGGGGTGCCGCCAGCGGACCAGCGCCTCGACGCCGGTGATGGCACCGGACCGCATGGACACCATCGGCTGGTAGTGCACCTCGAACTGCTCCTCGGCCAGGGCACGGCGCAGGTCGGCCTCCAGCCGGACCCGGGCGACCAGGCCCTCGTGCATCTCCGGGGCGTAGACGGCCCACCCGCTGCCCCCCGACTTGGCCTGGTACATCGCCAGGTCGGCGTTGCGCAGCAGCTGCTCGGCGTCGGTCCCGGCGTCCTCCCGGTGGGCGATGCCGATGCTGGCCGAGACGTGCACCTCCTCACCGTCGAGGTCGACGGCCACCTCGAGGGCCTCCCGGATCCGGCCGGCCAGCAGGGTGCCGTCCTCGTCACCGGGCAGGTCCTCGACCAGCACGGCGAACTCGTCACCGCCGAAGCGGGCCACGGTGTCGCCGGGCCGCACGGCCTCGCGCAGCCGCACCGCCACCTCCTCCAGGAGGGCGTCACCGGCGCTGTGGCCGAGGGTGTCGTTCACCGCCTTGAAGCCGTCGAGGTCGAGGAAGTAGACCGCCACCCGTTCGCGGCTCGACGGGCGCCGCGAGAGCGCGTGCTGCAGCCGGTCCTTGAACAGGGCGCGGTTGGGCAGACCCGTCAGCGCATCGGTGAAGGCCTGGGTGGTGAGCTGCTGCTCCAGCTCCACCCGCTCGGTCACGTCGCGGGTGTTGAGGACCAGCCCGCCGACGGCGGGGTCGTCGAGCAGGTCGGTGACGGTGATCTCCATCCGGCGCTCCCCGCCACCGGCGTTGCGCCACGTCGAGTGGAAGGACTGCAGCCGGTCGGCGCCTCCGGCCGACCGCGCGAGCACCGCGAGCAGCGCCTCGGCCTCGGCGGCGTCCATGAGCTCGGTGAGGTCGCGACCCACCAGGTCCTCGGGCTCGTAACCGAGCACCCGCCGGCTCGACGGGCTCTGGTACTGCACGACACCGGTGCGGTCGACGACCGTGACGAGGTCGGTGCTGTGCTGCACGAGCGCGGTGAACCGCTCCGCGCTCGCACGCACCTCGGCGGTCCGCTCCTCGACGCGCCGCTCCAGGTCGCGGGTGAGGTGGTGGTTCTCGTTGAGCGTCAGCACCTGGCGGAGCACCAGCAGCACGAGCAGCGCCGTCCGGGTCCAGGAGAAGAACATGTCGCCGTTGCCGTGCCGGAGGAGCTCCACCGTGGAGGTGAGCACCGCCAGCCCGACGGCCGCGTAGGGGAGCAGGTTGCCCAGCGGCCGCGCCGGTGCCTCCTCGTCGACGTCCTCGGGGTCCGTGCCGGCCGGGAGCGCTGCCGCGAGGAAGAGCAGGCAGAAGCCGGCGCCCCACCCGATGTCGATGAGGCTGCCCGAGCTGTAGACACCCGCGCTGGTGAGGTAGGTGAAGCCGGAGTCCGCGACGGCGAAGGCGACCAGGCCGCTGCCGACGAGCGGCAGCGCGATGGGCAGCCGGCAGCCCCGCTGCCGGGCTCGCGTCCACGTGTAGATGACCAGGGTGATGAGCACCAGGTCCCCGACCGGGTAGGCCAGCGAGATGACCTGGCCCAGCGGGTCGCCGCCGGCCGCCACGACCGGGGCCAGGACGAGCACCCAGCTGCAGAGCAGCAACGAGCTGGCGACCATCAGGCCGTCGAGCAGCGTGCGCACCCGGCCGCTGAAGGTCGGTGCCCGGAGGGGCAGCGCCATGAGCGCCGCGGCCGCGAGCGGGGGGAGCCCGAGGTAGCCCAGGTCGGCCAGCGACGGGAAGGGCACCTCCACGCCGCGGACCGACTCGTAGGTGCTCCACACGGCCATGCCGGCGCCCCAGGACAGCGAGGCGGCGCCCAGCAGGAACCAGTACCGCCGGACCGGCCCGGTGTGCCGGCGGGCGCGCACCAGGCCCGCGGCGCCGGCGCCCAGGGCGGCGGTCGTCAGGCCCGCGTTCGAGACGTGCACGGACACGTCGGCGGGGACGACGACGAGGGCCACCGCCCACAGCAGGAGGCCCGCACAGACGACGAGCACCGTGGCACGCCGCCCCGGTGCTGCCGAGCTCATGGTCATGGCGACCACATCGGCCACGGTGGCGACAACCTGAGCCTGCACCGGACGGCTCACCCCTCGGGGGGAGGCGGCTCAACAGCGGCCCCGGCCCGGCCGACAGACCGGCTGGGTGCACCGAGCGCCCCCTGTCCCGAGGAGCAGACCCATGACCCCGTCGCTGACCAGCCTGGGCGCGGCGCCCGCCGTGCCGGCGGCCTGGCCGCAGACCCTGCCGCCGGACCTCCTGGCCGGGCTCGACGTCCCCACCCCCTTCCTGGCCGGCGACCTCGGGCTGGTGGCCGACCGCTTCCACCGCTTCGGTGCGGCGCTGCCGCGGGTGCGCCCGCACTACGCCGTCAAGTGCAACTCCGCACCCGAGGTGCTGCGCACGGTCCACGCCGTCGGCGGCGGGTTCGAGATCGCCTCGCTGGGGGAGCTGCACATGCTCCTGGACGTCGGCGTGGACCCGGCCGGCGTGCTGTACAGCAACACCGTCAAGCCGGCGTCCCACGTGGCTGCGGCGGCCGACGCCGGCCTGTGGCGGTTCTCGGCCGACTCCGAGGGGGAGCTGCACAAGATCGCCCGGGAGGCACCGGGCAGCGCCGTCTACATCCGCGTGCGCGTGGACGACAGCGGCAGCGTGTTCCCCCTGTCGCGGAAGTTCGGCGCCGAGGCCCACCACGCGCGGGCGCTCCTGCACGAGGCCGAGCGGCTGGGCCTGCAGCCCTACGGCCTCACCTTCCACGTCGGCTCGCAGTGCGTGGCGACGTCGGCCTGGCGGCAGGCGCTGGCCGCGGTGGCCCGGCTCATGCGGCAGCTGCAGCGCGACGGCATCCGCCTGGAGATGCTCGACATCGGCGGCGGCTTCCCGGCCCGCTACGGGGACCCCGTGCCGACCATCGACCAGATCGGCGAGGTGGTCGAGAAGAGCCTCGACGAGCTGCTGCCCTACCAGCCGCCGCTCGTCGTCGCCGAGCCCGGCCGGCACATGGTCGCCGAGACCGCCGTCATGGTGACCACCGTGCTCGGTCGCGAGGAGCGCGCCGGCGAGGAGTGGCTCTACGTCGACGTCGGTGCCTACAACGGCTTCATGGAGACCCAGCAGTCGGTCGGCCAGTGGCGGTTCCCGCTGTGGTCCTCGCGCGCCGACCACGACGTGGTCGAGCAGGTGGCCTTCACGGTCACCGGGCCGAGCTGCGACAGCTCGGACACGATGTTCTACGGGGCCGCACTGCCCGTGACCATGGCCGAGGGCGACCGGTTGTTCATCGCGTCGGCCGGGGCCTACACGCTGAGCTACGCGTCGTCGTTCAACGGGTTCCCGCCGCCGGCGACCTGGTACCGCAGGTCCCGGTGACCGCGCCGCCGCCGCCGACGTCCGCGGACGGGGGCCGCCGCCTGGCCGCGCTCGTCGCGGCCGGGCTCGTGGACTCGCTGTGCCTGTCGGTGGCCTGGACGTTGCTGGTCCTCCGCGTCGCCGAGGTCCACGGACTGCCGGCGGTCGGGCTCTGCAGCGCCGCCATGCTCGTCGGTGTCGCCCTCTCGGCCCCGGTGGCGGGGCGGATGGCGCGGTGGCTCGACGGCCGCCTGCTGCTCAGGACGGCGGCGGGTGCGGAGATGGTGCTGCGAGCAGCGGTCGTGGGGCTGGTGCTCGGCGACGCCCCGGTCCTCCTCGTCGCCCTCTGCGTCGGGGCCATGAACCTCACCGCGTGGACGGGGTACGCCGGCATGCGCGCCGAGGTCGCCGCGGCGCGCCCCGGGGCCTCGGCGCTGACGTGGTACGGCTCGCTGGTCGCCGCCGCCGAGGCGGCCGGCGTCGCCCTGGCCGCGCTGCTGCCCCTCGGGCCGGAGGCGCGCGACCTCGTGCTGGCGGTCGTGACGTGCTCCTACGTCCTCTCGCTGGTGCCGACCGTCGTGGTCGCGGGGCGTTCCCCGGTGCCCCGTGCCGCCGCGCCTGCGCGCCACTGGGGCCGGGTGGACCTCTCCCCGCCCGTGCTGGTGGGGGGCGGTCTCATGCTGCTCGCCTCCGGCCCGACGCTGCTCTTCGTCGCCCTGACCGAGGAGTTGCACGGCCGCACGGCCGTCGCGGCAGCGGCGATCGCGTTCACCGCGGGGTCGCTCCTCGCCCCGGTGGTGGCGGGTGCCCTGCAGCGGCGGGCGGCCGCCGGGAGCGGCACCTGGGCCGTCGTCGCCGCGGGGATGGTGGCCGGCTGGGTGGTGGCCCCGGTCTCCGTCGTCCTGCTCTGCGGGGCCCAGCTGCTGTCCGGCGTCTGCCTGACCCTGCTCGAGGGGCTCCTCGACAACGCGGCCGCCGACCGGCACCCGGAGCGGGTCACCGGGGCGCTCGCGTCGGCCACGGCCGGCCGCGCGCTCGGCAGCGCCGCCGCCACGGCGACCCTCCCGCTGCTGCTCGGGGGGACGTCCCTGGGTGTGGTGGCCCTCGTCCTGGCCGCGGTCCTGGTGGGCGTGGCCGTGGCGATCGCCCGGCGGTCGCGGTCCGGCCGTGCCGTCGTCCCCCGGGCCCGCCGGTTGAAACCCGCCGTGGGGTGAGCCGGCGGGTCGCTGCCAGGATCCCGGCATGCCGTTCACCGCCGCCGAGGGCCGCTACGACGCCATGACCTACCGCCGCTGCGGCCGCAGCGGCCTGGACCTGCCCGCGATCAGCCTCGGGCTCTGGCACAACTTCGGGGACGACGTCCCGTTCGAGCGGCAGCGGGCGGTGCTGCGCCGCGCCTTCGACCTGGGCATCACCCACTTCGACCTGGCCAACAACTACGGCCCGCCCTACGGGTCGGCCGAGACCAACTTCGGCCGCCACCTCGCCGACGACCTCGGGCCCTACCGCGACGAGCTCGTCATCTCGACCAAGGCCGGCTACGACATGTGGCCCGGCCCGTACGGCCAGGGCGGCGGCTCCCGCAAGTACCTGCTGGCCAGCCTGGACCAGTCGCTGGCCCGCATGGGCCTGGAGTACGTCGACGTCTTCTACTCGCACCGGCCGGACCCGGCGACGCCGCTCGAGGAGACCATGGGCGCCCTGGACAGCGCGGTGCGGGCCGGCAAGGCGCTGTACGCCGGCATCTCGTCCTACTCGCCGGAGGACACCGCCCGTGCCGCGGCGGTCCTGGCCGACCTGGGGACGCCGCTGCTCATCCACCAGCCGTCCTACTCGATGCTCAACCGCTGGATCGAGACCGAGGGGCTGCTCGACACCCTCGCCGACGTCGGGGCCGGCTGCATCGCCTTCTCGCCGCTGGCCCAGGGGATGCTGACCGGCAAGTACCTCGACGGCATCCCCGAGGGCTCCCGGGCCAGCCAGGACAAGTCGCTGTCGCCGGAGCTGCTGAGCGAGCAGAACCTCGCGCACGTGCGGGCGCTGGCCGGCATCGCCCGCGAGCGCGGCCAGGAGCTGGCCCAGCTCGCCCTCGTGTGGGCGCTGCGGGACCCGCGGGTCACCAGCGTGCTCGTCGGCGCCAGCAGCGTACGGCAGCTGGAGCAGAACGTGGCGGCGCTGAGGGCCCCCGACCTGTCGGAGGAGGAGCTGGCCCGCATCGACCGGCACGCGGTGGAGGGCGGCATCGACCTCTGGCACGGCTCCCGCACCGGGAGCTGACCCGGCCGGCGTCCCGGTCATCGAACGGGCACGGTCATCGAACGGACACGGTCTCGACACGGACCCGTGACCGCCCGCTGGGCATCCCCGGAGCAAGGAGCGCGGGAGCCGGGGCCACCGGCCCGGGACCCGCCCACCGGACGCGGCGCCGCACCCGGCGCCGCCAGGGACGAGGGGACCAGGACGTGGACGTGCGGAGGAGCGGACGACGGAGCGCGGTCGTGGGCGCGGGAGCCGCGGTGCTGACGGCGGCGGCGGTGCTCGTCGGCCCGGGGGCGGCGGCCGCGCCGTCGGACCCGGTGGGGAGGGCGGTCAGCGCCGCCGAGGAAGCCGCCGAGGCCGCCCAGGAGGCTGCCGACCAGGCCCGCCGGGCGGCGCAGGACGCGGCGGACGCGGCCCAGGGGGCGGCCCGGGACGCGACGGCCGCCGCCGAGGACGCCGCCGGGGACGCCGCGGCCGCCGCTGAGGACGGTGCCGAGGACGCGGCCGGGGACGCCGCCGCCGACGGGGACACCGGTCACCTCGACTGGGTGCCCGAGGACCTCCGGCAGGACCTGCAGGACCTGCAGGACGTGCCGGCCGACCAGCGGGCCGACGAGGTGGAGCGGGTCCTCGGCGACGCGCGGGACGGCGAGTACGGCGACCGCGCCGAGATGTGGGCCCAGCGGTGGTCCGACGTCCTCGACCGCCTGCCGCAGGACCTGCGCGCCGACCTCCAGGGCGTCCTGGCGGCGGAGCCCGAGCAGGCCCGCGCCGAGCTCCGCGGCATCTGGGAGCGGGCGCTGGACGGCGGTTACGGGAGCACCGTGCAGATGTGGGCGCGGTGGCTCGGGGAGAACGCCGGGCAGTGGGACGTCGGCGGGACGGCGCAGGACCCGATGGGCTGACCTCGCGGGCGGAACCGCGGACCCGCGTGCGGCGGCCGTGGCAGGGTCGCCGCGTGGACGCCGAGGACGCGCAGCTGGACGCGCTCGCCGACGAGCTCTACGACGTCCCGCCCGAGGAGTTCACCGCCGCCCGGCGCCGGGCGCAGGAGCGGGCCCGCACCGGGGGCGACCGCGCCCTGGCCGCGGCGGTCGGGCGGCTGCCGCGGCCCTCGACGGCCGCCTGGGTGTGCAACCTCCTGGCCCGCGAGCGGCGGGCCGAGGTGGAGGGGCTCGTCGAGCTGGGCGGGCTGCTGCGCGAGGCGCAGGAGAGCCTGGCCGGCGACCAGCTGCGGGCGCTGGACCGGCAGCGGGCCGCGCTGCTGGCCGCGCTCACCCGGCAGGCGGTCGCGCTGGCGCGGGAGCGGGGGCACCGGGTCAGCGGCGCGGTCGAGACGCAGGTCGCCGGGACCCTGCGCGCCGCCCTCGCCGACCCGGACGCCGGTGGCGCGCTGCTGGTGGGCCGGTTGACTACCGCGCTGTCCTACAGCGGCCTGGGCACCACCGGCACCCGGCCGGACCTGCGGGTGGTGCCCGCCCCGCCGGCGGCGCGCCCGGCCGCCCCTCGGCGGCGGGTGCGGCAGCAGGAGGCCCGCCGGCGGGAGGCGGAGGCCCGGGAGGCGGAGGTCCGGGAGGCGGAGGCCCGGCGGGTGGCCGAGGAGCGCCGCCGCCGGGAGCTCGACGCGGCGCGGCGGGCCCTCGCCGAGGCCACCGCCCTGGCCGAGGAGACCGCGGCCGCCGCGGAGGAGGAGCAGCGCCGCGTCGACGCGCTCGGTGCCCGGCGGGACGAGCTGCGCGAGGAGGTCGCGGCGCTGGCCGGGGAGCTGGCCCGCGCCGAGGAGGCGGCCGCCCGGGTCGCCGCCGACCTCGAGCGGGCCGAGCGGCACCGGGCGACCGCCCGCCGCGCGGCCACCCGCGCCGCCACGGCCCGGGACCGGGCGCTGGAGCGGGCCCGCGCGGTCGAGGAGGGCGGGCCGGCCGGGGCCGGGTAGCTCAGCCCATCGTCTTCTGGCCGTCGAGGGACTCCCGCAGGATGTCCGCGTGCCCGGCGTGCTGGGCGGTCTCGGCGACGATGTGCAGGAACGCGCGGCGGGCCGAGCGCCGCGCGCCGGGCTCGAACCAGGGGGCCTCGGGCAGCGGGTGGGAGGCGTCGAGGTCGGGCAGCGAGCGCACCAGGTCGTCGGTGCGCCGGGCGACCTCCTCGTAGTGGGCGAGGACGTCGGCCAGCGTCTCGTCGGGGCCCATCCGGAACTCCTCGGCCCACCGGGCCATCTGCTCGGGGTCGTCCGGCCCCGCCATGACCGACGGGCCCCGCAGCACGAACTCCGCCCACGTGGCCTCGGTGTGCGCGACGTGCTTGACCAGGCCGCCGAGGGTCAGCTCGCTGACCGTGGTGCGCTGCCGGGCCTGCTCCTCGGTGAGGCCCTGGACGGTGTGGCGGAGGAAGTACCGGTGCGTGGCCAGCGTCTCCAGCAGGTCGGCCCGCTCGCCGGTCGTCGTCCCGGCCGGGTCGTGGGTGGTGGCCGAGGTCGTGTCGGGGGTCATGTCGTCGCCTCCGCGTCGGTGATCGGTGTCCGTGCCGACGACGCTAGTGCGGTTTGGTGCCAGGACCTGTCCGCTGTCCTCGGCAGGATGGAGGCGTGACCGACCCCGCCGCCCGCGCCCTGCGCCTGCTGGCGCTGCTGCAGCAGCGCCGTTACTGGGCCGGCGGTGACCTCGCCGGCCGGCTCGGCGTCTCGGTGCGCACCCTGCGCCGGGACGTCGAGCGGCTGCGCGAGCTGGGGTACCCCGTGCGGGCCCAGCGCGGGGTCGACGGCGGCTACCAGCTGGCGGCCGGGGCGTCCCTGCCGCCCCTCCTGCTCGACGACGAGGCGGCCGTCGCGCTCGCCGTCGGGCTGCGGACGGCCGCGCAGAGCGCGGTCGCCGGGACGGCGGAGTCCTCGGTGCGCGCGCTGGCCACCGTGGTGCAGGTGATGCCCGCCCGGCTGCGCCGCCGGGTGGAGGCGCTCGGCGCGGTGACCGAGCCGGCCCCCTGGACCGCGCCCCGCGACCTGGTCGACCCGGCGGTGCTCACGACGGTCGCCCAGGCCTGCCGCGACACGGAACGGCTGGCCTTCGACTACACCGCCGCCGACGGCAGCCCGTCCACGCGGGAGGTCGAGCCGCACCGGCTGGTCACCCTCGGGCGCCGCTGGTACCTGGTCGCCTACGACCTCGACCGCGGCGACTGGCGCAGCTTCCGGCTCGACCGGCTGACCGCGCCCCGGCCCACCGGGGTCCGGGCCGCGCCCCGCCGGCTGCCGGCCGAGGACGCGGTCTCCTTCGTGCAGGCCGGCATCGGGGAGATGGCCGGCACCCACCGCGTGGAGGTGCTCGTCGACGCGCCGGCCGACCGGGTGCGCGCGGTCATCGGCCGCTGGGTCCGGGTCGAGGAGGAGGCACCCGGGCGCAGCCGGGTGCGGATGGAGACCGACGCCCTGGAGTGGCCGGCGCACGCGCTCGGGGTCCTCGGCGCCGAGGTCACCGTCGTCTCGCCGCCGGAGCTGCTCGACCTGCTGCACGAGTGGGGACGCCGGTTCGTGCGGGCCGGTTCCGTCGTACCCCCGCCGTAACGTCGGCCGCGCCAGGGAGCACCGAGCAGGGAGCACCGAGAGGGCAGCACCCTCCGACCCGGGGAGGTCACGATGACCCGCACCGTCACCAGCCTCGACGACCTCGACCTGGAGATCGCCGTCGCCTACATCGCCCTCGGCGTGGCCCGCAGCGCCCACGCGCACAGCCCGTCGGGGCCGAACACCCGGAGGGTCGAGGATGCCGTCGCCGAGGTGGACCGCCTCCTCGACACCCGACTCGCTGCCGCCCAGGCCGCCTGAGGTCAACGCCGCGTGCGGTCCCGCGCGCGGCGGAGCGTGATGCGGTACCCGGTGAGCAGGGCGGCGTTGCCCAGCAGCAGCCACAGCCCGAGGAGCACCGCCGTGGCGAGCGCGGTGGGGCCGTAACGCTCGGTGAAGTCGGCGAACTCGAGGTACACGAGGTAGCCGCCCGTGCTCGCCGCCACCAGCCCCGCGGCGGCCGCCGCGCCGACCGCGACGTCCCCCCAGCGGGTGTCGTGCACCTCGAAGAGCCAGTAGACGAGGGCGACCAGCGCGGTCAGCCCGGTGACGGCCGCGCCGGCCAGCGCCAGGCGCAGCGGCCAGCCCGAACCGAGCAGCCGGGGGAGCAGGTACAGGGCCGCCAGCCCGGAGAAGACCACGACCGGCAGCACGGCGATGAGCGCCAGCGCCAGCACCCGGCCGCGCCAGCCGCGGACCCGCCGCCGCTCGCCGGGGGCGATCTCGGTGAACGCCCTGGCCAGAGCCGCGCCGTAGGTCGTGGCGGGCCACACGGCCGCCACCACCGCGACCGGGCCGGTGGCCATGGCGACGTCGATCAGCCCGCGCAGGATGCCGGCCACCGGCAGCTGGTCCGGGGTCCGGGTGTCCACCGCCCGCCCGAGGTCCTCCAGCGCGGACTCGTCGACGACCCCGCCGGCGATCCAGAAGGCGATGAGGATCATCGGTGGCAGCGAGACCATCGCGTAGAAGGCCAGGCTCGAGCTGGTCGTGACGAACTCGGGGCTGGCCAGCCAGCCCGCGAGCCGGCGCACCGGCCGGGGGAGCCGGCGGGTACCGGCGGGCTGCCCGCTCGCGGACCCGGTCGACCGGCTGCATCAGCCGCAGGTCGGCCCGTCGTCGGCCGGGCGGGCGACCGGCTCCTGCGGCGGCGTCCCCGTCTCCACCGCGGGTCGGTCGGCCCCGGCCGTCCGGCCGAACTCCTGGGTGGCCCACACCGACCCGTCGGGGGCGCAGTGCACGCCGACGCCGAGCCGGTCCCAGCCCGGGTTGAGCACGTTGACCCGGTGGTCGTCCGAACGCATCCAGCCGGCGTGGATCGTGCCCGCCGGAACCGGCCCGGTCGCCCGGAACACGTTCTCACCGAGCCCCTGGAAGCCCGACAGCCGGTCCCGCTGCAGCAGCGCCCGGATGTCCTGGTGGGCGAGCTGGTCCCGCTCGGCCATCTCCGCGCTCCAGGCGCGGGCCACGGCGGCGAGGTCCTCGTCCCACTCGACCGGTGCCAGGCCGCGCTCGACGCGCTCGGCGTCGACCCGCTCGAGGATCGCCCGTGCCATCTCCTCCTCTGCGGGGGACGCGTCCACCGAGGTCTCCGGGGCCGGGGAGGCGGTGGCGCCCGCCCCGGGTGTCGCCTCGGTGCCCGGACCGGACACCGGGACCTCCACGGCGACGCAGCCGCCGACGGCCAGGACGGCCGCGACGAGGGCGGGGAGCAGGGCCCGGCGTGCGGTCACCCCCCTCCCGTACCCGTGCCCCGCTGCGCCGGCGTTGCGGTCCCGTGTCGACCTGCGGGCTCTCCGGCGGGTGCGCAGCATCGGGGCATGACCGTCCCCGCGCAGCCCCGCACCGCCGTCGTCACCGGGTCGGAGTCCGGCATCGGCCGGGCCGTGGCCGTCGCCCTCGCCGAGGCCGGCTGCGACGTCGGCCTCACCTGGTACCGCGAGCAGGCCGCCGCCGAGGCCACCGCCGAGGAGGTGCGCGCCCGGGGGCGCCGGGCCGCGGTGCGCCACCTCGACCTGACCCGGCTCCCGGGGGCCGCGGACGTCGTCGACGACCTGGCCGACGCCCTCGGCGGGGTCGACGTCCTGGTCGACGACGCGGGCACCGGGCACACGAGCCTGCTGCTCGACACCGACTACGCGACCTGGCGGGAGGTGCTGGCCACCGACCTCGACGGCGCCTTCCTGTGCCTGCAGCGGGCCGCCCGCCGGATGGTGGCCGCCGGCCGGGGCGGGCGGGTCGTGAACATCACCAGCGTGCACGAGCACCAGCCCCGGGTGGGCGCCGCGGCCTACTGCGCGGCCAAGGGCGGCCTCGGTCTGCTCACCCGCGTCGCGGCCATCGAGCTCGCCGAGCACGGCATCACGGTGAACGCGGTGGCGCCCGGGGAGATCGCCACGCCGATGACCGGCCAGGGGGACGCGGACCCCACCGCGGCGGGCCACGAGCGACCCGGCGTCCCGCTGCGCCGGCCGGGGGACGCCCGGGAGGTCGCCGCGGTCGTGGCCTTCCTCGCCTCGCCGGAGGCCGGCTACGTCACCGGGGCGTCCTGGTCGGTGGACGGCGGGATGCTGCAGATGGGCCCGATGGCCGGCTCGCACCTCACCTCGGACGACTGGCGCCGTGGCTGATCTCGATCGGGTCACGGTACGGCGGAGCGGTTCCGAACAGCTCCGAACCCTGCTGTAGACACGGCGCACCTCACCGCCAACCGAGGATGGTGCGTCCATGCGAACCACGCGACTCCTGGCCGGCACGCTGGCCGGTGCCCTCGCCCTCAGCCTCACCGCCTGCGGCGACGACGGTGGCGGCGGGAGCGCAGGTGGCGGTGGCGGCGGGGACGGCGAGGCCCCGCGGATCGCCGCGGTCTTCTCCGGCACGACGACCGACGCCGACTACACCTTCCTCGGCCTGCAGGCCCTCGAGCAGGCCGAGGAGGACCACGGGGCCGAGACCACCTACTCCGAGAGCGTGCTGGTGCCGGACGCCGAGCGCGTGCTGCGGGAGTACGTGGCCGACGGGTACACCGTCATCTGGACGCACGGCAGCCAGTTCTACGACGCCACGGTCGCCGTTGCGCAGGAGGCGCCGGACGTGGTCTTCATCGCCGAGCAGGACACCGAGCCGGCCGACGTCCCCGACAACGTCTGGGTGCTGGACCGCAACTTCCACCTGGCCTTCTACCCGCTGGGGGTGCTCGCCTCCGCCGCGAGCCAGAGCGGACGCATCGCCTACCTCGGCGGCGTCACGCTCCCCTTCTCCTACTCCGAGGTGCACGCCGTCGAGCAGGCGCTGGCCGACACCGGTTCCACCGCGACGTTGACCTCGGTGTGGACGGGCGACTTCAACGACCCGACCCGTGCCCAGCAGTTCACCAGCCAGCTGCTCGCCGACGGCAACGACGTCGTCCTGACCTCGCTCAACCTCGGCGTGGTCGGGGCCTTCGAGGCCGTCGGCGACGCCCCGGCCGGCGCGTTGATGACGGCGAAGTACACCGACAAGTCCAACCTCGCCCCCGAGCACTACCTCACCTCGGTCCTCTACGACTTCGAGGTGATGCTCGACGAGATCCTCACCTCGATCGAGGACGGCGAGACCGGCGGGTATCTCGGCATGAGCTACGAGCAGGGCATCGCGCTGCAGACCCCGCAGAACGTGGACCAGGCCGTCATCGACCAGGTCGACCAGGTGGTCGAGCAGCTCGCCGCCGGGGAGATCGAGGTCGAACGCGACGTCACCCCGGTCGAGTGAGCAGCGCGGCACCGACGGGGCCGGCGCGGGAGCGGGATCCCGGGCCGGCCCGGCCGCTCACGATGTCGGGTGTCAGCAAGTCCTTCGGCCCCGTGCGGGCGCTGGTCGACGCCGACCTCGAGCTCGCCGGCGGCGAGGTGCACGGCCTGGTCGGCGGCAACGGCGCCGGCAAGACGACGCTGATGAACGTCCTCTACGGTCTGTACCGACCCGACTCCGGCGAGATCCGGGTCGACGGCCGTGAGGTGCACGTCCGCTCGCCGCGGGACGCCATCGACCTCGGGATCGGCATGGTGCACCAGCACCTGCTCCAGGTGTCGACGTACTCGGTCGTGGAGAACGTCGTCCTCGGCACCAAGGGCGGGGGCACCGGCGGCCTGCGCGCCGCCGCCCGGCGGATCGGTGAGCTGTCCGACCGTTTCGGCCTGGCCGTCGACCCGCGGGCCCGCACCGACCGGTTGTCGGTCGGGGCCCGGCAGCGCGTGGAGATCCTCAAGGTGCTCTACCGCGGCGCGCGGGTCCTCGTGCTCGACGAGCCGACGACCAACCTCACGCCGCAGGAGGTCGACGGGCTGTTCGCGTCGCTGCGCGAGATCGTCGCCGAGGCGACCAGCGTCGTCTTCATCTCGCACAAGGTGCGCGAGGTCCTGGCCATCTGCGACCGCATCTCCGTCATGCGGGACGGGCGGCGGCTGACCACCGTCGAGCGGTCGGCCACCGACGCCACCGGCCTGGCCTCGCTGATGGTGGGCGAACCGGCCACCGAGCAGTCCTCCGACGTCGCCGCCGCGCTCGGGCTCGGCGCGGTCGGTGGGGGTGCCGCGCCGGGGGCGGAGCCGGCGCCGGAGGCCTCCGCCGCCGCGCGGCTGACCGTGGCCGGCCTGGTGGTGCACAACGACCAGGGCGTGCCCGCCGTGCACGGCGTGGACCTCGCCGTCGGGGCGGGCGAGGTGCTCGGCGTCGCCGGGGTGGCCGGCAACGGCCAGGTCGAGCTGGCCGAGGCGCTGGCCGGGGTCCGCCGGGTGCACGGCGGCGCGGTGTCGGTGGACGGCGCCGACCTCGCCGGCGGGCCGACCTGCCGGTGGCTGGACGCCGGGGTCGCCTACGTGCCCGAGGACCGGCACCGCGACGGCATCCTGGGCGCTGCGTCGGTCACCGAGAACCTGCTGCTCGGGTCGCAGCGCAGCGGCTCCTACCGGCGGGCCGGGCTGCTGGACTGGCGGCGCGTCCGGGAGCACGCCCGCACCACCATCGACCGCTACGAGATCAAGACGCCGGGCCCGGACGCCCCCGCGGGCAACCTGTCCGGCGGCAACATCCAGCGGCTCGTCCTCGCCCGCGCCTTCGAGCGGCAACCCGCGGTGCTCGTGCTGCAGAACCCGACCCGGGGTCTGGACCTGCGATCGACCCGGTTCGTCTACGACCGCGTGCACGAGGCCCGGGACCGCGGCTGCGCCGTGGTCCTCATCTCGGAGGACCTCGACGAGCTGAGCCTGCTGGCCGATCGGATCGTCGTCCTCTACTCCGGGCGCGTCGTCGGCGAGCGGAGCCGCGGCGACTACGACGCCTACGCGCTCGGCCGCCTCATGGCCGGCGTCGTCCAGGAGGGTTCATGAGCGCCGCCCCCGTCCTGTCCGAGCCGGAGGCGGGCGCCCCGGCTCCCCGGAGCCGTGCGGCGCGCGTGCTGCGCGGCGCGCTGCCCTACGTGCTCGCGCTGGTGCTCGCGTTCGTCGTCGCCGGCATCGTCATCGCGGCGCTCGGCTACGACCCGGTCGAGGCGTTCCGCACCATCCTGACCACGTCCTTCCGGACCGACTTCGGCTTCACCGAGACGCTCACCAAGTGGGTTCCGCTGACCCTCCTCGCCCTCGGGTTCACCATCCCGCTGGCGGTCGGGCGGTTCAACATCGGCGGCGAGGGCCAGTTGCTGGTCGGTGCCACGGCGGCGGCAGGCGTCGGCATCGTGTACGCCGAGCTGCCCACCGGTGTCCTGCTGCCTCTGGTGCTGGTGGCCGGCGTGCTGGCCGGCGTCGTCTGGGCGGGGATCGCGGCGTTCCTCATGGGGCGCTTCGGCGTGAACGAGATCCTCAGCACCGTCCTGCTGAACTTCGTCTCCTTCCAGGTGCTCGACTACGCCGCCACCGAGGTGTGGTCCGACCCGGCTGCCGGGGTGGCCGCCACCCAGCGGGTCGGCGAGGGGGCGGTGCTGCCCGACATCGGCGGACCGCCCGGGGTGCACGCCGGCATCCTCCTCGCCGCGCTCGTCACCCTCGCCACCATCGTGGTGACCCGGCGGACCGCGGCCGGCTTCGAGCTGCGTGCGGCGGGGACCAACCCGCGGGCGGCCGGCATCAACGGCATCCGGGTCGAACGGGTCGCCGTGGTCGCGCTGGTCATCGGTGGCGCGCTCGGTGGGCTGGCCGGGGCGCTGGAGGTCAGCGGTGTGCACGGCCGCGCGCTCGAGGGGATGCAGGCCAACTTCCTGCTGCTCGGCATCATCATCGGGCTGATCGCCCGTGGCAGTGCCGTGTGGGTCCCGGTGGTCGCCTTCGGGATCGCGGTCCTCGAGGTCGGCGCGAGCTCGATGCAGCGCACCGTGGGCGTCCCCGCCGAGATGGTCCTCATCATCGAGGCGCTGATCCTGATCTTCCTGCTGCTCAGCGACGTGATCGCGGGGCGGCTGGCGCGGAGGGCGGCATGAACGAGTTCGCGTCCCTGGCCCAGCTCACCGTCGTCGCGATGGTGCCCTTCCTCCTCGCCTCGCTGGGGACGATGCTCGGCGGGCTGGCCGGGGTGTTCAGCGTGTCGCAGGAGGGCGTCATGCTGCTCGGCGCGTCCGTGGGCTTCCTCGTCAGCTACGCCACCGGCAGCTCGACGGTCGGCATCCTGCTCGCCGCGGCGGTGGGAGCCGTCTTCGGCCTGGCGCTGGGCTGGGCGACGACGCGGCTGCGGCTGGACCAGTTCGTCGTCGGCCTGGCGCTCTTCTTCGCCGCCACGGGCCTGGCCGGCCTGCTCTACCGGGTGGTGATCGGCCAGACCGCCACCACCCCCCGGGTCGACACCCTGCCCCGGCTGGAGATCCCCCTGCTCAGCGACATCCCGGTGGTCGGCCGGGCGCTGTTCTCGCACAACCTGCTCGTCTACCTCGCCGCCCTGCTCACCGTCGGCCTGTGGTTCTTCCTCTACCGGACGCGGGCCGGCCTGGACCTGCGGTCGGTGGGGGAGAACCCCCGGGCCGCCGACAGCCTGGGCATCCCGGTCGTGCGCACCCGGCTGTGGACGACGGCCGCCGGCGGGGCGTTGATGGGCGTGGCCGGTGCCTACCTGCCGCTGGTCTACACCGGCACCTTCACCGAGGGCATCGTCGGGGGGCGCGGCTGGCTGGCCATCGCGTTGACGTTCTTCGGCGGGTGGCGACCGCAGTTCATCGCCGCGGGGGCGCTCTTCTTCGCCGCGATGGACGTCATCGCGCTGCGGGCGGAGGTGGTCGGTGTCGGCATCCCCACGCAGGTCCTGCTGGTGGTGCCCTACGTCGCGACCCTCCTGGTGATGATCTTCGCGTTCCGGTGGGCGCGGGTGCCCGCGTTCCTCGGTCGCAACTACGACCGGGAGAGCCGGACCGCCTGAGCCTCGATCCACCGTCGGATAGGCGTGTGACTGCGCGTCGGAAAGCACGAATGCCCCTCTGAGCAGGAACGATGTGGCTTGTCTAAGGCCCAAATCGTCCGCGCAGAAGGGCATCCGCTGGATGCG
>NZ_QVQH01000004.1 GCF_003428645.1 Geodermatophilus marinus | reverse complement strand
GACCATCACGCCCGCACCGACACCCTCCGCCGCGCCACCACCGGCACCCGACGACCGCTAACCTGACCCCGCTCCCGGGTGGGGACTTTCGGTGAGCACACCTGGGGAGATTCGGCGAGCGCCATCAACGTCGACGGCCTGGTCCACCACTCGGACAAGGGCGTCCAGTACCTCGCGGTGCGCTACACCCAACGGCTGGCCGAGGCCGGCGCGGTGGCCTCGGTCGGTTCCACCGGCGACTCCTACGACAACGCGCTGGCCGAGGCGTTCAACTCGCTGTTCAAGGCCGAGCTGGTGCGCAACCGGGGCCCCTGGAAGGGCATCGACGACCTCGAGATCGCCGTCGCCGAGTACATCGACTGGTTCAACCACCGACGCCTGCACGGCGAGCTTGGCCTATCCCACCGGCCGAGCACGAGGACACCTTCTACCGGCACCACCCCGCGGCGACTACCGTCGCCGCGTCAGTTCCGAGCCTCCACTGAACCCGGGGCGAGACAACCGTGGCCCAGCAGGCGTGCGGACCGCCGGCCGCCCCGGTGCCGAACCGGCGGTACCCACGATGCGTGCGGGGGATGTCGTCGGCGAATGTGGAAGTCGACGTCGACGTGAGATATCGGGGGAGGCTCGACGTCTCGTTACGGTGAGGCTGACCACGATCCCACCAGCGGGACGTCACTCGGCAGATGCACGGGCCGGTCGGGCGCACAGTCGCTCGCCGAGTCCAGACTCCTGCCCGGGACGTGGGGTGCCCCCTTCGCTACCGCTACTGGATGGTCGAATCTCCCCGCGGTTGGCGATGTCTGTGCAACCAGTCGGGGAAGTGGTTCAGCCCGGCAGTCTCTAGTCTCGTGGCTAACCGGTCGTTGTGCGGGCCGTAGAACTCATCGAGTCGTTGGCGCTCGGCAGAGCCGAGGCGTTCATCGGTGTGCTCGCTGTTCACCGCGTAATAGGCGCTGCGAACCGAGCGCTTGAGGCCGGGGTGAGCGGTGAGGAACCGCTCACTCCGCCGGTGAACCGTCAAGGCCAGCTGCTGCAATTTCTTGTTCCTGTACTGGACCGTCTTGTTTTCCACGCCGTAGCGGAGGGACGCACATACGGAGGTGTCTATTCGGAGCCAGGTGCACAGGCCTTCCACCACGGCGCGCGGATCCCGGATCACGTTCTCGAAGAACTCGACACGCAGTCGCTCGCCGAAAATCTCCATCCAGGCGTCGATCCAGAAATCGTAACAGCCGCCCCCGAGTCCCCAGAAAGGCTGATTGACGCGCAAGCCGTCAGTGCTGCCACGGTGGAGCGTCTCACACCGGTCCAGGTACTCCGCGAAGGTCATGTCCTTGGGAATCCGTGCCGTACTCCGGACGAAGCGGTACCAGGACCAACACCGCTGGACCGGGTCACGAAAACTGACGACCACGCGTGCGTCAGGGAGCAGAGCGGCCACCGCGTCAGCGACAAGTCGGCCGCCTGCGTAGTAGCCGGGGGTTGCTTCCATCCGGTAACGATGGTCACGGCAGTGGGCGAAGTGCCTGCTGTAGCTCTCCAGCGGGGCCAGGGGCTCCCCATAGCGCAGTGCCGAGAAGTACCGCAGTTCCTTGACGTCTGCAGGGCAGATGTCGGGGTGCTGAGCCAGATACCTAAATAGCGATGTCGTCCCTGCCTTGGACACTCCCGCGATCAGGAGGTTCGGCAGCCGGCCCCTGGTGTCGGAGGGCGTCATCGTGATCCCTTTCGTGACACGTGACCGGGTCTGCGGTCGGGAGCGCGGCGATCCCGGTCCCCCTCGGTGACGCGCGCATGCGGTTTCTGGCAAGGCCAGAGGTCGGTCGAGAGCGCGTCACTCATCCAGGACCTCCCGGTCGGCTCCGCAGTGGCCGAGCAGCTGATGCTATCCATGCCGGGAGCTTCCGACAGAGCTGCGGTGCCAGCCCATTGCCAGTCGGTGAGGGACGTCCCTACGGTTCGGTCTCGTACGCTCGAGAAACCTGGAGTCGCCGGTGGCTGGTCGGCCGGGAACCCGGCGCAGTTGGGGGGTCGTGCGGCCTCTGACCTTCGTCATCCTCTGGGCATCGGTGAGTGGCTGCATCGCGGGTGCATCGCCCGAGGATGACCGCGGACGGGGCTGGCACCCAGCCCCCGTCGTCGATGGCGGCCCGTTGCGGGCGTTCACCGCAGACTCGTGGTGGAACACCCCCCTGCCTGAGGATGCCCCTGACCACCCCCGCGAAGAGCAGATCCTGCGGTACATGCTGACTGCGGACGAGGCGGCGGGGGGATGCGTCCACCTGGCGGGCGCCGGTGACAACCGGTGGGGACACCCGGTCTACTGGGCTCAGCCCGGTGACCCGGAGTACGACGTCGACGTACCGACGCCCGTGGTGCCTCCTGAGATCCGCGGCTTGCGCATCCCCAACGGTGCGCTTCCCGCCGACAACAGCGACGGGCCCATGGCCGTCGTGGACGTCGACCGCGGGTACGTCGCCACGTTCACCGACGCGGCTTACGACGCAGAGGCGGACACGTGGTCGGCGAGCGCCGCGACCGTCACCTACCTGGCCTCCAACGGTCTCCACGTGGGCACCGGTCAAGCGTCGGATCAGCGCAACATAGGGAGCCATCGCGGCAACAACGGGGCAGTCATGATGGTCCGCCTCGACGAGGTGACGGCCGGGCGGATCGAGCACGTACTCAAGGTCGCTTCTGGCCCGGAAGCGTCTCGACGCCACGTTTTCCCCATGGTGGGTAGCGACGGCGACTCGACGCATCCGGATGCACCACCCCAGGGTCTGCGCTTCCGGATCAAGCCCACGGTCGATCTCGCAGCGCTCGACCTCGAGCCGCAGGCCAGGGTGATCGCCAAGGCTCTGCAGGAGTACGGGTTCTACATCGGTGACTCCGCCGGCGTGACGGAGCTGAAGCTGGAAGACACCCGGGCGGAAGGACGTGGCCAGCTCTGGCCCCTCCGCCCGACCGCGCTGTGCGACCTGCCGCTGACACCGGAGTACTGGGACGTCCTCCCCGAGGGATACCGGGTGCCCGTAGATGACTGAGTCGCTGGTCGCCACCCCGGTCCGGTCCCGCTCCGGTCCGGTCCCGCTCCGTTCGACTCGATGACCTGCTGCTCACCGTCGTGGAGGGGGCGGGCTGGGATCTCACCAGTCTGCAGGAATAGTTGCGACGCATCCTGCTCCGGTGGCGACATCCCTTCACACCGCACGACGCACGAGGGCAGGATCGCTGCCTCCGACCTGCGGTGGACCGGGTCGGGTTCTCGACCCGAGGAGCGTCATGAAGGTCCTGCAGATTGAGTTCAACGAACTCTCGCCGCAACTGCTCACCCAGTTCATGGCGGCAGGCGAGCTGCCCAACTTTCGCCGTCTGCATGACACGTCGCACGTGTTCACGACCGATGCCCGCGCGGAACCTCCGAACCTGGAGCCGTGGATCCAGTGGCCGACGGTGCACCTCGGTGTGTCGCACCTCCAGCACGGCCTCCGACACCTCGGAGGAGCACCTCAAGCCGACTCCTCCCCCCAGGAGTCGATGCGCCTGCCGGGCGTGGCGCAGCTCGCGTCTGACGCCGGCCTCCGCGTCGGGGTCTTCGGGGCCATGAACATCCCCTACAGGGAACTTTCCGGGTTCTACGTGCCGGATCCTTGGAACGCGGCTGCGGTGGCTTCCCCAGATTCATTACAACCCTTCATGCGAACCGTGGGTGCCATGGTCCGGGACTCCTCGCGGACCGAGGGCACGACTCCGGGAGCCGGGCTCCCTGCCTTCGTAGCATTTCTGCTACGCCACGGCCTCACTCCCCGCACAGTCTCCGTGGTCCTTCGTCAATTGCTCGACGAGCGCCGTGATGCGGGCTTGCGCTGGCGACGAGCGAGTGTCCTCGACTGGATCCAGTACGACATCTTCCGCTACTACGCACGTCGTGAGCGGGTCGATTTTGCCACATTTTTCAGCAACAGCACGGCGCACTACCAGCACTACTTCTGGAGGCACATGGACCCGGCAGCGTTCGAGACTCCGCCCGAGCAGTCCGACCACGCCTCGTACGCAGACGCCGTCCGTTATGGCTACCGGTCGATGGATCGGATTATCGGCAGGATGCTCGCCGACTATCCGAGGACGGTCCTCGTCTTCTGCACCGCGCTGAGCCAGCAGCCGTGGACATCTGCCACGAAGCAGACGTACCGACCGCGTGACTGGGCAGCAATCCTGCGGCTGGTCGGACTGTCCGAGCGCGACGTGGATGTGCGCCCGGTCATGGCTGAGGAGTTCCTCATGCGGTTTCCGACCGAGGCCGAAGCGATTCGCAGCTACGAAGCCTATGGTCGGCTTGCAGTCGAAGGCGTGCCACTCATGCAGTTCACTAGAGAGGGCAACGCACTCATAGGCGGCTGTGCCATCACGCACACCGGGATCGCCGACGGTCGGATCACCGGTACCGGGGATGGCAGCGAACCACGGATGGACGAGGTCTTCACGCCTATTCACACGGTCCGCAGCGGCCGGCACAAGAGCGAAGGGGCCTTGTGGATCCGGACGGGTGACCACCGAATCCACCCCGACCCGGTGGACCTCGAGGACATCGCACCCACGGTCCTCGAACTCGTCGGCGTTCCACCGGCTCCTCACATGACCGGAGCGCCCTTGCCCATCGGCCAATCGGCGCTTCGACGCTGACAGCCGAGACCGGCAGTGCTGTGGGCTCGTGCCCGTAGCGTCCGGTGAATTCCCGCTGTGGCGGTTGCTCGAGAGCGCTGCTGTGGGAACGCGGCGCCTGCCAGGAGCGTCGAACGCTTCGGGGGCGCTGCTCCGCGCTGGTCGCGCACGCGCTCCAGCAGCCGTCGGACAGTGCATTGAAGCACCGTCGTGGCCGGTGTGGTCCCGGACAGCCTGCATGCAGGTGCTGCTCTACACCCGGAGATCAGGTGACCGTCCGCAACGGTGTAACGCGGATCGGATTTCGAACTGCGCGGAGCTGGAAAGCCCGCGCATGACGACACCTCCTGACGACACCTCCTATTGACACCGCCATCGCCTGCTCCAAGGCTGTCCGCGGCGTCGAGTGATCGAGGGTGATGTGAGTACACGTCTGCAAAAGATGAGTCTCGGGCTGGTGCTGACCCTGACGGGCGGCGTGGCGACGATCTTCGTGCCGTCTACCGCGCAGGCAGCCGTCGTCGAGGCGAGTCTCGTCGCCACCCGGCCAACCTCCACGTGGGCCCGTCCCAGCCCCGATCCCTCGGGGATCACCTACAACCCCGCGACCAACCGGCTGATCATCAGTGACGGCGAGGTCGAGGAGATGCAGTGGTACGCGGGAACGAACCTTTTCATCTCGCGCCTCGACGGCGTGCAGGACGCTGACTTCCCTGGGGGGACGACGGTCCCGTGGTCCTACGAGCCGGCCGGCGTGGGCTACCGGCCCTCCACGGGACACCTCTTCGTCTCGGACGACGACAAGGACCGGATCTTCCAGGTCCAGCCCGGTCCTGACAGCCGGCACGGGACGCCGGACGACACCATCACCTCCTTCTCCACGCGCGGGATCGGCAACAACGACCCCGAGGACGTCGCCGTCGACCTAGAGTTCACGAGGGACGGCAATCTCCTCGTCATCGACGGGACGAACAAGGAAGTCTGGCTGTACGGCCCCGGTCCTGACGGGGTCTTCAACGGGGTCCCTCCCGCCGGCGACGACACGGCGACGCACTTCGACGTCGAGCGGCACGGCGCCATGGACCCGGAGGGCATCGCCTACCACCCGGCCCGGGACACGATTCTCGTGCTCGACAGCCAGAGCAAGCAGGTCTACGAGGTCGACCGGCAGGGCAACTTGTTGAACGTCGTCAAAATCACGGCGGCGAAACCCCGAGCGGCCGCCGGTATCGCGGTCGCCCCCGCCAGCAACGGATCCGGAGCGCTGAACCTGTACATCGTCGACCGCGGTGTCGACAACTGGAACCGTCCCGACGAGAACGATGGGCGCTTCTACGAGATGGCTGTGGCCTTCCCACCGTTGACCGCCACCAACGCGGCGCCGACGGTGAGCGCCGGGCCGGATGCGGCGGTGACGCTGCCGGATGGTGCGTCGTTGTCGGGGTCGGTGACCGATGACGGGTTGCCGGCGGGGTCGTCGGTGACCGCGGCGTGGTCGATGGTCAGCGGGCCGGGGACGGTGACGTTCGCCGATCCGGCATCGGCCTCGACGACGGCGACGTTCAGCGCGGCGGGCAGTTACGTGCTGCGGCTGACCGGCAGTGACGGGGAGTTGTCCGCGCAGGACGACGTGGCCGTCGAGGTCAGTGGGGGTGCGCCTCCGCCTACCAATACACCTCCGACGGTGAGCGCCGGGCCGGATGCGGCGGTGACGCTGCCGGATGGTGCGTCGTTGTCGGGGTCGGTGACCGATGACGGGTTGCCGGCGGGGTCGTCGGTGACCGCGGCGTGGTCGATGGTCAGCGGGCCGGGGACGGTGACGTTCGCCGATCCGGCATCGGCCTCGACGACGGCGACGTTCAGCGCGGCGGGCAGTTACGTGCTGCGGCTGACCGGCAGTGACGGGGAGTTGTCCGCGCAGGACGACGTGGCCGTCGAGGTGACCTCGGCGGAGCAACCCCAGAGCGGCGTCCTGGACGTCCCGGTTCGCAGCGGCGGGGATGACGCCGAGCAGCGTCGGTGGAGCACCTCCCTCGCCAGCTGGGATCTCCAGTTGGGCGTGGACGGGACGATGGTGCAGACCGTCGGGCTCCGCTTCTCGGACGTGGCGGTGCCGCCGGGAGCTCGGATCACCAACGCCTACGTGCAGTTCCAGGTGGACGAGGCGGGAACCGCGGCAGCGAACTTCACTGTTGCCGGGCAGGCGGCGGACGATGCGCCGGCCTTCACGACGGCGAGCCAGGACATCTCGTCGCGGCCGCTGACGGGCGCAACCGTGAGCTGGGCTGCGCCGTCCTGGCCGACGATCAACGCCCGCACTGCGGACCAGCGAACCCCGGACCTCGCCGCAGTCCTCCAGGAGATCGTCGATCGGCCGGGCTGGGGCAGCGGGAACGCTGTCGTGATCGTGATCAACGGTGAGGGGACACGAACTGCGAAGTCCTTCGAGAGCGGCGCTGCGCGGGCTCCCGTCCTGCACCTGGAGTGGACGACGGGCTGAGCGACGCGGGCTGGTCGGCGACCGCCAAGGCTCCCCTGCGCTCAGGACTGCCGGCAGGCTGGCAGCTACGCACAGGCCAGAGGCCACAACTTGCCGGGAGGTCGGAACACCGTCTGGATCTCGAAGGATGCCGTCCGGAGCCGACCGCCCGTATCGGTGACAACGCTGTGGCGCGAACCACGGAGTTCCGCTGCTCATCACTGTCGACCGATCACGCAGGGTAGGACACGCCGCATCTTGGCCGGATGGTGCACTTGATCGGTTGATCACCCAACCCTTCTCCCGGAAGGTCTCTGTGGGGTGGAGCCGGGTCCGATACCCGTTCACCCACCCACATCGCCGCCCGAGCGGATGTGGGACGGGGGTCGGGCATGTCGGTCGGCAGTGCACGTGGGACAGCCGGAGCTGTCGCACGCCCGCGCCTGCTCGAGACCGCCCGCCGGGTCCTGCTCGCCGGCGCCCTGCTCCTCGGCCTCTGGGTGCTCGCCGTGGCCCTCGCCGGGCAGGCGCGCGCACATGAGCCGTCCGAGCACCGGTCCGAGGCGGCCGCCGCGGAGCACCGGGAGCACGGCCACCACGGCCCCCCCGAGGAGGACCCCGCAGCCCCGGTCGAGCCCTCCGCCGCCGTGGAGCCGGTCCCCGCCGAGCCCGAGGCCGCGCCCCCGGTGGCCCCCGAGCCGGTGAGCGAGGCGCCCGCCGCCCAGGAGCCGCTCACCGCCGAGCCCAAGGTCGTGGAGCCGGCCGCCGACGAGCCGGTGGCCGAGGAGCCCGCCGAGAAGCCGGCCACCGGGGAGCCCGCCACCGGGGAGCCGGTGGCCGAGGAGCCGGTGGCCGAGGAGCCGGTGGCCGAGGAGCCGGTGACCGGGGAGCCGGTGACCGGGGAGCCGGTGACCGGGGAGCCGGTGACCGGGGAGCCCGCCACCGAGGAGCCCGCTACGGATGGGCCCGCCACGGATGGGCCCGCCACGGATGGGCCCGCCACGGATGGGCCCGCCACGGATGGGCCCGCCACGGATGGGCCCGCCACGGAGGAGCCGGCCGACCCGGCGGCCACCCCGGCCACCCCGGGGACCGGGACCGCCGAGCCCACGGCCCCCGCGACGGTGAAGCCGGCCACGCCGGCGCCCGCGGCGACGAAGCCCGCCACACCGGCGCCCGCGCCGGTGACCGACGCGGCGGAGCCGGTCGTCCCCGAGGAGACCCCGGCAGAGGAGGCCCCCGCCGACGAGGTCGCCGCCGACCACGGCACCGCGGCCGCCGGGGCGACGACCGCGGAGGCCGCCCTCGAGGTGGCCGGCCCCGAGCCGGACACGTGCACGCCGACCCCCCGCGCCGCCCCCGCCGCCTCCACCGCGACCGCGACCGACGTCGACGGGGACCCCGGCCCCGCGCCCGAGGACGCCGGGCCCCGCGGCGGGTCGGCCCGCTCGTCCGCCTCTCCCGAGACCGGCTCCGCGGGGGTGGCCCCGGCCCGCGCCGCGCCCGCCGCACCGGTGACGCCGGTCATCGCCCCGGCCGACCCGCAGGCACCCGTCCTGCTCGCCGTCGACGCGGGCCCGCCGGCCGGCCCGCCCGTGCCGCCGCCGGCACCCCCGCCGCCGCCCGCCGTCCCGGCCGCGCCGTGCACCGCCACCTCCGGTGGCACCGTGCTGACCGGCGCGGGCTCGCACGACCCCTCCGGCCAGCTCGCCGCGATCCTCGGCAGCGAGGTGGCCGCTCCCGAGGTGCTCGCCGCCGGGTCGATCCGGTCCGGCGCCGCCGCCGTCCCCGCGGACCCCGCCGACGAGCCGGGCTGCTCTCCCGACTGACCAGGTCGCCCACCGGCTGAACGCTGCCCGCGCCACGCGCGTAGGTCCCGTCACCAGCCGGTCCCCGGCACGCCCAGAGCGCGCCGACGCCCACCCGGCGTCCGAACCAGTTCCGCGGGTCTGCCCGCGCCCAGCTCGCGCGGGTCCCCCGCATCCGGAGACAGCACGAAGGCAGAGGAATGACCGACCACTCGTACCGCGACGCCCGGCCGAACGCCGAGGTCGTCCTCCACCCCAGCGTCTTCCCCACCGCTGCCCGCGCCGTCGCGCCCCGGGTCAGCGTCGTGATCCCGACCTACAACGAGGCCAAGAACCTCCCCCACGTCTTCGCGGCCATCCCCGCGGACGTGCACGAGGTGATCGTCGTCGACGGGCACAGCGTCGACGGCACGATCGAGGTCGCGCGGTCCCTGCGCCCTGACGTCCGCATCGTGCTGCAGAACCGGCACGGCAAGGGCAACGCCATGGCCTGCGGCTTCGCCGAGGTCACCGGCGACGTCGTCGTCATGCTCGACGCCGACGGCTCGGCCGACCCGGCGGAGATCGAGCGGTTCGTCGCGGCGCTGGTCGCCGGCGCCGACTTCGCCAAGGGCAGCCGGTTCGCCCCCGGCGGCGGCAGCACCGACATCACGGCCCTGCGCCAGTGGGGCAACCGCTGGCTCAACCGGATCGCCAACGCCCTGTTCGGGACGTCGTACACCGATCTCTGCTACGGCTACAACGCCTTCTGGGCGCACTGCCTGCCGGCGCTGGAGCTCGACCCCGGCACCCGGACCCACGACGGCAAGCTGTGGGGCGACGGGTTCGAGATCGAGACGATCATCAACACCCGCATGGCCAAGGCCGGGATGCGGATCACCGAGGTCCCGAGCTTCGAGTTCCCCCGCGTCCACGGCATCAGCAACCTCAACACCTGGCGGGACGGCTTCCGGGTGCTGCGCGCGCTCGCCGTCGAGCGGTGCAACGCCAAGGGCCGCCGCGTCCCGGTGACGCCGGTGCAGCTGCCGGTAGCCCGGCCGGCGGCGGACGAGGTGCCCGCAGCGGCCGAGGCCGCCGCGGAGCGGGCCGGCCGGACGGCGTGACCCTGCTCCGCCCCGGCACGGGGGCGGGGCGGAGCAGGGGCGCGCCTGCTCCCACCTGCGCAGGCGCAGGTGGTGGCAGGATGGGGGCATGGTGGCGTCGTCCGGCCCGAGCCGGCGTCCGGCGCACCTCCGGGTCGTGGGGGAGCTGCCGCCGACCCGGGGCGGGACGACGCCACCGTGCCGCCGCTGCGGGCACTGCCGCGCGGCGCACGAGCACCACCGCGCGGGTGCCGACTGCGCGTTCTGCACCTGCGAGCGCTACCAGCGGCTCCCGGTCCGCGCCGTCCTGGCGGCGCGGGCGCTGACCACCGTGACGGGTGGGGCCGCTGCGGCCGCTCACTCCTCCGGACGGTGAGTAAGTAGTCGACTGCGCAGCGAAGTCGTACTCTGAGCTGCCGCCAGGCCCACCCGGGCAGGCCCGCAGCCCAGGAGGTCCCATGGAGCCCGCCCGTCGAGCCGTGATCACCGGCAACACCGCGCTCGCGCAGCCGGTGCCCGCCCCGGCGCTCGTCCCGCAGACCGGCGCGGCCCCCTGCCGCGGCTGCGGCCACGGCCGGCAGGCCCACCAGCACTACCGCCGGGGGACCGATTGCGCCCACTGCACCTGTGGTCGGTACCGGCGCTCGCTGCTCGCCCGGCTGTTCAGCGCCCGCTGACGAGCGGTCCGGCGCCCCGGGGCGCCGGACCTGTCACCGCGCCGGGGCCGCCAGCGCCGCGTCCAACCGCGCGGCGAGCTCGGGGGTGTGCTCGCCGCTGAGCAGGACGTGGTGGGAGCCGGGGATGGAGACGACCCGCAGGTCCGGCGCGACCCGGCGCCACACGAAGAGCAGGTTCGCGATCACCGGCACCCGGAAGCGGGCCCGGAAGTACGTGACCCGCCCGGCGTAGGGCCTCAGCCGGTAGGCGTTGAAGACCCGGTACGCGGCCGCGAACGTCTCCCGCTCCTCGTCCACCGGGGAACTGCCCCGGCCGAGGCGGCGGCGCAGCACACCGCGCACCGTGTCCTCGACCATGCCCGGAACGACCAGCGCGATCCACCAGGCCACCGTGCGCATCGTCCGGGACGTGCGGGTGAGGTGGCCGAACGGGGGTTCGGTGTCGATGAGGCCCAGGAAGGTGACCTCGCGGCCCGCGGCGGTGAGCCGGCGGGCCATCTCGTAGGCCACCAGCCCACCGAAGGAGTAGCCGGCCAGCCGCACGTCTCCCTCGGGGGCCGTCTGCTGCACGGCCGCGACCAGCGGGGTGGCGATGTCCTCGATCGTCACGCCCTCGCGCGCCGCGATCCGCGGGTCGGAGGTCAGGCCGTAGACCGACGCCGGGGTCCGCAGGGCGTCGACCATCGTGCGGTAGATGTCCACGTCGCCGAGGTAGCCGTGCACGAGGAAGAGCGGGGGCACGGCCGGGTCCCCGCGGCGCAGGGCCTCGCACGCCGACTGCGCCGTGGCGCCGGCGGACAGTGCCCGGATCACCCCGCTCACCGAGGGGTCGACGAGGAAGTCCCCCAGGAGCAGCGGCCGGTGCAGCTCCATGCGGAGCCGCCGCATCAGCGTCATGGTCTGGCGCGAGGTGCCGCCGGCGTCGAAGAAGTCGGCGTCGTCGGGGACCGGCCCGCCGAGCACCTCGGCGAACACCCGCGAGACCACGGCTCGGGCGCCGTCCCCCTCAGCCGTCGTCGCCGCCGTGGCCGCGGCCACCTCCTCCTGCGCCCGCCGGGCGGCTCGGGCGATCGACTCCAGCGCTCGGGGGTTCCGAAGCGCGGAGACGTTGCGGACGGGCTCCCCCTCCAGGACCGAGCGCACGGCGCTGTCCGAGCGCTTGCCGTTGTGGGTCATCGGGATCTCGTCGACAGCGAGGATCACCGACGGCACGTGCGCCGGCGATCCCTCCCGCCGCAGCGTCGCCCGGATCGTGCGGCTCAACGCGTCGTCGAGCTCGTGGCCGGACTGCAGCACCAGGAGGAGGACTATGCGGCTGCTCCCGGGCGCCGCCGGGTCGGAGGTCTCCACGGCGATCGCGTCGGCCACGCCGGGCACGGCCCGCACGATGGTGTAGACCTCCGACGGGCCGATGCGGATGCCGTTGACGTTGAGCACCCCGTCCGAGCGGCCGTGGAGCCGGGAGGACCCGTCCGCGTCGATCTCGATGCGGTCCCCGTGGGTCCACGCGCCCGGGTGCTGGTCGAAGTAGGCGGCGCGGAACCGTGCGCCGTCGGGGTCCCGGAGGAATCGCACGGGCCGGGACGGGAACGGGTTGCGGCAGACGAGCTCGCCGACCTCGCCGAGCACCGGGCGCCCGTGGTCGTCGACCGCGGCCACGTCCAGGCCGAGGCTGATCGACTGGCAGCGTCCCGGGCGCACCGGTACCTCCGGGTGGCCGAGCACGAAGCAGCCGACGATGTCCGTGCCGCCCGAGATGGACTGCACCGGCACCGGACCGACGTTCTCCGCCACCCACGTGAACTGCCAGTCGTGCAGCACCGCGCCGGTCGAGAGGACGGCGCGCACCGCGCTGACGTCGACGGCATCCCGCGGCACGTAGCCCTCGTCCTGGCACAGCTGCAGGTAGGCAGGGCTGGTGCCGAGGACGGTGACGCCGTGCTCGGCCGCGAGGCGCCAGATCGTCTCGGGGCCGGTGACGGGGCCGTCGTAGACGACGACGTGCGCACCGACCGACAGCGCCGACAGCTGCCAGTTCCACATCATCCAGGCCGTGGTGGTGTGGAAGTACAGCGTGTCCGTGGGGCGGAGGTCGACGTGCAGGCGGTGCTCCTTGACGTGCTCGAGGAGCGAGCCCCCGATCCCGTGCACCATCGCCTTGGGCGGGCCCGTCGTCCCGGAGGAGAAGAGGACCCACAGCGGGTCGTCGAAGGCCATCCGCGGCCAGTCCGGTCCCGGGTCGTCGACCGGGACCGCGGACACGAGGTCGGCCAGGCGCGCCACCTCGAGGCCGGGCAGCACCGGCATCGGCTCCCGGTCGAGCACCAGCACCCGGCGGTTCGTCGGCAAGGCCGCCACAAGGTCGCGCAGGACGCCGTCCGCCGACTCCTGCCCACCCCCCAGGCCGGTGCGGTCGACCAGCAGCGTGCTCGCGCCGACCTGGCCGAAGCGCCCCAGCAGGGTGCTGGTCCCCATGTCGGGGGTGGCGGTCGACAGCGCCGCTCCCAGTCCGGCCACGGCGAGCGCCGCGACGGCGATCCGGGCGTTGTTGGCCGAAACGGCCGCCACCGTGTCACCGGCGCGCACCCCGGCACCGGCCAGGGCGCGCGAGGTCCGGCGGGCGGCCGCGCGCAACTCGGCCCGGGTCAGCCGCTCGGACGAGCCGTCGCCGTGCACCGAGGTGAGCGCCGGTGCCGCGTCGTCGACGCCGGGCAGCGGGCGGAGCAGGTTCTCGGCGTAGTTGAGACGGAGGCCCGGGAAGAACCGGGCGGACCACACGTCGTCCCCCGTGCTCACCGGCTCGGCGGCGCCCTCCCAGGCCAGGTCCGCCCAGTCGAGGAAGGTGCGCCAGAAGCCGCGGTACGACGCGACCGACCACTCGTGCAGCGCCGTCGCCGTGGGCAGCGGCCGGCCGGCCACGGCCTCGCACCGGGACCGGAGCTCCCGGATCTGCGGTTCCTGATCCCGGCGGCGCGAACCGGCCGGTGCCGAGCGGAGGTCCGTCATGGCCGTCCTCCCGGGGTCAGTGGCACGGGCACGAGCACGTCCGGTCCCGGCGGAGCCGCTGCGGCGAGGCTCGCGACGTACCCGACCGGGACCCGGACCGGTGCGAGGTGGAGACCGGCCGACCGACCGCGGTCGGCGATCGGCGTCACGAGGTCGACGGGGAAGCGGCGCAGACCGGTTCCCCGGGCCTTGGCCATCGCCTCCTTCTGCGTCCACGCCCGGGTGACGGCCCTGGCCCGCCGGCCGTGCGGCAGCGACCGGAGACGGGCCAGCTCCTCTGCGGCGAGCCAGCCCTCGTCCGAAGCCCCGCCGGCGTCCTCGTCGCGGTGGCGTTGCACGTCCACCCCGACGGGGCGGTCCCGCGACACGGCCAGGAGGGCGAGGTCCCCGCTGGCCGAACAGGAGAACTGCAGGCCGGCGCCGGGCAGGTGGGGGCGGTCGCCGTCGGTGCGCAACGGGACGTCGGCCGGTGCTACCCCGAGCAGCCCCCCGAGCACCCGGCGGAGCCCGGCGCGGACGAGGACGCGGCGCCGGTGCACGGCCGGCGTGCCCCGGGCGGCCCGTGCCCGCTCGCCGGCGTCCAGGCACTCCGTCGCCACCTCGGCGTCCCACCCGGCATCGGCCAGGTCGAGGGAGCGCACCACGACGGACAGGGTCTCCGTGGCTCCTGTGACTCGCCATCTCATCACGTTGCGTGCACACCCCTCGTCGCCCCGTGGCGGCGAACGCCAAGGTACGGGGCCGCTGCCCGCCTGCCAAGCAGCTGCCGCGCCTCGAGGTCCCTACGGACAGTGATCGGTCGAACGGATTCCGGCGGTCTCCCGCGGTGTCCCCGCGCCGACCAGTGTGCGTCTTTTCCCGCACGCCGTGGCGCTCCGTACACGATCGTGTGAGGTGGATCTGGCCGGATGCACCGGCGGCTAGGGTTGCCGCGTTCCGATGCGCAGGAGAAGCGGTGCACATGACAGTCCCGACGTTCGACCCGTCCACGGCGGCCGGCTCCCCGGTCGGCGGACGCACCGTGGGCGAGGTCCTCGTGGCCGTAGCGGCCCAGCACCCCGGCACCACGGCGGTGAGCGGGCCGGGCGTCAGCCTGACCTTCGGCGAGCTGGCCGCGCGTGCGACAGCTGCTGCCGACCGGTTGATCGGCCGGTTGCCGTCCGACGGACGACCCGACGCGCCCGTGGCCGTCCTGGCCACGCCCTCGGTCGGCCTCGTCGTCGCGGCGTCCGGCGTGGTCCTCAGCGGGCGCCCGCTCGTCATCCTCGACCCCCAGCTGCCGGCCGGGCGCCTCCAGCAGATCCAGGAGATGGCCGGGGCCGCCCTGTGCGTCGTGGAGGAACGCCTCGCCGAGCAGGCGGCCACCGCAGGCGGCTTCCCCGCGGTGACGGACCTCGACGACCTCATCGCACCCCCCGCTTCCCCGGGCGGTGGTCCGGGAACGCGGCCGGCCGCCTCGCGACCGGACCCGGAGGGGCCGGCGACGATCGTGTTCACCTCCGGCTCCACCGGCCGGCCGAAGGGCGTGGTCCACACCCACGCCTTCCTCGTCGCGGAGGCGGCGATCACCGGGCGGCACGCCGGCCTGACCGCTCATGACCGCTTCGGCCTCGTCCTGCCGCCGTCCTTCGCGCTCGGCGAGCACGCGCTCCTCGGCGCCCTGCTCAACGGGATCGGCGTGCACGTCTACGACCCCCGGGTCCTCGGCCTCCGGGGTCTGCCGGCCTGGCTGGCCGAGCAGCGCGTCACCGCGCTGACGATGACCCCGTCGCTGCTGCGGGCGCTGTCCGGGGCCATGCCGACCGGCGGCCGCCTCGAGGAACTCCGACTGGTCATCACGGCCGGGGAGGCCCTGCAGGGGCGTGACGTCCGCACCGCCCGGGAGCGGCTCGGCCCGGTCACCGTGGTCAACCACCTCGGCTCCTCCGAGACGGGTCAGCTCACCTTCGGGCCGATCGCCCCCACCGACCCCGTCCCGGACGGTCCCGTCCCCGCCGGTCGGGTCGTGGAGGAGAAGGAGATCCAGGTCCTCGGGGACGACGGGGCGGTCCTGCCGCAGGGCGAGGTCGGGACGATGCACGTCCTCGGTGCCCACCTCGGCTCGTACCTGGGAGGCGGGCCGGACGGCCCCTACGGCCGGGCCGAGGACGGCCGTGCCTCCTTCCGCACCAGCGACCGCGGCCGGTACGACGAGCACGGGGTGCTCCACCAGCTGGGCCGTGCCGACGACGCGGTCAAGGTCAACGGCTACCTGGTGGAGCCGGCGGAGGTGGAGACCGCCCTGCGGGCAGCGCAGGGGGTGGCCGACGCGTCGGTCGTCGCCGTGCGGACCGACACCCGGACCCACCTCGTCGGCTACGTGGCCCCGAGCACCGATCAGCGAACGCCGTCACCGGCGCAGCTGCGCCGCGAGCTGGCAGCCCGGCTGCCGAGCTGGATGGTCCCGGCCGAGCTGGTCCTGCTGGACGAGCTGCCGCGCAACGAGCGCGGCAAGGTCGACCGTGCGGCGCTGCCCCGGCCGCAGCGCCCGGACCCCGTGCCGCCGGAAGGGCACTGGGAGCAGGTCGTCGCAGGGCTCTTCGAGTCCGTGCTCCACCGGACCGGCGTCGGGCGGGACGAGACGTTCACCGCGCTGGGCGGCGACTCCCTCGGGGTCGAGGAGCTGCTCACCCGGCTCGCCGAGGAGCACGGGGTCGTCCTGACCTCCGCGCACGTCGCCGAGAGCCCCACGGTCCGGCAGCTCGCCGCGCGCGTGGCCGACCACCGCGAAGGCGGTGGGACAACCCGATCCGGGGTGAAGCCGCAGCGCCAGCACGGGAGCGTCGTCGAGCTGCGGGGGACGGGGTCGCGCCCCCCGGTCCTCTGCTTCGCCGGTGCCGGGGCCGGTGGCCAGGCGTTCCTGGCGCTGGCCGAGGCTCTGGGTGCCGACCAACCCGTCTACGCCTTCCAGCCGCACGGATTCGAGGACTGGACGCTGCCCGACTACTCCATCGGCATGGCGGCGCGCCGGCACCTGCGCCGGCTGCGGAGCATCCAGCCGACGGGGCCCTACCGGTTGGTGGGGCACTCCATGGGCGGCCTGATCGCGCTGGACGTGGCCCGCCGGCTCACCGAGGACGGCGAGACCGTCGCCTCCGTGACGCTGGTCGACACCGTGCTCCCGCAGCGCCTGGTCGACCGCGCATGGCGGGCCGACGTCCCGGCGGACGGGTCGCGCCCGGCCGTCGCGCCGCTGCCGGGGGACGACAAGTACGGCCCTCCGGCGACGAGGCGGGAGCTCTGGCGGCGCCGCGCCCTGGCGCTCGGCGCCGCGGTCCTGCCCCCGTCGTCGGGAGGACGTACTGAGGGGATGCTCGAGCTCGGCGTCCGCGTCGCGCTCATGCACGGCCCGCGGAACTGGCCGGGCCGGGCGGCGGTGTTCGTCAGCCACCTCAACGAGACGAGCCTGGTCGTCTGGCGGCAGGTGATGACGGGCGAGGCCACGTTCACGACCCTGCACGGCGAGCACAACTCCCTCCTGCGCCAGCCGTTCATCCAGCGCATCGCGGACAGCGTCGCGGCTGACGTCTGACCCGCACCCGCGCGACGGCGCCCGGCCGCGGCTGGCTCCTCCCCACGGACGTGGCTGCGTGGGCAGGAACACACGGGCGGGGGCGCCGGACGGCGGTCCCGCGCGGACCCCCAGGTCGGTGCCGCACCGGCCGTGCGGGTGCGGTGCCCTGACTCCTCGGCATGCCTCCCGGCAGCGCTCCGCGGCGCATGACCTCCGCCACGAGGAAGAGCGGCCCAGGTCGGTCACGGTTAGGGTCGGAAGCCTCACGTCTCGTGATCCACGGACACGGGAACGGGTCGGACGACCCATCCGGCGACACCGTCGTCGTCGGCGCTCACCACGCGCGGGAGACCCCCGGTCCCCGGGCGATGTCGACGCCGAACGGCGCGGGAGGCCGACCATGCCGACAACCCCATCCACCCCAGCCGCCTACCCGGTCACCACCGGGGCGACCCCGGCGTACCGGTGCTCCCCGGAGTCGACGGTCTCCGTCGTCATCGCCTGCTACACCGAGGCGCGGTGGGCAGGCCTCGAGGCCGCCGTCCGCTCCGCCCTGGAGCAGGAGCGGCGCCCGCTGGAGGTCGTCGTCGCCGTCGACCACGCACCCGCGCTGCTGGACCGGGTGGCGCGCGCGTTCCCGGAGGTCCGCGTCGTCCCCAACACCGCCTCGCCCGGCGCGTCCGGGACCCGCAACGCCGGGGCCCGGGCCGCGCGGGGGGACGTGGTCGCCTTCCTGGACGACGACACCCGGGCTGCGCCCACCTGGCTGACGCATCTCGTCCGCGGGCTGGAGGAGACGTCGGGAACCGTGGGTGCCGGGGGCCGCGTGGCCGCCGACTGGCCCGGCGGCGTCGCGCCCCGCTGGTTCCCGCCGGAGTTCCTGTGGGTCGTCGGCGCCAGCTACGAGGGGATGCCCACGGGGCGCGCGGAGGTGCGCAACGTGTGGAGCGAGAGCATGGCCGTCCGGCGGGAGGACTTCCTCCGGGTCGGCGGCTTCCGCGACGGCTTCGGGAAGCTCGGGGGCGACTCCAGCCCCGAGGACACGGAGTTCTGCATCCGTGCGGCTGCCGCGACCGGCCGCTCCTGGTTGTACGTCCCCGACGCCGAGATCGTCCACGACGTCCCCGCTTCCCGCGCCACCTGGCGGTACTTCGTGCGCCGGTGCCACGCCGAGGGCCGGGGCAAGGCCGAGATGGCCGCGCTGGAGGAGGGGACCGCGCTCACGGCGGAGCGTGGGCACGTCCTCGGCGCGATCCCCCGCGGCATGTGGCGCGACGCCCGCCGGCTCCTCCGGGGTGACCGCTGGGGCCCGGCCCGGGCGGTCACCGCGGGAGCGGGCCTGCTCGCCGCGGCTTCCGGGTACCTCGCGGGGCGGAGGGCCGCGGTGCGTGCCGCAGCCTGACCGGAGGGCTCCGCCTCGGGCGTCGCCGGCGCCCCGCGGGGCCGGCGACGCCCGGGACGGGTCAGGCCGGGGCGTAGATCGTCACCCAGTCGACCTGCATGGTCGTCGTCCCCGGGTTGCCGACGCCGCACCCGAACGCCCCACCGCCGCCCTGGCAGCCGCCCGGCTGGGTCTGGAGCGCGAGGTGCATCGGCTCGCTCGGCACGCCCTGGTGCTCCGTCGTCGCCCACGGCCGGCCGTCCAGGGTGTAGACGATCCGCCCGGGGGACCACTCGACCCCCATGGTGTGCCACTGCGTCAGGTCGACGGCGACCCGCTCGCCGACCATCGAGTCGTCCGAGCCGTAGTGCAGGGTGGCGGTCGTGCCGCTGCGGTCGCCCCCCGCGTCCTCGGCGAAGTCGATCTCCGGCGGCCAGCTGGGGCCGTCCGGCCAGAGGAGTGCGGCGTACTTGATCTCGTCGCTGGCGTCGATGCGGAAGCGCACCTCCCACTTGCCGTACGTCTGGCCGATGCGGCTGGCCAGGCCACCGCTCACCCACTGGCCGTTCTGCAGGTTGTTCCGGAGGTTGAGGAAGCCGTCGCTGACCTGCACCTGGGACGGGGACCAGGTCCCGTACGGCGACCCGCCCGGCTGGCCGGAGTAGGTGCGCCACTGGGAGCCCAGGGTCGAGCCGTCGAAGTCGTCGGAGAAGACCTGCCGCCAGCCGGCGACGTCGCCCGTCGGGGCGTTCCCGGCCGCCCCCGTCGCCGTCGACGAGGGCGTCGGGGCGGGGGTGGCAGCGGCGGGGGCGGGTGCGGGGGCGGGGCTCGAGCCGGCCTGCTGCGGGGCTGTCTCGGCCTCGGGCGCCGGTGCCGGGGCCTGCGCGGAGGGGGAGGAGGGTGCCGGCGGCGCGGTCGACCGCCCGGACGCCGCCCGCTGCGCCCGCTCGGCCCGGGCGGCGTCCCAACGGCTGGAGCTGGTGCGTTCCTGCCGGTGCGACCGGTCCCGGGAGCCGTCCCGGCCGGCGTCGCGCCACCAGGAGGCGTCCTCGATGGCCGGCTCGGCCGTCGTCGTGGTCGCCGGTGCGTCGAGGGCCAGCCCGGTCAGGCTGCCGACGGCGGTGACGGCGGCGGCCACGGCGACCAGCCGGAAGGAGGCCCGTCTAGTTACAGGCCGATACTGGCCGGACACACTTCGTGGTGACATGACTCCGAGTAAACATGTCGACACGAAGAGCCGTGAAGTCTCGACAGGAACGGGGACCGCGTTTCGGCTCCCCTGTGCACCGCCCGTCCCGCTCGTCCCGTCCGTCACAGCCCGGGCAGCGCAGTCGGTCGCGGCGACGTCCGCCCGGCCGGGCGTGCGGGGCGATGGTCGTCGCCCGATGTGGTGTGATGCGTCTCCTCGCCCCGTCTGCGCTGGTCGCGCAGGTATCGTCGAGTCATCATGTCCTCGCTCGCCCCGGCAGACGGCGGTCCTGCTGTCGCCGTCCGCTCTCGCCGTCGGCGTCCGGGTTCGCGCGTGGTCCGGGCGGTCCAGGCGGCCGCCCTGGCGGTGCTGCTCGCCTCCTGCTCCTCCGACGTCCCGGACGAGCCGGCGGCTGTGGTGGACGACACGGCGCGGCCGGACACCCCGACCGCGAGCTCCACGCCCGCCGAGCCGACCACGGCGGCCGAGCGCTTCGGTTGGCACCCGCGCGGTGGTGACGAGTTCGACGCCGGGGGTCTCGACCTGTCGAAGTGGCGGCTCTACGGCGGAGCCGGGTCCAGCGGGATCGGGATCCGGGCCCCCGAGGCCGTGTCGGTCCGCAACGGGAACCTGGTGATCACCGGGTGGCGGGAGTACGCCGGCGGCGTCGCCTGGCACGCTCAGCCGGCCACCACCTACGGCCGGTGGGAGTTCCGGGCCCGGGTCGAGGAGGGCACCGGCTACGCGCCCGCGATCCTGCTGTGGCCGGACTCCGACAACTGGCCGGTCGACGGCGAGATCGACGTCATGGAGGTCGTCGCGGGCGACCGCCAGGAGAACCACACGACCGTCCACTACGGCGCCGACCACCAGCGGATCGACCAGACGGTCCCGGGTGACTTCACCGACTGGCACACCTACGCGGTGGACTGGCAGTGGGACCGCATCACCGTCTACATCGACGGCGAGGAGGTCTTCCGGACCACCGAGCCCGCCGCCATCCCGCACGGACCGATGCACCTGGCCGTTCAGCTCGACGTGGGACCGCAGGGCACGTGGATCCCCGCTCCGGACGCGACGACCCCGGAGACGGTGAGCCTCTACGTGGACTGGGTCCGGATGTACCACTGAGGGCCTCCGGTCCCGCCCTCGGGCAGCCGGGTGCGGACGCCGGCCCGCCGAGGCAGCGCAGAGGACGACGTGCCGCCGGCGTGCTCGGGGCCTCCGGTGGGCTGGCCGCGGCGCTCGGGCTCGCCGCGCACCACTACCCCTCGGGGAGCAGCACCACCGTCGCGGTGAGCGCCTTCTCCTCGTACCTCGTCGCGCTGGCCCCGCTCTCGGCCCTGCTCCTGCTCCTCGGGCGGCGGTGGATCGCCGCCGGGCTGGCCGCCGCGCTCACCGCCGGGGCGGTCGCCGCGCTCGCCCCCACCTACGCCGGGGACCAGGTGGCCACGGCCGGGCGGCCGCTGACGGTGCTGACGGCCAACGTGAAGCTGGGCCAGGCCGGTGCGGCGGGCGTCGTCGCGGCGGTGGAGCGCTCGGGGGCGGACGTCGTCCTCCTCCAGGAACTGACCCCCGCGCTCCGCCGGCAGCTGGCCGACGCCGGGCTGGACGCGGTGCTCCCGCACAGCGTGGTCGAGCCGTGGCCGGGGGCCGAGGGGATCGGGCTGTGGAGCCGGTACCGCCTGGCCGACGAGACCCGCCACGACGAGCTGACGTTCCCCGCGGTCTCGGCCCGCCTGGTCCTGGACGACGAGCAGCCCGGGCCCGTGGTGCTCACCCTGCACGCCGCCGGCCCGTGGCCGCAGGCGGCCGACGACTGGGTCCGGGACCTGGCCAAGCTCCCCGCCCTGCTGGACCGGGTGGCCCGCGAGGCCGACGTGCTCGGCTCCCCGGTCCTCATCGGCGGTGACCTGAACGCCACCTGGGGCAACGCGCAGTTCCGCGGCCTGCTGCAGGACGGCTACCGGGACGCCGCCGAGGTCCTCGGCGCCCCGTGGACCACCACCTTCCCGGCGGTGCCCCGGGCGCCCGCGCTCATCGGCATCGACCACGTCCTGGTCCGCGGCGCCGGGCCGCGGGAGCTGCGGACGGTCGGCATCCCTGGTTCCGACCACCGTGGCGTGGTGGCCACCGTGGTGCTGCCCGCCGCTTGAACCGCCCCGTCGGCGCGGGGGCGCCGGCTACTCCGGTGCGCCGCCCTCGTACTGCAGGACCACGGCGTCCTCGTTCTCGTAGAGGGTCGTCCACCCCGGCGCTCCGGTGGCGGCCTCCCGCAGCCGGTCCAGCGAGCCGTCGGCCAGCAGGCCGTAGTACTGGGCGTACTCCGCCATGCTCCGGGTGAGCACCAGGTAGGGGTCCTGCCCCTGGGTCGCCATGAACTCCTCGACCAGGGGGAGCCCGCCCTGGTCGAGCAGGTCCCCGTCCAGGCCGGCGAACTCGATGAGGTCCGGGTCACCGCCCGAGGACGGCACACCGAAGGCGTCGTAGTCGGCCGTCAGCCGCCCGGGCGCGTTCTGGGCGCCGATGACGAGGGTGCGGCGCTCCTCGCCGTTGTCGTAGAGCCACTGCATGGCCTGCACCTCCTCGTCGGAGAAGGTCGACCAGGCCAGGGTGCCGTGCAGGCCCTGGATGCTCGCCAGCGAGACCACGGTGAGGGCCACGGCCAACCCCGGCGCGACGAGCCGGCGCCACGGGATGCGCAGCACCGCCTGCGCGATCAGGAACGCGGTGAAGGGCAGGGAGAACAGGTAGACGCGGTAGATCGCCTCCCCGCCGTAGCTCTGCCCGAAGAGGACCAGGAACGGGGCGAAGGCCAGGGCGGCGGGCACGAGCACCCGCCCGGGCGCCCGCCAGGAGGCCACCACGGCGACGGCCCCCGAGAGCCAGATGCCGAGTGCGAGCGCCGAGGCGACCGTGCTGGTGAAGGCCTGGCCGGCGCTCCCGGTCGTCGTCGACACGACGCCCTCGGCGTTCTCCCAGAACCGCAGGCTGTCGAGCAGGCCGTAAGCGCTGTTGATGAAGTCGAAGCGCGGCATCAGGTAGAGCACCGCGATCGCGATGCAGCCCAGCGCCGTCCAGCGGGGCCGCACGGCCCCGAGCGCCGTCACGAGCACCAGGGCCACGATCACCATGTACGGCGACAGCTGGTGCGCGGTCGTCATCGCGGCGAAGACCACGAACAGCAGCACCAGGCCGACCCAGCGGTCGCCCCGGGACGCGACCGGCTCCGCCCCGCGCACCGACCACGCCTTGAGCCGGCGGAGCCACGCCGGCCCGCGGCGCCACCCGGTGGGGGTCCGGTGCAGCCAGGCCAGGACGACGAGGAAGCAGCCCGCGCTCAGGTGGAAGGCGTACGCCTGGGGCGAGAGGTAGGCGGTCCCCACCCACAGCGCGGCGTGGAACAGGAAGACCGTCAGGAAAGCCACCCGGCGGTCGTCGGCCAGGTGGCGCGCGATGGCGAACACCGGCAGGCACACCAGCACGCTGGAGACGAAGGGAGCCCACGCCGCCAGGGTGAGCGTCGAGATGCCGGTGAGCTCACCGAGGGCAGCGACCGCGGTGAACAGGGTGGGCCACTGCTGGTAGATGTCGCGGGGGTCGGTGACACCGTTGCCCTCGCGGAACCACTCGACGACCCCGAGGTGCTTGTAGGTCCAGGCGTACTCGGGGTTGCTGTAGAGGATCGGCACGGTGGCGTCGATGACCGCCACCAGCGCGAGGACCCCGGCGGCCAGCACCCAGGTGCGCCGCTGGTCGAACAGCTCCACGACGAACCCGAGGCACACCAGCGCCAGCCCGACGTAGAACAGCGGGCCCACCAGACCCAGCAGGCCGTACTCGGACCGCGCCGTGGTGTCGACCTGCGTCAGGCTCACCGCCCACCACACCAGACCGGCCAGGACGACCAGGGGTGCCTGCGCCCGGCGGGACGGCGACGGGGTGCGGCGCGCCGACCCGGTGCCGCCGCCGGTGCCGGCGTCCGGCGCGCCCGGGTTCGCGAGGGTGCGGGTCATCGGCCGGACCTCCGCTCGCGGAGCAGCGCCCCGGCGCAGGACGCGACCGTCGCGGCGGCCAGGACCACCAGCAGCGTCGTGGGCGACCACACGCCGCTCCAGCCCAGCACCGCCGAGCCCAGGCCCCACAGCGCCAGCGACACCACGGTGGTCATCGCCCACGACGTCGACTGGCGGGTGGTCGCCACGTGCGACATGACCGCCGCACCCGGTCCGGCGCAGACGAAGGCGAGCACGGTCACCAGCCGGACGGCCTCCGGGGCGCCGGACGCGGTCGCGACGACCGAGCCGACGGCGGTGGCGATGCCGACCCAGGCGACCAGGGACTGGGTGAACCGGTCGGCGCGGTCCAGGACGCGCTGCGGCGCGTCGGGCGGGCCCGCCGGTGTCGAGGTGGTGCTCATGCGGTCGCCTCTCCTCCTGGTGCCGGGTGCCCGCCGATCTCACGCACACGGCGGGCCGGGACACCGGCGTAGACGCCGCCGGGCCGGCAGTCGGCCGCGACCACCGCGCCCGCCGCCACGACGACGTCGTCGCCGATCGTCACGCCGGGCAGCACCGTGACGCGGGCTCCGAGCCAGACGCGGTCGCCGATCGACACCGGCAGGCCGGTGGCCTCCGGGCGCCAGGACCCGTCGGGGCCGCGGTGGTCCGAGGTGATGATCATCGACTGCATGCCGATCGCGCAGTCCGCGCCGATCGCCACGGGCGCGACGGCCTCGATGTAGCACTCCAGGTTCAGGTAGCTGCGCGCCCCGATCCGGACGTTGCGCGGCTCGCCCTCGAAGCGGCAGGCCGGACTCACCACGAAGGAGTCGACCGCCATCCCCCCGAGCCGCAGGAGCACGCGGCGCAGGACCTTGGGAACGGCGAAGGAGGCCGCCACGCGGTTGAACCACAGGTTGCGCAGGAAGATGCGCGCGTCCAGGCGCAGGGCCTGCAGCAGCAGCCCCGGACCGGGCCGGGGGCGCCGGGGGGAGGACCGCCGCGCGGCCGGGGTCGTGGTCACGGCGTGCTCCCGGGCCGGGCCGGCTCGGCCCCGGTCGCCGGCACCGGCGCTGCGCCGGCACCGGCGACCAGCTCCCGGTGCAGGCGCACCCCCACCGGCAGGACCGCCAGCGCGGTCACGGCCTCGCACACCAGGTACAGCAGCGCCAACCCCTCGAGGCCGAAGCTGTCCAGGCCCAGCGCACCCACTCCCAGGAACACCGTGGCCTTGACCGCGAGCGCCGTGACCAGCGGCTTGAGCCGCTTGCGCGACAGGCTGAGCGCGGTGAAGACGACGAAGCCCGCGGTGAAGGGGAAGGACAGCGCGACCAGGCGGAGCAGCGTCGTCCCCTGGTCGGCGTACTCCGAACCGAGCAGCGCGAGCACCAGGGGGGCGGCGGCCACGGTGACCGCGGTCGCGGCGAGGCTGACCGCCGCGGTGAGCCGCATGGACCGCCGCATCAGCCGGCGGAACGTGCTCGCGTCGGCGGAGTACTCGACCACGAAGGCCATGGCGATGCTCCACATCAGCGTGCCGAAGGCGACGCTGACGTACCAGGGCACGTAGAAGTAGGCCGCCGCCTCGCTGCCGAGCACGGCGGACACGAGCACGGGCGGCAGCAGCGTGATGCAGCTGTTCAGCGCGCTGGCGGCGTAGTCGCCGGCCACGAACCCCTTGATCGAGCCCCACCGGACGTCGGTCGACCCGGGGGACGTGGCCGCGTGCCGGGGGACCAGCCGGCGGAAGACGACGGTGTTGACCACCACGACCGCGAGCAGGGTGGGGACGACGAGCGCCGTGAGCGCGCCCCACTGCGCGGACAGCAGCACGAGGGGGAAGAGCAGGGCGACCCGGAGCAACCCGGCCAGCAGGTTCTCCAGGGGCACCCACACGGCGGCGCCGAGCGCGGTCAGGGCGCCGTCCTGGACCAGGAAGATGGCGTAGCAGAGGGTCGCGCCGACGAAGACCAGGGGGACGAACCAGTCGTCCCCCAGGATGGCGCTGCCGAAGCCCAGGGCGACGAACCCGAGGGTGACCGCCAGCCCGGTGATCAGCGCCAGGCCGTAGGCGCGGGCGATGAAACCGCCGGTCGCGGCCCCGGCGCCGGGGACGAAGCGCAGGAGCACGCTGATGATGTTCAGCTGCGCCAGCCCGGCCAGGAAGGTGATGGCCGACAGCGCCGACGAGGCCTGGCCGACCGCCGAGGCCGGGAGCATGCGGGCGGCCACGATCCAGAAGACGATGCCCAGGACCCCCGTGAGCACCGTGGACGCCATCAGGGCCACGGCGTTGAGCTCCATGGCCCGGCGTCTGCGCGGGGCCGCGGTGGCGGTCACGAGGTCTCCTTCGAGCGGGCGTGGAGGTAGGCGCGGGGTCCGGCGAGCATGCCCCGCAGCCGCAGCCGGCGGAGCTCCGCCGGGAGGCCCTCGAGCAGGGTGGTGACCCCCGGGTCCCGCGGGCGGAGCCGGCCACGTGCGACCGTGGCCGCGGCGTGCGCGAGCCCGACCAGGTGCCGGGGGTCGCGCACGACGAGAGCGGTCAGCAGCGCGGTGAAGCCCGTCCCGTAGCCGGCCATCTGCCGGGCCAGGTCCGCATCACTGCGCCGGTGCGCATGGCAGGTGACCGCCGAGGGCTCGTACCCGAGCTCCCGGCCGGACGCCAGCATGCGGACGACCATGTCGACGTCCTCGCCGCCGCACGTCGGTGTGCCGGTGCCGAGCGCCTCGTCGAAAGGCCCCTGGGCACGCAGCGCTGCCGCCCGGAAGGCCATGTTGGCCCCCATGAAGGTACCCAACTGGTAGAGGGAGTGCACGCGCACGGGGCCCGCAGCCCCGCTCCCGGGTCGCCGGACGCCCACCCGGTAGCGCGCCGGGTGCCACACCGGTCCCCGGGGCCGCTCGAGCCGGAAGGTCTCGGCGGTCAGCACCTTGGCCGCCCCACCGCTGTGCCGTTCGAACACCTCCTGGGCGGGGGTCTCCAGCTCGCTCGGGACCACGAGGCCGCCGAGGCCGTCGAGGGACGGTTCCGCGGCGAACCGCTCGGCCAGCGCCCGGAGCCAGTGGCGGTCGACCGTGACGTCGTCGTCGGTGAAGGCGATCACCTCGCCCGTGGCCTCGGCCACGCCGCGGTTGCGCGCGGCCGAGATCCCGGGCACCGGTTGCCGGAGCAGCCGCACGCGCGGGTCGGCGAGCTCCGGGACGTCGCCGGTGCCGCCGGGGGAGGTGGCCCGCCGGTTGTCGACGACGAGCACCTCGACCGGCGGGAGGTCCTGGCGCAGCAGCGCCTGCAGGCAGCGGGACAGCCCCTCCGGCCGCTCGAACATCGTGGGGATCACCACGGAGACGCCGGGCAGCGGGGACCCGGGGGCGAGCGGCGCGGGGGCGGGTGCGGCCTCCGCCAGTCGGCCGAGGGCCGCGGCGCGGGCCTCGGGGTCGAGCGCCTCGGGGAGCGGCAGGGTGGTCAGCGCCACCGGTCGGGTCCCCCGCCGCACGACGAGGTGAACCGCTGCGTAGCGCTCGGCGTCCACCTCGGCCAGGGTCCGGTCGGGGTCTCCGTCGAGGTCCCAGTGGACGACCTTGGTGGGCCGCCACCCGCTGGCGGCCGGGCGCTGCGGCGCGCCGTCCCCGGCTCGCCGGTCCCGTCGCCGCTGCCGCAGGTAGGCGGCCGGGCCGCGCAGCATGCCGGCCCGGTTGGCGGACAGGAGCTCGGTCGGGAAGTCCGTGGCGAGCCCGGAGACCCGCAGGCTGCTCGAGCTGGTCATGTCCCGCACGGCCCGCCCCGCGAGCGCGGCCAGCGGGAGGAGGACCCGGGGGGAGTCGACGACCAGGGAGGTGTAGAAGGCGGTCAGACCGGTCCCGTACCCCTCCATCTGCCGGCGCAGGCCGGCGAGGTCGCGGCGGTGGAAGTGCCGGGTGACGGCGCTGGGCCGGTAGAGGGTCGGTCGACCGGAGCGCAGGAGGTCGGTGAACACCCGCGTGTCCTCCGCGCCGTGGGTCAGGGTGCCGGCGCCGAGCGCGTCGTCGAACCCGCCGACCGCGTGCAGCGCGGAGGTGCGGAACGCCATGTTGGCGCCCACGCCGAACGGCGGGAGGGGGTACAGCGGGCTCTGCCGGTCCCCGCTGCCGCGCCCGAAGTCGGCCGGGGTGAACCCGCGGCCCTTGCTGTGCCCGCCGAACTGCTCGAACCAGACCTGCGCGCGGGTGGCCAGCTCGGCGGGGACGACCAGGCCGGAGACCGCGGCGGCCTCCGGCCGGTCGGCCAGCGCCCTGGTCAGCTCCGACAGCCACATCGGGTCGGCGACCTCGTCGTCGTCGATCCAGGCGACGACGTCGCCCTCCAGCGGCTCCCGCAACGCGCGGTTCCGGGCGCGGGAGAGGCCGGGCCGCGGCTCGACGACGTACCGGACGTCCAGCCGGCCGGCGAACCGGGCGACGACGTCCTCGGTGGCGCTGGTGACCGGGGCGTTGTCCACGACCCAGACGGCGAAGTCCGGGTGGTCCTGCGCCGCCAGGCTCTCCAGGCAGGCCGCGAGCGCGTCGGGCCGCTCCCGGGTGCACAGCACGACGCTGGCGCGACCGGCGGTGGCCAGGTGCTCGGCGTGCCGCGCGGCGAAGCCGGGGCGCTCGGCGCGGCGGCGGCGGACGAGCTCACCGAACCGGTGGTCGAGCGTCCGCTGCAGCTCCTCGGCCGGGATGCCGTGCTCCGGCAGCGGGAGGACCTCCCACCCCAGGGGCTCACCGTCGAGCCGGACCAGCAGCCACGCCTCGTCGGCGGTGCGGCCGTCCGGCCCCAGGCGGTGCAGCGGCCCGACCGGTCCGGAGAGCTCCACGTCCACGACGTGCGCCGCGACGGACCCGAGCGTCGGGCCGGTGTCCTCGAGCAGTGCCATCTCTGGGTCAGACCGTCCGTTCCCCCGGGTCGTTGCGTGAGTGCGTGCGTTACGTGAGTTCGTGGCCGAAGGCGTGCGCGGTACGGCGGGCGGCGCGCCACGCCGGTGCGGCGACACGTTTGAGGTGCGGTGCGAGCCCGGGCTCGCCCGTGGACACGAGCGCGTCGAAGGCATCCCCGGTGACGCCGGGCCGGACGTGCAGCCGTGGAACACGGTACGTGTCGTCCGCGGACGTGGCGATCCTCCGCCCGACGATGCACCCGTTGGTGTAGCCCGCCCCGGCCACGGCCCGTTCGACCCGGCGGCTGGAGTACCCGTGCGGGTAGCAGAAGGAGGTCACCGCCCGCCCGAGCCGGTCCTCCAGGTCGCGCTTGCTGTCCACGACCTCGGTGCGGAGCTCCTGGGGGGAGAGGGTGTCGAGCGTGCGGTGGTTGACCGAGTGGCTGCCGATCTCGACCCCGACGTCGGCGACGTCGGCCAGCTCGGACCAGCTCAGCCGCGATCCGTACGGGTCGCCGGGCGGTACCCGTACCCCGACGGAGCCGGTCGGGACGTACATGGTGGCCCGCGCGCCCAGCGAGGCGAGCACCTCCACCCCGTGCGTGAAGTCGAGCAGCCCGTCGTCGAAGGTGACCCCGACGACCCGTGCACCGGGGTCGGCGGCGCGGGCGGCGAGGGCTTCGGTGAGGCCCAGGAGGCGCCACCCGTCGGCGGTGAGGGCGCCGAGCTGATCGGCGAGCTCACCGACGGGGACGGCGTGCTCGTCCGGGGTTGCCGGCGCTTCCACCGGGGTCGAGTGGTACATCAGCACGGGCATCCGCCACCGCACCGACCGGCGCAGCAGGCGTCCGCTGGCCGCGCGCCCGCTCACGGCCGGCCCGCCCGGGGACCGGGCACGTCGCCGACTGCCGCCGTCCCGGTGCCGGGCGCCCCGCTGACGGGAGCCACCGCGGCGGTTCGGCGGGTGACCGGCCGTGCCGTGAGGTAGCCGACCCCCGCCGCCGCGATGCCGGCGAGGATCGCACCGGCTCGGGCCAGGCCCCCCAGGACGTCGCCCCGCAGCGCCGCGGCCAGGTTGCGGGCCACCCCGTTGACCAGCACCGTCCGCACGAAGGCGGTCTCCTCCGCGAGGACGTCGTCGCCCGCGGTCGGGAGCGCGGCCATGTGCCGCTTGCCGGCGCCCTCGAGGTGGCAGCGTCGCAGGAAGAAGCCGAAGGTCTGCCGCTCCGGTGGGACCTCGTGCCAGACCACCGCGTGCGGCGTGAACCGCCACCGCGCACCCGGGCCGGTGTGGGCGTTGAGGCGTAGGCAGAGCTCGGTGTCCTCCGGCTGGGAGGCATCCCCGACCTTGCCCAGGTCGGCCGAGAAGCCGCCGACCGCCAGCAGCCTGCTCCGCCGGACCAGCAGGTTGGCGCCCCAGACGTTGCGCACGTCGAGCGACGGCCGGGGCATGGACCCTCCGACCACCCAGGAGAACTGCTCCGGGAACCAGCGGGGAGCGCCCACCGGCCAGCGCGCCTCGATGGCGCCGCCCACCCCGGTCGCGAAGGGGGCCTCGTGGTGGGCGCGCAGCAGTTCCTCGATCCAGGTCGGCTCGGCCACCTCGTCGTCGTCGAGGAAGGCGACCAGCTCCGACTCGCTGACCAGGGCGCCGGTGTTCCGGCCGCCGGACGCGCCCCGCGCGTACCGGTTGGGGACGACACGTGCGCGGTCGCCCAGTTCCCGGCGCAGGCGGTGCAGCAGGGTGTCGTTGTGGTCGACGACCACGACGAGTTCGACCGGGACCGTCTGCGCGGCTGCGGAGTCGACCGCGCGCAGGATGTCGTCCCACCGTGCCTCGCTGAAGCAGGGGATGACGACGGCGACGGTGCTCATGCGACGTCCTCGACGGGCACCGCGCCCGCCCGGGGCAGTGCCGGCACGTCGTCCCCGGAGGTCCGCCGGGGAGCCGTCGCGCGCCGTGACCGCACCACCGGCGGCACGCCGGCTCGCGTCCCGGGCGGGAGGGTCCCGCCGGCGCCGTTGACCCGCTCGACGAGCAGGGCGCGGAGGACCCGGAAGCCGTCCCGCCAGGTGTTGAGGTTGCTCTGCCCGTGCAGGCGGGGGAACTCGAAGCTCGGGACCTCGGCGATCCGGAGCCCCCCCTTGGCGACCCGGGTGTTGATGATCGTCTCGATCTCGAAGCCGTCGCCCCACTGCTTGCGGTCCCGCCCGGTGTCCGCGGCGTCGAGGGCCAGCACCGGCAGGCAGCGGGCCCAGAACGCGTTGTAGCCGTAGCAGAGGTCGCTGTAGGACGTGCCGTAGAGCACGTTGACGACCCGGTTGAGCCACCGGTTGCCCCAGGCCCGCAGCCGCGTGATGTCGGCGCTGCCGCCGCCGGGAGCGAACCGGGTGCCCTTGGCGAAGTCCGCGCCGGAGGTCAGCGCCCCGACGTAGGCGGGGATCTCCCGCGGGTCGGCCGAACCGTCGGCGTCGAGCATCACCACGACGTCGCCGGTCACCGCTGCGAAGCCGCAGGCCATGGCGTTGCCCTTCCCGCGCCTGTTCTGCTGCACCACGACCACGTCGGGGCGCAGGCTCCGGGCCACGGCGACGGTGTCGTCGACGCTCCGCCCGTCGACGACGATGACCTCGTGGAGGTCCTCCGGGAGCAGCGCGAACACGTGCGGGAGGTTCCTGGCCTCGTTGTACGTGGGGATGACCACGCTGATCCGGGGTGCCCCGGTGCTGTCGTGGCGGTGCGCAGCGGTGCCCTGATGTGGGCGCATGCCGGTCCTCTCGGTGCGGAGACGGGTCCGGTTTCGCCTCTGCTCGCCGCCGGGCACGTGGCGACCAGGGTCGCCCGGCGGGTCATCGCTACCCGTGGTGCGTGGTTGGCTCGATGTCCTCGGTGGCCGGTCCTCCGGCACGGGGATCACGACGCGCGGCGGCACACCGGTGTGCAGCCCCCGTGTCGACTGGCCGACGTCCGTTCCAGAGTGACTGAGAGTCGTGGTCGTGTCCACCGGATGGCGGATACGTCACGTCATCGGGTGACAGCCGTGCGATCCTGCTCACTGTCCGTGGCGAGAGCGCGGTGCGGTCGCCCGCGCACGTCCCCCTGTCGGGCGCTGCTGCGGTCAGCCGAGCTCGTCGTCGGCGAGGAACGCGGCCCCCGAGCCGTCGACCGCCGACCGCAGGTCCTCGAGGGCCGCTGGGTCGATGTCCAGCGCCCACTGCAGGTAGTCGGTGGTGACCTCGGCGACGACCGGCCAGGTGGGGTAGGAGTCCTCCTCGTAGGTGCTGCTGTGATCCGCCCCGGGAACCTCGAGGAAGGCCTTGGGTGCCGGAGCGGCGCCGTAGAGCTGCTCGCCCTGCTCCACCGGGATCGCATCGTCCTGGTCGCCGTGCACGAACAGGATGGGGGTGCCGGCGTCGACGAACGTCAGCGGGGGCTTCTCCGCGAGCTCGGGCACCAGGTAGTCCAACGGCCCCCCCGCGAGGACGAGGGCGGCGTCGAAACCGCTCACGAAGCCGTACTCGCTGCGCAGGAAGGCGGTCGTCAGGGCACCCAGCGAGTGCCCGGCCGCGGCGATCCGCTCCGGGTCGACCAGCCCCTCGATGTCGCTGCCGGGGGTCTCCGCGAGCCGCAGCACCTGGTCGAGGACGAAGGCGACGTCCCCCGGCTGCTGGGGCACGTCGGCGCGGATCTCGGCCGCGCCCTCGGCGCTCAGCGGGAACCGCGGCGCCGCGACGACCATGCCCGCCGACGACCACCGGGAGAGCAGCTCCTCGTACTTCTCGGGGGTGGCCAGGTAACCGTGGCTGAACACGACCAGCGGGAAGGGCCCGTCGCCCTCGGTCGGGTACCAGATCGTCGTCTCCAGCTCACGGGTGGCCACGACCTGGTTGCCGTCGGCGTCGTAACCACCCCGGGAGCCGTCCTCGAGGCTGACCTGCGTGCTCGTCACGTCGAGGACGGTTTCCTCGGTGGGGCCGTTCCCGCCCGGGGACCCCTCGTCCGGGGCGGAGGAGGAGCAACCCGAGACCACGAGCACGGAAGCCACGAGTGCCATGAGTCCACGGGTGCGCCGACGCTTCGCCATGATCCCCAGTGTCCGATATCGACTCTAACCAGCCGCGTTCCGGGGCCGATCGAGAGACATCTCACACCGGGCGGTTCCCCGTCGCCCGGGCGGCGACCGCCCGCATCCTCTCGTCCGCGGCGGTGAGAGGCAGTCGCTCGAAGCGCAGGGCCTCGTAGCGGATCGCCGCCGCGCCGAAACCGGCCTTGAAGCGTGCCACCCCCGAGCCGGGGTCGGACTCGCCCAGGTGGAACCAGCGGGCTCCTCCGCGGCAGGCCTCCTCGATGGCCAGAGACTGCAGCAGCGCACCGGCCTGCGTCTGCCCGGCGAGTTCGCGGTCCATCGCCGACATCCAGAAGTAGGCCTGCTCACCGGCCCGCAGCACGACGTACGCGGCCACCGGCTCGCCGTCGAGGTGCGCGGTCCAGCCGGTCACCGCCGCGCCGAGAGCCGGGAGCGCGGAGGCGAGCTGGCCGGCGCGGTCCCGGCGCCGCTCCACGAGGCGCTCGATCCACGGCGGGCGTCCGCGCTGCTCGGCCCACCGGTCCACCGTCCGGCGGTTGAGCGCGGTGAAGGTCTCCACGAGCCGGGCACCGGTGCTCAGCCGGACGTCGAGCGGCTGCCGCTCCGCCCGGCGGACCTTCCTCCGCACGTCCGGGCGGAACCGCGTCGACCACACGGCGGGGAAGCCGCCCGCGAGGTCGAGCACGTGGCACAGGAAGGGCACGCGGACGGTGCCGGGCGGGGCGGTCGCCGCCCAGACGCCCGCCGTCAGGGGGTTCGGGGTGAGCGTCGACCGCAGCACGCGTCGCCCGGCCAGGTCGGCCAGGACGGCCTCGGCCTCGGACCCGGTGACCGGGCACCCGGCCACGAGCGGACCTCCGTAGCCGAAGCCGTAGGGCATCGACTCCTCGGAGAGCACCAGCCCGGCCCGGGTCCGCGCGACCAGCGGCAGCACGAGGCGCCGGCCGTCGTCGAACTCGTAGAGGCGGCTCCGGTCGGTGAAGCCGCGGGTGCCGCACAGCCAGTCGGTCCACGCCGGGGTCTGGGTGGGCAGCGCCAGCGGGTCCGAGGCCAGGACCTCGGCCCAGACCTCGCGCGGAGCAGGGCTGGTCACGCGCACCGCTCCCCGCCGCGGGCCCACCGGGGTGACCGGCGGGTGCACGTGCGTGCTCACGCGGCGTCCCCCGGGGTCCGGCCGGTCACCGTGGCGGTCGGTGCCGGAGCCGTCGTCCCGGTCCCCCCGCGCGGGCCGGGTGCCAGCCGGAGCGCGGCACGGTCGAGGAACCGGTGCACGCGCAGCGCCGGGGGGAACCAGCGCGCCGGAGGCGCGTGCAGGCACCGGTCGGGGAGCCCGTGCCGCGCCAGGCCCGCCCGGCTCGCCGCGACGTCGAAGTCGGCGTGCAGGAACTCGACGGCCCCGGTGGCGTCGTCGAGCACCGCGAACCGCGCGACGGGCCGGCGTTCCCGCTGCCGGGACTGGCCCACGCTCCCGGGGTTGAGCAGCCGCGCCGTCCGGGCCGGCCGCCCCGCGCGACGGGCGGGGACGGTGCCCCGGCCCGCCTCCACGAGCCACGGTTGGTGGGTGTGGCCGAGGACGAGGACGTCGGCCCCCGGTGCCTCCACCGGGAGCCGGGCGAGCAGCTCCTGGGCCCGGCGCTCCCGGAAGATGTACTCCTCCGGGCTGTCGAGCGACCCGTGCGTCATGAGCACCCGGCCGGCCCGCAGGGTGGTCGGCAGCGACTCCAGCCAGCTGCGGACGTCGGCCGACAGCAGGGCGCGGTGCACGTCGGCCGACCGCCGGGCGTAGGAGGGGAAGCGGGTCGGGGGCAGCCGGTCGAGGACGAACAGGTCGTGGTTGCCGAGCACGCACTGCGCCCCGGCCTCGGCCAGCGCCGTCACGCACTCGTTCGGCTGCCCCCCGTAGCCGACCAGGTCGCCGGCGACGAGGAGCCGGTCCACGCCCCGGCGCCGCAGGGCGGTGAGCGCCGCCTGCAGCGCCGGCAGGTTGGCGTGCACGTCGGACAGGACACCGGTGCGCATCAGCGCACCGCCCCGGCCGCCACCGGGCCCTCGGTCGGCTCGGGGGACCGCACCGGCCGCCGCCGCAGCCGGCGCCAGGCCGGTCCCGCCACAGCGGCGAGCATCGGGAGGGGGTCGGACAGGTCCATCGGGGTCTTGGTCTCGGCCCGGGCGGCCCAGCGGGCCCAGCGCCACAGGCCGGTCCCCTCCTCCCGCGCGGCGAGGAAGTCGCGATCCACCCGGCACCAGGCCACGCCCGGGCGGGCCGGGGTCGTGGCCGGCCGGGGCCGGCCGACCAGGTCCGCCCACACCACCGCCGGGATGTTCACCCCTGCGGCCGCCCCGACGTTGTGCCACATGTTGTAGCGGGGGTTGACCTCCAGCAGCCACAACCGCCCGTCGTCGTCCCGCTTGAAGTCCAGCTTGGCCACGCCACGCAGGTCGAGCGCCGCCACGACCTCGCGGCCCAGGTGCAGGACGTCGGGTTCCTCGGAGGTGACGACGGCGGTCGAGTGACCCAGCGCCATCGGGTACGTGCGCACCTTCCGGCCGGTGAACTCGGCGGCCACCCGCCCGGAGGCGTCGACGTAGACGTGGTAGCTCTCGATGCGGGTCTCCGGGCCGAGCACCGGCTGCTGCACGATCAGCTCCGGGTGGTCGCCGGCCAGCCGTTCGACGAGGGCGTCCAGCTCGCCCCGGTCGTGCAGCAGGGCGGCCTTGGCGGGCGTGGTGGCGTCCCAGAGCGGGGCCCGCCGCAGCGGCTTCACCAGCAGGGGGAACGCCAGCCGCTCGTCGAGGACCGGGCAGGCCGTGTCGAGGACCTGCCCCGTCGGCACGGGCAGCCCCACCTCGTCGGCGAGCTGCTGGAAGGCCGCCTTGTCCACGAGCTTCTCGACGAGGTCGGCGTCGGGGACCACGAACCGCAGGGCCGGCGCGAGCTCGTCGCGGCGGCGGGAGACCAGCAGCAGGTCGTCGTCGGACTGGTAGAAGAGCACCGTCGGCGTCTCGCGGCTGCGCGCATCGGCCAGGAGCGCGGCGACCAGCGCGTCCTCGTCGGGGCGCGGGTCGTCGATCCAGCCCGAGACGTACCGGGAGTGCCGGTCGGGCCGCCCGGGCGGCCCCACGGTCGTGACCGGGACGCCCACCGCGTGCAACGGGACAGCCAGGTCCAGGTACCCCAGCACGACGGCGCGCCCGGTCTCCTGCATGTCGGTGGTCTCCTTCGAGCGGGCCCGTGGCCTGGTGCCGGCGGGCAGGGACGGTCGGTCCGCGGCGCGGGAGGGCGTCGTCGTCCCCACCTCGGGCGGCAGGTAGTAGGTCTCCGGGACCAGGGGGATCTCCCCCTGCGGCGGGAACAGCGCCTCGACCTGGGTGCGGTAGCCCTTGATGAGCACCTGCTTGGCGTCGAGGTCGCGGTCCCAGGTCACCGCGGTCAGCCCGCGCGCCGCGACGTAGCCGGGGACGGGGTTGCGCAGGACGTAGGGGAAGTCGGCGTAGAGGACGGCGGGCCGCGGCTGCCGCTCCACCAGCGCGCGGGTGAGCAGGTGGTCGACGTGCCGGGCCACGCCGACCGGGCCGAGCACCAGCGCCGCGTCGATGCGGTCGGCCAGCGCGCGGACCTCGGCGTCCAGCCGGCTGAGCAGCGCCCGGTCCCCGCGGGAGATCCGGCCCTTGTCGATGTCGAGCCGGAAGGTGGGGTAGCGGTGCACGACCTCCGGGACGACGCGGCCGAGCCGCGCGACGGCCGGCGGCACGTCCCGCAACCGGAACAGCGCGTCCGGCACGCCGAGGTGCACGTGCTCGACCCCCAGGCCGGTGAGCACCTCGGCGTCCTCCGCCTGCCGGGCCGCGTACAGCTCGGCGGCGTCGCCGATCGTGCACTGGCCGAGGAACGCCCGCGCCGCGCGGCTGTGCGGCGGCGGGCCCGCCTCGGTGAAGACGGTGGCCACGGTGACCGGCACCCGCCCGGCCAGCGAGCTCAGCAACGCGCCGCAGGACAGGACCGCGTCGTCGAGGTGCGCGGACAGCACGAGGATCCCTCCGCCTGCGGCCACCGCCTCGTCGAGGAGGGTGGACAGCGGGTCGTTCATCGGGTCTCCCGTTCGCCGGTGGGGTGGGTCGAGGCCCTCCGGAGCAGCCGGAGCACGGCGCCGGCGAGCAGCAGGACGGCGACCACCCACAGGGCCGGCACGGAGGCGGCCGCCTGGAGGAGGGCCCCGACGACGCCGGCGGCGAGGAGCGCGGACAGCGCCCGCCGGGGTGTCCGGGGGGGCAGCAGCGGCGCGGCGGCCACCCCCAGCGCCCCGGCCGCGAGCAGGGCGGCCAGCGCCACCCCGGTGGCCAGACCCGGGATCCCGTCGACCTGCCAGCCCAGCAGCAGGCCCGCGGGCATCAGGACGACGGCGGCCAGCAGGCCCGCCTGGCACCGCCGGTAGGCCCGCAGCCCGAGCAGCACGGAGGTGAACGTGGTCAGGGCGGCGTAGCCGATCCCCGCCGCGGCGAGCACCGGGAGCAGCGCCAGGGAGCCGGCGTAGCGCTCCGGGAACACCAGCAGCATCAGCTCGCGGGGCACCGTGGCGACCACGACCGCCGCCGCGAGCGCGAGCACCGCGAACGAGCCCAGCGTCGCGTTCAGGATCGACTCGGTGTGCGCGTGCCGGCTGCGCAGCAGCGGGAAGGCAACGGCGACCGCGCCGGCCGCCACGTAGACCGGTGCCTTCGCCAGCGTCGACAGCGCCTGGAACCCCGCGCTGGCCGCGTCGTGGTCGCCGAGCAGCGCGACCAGGACGACGTCCGCGCCGACCAGTGCGTAGACGATCAGCTGGGTGACGGCGATGTCCCCCGTCTCCGCCCAGCGCCGCCGCTCCCGGAGCACGTCGGGGCGCCAGGACAGGTCACGCCACAGCCGCCGCGGGGTGGTGAGCAGCACCACCGCCGACCCGGCGACGAACCCGACCAGCGCGCCCCCCGCGCTGCCGCCCACGAGGACCACGCCGACGCTGACGAGCACCCGGACGCTGACCTCGGCGACGACCATCCAGGAGTCCCGGACGAACAGCAGCTCGCCGTGCGTCCAGCCCCACACCGGGCTGCACAGGCACAGGACCATCGCTGCCACGGCCACCGTGGCGGCGACCAGCGGCGGGGCGAACGCCGCGGTGATCAGCCCGGTCACCAGGGCGGCGAGCAGCCCGCACCCGGTCGACACCGACCAGGCGAAGGCCATGCCGCTGCGCCGGCCCTCCGACCCCGGGGGGTGGCTGCGGATGGTGTGCGTGAGGGGCATGGGGATCAGCGCCGCGGCGAAGACGCCGACGGTGCCGAGCAGCGTCGCGGCGGCGGCGTACTGGCTGTAGGAAGGGGCGTCGAGCAGGTGGGCCAGCACCAGCGCGCCGACGTAGCCCAGCACGGCGACCATGGCCATGGCCGCCGACACCAGGGGGCCGCGGGACGCGACCAGGCTGCCGTCGGCGGTCAACCGGCCGTCCCCGTCGTGCGGCGCGGCGACGTCCGCGGGCCGGGGGGCGGCGGTCACCGGTCCACCGCCCCGGCGCGGCCCCGCCCGAGCGAGGCCAGCCGTCCGGCCACCGCCCGGAGCCGGTGGTCGGCCGCCGTCATCGGCAGGCGCTCGAAGCGCAGAGCCGACCAGGACACGGGCACGCCGCCGTAGAGCTCCTTGTACTGCGCCACCCCGGAACCTGGGTCGGACTCGCCGAGCTGGAACCACCGGACCCCGGACGCGCAGGCCTCCTCCAGCTCCAGCGACAGCAGCAGCGCCCCGGCCTGGGTACGCCGTGCCAGGTCCGCGTCCACGGCCGACAACCACCCGTACGCCTGGGCGCCGAAGTGCAGCGCAACGTTGACCGCGACCGGCTCCCCGTGCAGGTAGGCCGTCCAGGCGCGGACCATCGGTCCGAGGGCGTCGATGGCGGAGGCGAGCTGGCCGACGCGGTCGCGCTGCCGGTCCACCAGGCGGGCCAGCCAGAGCGGTTGCCCCCGCTGCCGGGCCCAGCGCTCCACGGCGCGGCGGTTCAGCTCGGCGAACGCCTCGACGACGCCGCTGCCGGCGCCCGACCGGACCTCGAGGGGCTGCTTGAGCGCACGGCGGATGTTCCGCTTGGCGCCGCTGCGGAACCGGGTGCTCCGGACCTGCTCGAAGCCCCCTTCGAGGTCGAGGACGTGCGCGAGGTAGGGGACGCGCACGACCCCGGGCGGGGCGATCGCCGACCACTTCGCCGACGCTCTGGGCAGCGGCGCCAGCGACGAGCGCAGGACGGGACGCCGCGCCAGGTCGTCGAGGACCGCCCGCGCCTGATCGGGGCTGGGCTCCCCGCCCATCACCAGCGGGCCCCCGTAGCCGAAGCCGTAGGGCATCGACTCCTCGGTCAGCCGCACCCCCGCCGCCGTGCGCGCCAGCAGCGGGAGCAGCAGCCGGCGGCCGTCGGCGAACTCGTACAGCCGGCTGGCGTCGGTGAAGCCGCGGGTGCGGCAGAGCCAGTCGGTCCACTCGGGGGTCTGGCTCGGGAGGGCGGAGGGATCGGCGGCCAGCGCCTGCCGCCACACGTCGCGAGGGGCGGGGGAGACGACGGACACCTCCCGGCGGAGGTCCACCGATCCGGTCCACGGGCGGATCAGCGTGGTCATCGACGGGCCCCCGAGGTCAGCTCGCCGCACGGTCGCGGTGAGGGGGCGGCCGGTGGCCGGCCCACGGCGGCGCGGTAGACCTCGGCCTGGCGGCGGGCGAGGACGTCCCAGTCGTAGCCGGCGGCGAACGCGCGACCGGCCGTCCCCATCGCCAGGACCCGGTCGCGGTCACCGTGGAGCGCCACCAGTTCCGCGGCCAGGCCGTCGATGTCGAACGGGCGCACCAGCCGCCCGGCGACCGCCGGGACCACCTCCCGCAGGCAGGGGATGTCGAACGCCACGACCGGGGTGGCGGCGGCCAGCGCCTCCACGGCGACGATGCCGAAGGTCTCGGCCCGCGACGGCACCACCGCGATCCTGCTGGTGACCAGCAGCCGGGCCTTGTCCGCGCCGCCGACCCAGCCGGGGAAGCGGACCCGGTCGGCGACACCCAGCCGCTCGGCGAGCTGCCGGACCCTTGCCTCGTCGGGGCCGCGGCCGGCGATGACGAGGTCGCCGTCCACCTGCGGGTGCGCCTCCGCCCACGCCCGCAGGAGGAGGTCCAGACCCTTGCCCCCGAGTTCCAGCCGGCCGATGCACAGCACGTCCCGGCCGAGCTGCGCCGGCTCGTCGAACAGACACGGGTCGACCCCGTTGCCGATGACGTCGACCGAGGCCCGCGGGTTCATCGCGGTCAGCCGTTCGGCCGTGCCCTCCGACACCGCGACGAGCTGCCGGTGGGTCCGCACGGCCGCCCGCTCCACCAGGTGGAAGGGCAGCTTGTACTGCCGGGTCTTCTCTCGGGCGTGCAGCCACTGGACCATCCCGACGACCGGGCGCCGCGTCCACAGCGGGACCGCCATGCTCGAGAACGGCGGCAGGAAGTCCTCGACGACGAGGTCGGCCTCGCGGTGCCGCCGGACGGCGACCGGCAGCATCAGCACGTAGCCGAGCAGCCGGGTGAGGCGGTTTGCGCCGCGGCCGATGCCGACGTGCTCGTACCGCACGCCCTCGTGCTCGCCGTCGACGTACCCGGGGAAGCGGGTGGTGAGGACGGTGACGTCCATGCCCGCGGCGGCCAGCCGCCGGTCGATCTCGCGGGTGCGCACGGATCCGCCCCCGGAGCCCGGCATCCGCGGGTCCTCGAAGCCCAGGTGCAGGACCCGCAGGGGTGCGGAGCCCCCGTGCGGGGCCGGTGCGTCGCTGTCCACGGTGCTCATCGGTGCGTCCCCTTCCTGCCGGGCCGGCGCTCGTCACTCCTGGCGGCCCGGATCCGTGCGGCGTAGTCGTCGATGCCGGCACCGGGGCGCTCGCCGAACAGGTCGTCCTCGAACGCCCACATGAACAGCGACATCCCGCACTCCAGGGCGTACCGGGGCGCGTGGTCCATCTGCTCGCCGGCGCTGTCGGTGAGGTCGTTGCCCCCGGTGCGCGGGGTGTCCGGGGACCCGGGGTTCTCGCCCATGAGACCCAGCCCGGCCGTGCGGGCGTTCGCCATCGTCCAGCGGACCGACGACCACTGCCCAACGTCCGGCTCGGTCAGCAGATCGCGGTCGGCGTCCCCCGGTCGGCAGCTGTCCTGCGGCGGGTCGAGCTGGCGGGCGGTCACCGCGGTCGCGTCGTCCACGCTGCTGGAGTCGGCGTACAGGCTCCCCCAGCCCGGTTGCTCGGTGGACGCCAGGCTGCCCGCGATGTGCGGCAGCTGCTCCGGGTAGAACAGGCCCTGCTCGAAGCTGCCGTCGCGGTCGGCGGTGCCGTCCATGCGGGCGGCCAGGGCCGCCTCCAGGTCGGCCGGCAGCGCACCGCGGCCGGCCAGCGGGAAGTGGATGTCCCTCTCGTAGCCCTGGTCGCGCAGGGTGCGGACCACCCAGATGACGGCGTCCGCGACCGATCGGGAGTACCAGCGGTACCACTCCCGGACCTGCTCGGTGCCCACCTCGGTGCCGTTCCAGGCGGAGGAGCCCGGGATCCAGCCCGGCAACGGGCTGGGCTCCGCCCCGTCGGCCAGGCCCACCCCCTCCTGGGCGGCCGCGTCGAACGCCCAGAACGGGTTGTACCCGGAGGACTCGCCGCCCGGGTAGCCCAGCTCGCCGTGGATGCCGGTGCCCACGCGGATCGCCGCGGCCCGATCCAGGCCGACGGCCCGGTCCAGCGCGGCGAGGTACTCGGCGACGGCGTCCCGGACCGCCTGGCTGAAGACCACGTTCGGCGCGTACCGGTCTCCCCGGTCACCGTGCTGGTTCACGTAGGCACCGCCGGGCAGCTCCGCCACCCAGCCAGGGGCCGAGTGCAGCCCGAGCGTGAACACCACGCCGATCCCGGCGCGGTCGCACTCGTCGATGTGCCGGCGGACGTAGGCGGCGTAGCCCAGGTCGTACTCGCCGGGCACCGGCTCGAACGACGCCCAGCTCAGGCCCATCTCGGCGTAGCGCACCCCGGCCTCGCTCAGGGCGTCGACCCGCTCCGGGTCGCAGCGGGACCCCAGCACGCCGAACGCCAGGCCGGTGCCCGCGTCCGCGACCACCGGGTCCGGTGACCCGGGCACGTCCGCCGGCCGACCCGACACGATCGCGGCCCCGGCGGCCGCGGCCGCGAGCACCGTGACGACGAGCGCCAGTGCGTTCCGACGGCGGCCACGGCCGGGGGCCCGCCGCCCGAGGTCATGGCGTGCCACGGTCACCCGCCTCGGGCACCGCCTCGCCGGCGGTGCCGGCGTCGACGGGCGGCGGGGGAGGGCCGCCGATCCCCAGCGCGGCCGCCGCGGCGAGGTCGTCCTCGTCGACGGACCACAGCACCGTCTCGCCGTTGGTCGGCCCCGCGTGCCGGAACAGCGGCTCGCCGTTCGCCTCGAGCCACACGAGCAGCTCCGGGGTGGCGCGGGCGTAGCCCTGCTCGGTGGGCAGGCTCACGGTCAGCACGTACTCCGCCCCGTTCGCGGTCAACTGCGCCGCGGTGGACCAGGGGCCGAACCGGTCGTCGTCCCGGAAGGCCCGCACCGCCGTGTCGTTGGTGACCCCGACGCGGGCGTCGGCGGGGAGCTCGGCCACCGCCCACGCCCGGAAGCTCCGGAACCCGTCGTCCTCCTCGGTCTCGAGCCGCAGACCGAGGAACGCCGCCGCGGCGAGCAGGAGGCACGCCACGGTCACGGTCACCGTCCGCAGGCCCGGCCGGTGCTCGACCACCATCGCGGCGGCGACGGCGAGGGCGAGCACGCCGGCCACCACGACGGGGTAGCCGAAGTGCTCCTCGAAGGTGCCGAACAGCGCGAGGAAGGCACCGAGCCCGCCCGTCACCACGGCCGACAGGCCGATCAGGCGCCGGTCCGCGCGGCGGCTGCACGCGGCGATCAGCCCGGCCAGCGGGCACAGCAGCAGCAGCAGATAGCTCGTGCCGTAGGCCTGGGCCTGGTCGACGAGCCGCTCGGCGAGGCTGGGCGCCCCGGGGGCGTTGAAGCCGGTCGTCTGCTCCGCGCCGATCAGCCGCAGCACACCGGCGCTCTTCGCGGTGCCCCACAGGCCCAGGTAGCCGGTGAGCCAGAGCGTCATCAGGTAGAGGGCGTAGGGCAGGGCGATCCCCACGAGCACCGTCGCGGCCTCCCGGACCTGCAGGGTCCGACGCCAGGCCACGGCAAGGAGCACCGGGAGGACGACGTAGACGGCGAAGACGTCCTTGGTGAGGACGGCGAGCCCGAGCAGGAACCCGGCCAGGAGCAGCCGTGCCCGCGGACGGCCCCGCTCCCGCCGGTCGACGTGGCGGACCAGCAGCAGCAGGCCCGCCAGGACCGCGACGACCGCGGGGGTCTCCAGGAAGACCCGGCTGTTGTTGCGGAGCACGAAGGGCTCGAACACCAGGAGCAGGGCGCCGAAGACCGCCGGCCAGGTGCCGGCGACCCGTCGCAGCAGGAGGAAGGCGAGGGCGACGGACAGCGCCCCCAGGGAAGCCATCAGCCACCGGAGGTCGTAGACGAGCTCCATGCTGTCGCCGGTCCCCAGGCCGAGCAGCCGGATCACGCCGCCCTCGACCAGGAAGGAGCCCGGCGGGTGGAGGAAGAACGGCCCGTCGCCGAGGGCCGGCATCTCCCACCGGCTGATGGACGCGCCGAGGTCGGCGTAGTGCATCTCGTCGATCCACAGCTCGAAGCTGCGCATCAGACCGACCGAGCGGACGGCCATGGCCAGCGCCGCCAGGGCCCCGGCCAGGGCGAGGGGGTGCGAGGCGGTGCGTCGCCAGGCCGGGGTCCGTTGCCGGTCGCCCGGCCCGGAGGTCTCCTCCGCCGGCGCAGGGGTCTGGTCGATGAGGGTCACGCGCTCTTCTCCATGTCGAGGTGTTCCACGCCGGGAGCAGGGGCCGGCGGCGCCTCGGGCCCGGCCAGCAGGAGGCGGCGGTCGGCGAGTTGCAGGGAGCCGTCACGGGCGCCGATCCGATCGAGGACGACGGCTGCGTCGAAATCGTCGCAACCGGTCAGGACGACCGACGTCCGGTCGCCGTGCTGGACCAGCTCGTCGGTCGAACGGAGCCCGGTCCGGACGTCAGCGGGGTCGGTGTGGCGGAAGCCGACCAGGACGGCCATGTCCGACCGCGCGGACCGGCGCTCGGGCGTGCGCCCCCGGCTGCGCGCGGCGGTGGAGCGCATCTCCTCGACGACCACCCCGGCCAGGAGGTCGGCGCTGCGGTCCCAGGAGAAGCACCGGGCCCACGCCCGGCAGTCGGCGGCCATCCGTTCTGCCCGGGCGTCTTCCCCGAGGAGGTCGACCGCGGCGACGAGCGCCGTGCCCAGGTCCTGCGGCCGCTCGACCAGCCACCCGGTCTCGCCGTGCAGGACCGAATCGCGGATGCCGGGGACCTTCAGCGCCAGGCACGGGACCCCCGTCGCGGCCGCCTCGATCACCGAGCACCCCCACCCCTCGGCGGCCGAGGTCGAGGCGGTGAGCCAGGCCGAGGAGAGCAGCTCGTCGCGCACCTCGGCGGACACGTAGCCGTGGAGCCGGACGGTCGACCGCAGGCCGAGGTCGGAGACCAGGCCCTGGAGCCAGTGCCGTTCGGGGCCGTCCCCGACGATCTCCACCCGCAGCCCCGGGATCCGGGCCGTGGTCGTCGCCAGCGCGCCGAGCAGCAGCTCGATCCGCTTGTGCGGCACGAGCCGGCTGACCACGACCAGCAGCGGGTCGGGGGAGCGGTCCCGCGGCGCCCACGACACGGGGGCGGTGCCGTTCGGCACCACGAAGACCGGGTTGCGGAAGCCCAGCCGGTGCCGGAGCTCGAACCTGGTCGAGGGCGACACCGCGGCGATGGCCCGCTGCGCGTAGACGCGCCGCGCGACCGGGCCCTCCAGCAGGCGGCCCACCGCCGCCATGGCCGGGGAGAACCGGGTGGCGAACTGGTCCTGGTGGACGTGGTGGACGACCTGGACGACGGGCACGGCCTGCGGGAGGAACAGCGGGGCGAAGAACGGGATCCCGTTCTGGCAGTCCACCACCGCGTCGAAGCGTCCCTGGCTGCGCAGCAGCCGGGCCGCCGCGCGGGGGTAGACCGACAGCGGGCCGCCCGCGCGGTGCACGTGCATGCCGTCCAGGTGCTCGTGCTCGGCCTGCCCCGGCGCGCGCGCGGTGAACCAGGTGACCTCGGCGCCGGCCCGCGCCCAGCGCATGCCGATCTGGTGGATGTACTGCTCGGCGCCCCCGGCCTCCGGGTGCCGGACGTCGCGCCAGTTGAGGACCAGGATGCGGCGGGCCCGGAGGTCCGCGGCGGTCGCCGTCACGACGCCCACCGGGCGGCCGCGCGCTGCATCTGCAGCACCGCGCCGAAGCTGGCGACGCCGTCGCGCAGCGGGTGGAAGGAGGACTCGCCGGCGTGGCTCCACGCGACCGGGAGCTCCACGATGTCGAAACCGCTGCCCTGCAGGCACCGGAGGAGCTCGACGTCGAAGGCGAACCCGGTGACCCGGCAGTTCACGAGGGCATGGGTGACGGCGTGCCGCTCGAAGAACTTGAACCCGCACTGGGTGTCGTGCACGCCCTTGACGATGTTGCGGGTCAGGAGGCGGAAGGCCGCACCGCCGAGGCGGCGCCCCGCGGGCTGGGTCTCGACGAAGCACGCCCCCGGCGTGTGCCGGGAGGCGATCACCGCCGCCGCGCCCCGTTCGAGGTGCTCCATCGCGGTGGTGAGGGTCTCCACCGGGGTCGCGAGGTCGGCGTCGAAGAAGCCGACGAAGCGGGAGCGGCTGCTCAGCAGGGCCCGCCGCACCGCCGCGCCCTTGCCCGGGCGAGCGCACCCCACGACCTCGACGGGCACGCGGGGGTCGGCGGAACGCGCCACCGCCCGTGCCACCCCGGCGGTGTCGTCCGAGCTGCCGTTGTCGACGACCACGACGCGCGAGGACCACGGCTGGTCGCGGAGGAACTCCACCGTGCGTTCCAGGGTCCGCGGGAGCCGCGAGGCCTCGTTGTACGCCGGTATCGCCACCTCGAGGTCGGCGCCGGCGCGGGCGCTGGTGATCGCGACCGGCCGGGTGGGTGTGCTCCGGCCGGTGCGCGGTGCGGGCACGGTCGGTGGGTGTTGCCGGGCGTCGGCCCGGTCGAGGGTTGCGCTGTCGAGCGCGATGACGGTCATGAGAGCCCCGTGGTGTCGGGTGGTGCCGGTTCGGGTGCGGGTGCCTGGGCCGCGTCCCCGGGGAGAGGGGCGGGTGCCCAGGTCGGCGGCGTGGTCGACGGCAGGCGTCGCCGGGGCCGCCCACGGTGACCCGGATCAGTTCCGGGCGCCGATGGCGTGGAGGCGGTGCAGGACCTGCGTCCCTTCGAGGTCCTCGACGAGCGCCGCCGGGCGGCGGGCAGGTCGGGAGGCAGGAGCGGGACGCGGATACCGGGTGTGCGGCCGGCAGGGCCGTGGCCGCCGTGCTGCGAACCGTCGCGGTGCCCCGCTCGGGGGCGCCGGACCGCTACTCGACGGTCAGTCCGGGCGGGCGCCCGGGTCGTCGGCACCGCCGACGACGAGGGCGGCGGTGTTCCAGGCCGAGCGGGACGACGCCGTCGCCAGCGATGCCATGAAGCCGCCGGCCGCCACCGCCAGTTCTGACTCCGAGCCGCTGCCGTGGCCGGACCCACCGGCGCAGACGACCGAGGACGTCGTCGTCGGGCAGCCCGGAGCGGTGGGTGCCTGCGGAGCTGGCGGGAGGGGAGTTCCACCCGGCTCGGCCGGCTGCACGGGGGCGATCGGGAGTGGTGCGGTCAGGACGTCGGCCGGGGCGTCCGTGACGAGCCCGGGCACCGTCCGAGGATCCGCGGCCCGCGTGCCGGACGACGCGGCGGCGCCGGGCGTCCCCGCCCGCAGGTGCCGGGCCGGGTGGGCGGTGGGGCCGGCAGCCGGCGCGGTGCAGGGAGCGGCGTCCCCGGTGACCTGGGCCGACGGCAGGGCGTTCGCCGGGGCCGACGTACCGGTGATCGGCGAGGAGGCGGCCGGAAGGGGTGCCACGGTCGCCGGATCCGCTGTCGGGGTCGCCGCCGGGCTCGTGGTCGTCGACCTGGTCGCGGCCGGGACCTGCTCGGTGGGCTCGACCCCCGCCGCTCCGGTGCCGGCGTCGGTGGTCGTGCCGGTGCCGGTGGTGGTCCCGGTGGTGGTGCCGGTGCCGGTGGTGGTGCCGGTGGTCCCGGTGGTCGTACCGGTGGTGCCGGTGCCGGTGCCGGTGGTGGCGCCGGGTGCGGTGTCCGGGGTGGTGGATCCCCCGGGGCCGGGGACGGGGTCCGTCGGGTGCGGCTCGCCGGTGTCCGCAGGATCGTTGGCCGGGGCCTCGGCCACGGGCGGCTCGGCCACGGGCGGCTCGGCCACGGGCGGCTCGGTCACCGGCGGCTCGGCCACGGGCGGCTCGGCCGCGGGCGGCTCGGCCGCGGGCGGCTCGGCCACGGGCGGCTCCGCGACGACCGGTTCGCTGACGTCCTCGGACCCGGTGGCCGGCTCCCCGTCGGGACCCGGCGCCTCGGGATGCTGCGGCTCAACCGCGGGTGGGCCCGTCTGCGCCGGCGGGTCCCACCGCACCCCCGAGTGGTGCGTGGTCCCGGTCGTGCGGTCGTGAGCGAGTGCCGGCCCCGCCAGGGCGGTGAGCAGCAGCCAGCCGCCCAGCAGGAAGAGCAGTGCCGTGATCACGCGGCCGCGCCAGGACCAGCCCGTAGGGGTCCCGGCGATGTCAGGACAGCCCTCATCAGCAAGCGCGCCTGGTGACACTGCGTCACCAGGCGGCAGCGCAAGGCTGACGCCGACCACCTGAGGCCCCCGTGTCCGTCATGTGAGCTGTGCCAGGACCTCCGGGCAGGCATCAGGCCTTCCGCGGTCCGGACCGGGACCTTGAACAGCGACTGCGTCCCGGTCAAGGTGATCTGGGTCGCAACGAAGGCGCCCACGGCGCTTTGTCACTCTCCGTTTCGATTCGCTAGCCAAGGCGTACCGAAACCGCCTGTCTCACCCGGGTCCTCGGCGGGGTACTGGACCAACGCCGTGCCATCCCCGCGGTACGGTCCTGGGCGCAGGACGGCGACCGTGGTGACGACGCACAGCGTCACCACGTAGACCTGGTGCGGCACCAGCAGGCTGGTCTCGCTCAGCGGCCAGAGAAGAGGCACCCCCGGACCCGTCGCGAGGTCCGCGCCAGGTGCACCAGCACCCCGAGGGCCAGGCCGCCCAACGGGGTCCGCAGCCGCCGACCGGTCCACGAGAGCGCCAGCAGCACCACCACGAGGCTGAGCGAGTGGGTGACCGGCCGCCCGAACTCGGTCACCGCGCCGACGCCCCACAGGTACAGCGGCACGTGATCGAGGTCGATGAGCACGGCGGCGAGCAACGCCCACGGGAAGAGGTCCCGGTGCCGCTCGGGCAGCAGGGCGGTGAGCAGCAGCCACGCCGTCAGGAGGTGCGCGGGTTCGTCGAGCACGCCGACGACGACCAGCGGCCACGGACGTGCGGCGGCGACCGTGTCGAGCGTCAGGACGACGGCCAGAGCGGCGACCGCGGTCAGCCCGCGTGTCACCGGTGAGGCAGGGGGGCTGGTCCCCTTCACATCCGCGTCCAGGCCAGCAGATCCGCCGCCGTCCGGGTGTTGACCACGCGGTCCACGGGGACGCCGACCTCCACCGCCCGCTCGCAGCCGTTGCCCTGCCAGTCGAGCTGACCGGGGGCGTGCGCGTCGGTGTCGATCGCGAACTCGCAGCCGAGCTCGAGGGCGAGCGCCAGCAGCCGCAGCGGCGGGTCCAGCCGCTCGGGCCGGGAGTTGATCTCGACGGCGGTGCCGTGCGCGGCGCAGGCGCCGAACACCGCCTCGGCGTCGAAGGTGCTCTCCGGCCGGGGGCGCTGGCGGCGGCCCTCCCGCTGCTCGCGGGGGACCAGCAGCCGGCCGGTGCAGTGCCCGAGGACGTCGGTGTGCGGGTTCTCGACCGCGGCCAGCATCCGCGCGGTCATGGCGGCGCTGTCGGCCCGCAGGTCGGAGTGCACGCTGGCCACCACGACGTCCAGGCGGGCGAGCAGCTCCTCGGTCTGGTCGAGGGACCCGTCGACGAGGATGTCGCACTCGATGCCGGTGAGGACCCGGAAGGGCGCCAGCTCCTCGTTGAGCTCCGCGACCACGTCGAGCTGGCGCTCCAGCCGCTCGGGGGAGAGCCCGTTGGCGACGGTCAGCCGCGGCGAGTGGTCGGTGAGGGCCAGGTAGTCGTGTCCGAGCGCGAGCGCCGCCTCGGCCATCTCGCGGATCGGGCTGCCGCCGTCGGACCAGTCCGAGTGCGCGTGCAGGTCGCCGCGCAGCGCGGCGCGGTACCCGGCGACGTCGTCGGCCAGCGGCACCAGCTCGGCGTGGGCCTCCTCCAGGCGGGCGAGGTACTCGGGCACCTCCCCGGCGTGGGCCTGCACGATCGCCGCCCCGGTCTTCGGGCCGATGCCGCGCAGGTCGGTGAGCGTCCGGGTGCGGATGCGCCGGTCGAGCTCCTCGGGCCCGAGGCCGTCGACCACCGCGGCCGCGGTGCGGAACGCCGCGACCCGGTGCGTGGGCTCGCGGGCGCGCTCCAGGAGGAAGGCGATCCTCCGGAGCGCGGCCGCGGGCGGGAGCGGGTCGCTCAGCTGAAGACCTTCGCGGTGCTCTTCGCGGTGCCTTTGCCGGCCTTCTTCCCGGCCGTGCGGGTGGCCTTCTTCTGCGCCTTGGTCGCCCGCTGGGAGGCCTTGGCGGCGCGCTTCTGGGCCTGGGCCAGGTTCTTCTCCGTGGTCTCGGAGGCCAGCCGGGCCGCGCGGCGCGCGCGGTAGCCCACCGACGGGCGCCCCGCGGTGTCGGCGGTGGCCAGCAGGAGGCCGCCGAGCATGCTGGTGTTCTTCAGGAAGTCCGCCAGCTGGCCGAACCGCTCGTCGGGGTCCTCGTGCTCCCAGAACCGGTGCCCGGCCAGCGTCGTGGGCACCACGCTGACGGTGAGCAGCAGCGCCGAGAGCCGGGGCAGCTTGCCCAGGGCCAGCATGCTGCCGGCGGCGACCTTGACCGCGGCGTCGGCCTTCACCCACTGCTCGACGTCCCGGGGGACCTCGACCGGCAGCTGCTTGTCGGCCTGCTCGGCGACCGCCTCGACGATGGGGCGCGCGCCCGGCACCCGGTCCTGCGGCTTGCGCAGCGTCTGTATGCCGCCGTAGACGAACGACGAGGCGAGCAACGGCCGGGCGATCCGGCGGAGCAACATGGTTGACCTCTTTCCGTCGGGTGTGCGTGCGGACCACGGGTGCCCCGGATCGACCCGGGTCACCCCTGCTCAGGACCGTAGTGACGCGCACGCCACTCCGCTGGGTCAAGGGCCGCGCCGGTGGGCAGGCAGCGGCCGGCGGCCGCCACGGCCGAGCCGACGGCGAGCCCCGCGACGACGTCCCCGGGGAAGTGCACGCCGACGTGCACCCGGGAGTAGCCGACCGCCAGGGCGAGCGGCGCCAGCAGCGCACCGGCCGGCGGGCACTCCAGCGCCACCCCGGTGACGAACGCGCCGGCCGAGGCCGAGTGCCCGCTGGGGAACGAGTGGGTGGTCAGGTGGTGGCGCAGCAGGCGCTCCACGGGGTGGCCGGAGAGGTCGGGGCGGCGGCGTCCGAAGACCCGCTTGAGGACGGCGTTGACCAGGGCGCTGGAGACCGCCATCGACCCGAGCCCGCGCACCGCCGCCCGGCGGGGCGGCCCGCCGCGTGCCGCGAGCAGCAGCCCGACGGCCATCCACAGCCGGCCGTGGTCGGCGGCGGTGGTCAGCCGGCGCAGCCACCGGTCGGCCGGGGAGTGGGGGAGGGCGCCGATCCGGGCGTGCAGCCAGGTGTCCAGGGAGCGGAGTGGGTCCGTGTGCGTCACCTCGACGAATCCACGCCGCTCAGGCCTTCCGGCGGGCGCGGTAGGCCGCGACGGTGGAGCGGCTGGCGCAGGTGTTGGAGCAGTACCGCCGGCTGGCGTTGCGCGAGGTGTCGACGTAGACGTCCTCGCACCCCTCGGCCGAGCAGACGCCCAGCCGCTGCCAGCCGTGCTGGGCCACGACCTGCGACAGGCCCATGGCGACCGTGGTGGTCAGCTGCTCGAGCAGCGGGGCGTCCGGCCGGGCGTAGTGCAGGTGCAGCTCGCCGTCGTGGTCGGTGGCGTAGGGCCGCGGGCGGGCCCGGGCCAGGAGGGCGTTGAGCCGGTCCATGACCTCCTGCCGCGAGCCGGCCAGGGCCACCGCCCGCACCAGGTCGGCGGTCTCCCCGGCGCGGGCGGTCTCGCCCGGCGACAGGGTGAAGTCCGTCGTGCCCTCGAACCACTCGTCGTGCCCACGGAGGAACCGCGCGGCCCAGTCCGGCGCGTCCCGCCCGGTGTTGGCGAGGTCGATCGCCAGCTCGACCGCGTTCGAGCCGAAGGTGTCGTAGTCCACGCCGGACCCCCTACCGGGGCACGACGGGGCTGTAGGTAGCGTCACACATTTGACTGCCTACCTTCCCGTCCCTAACTTGTAGGGGGTCAACGGAGTTTGACCCCCTACTCTTCCGCCTTCTCGTGAAGTGGACCCGTCGTGCGCTCGTACCTCGCCGTCTGGCGCCTGCCGTCGGCCCCGGTGCTGCTCGGGGCCGGGTTCGCCGGCCGACTCCCCTCCGCCATGGTGCCGCTCGCGCTGCTGCTCATGGTGCAGCAGCAGACCGGTTCCTACGCCCTGGCCGGCCTCGCGGCGGCCACCTACGGCCTCGCCATGGCCGGGATGGCGCCGGTTCTCGGCCGGCTGGCCGACCGCCGCTCGCCGCGCCCGGTGCTGCTGACCCAGGCCGGGGTGTACCCGCTGGCGCTCGGGCTGCTCGTCGCCGCCGTGCTGGGGGCCGCCCCCACCCCGCTGGTGCTGGCCGCCTCGGCGCTGGCCGGCGCGGCCACCCCGCTGGTGTCGGGCACGGTGCGCGCGCTGTGGTCGCAGGTCGACCCGCGGGTGCGCTCCAGCGCCTTCGCGCTGGACGCCACGGGCACCGAGCTGGTCTTCGTCGCCGGCCCCACGCTCGTCGCCGCGCTCGCCGTGCTGGTCGGGCCGGCCTGGGCGGTCGGCCTGGCCGGCGTGCTGGCGACCGCGGGCGCGGTCGGCATCGCCACGGTCCGGGCCCTGCGTTCCTGGGCGCCGACGCCCGCGGTGCACCGCTCCGGGCCCCTGGCGACGGTGCTGGCGCCCGGCATGCCGCGCGTGCTGGCGAGCGGGGCGGCGCTCATGGTCGGTTTCGGCGCGCTCGAGGTGGCGATCCCGGCGTTCGCCGACGAGGTCGGCTCGCCCGGGCTCTCCGGCGTGCTCCTCGCGCTGTGGTCGCTGGGCTCGGTGGCCGGCGGGCTGTGGTTCGGCGCCCGCGTGGTGAGCGCCTCGCTCCCGCGCCAGTACCGGTGGCTGCTGCTCGGCGTGACGATCGGCCTGGCCCCGCTGGCCGCGGCCTCGAGCCCGTGGGTGCTCGGCGCCCTGCTGTTCCTCGGCGGGACGGCGATCGCCCCGACGCTGACCGTGCAGAACTCGCTGGTCGGCGTCATCGCCCCCCGGCACGCCACCACGGAGGCGTTCACCTGGCTGTCGACGATGGCCACGGGCGCCTCGGCGGTCGGCGCCGCGGTCGGCGGCGCGCTGATCGAGACCCGGGCCGGGGTGGACGGCAGCCTGCTGCTGGCCACGGCCGGCGCGGCGGCCGCGGTCGGGCTCACCCTGGTGCCGGGCCGGCGGCGCGGGTCGCGGGCCGCCGGGCGCGCGGCCGAGCCGGTCGCGGCCTGAACGACCGCGGGGGGCGGGGCCGGGCTGCGACTCCCTCCCGGGGCGCTGGTAGTCTCTGTCCTCGGTGGTTCCGGGGGGACTCGGACCCCGGGAGGCTTCGCCTAGTCCGGTCTATGGCGCCGCACTGCTAATGCGGTTTGGGTTAACCCCCATCCCGGGTTCAAATCCCGGAGCCTCCGCGCACGACAACTGAACAGCACGCACCCGTAGCTCAATGGATAGAGCATCTGACTACGGATCAGAAGGTTAGGGGTTCGAATCCCTTCGGGTGCACGCGCAGACGGCGGGCCCGTCCTCCACGTGGAGGGCGGGCCCTTCGTCGTCCGCAGCACCGGTGAGCGGAGTCCATCGTGCGAGGCCCCCTCGCACGAGGGACTCCACCCGGCCCCCGGGTGAGACAGACGTCATGACGAATCGGCGACCGAAACGCCCCGTGCCGCGGTCCGCCACTGGCAGCATTCGCCCGACCGCACGCCGTGGTGCGCACGTCGCCGTCCGCCACCGTCGCCCGCGAGGTCCGCCATGCGCTTCCTGTTCCGCCCCCCGGCCGCCGCAGCCGCCGGCCTGCTGGCGCTGCCGTGGGCCCGCCCGCTCGCCGACTGGCCCGGCGACCTCGTCCTCGACGTGCCGCAGCGCGGCGTGTCCCGGCACGTCGTCCGCTTCGTCGCCGCGGACCACGCCGGGGACACGGCCGCGGGCGGTCGCTCGGCCTACGCGCTCAAGGAGATGCCGGAGGAGCTGGCCCGCAGGGAGTACGCCCTGCTCACCGGGTTCGCCGAGGAGGGCCTGCCCGCCGTCGAGGTGCTCGGGGTCTGCGTCGACCGGGGGGAGGGGCTGCCGGCGGTGCTGGTCACCCGCTACCTCGACTGGTCGGTCTCCTCCCGCTACCTCTTCTCCTCCGGCCGGGTCGCCCTGGGCAGCCCGTCGGTGGCCCAGCTGCTCGAGGCGGTGGCCGCCCTGCTGGTCCGGCTGCACCTGGCCGGGGTGGTGTGGGGCGACTGCTCGCTGTCGAACACCCTCTTCCGCGCCGACGCCGGCAGGCCCGCGGCGCACCTGGTGGACGCCGAGACCGCGGAGCGGCACCCCGTCCTCACCGCCGAGCAGCGACGGGCGGACGTCGCCCTGGCCGTGGAGCGGGTCGCCGCCGAGCTGGCCGACCTCGCCGCCCGGGGGCTGCTGCCGGCCGGCGTCGACCCGGTGACGACGGCCGAGGGGCTGCGCGTGGCCCACGACGCGCTGTGGGCGGAGGTCACCCGCGACGAGCCGCTCGCACCCGAGGACCCGCGCCGGCAGGTCGAGCAGCGGGTGCGGCAGCTGGGCGACCTCGGCTTCGACGCCGGCGAGGTGGAGCTGGTCACCGGCCCCGGCGGCAGCCGGCTGCGCGTGCGCACGCGCGTCTCCGGGCCCGACCGGCACCGGCGGGAGCTGGCCCGCCTCACCGGCCTGGAGGTCGGCGAGAACCAGGCCCGCCGGCTGCTGCACGACCTGCACCGCCACCGGGCCGAGCTGGAGCGGCGGGCCGGCGTGCCCGTGCCCGAGGAGGTCGCCGGGCAGCGCTGGCTGGCCGAGGTGTGGGCGCCCGTGGTGGCGGCGACGCCGCCGGAGCTCGCCGGGCGGCTGGCGCCGGCCGAGCTGTTCCACGAGGTGCTGGAGCACCGCTGGTTCCTCTCCGAGCAGGCCGGCGGCGACGTGGGGACGGCGGCCGCCGCGCGGTCCTACGTCCGCACGGTGCTGCCCCGCACACCCGAGGTCAGCGGCCGGGCCGCGGTGCTGGCCCGGACGGCGCCCTGACCCCGACGCCGGCCCGACCCGAGCGGGGGCGCGTGGACCGCGCGCAGGCAGGTGCGGCGACGGCTTGCGACGCGCTTGCTAGCGTGCCCGCTCGGCCGACCCGAGACGAGCGAGGAGCCGCCATGACCGCCGAGCACGCAGGTCGAGGGGCTCGTGCCGGCACCGTCGACGTCTTCGGGGGCACCACGGCGGAGCTGACCTGGTACGAGGTGGAACGGGCCGCCCGGAGGGGGGCGGTGCTGCTGTGGGCGTTCGGCGTCCTCGAGCAGCACGGCCCGCACCTGCCGACGGGCACCGACGTCTACCTCCCGTCGGCGCACCTCCAGGAGGTGCGTGCGGCCCTCGCCGGCCGCGGTGTCGAGGCGCTCGTCGTGCCACCGTTCTACTGGGGGGTCAACGTCGTCTCGGCGGGGTTCCCGGCGTCGTACTCGGTGCGCCCGGAGATCATCCGGGAGGTGATGGCCGACCTCGTCGCCGGGATGGCACGCGACGGCTTCGGGTCCGTCTTCTGCTTCTCCGGCCACGGGGACGCGCTGCACAACGAGACGGTGCACGCCGGTGCCCGGCTCGCCGCTGAGCGGACCGGCGTCGACGTCAGCTTCGTCGCCGACCCCGCGCTGGTCGCACGGTTGGGGCTGTCCCCCGACGACCCGCACCTCACCGTCACCGATCCGGCGGGCGAACGCCCCGCCCGGGCCGGAGCCGGGATCGACGTCCACGCCGGTCGCTGGGAGAGCGCCATGATGATGGTGAGCTGCCCGGACCTGGTCCGTGAGGAGACCCGGCGCACGCTGCGGCCCACCGGGCTCGGTGCCGCTGACCTGGCCGTGTGGCGTCGAGGAGCCGGCCACGCCCGACGGACCACGCCGCAGGGCTATCTCGGGGACCCCGCCGCGGCATCTGCGGCCGAGGGCGACCACCTGTTCGCCGAGGCGGCGAGGCTGGCCGCCGAGGCCGTCGTGCGTCGACTGGCCGCCGTCCGCTGACCACGGTGCGTTCCCCCGGGGGCCGCACGATCGGGTGGAAAGCGCGGGCGGCCGCGACCGCGCCCGCGCGGTCTGGTGACAATCGGTGACTCCGGCCCGCCCGCACGTGGTGGGGGAGAGGAGCACCATGCCCCGGCGCAGTCGCGCGAGATCCGTGGTCCTGACCCCCCTGGCGGTGCTGGCACTTCTCGGGCCCACCGCCTGCGGTGACGGCGCCCAGCCGGACGCCGCCTCCCCGGAGGAGCTGACCGAGGTCACGGTCGGGATCATCCCCATCATCGACGTCGCGCCGCTGTACCTGGGCATCGAGCAGGGCTTCTTCGCCGACCGCGGGATCGAGGTGAGCACGCAGCAGGCCCAGGGGGGAGCTGCGATCGTGCCGGCCGTCGTCGCCGGTGAGTACCAGTTCGGCTTCTCCAACATCGTGAGCATGCTCATCGCCCGCGACCGGGGCCTGCCGCTCGACCTGGTCGCCATCGGGGCGCGCGCGTCGGAGGACGTGCTCGACGACGGGTCCGGCCAGATGATGGCCACCGATGCGTCCATCGGGACGGTCGAGGACCTGGTGGGCCGGCGGGTCGCCATCAACACCCTGGCCGGCATCACCGAGGTCGCCGTGCGCGCCTCGCTGGACGCCCAGGGCGTTGACGCCGACCAGGTCCAGTTCGTGGAGATCGCGATCCCCGACATGCCGTCGGCCCTGACCGGCGGGCAGGTGGACGCGGCGGTGATGGCCGAGCCGTTCACCACGCTGGCGGCACGGGACGGCGCCCGCCCGCTGCCCGTCAGCTACGCCGCGATGAACGCCGGTGCTCCCTTCGCGGGGTGGTTCACGACCGAGACCCAGGCCCAGGAGCAGCCCGAGGTGACCCAGCGCTTCACCGAGGCGCTCGAGGAGTCCCTGCGCTACGCCACGGACAACCCCGACGAGGCCCGTGCGGCCCTCGACGAGTACCTCGACCTCCCGGACGGCATCGGTGAGGAGGTCACCCTGCCCGGCTGGGATCCCACCATCGACGAGGACCAGCTCCGGCGCCTCGCCGAGCTGACCGCCGAGTACGGGTTCATCTCGAGCCCGGATGTGCTGGACGACCTGCTCGCCGGCTGACGACGCACTCGCCGGACGGGTTCAGGTCCCGGCGCCGGCGCACCGCTGGCCACCGGGGTTCAGCGGGGGACGCCGGACCGGTCCGGGGAGGTCCGCGGGTCCGGCCGGGCGTCGCGGCTCAGCCGGCGCCACACCCAGCCGGCCGGCACCCGGTGCCCGGTGACCACGTACTCCCGGACGGCGTCCACCGCGAGCGTGGTCGCGAGCGCGCGGCGGGCGGCGGCCCACCCGGCCAGCAGCAGCTCGTCCCCCGGGGCGAGCACGAATCCCGGGCCGGGCGCCAGGGTGGCGGACCCGTCGCGGAGGACCAGCAGCACCAGCGCGTGCAGCGGCCGGTCGCGGTCCTCGGGGTTGCGCAGCAGGTCCCCGAGGCGGGCGCCGCCGGCGGCGAGCCACCCGGTCAGCGCCGGAGCCGCCTGCGCGGTCAGCGGCACCGTCCACAGGGCCTGCAGGTGCCGGCCGCACACATCGGTGAGGCGCTCGATCAGCTGCGCCGCCCAGGCGTCCCCCTCCCGCGGCATCTCCCGGAGGAAGCGCCACAGCAGCGGGGTGGCCAGCTGCGCGTACACCTCACGGGCGACCACCTCGGTCGGCACGAGCAGGGCGTCGACCCCCATCGCGGCGAACAGCGGGGCGCTGGGCGACCGGTTCTGCCGGGCGCCGACGAACAGCCCCGGGTTGCCCCGGCGGGCTGCGGCCACCAGGGACAGGTTGGTGGCGTCGTTGTCCGTGCCCGCGACGAAGCCCACCGCGGTCGCCAGGCCCGCGCGGGCCAGCACGTCCGGGTCGACGCCGTCGCCCACCACGAGGTCCTCGTCGGCCGCGCCCGGGGCCGGGTCGACGACGGTGACCGCCAGGCCCTGCGTGCGCAGGTCCGCGGCCAGCGACCGGCCCAGCCGGCCGTACCCGCAGACCACCCAGCGGCCGCCGCCCGGCGGGCGGCCGCGGGCGGGCAGCCCCGCGCCCGGCCCGCCCTCGAACCAGGTGAGCAGCTGGTAGGTGGCCGGGGCGCGCAGCGCCAGGCACAGGTGGTCGCCGTACCGGTCGAACGGGTTGATCACGGTGGGGTCGCCGAAGGCCCGCATCCGCTCGGCCATCGCCGGGGACGTGGCGCGGGCGATCACCGGCAGGTCCGGGCGGAGCAGGGCCGCGGCCATGACGACGGTGAGGTTGGCCTCGTCGTCGTCGGCGAGCGCCACGACCGCCTCGCACGAAGGGGAGCCCAGGCCCGCGACGGCGAGGTGGCCCGGATCCCGGGCGTCACCGGCCAGGGCCGGGACGTCGGCGTGGAAGGAGTCCAGCTCCAGGTCGTCGATCCGCTCCGGTGCGCGGTCGAGCACCACGAAGCGGCGGCCGAGCCGGTCGAGCGCGTGCGCGAGCAGCTCCCCGGCACGCCCGTAACCCGCCAGCAGGAGGAACGGCTCGCCCAGCCGGCCGACCTTGCGGGTGACGTGCTGGAGGGCCAGCGCCGCGCGGAACGCGCGGTCCTGCAGCAGGGCCAGCAGCGACCCGATGGCGTACGCCCAGCCGATCACGCTCAGGAAGATCGAGACCGTCACCCACATCCGCTGGCTGGGGGTGAAGGGGTGCGGGAGCTCCCCGAAGCCGATCGTCGTCGCGGTGTAGCTCATCACGTAGAACGCGTCGAAGAACCCCATCCGGTACGGGCGGCCGGCCGCGTCCTCGCCGGGGACCAGGGTCAGGCCGAGCACGCTCACGGCGAAGATCACGATCAGCACGATGAGGGGTGCGCGCATCCGCCGGAGCACGAGGAACACCGGGGCCGACGCCTCGGTGCCCGACGCGGCGGACGCCAGCAGCCGGGAGGTGCGGGCCGGCGGGCGGTCGTCCTCCTGCCGCACGAGGCGCCACCAGAACAGCAGCAGGGGATTGCCCACGACACCCCTCCGATCACCCGCGGTGGAACGACACCGTCTCCACGACCAGCAGCACGACCGAGACGAGGTTGGCCAGCAGCGCGCCTCCGGACAGCGACACCACGCTCGCCGTCGTGGCGGGGGTCAGGCCCGCGGTGGAGACGTAGGTGGCGTAGCCGAGCACCAGGGCGGCGGCGATGAGCTGGAGGTCGGCGACCAGGCTCGTGGCCAGGTGCACCGCGCCGATCTGCGTGCGGTCGCCGAACTTGAGCACGGTGGCGATGAGGTTGACGACGACCGCGGCGAACAGCTCGTAGCGGTTGTGCACCGTCGGGTCGTCGATGTCGCCGAGGAAGAAGCCGAAGTTGAGGGTGGCGGCGAGCACGACGAAGAAGCCGAACACCACCTTCTCGAGGTTCACCCGGCCCTCCCGCCGCCGGCCGGGCCCGCGGCGCCTCCCGGAGCGGGTCCCGGCGGCATCGTGCACCCATCCGGGGCTGCGGCGCAGCAGCTGCGCGCCGGGCTGCCCGACACCACGAGTTGCGGTCGATGTCGTCTCGATGCACGCGGCCGTCGCTACGGGTGAGCGGGTGCCGCCGGTGACCGAGGGCCCGGCCCAGGAGCTGCGGCGGCGCGACGCCGTCCTCGACGCCGCCCGCTCGGCCACCGAGCTCTTCCTGGACGGCGACGGCGACCGGCGGGCGCACCTGCCGGAGATCCAGGGCCGGCTGTGCAGCCGCTGCAGGGTCAGCGAGCGGACGGCGCGCACCCACGTGAGCGACATCCCGGCCGAGCTCGGGCTGGCCTCGCGCACCCGGGCGGCCACGTACGCCGTCCGCGAGGGGCTGGTGCCCGGCGCCCCCGCCGGGCCGGCGGTGCCGCACCCGCGCACCCCGCCCGGCGCCCCCGCCCGGCGCTGACCCCCGGCGGCACCGGGGTCACACCGGCGCCGCCGCGCGGTCGCGCAGCACCCGGCGCAGGACCTTGCCGGCCGGTGAGCGCGGCACCGCCTCGACCACCACCACCTCGGCCAGCCGCTTGTACCCCGCCGTCCGCTCGGCCGCCCAGCCGATCACCTCGGCCGGGTCCAGCGGGCCGCGCGCGACCACGTAGGCCACCGGCCGCTCCCCGGTCCGCTCGTCGGGACGGCCGACCACCGCGGCGTCGGCGACGGCGGGGTGGGTGACCAGCAGCGCCTCCAGCTCGGCCGGGGCGACCTGGAACCCGCTGACCTTGATCAGCTCCTTGACCCGGTCGACCACGACGACCTCGCCGTCCGCCGTCACCGTGCCCAGGTCCCCGGTGCGGAACCAGCCCTCGGCGTCGATCGCGGCGGCGGTCGCCGGCGGGTCGTCCAGGTAGCCGGCCATCACCTGCGGGCCCCGCACGTGCAGCTCGCCGGTCGTCCCGGCCGGCACCTCCGCGCCGGTGAGCGGGTCGACCAGGCGCACCTCGGTCGAGGGGACGAGCGTGCCGACCGCGCCGGGGGTGTGCCCGGCGCCGTCCCGGCGGGAGATCGACAGGACCGGGCTGGTCTCGGTCAGGCCGTACACCTGCCCGACCGTGCAGCCCAGCCGGCGGGCGCACTCGCTCTCCAGGGCCCCGGGCAGCGGCGCCGACCCGCAGATCACCAGCTCCAGCGAGGAGACGTCGTACCGGTCGACGGCGGGGGAGCGGGCCAGCCCGAGCACCACCGGCGGCGCGGCCGGCAGCAGCGTCGCCCGGTGGGCCTCGACCAGCCGCAGGCAGGCCTCCAGGTCGAACCGCGGCAGCGTCACGACCGTCGCCCCGGCCCGCAGGGTCAGGCAGATCGACGAGCAGAACCCGGCCGCGTGGAAGAACGGCAGCAGGCCGATCATCACGTCGTCCGGGGCCGGGGTGAGGACCGCGCGGGTCTGCACCACGTTCGCCACCAGGTTGCGGTGGGTCAGCCGTACCCCCTTGGGCAGCCCCGTGGTGCCGGAGGAGAAGGGCAGCACGGCCACGTCGGTGGCCGGGTCGATCCGCACGTCCGGGGGCGGGGCGGTCGTCGACACCAGCGCGGCGAAGGGCGTCGTCCCCGCCGGGGCCTCCCCCACGACGACCACCTCGAGCCCCGGTGCCGCCGCGCGGGCCGCGGCGACGAACGGGCCGACCGTGACCACGGCCCGGGCGCGGGACCCGCGCAGCTGGGCGGCGATCTCCTCCGGGGTCCACAGCGGGTTCACCGGGGTGATCGCGCCGCCGGCCAGCTGGGCGCCCAGCATCGCCACCGGCCACTCCGGCAGGTTGGGGGCGAGGACCGCCAGCACGTCCCCGCGGCCGAAGCCGCGCGCGGCCAGGCCGGCGGCGAACCGGTGGGCCGCCGCACCGAGCGCGGCGAAGGAGAGGGTGCGCCCGGTGGGCCCGTCCACGTAGGCGGGCCGGGTGCCGCGGGCGGAAGCCCCCTCGAGCAGGAACGTCGGCAGGTCGACGTCCGGGACGTCGACGGGGGTCAGCGGGGAGTGCAGGGGCATGACGGCCTCCGGACGGGGCGGGACGATGCCGCCAGTCCACGCGACGACGCCCCTGTCCCACGTCGGGGATCGCCCCTAGCGTTCTGGGTCGATGACCCGTACGGCCGCCACAGCCGCCGCCGAGCCGCTCCTGGAGCGGAGCGCCGAGCTCGGCGCGGTGACGGCGGTCCTGGCCGCCGCGGCGGCCGGCCGCGGCGGAGCGCTGGTGATCGAGGGGCCGGCCGGGATCGGCAAGACCAGCCTGCTCGACGCCACCCGGGTCCGCGCGGAGGAGCTGGGGTTCCGGGTGCTCCTCGCCCGGGCCAGCCCGCTCGAGCGGGAGTACGGCTTCGGCGTCGTCCGCGACCTGCTCGAGCCCGTGCTGCGCGCCGCGGGGCCGGAGGAGCGGGCGGTGCTCCTCGACGGGGCCGCAGCGCTGGCCGGCCGGGTGCTCGAGCCGGTCGAGACCGCACCCTCGCCCACCTTCGCCGCCCTGCACGGCATCTACTGGCTGCTGGCCGGCCTGGCCGAGCGGAGGGCGCTGCTCGTGGCCGTCGACGACGGGCACTGGGCCGACGTGCCGTCGTTGCGGGCGCTGCACCACGTCGCCCACCGGATCGCGGACCTCCCCGTCCTGCTGCTGGTCACCCGCCGGCCCGGCGAGCCGGGCGGGGAGGCCGGGGAGCTGCTCGACGCGCTGGCCGCGGACGTGGCGGCCACGCTCGTCCGCCCGGCCCCGCTGTCGGCCGCCGCCACCGCGACGGTCGTCGCCCGCGTGTTCGGCGGCCCGGTCGCCCCGGCCTTCGCCGCGGCCTGCCACGAGGTGTGCGCGGGCAACCCCCTGCTCCTGGGCACGCTCGCGCGGTCGCTGCGCCAGGCCGGCGTGGCCCCGGACGAGGCGTCGACCGGCGCGGTCCACGACCGGGCGCCGGCCATCGTCGCCGCCTTCGTGCTGCCGCGACTTCGGCACCTGCCGCGCCCGGCGGGGGCGGTGGCCCGGGCCCTGTCCGTGCTGGGGCCGGGGGCGGAGCTGCGGCACCTCGCCGCCGTGGCCGGCCTGGCGCCGGCGGTGGTGACCGAGGCGATCGACCGGCTGGCCGCCGCGGAGCTGGTCGTGCCCGGCCCGCCCCCGGCCTTCCCCCACCCCCTGCTCGGGCAGGTCGTGGCCGAGCGGATGCCGGCCGCCGAGCGGCACGCGGCCCACCGGACCGCGGCCGCCGAGCTGGCCGCGGACGGCGCCCCGGCCCAGGCGGTCGCGGCGCACCTGCTGGCCATCCCCCCGTTGCGCGACGACTGGGTCGTCGAGCGGCTGCGGGACGCCGCCCGGGACGCGCTGGCGCAGGGCGCGCCGCGGTCGGCCGTCAGCCACCTGACCCGCGCGCTGGCCGAGCCGCCGTCGCCCGACGTCCGCCCCGCGGTGCTCTTCGAGCTCGGCGCGGCGGAGACCCACCTCGGACCGGCGGCCGGGCTCGACCGGCTGCAGGCGGCCCTCCGGGTCACCACCGGCGCCACCGACCGGGCCCGGGTCGCGCTGCGCCTGGCCCGGGGGCTGGAGACCGCCTGGGAGCTGCCCCGCGCGCTCGCGGTGCTGCAGCGGGCGGTGGCCGAGACGGATGCCGCCCCCGACGTCGACCCGGAGGTGCGGCTGCTGCTGGAAGCCGAGTACGTGGGCCTGGCGAGGTCCCGGCCGGAGACGCGGGCCGATGCGCTCGGCCGCCTGGCCCGGCTGCTGCCGGAGGCCGGTCCCGACTCGGTGGCCGGGTGCATCCTGCTGGCGTCGTCCGCCGCCGAGCTGGTGCAGGAGCCGGGCCGGGCGGCGGAGGCGGTGGCGCGGGCGCGGGCCGCGCTGCTCGGCATCGGGCGGACGGCGGACGGCTCGTTCGTGACCGGCGTGCTGTACCTCGCCGCGCCCGTGCTGGCCGCCGCGGGCGAGATCGACGCGGCGTTCCGCGCGGCCGACGCCGCGGTGACCGAGGCCCGAGCCCGCGGCGCCCTGGTGGAGCTCGGCGCGGCCCTGGGTTCGCGAGCGGAGATGGGCCGCCGGCTCGGCGCGCTGCTGGACGCCGAGTCCGACGTCCGGCTCTCCCAGGACCTGGCCCGGGAGGCCGGCGTCGGCGCCCCCGAGCCGCTGCTGCTGGGCAGCCTGCTACCGGTCCTCGTCGAGTGCGGCCGGACGGCCGCCGCGCAGCAGGAGCTCGACCGGCTCGGCCGCCCGGGACCGTCGGCGCACGTCAACCTGCTGGCCGCCCTCGGCCGGCTGCGGCTGGCCCAGGGGCGGCCGGCCGAGGCGCTCGAGGCGCTGCTGGCGGCCGGGGCCCGGCTGGCCACGCGCGGCTGGCGGCACCCCGGGCTGCTGCCCTGGCAGACCGACGCGGCGCTGGCCGCCCACGCCCTCGGGCGGCACGACCAGGCCGGGGAGCTGGCCGGCGAGGCGCTGCGGACCGCCCGGCGCCACGGCGCGGACGTCGCCCTCGGCATCGCGCTGCGCACCACCGCCCAGCTCGCCGGGGACCCGGCCGGCCTCGCCGAGGCCGCCCAGGTGCTCGCCGCCACGCCGGCGCGGCTGGAGCACGCCCGCGCGCTGGTCGAGCTGGGTGCCGCGCTGCGGCGGTCCAACCGGCGGGCCGACGCCCGCGGACCGCTGCGGCAGGGGCAGGACCTGGCCGCCCGCTGCGGGGCCGGTGCCCTGGTGGCGCAGGCCGGTGAGGAGCTCGCCGCGACCGGCGCGCGGCCCCGCACGGTCCGGTGCACGGGGCCGGAGGCGCTGTCGGTCAGCGAGCGGCGGGTGGCCCGGCTGGCCGCCGAGGGGCTGGCCAACCGGGACATCGCCCAGGCGCTCTTCGTCACGGTCAAGACCGTGGAGGTCCACCTGTCCGCGTGCTACCGCAAGCTCGGGATCACCTCCCGGGCGGAACTGCCGGGGGTGCTCGGCTGAGACCTCGGGGGTGTCCCCCGATGCGGAGCCGGCCCGGGGCGGGGTGGGGTGGACCGGTACCCGCTCGCCGAGGAGGCTGCCGTGCCCACCACCATCCCCGTGCCCCGGCCCTACGTCGGAGCTGCCGAGAACGCCCCGGCAGGCGTGGTCGGCGGCCAGTTCGCCGCGACCCCCCACGGGGAGGTCGTCGTCTTCCTCATCGGCATGCGCGTCAACCGGTGGCGCAGGGTGCGGAGCTGGTGGCCGGTGTTCGTCGCGATGCCGCGGATGCTGCGGGAACTGGCCGGGCGGCCGGGATCGGGGTTGCTCGCCCCGCCGCGGTCGTACTGGTCGGGGCGGGACTTCCTCCTCGTCCAGTACTGGCGCTCCGTCGAGGACCTCGGCGCCTACGCCCGGGACAGCCGGCTCTCCCACGCCCCGGCGTGGGCGGCGTTCAACCGGCGCGGCGCCGGGACGGCCGACGTCGGCCTCTGGCACGAGACCTACGCCGTCCCCGCGGGGGCGGTCGAGTCGCTCTACGGCAACATGCCGGTCGCCGGGCTGGCGGCCGCCACCGGCTGGGCCCCCCGGGCGCAGCGCTCCCGGTCCCGGGCCGTCGACCGGATGGGCCAGCGCGACCCCGAGTACGTCCCGGCCTGAGCCGGCCGCGGAGGAACTCCGCGACCCGGGCCGCGACGGCCTCGGGCTGCTGGATGCCGAGGTCGTGCGCGCCGCCGGGGATCTCGGCGGCGCGCCCACCCCCGGCTGAGTTCGGCAGCAAGGTGTGATCCTGCGTGCGCACGTCGGCGCGCTCCGGCGCGGGTCGAGCCGCGCGGCCCGACGTGGAGCCGCGCTGTGACCCGGCTCCACGTCCGACGATGCGGGTCAACCCTGGTGAGCCGCGTGGAACGGCAGCCGATGGCGCTGAGCCGGAGCGGGCCAGCGCGCCCCTGCGGGCGCAGGCCGGGTGTTCTGCCGCCACCCCGTCCGGTGAGCAGAACCAGGCGGGATGACGCACATCTGCCACACCCTGCTGCCGAACTCGCCCCCGGCTAGGGCGGCGGCGCGCCTCCTGCGGCTACGTCATCCGGCCGAGGCCAGGGGGCGGGATGACCGAGCCGGAGTCCGGTCCTCCGTGGGACCCGCGCACCCCGGCCGCCGCACCGACGTGGTGCTCCTCGACGTGCACCTGCCCGACGCCGGCACCGGGCTGGCGCTGCTCGCCCGGCTGGCCCGGGCCGCGGTCCGCGTGGTGGCGATGAGCGCCGCGGGCGGCGTCCGCGGGGCCGCGCTGGCCGCCGGTGCGGCCGGCTTCGTGGAGCAGGACGGCGCCACCGACGTCCTGCTCGAGGCGCTATTCGCGGCCGGGGCAGGGGCTCCCCCCACCGCAGGACCAGGGGCGGATGGGTGCGCTCCCCGATGGTGGCGCGACCGGCGGCGCCGGGAGGCTCGCCGCGGCCGGTTGTCGGGCTGCCCCGACACCCACCCGGCCAGCTGGCGGGATGGGCTCCCACCCCGCCGACCAGCAGATTCGACGACGACACCGTGCACCGCCGCGGGCCCGCGGGGCCCGCCGACCGACAGGAGACCACCGTGGACGGACGCGGCAACCTCGCCGCCCGCACGGGCCGCTGGAGCGCCCGGCACCGGAAGACCGCGATCCTCGGCTGGCTGGCCTTCGTGGTCGCCGCCGTCGTCCTCGGCGGGGTGCTGCCGCAGGGCGAGCTGACCGACGCCGAGCGGCTGGTCGGTGCCCCGGCCCAGGCGCAGCGCATCCTCGACGAGCACGGCTGGGAGGAGCCGGCCGCCGAGATGGTCCTCGTCCAGCGGGAGGACGGCGCCACCGAGGCCGCCGCGACCGCCGCCCTGACCGACGTGGTCGCCGCGCTCGAGGCCACGCCGGAGGCGGAGAACGTGGTCAGCCCGCTCGCCGGCGCGCCGCTGGTGTCGGCCGACGGGCGTTCGGCGCTGGTGACCTTCGACATCCGCGGCGACCCGGAGACCGCCGAGGACCGCATCGGCCCGGTCCAGGACGCCGTCGCCGCGGTCGCCGCCGACCACGCCGGCGTGCGGGTCGAGCAGTTCGGCGGCACCAGCGCGGGCCTGGCGCTCGACGCGGCGCTCGAGGACGACTTCCAGCGGGCCGAGTACCTGTCGATCCCGATCATCCTGTCGGTGCTGCTGCTGACCTTCGGCGCGGTGGTCGCGGCCGTGCTGCCGCTGGTGTTCGCGCTCACCGCGTTCGCGGGGGCGCTGGGGCTGCTCGGCCTGGTCAGCCAGGTCTGGCACGTCGACGGCAACGCGCAGACCGTCATGCTGCTCGTCGGCCTGGCCGTCGGCGTGGACTACTCGCTCTTCTACCTCAAGCGGGAGCGCGAGGAGCGGGCCCGCGGGCGCTCGGCCGCCGAGGCGCTCGACGTCGCCGCCGCCACCTCGGGCCGCTCGGTGCTGATCTCGGGCATCACCGTGGTGCTGGCGATGGCCGGCATGTTCCTCACCGGCTTCTCCGTCTTCACCGGCATGGGCATCGCCACGATCCTGGTCGTCGCCACCTCCGTGCTCGGCTCGCTGACCGTGCTGCCGGCGCTGATGAGCTGGCTCGGCGACCGGGTGGAGAAGGGGCGGCTGCCGTTCCTGCGCCGCCGGGGCGCCGTCGAGGGCCGGTTCTGGCCGGCCGTGCTCGGGGTGGTGCTGCGCCGCCCGCTGGTCTCGGCGGTCGTCTCCGCCGCGCTGCTGGCCGGCCTCGCCGTCCCCGCGCTCGGCCTGTCGCTGCGCAACGAGGGCATCACCGACCTGCCGCAGGAGCTGGCCGTGATCGGCACCTACGAGCGCATCGCCGAGGCCTTCCCCGGCGGCTCCGACCCGGCCGAGGTGGTCGTCGAGGCCGCCGACGTCACCACGCCCGAGGTGCAGACCGCGATCGCCGACCTGCGGACGGCGGCCCTGGCCACCGGGCGGATGAACGAGCCGATCACCGTGGAGACCAGCGCGGACGGCCAGGTCGCCGTCGTCTCGGTGCCGCTGGTCGGGGACGGCGAGGAGCAGGCCTCCCGCGACGCGCTGGTCACCCTCACCGACGAGGTCGTGCCGGCCACGGTCGGCGCCCTGGACGGCGTGACCGCGGTGACCGCCGGGAACACCGCCTACTCGGTGGCCTTCGAGGAGCTCATGGCCGAGCGGACCCCCTACGTCTTCGGGTTCGTGCTGCTGCTGGCCTTCCTGCTGCTGCTCGGGTCGTTCCGGTCGGTGGTGGCCGCGGTCACCGCGATCGTGCTGAACCTGTTGTCGGTGGCGGCCGCCTACGGCGCGCTGGTCCTGGTGTTCCAGGAGGGCGTGGGCGCCGACCTCATCGGCCTGGACTCCACCGGTCCGATCGTCAACTGGATCCCGCTGTTCCTCTTCGTGATCCTGTTCGGGCTGTCGATGGACTACCACGTGTTCATCCTCAGCCGGATCAGGGAGGGCCACGACCGCGGCCTGCCCACCCGGGAGGCGGTCCGCTCGGGCATCACGTCGTCCGCCGGGGTGGTCACCAGCGCCGCCGGGATCATGGTGCTGGTCTTCCTCTGCTTCGTCGCGCTGTCGATGACCTCGATGAAGCAGGTGGGCCTGGGGCTGGCGATCGCGGTGCTGCTCGACGCGACCGTCGTCCGCGCGGTGCTGCTGCCGGCGGTCATGCAGCTGCTCGGCGACGCCAACTGGTACCTGCCGCGGTGGCTGCGCTGGCTGCCGAGGCTGGAGCACGAGCCGGCCCCCTCGGTGCCCGCCCCGCGCCCGGCGCCCGACGAGGTCCCGGTCCTGGTCGCCCGGCCCTGACACCGCCCGCCGCGGCTGTCCCCGGCACAGGAAGCCCTCCCCCCGTCGGCGGCCGGCTGACGGGGGGAAGCTTCCTGCGCCTCGCCCCCCTCGCCCGGCCGGCAGCGGGCGGACGCAGGCGGCGCCCCTCGCCCGGCACGCGGTCGGTGAGGACGGCGGGGTCGGCGGCCACCCGGCCACCCGGCGAGGAGCCCTCCGGGGGCCGGACCGCGCCCCCGGGGCCACTTTGCGGTCACGTGACGAATCCATGAACGGCGTGGCCGGGGCGGTGCCCGCGGGGAACGTGGAACCGGCCCGTCCCGTCTCCAGGAGGTTCCTGCGTGCCCCGTCCCCCCGGTCTGCCGGTCCCCGGCGTCGAGTCCGACCACCGGTCCCGGCGGCGCCGGCTGCGGGCGCTCCTCGGGCTGACGGTGGCGGTGGTGCTGGCCGGTGCGCTGGCGGCGTCGCTGGCGCTGCCCTTGGTCGCGGGCGCGGGCCTGGCCACGCGCGACACCGCGGGGGTGCTGCACCCGGTGGAGGCCGAGCTGCTCGACCGGACGCCGCCGGGCAACACGCGGGTCCTGGCCGTCGACGGCACGCTGATCACCGAGCTGTACCGGCGCAACCGCACCGTGGTCCCCAGCGAGGCGATCGCCCCGGTGATGAAGGACGCCCTGGTCGCCATCGAGGACGCCCGCTTCCACGAGCACTCCGGTGTCGACGGCGAGGGCCTGATGCGGGCGCTGGTGCGCAACCTGGCCGCCGGCACGGTGGTCGAGGGCGGCTCCACGCTCACCCAGCAGCTGGTCAAGCAGATCCGGCTGCAGTCGGCGGAGTCGCCGGAGGAGCGCGAGGCGGCGACCGCGGAGGCCCTGGGTCGCAAGCTGGACGAGGCGCAGCTGGCCCTCGGCCTGGAGCAGCGCTACACCAAGGACGAGATCCTCACCCGCTACCTCAACCGGGTGTACTTCGGCGCCGGCGCCTACGGGGTGCACGCGGCCGCCGAGACCTACTTCGACACCACGCCGGACGCGCTGACCCTCGCGCAGGCGGCCACGCTCGCCGGGCTGGTGCAGAGCCCGACGCAGTACGACCCGTTCGTCGCCCCGGACGTGGCCACCGCGCGGCGCGACGTCGTCATCGGCCGGATGCTGGACCTCGGCATGGTCGACCCGGCCGCCGCGGCCGAGGCGCAGGCCGCGCCGGTGGTGCTCACCCCCGGCCAGGGGCCGCCGCGCGGGTGCGCCGAGGCCGCCGTCAGCGGCTTCTTCTGCGACTACGTCCTCTCGTACCTCACCGGGACGCTGGGCCTCAGCATGCGCGAGATCGAGACCGGTGGGCTCACCATCCGCACGACGATCGACCCGGCGATGCAGCAGGCCGGTGACGCGGCCGTGCGCGCCTCGGTGCCCGAGGGGGACCCGCTGGCCGCGATCTACACGGCGGTCGAGCCGGGCTCCGGCCGGGTGCTGGCCATGTCGGTCAACCGCCGGTACGGCCTGGACGAGGCCGACCCGGCCCAGACCACGGTCAACCTGGCCACGGCCGCCGGCCAGGGGGCCGGCTCGACGTACAAGGTGTTCACCGCCGCGGCCGCGCTCGAGGCCGGCTTCGGGCTCGACCACGTCATCACGACCGACGACCCGTACGAGTCCACCGTCTACCGGGACGGCGACGCGCCCTACGACGTGGGCAACGCCGGGCGGTACCCGAGCACGCTCGACATGGAGCGCGCGCTCTACATGTCGTCCAACACCTACTTCCTCGCCCTGGAGGACCGGCTGGGCAGCGTCACCGGCCCGGTGGACATGGCGCTGCGCCTGGGGCTGACCTCGCTGGAGCCGGTCGCCGAGCAGGTCAAGGCGGAGAACCGGGGCTCGTTCACCTTCGGGGCCGAGGCGACCAGCCCGCTGGCGCTGGCCAACGCCTACGGCACGCTGGCCGCCAGCGGCACGCACTGCTCGCCCACCCCGGTCGACGAGATCCTCGACCGGTACGGGCAGCCGCTGACCCGCGAGGACGGCTCGCCGGTGCTCATCCCGGACCGCTGCACCCCCGAGGTGGTGCCGGCCGGGCTGGCCAACACGCTCAACCAGGCGCTGCGCAAGGACGTCGAGCCCGGGTTCCCCGGCCAGACGGGCCGGCGGGCCTACATCCCGGGGCACCAGATCGCCGGCAAGACCGGGACGACGCAGGACAACTACTCGATCGCCTTCGTCGGCTACACGCCGCAGATCGCGGCGAGCGTGATGGTCTACGACCCGGTGGCCAACCGGGACGTCGGCGGGTTCGGCGGCGGCAAGGGCGCCACGATCTGGCACGACGCGCTGGCCCCGATCCTCTCCCAGCGCGAGCCCGTGCCGTTCGCGCCCGCCGACCCGTTCTACGTGGAGGGCAACAAGCAGTCCCTGCCGCCCGGGTGCGTGGGTTCCGGGTCCTCCCGCTGCCGGGCGCTGCTGTCCTCCTCCGGGCTGAGCGCGAACCTGGTGCGCGTGGACAGCGGCCGGCCGCCCGGCGTCGTCGTCGGCGTGGACCCGGCGCCGGGTGCCCTGGTCGACAGCAACCGGCCGGTGACCGTGCTGGTCAGCAACGGGGCCCGCTGGGCGCCGCCCCCGCCGCCGGAGCCCGAGCCCGCGCCCGCGCCGCCGCCCGCCCCCGCGCCCGCGCCGCCGCCCGCCCCCGAGCCCGCGCCGGAGCCGGAGCCGGAGCCGGAGCCCCAGCCAGCGCCCGCGCCGCCGCCCGCGCCCGCCTCCGCACCGGAGCCCGCGCCCGCGCCGCCGCCCGCGCCCGCCTCCGCACCGGAGCCCGCGCCCGAGCCGGAGCCGGAGCCGGAGCCCCAGCCAGCGCCCGCGCCGCCGCCCGCGCCCGCCTCCGCCCCGGAGCCCGCGCCCGACCCGGCCCCCGAGCCGGTGCCGGAGCCCGCTCCCGCCCCGGAGCCGGCGCCCGCTCCCGAGCCGGAACCCGCTCCCGAGCCCGCGCCGGGACCCGAGGGCGCACCCGGCCCGGCCGCCGAGCAGGTCCCGGACGAGGGCGGCGCCGGACCCACCGGCTGAGCGTCACAGGTAGCCACCCGTGCACCAAACCCCGCGGTCCTACGTCTGTGAGTGCCCCTGCACTCACAGACGTAGGACCGCGGGAGGGACACCTCAGGGCTGGGATGCGGCCGGGCACGCGGCGCCCCCGCGCCGGGAGGCGCACCGGGGCGAGCGGCCGGGCACGAGGAGCCGGGCACGAGGAGCCGGGCACGAGGAGCCGGGCACGAGAGGCCGGGGCACGGCAGGCCGGGGCTGCGCAGGACGGCGCGACGGTGCGGGACCGCCCGCCGGCGACGAGGATGTGGGGCGGGGGGCCGGTCCTGACGGTCTGGCCGCGTTGGTCAGTCCACCCAGCTGTGGGTGGCCACTGTTTGCCGGCTACCCCCGCCCGCAGCCACTGTGACCCAGCTCACACAACAGGGTCAAGTCCGCCCGGCGTGTCGTCCCGCGCGTGTCCGGCTCCCCCCGAGGCGGTCCGGGCGGTCGTCAGCCGACCCGGCGCAGCACGTCCGCGGAGAGCTGGTCGACCGCGGTGTGGCCCGTCAGCCCCAGCGTCAGGTCGAACTCGCCGAGCACGTCGGAGACCACCTGGCGCACCCCCTCCTCGCCCGCCAGGCCCAGCCCCCAGACCCAGGGGCGCCCCAGCAGCACGGCGCGGGCGCCGAGGGCCACGGCGGTGAACACGTCGGCCCCGCTGCGGACCCCGCTGTCGAGGAGCACCGGCGCCCGGTCGCCCACCGCGGCGACCACGTCGGGCAGCGCGTCGAGCGCGGAGATCGAGCGGTCCACCTGCCGCCCGCCGTGGGTGCTCACCACCACGCCGTCGACCCCCTCGTCGAGGGCCCGGCGGGCGTCGTCGGGGTGCAGCACCCCCTTGAGCACGATCGGTAGGCGGGTGCGGGCCCGCAGCCAGGCGAGGTCGGCCCAGGTGATCGAGGGTCGCGAGTAGATGCGCAGGAACGTCTCGACCGCGGCCCGGGGCAGCGGGGAGCGCAGGTTCTCCCGCAGGGGCCCGGGCCAGGCGCGCGCCATGCCGACCAGGGCGCGCACCGCGGCCACGGTGGGTCGGGACTGGCGGTCCCGCGCGGCGGCGTCGCCCGCCTCGACCGGCGCCGGTGCCGCGTCCCCCGCCGCGGCGACCCGCTCCTCGACCAGCCGCCGGAACACCGGGTCGGAGGTGTACTGCGCGATGCCCTTGCCCAGCGCGAAAGGCAGGTGGCCGAGGTCGAGGTCCCGGGGGCGCCAGCCGAGCATCGTCGTGTCGAGGGTGACCACGAGGGCCTCGCACCCGCACGCCTCGGCCCGGGCCACGAGGCTCTCCACCAGCTCGTCGGAGGTGGACCAGTACAGCTGCGACCAGCGCGGCGCGTCCCCCATCACCCCCGCGCAGGTCTCCATCGGCACCGACGCCTGGTTCGAGAACACCATCGGCACGCCCAGGCCCGCGGCCGCGCGGGCGACGGCGAGGTCGGCCGCGCGGTGCACCAGCTCCAGCGCCCCGACCGGGCCGAGCAGCACCGGTGCCGGGAGGCGGCGGCCGAACAGCTCGACCGAGGTGTCCCGGCTGCTGACGTCGCGCAGCACCCGGGGGACGACGGCCCAGCGGTCGAACGCCGCCCGGTTGGCCCGCTGGGTCGTCTCCTCGCCGGCCCCGCCGGCGACGTAGGCGTAGGCCCGGGCGGTCAGCCGGCGCCGCGCGGCCCGCTGCAGGCGCCGGGCGGCGGTCGGCACCCGCGGGCGCCGGCCGTACACCCCGGCGCGGTAGACCTCGTCCTGGCGGCGTCGTCCGGTCCCGGCGGCTGAGTCCACCGGCCCACCGTAGTGAGCCCTGCGTCACAGCCCCGGACGGGGGCCCGGCCGACGATCTCGCGACACGCCGCAGCGACACGCGCAACTGGCCGGTAACCCGCGGCCGCGGGCCGCTCCCGCGGTCCATCATGGGGGTCCGCCCGCGCTCAGCACGGACGCCCGGCGGGGCGGTCACACCAGGGGGAAGTTGCACGTGCCGGTCGCCAGCAGGCCGGGGCTCGTCAGGGGCGCCGCGTCCGTCCTCGGCCTGTCCGCCGTCCTCGCCTGCCTCGTCCTCGCCACCGCCGGGCCCGCGGCCGCCGTCGACGACCCCACCCGCCCCGACGCGCGTGTCACCCAGGGCCCCAGCTGCCGCCCGGGCGGGGTCGCCGTCGAGGTCACGGCCGGCACCGCCCCCTACGCCGTCCGCCTCGGCACCACGCGCGCGCCCGAGGGGGAGGACGGCGCCGAGCTGACCCCCGGCGCGGTCGTCGTCCTCGCCACCGGGCCGGTGGCCTGGGGCGAGACGATCGACCCCTTCCTCGAGTACACCGCCCTCGACGGCTCGGGCACCGCCTACGTCGACGAGCTCGAGGGCTTCAGCTTCACCCGGCCCGCCGAGGAGGACTGCGCGGCGATCAGCCCGCCGTCCGCGGCCGCCGGCGTCCCGGGCGCCGCGGTGGACACCCCGCCGGTCGTCGTCCCCTCGCCGCGGGCCGAGCCCGCGCCGATGCCGTCCCCGCAGCTGCCGCCCCCCGCCGGGGCCGCGCCGGCCGGGGCCCTCGACGCGCCCGACGTGCGCGCCGCCTCGCCGCGGGTGCTGCCCGGCGGCGCCGTCGACGTGCGGGGCTCGGGCTTCGAGCCGGGCGAGACGGTCAGCGTGCTCGGGCCCGGCGGCGCGGTGCTGGCCTCGGCCACCGCGGACGCCGCCGGGGCCGTCGCGGTGTCGGTCCCCGTCCCGGACGCCGCCGCACCCGGCCCGGCGGTCCTCGTGCTGGTGGGCGAGGAGTCCGACGCCTCCGGCGAGGTCGCCCTCCGGGTGGCCGACCGGGCCACCCCGCTGGTCGGGGGCGGGCTGGCCTGGGTCCCGCTCACCGCCGGGGTGCTGCTGCTCGCGGCCGGAGCGGGTCTGGCCGTCCGCAGCGCCCGGCGCCGCCCGCCCGCCGGCCCGCCCGGCAGCGCCTGAACGGCACGGCGACGTGCGCGGGTCCGCCGGTCCGGGGGCGCCCGGGCGCGATCTCGGGAACCATGGTGGGGTGCCGAGCCAGGACGCCCTCGCGCCGGACCACCCGCGCGGGGCGGGTCCGGACGACGACGCGGGCGCCGACGACCGCGTCCCGCGCGACCCCGCCGAGGTACCCGGCGCCGCGCCCGGCCCGGCCGAGACCTGGCTGCGCATCGTCCAGGTGCACGACCGGATCACCCGGCGGGTCGACTCGGCCCTGCACCGCGAGCACGACCTGTCGTTGACCGGCTTCGAGGCGCTGCGGCGGATCGTGGAGTCCCCCGGCGAGCGGGCCACGATGGGGGAGCTCGCCGAGGCCCTGGGGATCTCCCGGGCCGGGGTGACCAGCACCGTCGGCCGGCTGGTGAGCGACGGCCTCGTCGTCCGGGAGCGCAGCGCGGGCGGGGACCGCCGGCTGCTGCACGCCCGGCTGACCCCCGCCGGCCGGGCCAAGGTGGCCGAGGCCGCCCCCACCCACGACGGGATGGTGGCCCACCTGCTCGCGCTCCTCGGGGACGACGCCGCCACGGTCACCGACGCGCTGGCCCGCGTCTCCGCGGCCGCCCGCAGCCGCCGGGCGCCGACCGCACGCCCTCCGGTGGACACTTCAAGCCCGTAGTGTTTCGATCCGCGCCGGACGGGCAGGGACGCGTCCGTGCAGGTGGGAAACGCGCGTTGCGCCGTGGTCGTGCCGACCGTCGGCCGACCGTCGCTGGACGCGCTCCTCGACGCGCTGGCGCAGGGCCGCGGCCCCCGTCCGGTCGAGCTCGTCCTCGTCGACGACCGCCCCGCCGGCGCACCCCTGCGGGCCGAGCGGGCCGGCCTCCCGCCGGTGCGGGTCCTGCGCACCGGGGGCGGCGGGCCGGCCCGCGCCCGCAACCTCGGGTGGCGCAGCGTGCGCACCGAGTGGGTGGCCTTCCTCGACGACGACGTCGTCCCCGACCCCGACTGGTACGAGCGGCTGGCCGACGACCTGGCGGGGCTGCCCCCCGACGTCGCCGGCAGCCAGGGCCGGGTGCGGGTCCCCCTGCCGGAGCACCGCCGCCCCACCGACTGGGAGCGCGGCACCGCCGGGCTGGCCACCAGCTCGTGGATCACCGCCGACCTCGCCTACCGCCGCAGCGCCCTGGCCGCCGTCGGCGGGTTCGACGAGCGCTTCCCCCGCGCCTTCCGCGAGGACTCCGACCTGGCGCTGCGGGTCATGGGCACCGGCGCCCGCCTGGTGCGCGGGCGGCGCCGGATCACCCACCCGGTGCGGCCGGTCGACCGCTGGATCAGCGTGCGCACCCAGGCCGGCAACGCCGACGACGTGCTGATGCGCCGCCTGCACGGGCCCGGCTGGCGCGACCGCGCCGACGCCCCGCTCGGCCGGCGCCCGCGGCACCTGGCGGTCAGCGCCGCGGGGGCGGCCGCCCTCGCGCTGGCCGCCGGCGGGCGCCCCCGGGCGGCCCTGGCCGCCGGCCTGGCCTGGGCCGCCGGGACGGCGGAGTTCGCGTGGGCCCGCATCGCGCCCGGCCCGCGCACCCGCGACGAGGTCACCACCATGCTCGCCACGAGCGCGGCCATCCCGCCGCTGGCCACCTGGCACTGGCTGCGCGGCGTCGTCACCCACCGCCGGGTGACCCGCTGGCGCGGCCTGCCCGACCTGGTGCTCTTCGACCGCGACGGCACCCTCGTGCACGACTTCCCCTACAACGGCGACCCGGCGTGGGTCCGGCCGGTGGACGGCGCCCGGGAGGCGCTCGACCGGCTGCGGGCCCGCGGGGTGCGCGTCGGCGTGGTGAGCAACCAGTCCGGGGTCGCCCGGGGGCTGATCACCCGCGAGCAGGTGGACGCCTGCACGGCCCGGCTGGCCGAGCTGCTGGGCCCGTTCGACACCGTGCAGGTCTGCCCGCACGGCCACGACGACGGCTGCGGCTGCCGCAAGCCCGCGCCCGGCATGGTGAAGGCGGCCTGCGACGAGCTCGGCGTCGACCCGGCCCGCTGCGTGGTCGTCGGGGACATCGGCGCCGACGTCGAGGCCGCGGCCGCGGCCGGCGCCTCCGGCGTCCTGGTGCCCACCCCGGTCACCCGCCGGGCCGAGGTGGCGGCGGCCCCGCGCCGCGCCGGCACGCTGACCGATGCGGTCGACGGCGTCCTGGCGGGCGCCTGGTGACGCGCACGGTGCTCGTCGCCCGGCTGGACTCGGCCGGGGACGTGCTCGTGCAGGGGCCCATGGTCCGGGCCGTCGCGGCGGGCGCGGACCGGGTCGTGTTCCTCGCCGGGCCGGCCGGCGCCGAGGCGGCGGCGCTGCTGCCCGGCGTCGACGAGGTCTGGACCTGGGCCTGCCCGTGGATCCTCGGCGACCCGCCGCCGGTCGACGCCGCCGACCTCGCCGCGCTGACCGACCGGGTGCGCGCCCTCGCCCCCGACGAGGCGGTCCTCTCCACGTCCTTCCACCAGTCGCCCCTGCCCCTGGCGCTGCTGCTCCGCGCGGCCGGCGTCCCCCGCGTCTCGGCCACCAGCGTCGACTACCCGGGGTCGCTGCTCGACGTCCGCCACCGGGCCGACGACGACCTGCCCGAACCCGAGCGCGCCCTGTCCCTCGCCCGCGCCGCCGGGTTCGACCTGCCGGCGGGGGACGACGGCCGGCTGGCGGTGCGCCGGCCGCTGCCGCCCGTCGCGCACGAGCCCGGGTACGTCGTCCTGCACCCCGGCGCGAGCGTGCCGGCGCGGGCCTGGCCGCCGCAGCGCTGCGCCGAGGCCGTGGTGGCCCTGTCGGACGCCGGGTACCGGGTGCTGGTCACCGGCGGGCCGGGGGAGCGGGCGCTGACCGCCGCCGTCGCCGGCGCCCGCGGCACCGACCTCGGGGGCGGGACGAGCCTGGCGCAGATGGCCGCGCTGCTCGACGGCGCCGCCGCGGTCGTCGTCGGCAACACCGGCCCGGCGCACCTGGCCGCCGCCGTCGGCACGCCCGTCGTGTCGCTGTTCGCCCCGGTCGTCCCGGCCGCGCGGTGGGCGCCCTACGGCGTCCCCACCGTCCTCCTCGGCGACCAGGACGCGCCGTGCCGCGGGACCCGGGCCCGGGAGTGCCCCGTGCCCGGCCACCCCTGCCTCTCGTCGGTCAGCGCGGCCGACGTGGTCGCTGCCGTGGACAAGGTGGTGAGCTCGTGAAGGTCCTCGTCTGGCACGTGCACGGCTCCTGGACGACGGCGTTCGTCCAGGGGCGGCACGAGTACCTGGTCCCGGTGACCCCCGACCGGGGGCCCGACGGGCTGGGCCGCGCCCGGACCTGGGACTGGCCGGCCTCGGTCCGCGAGGTGACCCCGCAGCAGCTGCGCGGCGAGGACGTCGACGTGGTCGTCCTGCAGCGGGTGCGCGACCTCGAGCTGGTGCGGGAGTGGCTCGGCCGCGAGCCCGGCCGGGACCTGCCCGCGGTCTTCCTCGAGCACAACGCGCCGGGGCTGGAGGAGGGTGCCGCGCCGGTCCCGCACACGCGCCACCCGATGGCCGACCGGGACGACGTCCCGCTCGTGCACGTCACCCACTTCAACCGGCTCTTCTACGACAACGGGCGCGCGCCCACGGCGGTGGTGGAGCACGGCATCGTCGACCCGGGGGAGCGCTGGACCGGGGAGCTGCCGCACGCCGCCGTCGTCACCAACGAGCCGGTCCGCCGCGGCCGCACCGTCGGCGCCGACCTGCTGCCGGGCCTGGCCGCGGTCGCGCCGGTCGACGTCTTCGGGATGGGCCTGGCCGGGCTGCACGAGCGGCACGGGCTGGACCCGGCGCGGGTCACCCTCCACGACGACCCCCCGCAGGCGGTGATGCACGCCGAGCTGGCCCGCCGCCGCGTCTACGTCCACCCGGTCCGCTGGACCTCGCTGGGGCTCTCCCTGCTGGAGGCCATGCACCTGGGGATGCCGGTGGTCGCCCTGGCCACCACCGAGGCCGTCGAGGCGGTGCCGCCCGAGGCCGGCGTGCTCTCCACCCGGCCCGAGCGGCTGTGGGAGGCCGTCCGGACCTTCCTGCACGACGAGGACGCCGCCCGGCTGGCCGGCAAGGCGGCGCGGGCCACCGCGCTGGAGCGCTACGGCCTGGGCCGGTTCCTCGCCGACTGGGAGGGCCTGCTCGAGGAGGTGGTCCGGTGAGGGTCGACCTCGTCAGCGAGCACGCCAGCCCGCTCGCCGCCATCGGCGGGGTGGACGCCGGCGGGCAGAACGTGCACGTCGCGGCCCTGGCCGCCGGCCTCGCCCGGCGCGGGCACGAGGTCGTCGTGCACACCCGCCGGGAGTCGCCCGACCAGCCGGAGCGGGTGACCGCGCCCGACGGCTACGACGTCGTGCACGTCGCGGCCGGCCCGGACCGGGTGCTGCCCAAGGACGAGCTGCTGCCCCACATGCACCGGTTCGCCGCCGAGCTGCGGCGCAGCTGGGCCGCCGACCCGCCCGACCTCGTGCACGCGCACTTCTGGATGAGCGGCCTGGCCTCGGTCGCCGCCGCCGGGCACGCGGGGGCGGGCGGGGTGCCGGTGGTGCAGACCTTCCACGCCCTCGGCTCGGTCAAGCGCCGGCACCAGGGCGCGGCCGACACCTCCCCGCCGCATCGCATCGACCTCGAGCGGGGGCTGTGCCGCGACGTCACCCACGTGGTGGCCACCTGCACCGACGAGGTGTTCGAGCTGCGCCGGCTGGGCCTGGCCCGCGACCGCGCCTCGATCGTCCCCTGCGGCGTCGACACGTCGGTGTTCACCCCGCGCGGCCCGGTGGCGCCCCGCGGCGGGCGCCCGCGGCTGCTGGTCCTCGGCCGGCTGGTCGAGCGCAAGGGGCAGGACGACGCGGTCCGCGCGCTGGCCGCCGTCCCGGACGCCGAGCTGGTCGTTATCGGCGGCCCCCCGGCCGCGCGGCTGGGCACCGACCCCGAGGTGCGCCGGCTGCGGGCCGTGGCCGCCGAGGCGGGGGTGGCCGACCGGCTGGTGCTCACCGGGGCGGTGGCCCGCGCCGACGTCCCGGCGTGGGTCCGCTCGGCCGACGTCGTCCTGGCCGTGCCCTGGTACGAGCCGTTCGGCATCACCCCGCTCGAGGCGATGGCCTGCGGCCGGCCGGTGGTCGCCACCGCCGTCGGCGGCCTGCAGGACACGGTCGTCGACGGCGTGACCGGCGACCTGGTCCCCCCGCGCGACCCGGACCGGCTCGGTGCCGTGCTGGCCGCCCTGCTCGCCGACGACGACCGCCGGGCCGCCTACGGCGCCGCCGGCGTCCGGCGCGCCCGTTCCCGCTACCGGTGGTCGCGCGTGGTCGCCGACACCGAGACCGTCTACCGGCAGGTCCTCGCCCGCCGCCGCCCCGTGGAGGTAGCCCGATGAGCGCCGCGCCCCGTGCCGCGACCGAGGTCGTGTCCCCGGACTCGTGCACCCACCTCACCGGCGCCGACCACGTCGCCTCGCTGTCGGCGGCGCTGGGCTCGCTCTCCGGGCAGCTCGACGCCCTCGACCGCTGGGGCCGGCAGCTGGCCGACGTCCTGTGCGGGGAGTCCCGCGGCCGGCTGCTGGCGGCGGGCAACGGCGGCAGCGCCGCGCAGGCCCAGCACCTGACCGCCGAGCTGGTGGGCCGCTACCGCGCCGACCGGCCGCCGTTCGCCGCGGTGTGCCTGACCGCGGAGACCTCGTCGCTGACCGCGATCGCCAACGACTACCCCGCCGACGAGCTGTTCGCCCGCCAGGTGGAGGCGCACGGCCGGCCCGGCGACGTCCTGGTCCTGCTGTCCACCTCGGGCCGCAGCCCCAACGCGGTGGCCGCCGCCCGGCGGGCCCGCGAGTGCGGCATCACCGTGCTGGCGCTCACCGGGCCGGCGCCCAACCCGCTGGCCGCGGAGGCCGACGAGGCGGTGTGCATCGACTCCCCGTGGACGGCGACCGTGCAGGAGTGCCACCTGGTCGCCCTCCACCTGGTCTGCGCGGCCTTCGACGCCGCGGTCCTCGCCGAGCCGGCGCGGGTGCCCGAGAGCCGGATCCGGGTGGCCCGGTGAGCGCGCGGGCGGGCGGCGGCCCCCTCGTCGTCGTCGGCGACGCGCTGCTCGACGTGGACCTGGTCGGCACCGCCTCCCGGCTCACCCCGGACGCCCCGGTGCCGGTCGTGGAGGACGTGGAGACCCGCGAGCGGCCCGGCGGGGCGGCGCTGGCCGCGGTGGTCGCCGCGGCGTCCACCGGGCGCGAGGTCGTGCTGGTCACGCCGCTGGCCGACGACGAGGGGGCCGAGCGGCTGCGCGCGCTGCTGGCCGGCCGGGTGCGGCTGGTGGGCGTCCCCGCCGGCGGTGGCACCGCGGTCAAGCGGCGGGTCCGCGTCGGTGACCACTCGGTGGTGCGCATCGACTCCGGCGACCCGGTGGCCGCCCTCGGCCCGCTGCCCGCCGAGGCCGCCGCGGTGGTCCGGTCGGCGGCGGCGGTGCTCGTCGCCGACTACGGGCGCGGCACGACGGCGGCCCGGGACGTCCGGGCCGCGCTGGCCGGGGCGGGCGGGCCGGTGGTCTGGGACCCCCACCCGCGGGGCGCCGACCCGGTGCCGCAGGCCCGGCTGGTCACCCCCAACGGCGCCGAGGCCGCCCGGGTGGCGGCCGCGGCCGGGGTGGCGGCCGGCGGGGACGGGCTGGCGGCGGTGGGTGCCCGCGCCGAGGCGCTGATCCGGCACTGGGGCGTGGGCGCGGTCGCGGTGACCCTGGGCGCCCGGGGCGCGCTGCTCTCCTACGGGGAGGGCGCGCCGATGGTCGTGCCCGCGGTGCCGGTCACGGGAGGCGACCCGTGCGGCGCCGGGGACTCCTTCGCCGCGGCGGCCGCGCTGGCCCTCGCCGACGGCGCGGTGACCGGGGAGGCGGTGGCGGCGGCCGTCGCGGCGGCGGGCGCGTTCGTCGCCCGTGGCGGCGCGTCGGCGTGGGACGCCGCGGCGCCGGCGGCGGGCCCGGTGGCCGGGGCAGGCGTGGACGGCGTCCTCGCGCGGGTCCGGGACGCCGGCGGCACCGTGGTGGCGACGGGGGGCTGCTTCGACCTGCTGCACGCCGGGCACGTGGCCACCCTGCGCGCCGCCCGCGGCCTGGGCGACTGCCTGGTGGTGTGCATCAACTCCGACGACTCCGTACGCCGGCTCAAGGGCCCCACCCGGCCGCTGGTGACCGCGGCCGACCGCGCCCGGGTGCTCGAGGCGCTGGAGTGCGTGGACGCGGTCGTGGTCTTCGACGAGGACACCCCGACGCAGGTGCTGGAGCGGCTGCGGCCGGACGTCTGGGCCAAGGGCGGCGACTACGCCGGCGCCGACCTGCCCGAGGCCGCCGTGCTGCGCGGCTGGGGCGGCCAGGCGGTGGTGCTGCCCTACCTCGACGGGCACTCCACGACGGCCCTGGTCGAGCGCTCGAAGGTGTGAGCGCAACCGCCCTGGTGCTGCGCCCGCTCGGGCTCGGGGACCTGCTGACCGGGGTGCCGGCGATCCGCGCGGTGCGGGCGGCGGTGCCCGACCACCGGCTGGTGCTGGCGACGACGGCGGCGCTCGCACCGCTGGCCGGGCTCGTCGACGCCGTCGACGAGGTGCTGCCGGCCCGCGAGCTCGAGCCGCTGGACTGGGACCGGCCGCCGCCCGAGCTCGCCGTGGACCTGCACGGCAAGGGCCCGGCCTCGCACGTGGTCGTGGCCGACCTGCACCCCGGCCGGCTGCTCACCTTCGGCAGCCCCGGCTACCCCGGGCCGGCCTGGTACCCCGACGAGCACGAGGTGCGCCGCTGGTGCCGGCTGGTCGCCGAGGGGCTGGGCGTCCCGGCCGACCCGGACGCCCTCGACCTCGCCGTCCCGCCGGTGCCGTCGCCCGCGCCGGCCGGGGTGGCGGTCGTGCACCCCGGCGCCGCCTTCCCGGCGCGGCGCTGGCCGGCCGCGCGGTTCGCCGCGGTCGCCCGGCACCTCGCGGCCCGCGGCCTCGACGTCCGCGTGACCGGCGGCCCGGCGGAGGTGGAGCTGGCCCGGTCGGTGGCGCGCGGGGCCGGGCTGGGGGAGGACGCCGTCCTCGCCGGCCGGACGACGACCCTGGAGCTGGCCGCGGTGGTCGCCGGGGCCCGCGTGGTGGTCAGCGGGGACACCGGCACCGCGCACCTGGCCACCGCCTACCGCCGCCCGTCGGTGGTGCTGTTCGGCCCGGTGCCGCCCGCGCTGTGGGGCCCGCCGCCGCGGCCGCAGCACGTGGTGCTCTGGCACGGCGATGGCACCGGCGACGGCACCGGCGACCCGTGGGGGGCCGAGCTCGACCCGGCGCTGGCCCGGATCACCGCCGAGGAGGTCACCGCCGCCCTGGACGGCCTGCTCGCCGCCCGCTGAGCGTCCGCGCGCCCGGACCCGCCGCCCTGACCCGCCGCCCCCGGATGTCCCCCGAGCGACCTACGTCTGTGAGTGCCGTGGCACTCACAGACGTAGGTCCCGGGGCACGAGGTGCACGGGCGGGGACGGGCGCCCACCTGGCCGGGCGGGGCGGCCCGCGCCCGGGCGCGGACCGTCAGTCCCGCTGGCGGAGGGCGTCGAAGAGCACGGTCTGCAGGTCGGCCGGGTCGACCGCCGAGTAGGCGGCGCCGCCGGTGACGTCGGCGATCTGCTGGAGGGCCTCCTGGTCGGCGTCCGGGCCGAGCGCCACCCCGATCACCTTGACCGGCCGCTCGGGGTCGGCCTCGCTCTCCAGCGTCGACAGCAGCTCGTCGAGCGAGACGCCGTTGGCGTCCTCGTTCGTCCCGTCGGTGACCACCAGCACGCTGTTGACCGCCGTCGGGTCGTAGTCCGACCGCGCCGCCCGCACCGCGGCGAGCGTCGTGTCGTAGAGGCCCGTCCCCCCGGGGGTCAGCCGCGACGGGATGGTGGTCAGCGCCTCGTCGAGCGCCTGCCGCTGCGTGCCGCCGTCGACCGAGGCCCCGAGCTCCCGGGTGGGCACGACCTCGGTCCAGTCCTGGTCGTCCTGCACCTCGGCGGCGAAGAACCACAGCCCGAGCGCGTAGCCGTCCGGCACCAGCGACAGCGTGCTGCGGGCGGCGTCACGGGCGAGCGTGGCCCGCGTCCCGTCGCCGGCGGGGGCCTCCATCGAGGTGGAGACGTCGAAGACCGTCAGGATCCGGGACGGCGCCACGAGGCTGGAGAGCCGGCCGAGCAGCGCCTGCACCGCGGCGGGGTCCAGCTCCAGCCGCTCGGGCGCCTCGGCGCGGATGCCCAGCGGCTCCCCGGCGTCCGGCGGGGCGGCGCCGTCCGGCCCGCGGAAGCCGGCCTGGCGCGCGGCGGTGACCGCGGCCTCGGAGGTCAGCGCGCCGACCACCGCGTCGACCGCCACCGGGTCCACCTCCCCGGCGGCACCGACCCGGACCACCGGGTAGTCCAGGTAGGGCGAGCCCTCGGCGGGGTAGACGGCCGTGAGCGCGGTGCCGGAGACCTCCTGGTTGGTGCTGTAGACGGTCTGCTCGGAGACCGGGACCAGCGGTGCATCGGAGGCGCCGTCGCTGCCGGCTGCCAGGGCGTCGTCCACCGACACCCCGCCGGCCCGCTCGGCGGCCAGCACGGCCTGCACCACGGCGTTGTCGGCGTCGGCGTCCCCGCCGAGCGCGGTGCGCACCGCGCCGAGCGCGGCCAGGCCCTCCGCGGACGTGGCGAGGTCGGGGACGGCCAGCCGCTGCTCGGCGGCCAGCGCCGCGCCCCAGCCGGGCGGGGCGTCGGACCAGCCGAGGGCGTCGACGGCGGTGCTGCTCGTGGCCAGCACGACCGGGGAGACCGCCACCGGGTCGCCGGCCTCCAGCTGCTCGTCCTGGGCGCGGGCCAGCCACAGCGAGGAGTCCGGCACCCACACGTGCGGCAGGGCCGACGGCTCCAGCGTGCCCAGCTCCCCGACGGTCGACACCGGCTCCTGCGCGGTCACGACGGCCTCGGCGCACACGTCCTCGCCGAGCCCGCCGCCGAGGACCTCCTGGGCGACCGGCGCCATCTCGGGGGCCACCGCGACCCGGACCTGCGCGGGGTCGTCGCACCCGCCGGAGCCCACCGCCCACCAGGTCACCCCGGCGGCGGCGAGCACGACCACGGCGACGACCGCGGCGATCGCCAGCGGTGGGACCGCCAGCGCCGTCCCCCGTCGCGCGCTGGTGTCGGCGTGGCGGCCCACGGCGTTCCCCCCTCGTTGCCCACGGTGCGTGCCCGGCGACCCCCTGGAACCGCCGCCCCCAGCCTAGATCGACCGGCCGGCGCCGCGCCGGGTGCTCAGCCGGCCTGGGCGGCGGCCGCCTGCAGCCGGCCGGCGAACCAGTCGACCGTCCGCCGCAGGCCCTCCTCGGAGGGCACGGTGGGGCGCCAGCCGAGCAGCCGCTCGGCGCGCGTGGTGTCGGGACGCCGGACCTTGGGGTCGTCGACCGGGAGGTCGACGAAGCCGATCTCCGAGGTGGACCCGGTCAGCTCCACGATCCACTGCGCCAGGCGCAGCATCGACAGCTCGTCGGGGTTGCCGATGTTGACCGGCCCGGCCTCGGTGGAGAAGGCCATGGCGAGGATGCCGCGCACGGTGTCGTCGACGTAGCAGATCGAGCGGGTCTGGGAGCCGTCGCCGGCGACGGTCAGCGGTCGCCCCTCCAGGGCCTGGCCGACGAAGGCGGGGATGGCCCGGCCGTCGTCGGCACGCATGCGCGGGCCGTAGGTGTTGAAGATGCGCACGATGCCGGTGTCGGTGCCCTTGGAGGTGCGGTAGGCGGTGGTCAGGGCCTCGCTGAACCGCTTGGCCTCGTCGTAGACCCCGCGCGGGCCGACCGGGTTCACGTTGCCCCAGTACTCCTCGTCCTGCGGGTGCCGCAGGGGGTCGCCGTAGACCTCGGAGGTCGAGGCCAGCACGTAGCGGGCGCCCTTCTCGCGGGCCAGGCCCAGGGTGTGCAGCGTGCCGAGGCTGCCCACCTTGAGGGTCTCGATCGGCATGCGCAGGTAGTCCAGCGGGCTGGCCGGGGAGGCGAAGTGCAGGACGAGGTCGACCGGGCCGGGCACGTGCACGAAGTCGGTGACGTCGCAGCGGACCAGCCGGAAGCCGGGGTGCTCCACCAGGTGGACGACGTTCTGCGGGGAGCCGGTCAGGAAGTTGTCGAGGCACACCACCTCGACGTCGCGGGCGAGCAGCTGCTCGCACAGGTGCGAGCCCAGGAACCCGGCCCCACCCGTCACGACCGCCCGCCGGACCGTCCGTGCCGCACGCACCATGCCTGCTCCTCCCGACCGGGGCGCCCAGCGCGCACACCGCGCGCGCTCCTACCCGTCGGGCGGGCCGCCACACACTTAGCCGGTTAAGTGATCCGGGTGCGAAACGGCGACGGGCCGCCGGTCCCGCGAGGGGACCGGCGGCCCGCCGGGTGGTGCTGTGCCTCACCGCGACCCCACGAGTGGCGGATGCGGCCCCGCTGCAGGGTCCCGCGCCGAGCGTGCGAGGCGTGGGGGGCAGCGTGGCCCCGTCCCGAGGCTCACCCCGAGCGTGCGAGGGGTGAGGCGTGGGGGGCAGCGTGGCCCCGTCCCGAGGCTCACCCCGAGCGTGCGAGGGGTGAGGAGGACGGGGTCCTTCTAGTCCACGACCGACTCGACGTCCGGGATCGCGTTGGCCGGCGGCGGGGCCTGCTCGCCGTCGAACTCCTCGATCTCGGCGTTCCCGAGGTCGGTCACCAGCACCGGCGTCTGCTCCTCGGCGGTCGTGCCGGTGATCCGGCTGACCTGCATGCCGCTGGTGCCCATGTGGCTGTCCTCGGAGTAGCGGAACGGGGCGAAGGTCGGGCCCTCCCACTCGCTGCCGGCGGTCTCGATGGCCTCGACCAGGCCGTCGCGGGTCGGGTTCTGCCCGGCCGCCTGCAGCGCCTGGGCCGTCGTGAAGGCCTGCGCCATGCCGTAGATGCGGTAGTTGGTCAGCTCGCCCTCACCGCCGCACTCGTCCCAGATCCGCTGGAACTCCTGCACCCACGCGTTGTCGGGGGCGTCCACGCCGGGCAGGTACTCGGTGGTCAGCGCGCCGTCGAGCAGGCTGGCGTCGCTGACCGCACCCTGCGAGAAGTTCTGCAGCAGCGAGCCGACCAGCGCCGGGTCCGAGCCGACGTTCGAGTAGAACCACTGCGGCTGGTAGCCCAGGCGCAGTGCCACCAGCTGCGAGAGCGCGGTGTAGCTGGGCACGTTGAAGCCGACGACGAAGTCCGCGCCGGCGGCCTGCAGCGCGGCGATCTGCGGGCCGACGTCGGTGTTGCCCGGCACGTAGCGCTCGGCGGCGACGATCTGGTCGTCGATGTACTCCCGGATGCCGCGCTCGCCGTCCTCGCCGAAGTCGTCGTCCTGCAGGAACAGGCCGACCCGGGCGTCGGGGAAGTTCTCCGCGATGTACTGCCCGATGATCTTGCCCTCGGACTCGTAGTCGGTCTGCCAGCCGAACGTGTACGGGTAGTCCTCGGGGTTCTCGCCCCACAGCCGCGAGCCGGAGGCGACGAACAGGTCGGGCACGCCCTCGGCGTTGAGGAACTCCAGGACGGCGCTGTGCGTCGGGGTCCCGAGCCCACCCATGATCGCGAAGACCTCGTCCTCGAGGACGAGCTGGTTGACCACCGCGCTGGTGTTGGTGGGGTTGTAGGCGTCGTCCCGGTAGATGTACTCGATCTCCCGCCCGTTGATCCCGCCCTCCTGGTTCAGGCAGTCGAAGTACGCCTGCACACCGGTGGGGATCTCGCTGTAGCCGGGGGCGGCCACACCCGTCAGCGGGTAGTGGGCGCCGATCTTGATGCTGTCCTCGGTGATGCCGATGTCGGAGGCCTCGTTCTCGCCGCCGCCGCCACCGCCGCTGCCACCGTCCCCGCCGCCGCAGGCGGCGAGGGTGGAAGCGACGGTGGCCGTGGCCAGGATCCGGGTGAGGCGCCGGGACGATCTGGTCAACGGATCTCCTTCTCTCTGTCCCGGACGTGCTGCCGGGGGTCTGTGGGTGGGTGCGGGGGCGGCGTCAGGCCCGGCCGGCCGCGGAGGCGGCCCGGCGGGCGCGCCAGGTGCGCCAGCGCAGGCGGACGGAGCCGACCACGCCCGCGGGCGCGAAGATCATGACGACCACCAGCACGACGCCGTAGACGAACGGGGCCAGCTGGGCCGCCTCGGTGTTGTTCAGGCCCAGGTCGGCGCCGAGGTCGGTGACGAACGGCGGCAGGAACACCAGCAGGGCCGAGCCCAGCAGCGCGCCGAACAGGCTGCCGAGGCCGCCGATGACGATCGCGGTGAGCAGGGCCAGGGAGAGCACCAGGGTGAACCCGCTGGGCGCCGCCAGCCGCACCACCAGGGCCAGCACGGCGCCGCCCAGGCCGGCGCAGGCCGCGCTCACCACGAAGGCCAGGACCCGCCAGGCGCCGAGGTCGATGCCGGCCAGCTCGGCGGCCACCTCCTGGTCGCGGACCGCCCGCCAGGTGCGGCCCACCCGGCTGCGGGCCAGGTTGGCCAGCAGGAAGAAGGTGATCAGCAGGCAGATCGCGCCGAGGTAGGCCAGCCACTTGGTGTTCGAGGCGGGGTTGCCCGAGACGAAGCCGATGAAGCCGTCGAACGCCTCGGGGGCGCGCGGCGCCCGCACCCGCAGGCCCTGCTCGCCGCCGAGCCACTCCCGGAAGTAGAGCGCGAGGCCGGGGAGGCCGACGGCGAGGGCGAGCGTGGCGCCGGCCAGGTAGGGGCCGTGCAGGCGGGCCGCGGCCACGCCCACCAGGGCCCCGACGAGGGTGGTGAGGAGCACCGCGACGAGCAGGACGACCGGGAGCGGCAGCGGCTCCTCGGCCTCCAGGAACAGGGCGGTCGTGTAGGCGCCGACCGCCATGAGGGCCCCGTGGCCGAGCGAGATCTGCCCGTTGAGGCCGGTGAGCACGGTCAGCCCGCCGGCCGCGATGGCGTAGTAGGAGAGCTGGGCCAGCTGGCTGTTGGTGAACTGGTCGGTCGACTCGAGCAGCACGACGGCGACGACCGCGCACAGCAGGAGCACGAGCAGGTGCCGCAGGAGCGTGTTCGAGGGCAGCAGGGAGCGGCCCGTGCTGGCGCCGGCCGACGGTGCGTTCGCGGCGGCGGTCGACTCGGTCGGCGACTCGGAGCTCATCTCGCCGGACGAGGTGGCGGTGGTGTCCTGGGGCTGGCTCATCGCGGGTCAGGCCCTCCGTGCCGTGCTGCTGGCGAACAGGCCGCCGGGTCGGACCAGGAGCACCACCATGAGGATCACGAGGGCGGCCAGGTTGACCAGGGCGGGGTCGATGTAGGCGCTGACGTAGGCCAGCGCGAGGCCGATGGAGAGGCCGCCGACGACCGCGCCGACGGGCGAGTCGAGGCCGCCGAGCACCGCGGCGACGAAGCCGAAGACGATGAGCGCGTCCATGTAGGCCGGCCAGACCAGGCCGCCGCCGGCGATGAGCAGCCCGGACAGCGAGCCCACCACGGCGGCCAGGGCCCACCCGAGGGTGAGCATCCGGCCGACCCGCACCCCGAGCAGCCGGGCGACCTCCTGCCCGAACGCCGACGCGCGCATCGCCAGGCCGACGCGGGTGAACCGGAACAGGGCGATGAGGCCGACCATGGTGACGACGACGGCGCCCAGCACGTACAGGCTGTTGGGGGTCAGCGCGATCGTGGTGTCGCCGATGCTGAAGCCGCGCAGGCCGAAGGGCGCCGGGAACGACTCGAACGAGGAGCCGTACACGATGGCGATGAGGGCCTGGAAGGCGATGAACAGGCCGAGCGTCACGATGACGGCGTTGAGCTCGGGCCCGCCCTCCACGGGCCGGATCACCACCCGCTCCACGACCGCACCGAGGACGAACCCGGAGACCAGGGCCACGACCAGGGCGAGCCAGTAGGACCAGCCGCTCTGGATGAGCGCGAGGGCGATGAAGCTGGTGGCCGCGGCCATCGAGCCCTGGGCGAAGTTGACGATCCGGGTGGACCGCCAGATCAGCACCAGGGCGAGGGCGAAGGCGGCGTAGACCGACCCCGAGATCAGCCCGGTGAGGGTCACGTTGACGAACTGCTGCACGGTGCGGGATGCCTTCCAGGCTGGTCGGGCGAGGGCGCTGGTCCGGTGGGGGCGTCAGAAGCCGAGGTAGGCGTGCCGCAGCTCCTCGTCGGCCATCAGGGTCCGGGCGGAGTCGGTGACGACGACGCGGCCCAGGTTGAGGACGACGCCGATGTCGGCCACCGACAGGGCGCTGCGGGCGTTCTGCTCGACGAGCAGCACCGACAGGCCCTCCTCGTCGACCAGCTGGCGGAGCAGCCCGAAGATCTGCGCGACGATCCGCGGCGCGAGGCCGAGGGAGGGCTCGTCGAGCAGCAGGAGGCGCGGGCGGGCGAGCAGGGCGCGGCCGATGACCAGCATCTGGCGCTCACCGCCGGAGAGGGTGTGCGCGTGGTTGTCCCGGCGCTCGGCGATCCGCGGGAACAGGTCGTAGACCCGGTCGAACTCCTCCCGGCCGACCTTGCCGCGGAACAGCGCGCCCACGCGCAGGTTCTCCTCGACGGTCAGCTCGGCGATCACGCCGCGCCCCTCGGGCACGTGCGCCATGCCCTTCTGCACCATGGCCTCGACCGGGGCGCGGGTGATGTCCTCGCCCATGAGGTGGACCCGCCCGCCGGTGCTGCGCACCAGCCCGCTGATGGTGCGCAGCAGCGTCGTCTTCCCAGCGCCGTTGGCCCCGAGGACGGCGGTGATCCGGCCGGCCTCGGCCCGCAGCGAGACGCCGTCCAGGGCCCGGACCGGGCCGTAGGAGGCGGAGAGGTCGGTGACCTCCAGGACGGGCGCGGCGACCGCGGCCCCACCGGCCGCCCCGCGGGCGGCGCCGGCGGCCGTGCTGCCCGCGCCGGGGGGCACCTGCTGCTGGTCGGCCACGTCAGCCCTCCCGCCCGTCGGCGCCCGCGCCGACCTCGACCTCGTCACCCAGGTAGGCCTCGGTGACGGCCGGGTCGGCCTGCACCTCGGCCGGGGTGCCGGCGGCGATCTGCTCGCCGGAGTCCAGGACGGTGATCCGGTCGCAGACGCGCATCACCAGGTCCATGTGGTGCTCGACCAGCAGCACGCTCATCCGGCCCGACAGCGCCCGGATGAGGTCGCCGAGGTCGTGCATCTCGTCCTCGGACAGACCGCTGGCCGGCTCGTCGAGCAGCAGCAGCTCCGGCTCCACGACCAGCGCCCGGGCCAGCGCCACCCGCTTCTGCACCGGGTAGGGCAGCGAGTCGGGGTAGCGGCCCGCGTAGGCGGTCGCGTCGAGCTCGTCCAGGGCGGCCAGGGCCCGGGCGCGCAGCCGGGCCTCGTCGCGGTCCGCCGTCGGGACGGCGAACAGCGCGGAGAAGAAGCCGGCCTTGGCGTGCCGGTGCGCCCCCACCATGACGTTCTCGAGCACGGTCAGGCCGCGGAAGAGGCCCACGCCCTGCAGGGTGCGGGAGATGCCCAGCCGGGTGAGCTGCTTGGGCTTGAGCCGGCGCAGCTCCTCGCCGCGCCAGACGATCCGGCCCTGGGTGGGGCGGACCAGGCCGCAGGCCACGTTGAACAGCGTCGTCTTCCCGGCGCCGTTGGGCCCGATGAGCCCGTGGACCTGCCCGGGCTCCACGGTCAGCGACACGTCGGAGAGAGCGGTGACGCCTCCGAAGGAGACGCTGATGCCGGTCATCTCGAGCCGGTGGGTGGGCGGTCGGTCCTGGTCGGGTGTGCTGCCGGCGGTCGATGGCGGCTGCGCCACAGGGCCCACGGCTCCTCTGGGGTCGGGGAGCCGCCCGGCCGGCCGGGGGCCGGCGGGCGACGATCGGGTCACGGCTACGTCCCCGAGAGCCTGCGTGCCGGTGGCAACCGTCACAATGGGCGCACCGCACACCGATGGGCGGGACGTGTTGTGCTGGGTGCGACGAGGGGCACGCGCGAGGAGGTGGGATGCAGCCGTTCCGGGACGAGGTCTCCGCCCGGCTGGGTGAGCTCGCCCCGCGGCTCCTCGACCGGCTCGACGACATGACCGCGCGCGTGGTCGACGTCCTCCACACCAGCGACCCGGCGTACCGGCGGCTGTCCGACCGCGACGCCGGTGAGCTGCGCTGCTCGGCCCGTGCCGGCCTCGAGCGGGGGATCCGCAGCCTCGTCGGCGCGGCCGCGGGCGACCCCCGGACGATGCAGCGCGAGGCCCGGCAGGTGGGCCGGCGCCGCGCCGCCCAGGGCGTGCCGCTGGAGTCGGTGCTGCGCGCCTACCGGCTGGGCGGGCAGGTCACCTGGGAGGCGCTGCTGGAGGTCTCCCCGCCCGGCGACGTGCTCCTGCTCGAGGTCGCCGGCTCGGTCTGGCGGACCAACGACGCCGAGTGCGCGGCGGTGGCCGAGGGGTACCGGGAGGAGCAGTTGCGCCGCGCGGAGGCCGACGACGCCGCCCGCCAGCGGGTCCTCGACGGGCTGCTGGACGGGCGGGGCGGGGACCCGGCGTTCGAGCGGGTGGCCGCCGAGCTGCTCGGGGTCCCCCTGGAGGGGCGCCTGCTCACGGTGGTGGCCCTGCCCGACCCGGCGGGCGAGCCGACCCTCGCCGACCCCGGCCCGGCGCTGCTGCGGCGCGGGGTGCGCTCGGTCTGGGGGGCCCGCTCCGGGGCGCAGGTCGGCGTCGTGGTGCTCGGGGCCCGGCGGCCGGACCAGGTCCTCGGCTGGCTGGCGGCGCTGGCCGGCGGGCCGGTCGGCGTGTCCGACGTGGTGGAGGGGGTGGCCGCCGTCGCGGCGGCGTACCGGATGGCCGAGACCGCGGCCCGCACGCTCCCGGCCGGCGAGCCCCGGGTGGTGACGATCGACGAGCGGCTGCCGGAGGCGCTGCTCACCAACTCCCCGGAGATCAGTTCCCGCCTGGTGGCGCGCTCGCTGGGCGGCCTGCTGGAGCTGCCCGACGAGGAGCGGTCGGTGCTGCTCGACACCCTGGCCGCGTTCCTGGCCGCCGACGGCTCACCGACCCGGGCGGCCGAGGCGCTGTTCTGCCACCGCAACACCGTCATGCACCGGCTGCGGCGGATCGAGGCGGTCACCGGGCGCACCACCACCGACCCGCGGTCCCGGCTGCTGTGGCAGCTGGCCCTGCTGGGCGCCGGGCGGCAGGCGGTCGCCCACCGCTGACGCCCCCGCCGCCCGGGCCCCGCCGCGAGCGGAGCGGGTGCTGGGGGCAGGGTGGCCCCGTCCCGGGTCCCGCCGCGAGCGGAGCGAGGGACGGGGAGGGCGGCGGCCCCCCTGCAGGGTCCCGCCGCGAGCGGAGCGAGGGGTGGGGGGCAGGGGGGGTCCTTCTACTGGAGGTAGCCCTCGACCTGGTCGGCGGGCCGGGCGTGGGCCTCCTCGGGGTCCTCGCCGTACTGGCGGCGGGCCCGGCGCTGGCGCAGCAGGTCCCAGCACTGGTCGAGCTGCACCTCGAGCTCGTCGATCCGGGCGCGCTGCTCGTCGGTGTGCTCGGTGCCCTCCCGGAGCCGGTGCTCCTCGTCGACGAGCGCGTGGATGCGGGCGATCAGGTCCTTCTCCTCCATGGGCGCGATCCTTCCCGTGCGGGCCGCGCCGCAACCGCCGGCCCCGGCGGGTCCGCCCTACCCGCCCTCGGGCACCCAGCCCTCGACGAAGGCGGCCAGCCGCCGGGTGACCGCGCCCCCGGCCCGCCCCAGGGCGAGCAGCGCCGCCCGGTCGAGCGGTACGCGCACCGGGCGCCGGCCCGGGTCCGCGGTGCGCACCGCGTGCCCGGCGGCCACCAGCTCCGGCCACGGGCGCGCCAGCTGGGCCCGCACCTGCTCGAGGGCGGCCTCCGCGGGCCCGGCGTTGCCCTCGAGGACCGCGGTGACGAACGCCGGGTCGCTGGCGATGACCCGCGTGCCGTCGCGGAAGCTCCCCGCGGCCAGCGCGAGGGCGAGGGGGCCGGCCGCACCGGCGGCGGCGGCCAGGGCGGCGGCCAGCAGGTGCGGCACGTGGCTGACGGCGGCGACGGCCGCGTCGTGCTCGGCCACGGTCGCCGGGACCACCTCGGCCCCCGCGGCGAGGGCCACCTCGGCCACCCGCAGCCAGCGCGGGAGCTCGGTCGCCGGCTCCAGGCACAGCGCCCACCGCGCACCCCGGAACAGCGCCGGGTCGGTGGCCGCGTGCCCGGAGCGCTCGGTGCCGCACATCGGGTGCCCCCCGACGTACCGCCCGCCGAAGCGCCCGCCGAGCACCTCCTGCACCGGTGCCTTGACCGAGCCGACGTCGGTGACGGTGGCGTCCGGGGCGACGTCGAGCCCGTCGAGCGCGGTGCCCAGGACGGGCAGGGGGACGGCGAGCACCACGACGCCGGACAGCTCGCGCCCGATCCGCACGCCCCGCGCGGCCGCGGCGTCCCGTGCCGCCGGGTCGACGTCCCACCCGCTGACCTCGCGCCCCGCGGCGGCGAGCGCGGCGGCCAGCGACCCGCCGAGCTGGCCGAGCCCGACGACGGCGACCGGCGGGGCCGGCATCGTCGGCACCGGCAGGCCGGTCACCCGGCGTCCCAGGGCCGGTCGGTGCGGAACACCCGGGCCAGGGCGGTGGCGACCAGCCGGCCGTCCTGCGCCCGCGCCTCGATCCGGTACACGGCGGTGCGCGCGCTGCGGTGCAGCTCGGTGCCCTCCGCGGTGAGGACGTCGCCGGGCCGGCCGGCGCCGCAGAACTCGGTGTGCACGTCCTGGGCCACCGCGACCGTGCCGTGGCTGTTGCTGACCGCCGCGTGCACGACGTCCAGCAGCGCCATGGTGGCCCCGCCGTGCGCCATGCCGACGGCGTTGAGCAGCTGCCCGCCGACCGGCATCGACGCCCGCGCGTACCCGGGGCGGACCTGCTCCAGCGTGATGCCCAGGTGCCCGGCGAGCGGGTCGGCGGCGAGCCGCGCGAAGAGGGCGGGAGCGATGTCGGCGCCGTCGTCCGGCGCGGGATCGGCCATGATCGGACCCTATGGCCCCCGCGACCACCCGTCCCCGCACGCCGCGGACCCCCGCGTCGTGACCCCGCGCTCCTTCCTCCTGACCCCGGAGCTCGGCGACTACGTGCGCCGCTGCTCCGAGCCGCCGGACGACGTCGTCCGCGACCTGCTCGCCGAGACCGCGGCGCTGGCCGAGCGGGGCGAGGCCTCGCCGACCTTCCAGATCGCCCCCGAGCAGGGCACGTTCATGCAGGTGCTGACCCGGGCCCTGGGCGCCCGCCGGGCGATCGAGATCGGCACGTTCACCGGCTACTCGGCGCTGTGCATCGCCCGCGGGCTGCCGGCCGACGGGTCCCTGCTGTGCCTCGACGTGAGCGCGGAGTGGACCGCGATCGCCCGCCGGTACTGGGACCGCGCCGGGGTGGGCGACCGGGTCGAGCTGCGGCTGGGCGACGCGCACGAGTCGCTGCGCGCGCTGCCGGCCGAGCCGACCTTCGACCTCGCCTTCGTCGACGCCGACAAGACCGGCTACGCCGCCTACGTCGACGCGCTCCACCCGCGGATGACCGAGAACGGCGTGGTGCTGCTGGACAACACGCTCGCCGACGGCACCGTCCTGGACCCGCGGACCGACAACCAGCGGGCCATCGCCGAGCTCAACGTGGCGCTGGCCGCCGACCCGCGGTGGGACACCGTGCTGCTGCCCCTGTCCGACGGCCTCACCATGCTGCGCCGCCGGTGAGCGGCACCGGGTCGGGGGCGAGCTGGGCGGTGCGGATCAGCCGGCCGGCCGGCCGCTGGCGGGTGGAGCTGCTGGCCGAGGACGCCGGCGACGAGCTGCCGGCGCTGGAGCGGGCGCTGGGCGAGCCGGGTGCCGACGGCTGGCCGGGGCCGTTCGTGGTCGTGGTCGACTCGCGGCTGTACTTCGTCGCCCTCCGGCACGGGCCCGGCGGCATGGTCCGGGCGCTGATCAGCGACGCGACCATGCAGGAGTGGCTGCTGGCCAGCGAGGTGGTCGAGCGCTACGGCATCGCCGTCGACGCCGAGGGGGCCTTCGACGACGACGAGACCGGCTGGCCGGGTGGTGACCTGGACCTGTTCGCCGACGACGGGCTGCCCGCCGAGCAGCTGCGGCCGATCGTGACCGCCGACGACCTCTGGGCCGACGAGATGGTCGCGGCGATCGCCGCACGGCTGGGCTTCGCCGACGAGCTGGCCGCGGCGGTGGCGCCGTGACCGCGCGCGCGGTCGTCTTCGACCTCGGCGGGGTGCTCACCGAGAGCCCGATGGTCGCCTTCGCCGCCTACGAGGCCGAGGCGGGGCTGCCCGAGGGGCTGATCCGGCGGCTCAACAGCACCGACCCGGACACGAACGCCTGGGCCCGGTACGAGCGCAACGAGCTCGACGCCGCGGGGTTCGTCGACGCCTTCGAGGCCGAGGCGCTGGCCGCGGGGCACCGGCTGGACGCCTCCCGGGTGCTCGCCGCGCTGGCCGGGGACCTGCGCCCGGCCATGGTCGCCGCGGTGCGCCGGCTGCGGGCGGCCGGGCTGCCGCTGGCCCTGCTCTCCAACAACGTCGCGCCGATGGAGCGCACCGGCCGGCTCGGCGAGCTGCTGGCCCTGTTCGACGTGGTGGTGGAGTCGTCCGTGGAGGGGGTGCGCAAGCCGGAGCCGGAGATCTACCGCCGGGCGCTGGACCGGCTGTCGGCCGCCGTCGGCCGGCCGGTCGCCCCGCACGACTGCGCCTACCTCGACGACCTCGGCATCAACCTCAAGCCGGCGCGGGCGATGGGCATGCACACCGTCAAGGTCGTCGACCCGGCCGCGGCGCTGGCCGAGCTGTCGGAGCTGACCGGCGTCCCGCTGGACCCGTCGTGACGGCGCCCGCGGCCTACCGGGCCGGTCGCGCTCCCCGCGTCTCCGAGTGCACCTGCACTCAGGGGCGTAGGCGCGCGGACCGGACGGGGTGACCGTGGACGTCGACGCCGCGATGGGCCGTGCCCTGGAGCTGGCCGCCGCCGCCGAGGGGTGGGGCGACACACCGATCGGGGCCGTCGTCCTCGGGCCGGACGGCGCGGTCCTGGCCGAGGCGGCCAACGAGCGCGAACGCCGCGGCGACCCCACCGCGCACGCCGAGGTGCTCGCCCTGCGGGCCGCCGCGCGGGTGCACGGCGACGGCTGGCGGCTGACCGGGACGACGCTCGTGGTCACGCTGGAGCCCTGCACGATGTGCGCGGGGGCCAGCGTCCTCGCGCGGGTGGGGCGGGTCGTCTACGGCGCCGACGACCCCAAGGCCGGGGCCGTCGGCTCCCTGTGGGACGTCGTCCGCGACCGCCGGCTCAACCACCGGCCGCAGGTCACGGCGGGTGTGCGGGCGGAGGAGTCGGCCGCGCTGCTACGCGCGTTCTTCCGCCGCCGCAGGGCCCTGTAGTCTTCTCGGCGGTGGCGTGTCCGAGCGGCCGAAGGAGCACGCCTCGAAAGCGTGTGAGGTGCAAGCCTCCGTGGGTTCAAATCCCACCGCCACCGCGCGTGTGAGAGCCGCTCCCGGGAGCTCGGGAGCGGCTCTCGCCGTCCGGGGGCCGGTTCAGCCGATCGTCTCGACGAACTGGTCGAGGTCCACCAGCCAGCCGCCCTCGCCGTCGGGGACGAGGCGCACCTCGTGCAGCTCGGTCCGGGCGCTGCCGTCGTCCCCGGTGAAGCGCACCTCGGTGGTCGCCACGACGGTGCCGTCGTCCTGCCGCGAGGCGTCCCGCACGCCGGCCAGCTCGACCTCCGCCCAGGGATCCCAGTAGTCGCGGTAGTAGTCCTGGCCGGCGACCGACTGCAGGTAGGGGCCGGTCAGCGCGTAGGCGGCGTCCGGGTCGCCGGGCAGCAGCGCGTAGTAGGCGCCGAGGGTCTGCTGCGTGACGGAGACCGCGTCGGTGGGCCCGCTCGGCGCCGGTGCCGTCTCCTCCGCCGGTGACGAGGTCCCGGCCGTGGGGGATGTCGGCTCCTGCGTCTGCGGGTCCCGGGTCTCCGGGGCCTGCGTCGTCGGCTCGCCGGTCTCCTCGGCGGAGGGCGTGGGGGTGGCGGCCGGCGCCGCGCCGCCGGTGTCGCGGCCGACCCACCAGGCGACCAGCACCCCGGCGAGCACGGCGGCCAGCACGAGGCCCGCGACCACGGCCGTCCGCCGTCCCCGTCGCGGGCGGGGCCGGCCCGGCGGCGGGGGAGGGGGCGCCGGCTCGGGGTCCGCCGGCGGGGCCGCCGGTTCCGGGTCGGCCGGCGGTGCCGCCACCGCGGGAGCCGCCGCGGCGCGCAGCTCCGCCGTGCCGTTCGGTGCGACCGCCGAGCGCAGGCCGGTGCGGGCCATGAGCACGGTCGTCGGGTCGCCGTCCCGGCCCGCCGCGAGCGCGGCCAGCTCGTCGCGGACCGCCGGCATGTCCGGGCGACCGGCCGGGTCGTCGGCCAGCATGCGGGTGAGGACGCCGGTCAGCGGACCGGCGCGCTCCGGCGGTGCGGGGTCGCCGGCCGCGACCCGGTGCAGCAGGCGCAGGGGGTTGTCGTCCATGCCGAACGGCGGGCGGCCCTCGAGGCAGGTGTAGAGGGTGGCGCCGAGGGAGAAGACGTCGCTGGCCGGCGTCATGTTCTCCCCGCGGGCCACCTCGGGGGCCAGGAACGCCGGCGTCCCGGTGATCTGCCCGGTGCGGGTGAGCGTCACGTCCCCGGTGGCGTGCGAGATGCCGAAGTCGGTGATCTTCACCAGGCCGTCGACCCGGTCACCGCGGCCGATGAGCACGTTGGCCGGCTTGACGTCGCGGTGCACGATGCCGGCGGCGTGCGTGGCCGCGAGCGCGTCGGCGACCTGGGCGCCCACCTGGGCGACCAGGCCGGCGGGCAGCACGCCGTCCTCGGCCAGGACCTCGGCCAGGCTGCGCGAGGGCAGGTGCTCCATGACCAGCCACGGCGCCCCGTCGTCCAGGGCGACGTCGTAGACCGAGACGGCGTGCGGGTGGGAGAGCCGGGCGGCGATGCGCCCCTCCCGCAGGGCCCGCTGGCGCAGCTGCTCCACCTCGGCCGGGGTCGCGGCCGGCGGGGCGAGGACCTCCTTGACCGCGACCTGCCGGCCGAGCCGCTCGTCGCGGGCCAGCCACACCGCGCCCATGCCGCCGCCGCCGATCCGCGACAGCAGCCGGTAGCGCCCCGCCACCACGCGGCCGGGCCCGGTCACTCCTCTCCTCCCTCGCTGCTGGTCGGCGCCGCGCGTCAGACGCCGCTGGGCACGCCGTAGCGACGGGCGTACTCCTCCTGCGCACCGGACGGCAGGGCGTCGTAGAGCTCGCCGAGCTCGCGGACCGCCTCGGGCGCGAGGTCGTCGAACAGCCGCTGCCAGGTGGGCGGCTCGTCGTAGCTGCGGGTCAGCAGCAGCTCCCACGCGCGCGTCTGCCGGTCGCGCTTGCCCCGCTCGGCGGCCATCTCCGAGAGGTAGGCGTCGGTCGCGGCGTCCTTCTCCGCCTTGGTGGCGGTGGGCGGCAGCCCGGCCGGGTCGTCGCCCCGGAGCACCGCCACGATCGCGGCGACGACCTCGGGGCGGGGCCGGTCGGTGTCACTCATGGCGTCGTTCTCCTGTCGGGCGGTGGGACCGTCGTCGTTCCGACAGCCTCTCCCATCGGCGGGGGGTCAACCACCCGGCACCGCGCCCGGTATCGTGGGGGAGCCGTTGGAGGATTCGCCTAGTGGCCTATGGCGCTCGCTTGGAAAGCGGGTTGGGGGCAACCCCTCGGGAGTTCGAATCTCCCATCCTCCGCAGCCCGCCGGCCGGGCCCCGACCGGGGCCCGGCCGGTGCCGTATCCGGCCCGGGGCGCGGTGCCGCGGGGGTGATCAGCCCCCGGGTGGGGCCCCGACGGCCGGTTCGGCGGAGGCGGCGAGGCGGCGCAGGTAGAGGCCGGCCACCGCCGCCAGCACCAGCGCGCCGCCGGCGAGCGCGCCCAGCGGCAGCCGCTCGCCCAGGAACGCGGTGGCCAGCACCGTCGCGGTGACCGGCTCGAGGAGCGTGACGATCGCGGCCACCGCGCCCGGGACCGTCCGCAGGCCGCGGAAGAACAGCGCGTAGGCCAGCGCGCTCGGGACCGCACCCAGGTAGACGAGGGTCAGCACGGCGACGGGGTCGGCCGTCGTCCGCAGCCCGGCGGCCAGGGCGACGGGGGTGAGGAGCAGGGCGCCGCCGCCGAACCCGATCAGGGTCACCGGGACCCCGACCGGCACGCCGCCGCTGGCCAGGGTGACGACCGCGTAGCCCAGGGCGGACCCGACCGCGAGGAGGGCGCCCGCGAGCACCGCCGTCCCCGCCGAGGCGCCGGCGGTCAGGCCGACGAGCAGGACCAGCCCGGTCAGGGCGACGGCGAGGGCCACCAGCGTGGCCGGTTCGGGCCGGCCGTGACCGAGCAGCGCGGCCCCGAGGGCGATGAGCAGCGGGGCCAGGCCGAGGGCGACCAGGGTCGCCACGCTCACCCCGGCCGTGGCGACGGCGGCGAAGTAGGCCAGCTGGTACGCGGCCAGGCCGGTGGCGACCAGAACGAGGCGGACGGGGACACCGCGCCCCGACCCGCCGGCCGGGGCGGCGCGCCGGCGGGTGAGCAGGTGCGCGGCCAGCAGGACCACGGCCCCGATGGCCATGCGGTGCCAGGCGATGTCGAGCGGGCCGAGGTCGGTGCGGTCGGCGACGACGCGGCCGCTGAACCCCGCGGTGCCCCAGAGCAGGGCGGCGAGGACGACGAGGGGGAAACCGCCGGCGAGGCGCGCGCCGGCGGGGGAGAGGGGGGTGGGCATGACGCTCCTGGTGCGGGTCCGGATCGGGCTCGGACCGGAGCGCGCCGGGCACCCCCGGCGTCAGGTGCCGGGGTCAGCCCGCGGGGCTCCGGGTCAGCAGGAGCGCGGCGGGGGGAGCACGAGGGCGCGCCGGGGCGTCATGGCCGGGAGCGTATCGGGCACCCGCTGCCGGACTCGACCGGGTTCGTGGCCTACAGTGGGTGCAGACCCCTCGTGTGGCGTCACCCTGTGAACCTCCCCAGGGCCGGAAGGCAGCAAGGATAAGCGGGCTCTGGCGGGTGCGCGGGGGGTCCCTCTACGTCCTCTGTCGGCCTACCGGCCTCCGACCGCGGCCAGGTGCCGTCCCCCGGCCGCCGCGGAGCCCCCGACCCCGGCCCCTCGTCGGGGACCCTCCGGGCCCCGCTCCTCGGCCCCGCTGGGTCAGGAGACGGCCAGCGAGGCGATCAGGTCCCGGCCCATCTGCTCGCCCGCCGGACCCGGGGGGAAGGTGGCGGAGACGCGGATCTGGCGGTCCCCGTCGAGCACGGCGAGCCAGGCGGTCCAGCTGTCGACCTCCTCCCACTCGAGGACGTCGAGCGGGGGCTCGACGTCCCCGTAGGCCGCGTCCGCCCCCGGGACGGTGACATGGGCCCCGCCGTCCAGCGGGGGCAGCCCGCCCTCGTAGGTGTCCACGATCGTGATCTCCACGGTGGAGTGCACGTCGCCGCTGATGAGCGGGCCGTGCCACGTGAACGACGGGCCGCTCATCCAGTCGCGGGCGGTGGTCTCGTCCACGACGTCCGGGGTCCGGGCTCCCGGGGGGACCGCGAAGGTGACCCCCTGGAAGCTGCGCGGCTCCCAGCCGGCCGGCAGCCCGTCGGGCACCTCCTCGGAGGGGCCCGGGTCGGCCGGCGGTGGCGTGGTGGCCGGTGGCGTGGTGGGCGGTGGCGTGGTGGGCGGTGGCGTGGTGGCCGGCGCAGAGGGTGCGGTCGTGCTCGGCCGGGCGACCTCACCCCGGTGGCCGGCGGAGAGCAGGTCGGGTGCGCTCGTGACCCCGACGACCACGGCGGCGGTCGCCGTCGCGACGGCGCCGAGCGCGATACGGCCCCGGTGGCGCCGTCGGTGCCGCTGCCGGGCGTCGCGGACCAGCCCGACCACGTCCACCGTGGGGGCGAGGTCGTCGGCCAGGCCGTGCAGGCGCGAGCTGAGCAGGGTCTGGTGGTCGGTCACGCGTGCCTCCCCGACGAGTGAGCGAGGTCGTCGCCCCCGAGAGGGGCGAGCAGGCCGCGGAGCGCGGCCAGTCCCTTGGCGACGTGGTTGTTGACGGTGCTCCGGGAGCAGCCCATGAGCTGCGCGGTCTCGATTTCGGAGAGGTCGTCGAAGTAGCGCAGGACGACGGCGGTGCGGACGCGCGGGGACAACCGCAGCAGCGCGCGCCGCATCTCGTCGCTCTCCGCGTACGCGGTCTGGTGGTCGCCCCCGCCGACGTCCGGGAGGGTCTCCACCGCCCGCTCGGTGCTGGTCAGCCGGCGCAGCCAGCTCAGGTGCGTGTTGATCATCATGCGGCGCACGTAGGCGGCCGGGTGCTCGGCCCGCTCGACCTTCGGCCAGGAGCCGTAGGCCTTGGCGAGGGCGGTCTGCAGCAGGTCCTCGCCCAGGTGCCGATCCCCGGTCACCAGCACGGCGGTGCGCAGGAGCGCCCGCCCGTGCTCGGCGACGAAGTCCGTGAACTCCGCGTCCCTGCCATGGGTCACTGGTCCCTCCGGTGCTCGGTGTGTCAGCCGGGGGACGCGTCTGCTGCCCTCTCCCGCCCTAGTGCTGTACGTATCGGTTCGATAACGCCCCGGTGGAACCGTCGCGGCCGTCCACGGCGACCCCTGATCGGGTGCGCCGAGGGGAGCCCGACGGGTGGGGAGTCCGCCGGCACGCACCCGCTGCAGCCCCCGCCGACCGGTCGCGGCCGCGGCGCCGGGGTCCGCGACGGTGTCCCCGGTGGCACGTAACCTCGCCGCGTGGCTCTGGCGCTCTACCGGAAGTACCGCCCGGCGACCTTCGCCGAGGTGGTCGGGCAGGAGCACGTCACCGCACCGCTGGTCAACGCGGTCGGGAGCGGGCGGATCAACCACGCCTACCTGTTCAGCGGCCCGCGCGGCTGCGGCAAGACGTCCTCGGCGCGCATCCTCGCCCGGTCGCTGAACTGCGAGCAGGGGCCGACGGCGACGCCGTGCGGCGTCTGCACCAGCTGCGTCTCCCTCGCCCCCGACGGGCCGGGCTCGATCGACGTGATCGAGATCGACGCGGCCAGCCACGGCGGTGTCGACGACGCCCGGGACCTGCGCGAGCGCGCGTTCTTCGCGCCGGTCAACAGCCGTTTCAAGGTCTACATCGTCGACGAGGCGCACATGGTGACCACGCAGGGCTTCAACGCCCTGCTCAAGGTCGTCGAGGAGCCGCCGGAGTTCCTCGTCTTCGTCTTCGCCACCACCGAGCCGGACAAGGTGCTGCCCACCATCCGCTCGCGCACGCACCACTACCCGTTCCGGCTGGTGCCGCCCTCGACGCTGCGGGGCCTGCTGGAGCGCACCTGCGCCGCCGAGGGGGTCCGGGTCGAGCCGACGGTCTTCCCGCTGGTCGTGCGCGCGGGCGGCGGGTCGGTCCGCGACTCGCTGTCCATCCTCGACCAGCTGCTCGCCGGCGCCGGGGCCGAGGGCGTCACCTACCGGGACGCGGTGGGGCTGCTCGGCGTCACCGACGACGCCCTGCTCGACGAGACGATCGACGCCCTCGCCGCGCACGACGCGCCCGGCGTCTTCCGCGCCGTCGACCGGGTCGTGGAGGCGGGGCACGACCCGCGCCGCTTCGCCACCGACCTGCTCGACCGGCTGCGGGACCTCATCGTCCTCGACGCCGTCCCCGATGCCGGGGGCAACGGCCTGCTCGACTGCCCGCCCGACCGGCTGGACCTGATGGCCTCCCAGGCCCGGGCGCTGGGCTCGGCCACCCTCTCCCGGATGGCCGACACCGTGCACGCCGGCCTGACCGAGATGCGGGGGACGACGGCACCGCGGCTGCTGCTGGAGCTCGTCTGCGCCCGCATGCTGCTGCCGGTCACCGACGACTCCGCCGCGGCGACCCTGCAGCGCCTCGAACGGCTCGAGCGGCGGATGTCCATCGCCGGCGAGCACGCCGGGCGCCCGGTCGCCGAGGCCCCGGTGCGCGAGGCCCCGGTGCGCGAGGCCCCGGTGCGCGAGGCCCCGGTGCGCGAGGCGCGCCGCGAGCCGTCGGGCGACGCCGCACCGCCCGCCGACCGGCCGTCGGCGCCGCGCCGCGAGTTCGTCCGCCGGTCCCAGCAGGCGGCCCCGGCGGCGCCGCAGCCGCCGGCGGCCGACGCACCGCGGCCCCAGCCCTCGCCGGCCGCTCCCGAGGCCCCCGCTCCCGAGGCTCCCGCCGCTGAGGCCCCAGCTGCCCAGGCCCCGGCCCCCGAGGTGCCCGCACCGGCCGCCGCGCCCCCGGCGCCGGCCGCCCCCGCGGCCGACGACGACTGGCCGGAGACGGCGCCGCCCGGGACGGCGCCGGCGGCCCGCCCGGCAGCACGCGCGGCAGCGGAGGACGACTGGCCGGAGACGGCGCGCCCCGGGTCGGGGGGCGCCCCGGCCCGCCCGGCGCCGTCGGCCCCCGCTCCGGCCGGGCAGCCGCCGGCGGACGAGCCGCAGCGGGCGCGGGTGGCGACCACCGAGCCGGACATCCCGCTGCCGCCGGAGCCGACCGACGACGAGGACTGGCCGCACCCGGCCCGGCCCGCCGCGGTGGCGGCGGCCGCCGCGCGGGTCGAGGCGCCGCGCCCGCCGGCCGCACCGCGGGCCGCGGCCGAGTCCTCCCCGGCCCCGCGGGGCGGGGAACCCACGCCGGTGGTCTCCGCCGACCCCGAGCCGGCGGGCAGCGCCGGCGACCTCACCACCGCCGACGTCCGGCGGGTGTGGCCGGAGCTGCTCAAGGTGGTGCGCGGCCACAAGCGCACCACCGAGGCGCTGCTCAAGAGCGCGCAGGTGCACGACCTCGCGGCCGGCACGCTGACCCTGGCCGCGACCTCGCCGGCGCTGGCGAAGATGCTCGGCGACGACCTCAACAAGGACGTCGTCCGGCAGTCGCTGCTGGAGCTGCTCGGGGTCCGCTGGAAGGTCCAGGTCGTCGTCGAGGGGGCGACCCGGGGCGGCGGCCCCCAGCCGTCGCCGGAGGCCGCCCGGGAGGCGGCCCGCGCCGCGGAGGCGGCCGAGGCGCAGGAGCTGATGGCCCAGCGCGCGGCCGAGGGGGAGGACCCCGACCGCCGGCACGAGCCGGCCGTCGACCCGGAGCAGGCCGCGCTCTCCCTGCTCCGCACCCATCTCGGCGCCCGGCCGGTCGACTGACGACCCCGTCCCGCCCCGACGGGCCTGCCCGCTGCCCGCCCGGACCGGGCGCGGGCAGCGGGCCGTCTGCCTCAGCCCTGCGCGAGCACCTCGTCGAGCCGCTCGTAGCCCTCCCGGATACCGACCTCCATGCCGCTGGCGACCATCGCGTCGCGGTCGGCGAAGGAGTCGACCAGCGAGGTCGAGACCAGGCGGGTGCGCCCGTCGCCGAGGTCCTCCAGCACGAGCTTCTCCAGGGCCACGCCGTCGGGCATGCCCTCGAAGGTGAAGGTCTGCACGATGCGCTCGTCGGGGCGGATCTCGTGGAAGCTGCCGTGGAAGGCGTACTCCTCGCCGTCGGTGCTGTGCAGGTACCGGTACGAGCCGCCGGTGCGGCAGTCGTAGTGGTCGATGCGCATCTGCAGCCCGCGCGGGCCGAGCCAGCGGACCAGCAGGTCGGGGTCGGTGTGCGCCCGGAACACCTTGGCCGGCGGGGCGTCGAACTCGCGGGTGATGCGGACCAGCGGGACCTCGCGGTCGACCTCGATCTGCGTCTCGTGGTGGCGGGTGGCGGTCATGGTGCTCCTCCTCCGGGAAGGGGTTCCTGGGTGGGTGGGACGTCGTCCGGCAGCGACGCGAGGACGTCGTCCAGCCGGCGGTAGCGCTCCTCGGCCTGCCGGCGGTAGCGCTCTATCCAGGCGGTCATGAGGTCGAAGACCTCCGCCTCGAGGTGGACCGGGCGACGCTGGGCCTCCCGGCTGCGGCTGACCAGGCCGGCGTCCTCGAGCACCCGCAGGTGCTTGGAGACGGCCTGGACGCTCACGTCGTAGGGCTCGGCGAGCTCGCCGACGGTCGCGTCGGCCACCGCGAGCCGGGCGACCATGTCGCGCCGGGTGGGGTCGGCCAGGGCCGCGAAGACCCGGGACAGCGGATCGGCGGCGGCCATCGGGACGGGACCTCCTCTCGTCAACCAATCGGTTGAGGAAGAGGGTGCACCCCTCGCCGCATCTTGTCAACCACCTGGTTGAGAACGGGGGTCGAGCCGGCGCCGGGCGGCCCGGCCTCCCGGCGGGTGTCGGACCGGCGGCCTACCCTCGGGGCATGTTCCCCGGCGGTCAGCCCGACATGTCGAAGCTGCTCGAGCAGGCGCAGCAGATGCAGCAGCAGCTGGCTGCCGCGCAGGAGCAACTGGCGCAGGAGGAGGTCACCGGCTCTGCCGGGGGCAGCCTGGTCACGGTCACGATGACCGGCCAGGGCGAGGTCACCGCGGTCACCATCTCGCCGGAGGCGGTCGACCCGTCCGACGTCGAGACCCTGCAGGACCTCGTGGTCGCCGCCTTCCGCGACGCCTCGCGCCAGGCCAACGAGCTCACCGCCAGCCGCATGGGCCCCCTCGCGGGCGGCCTCGGCGGCGGCATGGGGCTGCCCGGCCTCTAGGCCGCGGCAACCCCCGTCTACGAGAGGGACACCGTGTACGAGGGGGCCGTCCAGGACCTCATCGACGAGCTCGGCCGGCTGCCCGGTGTCGGGCCGAAGAGCGCCCAGCGCATCGCCTTCCACCTGCTGGCGGCCGAGTCCGCCGACGTCGGGCGGCTGGTGGCGGCGCTGCAGCGGGTGCAGGCCGAGGTCCGCTTCTGCAGCACCTGCTACAACGTCGCCGAGGGTGAGCAGTGCCGCATCTGCCGCGACCCGCGGCGGGCCGACGACGTCATCTGCGTCGTCGAGGAGCCCAAGGACGTCGTCGCCATCGAGCGCACCCGTGAGTTCCGCGGCCGCTACCACGTGCTCGGCGGGGCCATCAGCCCCATCGAGGGCGTCGGGCCCGACGACCTGCGGGTCAAGGAGCTGATGACCCGGCTGATGAGCGGCGCGGTCACCGAGCTGATCATCGCGACCGACCCCAACCTCGAGGGCGAGGCGACCGCGGCCTACCTGGCCCGGCTCGTCGGCCCGCTCGGCCTGGCGGTCTCCCGGCTGGCCAGCGGGCTGCCCGTCGGCGGCGACCTCGAGTACGCCGACGAGGTCACCCTGGGCCGGGCCTTCGAGGGCCGCCGCCGCATCGACGCCTAGAAGGACCCCGCTGCCCCCCGCCGCTCGCAGGCTCGCAGCGGGACCCTGCAGCGGGGCCGGGAGCCGAGGCGGGACCCCGCTGCCCCCCGCCGCTCGCAGGCTCGCTGCGGGACCCTGCAGCGGGGCCGGGAGCCGAGGCGGGACCCCGCTGCCCCCCGCCGCTCGCAGGCTCGCAGCGGGACCCTGCAGCGGGGCCGGGAGCCGAGGCGGGACCCCGCTGCCCCCCGCCGCTCGCAGGCTCGCAGCGGGGCGGTCACCCGTCCGGCCGCGCGCAGGTCACAGGATGGTGTCGATCGTGGACGGCGGTTCCCGGCGATCGGTCGCGGACGCCTAGGGTTCCCTGGTCCGTGGAGGTCTCGCGCCTCGCGGCCCACTCATCGGGAACTCATCCGGCCCAGGGGGCCGAGAAGGCAGGTCTTTCCGCGATGCAGCGACGACCTCAGCGAGCGCTGGCCGCCACCGCGGCCGCTCTCACCGCGGCCACCCTGTCCGCCTGCGCGTCCGAACGGGACTCCGGCGGCGGCGAGGGCGGCGAGGCCCAGTCCGGCGGCACCCTCGTGTTCGGCGCCGCCGGTGACCCGGCCATGTTCGACCCGGCCTTCGCCAGCGACGGCGAGACCTTCCGCATCGCCCGCCAGATCCATGAGGGTCTGCTCGGCAACGAGCTCGGCGGCACCGAGCCGGTGCCCGAGCTGGCCGAGGACTGGGAGGTCAGCGAGGACGGCCTGGAGTACACCTTCTCGCTGCAGGAGGGCGTCCAGTTCCACGACGGCACGGACTTCAACGCCGAAGCGGTCTGCTTCAACTTCGACCGCTGGTACAACTTCGAGGGCCTGGCCCAGAGCCCGAGCGCCTCGTACTACTACCAGGCGGTCTTCGGCGGGTTCGCCAGCACGCCGGACGTCCCGAGCATCTACGAGAGCTGCGAGGCGACCGACGAGAACACCGCCGTCGTCCGGCTGACCCAGGTCACCTCGAAGTTCCCCGCCGCCCTCGCGCTGCCGGCGTTCTCCATCCAGAGCCCCACGGCACTGCAGGAGTACGACGCCGACAACCTCTCCGGCAGCGAGGACGCGCTCTCCTACTCCGAGTACGCCCTGAACCACCCGACCGGCACCGGGCCCTTCCGCTTCGAGAGCTGGGACCGCGGCAACGGCGAGGTCACCATCGTCCGCAACGAGGACTACTGGGGCGAGGCCGCACTGCTCGACGAGATCATCTTCCGGACCATCCCCGACGGGAACACCCGCCGGCAGGAGCTGCAGGCCGGGTCCATCGACGGCTACGACTTCGTCTCGCCGGCCGACTACCAGACCCTGGAGGACGACGGCTTCCAGGTCCTGGTCCGCGATCCGTTCAACATCCTCTACCTGGGCTTCAACGGCGGGAACGTGCCCGGCACGCAGGCCAACCCCGCGCTGCAGGACCCGCGGGTGCGGCAGGCCATCGCGCACGCCATCGACCGCGAGACGATCGTGAACTCGCTGCTCCCCGAGGGCGCCGAGACGGCCACCCAGTTCTTGCCGCCGACGGTCGACGGCTGGGCCGAGGACGTCACGACCTACGAGTACGACCCCGAGCGCGCCCGCCAGCTGCTGCAGGAGGCCGGCGCCGAGGGGACGACGCTGCGGTTCTACTACCCGACCGACGTCAGCCGGCCGTACCTGCCGGACCCCGCCGCGATGTTCCAGGTGATCAACCAGAACCTGACCGACGCCGGGTTCACCACCGAGCCGGTCGCCCTGCCGTGGAACCCGGACTACCTCAACGCCGTCCAGGCCGGCCAGGCGGACATCCACCTGCTCGGGTGGACCGGTGACTACAACGACGCCTACAACTTCATCGGCACGTTCTTCGCCGAGGCGGCGAACAACCAGGCATCGGCCGAGTTCGGGGCGTTCAGCGCGCCGGAGATCTTCCAGGCGCTGGCCCAGGCCGACGCCGAGCCCGACGCCGAGGCCCGGACCGAGCTGTACCAGGAGGCGAATCGCCTGATCATGGACTACCTGCCCGGTGTCCCGATCTCGCACTCGCCCCCGGCGCTCGTCGTGGCCGAGAACGTCCAGGGTCTCGAGCCGAGCCCGCTGACCGCCGAGGTCTTCTCGACGGTGTCGCTGGCCGACTGAGGGAGGAACCCCTCGCCCTCCACCGCTCGCAGGCTCGCGGCGGGCCCCTCCAAGGGAGCCCGCCGCGAGCCGGCCGGTACCGTCAGCCCGTGAGAGGTGACCCGAGCGCGTGCTCCGCTTCGTCGTCCGGCGGCTCCTGCAGCTGATCCCGATCCTGCTGGGGTTGTCGGTCCTGCTCTTCGCCTGGCTGCGGGCGCTCCCCGGCGGGCCGGCCCAGGCCGCCCTCGGCGAGCGCGCCACACCCGAGGCGATCGCCCGCTACAACGAGCTGTTCGGCCTCGACCAGCCGATCTACGTGCAGTACCTGCGGTTCCTCGGCCGTGCCGTGCAGCTGGACTTCGGCAACTCCACCCGCACCGGCCGCCCCGTCACCGAGGAGTTCCTCGAGCGGATGCCCGGCACCATCGAGCTGACCCTCTTCGCGATGGTCTTCGCGATCGGCGTCGGCATCCCGCTGGGCTACCTCGCCGCCCGCCGGCACGGCAGCTGGATCGACTCGACGTCGGTCATCGGCTCGCTGCTCGGCGTGGCGATCCCGGTCTTCTTCCTCGCCTACCTGCTGCGCCTGGTGTTCGCCGTGGAGCTGGGCTGGCTGCCCGGCTCGGGCCGCCAGGAGGTGCGCATCGACGCCACCCGGGTGACCAACTTCTACGTGCTCGACGGGGTGCTGACCGGCGAGTGGGACGCCGCCTGGGACGCCTTCACCCACCTCGTGCTGCCCGGCATCGCGCTGGGCACCATCCCGCTGGCGATCATCGTCCGGATCACCCGCGCGTCGGTGCTCGACGTGGTGAACGAGGACTACGTGCGGACGGCGAACGCCAAGGGGCTGGCCACGCAGACCGTGCGCCGCCGGCACATCCTGCGCAACGCCCTGCTGCCGGTGTCGACCACGATCGGCCTGCAGACCGGCCTGCTCCTGTCGGGCGCGGTGCTCACCGAGACGGTGTTCGCCTTCGGCGGGGTGGGATCGGCCATCTACGACGCCATCTTCGGCCGCGACTACGCGCTGCTGCAGGGCTTCGTCCTGCTGCTGGCGATCATGTACGTGCTGGTGAACCTGCTGGTCGACATCTCCTACGGCCTGCTCGACCCGAGGGTGAGGGTGAGTTGACGGCGATCGGGGACGTGAAGCGGCGGCGCATCGACGAGCTCGCCGCCCGGGCCGGCCAGGTGCCCGAGGGTGAGGGTGGCGTCTCGCTCACCAGGAGCGCCTTCCGCCGGTTGCGGCGCGACCCGGTGGCCATCGCCGGTGCGGTCATCGTCGTGGTGTTCCTGCTGGTGGCCGCGTTCGCGCCCTGGCTGGCGCCGCGCGACCCCCTGGCGCAGACCCTGCTGTCGGAGATCCGGCCCGGGTACATCCCCGGCAGCCGGGAGGGCTTCCCGCTCGGCGTGGACAACCTCGGCCGGGACGTGCTGTCGCGGCTGATCGTCGGCTCGCGCCAGTCGCTGCTGATCGGCGTCGTCTCCACCCTGCTCGGCGCCGTCGTCGGCATGGCCATCGGCGTGCTGGCCGGCGCCCTCGGCGGGTGGGTGGACAGCGTCGTCATGCGGTTCGTCGACATCCTGCTGTCCATCCCGGGCCTGCTGATGGCGATCAGCATCTCCGTGCTGCTGGGCCAGAACCAGTACTCGCTGGTCATCGCGATCGCGGTGACCCAGGTGCCGGTCTTCGCCCGGCTGCTGCGCGGGTCGATGCTCTCCCAGCGCAACAGCGACTACGCGCTGGCCGCCCGCGCGCTCGGCGTCAGACGCGGCCGGATCGTCTTCGGGCACGTGCTGCCCAACTCGCTGTCCCCGGTGATCGTGCAGGCGACGCTGTCGCTCGCGACGGCGATCATCGAGGCGGCGGCGCTGTCCTTCCTCGGCCTCGGCGACCCCGACCTGGGCCGGCCGGAGTGGGGCGCGATGCTCGCCAACGCGCAGCAGTTCCTCGGCGTCCGGCCGGAGCTGGCCATCTACCCGGCGCTGTGCATCATCGTGGTCGCGCTCGGCTTCACGCTGCTCGGCGAGTCGCTGCGAGAGGCCCTCGACCCCAAGTTCCGGAGGTAGTCGCGGTGTCCATCGAGGCGCTCCCGGCCGGGGAGGCCGCCCGCGCCGACGGCCCGGTCCTCCAGGTCGACGACCTCAGCGTCACCTTCACCCGCCGCGGGGAGGCGCCGACCCGCGCGGTCGACGGCGTGAGTTTCGCCGTGGACGCCGGGGAGACCGTCGGCCTGGTCGGCGAGTCCGGTTGCGGGAAGTCGGTGACGTCCCTGGCCGTCATGGGGCTGCTGCCCCGCCGCGGGGTCCGCGTCGGCGGCTCGGTGCGCTTCGGCGGGGTCGAGCTCGTCGGCGCCCCCGACCGGACCCTGCGCGACCTGCGCGGCGCGGACATGGCCATGGTGTTCCAGGACCCGCTGTCCTCGCTCAACCCCGTCGTCCCCATCGGCACCCAGGTCACCGAGGTGCTGCTCGAGCACCGGGACGTGTCGCGCGGGGAGGCGGCCGACGAGGCGACCCGCCTGCTCGACCGCGTCGGCATCCCCGACCCCGGCCGCCGGCTCAAGGAGTACCCGCACCAGCTCTCCGGTGGCATGCGCCAGCGGGCGCTGATCGCGATGGCACTGGCCTGCTCGCCGCGGCTGCTCATCGCCGACGAGCCCACGACGGCCCTCGACGTGACCATCCAGGCGCAGATCCTGGAGCTGCTGCGCGAGCTCGTCGTCGACACCGGGACGGCGCTGGTGATGATCACCCACGACCTCGGCGTCGTCGCCGGCCTCTGCGACCGGGTGCACGTCATGTACGCCGGGCGGATCATCGAGTCCGCCGACCGGCACGACCTGTTCGCGCGGCCGCGCCACCCCTACACGGGCGGCCTGCTCGCCTCGGTCCCGCGGCTGGACGGGGCGCGCGGCGCGCCGCTCACCCCGATCCGGGGCTCGGCCCGGGACACGATCCCGTGGGCCGAGGGGTGCGCGTTCGCCCCCCGCTGCGACCACGCCCAGGACGACTGCCTGACCGAGGTCTCCGGGAGCACCGTGCCGCTCGAGCACGACGGTCCGGCCCGCGAGCTGCGCTGCCGCCACCCCCTCCGGCGCCCGCCGTCCGCGACCGGCGCCACCGCCTCCGGAGCCGCCCGATGAGCGCAGCCGAGCCCCTGCTGCGGGTGGAGGGCCTGCAGGTCCACTTCCCGATCAAGCGGGGCCTGTTCGTCGACCGCACCGTCGGCCACGTCCGCGCCGTCGACGGCGTCGACCTGGCGATCGACCGCGGCACCACCTACGGCCTGGTGGGGGAGTCCGGCTGCGGGAAGTCCACGCTCGGCCGCGCCGTCCTGCGGCTGGTGGAGCCCACTGCCGGGAAGGTGGTCTTCGACGGCACGGACGTCGCGTCGCTGTCGGGCGAGCCGCTGCGGGCGGTGCGGCGGCGGATGCAGATGGTCTTCCAGGACCCGCTCGGCAGCCTGGACCCGCGGCAGAACGTCGAGTCGCTGCTCTCCGAGCCCCTGCGCGCCCACGGCCTGGGCGGCGGCAGGGAGGGGATCGCGGCGAAGATCCGCGGCCTGCTCGACGCCGTCGGCCTGCCCTCGGCCGCGCTGCGCCGCTACCCGCACGAGTTCTCCGGCGGCCAACGCCAGCGCATCGGCATCGCGCGGGCGATCTCCCTGGAGCCCGACCTGCTCATCGCCGACGAGCCGGTCTCCGCGCTCGACGTCAGCGTGCAGGCGCAGGTGGTCAACCTGCTGGAGGAGCTCCAGCAGCGGCTGGACCTGACCTACCTGGTCATCGCGCACGACCTGGCGGTGGTGCGGCACATCAGCGACGTCGTCGGCGTCATGTACCTGGGGTCGCTGGTGGAGCAGGCGCCCTCCGACGCGCTGTACGACGAGCCGCTGCACCCCTACACCCGGTCGCTCATGAGCGCCGTCCCGGTGCCCGACCCCGAGGTCGAGGAGCGGCGCGAGCGGATCCTGCTCGCCGGTGACCTGCCCTCGCCGGCCAACCCCCCGAGCGGCTGCCGGTTCCACACCCGCTGCCCCTGGCGGCAGGAGACGCGCTGCGACACCGAGGCGCCGCCGCTGCGGGAGCTGGCACCCGGGCGCTGGGTGAGCTGCCACTGGGCCGAGGACATCCGGGACGGCGTGCTGCGCCCGAAGTCCCCCGAGGAGGTCGCGGCGACGCAGGGGGTGTCGGTGCGCGCCAGCGGTGCGGTGAACCCGGAGACCGATGCCCTCGTCCAGGGCGTGGACACCCCCGTCGAGCGCCGCTGAAGAAGGACCCCCTCCTCCCCACCCCTCGCTGCGCTCGGGGCGGTGCCCTGGAGGGGGCCGCGGCCTGCGTCCCGCTCACTCCACGACGACGGCGTCGCCGCGGCGCAGGGCGCGGCGCACCCGCAACCGCAGCACGCGGGCGTAGGCGCGCACGAACTGCGTGTACCCGGGCGTCGGCCCGTGCCAGCCCAGGAACCCGCGCGGGCCCTGCACCATCCGCCCGGAGCGCACGTCGTAGCGGGCCTGGTGCCAGGGGCAGACCAGGCAGCCGTCGGCGTCGACGCTGCCCTCCGACAGGTCGGCCAGCTGGTGGCGGCAGCGGCGGGAGACGGCGAAGTACTCCCCGTCGCGGTTGCCGACCGCCCAGTCGCCGGCGCGGCGCACGGTGCCCGGCGGCAGGTCGGCGGCGGGGATCTGCTCGGGCACGTGTCCTCCTCGGGTTCCGGGTGGGCCGGCGGGCTCCTACCCACGACCGGGCGGCCGGACCCGTTCCGCTGGGTAGGGTCTCGCCGAGCCCGACACTGGAGGTCCCGCGTGCGCCGGCTGCCCGCCGTCCCCACCCTGCTGGCCACCCTGCCGGCTGTGGTGCTGCTGAGCGGCTGGCTCGTGCTGACCGGGGGGCCGGCGCTCGCCGAGCCCCCCTTCGACGTCCCGGGCGAGGTGACCGACCGGGCCGGCGTCCTCTCCGGGGCCGAGGCCGCCGAGGTCGAGGACGCCCTGGCCGGGCTGCGCGCCGAGGACGGCCTGCAGCTGTTCGTCGTCTACGTCGACTCCTTCGACGGCCAGGACGGCGTCGCCTGGGCCGACGCCACCGCCGAGGCCTCCGGCCTGGGCGTCGACGACGTGCTGCTCGCCGTGGCGGTCGAGGACCGGCGCTACGGGGTCTCGGTGGCCCAGGACGCGGCGGTGTCGGACGCCGACCTGCAGCGGCTGCTGCGCGAGGACGTCGAGCCGGCGCTGGCCGAGGACGACTGGGCCGGCGCGGCGACCGCCCTGGCCGCGGGGCTCTCCGGCGACGGGGCCGGCGGCGGGGACGGCGGAGGCGGCGGCCTGGGTGCCGTCGCGGTCGTCGGGGGCATCGCCGTGGTGGCCGGGGGGGCCTACGCGATCAGCCGGGCCCGCCGCCGGCGCTCGGCCGCGCCGCCGCAGCCGGCCGGCCCGCCCGACCCGCACGCCGGTGTCCCGACCGAGCAGCTGGAGGCCCGGGCCAGCACCGCCCTGCTCGAGCTGGACGAGGCGGTCAAGACCTCGCAGCTCGACCTGGACTTCGCCCGGCTGCAGTACGGGCAGGACGCCGTGGCCGGCTTCGGGGAGGCGCTCGCGGCCTCGCAGGAGGAGCTGGGCCGGGCCTTCGCGCTGCGCCAGCAGCTCGACGACGAGGTGCCGGAGGACGAGCCGACGCGCCGCCGGATGCTGGCCGAGGTGCTGGCGCTCACCGGCGCTGCCGACGCCCGTCTCGACGAGCAGGCGGAGGCGTTCGACCGGCTGCGCGACCTCGAGCGGACCGCGCCGGAGGCCCTGGCCGGGCTGCGCGCGCGGATCACCGCCCTGCACGGCCGGCTGCCCGCCGACGACGAGCGGCTGGCCGCGCTGCAGCGGCGCTACGCCGCCGCCGCGCTGGAGCCGGTCGCCGACAACCTGACCGAGGCCCGCGCCCGGCTGGCCGCCGCCGAGCAGGAGGTCACCGAGGCCGACGCGGCCCTGGCCGCCGGGCAGCCCGGCCAGGCGGTCGGGGACCTGCGCGCAGCCGAGGACGCCGTCGTCCAGACCGCCACCCTGCTCGACGCCGTGGCGCGGCTGGCGACCGACCTGGAGGCGGCGACCGGCCGGGTCGCCGCGGTCCGCACGGAGGTCGAGGAGGACCTCGCCGAGGCCCAGGCCCTGCTCGCCGCCCGCGCCGATCCCGGGCTGTCCGCACGGGTCGCCCGGGCCGAGGCCGCCCTGGACGCCGCGGGGACCGCGCTGCACCCCGACGGCGGCGCGCTGCCCGACCCGGCGGCCGCGCTGCGCCGGGTGGAGGAGGCCGCCGCCGCGCTGGACGCGGCCCTGGGCGCGGCCCGGGACGCCGAGGCGCGCGCCCGCCGCGCCGCCGCCGCGCTGGACCAGGCGCTGCTGTCGGCGCGCTCGGGGATCGCCGCGGCCGGGGACTTCATCGCCACCCGGCGCGGGGCGGTCGGCGCGGAGGCCCGCACCCGGCTGGCCGAGGCGCAGCGGCACCTCGACGTCGCGACCGCCCGGGCGGGCACCGACCCGGAGGGCGCCCTGCGGGAGGCGCAGCTGGCCGGCTCGCTGGCGCACCAGGCGCTGCAGCGGGCGCAGTCCGACGTCCGCGGCTGGGGCGGCGGGTACGGCGGGGGCGGGTACGGCCCGGTGCCCGGCGGGTTCGCCGGCGGCCGCGGCGGCGTGGACCTCGGCAGCCTCGTCCTCGGCGGGATCCTCTTCGGCGGGGGCGGCGGCGGGTACGGGGGGTCCCGCGGCGGCGGGTTCGGCGGGGCCGGCGGGCGGCGGTCGGGTGGCTCCGGCGGCGGGTTCGGCGGTGGCGGGCGGCGGTCGGGCAGCTTCGGCGGCTCCGGCAGCCGTGGACGGCGGGGCGCCGGCGGGCGGTTCTGACGCCGCGCGGGACGACCGGGCAGGGGGTGGCGGGCGTGCGACCGGTGCTGCGGACGGCGGCGTTCGCCGTCGCGTTCGCCGCCGCCGTGCTGCTCGGCCGGACCACCCGGCTGGAGGGCACCGACCTCGCCCTCGTGTGGCCGGCCGCCGGCGTGGCCTTCCTGTGGCTCTCCGGCACGTGGCGGCGCCGGTGGCTGCGGGCGGACCTCGTCGCCCTGTTCGGGGTCGCCGCCGTGCTGACGGCCCTGACGGGCGCCCCGGCCGGCCTCGCCGTGGCGCTGGGCGCGGCCGCCGTGGTCCAGGCCGTGGTCGGCGTCGCGGTCTGGGCGCGGCTGGCCGGTCCCGCGCGCGAGCTGCGCACCCGCCGCCAGCTGACCGGGCTGCTCGGGGGCGCGTTCGCCGGCGCCGCCGCCAGCGCGCTCGTCGGCCCGCCCGCGGTCCTGCTGGACGCCGCCGGAAACGCCCCCGCCGTGGTCGCGATCTGGGTGCTGCGCAACGCGGGGGGCGTGGTGGTCGTGGCCACCGTGGGCCTCCGCGTCCTCGGCCACCGCCCGGGCGACCCCGTCGGCCGGGTGCCCCGGCTCCCGGAGGCCGTCGCCCTCGGGGCGGTCACCGCCGCCGCGGTCGCGCTGGTCTTCGGTCCCGGCCAGGACCGGCCGGTGACCTACGCGCTGCTCCCGGTCGCGGTGTGGGCGGCGCTGCGCCTGCCCACGGAAGTGGCCACCGGGTGGGTCCTGGTCGTCACGGCGGCCGTCCTGGCGCTCACCCTGGCCGGCGACGGGCCGTTCGCCGTCGTGCCACCCCAGGACGGCGCCGTCCTGGCGCAGGGCTTCCTGCTCGTGCTCGCCGTGCTCGTCCTCCTCCTCGCCCTGGGCCGCGACGAGCGGGACCGGCTGGTCGACGAGCTGCGGGTGGCGGGGCGGCGGGCCGAGGACCAGCGGGTGGTGCTCGACGCCGTCCTCGACCGGCTGCCGGAGGGGGTCGTGCTGGTGGACCGGACCGGGCGCACCGTCGTCCGGAACCCGGCGGCGGCGGAGTTCTTCCCGGGCGAGTCCGAGTCGGTCGACCCGGCGCGCTGGCTGCAGGAGGTCGCGCCGCGCACCCCGGACGGCCGGCTCGTCCCGCTGCGGGACCTGCCCATGGTGCGGGCCGTCTCGGGGGAGGAGGTCGGTCCGGTCGACCTGCACACCGACCTCGGCGGCCGCGAGCGGGTGTTCGCGGTGACCGCCCGCCCGCTGCCCACCCTGGAGGGCGAGCTGGGGGCGCTCGCGGTCTACACCGACGTCACCGAGGACCGGATGCGGCAGGCCGAGCTCTCCTCGTTCGCCGGCGTGGTCGCCCACGACCTGCTCAACCCGCTGGCCGCGCTCGACGGCTGGCTGCGGGTGCTCGGGGGCACCGGTGGCGCGGCCGACCCCGGTGCGGCCGAGGCGCTGGTCCACGCGCGGGCCGTGGCCGGGCGGATGCGCGACCTGGTCACCGGGCTGCTGGCCTACAGCACGGCCCGCGACGCGGCGCTCGACCCGGTCGACGTCCCCCTCGCCCACGTGGTCGACGACGTCCTCGCCGACCACCTGGTGGACCGCGGCGACGAGCCGGAGCCGCGGTTCGACGTCGGCGACCTGCCGGTCGCGCACGTCGACCCGGTGCTGGTCCGGCAGCTGCTGGCCAACCTGGTGGGCAACGCGGTGAAGTTCGCCTGCCCGGGGGAGCCGGCCCGGGTGCACGTGCACGGCGGCGCCGGGCCCGGGGCCGACCGGGTGTGGGTGGAGGTCCGGGACGCGGGCGTCGGCATCCCCGAGGGCCGCCACGAGGAGGTCTTCGGCGACTTCGTCCGCGCCCGGCCCGCCGACGGGGGACCGCCGGGGACCGGTCTGGGGCTGGCCATCTGCCGCCGGATCGCCCGCCGGCACGGCGGTGACGTGACCGCGGCCCCCGCGCCCGGCGGGGGGACGACGGTGCGCGTGGTCCTGCCCGCGGCGCGGGCGGGCGCTCAGCCGCCCGGCTGACCCCGTCCCCCCGGGTCGTCCCGGCGGGCCTCCGGGTCCCCGAGCAGGACGACGGAGGCCCGCATGCCGTGCGACCGGGCCTCGGCGAGCTCGGCCGACAGCCGGTGCCCGCTCGACGGGGCCGGGGGGCGGCAGACGAAGACCAGGTCGGCGTCGCCGTCGATCGCGGCGGCCAGCCCCCCGGCCAGGGAGCCGGACACGGTGACCGCGTACCCGCGCAGGCGCAGGCCGTCGGCGAACGACCGGCTCCAGGGGGAGGCGTCCTCGACCAGCACCGCCCGCCCGGCGGGACCCGTCCCGCGGGGTCGTCGACAGGGGTCCGTCGTCCGCAGCGGGTCAGGCATGGGCCGACCCTGTCGCACGGCACCTGAAATCGTCCTGAGCGCGGCGCGGACGGCGGCGCGGGTGCGGCAGCATGGGGGGATGCCGGGGGGGACGGTGCTCGTCGTCGAGGACGAGGCGGAGGTCCGGACGCTGCTGCGCCGGGGCCTGGAGGCCGAGGGTTTCCGGGTGCTCACCGCCGGGGACGGCCGCAGCGCGCTGGCCGTCCTCGACCAGCGGGCCGTGGAGGTGGACGCCGTCGTCCTCGACGTCGGCCTCGGCGACAGCGACGGCCTGGAGGTCTGCCAGGCGATCCGCTCCCGCGGGATCGGCACGCCGGTGCTCTTCCTCACGTCGCACAGCCGGCTCCCCGACGTGCTGGCCGGGTTCGCCGCCGGCGCCGACGACCACATCGCCAAGCCCTTCGCCGTCGACGAGGTCGTGGTCCGGCTGCGGGCGGTGCTGCGCCGGGCCGGGGGCGCCGCCCCGGCCGCGGGGGCCGACGGACTGCACCTGGACCCGCACCGGCGGGTGCTCGTGGGGCCCGGCGGCGAGCGGACCGTCACCCCGATCGAGTTCCGACTGCTCGCCGCGCTGCTGGGCGCCGCGGGCGCGGTGGTCCCGCGCCGGGACCTGGTGACCGCGGGGTGGCCGGCCGGTGGGGTGGTGCACGACAACACCCTCGACCAGTACCTGTCCCGGCTGCGGCGGAAGGTGGCCGCCACCAGCGAGGGGGTGGTCGAGCTGCGCACGGTGCACGGCGTCGGCTACCGGGCGGTGGTCAGCGGCGGCGGGGGCTGACCCGCGGCGAGGTGCTCAGGCCGCGTTCAGGTCGGGCGGCGCAGAGTGGGGCACGACCGGTACCGGCCGCCTGCCCCCGTGCGCGGCCGGTTCCGGTCCGCCACCTCCTCCGCCCGCCCGCAGTGCCGGCACGACAGCCGGTGACCGGCGCGCCGGGCGCCGGCGCCCGCCCGGCCCGACCGGGCCCGAGGACGCCGGGAACCGTCGGTCCCCGGTGGGACGGTCCCCTCCCCGACACCGAGGAGGAGACACGACATGCCCACCCGAGACACCGCGTGGCCGGCCGGGACCCCGTGCTGGGTCGACTACGGCACGTCCGACGTCGACGCCGCCCGCGACTTCTACGCCGCCCTGCTGGGCTGGGAGTACACCGGCGGGGAGGCCGAGTACGGCGGCTACCTCAACGCCACCCGCGACGGTCGGCCGGCGGCGGGCCTGGGCCCGCTGATGGACCCCACCGCGTCCCCGAGCTGGACGACCTACCTCGCCACCGACGACGCCGCGGCCACCGCCGCCCGCATCCGCGAGGCCGGCGGCGCGGTGGTCGTGGAGCCGATGGAGGTCGGCCCGATGGGCACGATGGTCGTGGCGGCCGACCCCCAGGGCCACGCCTTCGGCCTGTGGCAGTCCGGCGAGCACACCGGCGTCCGGGTCTACAACGAGCCCGGCTCGCTGGCCTGGAACGAGCTGATGGTCGACGACCCCGCCGGCGCGCGCCGGTTCTACGGCGAGGTGTTCGGCTACAGCTTCGACGAGCTGCCCCCGGAGCAGGGCGGCGAGGAGGGGATGGACTACACCACCTTCGCCGCCGGGGGGAACCCGCTCGGCGGGCTCGGCGGGGCGCAGCCGGGTGTGCCCAAGGGCTGGCTGGTCTGCTTCGCGGTCGCCGACACCGACCAGGCCGTCGCCACGGTCGAGGCCCGCGGCGGCAAGGTCACCACCCCGGCGACGGACACCCCGTTCGGGCGCTTCGCGGTCGTCGAGGACCCGTGGGGCGCGCCGTTCACGGTCATGGGCCCGAACGCGGGCGGCTGAGCACCGGCCCGGGCCGGCGCGGACGGGGCGCGCCGGCCCGGGGACGGGGCAGCCTCGGCCGGAGCCGCCGGCCTAGGAGCCCAGCTGCCCGTAGGCGTGCTCCGGCCGGAACCGGACGACGAGCCGCCGGTCGGCGACCATGGCCGCCCGGTACTCCTCCCAGTCCTCGTGCTCGCCGGAGATGCCGCGGTAGTAGGCGACGAGCTCGTCCGCGGTGGCGTCGTGCGGGTCGGCGGCGACCGGGGTGAGCTCCGCGGTGCCCTCCACCGCCACCCACGACCAGAAGTCGGCCGAGGAGACGTGCAGCGTCACCCGCGGGTCCCGCTCGAGGTTGCGGGTCTTGGCGCGGTCGGCGGTCACCGACACCCGCACGAGCCCCTGCTCGCGGTCGAGGGCGTAGCCCACGTTGGACAACTGCGGCCGGCCGTCCCCCTTCACGGTGGCCAGCACGGCCCAGCGGTGCTCGGCCAGGAAGCCCAGCGCGCGATCGATGTCCATCAGCGTGCCCTGCCCATCAGCGTTCCCTGCCCATCAGCGTGCCCTGCCCATCAGCGTTCCCTCCCGCGGGCCTTGAGCGGCACCGGGGGCAGCGGGGGCGCCGCCAGCCGCTCGTCCGAGCCCGGGACCTCGCCGAACCGCGCGTCCCGGTCGTTCCACTGCTCGGCGTACCCGGCGATCTCGGCACCGGTGCGGCCGACGAAGTTCCACCACATCACGATCCGCTCGTCGAACGGCTCCCCGCCCAGCAGCAGCAGCCGCGCCGGTGCCCCGGCCCGCAGCCGCACCGAACGCCGGCCGGTGCCCAGGTAGAGCATCGCGCCGCGCGCGACCGGCGCCCCGGCGACGTCCGCCCCGCCCGTGGCGGCCAGCACGGCGTGCTCGAAGCCGGGCTCCAGCGGGATCTCGACGTCGGCGCCGGCGGCCAGGGTGAGGTCCGCGCCGACCAGCGGGGTGTGCGCCGTCCCCGGTGAGGTCGCGCCACCGAGCGAACCCATGAGCACCGTGGCGGCCAGCCCGTCGGAGTCGAACCCCGGCAGGCCGGTGTGGTGCTCGAAGGCCGGGGAGGTCTCCCGGCTGGCGTCGGGCAGGGCGACCCACAGCTGGGCGCCGTGCAGCATCCGCGGGTGCGGGACCGGGGAGTGCTCGGAGTGGGCGATGCCGTGCCCGGCGGTCATCAGCGCCAGCTCGCCGGGCCGCACCACGACGTCGCTGCCGAGGGAGTCCCGGTGGTGGACCTCGCCCTCCAGCAGCCAGGAGACCGTCTGCAGCCCGGTGTGCGGGTGCGGCGGCACCTGCATGCCGGGCGCCGTCGCGACGTCGTCCGGGCCGTAGTGGTCGACGAAGGCCCAGGCGCCGACCAGCCGGCGGCCCAGCGTCGGCAGCATCCGGCGGACCCGGGTGCTCTCCCCGAGCATCACCTCCTTGCCCGGCAGGAGGTCCAGCGCCGGTCCGGGTGCGGTCCCGGCCAGCCCGCCCAGCTCGCGGGCGGCCGGCCGGCGGTCCAGGTTGCTCATCGGGGTCCTCCTCGGGAGGGACGGCGGGCGCGGGCCGGGCGGTTCAGCCGGGCTCGGGGGCGGTGGGGCAGCGCAGCGCGTCGAGGTCCCAGCCGGCCCGCCGCGCGCCGGCGGCGTAGGCGCTCTCCAGGAAGTCGAGCACGGCGGCCCGCGGGTCGGGTGCGGTGCGCACGGCGGCGTAGGGCAGCAGCGCGAGGTGCCCGCCCCGGCTCTCGACCCACCGGGCGGCGTCCGGGCGCAGCGGCTCGTCGGTCAGCCCCGGCGGCTCCGGTGCGGTGTAGGAGTAGAAGGCGGGCTCGGGGACGCGGTCGTCGCCGAACCAGAACCCGGCGCTGATCACCTCGTGGGAGTAGGCCTCCCGGGTGACCGGGTCCACCTCGTCGGGCTGCTCGACCCGGCGGTCGGAGAACCGGGTGACCGCCACGTCGAACGTGTGCCAGAAGTGGTGCACCGGGCTGGTCTTGGCGTAGCTGCGCCCGGCGAACTCCTCGAGCACCTGGGCGACCTGGCCGAGGACGACCCAGTAGCGGGTCACCATCTCCCGGTCGTAGGAGGCGTGCTGCTCGTCCTCGGTGAACGGGGTGGCGTCGGCCAGGTCGAAGGGCACCGGCCGGTCGACGGTCGCCGGCAGGCCCAGGCCGTCCAGGGTGGCCAGCAGCCGCCGGTAGAAGCCCGCCACGGAGAGGCCGGGGAGGGCGAAGGAGGCCCGCCGCCCGTCGGCGACGGTGACCTCCAGCCGGTGGTCGACCAGGTCGAGGTCGATGCTGAACACCGGGTCCAGGCCCATCGGCCGGGTGGTCAGCCCGCGCCCGGTCAGGTGGAACGGCACGTGCCACCAGTGGTTGCGGCGCGGGCCGTGCGCCAGCCGCACCTTGCCGACGACCTGCAGGAAGCGGTGCAGCGTCTCCTTGGTGTCGGCCCAGTCCTCGAGCGGGATCGGGGGGAAGACGGCCACGGCGCGCTCCTCGGTCGGTGCCTCACAGGATGCCGGTCCCGGCGGCCGGGCGCCGCCGGGACCGGAGGGGGATCACTGCCCGCTCTCGCCCCGGACGGCGGCGTGCGGGACGCGCTGGGCCGGAATGCTGCCCAGCCGCCCGGCCTGGAAGTCCTCGAAGGCCTCGACGACCTCCTGCCGGGTGTTCATCACGAACGGGCCGTACATGGCGATCGGCTCGCGGATCGGGCGCCCGCCGAGGACGACGACGTCCAGGGCCGGCGTGCGCGACTCCTGGTGCACCGCGCCGCGGACGGTCACCGTGTCGCCGGGGCCCAGGACGGCGAGCTGACCGGTGCGCACCGGGGCGCCGTCGATGCCGACCGAGCCGGCGCCGGAGAGCACGTAGACCAGCGCGTTGAAGTCCGGCCGCCAGGGCAGGTCGAGGGTCGCGCCGGGGGAGACGGTCGCGTGCACCATCGCCATCGGGGTGTAGGTGGACCCGGGGCCGGTGTGCCCGCCGACCTCGCCGGCGATCACCCGCAGCAGGGCGCCGGCGTCCTGGCTGGCCAGCAGCGCCGCGCTGTTCGCGCGCAGGTCCTGGTAGCGCGGCTCGACCCACTTCTGCGCCCGGGGGAGGTTCACCCACAGCTGCAGGCCGTGGAACAGGCCGCCGCTGACCACCAGGTGCTCCGGCGGCCGCTCGATGTGCAGGACGCCGCCACCGGCGGTCATCCACTGGGTGTCGCCGTTGCTGATCGTCCCGCCGCCGCCGTGCGAGTCGGCGTGCTCGAAGGTGCCGTCGATGATGTAGGTGACGGTCTCGAAGCCGCGGTGCGGGTGCCACGAGGTGCCCTTGGGCTCGCCCGGGGCGTACTCGACCTCGCCCATCTGGTCCATGTGGATGAACGGGTCCAGGTCGCGCAGGTCGACGCCGGCGAACGCGCGGCGGACCGGGAAGCCCTCTCCCTCGAACCCGGAGGGGGCGGTGGTCACCGAGCGGGTCCGGCGGCGCACCGTCCCGGGTGCGGGCAGCGGGACCCGGGGCAGGGCGGTGGTGTCCTCGACGGTCACGGCAGGCATGCCGGCCTCCTTTGTTGAGGGCTCAACTAGCAGAGACTGTAGCGCCGGGCGGCCGCGTTGTCTTCCCGCCGTCGCCGTCCGCGGTCGCCGTCCGCGGTCGCCGTCCCTCCGTCGTCGCCCCTCCGTCGTGATCATGGACATCCGGTCGGACGACACGCCGTCCGCCGGCGTGTCGGCGGCGAGAACTCCATGATCACGGCGGGAGGGCGCGCGGGAGGGTGCGGGAGGACGGCGGGAGGACGGCTGGGACGGCGGTCGCCCCGGCGCGGCGCCACCCTGCGGACACGCGTCCGACACACGGCCGAACTAGGTTCGGGCCCATGGCGGACCTCTTCGACGGCTACCCCCTCGGGGAGCAGTGGGACGAGATGTTCGGGGAGGTCGGCCGGCCGCGGCCCGCCTACGCGGGGCTGCACACCTCGCTGCAGCCCATGGCCGGGGACGAGCTCTCCGCACGCGCCGACCTGCTCTCCCAGACCTACCGCGACGCCGGGGTCACCTTCGCCCACGCCGGCGAGGAGCAGCCCTTCCCGCTCGACATCGTCCCGCGGGTGATCGGCGCCGGGGAGTGGTCGCTGATCGAGCGCGGGGTGGCCCAGCGGGTGCTCGCCCTGGAGGCGTTCCTGGCCGACGTGTACGGCGCGGGGGAGGTGTTCGCCGACGGGCTGGTGCCGCGCAGCGTGGTCACCACCAGCGCGCACTTCCACCGGCAGGCGCACGGCCTGGTCCCGCCCAACGGGGTGCGGGTGCACGTCGCCGGAATCGACCTGGTCCGCGACGAGGCCGGCGACTTCCGGGTGCTCGAGGACAACCTGCGCTCGCCGTCCGGGGTCAGCTACGTCATCACCAACCGGGCGGCGATGAGCCAGGTCCTGCCCGAGCTGTTCGCCGACCACCGCATCCAGCCGGTCGCCGACTACCCGACCCGCCTGCTGGCCGCGCTGAAGGCCTCCGCGCCGGCGAACGTCCCCGACCCGACGGTCGTCGTCCTCACCCCCGGCGTCTACAACTCGGCCTACTTCGAGCACGCGCTGCTGGCCCGCCAGATGGGCGTCGAGCTGGTCGAGGGCCGCGACCTGGTGTGCGCCGGCAACCAGGTGAGCATGCGGACGACGGACGGCCAGCGCCGCGTCGACGTCGTCTACCGCCGCATCGACGACGACTTCCTCGACCCGGTGCACTTCCGCCCCGACTCGGTGATCGGCTGCGCCGGCCTGCTCAACGCCGCCCGCGCCGGCCGGGTGACCATCGCCAACGCGGTGGGCAACGGCGTCGCCGACGACAAGCTGCTCTACACCTGGGTGCCCGACCTGGTCCGCTACTACCTGGCCGAGGAGCCGCTGCTGGCCAACGCCGAGACCCACCGGCTCGACGAGCCCGACGTCGTCGAGTGGGTGCTCGACTCCCTCGACCAGCTGGTGCTCAAGCCGGTGGACGGCTCCGGCGGCAAGGGCATCGTCATCGGCCCGCGGGCCGACGAGCGCACGCTGGAGGAGCTGGCCGTCAGGGTGCGGGCGCGGCCGCGGGACTGGATCGCGCAGAAGCCGATCGGGCTGTCCACCTGCCCCACGCTGGTCGGCGGGCGGATCGCCCCCCGGCACGTCGACCTGCGCCCCTTCGCGGTCAACGACGGGGATCGGGTGTGGGTGCTGCCGGGCGGGCTGACCCGGGTCGCGCTGCCGGAGGGCGAGCTGGTGGTCAACTCCAGCCAGGGCGGCGGGTCCAAGGACACCTGGGTGCTCAGCCCGCCCCGGCCGGCGGCCGAGCCCGAGGAGGCCCCCGACCTCACCCGCATCGAGTTCAGCCCCGCCGACCTGGCCGAGGACCCGACCGCCCCGGACCCGGGCCCGGCCGGTGACCTGCTGGTGGACCAGTCCCAGCAGCAGCAGCAGCAGGAGGAGGACCTCGCTGCCCTCCACCGCTCGCACGCTCGCGGCGGGACCCTGCACCGAGGCCAGGAGGACGGCGGCACGCTCGCGTCGAGGCTCCGAGAGGGGCCGACCGCCGGGCGCGACGAGGAGGGGACGAGGACGTCCGCATGCTGAGCCGCATCGCCGAGTCGCTGTTCTGGATCGGCCGCTACGTCGAGCGGGCCGACGACACCGCCCGCATCCTCGACGTGCACACCCAGCGGCTGGTCGAGGACCCCTGGATCGACGAACGCAGCGCCTGCGCCAACCTGCTGGCCCTCATGGGCTCGCCGGTGCCGGGGGACGAGGCGGACACGGAGCGGGTGCTGGCCACCCTGGCCTTCGAGCGGGCCGGCCCCAGCTCGATCGTCGGCGCGCTCTCGGCGGCCCGGGAGAACGCCCGCGGCGCCCGCGAGGTGCTCTCGGCGGAGATCTGGGAGTCGCTCAACGTCACCCACAACGCCCTGCCGCAGCAGCGCACCATGGCCCGCCGGTACGGCCCGCACTCGCTGTTCCGGTTCGTCCGGGAGCGCTCGGCGATGGTGTTCGGCCTGGCCGACTCCACCATGAGCCGGGACGAGAGCTGGCTGTTCCTCGTCCTGGGCCGGTCGCTGGAGCGGGTCGACATGACCGCGCGGATCATCTCCACCCGCGTGCTCGGCGGGGACGCCGCGCCGTCCTGGACCCTCGTGCTGCGCTCCACCGGCGCCTACGAGCCCTACCTGCGCACCTACCGCGGCGTGGTCGACTCCAGCCGCGCGGCGGAGTTCCTGCTGCTGGACCGGCTGTTCCCCCGGTCGGTGTTCGCCGCGCTCGCGCAGGCCGAGGCCTGCCTGGCCGAGCTCGAGCGCTCCCCCGTGCGCGACGCCACCCGGGTCGGGGTGGCCGGCGAGGCGCACCGCATCGTCGGCCGGGCCCGCACGATGCTGGAGTTCATGGCCACCCCCGACCTGCTCGCCCAGCTGCCGGCCCGCCTCGAGGAGCTGCAGCGCACCTGCTCGCTGGCCAGCGGCGCGGTCACCAACCGGTTCTTCACCGAGCAGGCGCCCCAGGTGTGGGTGCCGGAGGGGGTCGCGTGAGGCAGGCGCAGACGCAGGGGCAGGCCCCGCCCCGGGCCGGTCACGGGGAGCGCCGCGGCCCGCGCCCGCCCGGGGACCGCTGGCGGCTGCAGGTCGTCCACCGCACCCGGTTCCGCTACGGCGGGCCGGTGCGCTCCTCGTACAACGAGGCCCGGCTGACCCCGGAGAGCAGCGCCCGGCAGACCACGCTGCGCTCGCGGGTGGAGATCGAACCGGCGGCGACCGCGTTCGCCTACCGGGACTACTGGGGCTCGACGGTGACCGCCTTCGACCTGCACACCCCGCACACCGAGCTGGTCGTCACCGGCACCTCCGTCGTCGAGGCGGGGGCCGACCCCGAGGAGCACGAGCACGTCGGGTGGGGAAGGCTGCGGGCACCGGTGGTCCGCGACCGGTTCGGCGAGCTGCTCGGCCCGACCCCGCTGACCCGGATGGACGACGAGGTGGTCGAGCGGCTCCGGGCCGCGACCGGGGACGCGCCGCCGCACGAGACCGGCGCCGCGGTCTGCCGGTTCGTCCGGGAGCACATCGGCTACCTCTCCGGTGCCACCAGCGTGAAGACCAACGCGATGCAGGCCTGGGCCGCCGGCAAGGGCGTCTGCCAGGACATCTCGCACGTCACCGTCGGGCTGCTGCGCGCCCTCGGCCTGCCCGCCCGCTACGTCTCGGGGTACCTGCACCCCGAGCGGGAGGCCGGGGTCGGGCACACGGTCACCGGCGAGAGCCACGCCTGGGTGGAGTGGTGGGACGGCGGCTGGTGCGGCTTCGACCCGACCAACTCGGTGGAGATCGGGCCGCGGCACGTCACGCTCGGCCGGGGCCGCGACTACTCCGACGTCCCCCCGTTCAAGGGCATCTTCTCCGGCCCCGGCAGCGAGGGGCACACGGTGACCGTGGAGGTCACCCGGCTGGCCTAGCCGGGACGGCCCCGCCACCGGCCCGCTCAGAAGCCCTTGAGCAGCCGGGCCACCCCGGTGAGGGCGTCGCCGTCCGCCTCCTCGGGCAGCACCTCGCAGCGCGGGGCCAGCCGCGGTGACCAGTGCACCGGGGCGGCGTCCAGCCAGTCGGCGCCCGCGTCGGTGAGCCGGCCGTCGCTGCGCAGCGGCGCCCAGCCGCGCAGCAGCCGCAGCGCCTCGCCCAGCGTGACCAGCGACCGGGCCACCCCGCGCCGGCGCAGCCCCGGGTCGACGGTGACGGCGTCGACGATGCCGGAGCGGGTCCACCAGCGGACCTCCCCGACGCGGTCGGCCATCGGCAGCCCGGCCGCGGCGACCTGGTGCGGGGCGACCAGCGTCCCGGGGGCGAAGGCGTCGCCGCGGAAGGCGAGCAGCGACGTGGCGGGCACCGGGCTGCTCGCGTGCGAGACCTCGGCGAACCACAGCGGCGGGCAGGTCCCCGCCACGGCGTCGCCGAACGCGACCCCGACCGGCGTGCCGTCGCAGGCGCGGTAGCGCAGGTCGACCAGCCAGCCGGCCGGCCGCCGTCCCCGGGACTCGAGGGTGGTGAGGTCGACGGGGGTGCCGTCGGGGAAGCGGGTGGAGTTGACCGCGACCAGTGAGTGCTCCCGCGAGGCCGCCCCGTGCTCGGCCAGCCGGGCCCACCAGACGGTGACCGGCCGGGGCGCGGCCTCCCGCGTCGCGCGGCGGACGGCGACCAGCGTCGCCCGCGCTGAGTGGGCCGCCCGGAGCGGGTGGGTGGTCCTCTGGGCGATCAGAGCCGCGGTCATCTGCGTACCTCCTGCTGTGCCCCCGTGCGGGAACGCTCTCGACGGGCCCGACTCTCGGGCGCGCTGCTTGTACGGCCCTTGCGGGCCACTTGCGGGGATCCCCCGGCGCCCCGGCAGCCTCCGGGCGGGGCCGTCCCGGCGGCCAGGGGCCGCTGTCCCGTCCCGCGTCCCGGGCCCCCCGGGACGCCCCCGCGCCGACGGCGGACACTGGTCGGGTGAACCCGCCGACGCCGACCGCCCGATGAGCGCCCCCGTCAACCTGGTCAACCTCGAGCGGGTGCAGAAGGCCCACGGCACGACCGTCCTGCTCGACGACGTCTCCCTGGGCGTCGCGGCGGGCGAGCGGATCGGCGTGGTCGGGCGCAACGGCAGCGGCAAGTCCACGCTGCTCGGAGTCCTCACCGGGCGGGAGGAGCCCGACGCCGGCCGCGTCACCCGGCGCGGCGACCTCGCCCTGGGGGTGCTCGACCAGTCCGGCACCCTCCCGCCCGGGGCGACGGTGCGCGACGTCGTCCTGCCGGGGAGCCTGTTCGCCGCCGAGCACGAGTGGGCCGCCGACCCGGCCGTGCGCAGCGTCCTCACCGGCCTGGAGCTCGACCGGCTCGGCCTCGACGCACCGGTCGCGCCGATGTCCGGTGGCGAGCGCCGCCGGGTGGCGCTGGCCGCCCAGCTCGTGCGGCCGCTGGACCTGCTGGTCCTCGACGAGCCCACCAACCACCTCGACGTCGAGGGCGTGGCCTGGCTGGCCGGGTACGTCCGCGAGCGGGTCGGTGCGCTGGTGGTGGTGACCCACGACCGCTGGTTCCTCGACGAGGTCTGCACCACCACCTGGGAGGTCGCCGACGGCCGGGTGCACTCCTACGACGGCGGGTACGCGGCCTACACCTTGGCCTGCGCCGAGCGGGCCCGCGTGGCCGCGGCCACCGAGGAGCGCCGGCTCAACCTCGTCCGCAAGGAGCTGGCGTGGCTGCGCCGCGGGCCGCCCGCCCGCACCAGCAAGCCGCGGTTCCGCATCGAGGCCGCCCAGGCGCTGATCGCCGACGAGCCCCCGCCGCGGGACTCGCTCGCCCTGGCCGGCTTCGCCGCCCGGCGGCTGGGCCGGACGGTCTACGACGTGGAGGAGGTCTCCTACGCGGTGCCGGGGGACGACGGCCCCCGCGCGCTCTTCCGGGACCTGACCTGGCACGTGGGCCCCGGCGACCGGATCGGCGTGGTCGGCGTCAACGGCGCCGGCAAGACCTCCCTGCTGCGGCTGCTCGTCGGCGAGACCGAGCCCGACCGCGGCCGGGTGGTGCGGGGGCAGACCGTCGCCCCGGCCTACCTGTCGCAGCACGTCACCGAGCTCGACGGCCGGCTGCGGGTGCTGGAGGCGGTGCAGGAGGTGGGCCGGATCGTGCGGCTGGCCGGCCAGGAGATCTCGGCGTCGTCCCTCGCCGAGCGCTTCGGGTTCCCGGCCGCGCGCCAGTGGACGCCGGTCGGCGACCTCTCCGGCGGCGAGCGGCGCCGGCTGCAGCTGCTGCGGCTGCTCATGGCCGAGCCCAACGTGCTGCTGCTCGACGAGCCGACCAACGACCTGGACATCGACACCCTCACCGCGCTGGAGGACCTGCTGGACGGGTTCCCCGGCACGGTGCTGGTGGTCAGCCACGACCGGTACTTCGTGGACCGGGTGTGCGACTCCGTGGTCGCGCTCATGGGCGACGGCTCGCTGGCCGCGCTGCCCGGCGGGGTGGAGGAGTACCTGGCCCGCCGCGCCGCGGGGGAGGCGCAGCTGCCCTCCACCGCACCCGCGGGGCCGACCCCGGGGACGGCGCCGGCCGGGGCGGCCCGCCCCGCGGGGGAGGTGCGCGCCGCCCGCAAGGAGGCCACCCGGCTGGAGCGGCGGCTGGAGCGGCTCACCGCGGAGGAGGAGCGGCTGCACGCGGAGCTGGCCGCGGCGGCCACCGACCACGCCCGCGTCCTCGAGCTCGACGGCCGGCTGCGGGCGCTGCTGGCCGAGAAGGACCAGGTGGAGACCGACTGGCTGGCCGCGGCCGAGGTCGCCGAGGGCTGACCGGCCGGGTCCGGCCGTCCGGGGCCCGCCGGCCGGCGGTGCGAGCCCCGCGCGGGGCGGGGCCGTCACCCCCCGGTGGCAGGGTGTCCCGTGCGCCGGTGGGGTGCCGGTGACGACGGAGGAGGGCGACGTGCGGGACGTGGAGGTCCGCCGGCACGCGGCGGCGCCGGTGGAGCGGGTCTGGGCGGTGGTGACCGACCTCGAGGGCTCTCCTCGGGTGGTCAGCGGGATCGAGTCGGTGGAGGTGCTCACACCGGGGCCCTTCGGGGTCGGGACGCGCTGGCGGGAGACGCGCCGGATGATGGGCAGGTCGGCCACCGAGGAGATGACCGTGACCGCGGTCGAACCGCAGCGGGCGTACACGGTGGAGGCCGACGGCCCCGGCGTCCGCTACGTGTCGACGCTCCGGGTCGAGCCGTCCCCCGGCGGCGGGACGGACGTGGTGATGACGTTCGGCGGCCGGCCGACGACCACCCTGGCGCGGGTCCTGGGTGCCGTCACCGGCCCGATCGGCCGGCGCGCGGTGTCCTCGGCCCTGAGCCGCGACCTGGCCGACATCGCGGCGGCGGCCGAGCGGGGCAGCTGAGCCGGCACCGGCACCGGTCCGTGTCGCTGGTGACCCCCGGGCGCTGAGCCGGAGCAGCCGCGAACACGCGGTTTCCCCGGTGACGGACGGCGGTACTGCACTGCTGGGTGCCCCGGCCCGCGCGGGATGGCGGCTGCCCTCGTCGACCAGGCCCGTCGGCGATTCGTCACCGCCGACCCGGGAGCCCCGTGACCGTCCTGCTGCTGGCGCACCTGGCGGCCGCGCTCGCGGCCCCCCTCCTGGTGCGGTGGTGGGGGCGGCAGGCGTTCCTCGCGCTGGCGCTCGTGCCGGCCGCCTCCTTCGGCTGGGCCCTCGCGCAGCTGGGCACCGTGCTCGACGGCGGCGAGGTCCGCGACACGGTCCCGTGGGTGCCCACGCTCGAGCTGGCCGTCGAGCTGCGGCTGGACGCGCTCGCGCTGACCTTCGCCGCCCTGGTCACCGGGGTCGGCGCGCTGGTGCTCCTGTACTGCGCCCGCTACTTCGAGCCGGACGAGGAGGGCACCGGGCGGTTCGCCGCCGAGCTGACCGCCTTCGCCGGCTCGATGCTGGGGCTGGTCCTCGCCGACGACGTCTTCCTGCTCTACGTCTTCTGGGAGCTGACCACCGTCTTCTCGTTCCTCCTCATCGGGGGAGCGGGCGGCCAGGTCGCCGGGCGCCGGGCCGCCTCCCAGGCGCTGGTCCTGACGACCGCCGGCGGCCTGGCCATGCTGGCGGGGCTGATCATGGTCGCGCAGGCCAGCGGCAGCACCCTGCTGTCGGAGATCGTGGCCGACCCCGGCAGCGGGCCGCTGCTGACCTGGGGCACGGTGCTCGTGCTGCTGGGTGCGCTCACCAAGTCGGCGATGGTGCCCTTCCACTTCTGGCTGCCGGCCGCGATGCAGGCCCCGACCCCGGTCAGCGCGTACCTGCACGCGGCCGCGATGGTCAAGGCCGGCATCTACCTGGTCGCCCGGCTGGCGCCCGGCTTCGCCGACGTCCCCGGCTGGCGGCCGATCGTGCTCGGCGTCGGCGTGGCGACCATGCTGCTCGGCGGCTACCGGTCGCTGCGGCAGTACGACCTCAAGCTGCTGCTGGCCTTCGGCACGGTCAGCCAGCTCGGCTTCCTCATGACCCTCGTCGGCGCGGGCAGCCAGGAGCTGGCCACCGCCGGGCTGGCCATGGTGCTCGCCCACGGGTTGTTCAAGTCCACGCTGTTCCTGAGCGTCGGCGTCCTCGACCACGCCACCGGGACCCGGGACCTGCGGGAGCTCTCCGGCCTGGGACACCGGCTGCCCTGGCTGGCGACCGCCGCCGTCCTCGCCTCGGCGTCGATGGCGGGGCTGCCGCCGTTCCTGGGCTTCGTCGGCAAGGAGGCGGCGTTCACCGGGCTGTGGGAGGGCGGGGTGCCCGACCGGGCCGCCGCCTGGACGGTGCTGGCCGGCATCGTGCTCGGCTCGGTCCTCACCGTCGCCTACACCGCGCGGTTCCTGTGGGGGGCCTTCGCCCGGAAGCCGGGGCTGCCCGAGGCGGCTCCGGCCGAGCTGGAGCACCCGCCGGGCCCGCTGTTCCTCACCGCCCCGCTGGTGCTCGGCGTCGCGGGGCTGGTGGCCGGCCCGCTGAGCTCCTCGATCGACCCGCTGGTGGCCGCCTACTCCGAGACCCTGCCCGTGCTGGCCGAGGAGGCCGAGCACCTGGCGCTCTGGCACGGGCTGCAGCCGGCGCTGGCCCTCTCGGCGCTGACCCTGCTCGGCGGCCTGGGCCTCCACGCCGCCCGCGACCGCGTGTCGGCCGCGCAGCGGCGGGTGGCGGTGCCGGCGTCGGCCAACAGGGGCTACTGGAACCTGCTGCAGGGCGTCGACCGGCTCGCCGTCCTGGTCACCGGGACGACGCAGCGCGGCTCGCTGCCCACCTACCTCGGCGTCATCCTCGTCGTCGTCCTCGTGCTCCCGGGGGTCGTGCTGCTCACCCGCGCGCCGTGGCCGGAGGGCTGGCGGGCCTGGGACAGCCCGCTGCAGGGGCTGATCGCCGTCGCCGTGCTGGCCGCGGCCGTCATGGCGGTGCGCATCCGGTCGCGGCTGTCCGCGGCGATCGTCGTGGGCATCACCGGGTACGGGCTCGGCGCGCTGTTCGTCGTCCACGGCGCCCCGGACCTCGCGCTCACCCAGGTCCTCGTCGAGACCATCACGCTGGTCGCCTTCGTGCTGGTGCTGCGCAAGCTGCCCAAGGACGTCGGTGGGCGGGACCGGCCACGGGTGCGGTGGGCCCGCGGCGCGGTCGCCCTCGCCGTCGGCTGCTTCATGGGCCTGGCCGGCGCCGTCGCGCTCGGCGCGCGCACCGCCGACCCGGTGTCCGAGCCGTTCCCCGAGCTGGCCGACGTGATCGGGCACGGCTACAACGTCGTCAACGTGACGCTGGTCGACATCCGCGCCTGGGACACCTTCGGTGAGATCTCGGTGCTGGTCGCCGCCGCGACCGGCGTCGCCAGCCTGGTGTACCTGCGCGGCCGGCCCGGCGCGCCCGAGCGGGCCGACTCCGACGCCGGCGCCGGCGCGGGGCCGCCCCGCCGCGCCCCCCGCCGGGAGTGGCTGGCCGCCACGGCCACGCTCGACCCGCGGCGCCGGTCGGTCATCCTCGAGGTGGTCACCCGGCTGCTGTTCCACGCGGTGCTCGTCCTGTCGGTCTACCTGCTGTTCGCCGGGCACAACCAGCCCGGCGGCGGTTTCGCCGGGGGGCTGGTGGCCGGCCTGGCGCTCGTGCTGCGGTACCTCGCCGGCGGGCGCTACGAGCTGGGCGAGGCCGCGCCGGTCGACCCCGGCCGGCTGCTCGGGCTCGGCCTGCTCATCGCCGGCGGCACCGGGGCGACCTCCCTGGTGCTCGGGGAGGCCGTCTTCGAGAGCGCCTACCTCTCCGGCACCCTCCCGGTCCTCGGCGAGGTCTCCCTGGCCACCGCGCTGTTCTTCGACATCGGCGTGTACCTGGTCGTGGTCGGCCTGGTCCTCGACGTGCTGCGCAGCCTCGGGGCGGAGCTGGACCGGCAGGAGGACGAGGAGCCCGCGGTGGAGCGCGCCCCGGAGGAGGTGATCGCGCGGTGACGCCGACCGTCGTGTTCCCCGTGCTCGTCGCCGGCCTGTACGCGGCCGGCGTCTACCTGCTGCTGGACCGCAGCCTCACCCGGGTGCTGCTGGGCTTCCTCCTGCTGGGCAACGCCACCAACCTGCTCCTCCTCTCGACCAGCCGGGCCGGCGAGCCGCCGATCGTCGGCACCGCCGAGCCGGCGGAGATGGCCGACCCGCTGCCGCAGGCCCTGGTCCTCACCGCCATCGTCATCACCTTCGGGGTCTCGGCCTTCCTGCTCGCCGTCATCCACCGCTCGTGGCGGCTGGTGCGCCGCGAGGTCGTCGAGACCGACGAGGAGGACCGCCGGGTGGCCGCCCGGTCGCCGCGGCAGGGCGACGCGCTGGACCCGGACGACCTGGACCCCGGTGACCTGTCCCGGGAGGAGCGGGCCGTGGGCCGCGCGGTCGGCGGCCCCGGGGACGACGTCGAGCACCGGTTCGGCGAGCGGTTCCCGGACGCGGCCTCCGACGACGTCGACCTGCCGCCGACCCGCGGGGCCGCACGGTGATCCGCGTCCTCGCGCCGCTGCCGGTGCTGCTGCCCCTGGCCGGGGCGGCGCTCTCGCTCGTCCTCGGCCGGTTCGCCCGGACCCAGCGCGCGCTCAGCACCCTGGTGCTCGGCGCGGTGCTGGCGGTGTCGGTCGCCCTGCTGCTGCTCGCCGACGCCGACGGCGCCGCGGCGGTCGCGGTCGGCGACTGGCCGGTGCCCCAGGCGATCATGCTGGTCGTCGACCGGCTGTCGGCCCTCATGCTGGTCGTGGCGTTCACCGTCGGGTTCGGCGTGCTCCTGTTCGCGGTCGGCCAGGGCTGGGCCGACGGTGCCGAGCGGTCCCCGGTGTCGATCTTCCACCCGACGTTCCTGGTCCTCATGTCCGGCGTCGCGTTCGCCTTCCTCGCCGGGGACCTGTTCAACCTCTACGTCGGTTTCGAGGTGCTGCTGACGGCCAGCTACGTGCTGCTGACGCTCGGCGGGTCGGCGCCCCGGATCCGCGGCGGCATCACCTACATCATCGTCAGCCTGCTCAGCTCGCTGCTGTTCCTCGCCGCCATCGGGCTGGTCTACGCCGCCGCCGGCACGGTGAACATGGCCCAGCTGTCGATCCGGCTCGCCGAGCTGCCCGCGGGCACCGTCGTGCTGCTCGAGGCGCTGCTGCTGGTGGCCTTCGGGATCAAGGCGGCGGTCTTCCCGCTGTCGGCGTGGCTGCCCGACAGCTACCCGACCGCCCCGGCACCGGTCACCGCGGTCTTCGCCGGCCTGCTCACCAAGGTGGGCGTGTACGCGATCATCCGGACCCAGACCCTGCTCTTCCCGGGCGAGGCGCTCACGACCGTGCTCATGTGGGCCGCGCTGGCCACGATGCTGGTCGGCATCCTCGGGGCCATCGCGCAGACCGACATCCGCCGGATGCTGTCGTTCACCCTGGTGAGCCACATCGGCTACATGGTCTTCGGCGTCGCCCTGGGCACGGTGGCCGGCCTGGCCGGCGCGGTGTTCTACGTCGTCCACCACATCGTCATCCAGGCGACGCTGTTCCTCGTCGCCGGCCTCGTCGAGCGCAAGGGCGGCTCCACCGCGGTGCCCCGGCTCGGCGGGCTGGCGGCCGCCTCGCCGCTGCTCGCCGTCCTCTACCTCGTCCCGGCGCTGAACCTGGCCGGCATCCCGCCCCTGTCGGGGTTCCTCGGCAAGCTCGGCCTCCTGCAGGCCGGCGTGGCGGCCGGCGGGGTGCTGCCCGGCCTGCTGGTCGCGGGCGGCGTGGTCACCAGCCTGCTCACCCTGCTGGCGGTGGCGCGGGTGTGGACCCGGTCCTTCTGGCGGCCGGTGGGCCAGGACATCGGCGCCGACACCGCCCGGGCCGCGGCCGCCGCCGACGACAGCCGGGCGGACAGCGGGCCCGACCCCGACGTCCCCGGGGAGGACGACGAGCCGGCCGCGCACGGCGCGTCCTCGTCGGGGCTCGGCACGACGCGCGCCGGCGCCCGCGCCGCGGCGTGGGAGCGGCGGACGGCGGTGGCCACGGCGCACGACGAGCTCGCCGCCGACGGCGTCCGCGGGCGCGCGGAGGAGCGGCTGCCCGGCGCGCTGGTGGGGGCGACGGGGCTCATGGTGGCGGTCAGCGTGGCCCTCACCGTCATCGCCGGCCCGCTGTACGCGCTGGCCGACCGGGCCGCCGCCGACCTGCTGGAGCGGACGCCCTACCAGGAGGCCGTGTACGGCGAGGGGCCGGCCGAGTCCGCGGAGGGGGTCCCGTGAGCCCCGGGCCGATCGCCCCGCCCTACGTCCGCCAGCTGCCGCTGCTGGGCTGGCTGACCCTGGTGTGGGTGCTGCTCTGGGGCACCTTCTCGTGGGCGAACCTGCTCAGCGGGCTGCTCGTCGCCGTGCTGGTCACCTGGCTGCTGCCGCTGCCGGCGGTCACCGAGCACGCGCGCCTGCACCCGTGGCCGGTGCTGCTGTTCGCCGGGGCGTTCCTCAAGGACCTGGCCGTCTCCAGCGTCGTGGTCTCCTGGGAGGCGCTGCGCCCCGGTGGGCCCGTCCGCTCGGCGATCATCGAGGTGCAGCTGCGCACGGACTCGGACCTGCTCATGACGATCGTCAGCGAGACGCTGACCCTGGTCCCGGGTTCGCTGGTCCTGGACGCCGACCGGGAGCGCAACGTGCTGCTCATGCACGTGCTGCCCGTGCGCGACCTGGACGAGGTGGAGCGCCAGCGCGCGAGCGTGCTCGAGGTGGAGGAGCGGGTGGTGCGCGCCTTCGGCAGCCGGGCGGAGATCGCGGCCGTGGAGCGCGCGGTCCGCCGGGAACGGGCGACGGCCGGGGGAGTGCAGCGGTGAGCGTCGTCGCGGTGGTCGCCTTCGCCCTGCTGGGCGCCGGCGCGCTCCTGTGCCTGGTGCGGGTGGCGCTCGGGCCCTCGCTGCTGGACCGCGTCGTCGCCACCGAGACCCTGCTGGCGATCGTCACCGCCGGCCTGGCCGCGCACGCGGCCCTCGCGCGCGACACCACGGTGGCCGCGGTGCTGCTGGCGGTGACCCTGCTCGGGTTCACCGGGGCGGTGGGCGTGAGCCGCTACGTCGGCGGCATGCTCGTCCGGTCCTCCGACGACGGGCGGGACGTCGGCCTGCCGATCGCCGCCGAGGAGCGGGCGTCCGTGGAGAGGGGGGCAGGTGCAGACCGTCGCTGACGTCGTCGCCGTCGTCCTCGTGCTGCTGGGCTGCACCCTGGCCCTCGTGGCGGGCCTGGGCCTGCTCCGCTTCCCGGACGTCGTCTCCCGGCTGCACGCGGGGACCAAGCCGCAGGTGGCGGGGGTGCTGCTGATCGTCCTGGGGGCGGCGATCCGGCTCTGGGGCGAGCCGGCGATGTGGACGGTCCTGCTGGCCGGCTTCCTCCAGTTCCTGACCGCGCCGCTGTCGGCGCACATGGTGAGCCGGATCGCCTACCGCCGCCGGCACCTGCGTCGCGACCTGCTGGTCGTGCACGAGGCGGAGCCGCCGCCGCCCCCGCCGGGGCAGCCCCGGGGGGACGAGCCCGCGGACGCCCCCGCGCCGTCGGCCGACCACGGGTCGCGGTGAGCGCCGGGCCGGTGCGCCCGGGAGCCGGTGCTGGGGCCGGTGGTCCCGGGAGCCGGTCCGAGCGGACCGGCCCCCGGGTGCGACCTCAGGCCTGGCGGTGCGCCCGGTTCACCGCCGACACCACGGCGCGCAGCGACGCGGTGAGGATGTTCGGGTCGATGCCCACGCCCCACAGGACGCGGTCGCCGACGGCGCACTCGACGTAGGCGGCGGCCCGGGCGTCGCCCCCGGCGGACATCGCGTGCTCGGCGTAGTCGAGCACGCGCAGGTCGACGTCCACCGACCGCAGCGCGTCGACGAAGGCGGCGATCGGTCCGTTGCCCCGGCCCTCCACGGTCACCGGCACGCCGGCGTCGACCAGCTCGACGACCATCTCGTCGAGCTGCTCCCCGTGCGCGGTGTGCCGGTGGCCGGCCAGGGCAAAACGGCCCCACGGGGCGTCGGGGTCGGGCAGGTACTCGCTGGTGAAGGCCGCCCACATCTGGCCGGCGGTCACCTCGCCGCCCTCGTCGTCGGTGTGCCGCTGGATGACCGCGCTGAACTCGATCTGCAGCCGCCGCGGCAGGTCCAGGTGGTTCTCGGTCTTCATGATGTAGGCGACGCCGCCCTTGCCGGACTGGCTGTTCACCCGGATGACGGCCTCGTAGCTGCGGCCGACGTCCTTGGGGTCGATCGGCAGGTACGGCACCGCCCAGGGCATGTCGGCCACCGGCGTGCCGGCGGCCTGCGCGTCGGCGGCCAGCGCCGTGAAGCCCTTGTTGATCGCGTCCTGGTGCGAGCCGGAGAACGCGGTGTAGACCAGGTCGCCGCCGTAGGGGTGCCGCTCGTGCACGCCGAGCTGGTTGCAGTACTCGACGGTGCGGCGGATCTCGTCGATGTCGGAGAAGTCGATCTCCGGGTCGACGCCCTGGCTGAACAGGTTCAGGCCGAGGGTCACCAGGTCGACGTTCCCGGTCCGCTCGCCGTTGCCGAACAGGCAGCCCTCGATGCGGTCCGCGCCGGCCCGGTAGCCCAGCTCGGCGGCCGCCACGGCGGTGCCCCGGTCGTTGTGCGGGTGCAGGCTGAGCACGACGGCGTCGCGGCGGCCCAGGTGGCGGTGCATCCACTCGATCTGGTCGGCGTACACGGTCGGCTCGGCCATCTCGACCGTGGCCGGCAGGTTGACGATCGTCGGCCGGTCGGGGGTGGGCTCCCACACGTCGGTGACCGCGTTGCACACCTCGACGGCGAAGTCGAGCTCGGTGCCGGTGAACGACTCGGGGGAGTACTCGTAGAAGACCTCGGTGCCGGTCATCTGCTCGGCCAGCTTGTGCACCAGCTGCGCGCCGTGGACGGCGATGTCGACGATCCCGGCGCGGTCGGACCCGAAGACGACCCGCCGCTGCAGCGTGGAGGTCGAGTTGTAGAGGTGGACGATCGCCTGCCGGGCGCCCTTGAGGGACTCGAAGGTGCGCTCGATCAGCTCGTCGCGGGCCTGGGTGAGGACCTGGATCGTGACGTCGTCCGGTACCAGGTCCTCCTCGACCAGCTGCCGGACGAAGTCGAAGTCGGTCTGGCTGGCCGCCGGGAAACCGACCTCGATCTCCTTGTAGCCCATCCGCACCAGCAGCTCGAACATGCGGCGCTTGCGGTCGGGGGTCATCGGGTCGATCAGCGCCTGATTGCCGTCGCGCAGGTCCACCGCGCACCAGCGGGGTGCGGTGGTGGTGACCTTCTCGGGCCAGGTGCGGTCGGGCAGCACGACCGGGGTGAAGGGGGCGTACCGGTGCACCGGCATGCCCGACGGGCGCTGCGGGTTGCGGACGTGCGGGTGGTTCTCGCTCAGGTTCCTGCTCACGGGGGGTCGCTCCTCTGGCGCGGGCTGGACTCAGCTCCGGTGGGGGCGGTCAGCGCGGGGCGCCGGGGACGCACTCGGTCGCGGCGAGATCTCCGCGGCGAGGGGGCCGACCTAGGAGAGGGCCTCGCCGCGGCGGGTAAGCAGGAGGCTGCCGCGCACGCTCCCACCGTAGCAGTCGGCTCAGCCCAGGTCGCAGCAGCACGCGCAGCCCGGGGCGTGCACCGGCGGCCCCGAGCCGTCGTCGAGCTCGTCGCAGGCCGCCGGGCAGGTGCAGCTCCACGCGTCCTCCCAGCCCGGGCCGGCCGCCTCCCGCGCCGCCTCCCGCGCGGTCCGCCGCCGCTCCTCGGCGGCGTCCCGTGCGGCGCGCCGCCGCCGGGCCCGCCGCTCGGCCGGGGAGTCGCCCGGCCGCGGCAGGTGGTGGTCCTCCGGCGTGCCGTTCCTCGCGCGCAGGCCGTCCCGGGCCCCGCGGTGCCGGTCGACCGTGAACCACGGCAGGGGGCGGTCGAAGCGGTGCTCGTACCGGCCGGGGCGCTCGTCGGAGTGGTGGGTGTCGAGGTGGGCCGGGAACCGCCGTCCGCCGAGGTCGCGGACCGCATCCGGCGCCATCCCCGCCACCTCCCGGCCGCTCCCGTCGAGCAGGGCGAGCCGGAGGCCGGCGAGCCCCGCGGCCCGCGCGAGGAGGGTAGCGCCGAGGTCCCGCCGGCCGGTCTCGGCCTGGGCGACGGCCGACTGGGGGACCCCGCAGGCCTCCGCGAGCTCGCGCTGGGAGAGGTCGGCCCGGCGACGGATCCGGCGCACGACCCCGGACAGGTCGAAGGTCTCCACGGCCCCACCCTCGGGCGACCGCGGGCGCCGGAGGGCCACCGCGCCCGCCCCGTGGACGGCCGCGCCGGCTGTGGACGGCACCCGCACCGCCGCGGACCTGCGCTGCTCCCACCGCCGGGACGGGGCCGGTGTGCGGGGTCCGGCTTCCTACGTCTGTGAGTGCCACGGCACTCACAGACGTAGGAAGCGGGAGGGGCAGGTGGCCGCCCGGCGGCGCCACGGCCGACGACCGGGACGCGGCCGCCGGGGCACGGAGCCGCCTCGGTAGCCTGTGGACCCGTGGCCCTCGTCGTCCAGAAGTACGGTGGCTCGTCCGTCGCGTCCGCCGAGCACATGAAGCGCGTCGCCGAGCGGGTCGTCGCGGCCAAGAAGGACGGCAACGACGTCGTCGTGGTCGTCTCGGCGATGGGCGACACCACCGACGAGCTGCTCGACCAGGCCCAGGCGATCACCGAGGCCCCGCCCGGCCGCGAGCTCGACATGCTGCTCACCGCCGGCGAGCGCATCTCGATGGCGCTGCTGGCCATCGCGATCTCCACGCACGGCTACGAGGCCCGCTCGTTCACCGGGTCCCAGGCGGGGGTCATCACCACCGGCAGCCACGGCAAGGCGCGGATCATCGACGTCACCCCCGGCCGGCTCCGGCAGGCGCTCGACGAGGGCTCGATCGTCATCGTGGCCGGCTTCCAGGGCGTCAGCCAGGACACCAAGGACATCACGACGCTGGGCCGCGGCGGCTCCGACACCACCGCCGTCGCCGTCGCCGCGGCCCTGCGCGCCGACGTCTGCGAGATCTACACCGACGTCGACGGCGTCTTCACCGCCGACCCGCGCATCGTCCCGAACGCCCGCCGCCTCGAGACCGTCACCTACGAGGAGATGCTCGAGCTGGCGGCGTCCGGCGCGAAGGTGCTCATGCTCCGCTGCGTCGAGTACGCCCGCCGCTACGGCATCCCGGTGCACGTCCGCAGCTCCTACTCCCAGCTCCCCGGCACGACCGTGACCGGCTCGATGGAGGACCTCCCGGTGGAACAGGCGATCATCTCCGGCGTCGCGCACGACCGGTCCGAGGGCAAGATCACCGTGTTCGGCGTGCCGGACCGGCCGGGCGAGGCCGCGCAGATCTTCCGCGTGCTCGCCGACGCCGAGATCAACATCGACATGATCGTGCAGAACGTGTCACCGGAGACCAGCAAGCTGGCCGACATCTCCTTCACCCTCCCCAAGAGCGACGGGCCGGCCGCGCTCGCCGCGCTGGAGAAGGTCCGGCACACCGTCGGCTACGCCGACGTGAGCTTCGACCAGCACATCGGCAAGGTGTCGCTGGTGGGCGCGGGGATGCGCTCGCACCCCGGCGTCTCGGCCCGCTTCTTCGGCGCGCTCGCCGACGCCGGTGTCAACCTCGAGCTGATCAGCACCTCCGAGATCCGCATCTCCGTGGTGTGCCGGGACGCCGACGTCGACGTGGCCGTCCGGGCGGTGCACGACGCGTTCGACCTGGGGACCGACGAGGGGCAGGCGGTCGTCTACGGGGGGACGGGACGATGAGCGCGTCCAGCAGCCACGGCCTGCGCGTCGGCGTGGTCGGCGCCACCGGCCAGGTCGGTGGCGTCATGCGGCAGATCCTGGCCGAGCGCCGGTTCCCGGTCGCCGAGCTCCGGTTCTTCGCCTCCGCGCGGTCCGCCGGCAGCACCCTGCCGTGGGGCGACGGCGCGATCACCGTCGAGGACGCCGCCACCGCCGACCCCCGCGGTCTGGACGTCGCGCTGTTCTCCGCCGGGGCCACCTCCTCCCGGGCCCTCGCCCCGGTGTTCGCCGAGGCCGGCGTGACGGTGATCGACAACAGCTCGGCGTGGCGGCGCGACCCCGACGTCCCGCTGGTCGTCGCCGAGGTCAACCCGCACGCCCTCGCCGGGATGCGCAAGGGCATCGTCGCCAACCCCAACTGCACGACGATGGCGGCGATGCCGGTGCTCAAGCCGCTGCACGACGAGGCGCGGCTCGTGCGCCTGGTGGCCAGCACCTACCAGGCGGTCTCCGGCAGCGGGCTGGCCGGCGTCGAGGAGCTCGACACCCAGGTCCGGGCGATCGCCGACAAGGCCGCGGAGCTCACCCACGACGGCTCGGCGGTGACCTTCCCCGAGCCGGTCACGTACGTGCGGCCGATCGCCTACAACGTGCTGCCCATGGCCGGCTCCGTGGTGGACGACGGGTCGCACGAGACCGACGAGGAGCAGAAGCTCCGCAACGAGAGCCGCAAGATCCTGGAGATCCCCGAGCTGCGGGTCTCGGGCACCTGCGTGCGGGTGCCGGTCTTCACCGGGCACTCGCTGTCGCTCAACGTGGAGTTCGCCCGGCCGCTGCCGGTCGAGCGCGCCGTCGAGCTGCTGCGGGACGCGCCGGGGGTGGAGCTCTCCGACGTCCCGAACCCGCAGCAGGCCGCCGGCCGGGACCCGAGCTACGTCGGCCGCATCCGGCAGGACCCCGGGGTGGACGACGCCCGCGGGCTGGCGTTGTTCGTCAGCAGCGACAACCTGCGCAAGGGCGCCGCGCTCAACACCGTCCAGATCGCCGAGCTCTTCCTCTCGTCACGCTCCGCGTGACACCGCGGCCAGGTGCCGTCCCCGGCGGGCGCTGAGCCCGACCGCCGCCTCGTCGCGGACCCCTCCGGGGCCCCCTCCTCGACGACACCGCGGCCAGGTGCCGTCCCCGGCGGGCGCTGAGCCGGAAGCCGTCCGACCTCGGGGGACCCTCCGGGCCCCCGACCGGACCCGGCTCACGCCGGTCCGTACCCGCGGGCGGTCAGTCAGGGCTTCACGTGCCGCAGCGCGAAGCCCAGGGCCGTCTCGACCTGGCGGATCGTCTCCTCGATGACCAGCGAGCCGTGCCCGGCGTCGAAGCGGTACACCTCGTGCCGCTTGCCCAGGCGGGCCAGCTCGCCGAGGTAGTTGTCGATCTGCCGGATCGGGCAGCGGGGGTCGTTGGCCCCCGCCACGACGAGCACCGGCGCGCGCACCGCCTCGACGTAGGTGATCGGCGAGGAGCGAACGTAGCGGTCCCGGACCTCCTCGGGCGAGCCGCCGAACAGGGCCCGGTCGTAGGCCCGCAGGCCCTCCATCTCGTCCTCGTAGGCCGCGAGGTAGTCGGCGACCGGCACCTCGGCGATCCCGGCCGCCCAGCGCTCCGGCTGCGTGCCCAGGCCCAGGAGGGTGAGGAACCCGCCCCAGGAGCCGCCGGACAGCACCGCGCGGTCCGGGTCGACGACCCCCTCGGCGACCAGCGCGTCGAGCACGGCGGCGACGTCCTCGAGCTCGGTCAGCCCCGGCCGGCCGGTGAGGGCGTCCCGCCAGGCGCTGCCGTACCCGGTGGACCCGCGGTAGTTGACGTGCACGACCGCGTAGCCGGCGTCGACGTAGGCGGCCCGCCGGGCCCGGTAGGAGTCGTCGTCGGCCGCCTCCGGACCGCCGTGCACCAGGAAGGCGGCCGCGTACGGGGCGGGCCCGGCGGGGCGGGCCAGCAGCGCGTGGATCCGCCCACCCGGGCCGTCCACCCAGCGGTCCTCGACCGGGTACCCGGCCGGCGGCTCCTCCCCGGGCGCGGCCAGCACCACCGGCCCGTCGGCGCGGCGGACCACCGGCGGCCGCTCGGAGGACGACCAGGCCAGCTCCACCGTGCCGTCGGGGCGGGCCGTCGCCCCCCGGACGACGCCGCGCGGGGTGTCCAGCCGCTCCAGGTGCCCGGAGGCCAGGTCGTAGCGGTAGAGCTCGCTGCGGCCGGCGGAGTCGTGGCCGACCAGCAGCGCCGACCCGTCGGCGTACCAGCCCGCGGTCACGTCGCCGGGCAGGTCCAGCGCCACCTCGGTCTCGGTGTCGGTGGCGACGTCCCAGACCAGCAGCTCCTCGCGGCCGCGGCGCTCGTGCCCGACCAGCAGCCGGCGGTCGCCCGGCAGGGGGCCGAACTCCAGCGCGTGCAGCCCGCGGCCCTCGCCGTCCCACTTCTCCGCGACGACGGCCGGCGCCTCGAGCGTGGTGTCCGCGGTGCGCAGCACGCGCAGCGCCGGGTACCGCGGGTCGCCGTGCTCGGAGTGCGAGATCACCAGCAGCTCGTCGTCCGTCGTCAGCGCGTCGACCGACGCCGGGTCGGGGTGCCGGTAGACGACCCGGGCCGCCCCGCCGGCCGGTGCCAGCCACAGCTCGGAGCCCTCGTCGGTGGACCGGCCGACCGCCACCCGGGAGCGGCCGATCTCCAGGCCGGCCGGGTAGGCGGGCCCGACCTCGGGCAGCGCGACCCGGTCCTCGCCACCGGCGAAGGGCTGCACCATCCAGACGCCGAACTCGTCGCCGTCGGTGTCGGCGAACCACCAGATGGTCTCGCCGTCGGGGGAGACGGTGGCGATCAGCGTGCCGTTGGGCCGGTCGGTGACCTGGCGGTGGGCGTCGGTGGTGCGGTCCCAGGCGTACTGCTCGACCACGCCGGTCGCGTCCGAGGAGTAGACGCTGCGGTGCGCGGCGTGCAGGGCCCAGTCCGGGAGGCTGACCCGCGGCGCCCGGAACCGGGCCTGCCAGCGGGCGACGACCTCCGGGGGCAGCGGCGCGGCGTAGGGGGTGGGCTCCCCGGGAAGGATGACGCCGGACGGTGCGGGGTTCGCGGGCTCGGCACTCACCGGGTCATCTTCCCCCGCCCCCGGTGCCCTGCCCGACGCCGGCCCCCGGCCGGCCGCCGGCACCCGGGTGCTCCACCGCGGCGTCGCGGACGTCACCGATCAGCCGCTCCAGCACGTCCTCGAGGAAGACCACCCCGGTGACGCGGCCGGCGACGGCGACCTGGCCGAGGTGCGCCCCCGCCGTCCGCATGGCCGAGAGCACCTCCGGCAGCGCGGTGCCCGGGGCGAGGTCGACCAGCGACGTGACGTGCTCGGGGCCGATCGGCCGGTCCCGGTCCCCGCCCGTCACGCCGAGGACGTCCTTGACGTGCACGAAGCCGCGCAGCCGCCCGTCCTCGTCGCGCAGCGGGTACCGGCTGAAGCCGTGCTCGGCGACGACGGCCTCCAGCTCGCGGGGTGTGGTCGAGGGCGGCAGCGGGACGACGTCCGCCAGCGGCACCAGCACCGTCGAGACGTCGTGCTGCTCGAAGGTCAGCGCGCCGGCCGCCAGGTCGCTCACCTCGCTGCCCAGGAGCCCCTCGCGCCTCGACCGGGTGATCATCGACCGGATCTCCGCCTCGTCGAAGCTCGCCGCGACCTCGTCGGTCGGCTGCAGCCCGAAGAGCCGCACGAAGCCGTTGGCGACCGCGTTGAAGCCCGTGATCACCGGCCGCAGCAGCCGCACGAACGTGGCCAGCGGGGGGCCGAGCACCAGCGCGGCGCGGTCGGGGCCGGCGAGGGTGATGTTCTTGGGCACCATCTCGCCGAGGACCATGTGCAGCACGGTCACCAGTGACAGCGCGACGACGAGGGCGATGGGGTGCAGCAGCGCCTCGGGCACCCCGGCGGCCCCGAGCGGGACCTCGAGCAGGTGCGCGACGGCCGGCTCACCCACGGCGCCGAGGCCCAGCGAGCACAGCGTGATGCCCAGCTGCGCGCCGGCCATCATCAACGACACCTCGCGCATCGCCTCCAGCGTCCGGCGGGCGCGCGGGGACCCGGCCTCGGCCCGCGGCTCCAGCTGGTCGACGCGGGCGGAGACCAGCGCGAACTCGGCGGCCACGAAGAAGGCGTTGCCCAGCAGCAGGGCCACCAGCAGGAGCAGGCTCAGCGCGTCGCTCACGCCACGACCGCCGCCGGCTCGGCGGGCCCGGGGGACGTCCCGGCCGGCGCGTCCACCACCTCGGCCCGCACCCGCGCCACCCGCCGCCCGTCCAGGCTCTCCACGGTCAGCCGCGCCCCTTCCAGGTCCACGGTGTCGCCCACCAGCGGCAGCCGCTGCAGCCGCTCGGCGAGGAACCCGGCGAGGGTCTCGTACCGGCCCTCGGGGACGGGCACGCCGGTGCGCTCGCGGACCTCGTCGGGGCGCAGCAGGCCCGACATCAGCCAGACGTCCTCGCCGGCGCGGCGCAGGGTGCGCAGCGGGCGGTCGGTCTCGTCGGAGATCTCGCCGACCAGCTCCTCCACGATGTCCTCCAGGGTCACCACGCCGTGGGTGGCGCCCCACTCGTCGACGACCAGGGCCATCTGCAGCCCCTGCTCGCGCAGCAGGTCCAGCATCCGCTCCAGCTGCAGCGACGAGGGGACGGCGAGCACCGGGCGGGCCAGCTCCCCGGCCGTGCGTGTGCCGCGCTCCTCCTCGGGGACGGCGACGGCGTCCTTCACGTGCACCACCCCCGTGACCTCGTCGAGGCCGGAGCCGTGGACGGGGAAGCGCGAGTGGCCCGACTCCACGGCCGCGGCGACGACGTCGGCGGCCGAGGCGCCCGACCGCAGGGTCCACAGCCGGGTCCGCGGCGTCATGACGTCGGTCGCGAGCTTGACCCGCAGCCCGAGGGTGCGCTGGAGCAGCCGGGCGGCGACGGGGGAGAGGTCGCCCTCCTCCGCGGAGCGGCGGGCCACCGCGGCCAGCTCCTCGGCGTCGCGGGCGGGGTCCAGCTCCTCGCGGGGCTCGATGCCCAGGCGCCGCACGATCGCGTTGGCCAGCCGCTGCAGGGTCGTCACCACCGGGCCGGCTGCCCGGGTGAACAGCCGCATCCCCGGGGCGACCAGGGACCCGACCCGCAGGGGGCTGGCGATGGCCAGGTTCTTCGGGCCCAGCTCGCCGAGCAGCATCTGCAGCACGGTGGCCAGCGCCAGGCCGAGCCCGTAGGAGAGGCCGGTGACCACCCCGCCGGGCAGGCCGGCCGCCTCGAGCGGGCCGCGCAGCAGTGCGCCCAGCGCCGGCTCGGCGAGGTAGCCGACGACCAGGGTCGTCACCGTGATGCCCAGCTGGGCCGCCGACAGTTGGGTGGACAGCCCGCGCAGCGCACGGACCAGCGCGCCGGCCGGCCGGTCCCCCCGCTGCGCCGCCTCCTCGGCCCGGCCGCGGTCGACGGTCGTGAAGGAGAACTCCGCGGCCACGAAGAAGCCGGTGAGGGCCGTGAGCAGCACGGCGGCGAGGAGGAGCAACCACTCGGTCATCGCGCTCCCCGGTGCCCCGGCGGAGCGGGCGCCAACCCCGGGAACGCCGCAGGGGCCGCCGTGCGGCGGCCCCTGCGGATGGTCGGGGTGACAGGATTTGAACCTGCGACCTCGTCGTCCCGAACGACGCGCGCTACCAAGCTGCGCCACACCCCGAGGTGCGCCGACAACTGTAGCCGACGCACCGGGTGGCCTCGCGGCCCCCTGCCGGGCATGCCGCAGCCCCCGCCCGGGGCCCGGCCCCCTGCAGGGCCCCGCCGCGAGCCTGCGAGTGGCGGGGGGCAGGGGGTCCTTGCTCAGCCCGGCCGGGCGGTGAGGGTGAGCAGCGTCGCCTCCGGGGGGCAGGCGAAGCGGACCGGCGCGTAGGGGCTGGTGCCCAGGCCCGCGGAGACGTGCAGCCAGGTGCCGCGCGGGTTGGCCGGGCTCGCCTCCGCCCAGCGGTGCAGCCAGCGCACCCGGTCCCGGTCGATCCCGCAGTTGGTGACCAGCGCGCCGTAGAACGGCACCCGGAGCTGCCCGCCGTGCGTGTGCCCGCAGAGCAGGAGGTCGTGCCCGTCGGCGGCGAACCGGTCGAGCACCCGGGGCTCGGGGGAGTGCGCCAGACCGACGCGCAGGTCCGCGGTGGGGTCGGCGGCGCCGGCGACCCGGTCGTAGCGGTCGAGCCGGAGGTGGGAGTCGTCCACGCCGGCGAAGACCACGCGCCGGCCGTCGACGGTGAGCTCGCCGGTGGCGTTGGTGAGGTCCAGCCAGCCGCGCCGGGTCAGCCCGTCGCGCAGGTCCCGCCAGGGCAGCTCGTCGCCGTGCACCCGCGTGTGCTCGCGGCGGAAGTACTTGAGCGGGTTCTTCGGGCGGGGGGCGTAGTAGTCGTTGCTGGCGGTCACGAAGACGCCGGGGAGGTCCAGCAGCGGGTCCAGCGCCCGCAGCGTGGCCGGGACGGCGTCCATCCCGGCCAGGTTGTCGCCGGTGTCGACCACCAGGTGCGGGCGCAGGTCGGCCAGCCCGGCCACCCACTCCTGCTTCGAGCGCTGCCCGGCGGTCATGTGCAGGTCGGAGAGGTGCAGCACCCGCAGCGGCGGCTCACCCGGGGCGAGCACGGGCACCTCGAACCGGCGCAGCGTCCAGCGGGTGCGCTCGTAGAGGGAGGCGTAGGCCAGGCCGGCGGTCGCCGACGCGACGGCGGCGACGGGCAGGGCGGTGATCGGGCGCACGGTGGTCCAGCCTACGAGGGCGCACGCCGCGGCGCGTCCGTGCGAGGCTGGGGCGGTGCCCGACCTGAAGGACCGCCTGCGCGCCGACCTGACCACCGCGATGAAGTCCCGCGACGAGCTGCGCACCGCCACGCTGCGCATGGTGCTGGCCGCGGTGAGCGCCGAGGAGGTGGCCGGCACGGAGGCCCGCGAGCTGTCGGACGACGAGGTTCAGGCGGTGCTCCGCCGGGAGGCGAAGAAGCGCCGGGAGGCGGCCGAGGCCTACGCCGGCGCCGGGCGCGGCGAGCAGGCGGAGCGGGAGCGCGCCGAGGGCGACGTGGTGGCCGCCTACCTGCCCGCCCAGCTGGACGACGCCGACCTCGCGGCCCTGGTCGCCGACGTCGTCACGCGCACCGGCGCCTCGGGCATGAAGGACATGGGCCGGGTCATGGGCGCCGTGCAGGCGGAGGTGGCCGGCCGGGCCGAGGGCGGCCGGGTGGCCGCGGAGGTCCGTCGCCAGCTGGGCTGAGCGGGCTCAGTCGTCCCCGCGTCCGCCGCGGCCGTTCCCGCCCGGCCGGTCCTCCGCGGCGCCGTCCTCCTGGTCGTCGCCCCGGCCCCCGGTGCCGGCGTCGGCCGGGGGAGCCTGCGGCGCCGGAGCGGCCGGGACGTAGGACGACCCGTTGCTCACCCGGATCGACACGGTCTGGTCGATGACGGCACGGGCGCCGGCGGCGGGATCGGTGCCCAGCAGGGTGCCGGCCGGCTGGTCGCTGTCGACGCGGTCGACCCGGGGTTCGAACCCGGCCCGGCGCAGCGCCTGCTGGCAGTCCTCCACCGAGCCGCAGGAGGGCACGACGCGGGTGTTGCCGTTCTGGACGGTGGGATCGGCCGGCGGGAAGGGCACCGCCTCCTGCGCGCCGAGGATCGGGGCCATCGCGTCGTGCCAGATGGTGGCGCCCTTGCCGCCGCCGAAGCCGCCGACGTTCTGGTTCTCCTTGGGGTTGAGCACCATGACGCTGGCGGCGTACTGGGGGGTGTAGCCGACGAAGGCGACCGAGAAGTTGCTCTGCGACGTCCCGGTCTTCCCGGCGATCTGGTGGCCGGGGACGTAGGCGCGGGCGCCGGTCTGGCCGGAGTGGCCCGGCTCGACGTCCTTGCGCAGCATCTGGTTCATCGTGCTGGCCACGCCGGCGGGGATGGCCTCCTCGGTGCAGGAGTCCCCGGTGACCACCGGCGCGCCGTCGCGCTGCAGCGGCTCACCGGCGCGGTCGAGGACCCCGGTGACCGGGGTGGGGTCGCACCGGGTGCCGTTCGCGGCCAGGGTCGAGTAGGCGCTGGCGAGGTCCAGCGGGCTGGTCGCCTCGGCGCCGAGGGTGAACGACCCGCGGTTCTCGGCGATGATCTGGTCGGCCGGGGTGGCGGTGAAGTTCATCCCCATGCGCTCGGCCATCCGCACCGGCGCCTCGACGCTGCCGAGGGCGTCCTCGAGGGCGAGGAAGTAGGTGTTGGAGGACATGTAGAGGGCCTTCTCCATGTCCAGGGTGGCGGGGTAGTTCCCCGCGTTGCCCACCGAGTAGGGCCGCCCGCCGTTGCGGTAGACGCGCGAGACGTAGGGGTCGCCGGTGGTGATCGTGTAGTACTGCGAGTACCCCTCCTCCAGCGCGGCGGCGGCGGTGAAGACCTTGTAGGTCGACCCGGAGCCCTGGCTGTAGGCGGTGTTGAGGACGACGGACTCGCACCCGGCGCCGTCGCAGCCGTAGCGGCGGTTGACGCTCATCGCCAGCACGTGCCCGGTGCCGGGCTCCACGGCGGTGTACATGCCGGCCAGGGGGTCGCCCATCGCCAGCGTGTTGAGCACGGCCTGGTCACCGGCCGCCTGCATGTCGGGGCGCAGCGTCGTCTGGATGGTCAGCCCGCCGTTGTCCAGCGTGGTCTGGTCGATGCCGAGGGTCTGCACCAGGTGCTGGTGGACGTAAGCACAGAAGAACCCGCCGATCGCGGCGTCGATGCACCCGTTGGGCGGGGACACGCCCGGCTGCACGGCGACCGGGGTGCCGGAGATCGCGTCGTGCTCCTCCTGGCTGATGTGCCCCAGGGCGAGCATCCGGCCCAGCACCTGGTCCCGGCGGACCTGCGCGTTCTCCGGGTTGGTGATGGGGTCGTCGTTGGCCGGGCTCTGCACCAGCCCGGCCAGCATGGCCGCCTGCGGCAGGCTGAGGTCGGCGGCGTCGACGCTGAAGTAGGTCTGCGCGGCGGCCTGGACGCCGTAGGCGCCGTGGCCGAAGTAGACGAGGTTGAGGTACCGGGTGAGGATCTCGTCCTTCGAGTAGGTCTCCTCCAGGGCCAGCGCGAGCCGGGCCTCGCGGAGCTTGCGCGCGACGCCGGCCTGCCCGTCCTGCTCGGTGGCCGCCTGCCGCTCCGCGGCGCTGTCCGCGGTCTCGACCAGGGTCTGCTTGACCAGCTGCTGGGTCAGCGTCGAGCCGCCCTCCCGCACCGACCCCGCGGCGACGTTGGTCACCAGGGCCCGCAGCGTGCCCTGCACGTCCAGCCCGTTGTGCTGGTGGAAACGGGCGTCCTCGATGTCGACCAGCGCCTGCTCCATCACGTCCGCGATCCGGTCGGAGGTGACCGGCGTCCGGTTCTTCTCGTAGAAGTACGTGATGAGGCTGCCGTCGGCGGCCAGGACCCGGCTCATGCCGGCCGGCGTCTCGTCGGTGAGCTCCACCGGGAGCGCGTCGAGCAGCGAGGCGGAGTTGCGCGCCGCCACGCCGGTACCGCCGACGAAGGGCAGCAGCATGCCGGCGAGGAGGGCACCGGCGAGGACGATCGTCGCGGCCAGCTTGCCGACGACCCGGGTGCGCAGGGCGGGAGACATCGCGGGCCAATGTACGTCGCGCTGCGCTCCCGGGGTCGCGGTCAGCGACGGCGCGCGGGCAGGACGCGGGTCCGCGGCACTCCCGTCGGCGTGTCGCCGTCCGGGCCGGTCAGCTCGTCGGCCATCGCCCGCAGCCCGTCGACGTCGTGCACGTCGCCGGCGGCCGCCGGGACGGTGCGCACGGGGACCTGCGGGTGGGCGCTGGTGAACCGGTCGGCCAGCCGCTGCTCGCGGGTGGCCAGGGCCATCCGCTCGGCGTGCACGCGCAGCGCCCCGGCGGCGACCTCGGCGCCCTCGCCGTCGGCCTCGAGCACCTCCTCGGCGGCGCCCGCGGCCCGGGTGGCCGACAGCGCGGTGGTCGCCGGCGGGTGCGTGCGGTTGAGCACGAGCCCGGCCAGCGGCATCTGCTCGGCCGAGAGCCGGTCGACGAAGTAGGAGGCCTCGCGCAGCGCGTCGGGCTCCGGGGTGGCGACCACGACGAACCAGGTCCCGGGCCGGCGCAGCAGCTCGTAGGTGGCCGTGGCGCGCTCCCGGAAGCCGCCGAACATGGTGTCCAGCGCGCTGACGAAGGCGGAGATGTCGCGCAGCAGCTGCCCGCCGAGGACCTTCGAGATGATCCGGCTGAAGAACAGGAACCCGGCGCTGGCGAACCGGAACCCGGCACGGCTGGGCGCCATGAGCAGCCGGATCATCGTGCCGTCGAGGAAGCGGCTGAGCCGGTTCGGGGCGTCGAGGAAGTCCAGCGCCGACCGGGACGGCGGGGTGTCGACCACGATGAGGTCCCACCGCTCGCTGGAGCGCAGCTGGCCGAGCTTCTCCATCGCCATGTACTCCTGCGTCCCGGCGAAGGAGGACGACAGGGCCTGGTAGAAGGGGTTCTCCAGGATCTGCTCGGCCCGCTCGGGGGTCGAGTGCGCCACGACGACGTCGTCGAACGTGCGCTTCATGTCCAGCATCATCGCGTGCAGCTCGCCCGAGGCCTCCGGGACGTCGACCTTCCGCGGCTCGTTGTCGAGCTCCTCGAGGCCCAGCGACTGGGCCAGCCGGCGGGCCGGGTCGATGGTGAGGACGACGACGGTGCGGCCCGCCTCGGCCGCCGCCAGGGCCAGCGCCGCGGACGTCGTCGTCTTCCCCACGCCGCCGGCGCCGCAGCACACGATGATCCGGGTGCCCCGGTCCTCCAGCAGCTCGGCCAGCTCCAGCGGCAGGGCGCGGGGCGGCTCCGGGGCCGGCTGCGCGGCCCGGCGGCGGGTGTGCCCCGCCGGGGCCGTCCCGGTCGCCCCGGCCGGCTCGGCGGCGCTCACGCGGCCACCTCGGTGCGCAGGTGGGCCTCCAGCCGGCCGGCCAGCTCGAACAGCGCCCCCAGGTCCACGGGGCCGGTGAGCAGGGGCAGCTCCACGGTCGGCCGGGCCAGGGCCTCGACCTCGGCGCGCAGCTCGTCCTGGGCGGCCCACCGGCGGGCGTGCTCGGTGGCCTCCGCGACCAGCGCGGCGGCCAGCGCAGGACCGTCGTGCAGGTGGGCGGCGGCCAGCGCCGGCTCCAGGTCGGCCGGGGTGAGCCGGCCCTCGGCCGCCGGCGCCAGGTAGTCCTCCGGCAGGATGGGCTCGGCGGCCATGTTGACCACCACGGACCCCACCGGCAGCCCGGCCGCGGTGAGCTCGGCGATCGCGTCCGCGGTCTCCTGCACGGGCATGTCCTCGAGCAGGGTCACCAGGTGCACCGCCGTCTGCGGCGACTTCAGCACGGCCATGACGCCGTCGCTCTGCGACTTGATGGGGCCCGAGCGGGCCAGGCCGGCCATCTCGCCGGTCACGTTGAGGAAGCGGGTGATGCGCCCGGTGGGCGGGGCGTCGACGACCACCGCGTCGTAGACCGGGCGCCCGTCGGCCCTCCGGCGGGTGACCGCCTCCTTGATCTTCCCGGTGATCAGCACGTCCCGCAGGCCCGGCGCGATGGTGGTCGCGAAGTCCACCGCGCCCATCCGGCGCAGCGCCCGCCCCGCCCGCTTGAGGTTGTAGAACATCTCCAGGTACTCGAGGAGGGCCTCCTCGACGTCGATCGCCAGCGCCTTGACCTCGCCACCCCCGCGGGCGACGGCCACCCGGCGCTCCTCGTAGGGCAGCGGCGGGGTGTCGAAGAGCTGGGCGATGCCCTGGCGGCCCTCGGTCTCGACGAGCAGCACGTGCCCGCCGTCGGCGGCCAGGGACAGCGCGAGGGCGGCGGCGACCGTCGTCTTGCCGGTCCCGCCCTTCCCGGTCACCACGTGGCAGCGCGCGGTCGGCGGTCCGTCGGTCACGGAGATCAGCCTAGAAGGACCCCGTCCTCCCCACCCTTCGCAGGCTCGGGGCGGGGCCCGGGACGGGGCCGCCGCCCTGCGCTAGCGTCGCGCCCATGAGCGAACCGGCCCGCGTGCGGTGGGAGTACGCCACGATCCCGCTGCTGATCCACAACACCAAGGCGATCCTCGACTCGTGGGGCGTCGACGGGTGGGAGCTCGTCACCGTCCTCCCCGGGCCGGGCGGCTCCGAGCAGCCGGTGGCCTACCTCAAGCGCCCGGCCGGCTGACGTGTCGGAGCACCAGACGCAGAGCTGGCACGCGCGGTTGGCCGAGCTCGGCATCCGGCTGCCGCCGGTCGCCGCTCCGGTCGCCTCGTACGTCCCCGCCGTCCGCTCCGGCCACCTGGTGTTCACCTCCGGCCAGCTGCCCTTCGTCGACGGCGGGCTGCGCCGCACCGGCAAGGTGGGTGGCTCCGTGGACGCCGAGGACGCCGCCCACGACGCCAAGCTCTGCGCGCTGAACGCCCTCGCCGCGATCGACGAGCTCGTCGGGCTGGACTCGGTGGCGCGCGTCGTGCGGGTCGTCGGCTACGTGGCCAGCGCGGAGGGCTTCACCGGCCAGCCGCGGGTGGTGAACGGCGCCAGCGAGCTGCTCGGGCGGGTGTTCGGCGCGGCCGGCCAGCACGCCCGCAGCGCCGTCGGCGTCGCCGAGCTCCCGCTGGGCGCCCCGGTCGAGGTCGAGCTCACCGTCGAGCTGCGGTGACCGCTCCGAGCACCCCGAAGCAGGCCGCCACGGTGCTGCTGCTGCGGGACGGTTCCCCCGGTCTCGAGGTCTACCTCCTCCGCCGCACGCGGGGCATGCCCTTCGCCGGCGGCATGACCGCCTACCCCGGTGGCGGCGTCGACCCCCGGGACGGCGACGTCACCACCGCCTGGGTGGGGCCCCCGCCGGCGGAGTGGGCGGCCGCGTTCGGCTGCGACGAGCGGATCGCCCGCGAGCTCGTGTGCGCCGCGGTCCGGGAGACCTTCGAAGAAGCCGGGGTCCTGCTGGCCGGGCCGGCCGAGGGGGGCGGCGTCGTCCCCGACGTGACCGGCGACGACTGGGAGGAGCAGCGCCAGGCGCTGCTCACCCGCGAGCTGTCGCTGGGCGAGCTGCTCGCCGACCGCGGCCTGGCGCTGCGCGCGGACCTGCTGCGCCCGTTCGCGCACTGGGTGACACCGGAGATCGAGCCCCGGCGGTACGACACCAAGTTCTTCGCCGCGGCGCTGCCGGTCGGGCAGGAGGCCCGGCACGTGACCGGCGAGGCCGACGAGGCCAGCTGGCTCGCCCCGGCGGCCGCCCTGGCCGAGGCCTACGGCGGGACCCGCCCGATGCTGCCGCCGACCGTGCACACCCTCGGCCAGCTCGAGCCCTTCGCCGACGTGGCGGCGGTCCTGGCCGGCTCGCCCCCCGCGCCGCTGTCGCCGATCAGCCCGACCTTCGTCGACGAACCCGACGGCCGGTGGGCGGTGCTCCCCGACGGCAGCCGGGTCCGCCTGGTGGCGCCACTTCCTTCGTGACCCTCCGGGTCACACGGCGGCCACGTGCCGTCCCCGGCCTGCGCTGAGCCCTGCGCTCGCTCCGCTCGTCGGGGACCCTCCGGGCCCCGCTCCTCGCGGGCACCCCGCGGCCACGTGCCGTCCCCGGCCTGCGCTGAGCCCTGCGCTCGCTGGGGTGTCAGCGGGCGCGGCGGCGCAGGCGCTCCTCGTCGAGGACGACGACCGACTTGCCCTGCAGCTGGATCCAGCCGCGGTGCACGAAGTCGGCCAGCGCCTTGTTCACCGTCTCGCGGGAGGCGCCGACCAGCTGGGCCAGCTCCTCCTGGGTGAGGTCGTGCTTGACGCGCAGGCCCTCGCCCTCGCGGCTGCCGAACCGGTCGGCCATCTGCAGCAGCGCCTTGGCGACCCGGCCCGGGACGTCGGTGAAGATCAGGTCGGCGACCGAGTCGTTGGTGCGCCGCAGCCGCCGGGCCAGCACCCGCAGCAGCTGCTCGCCGATCTCCGGGTGCGCCTCGATCCACGGCCGGATGACCGACTGCGGCATCCGGGCCAGCTTCACGTCGGTGACCGCGGTGGCGGTCGCCGTCCGGGGGCCGGGGTCGAAGACCGAGAGCTCGCCGAACTGGTCGGACGGACCCATGACGGCGAGCACGTTCTCCCGGCCGTCGGGGGAGCGGCGGGACAGCTTGATCTTGCCCGAGAGGACGATGTACAGGCTGTCGCCGGGCTCGCCCTCGTTGAAGATCACTCGGCCGCGGGGCAGGGTCAGCGTCTCCAGACGGCTGATGACCGGTTGCACCGCCTCTTCCGACTGCCCCTGGAAGAGCCCGGACTGGGCCAGCACCTCGTCCACTACGCGTCCTCTCGCACGACCACCTGGCTCGCCGACGACCGGCGGGTCCTCGTCGGCGCACGCCCGGGGCGGCGCCGTCCGGAGGTGAGTCTAGGGGTCTGTGCGGACCGTCACCCGATCGGTGGGAGGTCCGCACCCCCCGAGGGGTGAGCCCCCGCCCGCTCCGGGCGCGGGCCTCCCTCAGACGACCGGCGGGCGGGCGCGCTGGAGCCGCGACCGCCGCCGCGCCCGCCAGCGGGACATCGCGCGGCGGATGCCCGACCGGGCCAGCGTGTCGACCTCGCCGGGCGTGGCGGTCGACAGGAACTCGGCCACCTCCCGCTGGCCGGTCGGCCGGCGCAGCGGCTCCTCGACGCGCTCCATGACCAGCAGGAAGGCGATGAGCAGGGGTGGGAAGAGGATGACGACGAGGGAGACCACGGCAGCTCCTCTCGCTCCTCGTCGGCGGCAGGCGGTACGAGTTCCTGTGTACCCGGTTGCCGGGGGCCGACGCCCGCATCGGCGCCGCAGCGCTCGACGGTCGCCGATGATGGCACGGCCGGGGGGACGTCGGTGGACCCGCCTACCCTCGACCGCGTGTCCTCGCCGGCCTACGCCCGACCCGTCCCGCCGCGCACCGCCGCCGCCCGCCGTGCCGCCGCGCGCGGGGGAGCGCCGTTCGACCCGGCGGAGACGCCGCTGGCGCGCACCCGCCGCGCCCGCCGCATGGCGCGCGAGCTGGCCGAGCTCCACCCGGACGCGCACTGCGAGCTGGACTTCACCGACGCCTTCCAGCTGCTGGTGGCCACCGTCCTGTCCGCGCAGACCACCGACAGGACGGTCAACAGGGTGACGCCGGCGCTGTTCGCGCGCTACCCCGACGCCGTCGCCCTGGCCGGCGCCGACCGCACCGAGCTGGAGGCGGTCCTCAAGCCGACCGGCTTCTTCCGGGCCAAGGCGAACTCGGTGCTCGGCCTGGCGCAGGCGCTGGTCGAGCGCTTCGACGGGGAGGTGCCGGGCCGCATGGCCGACCTGGTCACCCTGCCCGGGGTGGGGCGCAAGACCGCCAACGTCGTCCTCGGCAACGCCTTCGGCGTCCCCGGGCTGACCGTCGACACGCACTTCGGCCGGCTGGTCCGCCGCTTCGGGTGGACCGAGGAGGAGGACCCGGTCAAGGTCGAGGCCGAGGTGGCCCTGCTGGTCCCCAAGCGCGACTGGACCATGTTCAGCCACCGCGTGATCTTCCACGGCCGGCGGGTGTGCCACGCCAAGAAGGCGGCCTGCGGCGCCTGCGGCCTCGCGCAGTGGTGCCCGTCGTTCGGCATCGGGCCGACCGACCCGGAGCTGGCGGCGAAGCTGGTCAAGACCCCGGCCGCCTCGGACACCGAGTGAGGGCGTCGCGGGCCGGGGCGGCCCTGCTGCTCGCGGCCGCGCTGGCCGGCTGCGGCACGTCCGGCGGCGGCACGGGTGGCAGCGGTGCGGATAGCGGGGGAGCGGCCGCCGCTCCGCCGTCCGCAGCGGTCCCCGACACCACGACCCCGTGCCCGGAGCAGCCGGCCGAGCCGGCCTCCGGCAGTGAGGTGCTCGCCGACCTCTCCTTCGACTGCCTGGCCGGCGGGGAGCTCGACCTGGGCCGTGCGCAGGGCCTGCCCACGGTGGTGAACCTCTGGGCCAGCTGGTGCGGTCCGTGCCGCGAGGAGCTCCCGATCGTCCAGCAGCTCGCCGACGCCGGCGGCGACCGGCTGCGCGTGCTGGGCCTGGTCAGCCAGGACCCGGCGGAGAACGGCCGGTCCTTCGCCGCCGACGCCGGCATCACCATGCCCACCGCCGTCGACGAGCGGGGTGACCTGGCCATCGAGCAGGGGCTGCGCGGGCTGCCCTACACCTACTTCCTGCGGGCCGACGGCTCGGTCGCCCACTTGCAGCTGCGGCCGGTCCGCTCCTACGAGGAGCTGCGCGACCTGGTCGCCGAGCACCTGGGAGTGCAGCTGTGACCGCGCCGGACGACGGGCTGCCCGAGTACCTGCACCGGCTCGTGGCCCGGGCCGCGGACCTCCCGCTGCGGCACCGGATGCCGCGGCCCACCGCCACCGCCCGCCGGTCGGCGGTGCTCGTCCTGTTCGGTGAGGGCCCGCGGGGTGCCGACGTCCTGCTCATCGAGAAGGCCGCCCACCTGCGCACCCACGCCGGCCAGCCGGCCTTCCCCGGCGGCGGCGCCGACCCCGGCGACGACTACCCGGTCGGCACGGCGCTCCGGGAGGCCGAGGAGGAGGCCGGCATCGACCCGGACGGCGTCCGGGTGCTGACGACGCTGCCCGAGCTGTTCCTCGGGCCGTCGGACAACCTCGTCGTGCCCGTGGTGGGGTGGTGGGACGACCCCCGAGACGTCACCGTCGGCGACCCGCGCGAGGTCGCCCGCGTCGCCCGGGTGCCCCTCGCCGACCTCGCCGACCCGGCCAACCGGTTCCGGGCCCGGCACCCCTCCGGCTACGTCGGCCCGGCCTTCGGGGTGGCCGGGATGGTCGTCTGGGGGTTCACCGCCGGGCTGCTGGACGCCGTGCTGGAGGCCGCTGGGCTCGCCCGGCCGTGGGACGTCCGGGACGTCCGGCCGCTGCCCGCGCTGGGGGTCCGGCTGCCGCAGCTGCCCGGCACCCGGGACACCGCCGAGGACGAGGAGGCCGCCGCGCCGACGGTCGCCGACCCGCCCCCCGACGGGCCGCCGTCACGTACCGTTCCCGGGCGATGACCGGACGGCTGACGGGGCGACGTGGCGGTGCCGCGATCGCCGGGGTGCTCCTGGGTGCCGGCCTCGTGCTCGCGGGGTGCGGCGCCGACGAGCCCGCGGACCCCGGGGCGGCGAGCCCCACCACCACGTCCGGGCTGGGCGCGGTGACCACCGCCCCGGACGGGGTGCAGGAGGTCACGCTGCAGACCCAGGACGACTACGTCTTCACCCCCGACACGTTCACGGTGGCCCCCGGCCGGGTCCGGCTGACGGTGACCAACGTGGCCGAGCAGATGGTCCACAACTTCCGGTTCACCCCGGACACCGGCCCCGCGCCGATCGACGAGGAGATCTCCCTGCTGGCGGCGGGGGAGAGCCGCACCATCGAGTTCGAGGTCACCGAGCCCGGCGACTACCCGTTCGAGTGCAGCTTCCACGTCCAGCTCGACCAGGTCGGCACCATGACGGTCACGGGCTGAGGTCCGGCCCGTGTCCGCCGTCGACCTCGTCCTGATCGTGCTCGCCCTCGTGTTCGCCCTGTCCGGGTTCCGGCAGGGGCTGATCGTCTCCGCGACGTCCTTCTTCGGCTTCTTCGGCGGCGCGGTGCTCGGTGCCCAGCTCTCCGGGCCGATCGCCGACCAGGTCGACGGGTCGGCGGTCACCCGGGTGTTCGTCGCGCTCGTCGTGGTGCTGGCCGGGGCCCTGCTGGGCCAGCTCCTGGCCGGGGCGGTGGGCCGCGCGGTGCGGCGGCGGGTCACCTGGGAACCGGCGGCGCTCGTGGACTCGGTCGCCGGTGCGGTGCTCTCCGCGGCCGCCGTCCTGCTCGTCGCCTGGATGGTGGCCACCCCGCTGGCCAGCGCGCCGTTCCCGCAGGTTGCCGGCCAGGTGCGCCAGTCCTCGCTGGTGCAGGCGGTGGACCGCACGGTGCCCGACGGCGTCCGGTCGGTCTACGACTCGCTGCGGGAGGCGATCGACCGCCGGGGCCTGCCCGACGTCCTCGACCCGCTGACCCCCACGCAGGTCACCGACGTCCCCGCCCCCGACCCGACGCTCATCGACAGCCCCGTCGTCGGCGCCGTGGAGGGCTCGGTGGTGAAGATCACCGGCGTGGCGCCGTCCTGCTCCCGCCAGATCGACGGCTCCGGGTTCGTGTTCGCCCCCCAGCGGGTGATGACCAACGCCCACGTGCTCGCCGGGGTGACCGACCCGGTCGTGCAGGCGGAGGGCAGCGAGTACGACGCGGTGCCGGTCTACGTCGACGAGGCCACCGACATCGCCGTCCTCGCCGTCCCGGGGCTGCCCCAGGTGCCGCTGACCTGGGCCGACGCGCCGGTCGACGAGAACGCCGACGCGATCATCATGGGCTACCCCGGCGGCGGTGGCCTGTTCGTCGGGCCCGCCCGGGTGCGCGACCGCGGGGAGATCAGCGGCCCCGACTTCCGCAACAGCACGACCGTGCAGCGCGACGTCTACGCCCTCTACGGCGAGGTCCGGGCGGGCAACTCCGGTGGGCCGCTGCTCGACGCCCAGGGGCACCTGCTCGGCGTCGTGTTCGCCTCGGCCATCGACGACCCGCTGACCGGCTACGCGCTCACCGCCGCCGAGGTGGCGGAGGCGCGGCTGGCCGGGACGACGGCGACCACCGAGGTCGGCACCGGCTCCTGCGAGTAAGGCCCCGTCCGGAGGCTCACCGCGAGCTTGCGAGCGGTGAGAGGGACGGGGTCCTCGCTCCCGTCACCTGGCTCAGCCGGCGGCCCAGTCGGCGATGGCGGTGCTGACCGCCCCGGGGGCCTCCTCCGGCGGGAAGTGGCCCACCCCGTCGAGCTCGCGCCACTCGTAGGCGCCGGCCACGTAGCGCCCCGAGCCGCGGGCCGAGCCCGGCAGCACGCACGGGTCCAGCGCGCCGTGCAGCTGCAGGGTCGGGGCGGTGACCGGCGCGGCCATCCGGCGGGCGTAGCGCCACCCGTCCGGGCGGATCTGCGACCGGCCCGCCCAGCGGAAGTACTCCATCGAGCCGTAGGCGGCCTGCGGGATGCGGGCGGCCGAGCGGTAGCGGGCCACGGCCTCGGCGAAGTCCGCCGTGCCGGTCCACGCCGGGCCGGCCCACCGGCGCACCAGGTCGGCGACCGGGTCGTCGTCGGTGCGGGTGAGCCGCCGCTCGGGCAGCCGGGGCAGCTGCGAGCCCAGCACGTAGCGCAGCGCCCGGCGCTGGGCGCGGTCGGCCAGGGCGGCCCGCAGCCGCCGGGGGTGGGCCATGGAGACGACGACGAGGCGACGGACGCTGCGCGGGTGCAGCGCGGCGGCGGACCAGGCCACCAGCCCGCCCCAGTCGTGCCCGACGAGGACGGCGTCCTCCTCACCCAGCGCGCGCACCAGCGCGGCCACGTCGGCCGCCGCCGTCGGCAGGTCGTAGCCCCGCGGCGGCTTGTCGCTCGCCCCGTAGCCCCGCAGGTCGGGGGCGACGGCGCGGAACCCGGCGGCGGCCAGGGCCGGCAGCTGGGCCCGCCAGGCCCACCAGAACTGCGGGAACCCGTGCAGCAGCAGGACCAGCGGCCCCTCGCCGGCCTCGGCCACGTGCAGGCGCACGCCGTTGGCCGACAGGTCGCGGTGGGTCCACGGTCCGGGCAGCAGGACGCTCGTCGCGTCCGGCGGCCCCTCCTCGGCGGCGGTCACCGGGCGCGGCTCCCGGGCCCGGTCAGACGGTGTAGTTGTCGCTGCCGCGCAGCTGCACCCGGCCGTTGGTCACCGTCGGCACCTCGCGGCGCCGGGCGCCGGGGGCCTCGCGGTGCATCACCGAGGGCAGCTCCCGCAGCGTCTCCAGCGTGCGCTCCGGCTTGTCGATCTTCTTGATCTGCCGGCGTCCGATCAGCGCGGCGATCGCCGCGACGACGACGAACAGCGCCCAGACGATCAGGTAGGAGATCCACCGGATCAGGCCCAGCCAGGTCAGGAACTCGGCCAGCGCGATGCCGATGAAGAACACCGAGAACGCCAGCACCACCCCGGCCGCGCCGAAGGCCCCGGCGCCGATCCCGGCCTTCTTCGCCGAGGAGGTCATCTCGGCCTTCGCCAGCTCGACCTCGCTGCGGATCAGGGTCGAGACGTCGGCCATGGCGCTCTGCACCAGCGTCCCGATCGACGGCTCCTCCGTGCCGGCGTGCCGGCTCTGGGGCGGGTTCGTCGATGCGCTGTGGGCCACGGGGGCACCTCCTGGGGTCTCGGTCACCGGCTGCGCCGGGAGCTCGGTTGGATCGTCCCCCATGATCAGCGAGCGCGCGTCCCGGCGTCCCCCGTGGAGGGGGCGCCGGGACGCGGGTGGGCGGGATCGCGTCCCGGCCCCTCTGCAGGGGCCGGCGCCGAGCTTCGGCGGCCCCGTCCGGAGGCTCGCCCCGAGCGTGCGAGGGGTGAGGCCGACGGGGTCCTTCACGGGGGGCAGGGTGGCCCCGTCCAGAGGCTCGGCCCGAGCGTGCGAGGGCTGAGGAGGACGGGGTCCTCTTTCAGTCCTCCGAGGACGACGCCGGCAGCTTGTCCTTGATCAGGTTCATGACCGACGAGTCGGTGAGCGTGGTGACGTCACCCAGCTCGCGGTTCTCCGCGACGTCCCGCAGCAGCCGGCGCATGATCTTGCCCGACCGGGTCTTCGGCAGCTCCTGCACGACCATGATCTGCCGGGGGCTGGCGATCGGGCCGATGTCCTTGCGGACGTGCTGCCGCAGCTCCGTGACCAGGTCCTCGCCGGAGTCCACCGCGTCACCGCGGAGGATCACGAAGGCCACGATGCCCTGCCCGGTGGTCGGGTCGCTGGCGCCGACCACCGCCGCCTCGGCCACCGCCGGGTGCGCGACCAGCGAGGACTCGACCTCGGTCGTGGAGATGCGGTGCCCGGAGACGTTCATGACGTCGTCCACCCGGCCGAGCAGCCAGATGTCGCCGTCGGCGTCCTTCTTGGCGCCGTCCCCGGCGAAGTAGACGTTCTTGCCGAACCGTGACCAGTAGGTGTCGACGTAGCGGTCGTCGTCGCCCCAGATGGTGCGCAGCATCGCGGGCCACGGCTCGGTCAGCACCAGCAGGCCGGTGGTGTCGTCGCCGAGCTCGTTGCCCTCGTCGTCGACGACCTTGGCCGAGATCCCCGGGAACGGGGTCTGCGCGGAGCCCGGCTTGAGGTCCGTCGCGCCGGGCAGCGGGGTGATCATGTGCGCGCCGGTCTCGGTCTGCCACCAGGTGTCCACGATCGGGCAGCGACCGCCGCCGATGTGCTCGTGGTACCAGAGCCAGGCCTCGGGGTTGATCGGCTCCCCGACCGAGCCGAGCAGCCGCAGGCTGGTCAGGTCGAAGCCGGCCGGGATGTCCTCGCCCCACTTCATGAAGGTCCGGATCACCGTCGGCGCCGTGTAGAGGACGGTGACGCCGTACCGCTGGACGATCTCGAACCAGCGCCCGCGGTGCGGTGTCTCCGGCGTCCCCTCGTACATCACCGACGTGGCCCGGTTGGCCAGCGGCCCGTACACGATGTAGCTGTGGCCGGTGACCCAGCCGACGTCGGCGGCGGTCCAGTAGACGTCGGTGTCCGGCTTGAGGTCGAAGGTCGCCCAGTGGGTGTAGGCGACCTGGGTGAGGTAGCCGCCGGAGGTGTGCAGGATGCCCTTCGGCTTCGCCGTCGTCCCCGAGGTGTACATGATGTAGAGCGGGTGCTCGGCGTCGAAGGCCTCGGCCGTGTGCTCGGTCGACTGGCGGCCGACGACGTCGTGCCACCAGAGGTCGCGGCCCTCGGTCCACTCGACGTCCTGCTCGGTGCGGCGCACCACGACGACGTTGCGGACGGCGCCGCCGCGGCCGACGGCGTCGTCGACGGCCGGCTTGAGCGCCGACGGCGCGCCGCGCCGGTAACCGCCGTCGGCGGTGATCACCAGGACGGCGCCGGCGTCGTCGAGCCGGCTGGCCAGCGCGTCGGCCGAGAAGCCGCCGAAGACCACCATGTGCACCGCGCCGATCCGCGCGCAGGCCAGCATCGCGATCACCGTCTCCGGGATCATCGGCATGTAGATGGCCACCCGGTCGCCGGCCTGCACGCCGAGCTCGACCAGCGCGTTGGCGGCCTTGCAGACCTCGTCCTTGAGCTGGGCGTAGGTGATGCTGCGCTGGTCGCCGGGCTCGCCCTCCCAGTGGTAGGCGACCTGCTCGCCGTGGCCGGCCTCGACGTGCCGGTCCACGCAGTTGTAGGCGACGTTGAGCTTCCCGCCGACGAACCACTGGGCGAACGGCGGGTTGCTCCAGTCGAGGACCTCGTCCCACTTCTGCTCCCAGGTGAGCCGCTCGGCCTGCCTGGCCCAGAAGGCGAGCCGGTCGCGGGCGGCCTCCGCGTAGGTGTCGGGACCGACGTTGGCCTGCGCGGCCAGCTCCTCCGGTGGTGCGAAGCGGCGGCCCGCGACCTCGGTCGACTCGCTCACTGGGGTACCTCCCGTCTCGGCGTCGCCGGTGGACGACGCAGCGTGCTCCCGGCCACACCGTAGGGTCCCGGGCGCTCCTGCGTCTGCCCCCGGCAACGTCCGTGCAGCGCCCCGGCCAGACTGGGGGCGTGGGGGTCGACGAGCAGGCGGCGGTGGCCGCGCGGGTGCCGGGGGCGGCCGCGCTGGGGCTGCTCGCGCCCCCCTCCGCGGAGGCGGTCCCGGCGACGGTGCTGGCCGACCCGGGGTGGACCACCCGGCGGGTGGCGGAGCTCGGCGTGCGGTACCGCAGCGCCGACCGGCCGGCGCTGGCCACGGTGTGGTGGTACTCGGCCTCCTCCGTGCTGCTCACCCCGGCGCTGGCGGGGCTGGTCACCGGGCGGCCGCTGTCGGCGCGGCTGGCCGACACCACCCTGGCCCTGCTGGCCGGCGGCCTGCCGGTGGCGGCGACCGCCACCGCGCCGGGGGAGGACCTCGCCGCCGAGCTGCGGGAGAGCCTGGCGGCCGTCGTCGGCACCGTCGCCGCGGTGGGCGGGCTGCGGCCGCGGCCGCTGTGGGCGGTCGCGACCGACTCGGTGGCCAACCGGCTGCTGGCCCTGGGGCGGGCGCTGGGTGACGTCGGCGGGGCGAGCGCGCTGGCCGCGCCGCTGGTGGCCGCCGTCGGGCCGCCCATGCCCGCCCCGCGCTTCGTCGACGTCGCCGGTGCCCGCTTCACCGACCGGGTCTCCTGCTGCCGGCTCTACCGGTTGCCGCCCGAGCCGCTGTGCACGTCCTGCCCGCGCCGGCCGGCCGCGCACCGGCGGGTGCTGCTGGAGGACGCCGCCGAGCGGATGCGCTGACCCGCGGACGGCGGGGCGGTCTCAGGGCAGGAAGAGCATGGTGTCGCCGTACTCGTGCCACAGCCAGCCGCCCCCGGAGACCGCGGCGTAGGCCCGCTCGACCAGGTCCCGGCCCGCGACCGCCTGCAGGAGCAGCAGGTGGCTGGCGTCGGGGGCGTGCAGGCCGGTGACCAGGCCGGTGACCACCCGTGCGGGGCGCTCGGGGCCGAGCACGAGGTCGGTCCAGCCGGTCGCGGCGCGGAGGACGCCGTCCTCGCCGGTGGCGGACTCCAGCGCCCGGGTGACCGTGGTGCCGACGGCCACGACCCGCCCGCCGGCCTCCCGCGTGGCCCGCACCAGCCGGGCGGTGACCTCCGGCACGCGGAACCGCTCCGGCGCCGGGGGCTCGTGCAGCTCGGGACTGGAGACCCCGGCGTGCAGGGTGACGGGCACGACCGGCACGCCGCGGGCCATCAGCCGGACCAGCACGCGGTCGGTGAACGGTCGCCCCGCGCTGGCGTTCTCCGCGCTGCCCGGCTCGGTGGCGTAGACGTTCTGCGCCGCGGCCAGCGGGACCGGCCGGCTCAGGTACCCGTAGCGCACCGGGGAGCCGTGCCGGTGCAGGTAGCCGGGTAGCGCGACGGCCGGCTCGGGGCGCGCCCGCCACAGCCGGGTCGGCCGGGCCGGATCGGGGAAGCCGGCCAGCAGCCGCAGCCGGACGCCGCCCGGGAGGTCCAGCACGGTGCCGGGCTCGACGCCGCGGTCGGGGCCGTCGTTGCCGGGACGCCGCAGCTCGACCACCCAGTCGCCGTCGTCCAGCCGGGTCGAGACGTGCAGCGGTGCCCGGGTGCCGTCGGCCCTCCGCACGTCCAGCCGCGCGGGCAGCGTGGCGGAGGTGTTGACGACCACCAGGTCACCGGGCGCGAGGTGGGCGGGCAGGTCGCGGAAGGTGACGGGGGTCAGCCGGTCCGGGCGGGCGACCAGCAGCCGCACCCCGTCGCGGGCCAGCCCGCGGTCCTCGGGCGGGGTGGTGGCCGCGGGGCCCGGCGGTGGGGTGGTGGCCGCGGGGCCCGGCGGTGGGGTGGTGGCCGCAGGGCCCGGCGGTGGGGTGGTGGCCGCAGGGCCCGGCGGCGGGGCGGCGGTCACCGCCCGGCCCCCGCGGCGGCGCCGTCGACCAGGTCGGCCGCGAGGTCGGCCGCCCGGTAGCGGCCGCCGGGCAGGTCGCCGTCCACCAGGCGCAGCAGCGCCGGGACGACGGCCTCCGGTGCCGGGAGCCCGGAGGTGTCCGGGTCGGCCGCCCGGTGCATGTCGGTGTCCATGTCGCCGGGGTCGACGGCGTACCAGCGCAGGGCGGGGTGCTCCACCGCGAGGACCGCGGTCAGCCGGTCCAGCGCGGCCTTGGACGCCCCGTACCCGCCCCAGCCCGGGTAGGCCTCGACGGCGGCGTCGCTGCTCACGTCGAGCACCCGGCCGCCGGCCCGCTCGAGCGCCGGGAGGACCGCCTGCACGAGGGCCAGCGGCGCGACGGTGTTGACGGCGAGCAGCCGGGTCAGCCGCTCGGGCGGGAGGTCGGCCAGCCCGGGCAGTGGGACCGGGCCGAGGTCGGAGGCGTTGTTGACCAGCAGGTCGAGGCGGTCCCCGGCCGCGGCCGCGAGCGCGGCCCGGTGCGCGGGGTCGGCCACGTCGCCGGGGAGGGCGGTCACGAGGTCCGGCCGGGGGAGCGCGGCTGCGGTGGCGGCGAGGCGGTCGGCGTCCCGGCCGTCGACGACCAGGCGCCAGCCGCGCTCCGACAGGGCGGTGGCGAGGGCGGCGCCGAGCCCGCGGGAGGCGCCCGTGACGAGTGCGGTGGGGGTCTGCATGGGACTACCGTCGAACTTCAAGTCGACTTGAGGTCAAGGGGGTCGCGGTGGCCGAGTTGCTCAGCATCGGGCAGGTGGCCGAGCGGGCGGGGCTGGCGCCCTCCGCGCTGCGCCACTACGAGGCGGTCGGGCTGGTCACCGCCACCCGGACCGCCGGGGGTGCCCGGCGCTACCCGCGCAGCGTGCTGCGCCGGCTGGCCTTCGTCCGGGCGGCGCAGAACGTCGGGCTGACCCTGCCGGAGATCCGGGCCGCGCTCGACACCCTCCCCGAGGGGCGCACCCCCTCGGCCCGGGACTGGGCGCGGCTGTCGGAGGGCTGGCGGGCGCGGCTCGACGAGCAGATCGCGGCCCTGCAGCAGCTGCGCGACGGGTTGACCTCCTGCATCGGCTGCGGTTGCCTGTCGCTGACCCGCTGCGCGCTCTCCAACCCGGAGGACGCCGCGGCGGCGCAGGGGCCGGGTGCGCGGTGGCTGTCGCCGGCGCTGCGGCGCGTGCCGCCCACGTCCAACGCCGGGTGACGCCACCGGGGGATCCGGACGGACGGGTCTCGCACCGCTGGGACGGCTCGGCCATGATCGGTCCGGCGTCGAGGAGGGGAGCTGGCCCGTGAGCGTCATGCCGGCCGCGTTCATCGGCCACGGCAACCCGATGAACGCCCTGGAGCGCAACCGGTACACCGAGGCGTGGCGGGCCTTCGGCCGGTCGGTGCCGCGCCCCCGGGCGATCCTGGTGGTCTCCGCGCACTGGTACGTGCACGCGACCGCCGTCACCACGATGCCCCGGCCGCGCACCATCCACGACTTCTTCGGCTTCCCGCGGGAGCTCTTCGACGTCCGCTACGAGGCCCCCGGTCTGCCCGGGCTGCACGAGGAGGTCGCCGACCTGGTGAGCCCCACCTGGGTGGGGGCCGACCTCGACAGCTGGGGCATCGACCACGGCACCTGGTCGGTGCTGCTGCACGCCTTCCCGGAGGCCGACGTCCCGGTGGTGCAGCTGTCGATCAACGCGCTCAAGCCGGTCGACTACCACCTGCAGCTCGGCGCGGCGCTGGCCCCGCTGCGCGAGGACGGCGTGCTGGTGATCGGCAGCGGCAACGTCGTCCACAACCTCGCCGGGGTGAGCCGGGCGATGCCGGACGCCGGCTTCGACTGGGCCCGCCGCTTCGACGAGGCCGCCACCGAGCTCATGCGCGCGGACCCCGCGGCCGTCGGCCGCCTCGACGGGCACCGGGACTTCGACCTGGCCGTGCCGACGCCGGACCACTTCCTGCCGCTGCTCTACGTCGCCGGGATGGCCGGGGCCACCGGGACGACCGCCGACGTCCTGGTCAACGGCTACACCTACGGTTCGCTGTCCATGACCGCGTTCACCGTCGGGATGGACCCGCCGCGCTCGGACGGCCCCGGCTTCGCCGCCCCGCTGCCCGACGAGCCGCCACCGGACGGCGCCAACATCTGAGGAAGGACCCCTCTGCCCCACCGCTCGCAGGCTCGCGGCGGGACCCTGCAGAGGGGTCGTTCCAGCACGTCACCCAGCCCCCGCGACCATGGCGCCGTGACCACGCGCGGAGCGGGTCCGGCGGTCACGGCGCCATGATCACCGGGTCAGGTCAGGCGTCGTGGTGGTGCGCGGCGCCTCCCCCGCCCTCCGGGAAGGTGCCCTCCGGGCCGGCCGGCTCCGGGAGCGTCATCGGGCGGCCGGGCACCGGCTTGCCCGGGACCCCGTTCACCGACTCCGTGGAGTAGGCGAAGGTCAGCATCGCGAAGGCGATGAGGTCGCCGTTCACCTCGAGCGCGTGCGCGTCGTAGTTCTCGATCGTGTCGCAGGCCTCGTGGTAGCACGGGTCGAACTGCTCGCCGGCCGTGCCGCCCCAGATCGCCGCCTGCTCCTCGGTCTTGATCACCTCGGCGCCGGTGAACAGGCCGCCCGACGGGATCCCGTTGAGGATGAACGCCTCGTAGTCGCTCCGGCCGGAGTACTCGGCGTCGTCGTAGGGCTCCCCGATCAGCGTGTAGTAGCCCTCGTAGAGGTCCTCGAGCGCCTCGGACCCCTCGGGGACCGGGACCGGCGCGGGGTAGGTCGACTCGTCGGCGTCGTACACCATGAACACGTAGTTCGGCGAGCCGACCATGTCGTAGTTCATGTACAGCGCGATCCGGTCGCGCTCGTCCTGCGAGAGGCCCTCGACGTAGGCCGCCGACCCCAGCAGCCCCTGCTCCTCCCCGGCCCACCACGCGAACCGCAGGGTGTTCTCGGGCTTCGTGTTGCCCATGAGCAGCGCGGTCTCGAGCAGCGCCGCCGAGCCGGAGCCGTTGTCGTTGATGCCCGGGCCCTCGATGACGCTGTCGAGGTGGGCGCCGGCCATGACGACGTTGCCCGGGTTCTTCCCGGGCAGCTCGGCGATGACGTTGTAGTCGGTGCGGGTCTCGGCCGGCAGGACGTCCACGTACGCCGTCGAGCCCTCCTGGGCCAGGGCCACGCCGTCGGCGAAGCTGGCACCGACGACCGGGATGCCGTGGGTGACCGGGCCCGGGGCCCCGGGGATCGGCTCGTCCACGCTCGTGGCGTCCGCGACGACCAGGCCCTCCCGGTCGGGGGAGTTGCCCTGGTTGAAGATGACCACGGCCTCGGCCCCGGCCTCCTCGGCGTAGTAGGCCTTCGTCCCGAAGAAGCAGGTGCCGCGCTGGACGAGGGCGATGTCGCTGTCCCCGCTGAAGTCGAGCGCGGCGAAGTCGGCCGCCTCGCAACCGCTCGTGGAGGCCCGGTCGCCCTCGAGGTTGATGTCGACCGGGATGACGTTCCCCTCGACGGTGCCCGAGCCGCTGCCGGTGAACACGCCGGTCTCGTAGTCGGCCGCGACCGGGGTCAGCTGCCGCAGCTCCGCGGGGAAGTTGAAGGTGATCTCGACCGGTGTCCGCGTGACCTGGTACCCGGCGTCCTCCAGGAGGTCGGCGACGTACTCGACGCTGTCGGCGTACCCGTCGGTCCCGGCCGCGCGGGTGCCCGGGTACACAGGGTCGGTGCTGTTGTCGGCGATCTTCTGGAACGCCTCCATGTGCTCGACGACCCCCTCGAGCGTCATGCACTCGAGCAGCTTGTCGTAGGTGTTGTTGTTGCGGTTGTCGCACCCGGCGCCGCCCGGTGCGGCGACCGCGGCCGTCGCGGGGAGCCCCACGGCCAGCAGCAACCCGCCGGCTCCGACGGCCACGGCCCGGGACGCCGTCCTGCGCGCGCCCCTCGTCCGCCCTCGTGTCATGGACCGATCTCCTCTCGTCCCCCGGTGGACATCGGTGGCCACCGGGTCCCCGTCCTGGGGTCCCGGAGCATGCCGTCACCGGGGGACGACGTACAGCGATCGTCCAGCTCTCATCCAGACGCCGGGCCGCCGTCACCCGCCGGGTCGACGTGTCGACATGCAGGTCACGCAGCGTGTCGCTGTCGCTGCGGAACGGCGCGCCGAGGCTCGGAGGGAACGGAGGGCAGCCGGGCGGTCACGGTCAGCCCCCGGTTGGGTCAGCCGGCCGCGGCGGGAGGGTCCGCCCGCGGCCGCCCGGCGTCGCTGATGCGGGGGAAGGGGCGCGTCGAGAAGACCACCTCGACCGGGACCGCGAAGAACTCCGCGATGCGCAGCGCCAGGTGCAGGCTCGGGTTGTACTCGCCGCGCTCCAGGTAGCCGATGGTCTGGTAGTGCACCCCGAGGGCGTCGGCCAGTTCCCGGCGGGTGACGCCCTGCTCGGCGCGGAGCAGCGCGATCCGGTTGTGGACGGCGTCCCCGGCGCGCTCGCCGCTCACCGGACCCACTGCGCCGCCGCGTCCCGCGCCGCCGCCACCTGCGAGCCGGACTGCCGCCGGGCCATGCGCCGCAGCACCGCGGGGGTCACCAGCAGCCCCGCGACGGCCCACGCGAGCAGCACGAGCACGGTCGGCAGGGTGCGCCACGACCCGCCGAGCTCGACCGCCGCGGCGGCGTCGGGGAGGAACGCCGAGCGCATCCCGAGGCCGATCCAGTAGGTCGGGAAGACCTGCGCGACCGCCTGCACCCACCCCCACAGGGCCTGGACGGGGAAGAAGACCCCGGAGATGACGGTCAGCACGATGACCGGCAGCATCCCCCAGCTGCCGACCTTCTGGACGCTGGGCACCACCGAGCCCAGCACCATGCCCAGCGGCAGCGTGGCCAGCAGGCCCAGCACGACCACCCAGGTGACGGTGAGCCAGCCCTCGGCGCCGCGCGCCATGACGCCGTCGAAGAGCAGGAAGCTCGGCACGAGGATGACCAGCAGCATGGGCAGCAGGCCGAGGGAGTGGTAGAGCAGCTGGCCGGTCACGTAGCCCTGCATGCCGTGCGGCAGGGCCTTGTGCCGCAGCAGCGTGCCGTCCTCGCGCTCCATCGCCAGGGCGTAGGCGGGCCCGATGATGACGCCGAAGGCCAGCAGGGCGGCGAGGATGCTCGGCAGCGAGTAGGCGACCAGCGGGATCGTCTCGCCGGCGCCGGTGATCTCGCCGTCGCGGTTGAACCACAGGTAGAGCAGCGTGGCGCCGCCCATGAACAGGTAGAAGCCCTGGTCCTGGGGGCTGCGCAGGCTGAGGAGGAACTCCGTCCACCCGCGGTGCAGGCCCAGGCCGACGGCGTGCCGGGTGGCGTTCACCGGCCCACCTCCAGCAGGGCCGGGGCGGCGGTGCGGTCGCCGGCCTCGAAGCGCTGCACCATCGCCAGGTAGGTGTCCTCCAGGCCGGCCTTGCGCACCTCGAGGTCGGTGAGCTCGTCGCCGTGCTGCGCGACGAGCCTGCGGACGAAGGCGACGGGGTCGTCGGTGGCGTGCACGAACCGCTCCCGGCCGCAGGCCCAGCGCACCTCGGCGGTCCCGGCGACCTGGCGGGCGAGCTCGTCGGCGCTGCCGTCGGCCACGATCCGGCCCCCGGTCAGGATGAGGATGCGGTCGGCGAGCTTCTCCGCCTCCCCCAGGTCGTGGGTGGTGAGCAGGATCGTCGTGCCCTCCAGGTCCGAGAGCCGGTGCACCAGGTCGTGGAAGTCCCGCCGCGCCTGCGGGTCGAAGCCGGCGGTGGGCTCGTCGAGGAAGAGCAGCTCCGGCCGGCCGATGATGCCCACGGCCACGTCCAGCCGCCGGCGCTGGCCGCCGGAGAGCGTGCCGATCTTGCGGTCGGCGTGCTCGGCGAGGCCGACGACGTCGAGCAGCCGGTCGACGTCGTGGGGCCGCGGGTGCTCCGGCGTCGAGTAGGGCCGGAAGTAGCCGCCCAGGCTCACCAGCAGCCGGCGCGGCGTCCACCGGGCGTGGTCCCGCCACGACTGCAGCACCACCCCCACGCGGGCCCGCCAGGCGTCCCCCGCGGTCGCCGGGGCCTCGCCGAGGACGCGCACGTCCCCGGCCGACGGCAACCGGAAGCCCTCGAGGACCTCGATCGTCGTCGTCTTGCCCGCGCCGTTGGGCCCGAGCAGGCAGACGACCTCGCCCGCCTCGACGTCCAGGTCGACGCCGGTCAGCACCTCCTGCGTCCCGTAGGTCATCCGCAACCCGCGGACCGACACGACCGGCTCGCCCATGGCCCCTCCACCGAGTTCGAGGTGCCGCGATAGTAGGAGTGCTACATCGAGCGCACAACTGCTTTCCCGTGCCCCGCCGGCCCGCCGGGGGGGCCGCGCTCAGCCGGGCGGGCGGGGGAGACCGGCGGTGAGGCCGACGACCTCCCCGACCACCCACACCGCGGGGGGCCGGATGCCCTCGTCGGCCAGCGTGCGCGCCAGCCCGGACAGCGTCGTCCGCACCACCCGCTGGCCGGGGGTCGAGCCGTCGGCCACCACCGCGACCGGGGTGCCCGGCGCCCGGCCGTGCTCGACGAGGGCCGCCGCGATCGCCGGCGCGGTGTCCACGCCCATGAGGACGACCAGCGTGCCGCGCAGCCGGCCGAGGGCCGGCCAGTCGACCAGGGAGGCGGGGTGCCCCGGGGGGACGTGGCCGGAGACCACCACGAACTCGTGGGTCAGACCGCGGTGGGTGACCGGGATGCCGGCCAGCGCCGGGACGCCGATCGCGCTGGTCACCCCCGGGACCACCTCGACCGGCACACCGGCGGCGACGCAGGCCTCCAGCTCCTCCATGCCGCGGCCGAACACGAACGGGTCGCCGCCCTTGAGCCGGACCACCCGGCGGCCGGCGCGGGCGTGCTCCACCAGCAGCGCGTTGATCTGCTCCTGCGCCATGAACCGGCCCCGGGGGAGCTTGGAGGCGTCGATGACCTCCACCTCGGGCGGCAGCGCGGCGAGCAGCCCCTGCGGCGCCAGGTGGTCGGCCACGACGACGTCGGCCTGCGCCACGGCCTGCTGGCCGCGGACGGTGATCAGCCCGGGGTCGCCCGGCCCGCCGCCGACGAGGACGACGCCGCCGGGCCGGCCCCCCTCGGGCTCGCGGGCGGCGCGGTCGCGGATGCTGCCGTCGGTGAGCCCGGCGAGCACCGCGTCGCGGACGCCGACGGCCCGCTGCGGGTCACCGCCGCCGTGCACGCCCACCACCAGGTCGCCCTGCCGGCCGACCGCGGGCGTCCACACGCTGGAGGCCGCCCGGTCGTCGGCTCGGGCGCAGAAGACACGGGACCGCTCGGCCTCCTCGGCGACCGCGGCGTTCACGGCCGGGTCGTCGGTGGCGGCGACGGCGTACCACGCGCCGGCCAGGTCACCGGCCTCGTACCGCCGGCGCACCCAGGTCACCGCGCCCGGCCCGACGAGGGCCTCGAGGGCCGGGGTGACCTCGGGGCTGACCACGGTCACCCGCGCCCGGGCCTCCAGCAGCCCGGCCACCCGGCGGTGGGCCACCTGCCCGCCGCCGACGACGACCACCCGCCGGTCGAGCAGCCGCAGCCCCACCGGGTAGACCACGCCGCTGCCGGGATCCACCGAGGTCGCGTTCACTTCTCGGTCACGCCGGCGGAGTCGAACGTCGCGACGTCGCGCAGCGCCCGGGCCGCACCGGCGACCAGCGGCACCGCCAGCAGCGCGCCGGTGCCCTCGCCCAGGCGCAGGTCCAGGCCCAGCAGCGGGCGCAGGCCGAGGGCGCGCAGCGCCAGGCCGGCCCCCGGCTCGGCGGAGAGGTGGCCGGCCAGCGCGTGGTCGAGCGCCACCGGGCACAGCGCGGCCGCGACCAGGGCGGCCGACCCGGCGATGACGCCGTCCAGCAGCACCGGGACGCGGGCGGCGGCGGCCCCCAGCACGAAGCCGGCCAGCGCCGCGTGCTCCAGCCCGCCGACCTCGGCGAGGGCGGCCAGGGCCGCCTCCGGGGTCGCGGGCCGCTCCGGCACGCGGGCGGCGGCCCGCGCCACGACGGCGACCTTGCGGGCCAGGGTCGGGTCGTCCACCCCGGTGCCCCGGCCGGTGGCGGCGGCGGGGTCCGCGCCGGTGAAGGCGCAGACCAGGGCCGCCGAGGCGGTCGTGTTCGTGATGCCCATGTCGCCGGTGACCAGGCAGCGGTGCCCGGCGGCCAGCCCGGTCGCCACCTCGATGCCCACCTCGACGGCCCGGCGGGCCTCGTCGAGGGTCATGGCCGGGCCGGCGGCGAGGTCGGCGGTGCCCGACCGGACCTTGCGGGACAGCAGCGCCGGGCCGGGCTCGACGGCGTAGGCCGTGGCCACGCCGACGTCGACGACGACCACCTCGGCGCCCAGCTGGGCGGCGAGCGCGTTGACCACCGCGCCGCCGCGGGCGAAGTTGGCCACCATCTGGGCGGTGACCTCCTGCGGCCAGGGGGTCACCCCCTGGGCGTGCACGCCGTGGTCGGCGGCGAAGACCGCGACCGCGGCGGGCGTGGGCAGCGGCGGCGGGCACGTGCCGGCGGTGCCGGCCAGCTGCGCGGCGACGTCCTCCAGCGCGCCGAGCGACCCCGGCGGCTTGGTCATGCGGTCCAGCCGCTCGCGGGCGGCCTGCTCGGCGGCGGCGTCGCGGGGGCGGACGGCGGCGATCGTCTCGCCCAGGAGCGTGCCGGGGAACGGGGTGGAGGGGCTGCTCAGCGGATCTCCTCGGGAACGGCGGGATGGGCCCGCGGCGCCGGTGCCGGGACAGCTGCGCCACCCAGGATCCCAGTGAGGGTCGCGGCGAACGCACGGGAGGTGCCCGGGTCCCGGACCGCCACCCTCAGGTGGTCGGCCGACAGGCCGGGGAAGGTGTCCCCGCGCCGGACCGCCCACCCGCACTCCCGCAGGGCGGCGCGGACCCGGTCGCCGCCGGGCACCCGGAGCAGGACGAAGGACGACCGCGGCGTCCCGACGACCTCGACGCCGGCCGGCAGCGCCGCCAGCAGCGCGGCCCGGTGCCCGGTCAGGTCGCGGGCGGCGGCCTCGGCCTCGGCGCGGGCGGCGGGCGCGGTGCAGGCGGTGAGCGCGGCGAGCGCCGGGCCGGCCAGCGGCCAGTGCGGCTGGGCGGCGGCGAGGGCGGCCACCAGGTCCGGCGGGCCGAGGGCGTACCCGACCCGCAGCCCGGCCAGGCCCCACGTCTTGGTCAGGCTGCGCGCGACCAGCAGGCCGGGCAGGTCGCGCCGCCCGGCCAGGGAGGCGGGCTCGCCGGGGACGGTGTCGGCGAACGCCTCGTCGACCAGCAGAACCCGGCCGGGCCGGGCCAGCGCCGCGACGTCCTCGCGCGGGTGCAGCACCGAGGTGGGGTTGGTCGGGTTGCCCAGCACGACCAGGTCGGCGTCCGCGGGCACCGCCGCGGGGTCGAGCCGGTAGCCGTCGTCGGCGCGCAGCAGCAGCCGCTCCACCGGGTGCCCGGCGGCGCGCAGCGCCGCCTCCGGCTCGGTGAACGACGGGTGGACGACGACCGCCCGGCGGGGGCGCAGGGCCCGGGCGACCAGGGTGAACGCCTCGGCGGCCCCGGCGGTGGGCAGCACCTCCTCCGGCGGGCGGCCGTGCGCGGCGGCGACCGCGGCCCGGGCCGGGCGGGCGTCGGGGTAGGCGGCGACGTCGTCCAGCGCGGCCGAGAGCACGGCGCGCAGCCACGGCGGCGGGGTGCCCGCGCGGACGTTCACCGCCAGGTCGACCAGGCCGGGCGCCAGCTCGGCGTCCCCGTGGTGATGGAGCGATGACACTGTCGCCCTCCGGGCTCCCACCGCGTCCAGGTGCCCCGGCTCTGCGCTGAGCGCGTCCGTCCCCGCCGTCCGGAGGGCCTCCGGCCCCCCACCCGGCGAGGACACACCCCTGGCGCTCATGCGCTCACCGCCACGGTGACCCGGCCGACGACCGTCCGGGGGACCAGCAGCGGCCCGCCGCCGAGCAGCGCGGCCGCCTCGGCGACCGACGGGGTGCCGACGGCGGCGGCCACCCGGGCCGACGGGGCGGGCACCGGCACGGCGGCCAGCACCGCGGCGGGGTGGCCGGTGAGCGGCCAGCCGCGGGCGGCGGCCGCGGTGGCGAGCCCGGGCTCGGCGGCGCGGGTGTCGAGCGTGGCCAGCCGGACGTCCGTCGTCCCCGCGGGGAGGACGGCGTCCACCGCGGCGAGCACCTCGGCGGCGCTCACCCCGGGCCGCGCACCGACGCCGACCACCGTCACGCCGTGACCCCCGGCCGGTCGGGCAGCGCGGCCAGCAGCTCGTCGGCGTCCCGGGGCAGCGGCCCCTCGCGCAGCAGGCCGAGGTCGCGCAGCCGGGCGCCGACGGTGAGCGCCCACGGCCGGTCCAGCCGGGCGCGGGCCAGGAGCGCGTCGTCGGCGAGCACGTCGGCCGGCGGGCCCTGGACGACGGCCCGGTCGACGACGACGGCGACCTCGTCGGCCCAGCGCAGCGCGAGGTCGACGTCGTGGGTGCTCATGACCACCGTCGAGTCGTGCTCCTGCAGGCGGGCCAGCGCGGCCAGGGCCTCGGTGACCGCGGAGGGGTCCAGCCCGGCGGTGGGCTCGTCGAGCAGCAGCACGCAGGGGCGCACGGCGACCGCGCCGGCGATGGCGACCCGCTTGCGCTCGCCGTAGGAGAGCTGGTGGGTCGGGCGGGCGGCCAGGTGGTCGACGGCGAGCAGGTCGAGGGCCTCGGCGACGCGGGCCCGGACGGCGCCCTCGTCCAGGCCGAGGTTGAGCGGGCCGAAGGAGACGTCCTGGGCGACGGAGGCGCTGAACAGCTGGTCGTCGGGGTCCTGCAGCACCAGCTGCACGGTCTGCCGGTGTGCCCGCAGGCCGCGGCGGGTGTGCGCCAGCGGCACGCCGTCGACGGTGACCACGCCGGCCGCGGGCACCAGCGCGCCGGACAGGCAGCGCAGCAGGGTGGTCTTGCCCGAGCCGTTGGCGCCGAGCACGGCCAGCCGCCGGCCGGCGGGGACGGTGAGGTCGGCGCCGTGCAGCACGGGCCGGCCGCGGTCGTAGCCGACGGTCAGCCCGGCGGCGGCGAGGGTCCGGTGGCTCACGCGAGCGCCCCTCCCGACACCAGCAGGCTGAGCGCGACGATGCCGGCCAGGCCGGTGGCCGCCGTGGCCAGGAAGGCCCGGGACGACGGCAGCACCTCGGGCAGCACCCGCAGGTCGGTCTCCATGCCGCGGCCGGCCAGCCCCTCCTGCAGCCTGCGGGCCCGGTCCCACGAGCGGGTCAGCACCCCGGCGGCCAGCAGCCCGGCGGAGCGGTAGGAGCGGCGCACCGAGGACCAGCCCATCCGCGCGGTCTGCGCCTCGCGGATGGTGTGCAGGCTCTCCAGGAGCACGAACAGCAGCCGGTAGGTCACGCCCGCCACCTCGACGACCGCCGCGGGCACCCGCAGCCGGCGCAGCGCGGGCAGCAGGTCCGACATCGGCGTGGTGGTGGCCAGCAGGAGCACCGCGGCGCTGCCGGCCAGCGCGTGGCCGGCCAGCTCGCCGGCCCGGGCGGCGGCGTCGGGCGCCCAGCCGATCCCGCCGTCGCCGACCGACACCACGGCGGTCACCGCCCCGACGAGGATGAACGCCAGCGGCCAGCGGATCGCCCGGCCGAACGTGCGGGCCGGCACCCGGGCCGGGCCGAGCGCCAGCCCGACGGCGGTGAGCCCGACGAGCGCGCTGCCGGGCCAGGCGGGCAGCACGAGCGCGCAGCCGACGAGGCCGGCGCAGAGCAGCAGCTTGTCGCCGGGCGAGCGCCCGCGCCACGCGCTGCTCCACGCCGCCTCGTCGACCGCGAGGCCCCTCACCGCTGGTCGGTCTCCGCCGGCGTGGTCGTCGCGGGCGTGGCCGTCGCGGGCTCGGCCGTCGCGGGCTCGGCCGTCGCGGTGGCGGTCGCGGCCTCGGCCGCCGCCCGCCGGCCGCGCAGCCGGCCCAGCACGTAGCCGAGCACCCCGCCGCCGAGGGCGGCCTGCAGGGCGAACAGCCCCGACTCGGTCTCGCCGGCCGGGCTGAAGAAGGAGTCGAACCACGGTTCGTAGCCGTCGGCCTCCAGCTCCTCGGTCACCCGGCCGTCGGCGCCGCCGTACCCCGCGCCCGGGTTCACGATCAGCGGGACCGCGAACAGCGCCACGACGGTGACGACGATCAGGGCGGTGACGAGGGCGGATCGCTTCACAAGGGGCTCCCGGCGGTGGTGGGGGTGGCCGGCTCCAGCACGCCGAGCCGTTCGAGCTCGGGCCGGGCGTTGCGGGTCAGGACGCGGAACAGCAGGACGCCGAGCAGCCCCTCGCCGATGGCCAGCGGGACCTGGGTGAGCGCGAAGACGGCGAGGAACTTGGCCAGCGCGCCGACGAACCCGCTGGTGGCGTCGGGGAAGGCCAGCGCCAGCTGCAGCGAGGTCATCAGGTAGGTGGCCAGGTCGGCCAGCGCGACGCCGACGAAGACCGCGGGCAGCAGCCCGGCGCCGGCGGCGCGGGTCAGCCGGTAGGCCCCGTACCCGGCCCACGGCCCGACGACGGCGAAGGCGAACGCGTTGGCGCCCAGCGTGGTCAGCCCGCCGTGGGCGAGCAGCAGCGCCTGGAACAGCAGCACCACGGTGCCGAGCAGCGCCATCACCGGTGGTCGGAACAGGATCGCGCCGGGGCCGGTGCCGGTCGGGTGGCTGGAGCTGCCGGTGACCGACGGCAGCTTGATCGCGCTCAGCACGAAGGTGAACGCGCCGGCGGCACCCAGCAGGAGCGTGGACTCCGGGTTCTCGCGGACCTCCGTGACCACGGCCCGGGCGCCGTGCGCGACGAAGGGGGCGGCGGCGACCGTCCAGCCGATCGCGTGCGCCGGCGGGAGGAAGCCCTCAGCGATGTGCATGCTGCTCCGATCGTAGGACGGGCGTGCGGGCGCACGCGGAGACGAAGCGCCCGGCCAGGGCAGGCTGCCCCGCCCAGTGCAGGTGCAGGTAGGAGGCGTGCACGCTGCCGGTGACGAAGCCCTCGGGCTCGGCTCCCGCCCAGCGCCAGGCGGGTGTGGCGCCGGCGGCGGGGGTGGCGACGGTGCGGTGGAACTCGTGGCCGTGGACGCGGGTGCCGACGGGGGCCAGCGCGGAGTCGGTGAGCGCGACGGCCTCGCGGTAGCCCAGGGTCAGCCGCGGGGACATGACCGCCTCGGCGTCCAGGACGCCGCACATCGGCAGCCCCTCGAGGCTGCGCGCCAGGTAGAGCAACCCGGCGCACTCGGCGGCGACGGGGCCGCCGCGGGCCGCGAGCGCGGCCACCTCGGCGCGCAGCGCGGTGTTGGCCGACAACTCCGTGGCGTGCACCTCGGGGAAGCCCCCGCCGATGACCAGGCCCGCGGTGCCGTCCGGGAGGGCCTCGTCGCGCAGCGGGTCGATGGTCACGACCTCGGCGCCGGCGGCCTCGAGCAGCTCGGCGTTCTCGGCGTAGCCGAAGGTGAAGGCGGCGCCGCCGGCCACGGCGACCCGCGGCCGGCCCGGCACCCGGGCGACCTCGGCGGCGGGGTCCCACGGCGCGCCGTCCAGGGCCGGGGCGGACCGGGCGACCCGGAGGACGGCGTCGAGGTCGACCGAGCCGGCCACCACCTCGCCGAGGGCCCGGACGCCGGCCAGCGCGTCGGCCGACCGCTCGGCGGCGGGGACGAGCCCCAGGTGGCGCGACGGGGTGGCCAGCCGGTCCAGCCGGCGCACCGCGCCGAGCACGGGGACGCCGGTGGACTCCAGCGCGTCCCGCGCGATCTGCTCGTGCCGGTCGCTGCCGACCCGGTTGAGGACGACGCCGCCCAGGCGCACCCGCGGGTCGTACGTGGCGAACCCGTGCACCAGCGCGGCCACGCTCTGCGCCTGTGCCGAGACGTCCACGACGAGCACGACCGGCGCGCGCAGCAGCCGGGCCACGTGCGCGGTGGAGGCGAACCCCGGCTCCAGGCCCGGCCGGGTGGCGCCGTCGAAGAGTCCCATCACGCCCTCGACGACGGCGACGTCGGCACCCCGGGCGCCGTGCAGGAACAGCGGGACGACCCGCTCCTCGCCGACCAGCACCGGGTCGAGGTTGCGGCCCGGCCGTCCGGCGGCGAGCCCGGCGTAGCCGGGGTCGATGTAGTCGGGGCCGACCTTGTGCGGGGAGACGGCGTGCCCCCGCGCGGTGAGCGCGGCGACCAGCCCGGTGGCGACGGAGGTCTTGCCCGCGTTGCTGGTGGGGGCGGCGAGCACCACCCGCGGCACGGTGGTCACCACTCGATGCCCCGCTGGCCCTTGCGGCCGGCGTCCATCGGGTGCTTGACCTTGGTCATCTCGACGACCAGGTCGGCGGCCTGCACCAGCTCCGGCGGTGCGTCCCGGCCGGTGATCACCACGTGCTGGGTGCCCGGGCGGTGCGCCAGGGTCTCGACGACGTCGGTGACGTCCACCCAGCCCCACGTCAGGGGGTAGGTGAACTCGTCGAGCACGTAGAAGCGGTGCGCCTCGGCGGCGAGGTCGCGCTTGATCTGGGCCCAGCCCTCGGCGGCGTCGGCGGCGTGGTCGACCTCGGTGCCCTGGCGGCGCGACCAGCTCCAGCCGCTGCCCATCTTGTGCCAGACGACGGGGCCGCCCTCCCCGGTCTGCTCGTGCAGCCGGCCGAGCGCGGTCAGCGCGGTCTCCTCACCGACCTTCCACTTCGCGCTCTTGACGAACTGGTAGACCGCGATCGGCCAGCCCTGGGTCCACGCGCGCATCGCCATGCCGAAGGCGGCGGTGGACTTGCCCTTCATCTCGCCGGTGTGGACCGCCAGCAGGGGCTGGGTGCGCCGCGCCCGCGTGGTCAGCCCGTCGTCCGGGACCGTGGTGACCTGGCCCTTCGGCACGGCTAGGCCGCCTCGCGGGCGCCGCGGACGGTGGCCGCGAGCGCCTCGGCGGCCAGCTCCTCGAGGCGCAGGGTCCGCGCGCCGAGGGCCGTCCCGAGCCGGGCGGCCAGCCCGAGCCGCACCGGGCCGGACTCGCAGTCCACCACCACCCCCGCCGTGCCGGCCGCGGCCAGCAGCCCGGCGGCGCGGCGGGCCTCCCCGACGTGGTCGCCGCCGCGCGCGCCGGTGGCCCGGCCGTCGGTGACGACCACCAGCAGCGGCCGGCGCCGGGGGTCGCGCAGCCGCTCGACGCGCAGCGTGTCGTGGGCCCGGAGCAGGCCGGCGGCCAGCGGGGTGCGGCCGCCGGTGGGCAGCTCGCGCAGCCGGGCCGCGGCGGCCTCCACCGACCAGGTGGGCGGCAGCGCCAGGTCGGCACCCGTGCCGCGGAAGGTGATCAGGCCGACCTTGTCCCGCCGCTGGTAGGCGTCGAGCAGGAGCGACAGGACGGCGCCCTTCACGGCGGCCATCCGCGCCCGCGAGCCCATCGACCCGCTGGCGTCGACGACGAAGAGCACGAGGTTGCCCTCGCGGCCCTCCAGCGAGGCCTGGCGCAGGTCGCCGCGCTCGAGCCGCAGCCCCGGGCCGGTGCGGCCGCGCGCGACCTGGTGCGGTGCCGCGGCGAGCACGGTGCCGGGGAGGTGCAGCCGGGTCACCGTGCCCGTGGGGCGGGTCGCGCCGACCACGCGGCCGCGCTCGGAGCGGGCCCGCGAGCGGCGGCCGGCCGCGCCGGCGCCGATGCCGGGCACCTCGAGCCGCCGGGTGCGGAACGGGTCGGACGGCGCGGCCGCGGCGCGCTCGGGTGCCGGCGCGCTCCCGGCGCGGCCGCCGCCCTCGCCGCGGGGTGCGGTCGTGGCGGCGCCACCCCCCGGCACAGGAGGCTTTTCCCCCGTATCGGCGCCGGATCCGTGGACATTGCTCCCTGTGCCCGGGTCGCCCGGGATGCCTGGGGCGTCCGGGTCGCCCGGGACGCCGTCGTCCGGGCTGTCGTCGTCCGGGCCGTCGTCCGGGTCCCCGGGGCCGCCCTCGGGGGGCGGCGGGTCGTCGTCGGGGCGGGCGTCGGTGAGCGCCTGCTCGAGGGTCTCGTCGTCCAGGCCGGGCGCGTCGAAGGGGTTGCGGCGGCGGCGGTGGGGGAGGGCCAGCCGGGCGGCGACCCGCACGTCGTCCTCGGTGACCTCCTCGCGGCCGGACCACGCGGCGTGCGCGACGGCCGCCCGCGCGGTGACCAGGTCCGCGCGCAGCCCGTCCACGTCGAAGGCGGCGCAGACGGCGGTGACCTGGCGCAGCGCGCCGTCGCCGAGCACCACGTGCGGCAGCCGGGCGCGGGCGTCGGCGATGCGGCGCGCCAGCCCGGCCTCCTCGTCGGCCCACGCCGCGGTGAAGCCGGCCGGGTCGGCGTCGAAGGCGAACCGCCGGCGGACCACCTCGGCGCGCACCCCCGGGTCGCGCGGGGCGGCGACCTCGACGGTGAGGCCGAACCGGTCCAGCAGCTGGGGGCGGAGCTCGCCCTCCTCGGGGTTCATCGTCCCGACCAGGAGGAACCGGGCCGCGTGCCGGACCGACACCCCCTCGCGCTCGACGTAGGCGGTGCCCAGGGCGGCAGCGTCGAGCAGCAGGTCGACGAGGTGGTCGTGCAGCAGGTTGACCTCGTCGACGTACAGGACGCCGCGGTGCGCGGCCGCCAGGAGCCCGGGCTCGAAGGCCTTGACCCCCTCGGTGAGCGCCCGCTCGAGGTCCAGCGACCCGACGACGCGGTCCTCGCTGGCACCGACCGGCAGCTCGACCAGCCGCGCCGGGCGGCGGGTGCCCCGGGCGCCGGCGTCGTGCGGGCCGTCTGGGCAGGCGGGGTCCGGGGCAGCCGGGTCGCAGGCGAACCGGCAGCCGGGGACGACGTCGACGGGGGGCAGGACGGCGGCCAGCGCACGCACCGTCGTCGACTTCGCCGTCCCCTTCTCGCCGCGCACCAGGACGCCGCCGACGGCGGGGGAGACCGCGTTGAGCAGCAGCGCCAGCCGCAGGTCGTCCATGCCGACGACGGCGCCGAAGGGGTAGGTCATGCGGGTCGACCGCGCATGGAACGCGTCCTCTCCCCGGGTGTCCGTACATCCGCGGTGGCCCGGAGTGGCAGTGGACGACGGCGGGAGTCTCCTGGCTCCCGGATCAACGCCCGCTCCCCGCCTTCCCGCTCCCGGGGGAGCAGTGGCGGAGCCTGGGATCGGGCTCCCCGGTCACAGTGGCGGGACCGCGCCGGAATCGCACCGGGCTTCCTCCACTGCCGTCGCTGTGGCCGGGTCATCACACCACGCGTCCCCGGCCCGCCGACAGGGACCCTTGACTTGACGGATCGGAAAGTCGCAGTGCAGGCTTTCCGCCATGGAAAGTGACGCGCTCGACCGGGACGCTGCCGCCGCGCAGCTCGCCGCGCTGCGGGCCGACCGGTCGGCGCTGGCCGAGCGGGCGCTGCAGCCGTGGTGGTACGACGTGCTGCTGGGGCTGCTGCTGTTCGGCTTCCTGTCCTCCTACGCCCTCGACTCGCTGTGGGTGACCTTCCCGGCGCTCGTGGTCTTCTGCGCCGGGCTCGGTGCCCTGGTGGCCGCCTACCGCCGGATCACCGGCTTCTGGGTGACCATCGACGGCCGCGGGATGGCGCTCTGGTGTGCCGTCGTGCTGCCCGTGCTGATCACGGCCTTCGTGCTGGCCGAGGGCTTCGACCAGCGCTGGGCCATGGTGGTGGCCGGGGCCGTGCTGGGCCTGGCCGCCGCCGCCCTCAGCCGGTACTGGGGCAGGGCCCTGGCCGCCGAGCTGCGCCGGTCGCTGTGACCGCCGTGGCCCCGCGCTTCGACGCGGTGATCCACCCGCCGCCGCGGCTGCAGATCTGCGGGCTGCTCGCCGCCGTCGACAGCATGGAGTTCGCCGCGATCCGCGACCGGCTCGGGGTGAGCGACTCGGTCCTCTCCAAGCACGTCAGGCAGCTCGAGGAGGCCGGCTACCTGCGGATCGGCAAGGCGACGATCGCCTCGCGGGTGCGCACCAGCCTCGCGCTGACGCGGGCCGGGCGGGCGGCGTTCGACGCGCACGTGGCCGAGCTGCGCCGGATCACCGGCGGGTGAGCGGCCGGGGAGAGCGGCTCGCCCGGCTGGGTGACGGCGCCCTGGTGGTCACCGGCGCGCTGGCGGCCACGCTCGCCTTCGACGTCGCGGACCTGCCCTCGCCGGCGCTGTTCGGCGGCCTGCTGGCCGGTCTGGTCCGCGGGCTGGCCGGCCGGCGGCGGCTGGCGGTGCCCCGCGCGGGCATGACCGCGGCGCAGGCGCTGATCGGGGTCTCCGTCGGGTCGCTGGTCGACCTGGACACCCTGGCGGCGCTCGGCGCCGACTGGCTGCCGGTGCTGCTGGTCACCGTGGGGACGCTCGCGCTCAGCGTGCTGGCCGGCCTGCTGCTGCGGCTGCAGCCGGGGATCACCCCGGTGACCGGCGCGTTCGCCATGATCGCCGGCGGGGCGTCCGGCATCACCGCGATGTCGCGGGAGCTCGGCGCCGACGACCGGATGGTCGCCGTCCTGCAGTACCTGCGGGTGCTGCTGATCGTGCTCCTCATGCCGGTGGCGGCGACGGTCCTCTACGGGGCCCGGCCCGGCGCGGGTGGCCCCGTGGTGGCCGACACCGGCCCCGGGTGGCCGGCCGGGCTGCTGTTCGCGGCGGTCTGCGCGGTCGCCGGCGTGGCGCTCGCCCGGCTGCTGCGGGTGCCCGTGCCGGCGCTGCTCGGCCCGCTCGTGGTCGCCGCCGTCCTCGACGTCACCGGCCTCGCGCAGGGCGCGCGGCTGCCGGTCCCGCTCGAGCAGGCGGCGTTCCTGGTCGTCGGCCTGGTGGTCGGGCTCAACGTCACGCGGGAGAGCCTGCGCACCATCGGGCGGGCGCTGCCGCTGGCGCTCGTCGTCGTCCTCGGGCTGGTCGTCGGCTGCGCCGGGCTCGGCGCGCTGCTCACGGTCACCACCTCGGCCGGCGCGCTGGACGCCTACCTCGCCACCACGCCCGGTGGCCTCTACGCCGTCCTGGCGACCGCTCGGGACAGCGGCGCCGACGCCACGTTCGTGCTCGCCGTGCAGGTGCTGCGGCTGTTCGTGATGCTGCTGAGCGCCCCGCTGCTGGCCCGCTGGCTGCGACGGGGCGGTCGGGATGTGTCCGCCGCGGCGTAGCGAGGAACCCATGGTGGATGCCGTTGGTTCCCGACCCCGCCCCGAACGGGGCCCCGGCCTGGCTGGTGCGCTCCGCCGCCGTCGGCGGCCGGCTCCTGGTGCTCGCCGTCCTGGTCTGGCTGCTCGCCGGGCTGGCCGTGAAGCTGACCGCGCTGGTGGTCGCCGTCCTCGTCGGCCTGCTGCTGGCCGGGGTCGCGACCCCCGCGGTGCAGTGGGCCGACCGGCGCGGGGTGCCGCGCACGGTGTCGGCCGCCGTCGCGGTGGGCCTGCTGGTGCTGGCCCTGGCCGGTGCGGCCCTGGGCCTGGGCACCCGCATCGCCGAGCAGCTCCCGCAGTTGCGCGAGCAGCTGACGACCATCTCCGCCGACCTGTCGCAGCGCTTCGGCGTCCAGCTGCCGTCGCTCGGCGGCTCGGGCGGTGAGCAGGGGTCCGGCGGCTCGACGGCGGTCGGGGACCTGCTGGGCCCGCTGCGCACGGCCGGCGAGGTGCTCATCGCGGCCTTCCTCGCGCTGGCGCTGGCGTTCCTCTTCCTCGTCAGCGGGCGGGGGATGTGGCAGTGGCTGCTCGGCAAGTTCGGCGGGCGGGTGCGCGAGGACGTCGACGGCGCCGGGCGGGCCGCCTGGCGGACCACGGGCAACTACGTCCGCGGGCTCACGGTCGTGGCGCTCTTCGACGCGGTCGGCATCGGGGTGGGGCTGCTGCTGATCGGCGTGCCGCTGGCCCTGACGCTCGCGGCCCTGCAGTTCCTCGCCTCCTACATCCCCACCATCGGTGCCTTCGTCGCCGGCGCGGTGGCCGTCGTGGTGGCCTACGGCTCGGGTGGGCTGGTGGACGCCGCCCTGGTGGCGGCGCTGGTCCTGGTCGTGCAGCAGGTGGGCAACGACGTCGTCGAGCCGTGGGTGATGCGCCGCCGGCTGCCCGTGAACGCGGCGACGGTCCTCGTCGCCGTCACCGCCGGCGGGCTGCTGTGGGGGCTGGCCGGTGCGCTGCTGTTCGTGCCGCTGACCGCCGCGGCGTCGGCGGCGGCGCACGAGCTGTGGGTCCGGCGGGGCTCCCCGCCGATCGCCGGTGGGGAGGCCTCCGCGGCCTGAGCAGGGCCAGTTCCCCGTCACCCGGCGCGGGACGCGCCTACCCTGGCCGGGGTGCGCAGGGAGGGGAGCGAGCTGACCGAGGAGCCGATCGGCACGGAGGACGCCGTGCTGCTGTTCGTGGGCGGTCCGCTGGACGGGCGGGTCGAGATCCGGCACGCCCGGCACGGGCAGCCGCTGCCGACGATCACCCACGTGCACCTGCACGGCGGCCCGAAGGTCGTGCACCGCTACGACCTCACCTCGTGGAGCGAGACCGCCGGGGTCTACCACGTCCGGCCGCGGCCGTCGGTGCGGGACGGTGTCGTCAGCGAGTGACCTGCTGCCCGCCCCGCCGGAGGACGACGGCGGCGTAGCCGTACTCGTCGGCGTGCGCGCGCCGCAGGTCGATCTCGGCCCGGGCTCCGGCCAGCGCGACCGCCGTCTCCTCGTCCGGGTCGGGCCAGGCGGCGATGGCCGCGGCGAGCGGGTCGTAGTACCCGGCCCAGTCGGAGTCGGGCAGCAGCCGCTCGGCCAGGACGTCGTAGCCGGTCGCGCGGGCCGCGGCGACGAGCGCGGGGACGTCGCGCATCCCGGCGTAGGCGGCCCAGAACGCGCGTGCCGCCGCTGACGGTGCGGCGGTGGTCCAGACCGCGTCGGTGAGGACGAGGACGCCACCCGGCCGCAGCAGTCGCCGCCAGGACCGCAGGGCGGCGTCGACCCCCATGAGATAGGCGGCGCCCTCGGACCACACCAGGTCGGCACTGCCCTCCCGGAGGGGGAGCGCGGCCATGTCGGCGCGGACCACGGCCACCGGGAAGGTGCCCGTACCGGCCCGGCGAGCCCGCCGGAGGAACGGCTCGTGCAGGTCGACGGCGGTCACCCGCAGCCCGGCCTCGGCCAGGACCTCCGCGGAGCGGCCGGGACCGCACCCGATGTCGACGGCCCGGGCGCCGGGTGGCAGCGGACCGGCCAGGTCGAGCAGCGCGCGCGTCGTGGCGGCCGACCCGGGGGCCTCGCGCGGGAGGTCGCTGTGCAAGGCCCAGAAGACCGCGGCGGCGTCCATCGCGGGGAGCGTGCCGGGTGCCGCACCGCGCCGTCGAGCGCTTTCCGGCGGCCGTCGAGCGGCCCCCGGAGCTGGATCCAGGCGGCCGCCTCCTGGTAGGGGTTCGTCGAGCGGCCCGCTGTCTGCGCGTCCGGCCGCCGGGCACGCCGAGTGCCCGGCGCACGGTGGGTGCGCCGGGTCGGCCGGTGTGCGGTTGCGACTCCAGCCCCGGGTGTGGCCCTCGGGTCTGCTGGGTTCAGGCTGCGGCCAGGGGTGGGGCGAGGATGTGGATCTCGGTGCCGTCGGGGCGCCAGGTGCGCCATCGGCCGTCGGGTCGGCGTTCGACGCGGAAGCCGTGGTGGACCTTCGTGTGGTGCCGCTCGCACAGCAGCGCCGAGTTGGCCAGGGAGGTTTCCCCGCCCAGGGCCCACTCGAGCAGGTGGTGCACGTCGCACCAGTGGGTCGGGGCGCCGCAGCCGGTGAACACGCAGCCCCGGTCGCGCCGCTCCACCGCCCGGCGCAGGTGCGGGGGCACCACCCGGTGGGTGCGCCCCACATCCAGCGGTGCCCCGTCGGGGCCCAGCACGATGCGGGTGACCGCGCCGTCGCAGGCCAGCCAGCGGGCCCGGGCGGCGGAGATGGTGGCGCCGAAGCCCAGCTCCGCCGCACCCGGGCCGGTGCCGGGGTCGACCAGGTCGGCGGCGTCGATGACCACGGCCACGTGCGGCTTGACCGTGCGCAGGGTGGGCAACCGCCCGGCGGCGAGCTGGAGATCACACAGCTGGACGAGGGCGTCGGCCTGCGCCTGGGGGCGGGTGCGCTCGTCGCCGGCGCACCGCCCGGCCTGCAGGAGGCTCTCCAGGGCGGCCTGCAGCCTCTCCCCGCCGGCGGCGTCCAGCTCCAGCCGGCCGGTGAGCGAGCCGTCGGCGTGCCGGACCCAGGCCAGGCGGCGGCCCTCGGTGGGGTCGGGCTCGGGGCCGTCGGGGTCCAGGCCGGCCAGGTAGTGCCGCACCACCTGCACCAGGTCGGCGTGCGGCCGCGCGGCGGCCAGGTCGGTGAGCAGCCGGTCGACCTCCGCGAGGTCCACCCCGCAGGCTTCGGCGGCGGCCAGGTGCTCCTCCCGGGTGATCGGGGCGATCGTGGCCACGGCCTCGGCGCTGACCGCGCCGGCGGCGTGCGCCTCCGCCAGCGCGGGCAGGTGCTCCAGCGCCCGCCCGGCGCGGACCAGCCCGGCCGCGGCGGAGTGGCTCATCCGCCCGTGCCCGCGCAGCCACGCGGCCATGGTCTTCAGCCCGTCGACCTCCGCCGCCCCGGCCAGCTCGCAGGCGCGCACGGTGCGGGCCACCTCGGCGGCGATCCGGTGCTGGGCGACCAGCAAGCGGCCGAGCCGTTCCAGCAGCTCCGGGCCGAACGCCGAGGCCAGCCCGGCCCCGGCCAGCTCGTCGAGTGCCGCCGACAGGTCCTCCACCGGCCGCCCACCTCCCCACCCACCTTCTCGAACACGTGTACGAATAGTACTGCCGGTCGGTGGTCACCGCACCGTGAATCCGCAGCTCAGCGAGCCGTCCACAGATCTCGGCGAGGCCTTGACGGGCACTCGTGAGCGCCGGTCGAGAGACCGGCGACGGCCCCGCGGTCCGGCCGGTGGCAGCGGCCAGGTCCAGGTCGGTCGAGGTCGCGACACGTGGGTGCACGTCGGCGGGGCGCTGCGACAGGAGGTTGATCCCGCGGGCGTGGCCCGCCGGCGAACAGCAGCATCGCGGCGACCGGCGACCGGCGACCGGCGACCGGCGACCCGCAGCGGGGGCGGGAGGCGGGCCGGCGAAGGTGAGGGGCGCAAGGCGAGAAGTCGGGTCGTGGCGTGGCCGCGCTCCGGTCAGCGGCGGCGGTCGAGGGCCAGGGCGGCCTCCAGCACGGCGGTGAAGCGCTCCCGGTCCAGCGCGGCACCCTCACGGCGGGTTGCCCCGGCGGGCAGCAGGAGCGGGCGGTCGAGGCGGGCCTCGCTCGGCCGGCCCCGGGGGTCCCAGCCCCCGCGGCCGACGTCCATCCAGTAGCGCCCGTGACGGGCCTCGTCGGCGGCGTCGCGGTCGTGGTCCTGGCTGGAGAGCATGAGCCCCACCAGGTCGGCGCCGCGGCGGCCGAGCACGAGGACGGGGCGGTCCTTGCCCCGCCCGTCGGCCTCGTCGTAGGGGACCCACGCCCACACGACCTCACCGGGGTCGGGGCGGCCGTCGTCCCGCGGGCGGTAGGAGAGGTCCGCCGCGCCGAGCGGCCCGTCGAGGTCGCGGACGCCGCCCGGCCTCGAGCCGCCCGCGGGGACCGGCGGCACCGGTCCCGGTGCGCGGCGGGCGCTGCGGCGCCGTACGCCCCCCGCGGGCCGGGGTGCGGCGTCCCGGGCGGCGCGCACCGCCGGCCCCAGCGCCGCGCGCAGCAGTCCGACCAGTCGCCGCCCGGTGCTCGCCACGGAAGCAGACCGTACGGGTCCGTCCCGGTTCCCGGACGCGGCGGGCCGCACCGCCTGTCACCCGTGTCACACGGGCACCAATCGGGCGCCGCTGGGGTTCGACCTGCCGATATGGGGGCACCATGTCGACACGGGGTGAAACTGTCGCGCCCCGGGGAGAGGGGGGTCGCGATGACCTCGGCCGAGCCGGTTCCCCCGGCGGCACCACGGGGACGCGAGGTGAAGGCGAGCGTCCTGGCCGCCTTCCAGCTCGTGGAGGACGCGCGCTACCTGGGCACCGACCGGCGCAGCCGGCAGGAGCGCCGCCGGGCGCTCGCCGAGCGCGCGGTGGCCTACCGCCGCCTGGCCCGGGACGTCCTGGCCAGCTGAGCCGTAGGGGCGCGGCGGCCCGCACACCCCCGGCACCCCCCGCGACCCGCCCACCCGCGGCCCGCACCCGGGCCTCACGCCACGCAGAACTCGTTGCCCTCCGGGTCGGCGAGCGTCACCCACGAGAACGGCCCCTGCGACGCGCGGTGCAGCTCCGTCGCCCCCGCGGCCACCAGGCGGGCCACCTCCGGCTCCCGGCGGTCCTCGCCCACGTGCAGGTCCAGGTGCACCCGGTTCTTGACCGTCTTGGCCTCCGGGACGAGCTGGAACAGCACCCGGGGCCGCCCCGGGTCGGGGGAGCGCAGGGCCGCGCCCGACCGCCAGACCAGCGCGCCGCGGTGCGTGCTCGTCTCCTCCTCGGTCGCCGCCCCGGCCGCCACGGCGCCGCGGATCACCGACTCGTCCTGCGGCTCCACCTGCCAGCCGAGCGCCTCGGCCCACCAGTCCGCCAGCCCGTGCGGGTCGGCGCAGTCCACCACGATCTGCACGTCGGTCGCCACGGTGCGGACCGTAGGCCCACCCACCGACGGTCCTACAGCTCCTCGGCCAGCCCGGCCCGCATCACGGCGTCGTCCGGCAGCGGCGTGGTGAGCCGGCAGTGGTCGGCGAACACCTCGCGCATCGGCGCGAAGGCCGTCCGCTCCACCCGCCGCTCGGGGTCCCAGAGGCCCGAGCGCATGACCGACTTGGCGCACTGGAAGTAGGCCCGGTCCACCTCCACGACCAGGACCGAGCGCGGCTCCCGGCCGAACTCGGTGAGGTCCACGCCGAGCGACCCGGCCGGCACCACGGTCGCCGTCCCGAACACCCGCAGCGTCTCCTCGATGCCGGGCACGAGGAAGAGCAGGGCGACCCGGGGGTTGGCCGCGACGTTGCGGAGGCTGTCGACCCGGTTGTTGCCCGGCCGGTCGGGCAGGGCCAGCCGGTGCTCGTCGAGCACCCGCACGAAGCCCGGGTCACCGCCGCGCGGGGAGACGTCGGGCCACCCCTCCGCGTCGGCCGTGGCCAGCGTGGCGAACGGCGACAGGGCGATGAAGGCCGCGCAGTGCCGGTCGACGTGGTCGATCACCTTGTCCTGCACGAGCCGGGACGGCGGTCGGTAGCCGGCGAGCACATCGGGCGCGGTCTCCATGCCCGCACGGTAGCCCGGCTACGGTTGCCCGCCGTGACTGCACGGTGGAGCTCCCCGGTCCGGTACGTCGAGTGCGACCAGCAGGGCATCGTCTTCAACGCCCACTACCTCACGTGGGCCGACGAGGCCTCCAACGGGTGGTGGGCGTCGATGGGGCTGTCCTGGGCGGAGCTGGTCGAGCGCCGCATCGACCCCGTGGTGAAGGCCAGCACCCTCGAGTGGTCGTCGTCCGCGCGCTGGGGCGACACCGTCACCGTGGACGCGGGGACGGAGGCGGTCGGGCGCACCAGCGCGACCGTCCGGTTCACCGTCCGGGTGGGCGAGCGGGTCTGCTGCGTCGTCCGCACCACGTACGTCTGCGTCCGCGACGGCGCACCCGAGCCGTGGCCGGACGACGTCCGGGAGCGGCTCGCCTCGGGCTGACCCCGCCCCGGGCCGGCCGGCCCGCGCGGGCGCCGGGTCAGCCGGGACCGCGGTGGGCGGCCCACAGCTCCGCGGCGCGGCCGGCGGCCGCGGCCACCAGGGCCCTCAGCTCGGCCCGGTCGGGCACGGGGAACGAGACGTACGTGCCGCGCCCGCCCGCGGTCGGCCGGCCGTAGGCCTTCGCCGCGAGGTGCCCGTCCGGGAGGAGCCGGACGTTGAGCGTGGTCAGCCGGAACTCCGCACCGCGCCGGGTGTCGGTCCAGCGGAGGGCCTCCGGGATGGTCACGTTGATCGCCAGGGCGCTCACCTCGGGGACGTCGTCCCGGCCCCCGGCCGCGCCGCTCGTGCCCGCACCGTCCACGGCTGCATCCTGGCACCGCGCCGGGAGGGTCAGCGCGAGCCGCCGGGCGGCAGCAGCGGCAGGTCCGGCGGCGCCCCGGACTCGACCAGCCGCCACAGCGCGGCGGTGTCGGCGTGCTCGGCCACCAGGTCGCCGAGCCGGTCCAGCCGGGCCTCCCGGACGGCGGCGAAGTCGGTGCCGGGGGCGGGCACGAACGCGCGGCCGGCCAGGCGCGCCACCAGCGCGAGGAACGCCCGCCGGAAGCCGTCGTTCTCCAGCGCCCCGTGCCAGCTCGTCCCGAACACCGCCCCGGCCCGCACCCCGTCGAGGAACGGCTCGCCGGAGCCGGCCTCCACGGTCACCACCCCGTGGTGGATCTCGTAGCCGTGCACCGGCTCCCCGAGCGCCGAGCCGGACGGGCGGCCCAGCGTCTTCTCCCGCGCGAACCGGACGTCGGTGGGCAGCAACCCGAGGCCGGGGACGGTGCCGGCCCGCGACTCGACCTCGTCGGTGATGCTCCGGGCGAGCATCTGGTGACCGCCGCAGACGCCGAGCACCGGGCGCCCGCCGGCGGCGTGCCGGGCGACCGCCGCGGCCAGCCCCGTCGCCCGCAGCCACCGCAGGTCGGCGACCGTCGCGCGGCTGCCGGGCAGCACGACGAGGTCGGCGTCGGCGAGGTCCTCCGGCCGGGTCGCGAAGCGGAGGAGCACCCCCGGCTCGGCGGCCAGCGCGTCGAGGTCGGTGGAGTTGGACAGCCGGGGCAGCCGCGCCACGGCGACGCGCAGCACGTCCGCCCCGTGCGGGGCGCCCGCCGCGCCGAGGGCGGCGTCCAGGCCGAGGGAGTCCTCGACGTCGAGCGCCGGCCCGGGCAGCCACGGCAGGACGCCGAGCACCGGGCGCCCGGTCAGCCCGCTCAGCGTCTCCAGGCCCGGCCGCAGCAGCCGGACGTCGCCGCGGAACTTGTTCACCAGGAAGCCGGCGACCAGGCGCTGGTCGGCCGGCGGCATGAGCGCGAGGGTGCCGTACAGCGCGGGGAACACCCCGCCGCGGTCGATGTCGCCGACGACGACCACCGGCAGCCGCGCCGCGGTGGCCAGCCCCATGTTGGCGATGTCGTCGGCGCGCAGGTTGATCTCGGTGGGGGAGCCCGCGCCCTCGCAGACCACCACGTCGAAGCGCGATCGCAGGTCGGCCAGGCAGGCCAGCACCTGCTCCAGCAGCGCCGCCTTCATCGGCCGGTAGGACAGCGCGGTGACCTCGGCCACCGGCCGGCCGAGGACGACGACCTGGCTGGAGTCCTCCCCGCCGGGCTTGAGCAGCACCGGGTTCATCGCCGCCTCGGGCTCGACCCGGGCCGCCGCGGCCTGCGCGATCTGCGCCCGGCCGATCTCGGCGCCGTCGGCGGTCACCCCGGCGTTGTTGCTCATGTTCTGCGCCTTGAACGGCGCGACCGACACCCCCTGGCGCACCAGCCACCGGCACAGCCCTGCGGTGACCAGGGACTTGCCCGCGTCCGAGGTGGTCCCGGCGACGAGGAGGGCGCCGTTCACGCGACCTCGCGCGGCCGGCCCCAGCCGGCCTTCTCCTGGCCGGACAGCTCGGCGATGGCCACCATGATCTCGTCGGTCACCGCCCGCCGGGCCCGGCCGTTGCCGGCCATCCCCCGGTGCTCGGGGAAGGTCAGCGGTTGCCCGAAGGTGACCGACACCCGGTGCGGGCGCGGCCAGCGCGAGTCCACCGGCTGCACCCGGTCGGTCCCCGCCACGGCCACGGGGACGACGGGGCAGTCGGCGGTCAGCGCCAACCACGCCACCCCCGTCTTCCCGCGCGCCAGCCGGCCGTCGCGCGAGCGCGTGCCCTCGGGGTAGATGCCGAAGCCCTCGCCGTCCCGGAGCACGGCCAGGGCGGTGTCGAGGGCCTCCTGCGCCGCGCGGTGGGTCTGCCGCTCGACCGGCATCGCGCCGAGCGCGGTGAACAGGGTCCGGGTCAGCCACCCGCCGACGCCGGGCGCGGTGAAGTACTCGGCCTTGGCCAGGTAGTGCACCCGCCGGGGTGCGGCGAGGGGGATGACCATGCTGTCGATGAACGACAGGTGGTTGCTGGCCAGGATGACCGGCCCGGTCGGCGGCACGTTCCCGGTACCGGTGACGCGCATGCGCAGCGCGACGCGGAACAGCGGGCGCAGCAGGAACCGGACGAGGAGGTAGAGCACGCCGGGCTGCCCTCTCGGCTCGGGGGCTCACCGGCGGCCGCCGGCGACAGCCGCATCCTCCCGCGCCCGGCCGCCGCCCTCCGCCCGGGGTGCGCCGGGACGGCCCGGCCCGTCCTCAGCGCCCGGTGCGTGCCGGCGGGCAGACGTCGCGCATCAGCGCCCGCACGTCCTCCGGCAGCGGCTCCTGCCCGGAGGCCGACCGGGCGATGGCCAGCGCCACGTCCCGCACCTTCCGGTGGCTGTTGCTGGAGATGTGCGCCAGGAGGTCGAAGGCGACCCGGTCCCCGCACCCGGTGAGCAGCATGAGGATGCCCTTGGCCTGCTCGATCGGGGCCCGGCTCGCCATGGCGGTGCGCAGCTGCTCGACCTCGAGCTCCAGGTCGGCCGCCCGGTCGTCGTCGCCGGAGGGCCGCGGCGGCGAGGTGCTCAGCACGGCGACCAGGCCGTCGACGGCCTCCGTCCGGCCGGTCTCGTCCACCCACGGCTCGCCGATGAGCACGGCGGCCTGCGCGAGGCCGTGCCGCCCGCAGAGGCGCACCTGGAGGCTGAACGGCCGGCCGCGCTCCGCGCCGGCCAGGGCCGCGCCGGCGCGGGGCCGGTCGGCCGGGTGCACCGCGTGCACCAGCAGCTCGCCGCAGGGCCGCCCGCCGGGGGGCAGGCCCAGCAGGGCGGCGGTCTCCGGCGACCAGGACCAGCGGCCGGTGCGCAGGTCGTGGTGCCAGCGCCCGGCGGCACGGCGCACGGCCCGGCCGGGCGCCGCCACCACCGCGGGCGGGTGGGGGCGGGAGAGGGCAGGGGACCGGGTCGAGGTCATGGAGCTCTCCACCTGCTGCGGCCGACCACGTCGGCGCGGAGCGCGCAGGCCGCGTGTTGGACCCATCGTGACCGGACCCCGCAGGGCCGCCGGGACGCTCCGTTGCCGTGACGGTACGACGACCGGGGGAGCGCCGCACGTCCGCGCCCGCGGCCGTCACACGACGGTCACGGGCCGGCTGCGGAGGACCCCACCCGGCCGGCGGCGGACCTCGGCGTCGACCTCGGCCAGGAGCGCCACCGCCTCCCGGAGCCGCGGTGCCGGGAGGGTGAACGGCAGCCGCAGGTGGTCGTCGAAGGCGTGCCCGGTGCCGAACGCCGCGCCCTCGGCGAGGACCAGGCCCCGGGGCGCGGCGGCCGCGGCGAGGGCGGCGGAGCTGGTGCCGGCCGGCAGCCGGCACCACAGGGAGAGGCCGCCGCCGGGCCGGGTGGGGCGCCACTCCGGCAGCCGGCGGTCGAGCTCCTCGAGGAGGACCGCGCGCCGCTCCCGCAGCAGCCGCCGCCGCTCCCCGAGCACGGTGTCCAGGTCGCGGACCAGCGAGGTGGCCGCCAGCTGGTCGAGCACGCCCACCGACAGCTGGCGGCGGCCCAGCGACTCGGCCAGCCGGCCGGCCAGGGCGGTGTCGGTCCGGACCCAGCCGATCCGCAGGCCACCCCACACGGCCTTGGACAGCCCGCCCACGGTCACCGTCGCGGCGTCGGGCAGCCCGGCCGCGAACGGCGGCAGCGGGTCACCGTCCAGGTGCAGCTCGGCGGTGACCTCGTCGACGACGGCCAGGACGCCGTGCTGCCACAGCGTCGCCGACAGCCGGCGGCGGCCCGCCGCCGACAGCCGCGCCCCCGTGGGGTTGGACCAGTCCGGCATGAGGAAGGCCAGCCGCGGGCTGCTCTGCCGGGCCACGAGGGCGGCGGTGCCCACCAGGTCGTCCGGCCGGTCCGGGTCGACCGCGGCCGGCACGCACCGGCCGCCCGCCGCCGCGACCAGCTCCACCGCCCCGGGGTAGGTCGGGTGCTCGACCAGCACCCGGTCACCGGGTTGCAGCAGGGCCTCGACCACCAGCGCGGTGGCGTCGCCGGTGCCGGCGGTGACCACGACCTGGGCGGGGTCGGTCGGCAGGCCGCGGGCGGTGAACCGCTCGGCCACGGCCGCGCGCAGCTCGGGGAGCCCACCGGGGGCGTACCCGTGGCCGGCGACGTGGGCGGGGAGCGCGGCGAGCGCGGCCGCGTAGGCCGCCACCAGCTGGGGCGCCGCCTCCGGGGCGGCGTGCGCCAGGTCGAGCAGCCCGGGGTCGGTCGTGGGGAGGTGCCACACCGACCCCGCCGCGGGCAGCTCGGTGACCGTCCCGGAACCGTGCCGGGTGACGGCGTAGCCCTCCTCGCGCAGCTGCCGGTAGGCCGAGGCGACGGTCACCCGGCTGGCCCCCAGGACGGCGGCCAGCTCGCGTTCGGCCGGCAGCCGGCTGCCCACGGGGAGGGCGCCGGAGGTGAGCAGCTCGCGGACCCGGCGGGCCAGCGCCGCGTACCGCGGGCCGGGCACCTCCTCCACCGGCCCCAGGAGGGCGGCCAGCTCGACCGCGGGAGTGGACTGGTCGGGCCGGGGTGGCATGCAGGCCACCATGCCGCAGTGGACCGGGATCGTCCAGCCCCGATGGTGCCACTCTCTGCCCATGACCCTCGGGATCCTCGCCGTGACCCTGACCATGCTCGGACTGGCCTGGCTGTCGATCGCCACCCTCGTCGTCACCCTGCGCGGTGGCCGGGGCCCCGGCGACCCGCCGGCGAGCCGGCCGCGCACCGACCCCGCCGGCTTCCCGGTGCTCGCCGAGCCGCGGGGCGCGCTGGCCCCGCGCCGCCGGCGGCCGGCCCGCGGCGGCGCGCCGCGGCGGGCCCGCCGGCTGCCGGCCCGGCGGCCGGTGCTGCGGTGATCCGCACCACCCCGGCACCCGCCGTCCCGGGCGCGGGCGGGTGCTGCGCTACAGGATCGCCACCGACCTGCCGATGACCGGACGGGCGGGCCCCGAGGCCCGCCCGTCCGGTCCGGCGGGGAGGAGGCGGCGTGTCGGTGACGGCGCTCCCCGGGCCTCCCGGCGTCCCCGCCCCGGCCGCTCCGGGCCCCGGGCCCCGGCCCGAGGGCCGGCCGCTGGTCCTCCTCGGCTACGCCGTCGCCCTGGCCGCGGCGCTGGCCGCCTTCGGCGTGGACCCCACCCTCGGGGTGCTCGCCGGCGTCCTCAACGTCGTCTTCGCGGTCTACTTCTGCCGGCACCTGGCCTTCGCCGTCGCCGCCGCCCGCTGGGCCGAGCGCGACCTGCTCGCCGCCGACGCGGGCCTGGGCACGTACACCCCGTCGGTGGCGGTCCTGGTCGGCTGCAAGGACGAGGAGCTCGTCGTCGACGGCCTGGTGACCGCACTGCTCGCGCTGGACTACCCCGCCGACCGGCTGGCCCTCGTCGTCGTCGACGACGGCTCCGCCGACGGCACCGGCGCCCGGCTCGACGCCTGGGCCGCGGCGGAGCCCCGGCTGCGGGTGCTGCACCGCCCGCCGGGGGCCGGCGGGGGCAAGTCGGGCGCCCTGAACGACGCCCTCGCCCTGGTCGACGCCGAGGTCGTGCTGGTCTTCGACGCCGACCACGAGCCCGAGCCCTCCGCCCTGCGCCGGCTGGTCCGGCACTTCCGCGACCCCGCCGTGGGGGCGGTGATGGGTCGCTGCGTCATCCGCAACGGCCGCGACTCCGCGACGGCCGGCACGGTCTTCGTCGACTACCTGTCCGGCTACCTGGTCAACGAGTACGGCCGGCAGGCGCTGTTCGAGCTGCCGGCCTACGGCGGTGCCAACTGCGCGGTGCGGATGTCCACGCTGCGCGCGCTCGGCGGGTGGGACCCGGGGACGGTGACCGAGGACACCGACCTGACGCTGCGGGTGCTCCTCGCCGGCCAGCGGGTGCGCTACGACGTCTCGGCCATCGACTTCGAGGAGGCGGTGCTCAACACCCAGCGCTTCTGGCGGCAGCGCTACCGCTGGGCCCGGGGCCACCAGAAGTGCGCCCGCGACCACTGGTGGCCGCTGATGCGCTCACCGCACCTGTCCTGGCTCGAGAAGGTCGAGACGACGCTGTTCCTGCTCGTCTACCACGTGCCGATGCTCTGCGGGCTGGGCCTGGTGCTCACCGCGCTGCGCGCCTCCGGCATCGGTGACCTGCCGTTCGTGGCGCTGCTGCCGCTGTCGATGCTGCTCTTCGTCGGCCCGCTGGCCGAGCTGTGCGTCGGCCTCCTGGTCGGGCGGGTCGAGCGGCGCTCGGCGTGGCGGCTGCTGGGCTTCCTGCCGGCCTTCGCGCTGTCCATCTGGATCACCTCGCGGGCCTACCTGGACGGCATGCTCGGCCGGCCCTACACGTGGGCGAAGACCTCGCGGTCCGGGGCGACGTCGACCGTGCGCCGCGAACCGCCGGCCCCGGCACCCGGCGCCCCGCCCGCCCACCCGCGGTCGTCCGCGGCGCCCCGCGGGGGAGCGGGCCGGTGACCGCCGCGACCACCTCCGGCGCCACCCTCCCGGCGCGCTCCGGCCGCTCGCCGGGCAGCACCCGGCGCCTCCTGCCCGTGCTGGCCGACCTGGGGCTGGCCGCGGCCATCTGCGTGCTCGGCTTCCGGTACCTGGCGGGCCCGCTGCAGACGGTCGAGGCGCGCGGCGTCGTCGCCGTCCTGCGGCTGGCCGGCATCGGGGAGGTCTCGGGCGTGCTGCCGCAGCACGTGCTCGTCTTCCGCGACAGCCCCCCGTACATCATCGACGCGGTCGTCACCGCCTCCTGCTCGTCGGTGCTCTCGGTGCTCGGCCTCACCGCGCTGACCGCCGTGGTCCTGCGCAGCCGCGCGCTGCACGCGCTGGGCGGCCTCGTGGTCGCCGTCGGGCTCGTGCTGCTGCTCAACCACCTCCGGCTGCTGCTCTCGACGCTGGCCGGGTTGTGGTGGGGGGACGGCGCGCTGGTGCTCTTCCACGACTGGGTCGGCACCGTGTGGAACCTCGCCGCCACCCTGGGCGGCTTCCTCGTCCTGGTGTACGTGGCGCTGCCCGCCCCGGAGCGGGCGGAGCAGGACGCCGCCGGACGGCACACCGCCCGGCGCCCCGACGGCTGGGCCCGCCCGGGGCTGGGCTACCGGGTCGACGAGACCGGGGACGGCGCCGGTGGGGGCCGCAGGAGGCTCGCCGGCCTGCTGCACCGGTTCCTGCTGCCCCGCGGTGTCTCCCGGCGGCTGGCCGCCCGCCGCGAGGCCGCGCGGATCGACTACCGGATCGGCCACCTGCCCGCCGACCTGCGGGCCGCACGCGTGCGGGAGCTGGCCGCCGACGGGCTCGGGGTGCACACCGCCTCGCTGGTCGCGGTGGCCACCTACGAGGAGGACCCGGCGGTGCTGGACGCCCTCGCCGAGGCGGTCGCCGCCCGGCAGTGGGAGCCGGTGACGGGGCACCGCATCGCCGCGCTCCGCCTGTGGGCGCGCGGCTGGCTGCTCGCCCGCTCCGCCAGGGGCCCCGGCCCCGTCGTCCCCGCCGAGCCGGTGACCGGCGCCCTGCGCACCCTCCCGGCGCCGCGGCTCGCCGTCCCGGGCGGCCCGCCCGCGCCGCCGCCGGCCGGTGACGGGACCCCGGCGGTCGGCCGGCACCGCGCCCGCGGCGACCGGCCCGCCTCCTTCGCCCGCCCGGTGCAGCCCGGCCCCACTCACCCGCAGGACGCCCCGTGACCCGCTCGCCCGCCCCCGCCGTGCCCGCCCCGCGGGTCGCGGCCGGCCCCCGGACGCCGCCCGCCGTGCTGGTGACCGGCTCCGGCGGCCCGGCCGGGGTCGCGGTGGTCCGCCGCCTGGTCGCCCTCGGCCACCGGGTGGTCGCCGCCGACGCCGACTGGACGGCGGCCGGCGGCGCCCTGGCCGACGTCGCGGTCACCGTGCCGCGCGCGGACCACCCGCGCTTCGTGGACGCGCTGATCGGGGTGGCCACCGCCTACGGCGCCGACGCCCTGGTGCCGACCGTGGCCGAGGAGCTCCCGGCCCTGGCCGCCGGCGCCGCCCGGCTGGCCGCGGCCGGGGTCGCCACCTGGCCGGCCCCGCCCGCGGCGGTGCGGGTGTGCTGCGACAAGGCCCGGTTCGCCGAGCGGATGCGGGCGACCGGTGTGCCGCACCCGGCGACCGCTGCCCGGGCGGCGGACCTGCCCGGCGTCCCCGGGCCCTGGGTGGTCAAGCCGCGCGCGGGGCGCGGCAGCCGCGGGGTCCGGCTGCTCGCGACCGCCGCCGAGGTCGCCGCCGCGCTCGCGGCCGACCCGGACCTGGTCGCGCAGAGCCGGCTGGCCGGCCGGGAGTGGACGGCCGACGCGCTGGTCGGCCGCGACGGCGAGCTGCGCACCGTGGTCCCGCGCTGGCGCGAGGAGACCAGGGCCGGCATCTCGGTCAAGGGCAGCACCTTCGACTCCGCCGCGGTCACCGCGGTCGTGGCCGACGCGCTGGCCGCGGTCGGGCTGACCGGCCCGGCCAACGTGCAGGGCTTCGTCGGCGACGACGGGCGGGTGACCGTCGTCGAGGTCAACCCGCGCTTCTCCGGCGGCCTGCCGCTCACCCTGGCCGCGGGGGCGGACGTCGTGAGCGCCTACCTCACCGGGGTCCGCGACCCGGACGCCGACCTGCCGCTGCTGTGGTTCACCCCCGGCGTCCGGATGAGCCGCTACCACGCCGAGACCTACACCAGCGACGACGGCCGCCCGGTCGCCGACCCCTGCGCGCCGGTGGCGGTGCGGGCGTGACACCGCGGGAGCCGCGCCGGCGCAGCGTGCTGGTGCCCTTCGGCACCCGCCCCGAGGTGGTCAAGCTCGCCCCGGTGGTCGCCGCGCTCGCCGCGGCCGGGCACCGGGTGCACGTCGTCGACACCGGCCAGCACACCGACCCGGCCATGGGCCGCCGGCTCCAGGAGGCGCTCGGGCTCACGCCGACCCTGCGCTTCGAGCTGCCCACCGCCGACCCCGCCGCGCGCGCCGGGGCCCTGCACGCCGACGCCGCCCGGGCGGTCGCGACCTGCGCCCCGGACGTCGTCCTGGCGCTCGGCGACACGGCCACCGTGCCCGCCTACGCGCTGGCCGCCCGCGCCGCCGGCGTGCCCTTCGCGCACGTGGAGGCGGGCCTGCGCAGCCTCAACGCGCGCAGCGTGGAGGAGGTCAACCGGCGGGTCGCCGCCGCGGTCGCGTCGCTGCACTTCGCGCCGACCGAGCGGGCGGCGGCGTTCCTGGCCGCCGAGGGGGTGCCCGCCGAGCGGGTCCTCGTCGTCGGCAACCCCGTCGTCGACACCCTCGTCGCCCGCGGGGTGCGGCCGGTGCCGGTCGCCGAGCGGCGCGGCGTGCTCGTGACCGCGCACCGCCCGACGAACGTGGACGACCCGGTGCGGCTGGCCCGGCTGGTGGCCGTCGTCCGCGCGCTGGCCGAGCGGGTCGGCCCGGTCACGTTCCCCGTGCACCCCCGGACCGCCGCCCGCCTCGCGTCGGCGGGGCTGGCCGCGGAGCTCGACGCCCCCGGGGTCACGCTGTCGGGGCCGGTCGGCCACGACGACCTGCTCGCCGCCCTCGGCCGGTCCCGCCTGGCGGTCACCGACTCCGGCGGCATCCAGGAGGAGGCGGCCTACCTGGGCGTGCCGGTCGTGGTGCTGCGCCGCTCCACCCCGCGGTGGGAGGGGGTCGAGGCCGGGACGACCACCCTGGCCGGGCTCACCGACGACCGCGCGGCCGCCGCCGTCCTCACCGCCGCCGCGGCGCACACCAGCCCCGAGGGCCAGGCCCGCGCGGCCGCGCTGCCCTGCCCCTACGGCGACGGGACGACGGGTGCGCGGGTCGCCGCCGTGCTCGCCGACCCGCGCACCGACGCGCTCCTGGCCCTCGAGGAGCCCGACCACACCGACGGCCGGCTGCCGTGGTGACCCCGCCCCCCTTCCCGGGGCCGCCGCCGCTCGGGGTGGTCGTCGACCTCGACGACACCCTCTTCCCCCAGGCCGGCTACCTCGCCGGCGCCGCCGCCGCCGTCGACCGGGCGGCCGGCACGCGCGGCCTGGACGGGGAGGCGGTGCACGCCGCCCTGGCCGCCGAGCTGGCCGCCGGGTCGGACACCGGCGGCACGATCGACCGCGCGCTGCTGGCCGCCGGCGTCCCGGCCCGGCGGCTCGGCGAGCACGTGCCCGCGCTCGTGGCCGCCTTCACGGGGCACCGCCCCGCCCGGCTCGCCCCCTACCCGGGGGTCGCGGCGGCGCTGCGCGCGCTGGCGGCCGCGGCGCCCCTCGGCTGCCTCACCGACGGCAACCCCGCCATGCAGGCGGCCAAGCTCGCCGCCACCGGCCTGGGCGCGCTGCTGCCGGCCGTGGTGGTCACCGACGCGCTCGGCGGGCGCGGGGTCCGCAAGCCGCACCCCGCCGGGCTGCGGGCCCTGGCCGCCCGGCTGGGCGTGCCCGCGGACCGGCTCCTGGTGATCGGGGACCGGCCGGCCAAGGACGTCGCGGTCGCCGCCGCGGTCGGCGCGCACGCCGTGCGGGTCCGGCAGGGCGAGCACGCCGCGGCCCCCGACGAGCCGCGGGCGTGGGCGGTCGTCGACGACCTGCCGTCGGCGGCCGCGGTCGCCCTGGCCGTGCTCGCCGGCACCGGGTCGCCCGCCCCCGTCTGAGCGGGCACCCGGGACCCCGCTCACCGGTGGCCGGCGCACCCCCTCCGGGTGACCCCGCCGCCCCCGCGCTCGACCGCGCACGGCGCGCTGCCGATGCCCCTTCCGAGGGGCGGGCCGATCGCCCCGGGAAGACGAGGACGACGCCATGCAAGGCACCCAGGACACCCCGCTCGCGCGCGCCACCGCGCGCCTCGCCCGGGCCCTGCTGGTCGCGGCCCTGGCCGCCGTCGCGCTGGTCGCCGCACCGGGCACGGCCGGGGCGACCGGCGGCGTGCGCGGCATCGTGGACTGCTACACCGACCACCGCGACGGCAGCTACACCGTCGTCGTCGGCTACGTCAGCACGTACGGCGCGCCGGTCACCATCGCGCGCGGCTCCCGCAACCAGGCCCACCCGACCCGGCTGCAGGGGGTGCAGCCGACGACCTTCCAGCCGGGCACGCACCACGGCGCGTTCACGGTGCGGATCACGAACGCCGACCTGTACGGCGACGCGCGCTGGGTCCTCGACGGGACGACCCTGCGGTACCAGCCGTCCATGACGTACTCGAAGGTCTGCCCGTCGGCCACGCAGATGCCGGCCGACGGCAACGGCACCGGCCCGGTCATCGCGCTGGCCGCGGCCGGTCTGGTCGGCGCGTTCGCCCTGCACCGGTCCCGCCGGCGGGGTGCGGCCGCGGCCCCGGCGGGCGGCGACGATGCGTAACGTCCTCGCCGTGGGGGCCCACCCCGACGACGTCGAGCTCGGCTGCGGCGCCACCCTGCTGGCCCACGCGGCCGCCGGCGACGCGGTCACCGTGCTGGTGATGACCGGCGGGGAGAACGGCCCGGGCGACAGCCGGCGGGTGGCCGGCCGCCGCGCCGAGCAGGAGCAGGCCGCCCGCGCCCTCGGTGCCCGGCTGCGGTGGGGCGGGCAGACCGACTGCCTCGTGACCGCCGACGCGGCCACCGTGCGCGTCGTGGAGCGAACGATCGAGGAGACCGGCGCCGACCTGGTCTACGTGCACGCCCCCGACGACAGCCACCAGGACCACCGCGCGGTCGCGGCCGTGACCCTCTCGGCGGCCCGGCGGCTCTCCCGGGTGCTGCACTACCAGAGCCCCTCGACGCTGGCCTTCGCCCCGTCGGTGTTCGTCGACGTCACCGCCTACCTCTCCGGCAAGCTCGCCGCGCTCGGCGCGCACGCCTCGCAGGTGGAGCTGTCGGCCATGGTCGAGCCGGACGCCGTCGTCGCCTCGGCCCGCCACTGGGGCGCGCAGGCGCGGATCGGCTACGCCGAGGCCTTCGCGCCGACCCGGATGGTCCTCGACCTCGCACCGGTCGCGCCGCGGCGCCGGGCCACCGACGCCCCCGCGACCGCCCCGGAGGCGGTCCCGGACGCGTGGCGGCTGGCCCCGGCGCGGCCGCTCGCCGACACCCTCCGCTGACCCGGTGCGGGCCGCCGCGCGCCCGCGGCGGCGCGCACCGCGGCGGCGAGGACGGCGGCCGACAGCCACACCGCCCGGGACAGCCGCACCGCGCGGGGCACGTCGTCGGGGCCCGCGGGCCGGCCGCTGCCGAGCGCGGGCCGCTCCTCCACCCGGTCGCCGTAGACGTTGCGGCCGCCCAGGCGCAGGCCGAGGGCCCCGGCCAGGCCGGCCTCGCACCGGCCGGAGTTCGGGCTCGGGTGCGCCGCGCCGTCCCGCCACCAGGTGCGCAGCGCCCCGGCCGCCGACCCGCCTGCCACCGGGGCCGCGGCCACGGTGAGGGCGGCGGTCACCCGGGCCGGCAGCCAGTTGGCGACGTCGTCGGCGCGCGCGGCGGCCCAGCCGAACCGGGCGTACCGGGGGGAGCGGTGGCCGACCATGGCGTCGAGGGTGTTGACCGCGCGGTACCCCAGCAGGCCCGGCAGCCCCGCGACGGCCCCCCACAGCAGGGGCGCCACGGCGGCGTCGGAGGTGTTCTCCGCGACCGACTCGACGGTCGCCCGGGCCAGCTCGCCCGCGTCGAGGGCGCTCGGGTCGCGGCCGGCGAGCGCCGGGAGGAGGACCCGGGCCGCGGGCAGGTCGCCGCCGTCCAGCTCCCGGTGCAGCGCCCCGGCCGCGCGGCCCAGCGAGGTGCCGCCCAGCACCGTCCAGGTGGCCGCGGCGGTCACCGCCGTCCGCAGCACCGGCCGGCCGCGGGTGGCGCGGTCCAGCACCAGGCCCGCACCGGCCGCCCCGCCCACGAGGAGCGCGGCGTACCCGGCCCCGGCGGACCGCGAGTCCCGCCAGGCGCGGCGCTCCAGGGCAGCGGCCAGGCGGCCGAAGCCGGCGACCGGGTGCCCGCGCCGGGGATCGGCGAGCAGCAGGTCGGCCAGGGCCCCCAGGGCCAGCCCGGCCGCGGTCGGTGAGCCCACCGTGCACCTCCCCGTGACCTCGTGCTCTGCGCAAGCACAGCACGAGGCACCCGCGGAGGTGCACGGTGGGGCGGCGCGCCGGGGCTCCCTAGGATCGGCGCTCATGCGCCTGCCCGGCCGGTACTCCGGCACTGCCCGGCCGATCGTCACCTACGGCGGCGACCCGGTCCTGCACCGGCCGTGCGCGCCGGTCACCGACTTCGGCAAGGACCTGCGCCGCCTGGTCCTCGACATGTTCGCCTCGATGGAGGCCGCCGACGGCGTGGGCCTGGCGGCCAACCAGATCGGCGTCGACGCCCGCGTGTTCGTCATCGACTGCCCCGACGCCCGCGGGGAGGACGTCGTCGGCTACGTCGTCAACCCGGAGCTCACCGTCCTCGAGCCGCACGAGGGGGAGCCGGCCGAGGAGGTCACCGAAGAGGGCTGCCTCTCCGTGCCCGGCCCGTACGCCGAGCTGCCGCGGGCCTTCCGCGCCCGGGTGGACGGCGTGGACGCCGCCGGCCTGCCGGTCTCGATCGAGGCGACCGGGATGGCCGCCCGCTGCCTCCAGCACGAGGTCGACCACCTCGACGGCACCGTGTACGTCGACCGGCTGCCCGCCGAGCTGCGGGAACGGCTGCTGGCCGAGGCGGCGGGCCCGGAGGGGGAGCTGCCGGCGTGAGCACCCCGCTGGTCGTGGTGGGCATCGGGGCCGACGGCTGGGAGGGGCTCGCCCCGGCGTCCCGGGCGGAGGTCGAGCGCGCCGAGGTGCTGCTCGGCAGCGCCCGCCAGCTGGACCTCGTCCCGCCGTCGGTCACCGCCCGGCGGGTGCCCTGGCCCTCGCCGCTGAGCGAGTCGCTGCCGGGGCTGGTCGAGGAGCACGCCGGTCGCGCGGTCGTCGTGCTGGCCAGCGGTGACCCCATGCTCTCCGGCATCGGCACCACCCTCACCCGGCTGCTCGGGCACGACCGGGTCCGGGTGCTCCCCGCGCCCTCGTCGGTGTCGCTGGCCTGCGCCCGGCTGGGCTGGGCGGTCGAGGAGACCGACGTCGTCAGCCTGGTCGGCCGGCCGGTGGAGCTGCTGCACCCGCACGTGCAGCCCGGCCGGCGGCTGCTGGTCCTCGGCTCCGACGGCGGCACCCCGGCGCAGGTGGCGGCGCTGCTGGCCGAGCGCGGCTACGGGCAGAGCCGGCTCACCGTGCTCGGCGGGCTCGGCGGCCCGCAGGAGGAGGTGCGCACCGGCACGGCGGCCGGCTGGTCGCAGCCGGCCCCCGCGCTGGTGGTCACCGCCGTCGAGTGCCGGGCCGACCGGGGCACGCTCCCGCTGCCCACCACGCCGGGGCTGCCCGACGCCGCCTACGAGTCCGACGGCCAGCTGACCCGCTCGGAGGTCCGGGCGGTGACCCTGTCCCGCCTGGCCGCGGTCCCCGGCCAGCTGCTGTGGGACGTCGGCGCCGGGTCCGGGTCGATCGGCATCGAGTGGATGCGGGCCCACCCCACCTCCCGCGCGATCGCCGTGGAGGCCTCCGCGGAGCGGGCCGAGCGGATCGCCCGCAACGCCGCGCGGCTCGGCGTCCCGTACCTGCGGGTGGTGCACGGCCACGCCCCGGAGGTGCTCACCCGGCTCCCGGCCCCGGACGCGGTCTTCATCGGCGGCGGGCTGACCACCCCGCTGCTGCTCGACGCCTGCTGGGAGGTGCTGCCGCCGGGCGGGCGGCTGGCCGCCAACGCGGTCACCGTCGAGAGCGAGGCGGTGCTCGCCGCCTGGCACGCCCGGATCGGCGGGGAGCTGGTGCGCCTCGCCGTCCACCGCGCCGAACCGGTCGGCGGGTTCACCGGCTGGAAGCCCGCGATGCCCGTGACGATCTGGTCCGTGGCGAAGTGAGCGGCGTGGCCGTGACGGGCCGGGCCCGGAGGGTCCCCGACGAGGGGCCGGGTGGGCTCCGCGGTGGCCGGGGACGGCACGTGGAGGCGGTGGGCGTGAGGAGCGGGGCCCGGAGGGTCCCCGACGAGGGGCCGGGTGGGCTCCGCGGTGGCCGAGGACGGCACGTGGAGGCGGTGGGCGTGAGGAGCGGGGCCCGGAGGGTCCCCGACGAGGGGCCGGGTGGGCTCCGCGGTGGCCGGGGACGGCACGTGGAGGCGGTGGGCGTGAGGAGCGGGGCCCGGAGGGTCCCCGACGAGGGACCGGGCGGGCTCCGCGGTGGCCGGGGACGGCACGTGGAGGCGGTGTCGTCCGGTAGGACGACGATGTCGCCGTGACCGTGTTCTTCGTCGGGGCGGGGCCGGGGGCCGCTGACCTGGTCACCCTGCGGGCCGCGCGGATCATCGCCACCGCCCCGGTCTGCCTGTACGCCGGTGCCCTGGTGCCCCGGGAGCTGCTCGACACCGCCCCGCCCGGCGCCCGGCTGGTCGACACCGCCGACCTCGACCTCGACGCGATCACCGCCGAGCTGGTCGCCGCGCACGGGGCGGGGCTGGACGTGGCCCGGCTGCACAGCGGGGACCCGTCGATCTGGAGCGCGATGGCCGAGCAGATGCGCCGGCTCGACGCGGCTGGGGTGCCCTACGAGGTGGTGCCCGGGGTCCCGGCGTTCGCCGCGGCCGCGGCGGCGCTGAAGCGGGAGCTGACGGTGCCCGGGGTGGGGCAGACCGTCGTCCTCACGCGGACCTCGGCGCGGTCGACGCCGATGCCCCCGGGTGAGGAGCTGGCCGCCTACGCGGCCACCGGCGCCACGATCGTGCTGCACCTGGCGGTGCAGCGGATCGCCGAGCTCGCCCCGCAGCTGGCCGAGCACTACGGGGCCGACGGCGCGGTCGCGGTGGTGGCCCGCGCCAGCCGGGACGACGAGCTGGTGCTGCGCGGCACGCTCGGCGGCATCGCCGCGCAGGTCGAGGCCGCGGGGGTGCGCCGGACGGCGGTGGTCGTCGTCGGCCCGGTGCTCAGCGCCGCGCAGTTCCCCGACAGCCACCTCTACTCGACCACCCGCCCCCGATGAGGTGGAGTGGATCCGTGGGTGTCACGCCGACGGGTCCACTCCGCCCCGGGCGGGTGCTGGTGCTCGGGGGCACGGGGGAAGCCCGGCGGCTGGCCGGGCGCCTGGTCGAGCAGGGGATCGCGGTCACCAGCTCGCTGGCCGGCCGGGTGGCCGCGCCGGTGCTGCCGGACGGCGCGGTGCGGGTCGGCGGCTTCGGCGGGGTCGAGGGCCTGACCGCCGAGCTCGGCGGGGTCGCCGCCCTGGTGGACGCCACCCACCCGTTCGCCGCGACGGTGACCGCGCACGCCGCCGCGGCCGCCGCGGCCACCGGGACCCCGCTGCTGCGGCTGCAGCGCCCCGGCTGGACGGCGGGCCCCGGGGACGACTGGCGGTGGGTGGGCACCCTGGAGGAGGCGGCCGCCGCCGTGCGCGGGTACGGCTCGGTCTTCCTCACCACCGGCCGCCAGGGCCTGGCCGTCTTCGCCGGGCTGACGGGGCGCTGCCTGGTCCGGGCGGTCGACCCGCCGGCGCCGCCCCTGCCGGCCCGCACCACCGTGGTGCTCGCCCGTGGCCCCTTCACCCGCGAGGAGGAGCGGGCGCTGATGGTCGAGCACGGCGTCGAGGTGCTGGTCACCAAGGACAGCGGCGGGGGGATGACCGCCGCCAAGCTGGCCGCGGCCCGCGCGCTGGGCGTGCCCGTCGTCCTCGTGCGCCGGCCCCCGCTGCCGGCGGGGGTGCCCACGGTGGCGACGGTGGGTGAGGCGCTCGCCTGGGTGCGCGCGACCCTCAGCCCGCCGGCCGGAACGCCCAGGCCGTGACCCAGACGATGCCCACGGCGAGCAGGAGGGCCAGCGGCACGTGCACGGTCATGTCGCCGGCGCTGCCGATGGCCGCCTGCACGAAGGTGAGCGCGAAGACCGCCGCGCTGACGGCCGCCGGCCACCACGTGCGGGTCGCGCGGCCGTGCAGCGCGGCGGCGACGAGCAGCAGCCCGGTGCTCACGTGCAGCGCCACCGCGCCCGCGCCGTGGCCGGTGAGCACGTCGGCGCCGCCGAGCAGCCGGCCGGCGGTGAGGAACTGCCAGCCGAGCACCAGCACGGAGAGGACGGCGGCGGCCTGCACGGGGCGGAGGGTGGCGGCACGGGGGAGGGCGGCGGGGTCGTTGGTGCGCGTCATGGCGGCTCCCGGACGGCGGCGGTTGTTTGAAGATTGGAGCACTTGCCGCGGAGACGCGCCAGAGCCCTCGACGCGCGCTTCCCGCCTGTCGCCTCCCGCTCCCGGCACCGGGGTCCGCCGTCCGGGGCGCGGACGGCTGCGTCGTCAGGGGAGCACGCCCGCGCCCGGTCGCGCCAGGGGTCCGGCCGCGGGGACGTGTGACGGGCGGCCGGATGGGGCACGGCGGTTCCCATGACCGAGACCGCGTCCCTCCGTGCACTGGCCCTCGTGTGCAGCCTGAAGCCCTCCCCCGCGCCCTCCAGCAGCGAGAAGCTCGCCCGGGAGGTGCTCGACGCCCTCGGCGAGCACGGCGTGACCGGTGACGTGGTCCGCGTCGTCGACCACGACGTCCGGCCCGGCGTCGAGGTGGACATGGGGGACGGCGACGAGTGGCCGGCCGTCCGGGAGCGGATGATGGCCGCCGACATCCTCGTCGTGGCCACCCCGACCTGGGTGGGCCACATGAGCAGTGTCGCCCAGCGCGTGCTCGAGCGCCTCGACGGCGAGCTGTCGGAGACCGACGACTCCGGTCGCCCGCTGATCAGCGGCAAGGTGGCCTGCGTGGCGGTCGTCGGCAACGAGGACGGCGCGCACAAGATCTCCGCCGACCTCATGCAGGGCCTCGACGACATCGGCTTCACGATCCCGGCCCAGGCCGCCACCTACTGGAACGACCAGGCGATGGGCGGCACCGACTACCTCGACCTCGACGAGACGCCCGAGGCGGTGGCCTCCACCACGAGCACGCTGGCGGCCAACGCCGCCCACCTGGCCCGGCTGCTCAAGGAGCACCCCTACAGCTGAGCCGGGACCGCCTCCGGTCGTGCGGCGGCGCGGCGCTCGACGCGGCGCCGCCGCAGCAGCCCGGCCGCCGCGGACAGGGCGAGGACGACGACCAGCGCGCCGTAGACCTCGGTCGTGCGCTCGAGCCCCACCGCACCCGCGGCCAGCCCGGCGCCGATGGCCGGGACGCTGAAGGCCAGGTACCCGACGACGAACACGCCCGACAGCAGCCCCCCGCGCTCACCGGGCGCGGCGCCGCGCGTGACCACGGCGATCGCGCCGAGGAAGGCCGCGCCGAAGCCGAACCCGGAGACCACGGCGGAGGCGTAGAGCAGGACCACGCTGCCGGCCGCCACGGCGACCACCGTGGCGGTCACCCCCGCGGCGAAGACCAGGCAGCCGGTGAGCATGGCCGTGTCCGCGCGGGCCCGCCACAGGGACACCGAGCCGACCACGCCCATGCCGTTGACCGCGACGAGCAGCAGGCTGCCGAGGGCGTGGTCCTCGATGCCGAACACGTCGGCGGCCAGCGACGGGCCCAGGGACAGGTAGAGCCCGCCCAGCGCCCACAGCGCCACCAGGCAGGGGGCGGCGACGAGGAAGGCCCCGCGCTGGGCGCGGGGGACGCGCACGCGCGGGCGCAGCGAGGCCAGCGCGCCCGGCACCCGCGGCGAGGACTCCGGGAGCAGCACCAGCACCAGCAGCGCGGCGCCGGCGAAGAGCGCGGTCATGGTGCCGAAGACCCAGTCGGTCGGTGCGGCCAGGACCTCGACGGCGATGCCGGCGGCGACCGCGCCCAGGGCCAGCCCCAGCCCGGGCGAGGCGCTGTTGAGCAGCGGGCCCTTCGGCCGGTCGCTGCGCTGGAAGTCCAGCAGGGTGGCCCCCAGCGCGCCGGTCAGCGACCCCACCGACAGGCCCTGCACGACGCGGGCGGCCAGCAGCCACCCGACGCCGTCCGCGGCCAGGAACAGCAGGCTGGCCACCGCCTGCAGCAGCAGGCCGGCGACCAGGACCGGGCGGCGCCCGACGTGGTCGGACAGCGCCCCCACCACGAGCAGCGCCGCCAGCAGGGCGAGGGCGTAGATGCCGAACACCGTCGTCAGCACGCCCGAGGAGAACCCGAACCGCTCCTGGTAGACGCGGTAGAGCGGCGAGGGGATCCCGGAGGCGGCCAGCACGAGGACCAGCAGGGCGCCCGCCGTCCAGAAGGAGACGGCCCGGGGGACGCGGCGGAAGGGCACGTCAGCCGACAAGCCCGCCCGCCGCGTCGGCATTCCCGGCGGCGGTCAGCGGCGCTCGAAGCCGGCCGGCAGGACGACGTCCTCCCGGGTCAGCTCGTGCACCGACGACTTGCCCAGGCCCAGCAGCGCCTCGTCGATCCCCTGCCGGATGATCGTCAGCACGTTCTGCACGCCGCGCTCGCCGTTGGCGGCCATGCCCCACAGGTAGGCCCGGCCGATCATGACCGCCCTGGCGCCCAGCGCCATGGCCTTGACCACGTCGCCGCCGCGCCGGACACCGCCGTCCATGACCACCTCGACCTGGTCGCCGACGGCCTCGACGACCGCGGGCAGGGAGCGGATCGCGCCGGGGGTGCTGTCGAGGTTGTTGCCGCCGTGGGTGGAGACGGAGATGGCCGTGACGCCGGCGTCCACCGCGCGGCGGGCGTCGTCGACGCGGGTGATGCCCTTGAGCATGAACGGCCCGCCCCACTGCTCGCGCAGCCAGGCGACGTCCTCCCAGCGGGGCAGCGGGGTGCCCATCCACTCGCCGTAGGCGCCGAAGAAGTTCGGCGGCTCCTGACCGTGGAGGGCCAGGTTGGGCACGCTGAGCTCGGGGATGCCGCCGCTGCGCAGGTAGGTGGCCAGCCACGCCGGCCTGCGCAGCACCTCGGGCGCGAACTTGACCGCGTTCCGCAGGTCGATCTTCTCCGGGATCGGCGGGCTGCCCCAGTCGCGCCGCGAGGCGAACGACCAGTCCAGGGTCATGATCAGGCCCTTGGCGCCGGCGGCCCGGGCCCGCTCGGCGCGGGCCAGGATCGTCTCCCGCGAGCCGACCCAGTACATCTGGAAGAACAGCTTGGAGTGGGCGGCGCCGCACTCCTCGACCGGCTTGCTGGCGAAGGAGGACAGGCCCATGGCGACGTCCTCGGCCGCGGCGGCGCGGGCCACGGCCACCTCGCCGTCGGGGTGCACCGCCTGCACGCCGGTGGGCGAGATGAGGACCGGCATGGAGACCTCCTGGCCCATGACGGTGGTGGCCGTGTCGCGCTTGGCGTGCAGGTCGGCCACGTGCGGGCGCCAGGTGATCTCGTCGAAGGCCGCGACGTTGTCGTCGGCGGTGAGCCCCTTCTCGGTCCCGGCGACCAGCGCCATGTAGACCGAGCGCGGCAGCCGCTTCTTCGCGCGGTACCGGGCCTCCTCGACGGTCTCGAACCAGTCCTTCGTGCTCGCCATGGGCTCCTCCGGGCTCCGCTGCCGTCCGGCCGGCGCACCCGGTCCGCACCCGGTGACGCCCGCCACGTCCGGGTCATGGTGCCACCCGTGGCACTGAGTGTCACGGGCCCCCGTCGGTGGCCCCGTCCCGGGCGCCGCCCCGAGCCTGCGAGGGGTGGGAGGGACGGGGTCCTTCGAGGGTCCGGGGGGTCCAGACCGCCCCGCTGGGGCCGACCCGCGTCTGCGAGGAGCCGACGAGCACCAGGCAGCGCATGTCGACCGTCCCCGGGTCGAGCTCCCCGAGCGTGGTGACCGTGACCCGCTCCTCCGGCCCGCCGACGTCCCGCCCCACGACGACCACCGTCCCCGGCGCCCGGGTCTCCAGCAGCACCTGCCGGGCCTCGGCCAACTGGTGCGGCCGCGCCCGCGAGCGCGGGTTGTAGAGCGCGATGACCAGGTCGGCGGCGGCGGCGTGGCGCAGCCGGTCGACCACGACGTCCCACGGCTTGCGGACGTCGGAGAGGCTCAGGACGGCGAAGTCGTGCCCGAGCGGCGCCCCCGCCCGCGCCGCCACCGCCTGCGCCGCGGTGAGCCCGGGCACCACCCGCACCGGCACGCCGGCGAACTCGGGCCGCTCGGCCACCTCGAGCACCGCCGCGGCCATGGCGAACACCCCCGGGTCGCCGCTGGACACCACCGCCACCCGCCGGCCGGAGCGCGCCAGCTGCAGGGCGTGGGCGGCCCGCTCGGCCTCGACCCGGTTGTCGCTGGGGTGGCGGCGCTGCCGCGGGTTGACCGCGACCCGGTCCAGGTAGGGGCCGTAGCCGACGAGGTCGTCGGCCGCGGCCAGCGCGTCGGCGGCCTCCGGGGTGGTCCAGGCCCGCGCCCCCGGGCCGAGGCCCACCACCACGACCTCCCCGGCCGGCGCTCCCGCGGACCCCGGCGGGACCGGCGCCGGCGCCGGGCCGGTCAGCGGGCTGGGCAGCAGGGCGAGGGAGAAGTAGGGCACCGACCCCGGGTCGACCTCGGCCAGCGGCAGGGTGCGCTGCCGGTCGGAGGTCGCCCGCTCCACGTAGAGCGCCCGGTCGAGGACGCCGGCCGCCTCGAAGGCGGCGCGCACCTGCGGGAACGTGCGGCCCAGCTTGAGCACCGCGGCCGAGTCGGTCCGGGCCAGCTCCGCGGCGAGCCGGTCGGCCGGCAGGGTCCCCGGGAGCAGGGTGAGGACCTCGTCCCGCTCGACCAGGGGGCGGCCGACGGCCGCGGCGGCGCCGCTGACGCTGGTCACGCCCGGCACCACCTCGGTCGGGTAGCGGTGGGCCAGCCGCTTGTGCATGTGCATGTAGGACCCGTAGAAGAACGGGTCCCCCTCGGCGAGGACGACGACGTCGCGGCCGGCGTCCAGGTGCGCGGCCAGGCGGGCCGCGGCGGCCTCGTAGAACTCGTCGATCGCGCCCTGGTAGCCGCCCGGGTGGTCGGTGCCCTCGGTCGTGACCGGGTAGACCAGCAGCTCCTCGACCTGCCCGGGCCGCAGGTACGGCTCGGCCAGCGCGCGGGCGACCGAGCGGCCGTGCCGCGCGGCGTGGAAGGCGACCACGTCGGCCGCCCCGATCAGCCGGGCGGCCTTGACGGTGACCAGCTCGGGGTCGCCGGGGCCCAGCCCCACCCCGTACAGCCGGCCGCTCCCGCCGCCCCGGCCGTCCGCCGCCGGCACCCCGTCGCGAGGCCCAGGCCCCTGCCCGCTCACTCGGCGTCGCTCGCGATCGCGTTGACGGCCGCCGCGGTGATCGCGCTGCCGCCGCGCCGGCCGCGGACGACCAGGTGCGGCAGGTCGGAAGCGGCGAGGGCCTCCTTGGACTCCGCGGCGCCGATGAAGCCCACCGGGACGCCGATCACCGCGGCCGGCCGCGGCGCCCCGCCGGCCACCATCTCGAGCAGGTGGAACAGCGCCGTCGGGGCATTGCCGACGGCCACGACCGCCCCGGCCAGCCGGTCGCGCCACAGCTCCAGGGCGGCCGCCGTCCTCGTGGTGCCGAGCCCGGCCGCCAGCCCGGGCGTCCGCGGGTCGGACAGCGTGCAGACCACCTCGTTGCCGGCCGGCAGCCGCCGGCGGGTGATGCCCGCGGCCACCATGTGCGCGTCGCAGAGCACCGGAGCGCCGGCGTCCAGCGCGGCCCGCGCGCGGGCGACCACGCCGTCGGACCAGCCGAGGTCGGCGACCAGGTCGACCTGGCCGCAGGCGTGCACCATGCGCACGGCGACGCGGGCGAGGTCCTCGGGCAGGCCGGTCAGGTCGGTCTCGGCGCGGATGGTGGCGAAGGACTGCCGGTAGATCTCGGCGCCGTCCCGCTCGTAGTCGTACCTCACGGGCGCGCGGCGGGGTCGCTGGCGGGGGCAGGAGTCATGGCGGGAGGAGGCTACGTCGGCGGCGGGCGGGCCGTCCCCACCGGTGGGCCGCTCAACCGACGCGGTACCCGCCGCCGGTCGCCACGACGTCGACGACGTCCCCCGCGGGGCGGCCGCAGCGCCGCGCGCAGCCGGCCCAGTGCTGCCGGGCGCCACCGGCGGGCAGCGACCCGGCGGCCACGGCGGCCGCGGCGTCGGCGCGGACGTCGGCCAGGCTCCGCGCGCACCCCGGCCGCCCGGTGCAGGCGGTGACCCGCAGCCACGGGCTGCCCGGGTCGAGCACCAGGCCCGCGCCGGTCAGGGCCGCGGCCGCGGCCGCCGGGGCGTCGAGGTCGGGGACGGCCACCCCGCGCCAGGGCGTCAGCTGCACCTCGGCGGCCACCCCGGCCACCGCGGCGGCCTGGTCGGCGGTCAGCCGGCCCAGGGGGACGACGGCGACCAGCGCGGTCCGGCCGTCGTCCTGGCGCACCTCCCCGGCGGGCTGCGGGCCCGCAGCGGCGGCCGGTGCGCCGGGCAGGTCGCCGGTCGCGCCGAGCCGCCCGGCGACCCGGCGCGGGCCGTCCGCCAGCTCGGCCAGCCGCCAGGCGGTGCCGCCCTGCGCGGCGTGCTCGTCGAGGAAGGCGGAGATCGCGGCGAGGACCAGGCCGGGGGCCTCCTCGTACCCGCAGCGCAGGCCGCTGTCCCGGCCGGCGAGGGTGAGCGCCACCGGACCGCCGGGCAGCACCCGCAGGCCGGCGTCCCCCCCGGCGCCGGCCACGTCGCCGCGGCCGTCGTCCAGCGTGACGAGGAACCGGCCGGGCAGCTCGGCGGCCCGCGGGTCGGTGCACAGGCCGGCGTCCACCGCGCGCACCCAGGGCCGGACGTCGGCCAGCCCGCCGGCCCGGCCGGTCAGCACGCTGGCGAGCACGTTGCGCACCCGGTCGTGCGCCGGGCTGGGCAGCAGCCCGGCGGCGCCCAGCCGGCCGGCGAGCTCGGTCCCGGTGCCGTCGGCCAGGCCCCGCAGCTGCACGTTGCCCCGGCTGGTCAACTCCAGCGCGCCGTCGCCGAGCTCGGCGGCCGCGCGGGCGAGCGCCCGCAGCCGGTCGGCGGTGAGCAGCCCGCCCGGCACCCGGACGCGGGCCAGGAACCCGTCGGCGGCGGGGTGGGTCTGCAGCGCCCCCGGGCAGGCGTCCGGCCGGGAGCGGGCGGGTGGGCCGGGCACGGCTGGCGTCGACATGGCTGCGGCCAGCCTACGGCCGGCCCCGGCCGGGGCGGGACCGGTGACCGGCGGTCCGGGCTCCCGGGATCGGGTGCCCGCGGCGGGCCGCGGTGCCCCGCGGCCCGCCGCCCCCCGTCACCCGGGCGCGTGCCCGGGGGTCTCGTCGAAGGACATCCACACCTGCCGGCGGTCGGCGCGGCTGTGCACCTCGGCCATGGCCGCCACCCGGCGCGACTGGTCGGCGGTGGCCCGGTGCTGCACCACGGCGATCTCGGCCTCGCGCATGGCCCGCTCGGCGGCGAACTCGGCGGGCGTCGAGGGGAACTCCGCGCCGGGGTCGTCCCCCTCGACGTCGTCCACCCCGGCCGTGGCGTAGGGGCTGTCGGCCGGCAGGTGACCGCTGACCCGGCCGTAGGCGCCCAGGAGGAGCAGGACCAGGCCGGCGCAGACGGAGAACACGACGTTGCGGAACTCGAAGGCCAGGACGTTGTAGTCGGTCCGCAGCACGGCCAGGTTCGCCAGCGCCGAGAGCAGGAACAGCGACCCGACGACCATCATCACGGTCGAGGCGATGCGGGCGCCCGCCGCGGCGGCGCCGAGGAGGACCAGCGCGGTGACGACCGAGATGGTCGAGAGCAGGCCGTTCGAGGACAGGCCGAGGACGCGCTCGCCCTCGGTGGAGAAGAAGTCCAGGCCCCCGGCGAAGCCGAGCACGCCGAACGTGCCGATGACCAGGCCCACCACCACCGCCCCGATGCGGTGCACCACCGGGACGCGGGCCCCGAGCGGGGTGGCCCCGCTGTCCGCGGCGCCGGCGCGGGTGGCGGGGACGGCGTCGTCCCGCGGCGCGGGTGGGTCCGGCACGGCGGGGCGGCCCGCGGCAGCGGGCCGGTCGGGGGCGGGGGGGCTGCTCGTCGTCCGGGGACGGGAGCGGGGACGCAGGGCCATGGCGTGCTCCCTCGTGTGAGGTCGACCCGTGTGAGGTCGGGGACACCCGGTACTTCCCCCGGATCGGCCCCCGGGATGCAGCCGGGGGCAAGAAAGTCGCGCGCCATCTTGTGCCCTCGTCGGGGGCGGAAGTCCTCGCGGCTGCGCGGTGTTGACGCGGGCATGACCCAGTTCCCCGGCCACGACCTGCACTCGGAGTTCCTGCGCGCCGACCTCTTCCTCGCGATGGGCCAGCCCATCGAGGCGGCCCGGGTGCTCGAGCCGCTGGTCGAGGCGGAGCCGGCGAACGAGGCGGCGCTCGAGGCGCTGGCCCGCGCGTACTACGGCTCGGCCCAGCTCGGCCGGGCCGAGGAGGCCCTGGGGCGGCTGGTCGAGCTGGCGCCGTCCAACGGCTGGGCGCGCCGGGCCCTGGCCCGCACGCTGGAGCGGCAGAGCCGGGCCGGTGAGGCGGTGCCGCACCACCGCATGGCCGACGCGCTCGGGGCGGACTGAGCGCCCGGGGCGGGCCGAGCGCGCCGCGGGGCGGTCAGCGCGGCGGCCCGCCGGACTCCATCCACACCCGCCGGCGGTCCTGCGGCCGGCTCACGTGCGACATGGCCTCCACCCGGCGGCGCTGCTCGCCGGTCGCGGTGCCCTGGGCGACGGCGCGCTCGGCCTCCCGCAGGGCCTCGTCCGCCGCGGCCTCCGCCTCGTTGTGCGGCAGGTCCTCGGACAGCGGCCGGCTGCCGGCCCCGCCGGTGTCCGTGGGCCGGTGGTAGGGGCTCTCGTCCGGCAGGTTGCCGCTGATCCGGCCGTAGGCGCCGAGCAGCAGGAGCACGAGGCCGACGACGACCGAGAACACCACGTTGTTGAACTCGAAGGCCAGGATGTTCAGGTCCTCGTCCAGGAGCAGCACGAAGAGGTTCGCCAGCGCCGACAGCAGGAACAGGATGCCGACGACGATCATCACGGTCGAGGCGGTCCGCGGGCCCCCGAGCGTGGCGGCCCCGATGAGGACCAGGCCGACGACCACGGAGATCGTCGACAGCAGGCCGTTGGTCGACAGGCCCAGGACGGTCTGCCCGCTCGTCGAGAAGAACGCCAGGCCGCGGGCGAACCCGAGCACCGCGAAGACGAGCAGGACGACGCCGATGACGACGGCGCCCGCCCGGTGCACGAGGTGGACCCGGCTCCCGGTCCGCTCCTGCCCGGCCGGTGACCGGGCCGTGGTGGTCGCGCGCTGGCGATCGCTCCTCCGCGCCATGAGGCCGCCCTCCGTCGCGTGGTCGCCGACCCTCGTCGGTGTGGCTGCACCCGGTCAACGAAGGGCCCGGTGCGGGAGTGCCCCGCGGCGGGTCGGACCGGCCCGGGGAGGCGGGGCGCCCCGGGACCCCGGACCGGCGGGCGCTCGGCTCAGCGAGGCTCGGCTCAGCGGCGCTCGGCCACCGGGAGGATCTCGCCGCTGGCCAGCCGCTCGCGGTAGCCGTTGATCTCCCGCTTCACCACCCGGGCCAGGATGTAGAGCCCGACGATGTTCGGTAGCGCCATCAGGAAGATCATGCTGTCGGAGAAGCCGATCACCGAGTCGAGCGTCGACGACGCGCCGATGATCACGAAGACGCAGAAGATGAGCTTCCAGGTGCGGTCGACGAGCATCGACTCACCGAAGAGGTAGGTCGCGGCCTTCAGCCCGTAGTAGCTCCAGGCCAGCATGGTCGAGTAGGCGAAGAGGATCACCGCGATCGCCAGCACGACCGGGAACCACCCGACGACGGTCTCGAAGGCCGCCGAGGTGGTCTCCACGCCCGGGGCGCTGGACTCGTCGGCGTAGGTCCCGGTGATCACGATCGCCAGCGCGGTCATCGTGCAGATGACGACGGTGTCGATGAACGGCTCGAGGACGGCGACGTGGCCCTCGGTGGCCGGCTCGTTGGTCTTGACCGCGGAGTGCGCGATGGCCGCGGAGCCCAGGCCGGCCTCGTTGCTGAAGGCCGCCCGGCGGAAGCCCTGGATCAGCACGCCGACGAGCCCGCCGTAGCCGGCCTCCGGGCTGAACGCCTCGGTGACGATGCTCGCCAGGGCCTCGGGGACCTGGTCGATGTTGACGAACAGCACCGTCAGGCAGGCGACCACGTAGAAGACGGCCATGAACGGCACCAGCTTGTCGGTGACCCGGGCGATGCTGCGGATCCCGCCGATGATCACCGCGCCGACGAGCAGCGCCAGCACCAGGCCGAACACCGCACCGGCGGCGCCGAACCCGAGCGGTCCGTCGTCCCCGCCGGTCACCGACTGCGCCTGGCTGAAGGCCTGGTTGGCCTGGAACATGTTCCCGCCGCCGACGGCGCCGCCCAGGGTGAAGATGCAGAACAGGACGGCGAGGACCTTGCCGAGGGTGCCCAGCCGCGGGCTCTTCTCCCGGAGCCCCTTGGTCAGGTAGTACATCGGGCCGCCGGAGACCCGGCCGTCGGGGTACTCGTTGCGGTACTTCACCCCGAGCGTGCACTCCACGCCCTTGGTGCACATGCCGAGCAGCCCGGCGATGATCATCCAGAAGGTGGCGCCGGGCCCGCCGAGCGAGATGGCCACCGCGACGCCGGCGATGTTGCCCAGCCCGACGGTGCCCGAGACCGCCGTGGCGAGCGCCTGGAAGTGGGTGACCTCGCCGGCGTCGCGCGGGTCGTCGTACCGGCCCCGGATGAGCCGGACCGCCTGGCCGAACGCGCGGAACTGGAAGCCGCGCAGGTAGACGGTGAAGAACGCCCCGGCGATGACGAGCCACACGACGATCAGCGGCAGCTCCACGCCCTCGCCGAGGAAGTCGAGCGGGATGGCGTAGAAGACGACCGTGGAGATCGCGGTCGAGATGGGCTCGAAGAACGCGTTGACGCTCTCGTCGAAGGTGGCGGCCAGCAGGTCGGACGACTCGTTCACGGGACCACCAGCACCGGGACGGGGGACAGTTGGATGAGGCTGCTCGGGGTGGAGCCGAAGAGGAGGGTGCGCACCCGGCTCTGGCCCACCCGGCCGACGGTGATCCACGCCGCGTCGTGCTCGCGGGCCAGGGCCACCAGCGTCTCGGCGGCGTGGCCGTGCCGGACCACGCTCTCCACCTGGAGGTCACCGCCGGTGGAGAGCTGCTGCAGCACCGGGTCGAGGAACTTCTCCTGCGCCGTGGCGATCTCCTGGCGCCTGTCGATCGAGCGCCGCTCGTTCTCCTCGGCGGTGTGGATCTCGAACGGCGACCAGGGGACGACGTAGGCCAGGACGAGCCTCAGCCCGTGCCGGCGCGCGGCGTCGGCCGCCGCGTGCGCGGCGCGCGTGCTGGACTCGCTGCCGTCGAGCCCCACCACGATCGAACTGGACATGGGCTGGCCCCTGTCTCCGGCGGTCGTTGCGGGCACGCTAGCGGGGTCCGGCTCTCTCGGCAGCCCGGCGATGTGACGATCCCGTGACGCGGGCGGGGTCCGGTGCGGCCGGGGACGGGACCATCGGCCCTGGACGGGTGCGCCGACGGGAGGTTAGCCTTCCCTTACTCGATCGAGGGAGGGCAGATGGGGCTGCGGTTGGCGCTCGGCGGCGTGACGGTGCTGCTGGGTCCGGACGGCGCACGCCGTGCGGTCATGGCGGCGCTGGACGACACGACGGGCCGCTGCGCGACCGGTCACGGATCGGTGCCCGTGGAACGGCTCACCGCAGCGGCGGAGCAGGACGTGGCGGAGCGGCTCGCCGCGCTGGAGACGGCCGGGCGGGGCCCGGCGTCGATCGTGCTGGTCGAGCGGGTGACCGACGGGCTGGCGGCGGCCGAGCGGCGGGCCGTGCTCGACGCGGTCCGGGGCATGGCGGCCCCGGGCCGGGCCGTCCTCGTCGACGACACCGACCCGGTGGCCGCGCTCTCGGTGGCCGACGGCGCGCTGCGCGCCGACCCGTCGGGCGGTGTCCGCGCCGAGCCCGTGGCCGACCTGGACTTCCTGGCCTCGTAGGCCAGGGGTGGGCTACCTGGCCTCGTAGGTCAGGCAGTCGGCGGCGTCCGCGCCGGGGCCGACCTGCACGCCCGGGGCGGTGCACTCGAGCTTGTCGTTGTGCCTGCAGTCCGAGCGGTGGCAGGCGCCGACGAGCCCGCTGCGGTCGAGGCCGCCGCGGAAGGAGATCTCGACGAACGTGCCGCAGTGCGCGTGGTCGGCGGTGATGGTGATGGCGCCGGCGTGGCACGCCGAGTCGGCGTTGTAGGAGCAGCTGCTCACGGCGCAGTTCTGGACCTGGGGCAGTTCCTGGAGCGACGTCATGGGCCCCAGGCTGACAGCTCCGCGCGACGCCCGCCAGCAAGCCGAGGCTGACCTAACCTGCAGGTCACGGGCGTGTTCGGCCGTTCTCACCTGGCCGTCCGCGGGCCGGCCGGGGGCGGATGACGGCCCGTCCCCGCCCGCGCCGTCGGAGTGTCGCCCCGGGGGCCCGTCGTGACCGCGGGCGGGTCGGGCGACCCCGCTGGCCGATCCGCTCGTCACCGCGGCGATCGTGGTGAGCCTGTGCACCGCCGCCCGCGACGTCCTCCGCCGCGTCACGGACGCCGTCGACCCGGAGCCGGTCGACCGGGCGGAGGGGTGCGCGGTGGGCCGGACGGGTCCGCGCTCCGTGCCGTCCCGCTGCCGTGGTGGCCGGGAAGCCGGTGAGCCCGCGCCGCGCCGCCCGGTAGCGTCTGCAGCAGACCACCGTGAACCCGGCCCCGGGCGAGCCGGGCACCCCGGCTGCCGTGCCCGACGACCCGGGGCGCGGACCCCGAGGGAGGCCGCACGTGTTCACCCTGCTCTCCACCAGCGACACCGACCTGCTCTCCGCCCGCGCCAGCGGCGCCGAGTGGCGGCTGGGCAACCCGGCCCGCCTCGACGCCGGCGGCGTGGCCGCGCTCGCCGAGGGCAGCGCGCTGGTCGTCGTCCGCATCCTCGGCGTGCGCCGGCAGTACGAGGAGCTGCTCGCCCCGCTGCTGGCCGGGCCGGCGCCGGTCGTCGTCCTCGGCGGGGAGCAGGTGCCCGACGCCGAGCTGATGGAGCTGTCCACCGTCCCGATGGGGGTGGCCACCGAGGCGCACGGCTACCTGGCCCAGGGCGGGCCCGACAACCTCGTCCAGCTGCACCGCTTCCTCTCCGACACCGTGCTGCTCACCGGCGAGGGCTTCGAGCCGCCGTCGGTCGCGCCCGAATGGGGGCTGCTGGAGCGCGCCCCGCGGCGGACCGAGGGGCCGGTCGTCGCCGTCCTCTACTACCGGGCGCACCACCTGGCGGGGAACACCGCGTTCGTCGAGGCCCTCTGCGCCGCGATCGAGGACGCCGGCGGCCGCGCGATGCCGGTCTTCGTCAGCTCGCTGCGCACCGTGCCCGTGGACCTGCTCGAGACGCTGCGCACGGCCGATGCCCTCGTGGTCACCGTGCTCGCCGCCGGCGGCTCGCGGCCGGCCACGGCGCAGGCCGGCGGGGACGACGGGGCGTGGGACGTCGGCGCGCTCGCCGAGCTCGACGTGCCGGTGGTCCAGGGGCTGTGCCTGACCCGCTCCCGCGAGGAGTGGCTGGCCGACGACGACGGCCTCTCGCCGCTGGACGTCGGCAACCAGGTCGCCATCCCGGAGTTCGACGGCCGGTTGATCAGCGTGCCGTTCTCCTTCAAGGAGACCGACGAGCACGGGCTGACCCGCTACGTGCCCGACCCCGAGCGGGCCGCCCGGGTGGCCGGCACCGCCGTCGCGCACGCCCGGCTGCGGCACACCCCGCCGCAGCAGCGGCGGATCGTCGTGATGCTGTCGGCCTACCCGACCAAGCACGCCCGCATCGGCAACGCCGTCGGGCTGGACACCCCGGCGTCGGTGGTCCGGCTGCTGGCCGCGATGCACGGCGCCGGCTACGACGTCGGCCCGTTCGACGGGCCCGGCGCGCTGCCCGGCGTCGCCGACCTGGACGGCGACGCGCTCGTGCACGCGCTGATCGCCGCCGGCGGGCAGGACGAGAACTGGCTCACCGAGGAGCAGTTGTCGGGCAACCCGGTGCGCATCCCGGCCGCGGAGTACCGGGCCTTCTTCGACACCCTGCCGGCCGACCTGCGCGAGGCGGTGGAGGAGCACTGGGGCCCCGCGCCCGGGTCCCTGTTCGTCGACGGGTCCGACGGGGCGATCGTCCTCGCGGCCCTGCGGGCGGGCAACGTCGTGGTGATGGTGCAGCCGCCGCGCGGCTTCGGCGAGAACCCCATCGCGATCTACCACGACCCGGACCTGCCGCCGTCGCACCACTACCTGGCCGCCTACCGCTGGCTGCGGTCCTCCTTCGGCGCGCACGCGATCGTGCACGTCGGCAAGCACGGCAACGTGGAGTGGCTGCCCGGCAAGACGGTGGGCATGTCGGCCTCGTGCGGGCCGGACGCCGCGATCGGCGACGTCCCGCTGGTCTACCCGTTCCTGGTCAACGACCCGGGGGAGGGCTCGCAGGCCAAGCGCCGGGCGCACGCCACCCTGATCGACCACATGGTGCCGCCGATGGCGCGGGCGGACAGCTACGGCGACATCGCCCGGCTGGAGCAGCTGCTCGACGAGCACGCCAACGTCGCGGCGATGGACCCGGCCAAGCTGCCCGCCGTCCGGGCGCAGATCTGGACGTTGCTGCAGGCGGCCAGGCTCGACGCCGACCTGGGGCTCGACGAGCGGCCGGCCGACGAGCACTTCGACGAGATGATCCTGCACGTCGACGGGTGGCTGTGCGAGATCAAGGACTCCCAGATCCGCGACGGCCTGCACGTGCTCGGCACCCCGCCGTCCGGGCGGGACCGGGTCGACCTGGTGCTGGCGGTGCTGCGCGCCCGGCAGATCTGGGGCGGCGCGGTGGCGCTGCCGGGGCTGCGGGAGGCGCTCGGCCTGGCCGAGGACGGCTCGGCGGGGCTGCGCGAGACCGACCGGGTGGAGGAGCTCGCCGCCGCGCTGGTGGGCGGCATGGAGGCGCGGGGCTGGACGGCGCCCGCCGTCCCCGAGGTCGTCCGCGAGGTGCTGGACCGGGACGACGAGGCGGTCGCCGCGGTGCTGCGGTTCGCCGTCGACGAGGTGGTGCCCCGGCTGGAGCGCACCACCGACGAGCTCGACGCCACGCTGCACGCCCTCGAGGGCGGCTACGTGCCGGCCGGGCCGTCGGGCTCGCCGCTGCGCGGGCTGGTGAACGTCCTGCCGACCGGGCGGAACTTCTACTCCGTCGACCCGCGTGCGGTGCCCTCCCGGCTGGCGTGGGAGACGGGGCAGGCGATGGCGGAGTCGCTGGTCGCCCGCTACCTCGCCGACACCGGCTCGTACCCGGCGTCCGTGGGCCTGTCGGTCTGGGGCACCTCGGCGATGCGCACCTCGGGCGACGACGTCGCCGAGGTGCTCGCGCTGCTCGGCGTCCGCCCCGTCTGGGACGACGCCTCGCGGCGGGTGACGTCGCTGGAGCCGGTGCCGCTGGAGGAGCTGGGCCGGCCGCGGATCGACGTGACCGTGCGCATCTCCGGCTTCTTCCGCGACGCCTTCCCGCACGTGGTGACCATGCTCGACGACGCGGTGACCCTGGTCGCCGGCCTCGACGAGCCGGCCGGGCAGAACTTCGTGAAGGCGCACGCCGATGCCGACGAGGCCGTCCACGGCGACCGCCGCCGGGCCACCACCCGGGTGTTCGGCTCCAAGCCGGGCGCCTACGGCGCCGGGCTCCTCTCGCTGATCGACTCCCGCGACTGGCGCGGTGACGCCGACCTCGCCGAGGTCTACGCGGTGTGGGGCGGCTACGCCTACGGCCGCGACCTGGACGGCGTGCCGGCGCGGCCGGACATGGAGGCGGCGTACGAGCGGATCGCCGTGGCGGCGAAGAACGTCGACACCCGCGAGCACGACATCGCCGACTCCGACGACTACTTCCAGTACCACGGCGGCATGGTGGCGACCGTCCGCGTGCTGACCGGGCGGGCGCCGGTCGCCTACATCGGCGACTCCACCCGGCCCGAGCAGGTGCGCACCCGGTCGCTGGGCGAGGAGACCGCCCGCGTCTTCCGCGCTCGCGTGGTCAACCCGAAGTGGCTGGAGGCGATGCGCCGGCACGGCTACAAGGGCGCCTTCGAGCTGGCCGCCACCGTCGACTACCTGTTCGGCTACGACGCCACGACCGGGGTGGTCGCCGACTGGATGTACGAGAAGCTCGCCCGGACCTACGTCCTGGACCCGGAGAACCGGGAGTTCATGGAGCGGTCGAACCCGTGGGCCCTGCACGGCATCGCGGAGCGCCTGCTCGAGGCCGTCGACCGGGAGATGTGGGCGGAGCCGGACCCGGCCCTGCTCGCCGAGCTGCAGCAGGCCTACCTGGACACCGAGGGGGACCTCGAGGGCGGTGGGTCGCCGGCCCAGGAAGGTGCCCGATCCTGAGCGCAGCGCGACCGGTCGTGTGTACCGCGTTGCGGCGCTCCGGGCGCCGTCATCCGTTCGTCATGTCCCGTGCGAGGCGGGGTACCCGAACGCCATGAGCATCCTCGGACGACTGATGGGCACGGCGGAGTCGGCGACGCGGGGCGCCGCGCGGGGTGCGGCCCGGGGCGGCCGGACCGCCGCCCGCCCGACGCGTGGCACGGGCCGCCCGGCGACCGGGCGGGGCATGGGCACCCGCGGCACGGGGACGAGGGGCCGGGCCCCGGTGCCCGCATCGGGCGGAGGCCTCGGCCGGATGGTCTCCGGCCTCCTGCGCCGCCACTGAGAGGACCTCGGGGCACCACCTCAGGACATCGCGGCCGCGGCCACCAGCAGGGTGGTCGCGGCCGCGGTCTCCCCCATCGCCCCCATGACGTCGCCGGTGACCCCGCCCAGACGGGCCCGGGCGCGCCGGAGCACCCACTCCGCCGCCGCCAGCCCGGCCGCGGCGCTGCCGGCCAGCTGACCGGCCCGGGGCCAGTCGCCGGAGGTGGCGACGACCAGCAGCGCGGCGACGACGGCGCACCAGCCGATCAGCCAGGACGGGCGCACCGTCCCGGCGACCGCCCGGCCCAGGGCGGAGCCCTCCGCCGCCGGGACGCCGGGCAGGCCCGTGCGCGCCATCGCCAGCCGCGCGGTGACGACCGCCGCTCCCAGCGCCGGCCACCCGCCGTCGGCCGCGAGCAGCTCGGCCAGGCAGGCCACCTGCAGCAGGACGACGAGCAGCAGCGCCGTCACCCCGAAGGGGCCCACGTCCCCCTGGCGCATGACCTGCAGCGCGCGCTCCCGGCCGCGCAGCGGCCCGAGCCCGTCCGCGGTGTCGGCCAGGCCGTCCAGGTGCAGGCCCCGCGTGAGGACGGCCAGCGTGGTCACGGCCAGCACCGCCCCGGTCAGGGGTGAGACCAGCGCCGCGGCGCCGACCCCGACCGCTGTCGCGGGGATCCCCAGGAGCAGCCCGACCAGCGGCGCCCACGGCAGCACGCCGGCCGTCCCCGCCGCCGCCCGCGCCGGCACCGGGAGCACGGTGAGCAGCGCGACGGACTCCAGCGGCCCCGCCCACCGCGGGCGCCTGCTCACCGCAGCCGCTGCGGCAGCCCGGCGACGACGAACCAGACCTCGTCGGCGGTGGCGGCCAGGCGCTGGTTGACGGTTCCCAGGGTGTCCCGGAACAGCCGCCCGGAACGGGTCTCCGGCACCACGCCCAGCCCGACCTCGTCGGAGACGGCGACCACGTGCGCGGGGGTCGTGGCGAAGGCCGCCACGAGGTCGTCGCAGGCAGCGGCGAGCCGGTCCGGCGCCCCCGGGGCGTCGTCCCAGACCCCGGAGGCGTCGAGGAGGGCGGCCACCCAGGTGGTCACGCTGTCCACCAGGACCGTGCCGGTGCGGTGCAGGTCGCCCGGGTCGGTGCTCTCGAGCGTGCGCCAGCTCCGCGGTCGGCGGGCCCGGTGGGCGGCGACGCGGGCGGCCCAGTCGGCGTCCGACGGGTCGGTGGGGGCGGAGGCGGCCAGGTACGTCACCGGCTCCCGGCCGGCGACCAGGGCCTCGGCGTGCGCCGACTTCCCCGAGCGCGAGCCGCCCAGCACGAGCACGCGGCTCACGGCACCACCTCGAGCCGGGTCACCGACCCGTTGGGCGGGGTGACCACCGGCAGCGCGTCCGGCCCGAGCCCGGCGACGACGGCCCGGGCGGCGCGGATGGTGTCCCCGTGGGTCACCAGCCCGATCACCGCGGCGGGCGGCTCGGCGCACAGGTGGGCGAGGTAGGCGGCGACCCGGCCGTGCAGCTCGGCCAGGCTCTCCCCGCCCTCGGCGGCCCAGTGCGGGTCGGTCCAGTCGACGACGTCCCACAGCTCCCGCGAGGGCCGGCCCTCCAGGGCGCCGTAGGCCTGCTCGCGCAGCGCGGGTGTCGTGGTCACCGGCAACCCGGTGGCGCGGGCGCAGTGCTCGGCGGTCTGCACCGCCCGGCGCAGGTCGCTGGAGAGCAGCGCCCCCGGGCGCAGCGCGGCCAGCTCCTCGGCGGCCCGGGCGGCCTGGGCGTGGCCCAGCCCGGTCAGCGGGATGCCGTCGGTCTGCCCCTGCATGAGCCCTGCGGCGTTCCACTCGCTCTGGCCGTGGCGGACGAACAGCAGGGTGAGGGGGGCGGACATGGTGATCGCGAGGGTAACCGGGCAGGTCGCGGGCCCGGCGGGCTCCCGTCGTCCCGGCCGCGCGGAGGGCCGGCCCGCGCCCCTCGTACCGTCGTCGTCGTGACCATCCCCGTGCGCCCCGGAGCCGGCCGTCCCGGTCCCGCGGCGACCCGCCCGACCGCCCCGGACCCGCTCGCCCCGCTGCTGGACCTCCCCGGCGTCCGCGCGGCCGCCGACGGGGCCCGCGGCGCCGTGGACCGCCTGCTCGGGCACCGGGTGCTGCGGCGGGAGTCCGGCCGGGTGAGCGCGGAGTCGGCCCTGCGCGGGGCGCGCGCGTCGGCGGCCCTGGAGGGGGTCGACGTCCCGCTCGCCGAGCTGCGCGCCGGCGAGGTCGACGACCCCGTCGTCCAGGGCGCCCTGCGGACCTCCGGCGCGCTCGGCGGGCTGGTGGAGACCTGGTCGCGGGCGCCGGGGCAGGTCCTGGCCCGGCTGCACGTGCTCGCCGCCGCCGACCTGGTCGACCGCGAGCGGCTGGGCCGCCCCGCGGGCCCGGCCGGGCCGCGGCTGGCGGGGCTGTTCGGCCTGCTCACCGGCGGGACGGCGGTGCCCGCGGTGGTGCAGGCCGCGGTGGTGCACGGCGAGCTCGCCGCGCTGGCGCCGTTCGGCTCCGCCGACGGCATCGTCGCCCGGGCGGCGTCCCGGCTGACCGTGATCGCCCGGGGCCTGGACCCCAAGGCGGTGTCGGTCCCCGAGGTCGGCTTCGCCGAGCTGGGCCGCGACGCCTACCGGGACGCGCTGGCCGGCTACGCGTCCGGTCGGCCCGAGGGGGTCGCCGCCTGGCTGGTCCACTGCTGCCGGGCCACCGCGCACGGGGCGCAGGAGGGGCTCGCGGTCTGCGAGAGCCTGCTCCGCGGCTGACCGGCACGCGGGTCTGCGCGCCGGGCCGTCGGCGGCGAGACTGGCGGGCATGCGAGTCCTCGACGTCGACGGCCTGGGGCCGGTCAGCCGGATCGGCCTGGGCACCTGGCAGTTCGGCTCGCGGGAGTGGGGCTACGGCGAGGAGTACGCCTCCGGCGCCGCGCGGGACATCGTGCGCCGGGCCCGCGAGCTCGGCATCACGCTGTTCGACACCGCGGAGGTGTACGGCCTCGGCCGCAGCGAGCGGATCCTCGGCGAGGCGCTGGGCGACGAGCGCGCGGACGTCGTCGTCGCCACCAAGATCTTCCCGGTCGCGCCCTTCCCGAAGCTGGTACGCCACCGGCTGGCCGGCAGCGCCCGGCGCCTCGGCCTGCCGCGGGTACCGCTCTACCAGATCCACCAGCCCAACCCCGTCGTCCCCGACTCGGTGCCCATGCCGGCGATGCGCGACCTGCTCGACGCCGGCCGGATCGGCGCGGTCGGCGTCTCCAACTACTCCCTGGACCGCTGGCGGGCGGCCGACGCCGCCCTCGGCCGGCCGGTGATCAGCAACCAGGTGCAGTTCTCCCTGGCCCACCCCGGACCGCTCGAGGACCTCGTGCCCTTCGCCGAGCGGGAGCGCCGGGTGGTGATCGCCTACAGCCCGCTGGCCCAGGGGCTGCTCGGCGGCCGGTACTCGGCGGAGAACCGGCCCGGCGGGGTGCGGGCGGTGAACCCGCTGTTCGGCACCGAGAACCTGCGACGGGCCGAGCCGCTGCTCGGCACCCTGCGGGAGGTGGCCGCCGGGCACGGCGTGCAACCGGCGCAGGTGGCGCTGGCCTGGCTGGTGGCCCAGCCCCGGGTGGTGGTCATCCCGGGCGCCTCGAGCGTGGCCCAGGTCGAGGCCAACGCGGCCGCCGGGGAGCTGCAGCTGGCCGACGACGAGGTGGCGGCGCTGACCGGTGCGGCCCGCGCCTTCCGCCCGCTGTCGGCGGCCCGCACGCTGGTCGACGGGGTGCGCGAGCGCATCGACGACGCCCGCGAGCGCCTGGGGCGGTGACCCGCGGGCCCGCCGCCCGCCGCGGTGCCGCGGTGATCACCCGCCGCGGTGATCATGGGGATCGTGCCGGGGTGATCACCCGCCGCGGTGCCGCGGTGATCATGGGGATCGTGCCGGCCGCGGCGGCGTGTCCTGCCGTGTCGCCTGCCAGATCCCCATGATCACGAGAGGCAGGGATGACGGCGCCGGCGAGGGGCCCCCGGCCCCCGGTGCGCTCAGGCGCCGCGGCGGCGGCGTCGCCCGGGTACCGGTGCCGGCGGGGTGCCCGTGGCCTCCCGCAGCGCCCGCCGGCGGGCGTACCAGGCCAGGCCGGCGACGGCGGCACCGACGCCCACCGCCGCGCTCGTCACGACCGGACCGGGGGGCGCCGGGAAGCGGGAGCGCATCGAGACCGGCCGGGTGAACTCCAGCACCGGCCAGCCCTGCTCGGCCGCCGCGCGGCGCAGGGCCCGGTCGGGGTTCACCGCGGTCGGGTGGCCGACCGCCGAGAGCATCGGCAGGTCGGTGACCGAGTCGCTGTAGGCGTAGCAGTCGGCCAGGTCGTAGCCCATCTCGGCGGCGACCTCGCGCAGCGCCTCGGCCTTGTGCTCGCCGTAGGCGTAGAAGTCGATCTCCCCGGTGTAGCGGCCGTCCACGGTCACCATGCGGGTGGCCACCACCCGGTCGACCCCGAGCAGCTCGCCGATCGGCTCCACCATCTCGGCGCCGCTGCTGGAGACGATGACGATCTCCCGGCCGGCGGCCCGGTGCTCCTCGATCAGGTCGGCCGCCTCGGCGTAGACCAGCGGGTCGACGATGTCGTGCAGCGTCTCACGGACGATGTCGTGCACGGTGGCGACGTCCCACCCGGTGCACATCCGGGTGATCTGGTCGCGCATCCGCTCCATCTGCTGGGCGTCGGCGCCCGAGAGGGAGAACACGAACTGCGCGTAGGCCCCTTTTAGGACCGCGCGCCGGTTGATCAGCCCGCCCTGGAAGAACGGCCGGCCGAAGGCCAGGGTGCTGGACTTGGCGATGACCGTCTTGTCCAGGTCGAAGAACGCCGCCGCGCGGGTCACGGTTCACGACTGTAGGTGGACTCCGCCGGGGTGACGGTCATCTCAGCGGCTCCACACCCCAACGGGTCATCCACAGACCGGCCGCGGCCCTGGCCGGGGGCGGTCCGGGCGGGTGGGCTTCCCCGGTGACCGCCGCCCGCACCCCGCCGGTGCGCCCGCTCGTCGTCAGCGCCGACGAGGACCTGCTCGACGACCTGCTCCGCGTCCTCGCCGCCGCCGGCACCGATCCGGAGCTGGCCACCGGCGGGCCCGCGCTGCGCCGCGCGCACCGGGAGGCGTCCCTGGTGCTGCTGGGCGCCGACCTGCTCACGGCGGCGGCGGTGCGCGCGCTGCCCCGGCGGCCCGGTCTGGTCGTCGTGGCCCGGTCGGAGCTGCCGGCCCGGTGCTGGGCCGCCGCCGTCGAGCGGGGCGCGGAGCGGGTCGCCGTCCTCCCGGACGACGAGGAGTGGCTGCTCGCCCGCGCCGCGGCTGCCGGGCGCGGGCCGGTCCAGCGCGGGCCGCTGCTCGTGGTCGGGGCCAGCAGCGGGGGTGCCGGAGCGAGCACGCTGGCCACCGCCGCTGCAGCGGCCCTCGCCGGGGTCGCGGGGCGGGCGCTGCTGGTCGACACCGACGCCGCCGGCGGCGGGCTCGACCTCGTGCTGGGCGCCGAGGGGCGCGAGGGGTCGCGCTGGCCCGAGCTGTCCGGGCTGCGCGGCCGGGTCGGTGGGGAGGCCCTGCTCGCGGCCCTGCCGGAGGTCGGCGGGGTCGGCGTGCTCGCCTGCTCCCGGGGTGCTGTGCAGCCGGTCGACCCCGAGGCCGTGGTGGCGGCCGTCGACGCGGCCCGGTCGGCCGGCTGCCCGGTGGTCGTCGACCTGCACCGCGCGGCCGGCCGGGACGTCGAGGACCGCGTGCTCGCCGAGGCCGACCTGGCCGTGCTGCTCGTGGCCGGCCGGGTCCGGTCCGCCACCGCGGCCCGCATGCTGCTGGGTGCCGGTGCCGGTCCGGGCGCTCCGCCGGCCTGGGCGCCGGCGAGGGTGGTGCTGCGCCGGGTCCCCGGCGGCCTGGGCGCGGCCGAGGTCGCGGCCGCGGTCGGCCGGCCGGTGTTCGCCGAGCTGGGGCACGACCGCGGCACCGCCGACCGCGGGGAGCGCGGCCTGCCCCCGGCCGCGGGAACCCGCACGCCGGTGGGCCGGCTCGCCCGCCGGCTCTGCGCGGAGCTGGCCGCGCCTGAGGAGGCGGCATGACGGAGCTCGCGCTGGTCGAGCGGGTCCGGGCGCGGCTGGCCACCGACCCCGGGCCGCCGACGCGGACCGCGGTGGCGGCGCTGGTGCGGGAGGAGGCCGGGGGCCTGCTCGGCGACGACGAGGTGCTGCGGGCGGTGCGGGCCGCGGTGGACGAGCTGGCCGGCGCGGGTCCGCTGGAGCCCCTGCTGCGCGCACCCGGGGTGACCGACGTCCTGGTGAACGGGCCGGACGAGGTCTGGGTGGACCGCGGGACGGGCCTCGAGCGCGCGCCGGTGCGCTTCCCGGACGAGGACGCCGTCCGACGGCTGGCCGTCCGGCTCGCCGCGGCCGCCGGCCGGCGGCTCGACGACGCCGCGCCGTGGGTGGACGTCGGCCTCCCCGACGGCACGCGCCTGCACGCCGTGCTGCCCCCGGTGGCGGCCACGGGGACGTGCCTGTCGCTGCGGGTGCTGCGCCGGGCCGCGCTCGGCCTCGACGACCTCGACCGCCGCGGCACGCTGCCCGGGGAGGCGGGCGACCTGCTGCGCGCCGTGCTGGCGACCCGGCTGGCCTTCCTGGTCACCGGCGGCACCGGCTCGGGCAAGACGACGCTGCTGGCCGCGCTGCTGGGGCAGGTGCCGGCGACCGAGCGCCTGGTCCTCTGCGAGGACGCGCCGGAGCTGGCTCCCGCCCACCCGCACGTGGTGCGGCTGGCCACCCGGCCGCCGAACGTCGAGGGGGTCGGTGAGGTGACCCTGCGCGACCTCGTCCGCCAGGCCCTGCGGATGCGGCCGGACCGGCTCGTCGTCGGCGAGGTGCGGGGAGCGGAGGTCACCGACCTGCTGGCCGCGCTCAACACCGGGCACGACGGCGGCTGCGGCACCCTGCACGCCAACCGGGCCGCGGAGGTGCCGGCCCGGCTGGAGGCCCTCGGCGTGGCCGCGGGGCTCGAGCGGGCGGCGGTGCACAGCCAGGCGGCGGCCGCGCTCGCCGTGGTCGTGCACCTGCGGCGGACGGGCACCGGCCGCCGGGTCGAGGAGCTGGGCGTGGTCAGCCGGGTGGGGCCGCTGGTCACCGTCGAGCCGGGCTGGCGGGCCGACGGCGGGCCCTGCCCGGCGGCCGGGCGGCTGCGCGCCCTGGTGGGCCGGCCGGGATGACCGCGGCGCTGCTCGCCCTCGCCGCCGCCGTGGCGGCCTGGCCCCGGGCCACCGCGGCGGCCGACCGGCTGGCGGGCGCCCGGTTCCCGGGTGAGCCGGGCCGGCGCAGGACCCGCCTGCGGCCGGCCCGGCCGCCGCGGCCGGCGGTGGTGGTCGCGCTGGTCACCGCGGCCGCCGCGCTGGTCGCCCCGCCGGTCGTGGCCGTGCTGGCCGGGGCCGGAGCAGGGGGCGCCGCCCGGGCCGTGCTCCGGCGGCAGGCCGACCGGGCGGCGGAGCACCGGCTGGCCGCGCTCGCCGAGGCGCTGGGCGCGCTGTCCGCGGAGCTCCGGGCCGGGCGCCCGCTGGAGGCCGCGACCGCGAGCGCCGTGGCCCTCTGCGCCGACGCGGGGAGCGGCCGGGCCCTGGCGACCGCCGTCCGCTCCCCGGGGACTGCGGCCGCTCCCCCTGGGGGCGCGAGCCGGTCCGCGGGGGGTGCGGAACGACGGGCCACCGGCCCGCCTGCGGGGGAGGAGCCCCCGCGGGCCGCGCTCGAGCGCATCGCGGCCGCCGTCGCGCTCAGCGTGCGGACCGGGTGCTCGCTGGCCGCGGTGCTCGCGGCGGTCGAGGACGACCTGCGGGCCCGCCGGCGCCTGACCGGTGAGCTCCGGGCCGCGACGGCGGGTGCCCGTGCCAGCGCCGCGGTGCTCGCGGGTCTGCCGCTGCTCGGGCTGGCGATGGGGTCCGGGATCGGCGCCGACCCCTGGGGGGTGCTGACCGGCACGGTCACGGGCCAGATCCTGCTGCTCGCCGGGGCGGGCCTGGAGGCGGTCGGTCTGGCCTGGACCGCGCGGCTGGTCCGGCGGGCGCTGCGGTGAGCGGCGCGGCCCCGCTGCTGCTCTGCCTGGCCGCGGCGGTGGCGGTGTGGCCGTCCCGGGCCCCGGCGGTCCGGGCGCGGCTGCGCGCGCTGGCCGGGCCGGGGCCCGCACCCCCGCGGCCCCGGGGGTCGGCGGTCGCGGGGACGCGCGGGCGGTGGCTGCTCGCCGCCGCGGCGGGCCTCGCGGCCGGGGCGCTGGTCGGTGGCACGGCGGGCCCCGTCGTGGCCGCCGTCGGGACCGTGGCGGCCGAGCGCCTGCTGCGGGCGCGGGGCGGCCGGGGCGAGGGGGACGCCGCCGCGCTGCGCCGGGACCTGCCGGTGGCCTGCGACCTGCTCGCGGTGTGCCTCGGCACCGGCCTGCCCGTCCCCGGCGCCCTCGCCGCCGTCGCCGCGGCGCTGCCCGGCCCGGTGGGCCGGGAGCTGGGGGCCGTCGCCGCGCTGCAGCGCCTGGGCGCACCACCGCGGCAGGCGTGGGAGGCCGTGCCGGAGGAGCTCGCCGGGCTGCGCCGGGCCGTCGTGCGGGCCGGGGAGTCCGGGTCCGCGGTCGTGCCCGCCCTGCGGGCGCTGTCCGCCGACGTCCGGGCGGGGGAGCGCAGCCGGGCCGACGCCGCCGTCCGGCGGGCCGGGGTGTGGGTCCTGGCCCCGCTCGGGGTCTGCTTCCTGCCCGCCTTCCTCTGCCTCGGCGTGGTGCCGCTGGTCATCGGCATCGCCGGGGACGTCCTGGGCTGAGGCCGTCCACAGCCCGCGTCGCCCTCCACAGCCGCGGGCGGTGCGCCCCGCGTCCCCACGTGCCGCCCCAGGCTCTCCCGAGACGGCCCCGACGGCGGGCCGCGACCGAGGAGGACCCGTGAGCCACCAGCAGGACGAGCACCCGCGACCGGCCCCGGCGACCGGTGCGGCCCCGCCGCCGGCGCCCGGGGCCGTCCGGTCGACCCCCCGCCCGGCGGGCCGGTGGGCCCGGCTGCGGGCGGCCGGGGAGGCCGGGATGAGCACCGCGGAGTACGCGGTCGGCACCGTTGCCGCGTGCGCCTTCGCCGCGGTGCTCTACCGGGTGGTCACGGGCGGGTCGGTCGTCGACGCGCTCGGCGCCCTGGTCGCCGACGCGCTGGCCACGCTGTCCTGACCGTGGCCGGTCGGGACGCGCGGCGCCGGCGGCGCGAGGCGGGGATGGTGACCGCGGAGACCGCCGTGGTCCTGCCCGTGCTCCTGGTCGTCCTGGCCGGCGCGGTGGCGGCGGTGACCGTCCTGGCGGCGCACCTGCGCTGCGTCGACGCCGCGCGGGAGGGCGCCCGGGCCGCCGCGCGGGGCGAGGACGAGGCCGTCGTGGTGGCGCTGGCCCGGCGGGCCGCGCCCGGTGGCGCGGAGGTCACCGTCGGGGCCGGGGCGGAGGAGGTCGTGGTGCGGGTGGCCGTGGAGGTCGAACCGCTGGGGCCGGCCCCGCTCCGGGTGCCCGTCGTCGCGGAGGCCGTGGCGGTCCGGGAGCCCGGCGGGTGACCCGGCACCCGGAGCGCGGGTCGGCGACCGTGTGGGTGGTGGCGCTGGCCGGTGTGCTCGCGGCGCTGACGCTGGCCGTCGTGCTGGTGGGCGCGGCAGCGGGCGCGCGGCACCGGGCGGGAGCGGCCGCCGACCTGGCCGCCCTCGCCGCCGCGGCCCGGGCCGTGCGCGGCGACCCCGAGGCGTGCGCCGCCGCCGCTGCGGTGGCCGGCGCCAACGGGGCCCGGCTGCGTTCCTGCGCGGTGGCCGGCGGTGCGGTCGTCGACGTGGCGGTGGAGGTCGACGTCCGGCTGGGGCCGCTCGGGGTGCGGCCGGCGGCGGCACGGGCGCGCGCCGGCCCCGTGCCGCCGTGAGCGCCGGCTACCCGGCTGCGCCGGGGTCGGGCGAGAGGTGCTCGTGCACGGCCAGCCAGCGGCCGCCGGTGCCGCGGGCGAAGACGATGGTCTCCCGCTCGCGCAGCTCCTCCCGGCCGGCCCGGGTCGCGACGGTGGTGCGCACGGCGTGGGTGAGGACGGCGGTGTCGCCGAGCACCTGGACCCGGGTGCCGCTCGTGCTGCAGCCCAGCACGCGGAAGTCGTCCTCGCGGACCCAGGTCGCCCACTCCTGCCGGTACTCCTCGCGGGAGGTGAGCAGCCGGTCGGTGCCGTGGAACAGGAAGGAGGCGTCGGGGGCGAAGGCCCCGAGGTAGCGGTCGACGTCCCCGCGGCCGAACGCCTCGACGAGGGCGGACGCCGCCTGCCGCACCTCCTGCTCGGCGCTCACGAGCGGCTCGCCATGGCCGAGACCAGCTCGTAGGCGGCGTGCGAGGCGGCGATGCCGGTGATCTCCGCGTGGTCGTAGGCGGGGGCGACCTCGACCAGGTCGGCCCCCACGAGGTCCAGGTCGGCGAAGGACCGCAGCACGGCGAGGAGCTCCCGGCTGGTCAGCCCCCCGGCCTCCGGCGTCCCGGTGCCGGGCGCGAAGGCCGGGTCGAGCACGTCGATGTCCACCGAGACGTAGACCGGCCGCTCCTCGACCCGCGCGCGGATGCGCTCCACCACGCCCCGGACGCCGATGTCGTCCATCTCCCGGGCGTGCACCACCTGGAAGCCCAGCTCGGCGTCCTCGACGAGGTCGCGCGCCGAGTACAGCGGCCCCCGGATCCCCACGTGCAAGCAGCCGCTCCGGTCGAGCAGCCCCTCCTCGGAGGCGCGCCGGAACGGGGTGCCGTGGGTGAAGTCGGCCCCGAAGTAGGTGTCCCACGTGTCGAGGTGGGCGTCGAAGTGCACGACCGCCACCGGCCCGTGCACCGCGTGCAGCGCGCGCAGGAGCGGGAGGGCGATGGTGTGGTCACCGCCGATGGTCATGAGCCGGCCGGCCCGCTCGAGCAGCGCGGTCGCCCCCGCCCGCACCTGGCCGATGGCCTCCTCGACGGCGAAGGGGTTCACCGCCAGGTCGCCGGCATCGACCACCTGGGCACGGGCGAAGGGCTCGACGTCCTGGGCGGGGTTGTAGGGCCGCAGCAGGCGGGAGGACTCCCGCACGTGCGCCGGGCCGAACCGCGCCCCGGGTCGGTAGCTGACGCCGGAGTCGAACGGGACGCCGACGACCGCCACGTCCACGTCGGACACCTCGTCGATGCGGGGCAGGCGGGCGAACGTGGCCGGGCCGGCGAAGCGGGGGACGACGGTGGCGTCCACCTGGCCGACGTGGCCGTCGTGGGTGATGCGCGGGGTCATCGGGGGAGGGGCTCCTGGGTGCTCTCGGGAGGGGTGCGCCGGGCGGAGCGGTGCACCGAGGCGCGGGGGTCGTCGGTCACCGGGGGCAGCGGTGCGTCCGCGGCCGGGACGAACCGGGGGCCGGCCGGTGCGAAGACGTACCGCGGCTCCGGGAAGGCGAACAGCAGGGCCAGGTACACGACCGCGGCCAGGCCGATCGACATGGGCAGGCTGACGTCCACCCCGCCGGCGGCGTCGCGCAGCGGGCCCTCGATCAGCGGCGGGTAGTTGGCGAACAGCAGGCCGACGACCGCGGCGGGGATCCACGCGGCCATCCCGCGCCAGTTGAACCCGCCGCTGGCCCAGTAACGGCCGCCGACCCGGCCCTGGTTGAAGACCTGGACGTCCGCGGCGGAGTAGTACCCGCGGCGCACCCAGTAGCCGATCATCATGATGATCATCCAGGGCGTGGTGCAGATGACGATCGCACCGATGAAGGCGTTGACGCTGGCCAGCAGGTCGAAGACCAGGCGGCCGACCAGGATGAAGACGAAGGCCAGCGTCCCGATGACCAGCGACGCCTGCACCCGGTTGAGGCGGGGGAACACCGAGGAGAAGTCGAGCCCGGTGCCGTAGAGGGAGGTCACGCCGGTGGACATGCCGCCGAGGAAGGCCACCACCATGAGCAGGACGGCGTACCAGAGCGGGGACACCTGGATGAGCGCGACGACGTAGTCGACCTCGCCGGCCACGAGCGTCGCCGTCCCGACCCCGAACAGGAACGGCACCAGGGTGGCCAGCTGGCCGAGGAAGGTGGCCGTGAGCAGCCGCGGGGGCGGGGTGTCGGCCGGGATGTAGCGCGACCAGTCGCCGAGGAAGGCGCCGAAGCTGATCGGGTTGCCCATGACGATCAGGGCGGACAGCACGAAGGTGGGCCAGAAGCTGCCGAGGGCGTAGGCGTCCGGGCCCGGGTCGTAGCCCAGGTCGACCAGCGAGGCGTAGGCCACCAGCCCCAGCAGCATCAGCGCGGTGTTGGCCAGGACGACGACCTTGTTGACCAGCAGCATCAGCTGGTAGCCGTAGACGACCACCAGGATCACCAGCGCGCCGAGGACGGCGTAGACGACGCCGCGGAGCAGGTCGGAGTCGCCCGTCCCGAACAGCCGGGTGGCGGCCCCGACGAGGGCGTCACCGCTGACCCACACCGAGATCGAGTAGAACGAGATCGCGGTCAACAGGGAGAGGAAGGACCCGAGCACCCGGCCGCGGACGCCGAAGTGCGCCCCGGAGGACACCGCGTTGTTGGTGCCGGTGCGCGGGCCGAAGAGCCCCATCGGCATGAGGATCAGCGCGCCGACCACCACGCCGGTCACGGTGGCCGCGACCGCCTCGACCAGGGACAGCCCCAGGAGCACCGGGAAGGTGCCCAGGATGACGGTGGCGAAGGTGTTCGCGCCGCCGAACTGGATGCGGAACAGGTCGAAGGGCCGCGAGGTGCGCTCGGCGGCCGGGATGGTGTCGATGCCGTGCTGCTCGACCTCGGTGACCCGTGGTCGCCGCGCGGCCGCCAGACCGGCGACCTCGCTCCCGCTCATGCGCTCCTCCGGGGGGTGAGGCGGTGGACACACCCACCGCGGTGCGCCGAGGCTAGAGGGCGGTTTCCTGTCAGACAACAGAAGTTTCGCGGTCTTCACGTCCGGCATGCTGGAGTGGGCACGATCACGGCAGCGAGGGGTGGGGGATGGCAGGGGAGGTCCGGCGGCTGGCGCGGCCGCACGACCCGGCGGACGCGTTGGTCGGGGCGCGGCTGCGAGCGGCGCGGCAGGCGGCCGGGCTCACCCTCGCGGCGGTCGCGGCGCAGGCCGGCCTGACCAAGGGCTTCCTCAGCCGGCTCGAGCGGGACGAGGTCTCACCGTCGGTCGCCTCGCTGGTCACGGTCTGCGGCGTCCTCGGCATCGGGGTGGGGCAGCTGTTCCAGCCGCCGGAGACCTCGCTGGTGCGTGCCGCCGAGGCGCCGCCGATCCACTTCGGCGGGCAGGGGCTCCGGGAGGTGCTGCTCACGGCGGGCACCCAGCGCGAGCTCCAGGTCATCCGGTCGACGGTGGAACCCGGCGGCGGAGGGGGTGCGGAGCTCTACTCGCTGGCCTGCGCGGTGGAGTTCGTCCACGTGCTGCGCGGGCGGCTGCGCCTGGTGCTGCCGGGTGAGTCGGTGGAGCTCGGCGAGGGGGACGCCTTCACGATGCCCGGCGCGACGCCGCACACCTGGGTCAACCCGTCGGACATCGAGCGCTGCGAGGTCCTGTGGGCCCTCACCCCCGCCCCGTGACCGGGCCGCGCATCGGGCGGGTCGTCGACCTCTCCCACCCGCTGGAGGACGCCACCCCCGTCTACCCGGGGGACCCGGTCGCCCGCCTCCGCCCGGCCGCGACGCTCGCGGTGGAGGGCTACAACGTGCTGCACGTGCGCATGGGCTCCCAGACCGGCACCCACGTCGACGCCCCGTACCACTTCCTCGAGGACGGCGCCCGCATCGACGAGCTGCCGCTGGAGCTGTTCCTCGGCCCGGCCGTCGTCGCCGACGTCCGCGGCAAGCCGCCGCACGGCCGCATCGGGTGGGCCGACCTCGCCCCCTGCGCCGAGCGCCTGGCCCCCGGCCGCATGCTCCTGCTGTGGACCGGCTGGGACCGGCACTGGGGCACCGACGCCTACCTCGACCACCCCTTCCTGACCGGGGAGGCGGCCGAGCGCCTCGTGGCCGCCGGGGTGCGGACGGTGGGGCTGGACGCGCTGAGCCTGGACGAGACCGTGGTCGGCGGGGAGCCGGCGGAGGGGTTCGCCGCCCACCTGGCGGTGCTGGGCGCCGGCGGGGTCATCGTGGAGAACCTGCGCGGGCTGGACGCCCTCGCCGGGTCCGACCCGATCGTCAGCGTGCTGCCGCTGCGCCTGGCCGGTGCCGACGGCGCCCCGGTCCGCGCGGTGGCCTTCGACGTCGAGGCCTGACTGCCGCCGGGGTCAGAACACCAGATCGTCCTCCTCCGCGTCGGGCGGGCGCTCCGGCCCGGACGGCGGGGCGGCGGGCACCTCGCCGTCGGGCGCCTCGCCGTCGGGCGCCTCGCCGTCGGGCGCCTCGCCGTCGGGCGCCTCGCCGTCGGGCGCCTCGCCGTCGGGCGCCTCGCCGTCGGACGCCTCGCCGTCGGGCGCCTCGCCGACCGCGCGCCCCTCCGCCGCGACGTCCTCGCCGTCCCCGGTCCCCCGCTCCGCCGCGGCGGCGAGCTCGTCGAGGACCACGTCGAGCACGCGGACCGCGCCGTCCTTGTCCAGCGGGTCGTTGCCGTTGCCGCACTTCGGGGACTGCACGCAGGAGGGGCAGCCGCTCTCGCACTCGCAGCTGGCCACGGTCGCCCGGGTGGCCTGCAGCCAGCGGCGGAGGGCGTCGAACCCGCGGTCGGCGAAACCGGCGCCCCCGGGGTGGCCGTCGTAGACGAACACCGCCGCGGTGCCCGTGTCGGGGTGCAGCGCCGTCGACAGTCCGCCGAGGTCCCAGCGGTCGCAGGTGGCCAGCAGCGGCAGGATGCCGATCGCCGCGTGCTCGGCCGCGTGCAGGGACCCGGGCAGCGCGGCGTCGTCGACCTCGGCGCGCTCGACCGCCCGGTGGTCGAGGGTCAGCCACACCGCGCGGGTGCGCAGCTGCCGCGGGGGCAGGTCGAGCGGGAACTCGGCCAGCACCTCGCCGGTGCCCTGCCGCCGCCGCTGGTAGGCCACCACCTGGTTGGTGACGTCGACGGTGCCGGTGTGCGCGGTCACGGCGCCGAGCCGCCGTGACCGGTCGGTGCCCACGATGGAGAGGTCGGTGACGTCCCGGGCCACCGTCGTCCACTCCGGGGTGTCGGCGTGCACGACGGCGCAGGCGTCCTCCACGCAGAACTCGTCGACCACGTAGGTCTCGCCGCGGTGGACGTAGAGGGCGCCGGTGTGGACCGTGGCGTGCGCCGCGCCCCCGTCGACGGTCCCGAGGAGGCGGCCGGTGCCCCCCTCGATGATGGAGACCGGCTCCAGCCCGCTGCCGCGGATGTCCACGTCGGGCCGGCCGCGGCCGGCCCAGTACCAGCCGGTCGGGCGGCGGCGGACGAGGCCCTCGACGACCAGTTCCGCCAGCCGGGCCTCGGCCGCCGGCCCGCCGAAGTCGGGCAGGTCGGCCGGGACGAGCGGGAGCTCCGCGGCGGCGCAGCACAGCTGCGGGCCGAGCACGTGCGGGTTGGCCGGGTCGGTGACCGTGGCCTCGACCGGCCGCCCGAAGACCGCCCGCGGGTGGTGGGCGAGGTAGTGGTCCAGCGGGTCGTCGCGGGCGACGAAGACCACGAGCGACTCGCGCTGGGCCCGGCCCGCCCGACCCGCCTGCTGCCAGAGCGAGGCCAGCGTGCCGGGGTAGCCGGCGAGGACGACGGCGTCCAGGCCGGCGATGTCGATGCCGAGCTCGAGGGCGTTGGTGGTGGCCACCCCGAGCAGCTCTCCCGCGGAGAGGGCCCGCTCGAGCTCCCGCCGCTCCTCGGGCAGGTAGCCGCCGCGGTAGCTGTCCACCCGGCGGGCCAGGTCGCCGCGGCCGCGGTCGAGGAGCACCCGCCGCGCCTGGTCGGCCACGGACTCGGCGCTGCGCCGCGAGCGGACGAAGGCCAGCGTCCGCGCGCCCCGCTCGACCAGGTCGGCCAGCAGGGTGGCGGCGTCCGCGGCCGCCGAGCGGCGCAGCGGGGCGCCGTGCTCGCCGGTGCGCTCGGTCAGCGGCGGCTCCCACAGGGCGAAGGTGGCGCCGGGCCGGGGCGAGCCGTCGTCGGTCACGGCGACCACCGGCGCACCCACCAGGCGGCCGGCGGCCTCCGCCGGCTCGGCCACGGTCGCCGAGGCCAGCAGGAACACCGGTTCGGCGCCGTAGCGGCGGCAGATCCGCCGCAGCCGGCGCAGCACGTGCGCCACGTGCGAGCCGAACACGCCGCGGTAGGCGTGGCACTCGTCGACGACGACGTAGGCGACCCGGCGCAGCGTGCTCGACCAGCGCTGGTGGGCCGGGAGCACGCCGCGGTGCAGCATGTCCGGGTTGGTGACGATCCACCGCGAGTGCCGGCGCACCCAGTCCCGCTCCTCGGCCGGGGTGTCGCCGTCGTAGGCGGCGGGCCGCACCGAGGGGTCGGCCAGGGCGGTCACCGCGGCGAGCTGGTCCCGGGCGAGGGCCTTGGTCGGGGCGAGGTAGAGCACGCAGGCGCGCGGGTCCTCGGCCAGCCGGGTCAGGGCGGGGACCTGGTAGGCCAGCGACTTCCCGGAGGCGGTGCCGGTCGCCACCACCACGTGCCGGCCCTCGCGGGCCAGCCGGGCCGCCTCGACCTGGTGGCGCCACGGGCGGCCGACCCCGGTGGCGGCGAGGCGCTCGCGCAGCGCCGGGGGCACCCACTCCGGCCAGGGGGCCGTGCGGCTGGGGCGGGCGCGGACGCGGTGGACGTGGGTGACCGGGTGCTCCTCCTCGGGCGTGCCGGCGAGGACGTCGGCGAGCAGGTCCGCGCCGGGCAGCGCGGGACCCGTCGGGAGGGGGCCACCCGGGGGAAGGGGGTCCGCGCCGGGGGGAGCCGAGCGGACCGGGTGGAGCGTGGTCACCCCACCACTGTCACACCGCGGGGCAACCCCGCGCGGGCGCGCGGCCCGCCGCCACCGGACGTCCGGCGGGACGACGACACACGGTGTGATCTCCCTTACACTCACGCGGCACCCAGGCGCTCGGGAAGCCGCCCCGGGCGGCTGGACGCCCACTTCCGCCGACCGGAGCGCGCGTGCCCCGGGGGCTGTCGACCCACTTGGAGGGAACACATGCCGGACAGCGCACTCTCCGGCGGGGACGTCGTCCTGGTGACGATCGTCCTCGCCATCTCGATCGCCGCCCTCGCCTTCGCCGCCTACCTGGTGCGCGCGGTCATGGCCGCGGACCAGGGGACGCCGACGATGCGCGACATCGCGCGGGCGGTGCAGGAGGGTGCGGCCGCGTACCTGCGCCGCCAGTTCCGGACCCTCGGCGTCTTCGCCGTCATCGTCTTCCTGCTGCTGCTCGTGCTCCCGGTGGCCGACGGCGGGTGGGGGACCCGCATCGGCCGGGCGCTGTTCTTCCTGGTGGGGGCGCTGTTCTCCGCCCTCGTCGGGTTCATCGGCATGACCCTGGCCACGCGCGGCAACGTCCGGGTGGCCGCGGCCGCCCGGACCGGCGGCTACCGGCCCGCCTTCCGCATCGCGTACCGGACCGGTGGCGTCTGCGGGATGATCACCGTCGGCCTCGGGCTGTTCGGTGCCGCGCTGGCCCTGCTGCTGTTCGACGAGACCGCGCCGGTCGTCCTGGAGGGCTTCGGCTTCGGCGGCGCGCTGCTGGCGATGTTCATGCGGGTCGGCGGCGGCATCTTCACCAAGGCCGCCGACGTCGGCGCCGACCTCGTCGGGAAGGTCGAGGCCGGGATCCCCGAGGACGACCCGCGCAACGCCGCCACCATCGCCGACAACGTCGGGGACAACGTGGGCGACTGCGCCGGCATGGCCGCCGACCTCTTCGAGTCCTACGCCGTGACGCTGGTGGCGGCGCTGATCCTGGGCCAGGTCTTCTTCGGCGCGGTGGGCATGGTCTTCCCGCTGACCGTCGCGGCCATCGGGATCATCGCCTCGGTGGTCGGCATCCTGGCCAGCAACCCGGGCAAGAGCGACTCCAGCGGGCTGGCGCCGATCAACCGCGGCTTCTTCACCTCCGCGGTGGTCTCCCTGGTGCTGGTCGCGGTGGCGTCGTTCACCGTGCTGCCCAGCGTCGCCGACGTCCCCGACTCCGTGGTCAGCCCGCAGGTGCTCGGGTTCGTGGCGGTGCTGGTCGGCATCGTGCTCGCCGCGGCGATCCAGCAGCTCACCGGCTACTTCACCGAGACGAGCCGGAAGCCGGTGCAGGACGTGGGGCGCAGCTCGCTGACCGGCCCCGCCACCGTCATCCTCTCCGGCATCTCGCTGGGCCTGGAGTCGGCGGTCTACGCGGCGCTGCTCATCGGCGCCGCCGTCTACGGCGCCTTCCTCATCGGTGGGGGTGCCGCCCTGTACGCCGTGGCGCTGGCCGGCTGCGGCCTGCTGACCACCGCCGGGGTCATCGTCTCCATGGACACCTTCGGCCCGGTCAGCGACAACGCCCAGGGGATCGCCGAGATGTCCGGCGACCTCGACGAGGAGGGCGCCCGGGTGCTCACCGACCTCGACGCGGTCGGCAACACCACCAAGGCGATCACCAAGGGCATCGCCATCGCCACGGCGGTGCTGGCGGCCACGGCGCTCTTCGGCTCCTACAACGCGCAGATCGCCGTGGCCCTCGAGGAGGCCGGCACCACCCTCGACGACGCCTTCAGCCTGGTGAACCCGAACAACATCGTGGGCGCGGTGATCGGCGCGGCCGTCGTGTTCTTCTTCTCCGGGCTGGCCATCAACGCCGTCTCGCGGGCGGCCGGCCGCGTGGTGTTCGAGGTGCGCGAGCAGTTCCGCACCCGCCCGGGGATCATGGACTTCAGCGAGCGCCCGGACTACAGCCGGGTCGTCGACATCTGCACCAAGGACTCGCTGCGCGAGCTGGCCACCCCCGGCCTGCTGGCCGTCCTCGCCCCGGTCGCGGTCGGCTTCGGCCTCGGCTTCGGCCCGCTGGCCGCCTACCTCGTGGGGGCCATCGCGGCCGGCACGCTGATGGCGGTCTTCCTCGCCAACTCCGGCGGCGCCTGGGACAACGCCAAGAAGATGGTCGAGGACGGCGCCTTCGGCGGGAAGGGCAGCGAGGCGCACGCGGCGACCGTCATCGGCGACACCGTCGGCGACCCGTTCAAGGACACCGCCGGCCCGGCCATCAACCCGCTGATCAAGGTGATGAACCTCGTGGCGCTGCTCATCGCCCCGGCGGTCGTGGGCATGTCGGTGGGCGACGACCAGAACACCGCCCTGCGGGTGGCGATCGCGCTGGTCTCCGTGGCCGTGGTCGTCGCCGCGGTCGTGGTCTCCAAGCGGCGGTCGGTCGTCGTCGGCGGCGCACCGGCGCAGACCGACGACGAGCTGACCACCTCGGTCCCCTGATCGCACGCCCGGCAGCCTCCGCCCGGCCCGCGCCGGGCGGAGGCCGCCGCACGGGCCTGTGGACCGGTCCCGGGCCTGTGGACGCAGCGGGCGGGGCCGTCCCGGCCGCGGCCTAGCGTCCGGCTCCGCGCCGGCCGGGAGTGGCCGGCCGGAGCCGGAGGTGCCTGCGTGTCCACGACGATCGCCGCCCAGTTCGAGGCCATCGAGGCGCTGGCCGACGACCTGGCCGCCCTCGCCCGCGACCTGGACGACGACGCGGGCCTGTGCCGCTCGACCGCCGGGTCGCTGGGCGCCGCGCTGGGGTCGGCCGCGGGCGGGCCGGCGGCCGGGGCAGCGCACGGGTGGGCGCTGCTGCTCGGTCTCGTCGCCGGTCACACCGGGGCGCTGGCCGGCACCCTGCGCGAGGCGGTGGCCTCCTACCGGCAGCTCGACGCGGCGCTGTCCGACCGGCTGCTCACCGGCCGGGCCGGGGTGGCGGGCCGGTGACCGCGCCGCTGACCGAGGTGGCGGGCTGGGACGTCCCCCTCCTGCGCGGTGCGGTGTGGACGCTGTCGGCTGTCGCCGACCGGCTCCCCGCCTGGCGCGGCCGCACCGAGGCGGTCGGCCGGGCGCTCGGGGGCACCGACTGCTGGTACGGGCCGGCGGGCACCGCGGCGGGGGCGGCCCTGACCGAGGTGTCGACCGTGCTGGCGGCGGTCACGGGCGCGCTGACCGGCTCGCTGGACCAGGCCCGGGCGCTGCTGGGCGCGGCGGCGACGGCGCAGGAGCTGGCTGCCCGGGCGCTGGTGACGGCGGCGTCGGTGCCGGTGCGGCTCGACGACGCCGGCCGGCTGGTCGGCCTGGGCCCGGCGGCGGGCGGGGTGGGCGCCGACCCGCTGGTGCCCGGGCTCGACGTCGACGACACCGCCACGGCCCTCCGCGCCCAGCAGCTGGCCGAGGAGGCCCTCGAGGCGGCGGCGGGCGCGGTCCTGGCCGCGGCTGCGGCCGCCGACGCCCTCGCCGCCACGGGCGTGGGCCCGGCCGTCGGCCCGGCCGGCTTCCCGGCGCTCAGCGGGCTGGTCGGCGCGCCACCCGCGCCGCACCCGACGCTGCTGCTCGGCGCGCCGCCCGGGCGGGTCGCCGACTGGTGGGCCGGCCTGTCGACCGCCCAGCGCGAGCGGGCGATCGAGCGCACCCCGGTGCTCGTCGGGTCGCTCGACGGGGTGCCGGCCTGGGCGCGGGACGAGGCCAACCGCCGGCACCTCGACGCCGTCCTCGCCGATCCGGCCGATCCGGGGCACCCCGTCGCCGTGGCGGTCGCGCGGGAGGTCGCCGCGCGGGAGGACGCCGGCCAGCAGGTGCAGCTGTGGCAGTTCCGGCCCGCGGAGGAGCTGGTCGCGCTGGGCCTCGGTGACCTCGACACCGCCGACGCGGTCAGCCTGCTCGTCCCCGGTGTCGGCAACGACCCGGTGGGGGATCTCGACGAGCTCACCCGCGGCGCCGCGGCGGTCGGGGACGCCGCCCTCGCCGCGTCCCCCGGCCTCGCGGTCGCGACGGTCGCCTGGCTGGGCTACCGGCCGCCGTCCGTGCTCGGTGCACCCCTGCCCGGGGCCTCGTGGCACGGCGGGCGGGCGCTCGACGCGGCCCTCGACGGGCTGGCCGCCACGCGGGCGGACCGGCCCGGCAGGGTCACCGTCGTCGCGCACAGCTACGGCACGGTGGTGGTGGACCGGGCCGCCGACGAGCCGGGCCGGTTGGCCGCCGACGCCCTCGTGCTGCTCGGCAGCCCGGGGCTGGACAACGACGCCGCGGGGCTGGAGGCGCCGGAGGTGTACGAGTCCTCCTCGCCGGCGGACCCGATCACCTGGCTGGCGGACTGGTACGGCACCGAGACCGACAACCCGCGGGTGGGTGCCGAGCCGCTGCCGACGTCGTGGACGACGGGGCACACCGGGTACCTGGACCCCGACCGGCCCACCCTCCCGGCCGTCGGTGAGGTGGTCGCCGGGCAACGCTGACCGGACCGCCCTCCCGTGACGGCCCGGCGCCCTCCGGTGACGGCCCGGCGCCCTCCGGGGACGGCCCGGCGGGCGGCCGGGAACACCGGGCGCGGCCCACCCCTTGCAGCGCGGAAGGGCACCGGCGGCACACCGACGAGGGGTCGCCGCCCGGACCGGCGTCCCGATCGTGGCCTACCGTGGCGTCGCCGAGGGTGTACGCGCAGCGATGGCGTCCGCCCTGGCGCCGGATCCGGCGCCCGCAGCCAGCGTTACCGACAGGAGCACCGTGGCCCCCACGAAGACCGCGAAGACCGGCAGCGAGACCGACCCGAGCACCTCGGGCGGCACGCGAACGCCCGCCCGCTCGCGCACGGCGGCCGCCGGAGGGCGGCCGCTGGTCATCGTGGAGTCGCCCACCAAGGCCAACAAGATCGCCGGGTACCTGGGCGGCGGCTACGTCGTCGAGGCCAGCGTCGGGCACATCCGCGACCTGCCGCGCAACGCCGCCGACGTCCCGGCCGAGCACAAGGGCGCGTCGTGGGCGCGGCTCGGCGTGGACGTCGACAACGCCTTCGAGCCGCTGTACGTCGTCAGCCCCGACCGCAGGCAGCAGGTCACCCGGCTCCGGCAGCTGGTCAAGCAGGCCAGCGAGGTCTACCTCGCCACCGATGAGGACCGCGAGGGCGAGGCCATCGCCTGGCACCTGGTCGACACCCTCAAGCCCCGCGTGCCGGTGCGCCGGATGGTGTTCCACGAGATCACCCCCGAGGCCATCGCGCGGGCGGTGGCCAACCCCCGGGAGCTGGACACCGCGCTGGTCGACGCGCAGGAGACCCGCCGCATCCTCGACCGGCTCTACGGCTACGAGGTCAGCCCCGTGCTGTGGAAGAAGGTCCTGCCGAAGCTGTCGGCCGGGCGCGTGCAATCGGTGGCGACCCGCATCGTCGTGGAGCGCGAGCGGGAGCGGATGGCGTTCGTCTCGGCCGACTACTGGTCCCTCGAGGGGACCTTCGCCGTCACCGGCGACCGGGCGGCCACCGACGAGGGGGAGCCCGCCACGCTGCGGGCGCGGCTGGTGAGCGTCGACGACAGCCGGGTGGCCACCGGGCGGGACTTCGACCCGGCCACCGGTCGGGTGACCGGCGAGGTCGTGCACCTCGACGAGGCGGGGGCGCGCGGGCTCGCCGCCCGGCTGGAGGGCCGCCAGGTCACGGTCAGCCGGGTCGACGAGAAGCCCTACCGCCGCCGGCCTTACGCCCCCTTCACCACCTCCACGCTGCAGATGGAGGCCGGGCGCAAGCTGGGCTGGTCCTCGGCGCAGGTGATGCGCGTGGCCCAGCGCCTGTACGAGAACGGCCACATCACCTACATGCGGACCGACTCGACCAACCTCTCCGACGAGGCGATCAACGCCGCGCGCACGCAGGCCCGCCAGCTCTACGGCGACGCCTTCGTCCCCGCCGAGCCGCGCCGGTACGCCAAGAAGGCCAAGGGCGCCCAGGAGGCGCACGAGGCGGTCCGCCCGGCCGGCGACAGCTTCCGGACGCCAGGCCAGCTCGCGGCGCAGCTGGCCCGGGACGAGTTCCGGCTCTACGAGCTGATCTGGCAGCGCACGGTGGCCTCGCAGATGGCCGACGCCGTCGGGCAGACCGTGAGCATCCGGCTGGCCGGGCGCAGCAGCACCGACGAGGCCGTCGAGTTCACCGCCAGCGGCCGCACGATCACCTTCCCCGGCTTCCTGCGGGCCTACGTCGAGTCCCGGGACGAGGGCGCCGCCGGCGACGACGACCACGGCAGCGACGACGCCGAGCGTCGGCTGCCCCGCCTGGCGCGCGGCGAGCAGCTCGACACCCGCGAGCTGGAGCCCAAGGGGCACAGCACGACGCCGCCGTCCCGCTACACCGAGCCGAGCCTGGTGGCCCGGCTGGAGGAGCTCGGCATCGGCCGGCCCTCGACCTACGCCTCGATCATGCAGACGATCCAGGACCGCGGGTACGTGTGGAAGAAGGGCTCGGCGCTGGTGCCCTCCTTCGTCGCCTTCGCCGTGGTCAACCTGCTCGAGCAGCACTTCGCGGCGCTGGTCGACTACGACTTCACCGCGTCCCTGGAGAACGAGCTCGACGAGATCGCCAGCGGGGAGCTGGGCCGGGTCGACTGGCTGACCGAGTTCTACTTCGGCGGCGCCGGCCGGCACGCCGGCGGCATCGCCGCCTCCGGGGGGCTCAAGCAGGTCATCGGCCAGCAGCTGGAGGAGATCGACGCCCGGGGCGTCAACTCCATCCCGCTGCGCGCCACCGGGCCGGACGGCGAGCGGGTCGTCGTCCGGGTCGGCCGCTACGGCCCCTACCTGCAGGTGGGCGGCGACGACGGCCCCCGCGTGAGCCTGCCCGAGGACCTCCCGCCCGACGAGCTGACCCAGGAGAAGGTGGCCGAGCTCCTGGCCGCGCCCTCCGGTGACCGCCGGCTGGGGACCGACCCGGAGTCGGGCCTCCCGATCGAGGTGAAGGCCGGCCGGTACGGGCCCTACGTGACCACGGTCGTCCCCGAGGGCGGCAAGGAGGCCCCGCGGACGGCGAGCCTGTTCTCCTCCATGTCGCCGGAGACGGTCACCCTCGAGGAGGCCCTCCGGCTGCTGACGCTGCCGCGCACGGTCGGCACCGCGCCGGACGGCGAGGAGGTGCAGGCGCTCAACGGCCGGTACGGGCCCTACCTGAAGAAGGGCAGCGACTCCCGGTCCCTCGACAGCGAGGCCGCGCTGTTCGCGGTCACCCTCGACGAGGCGCTGGCGCTGTTCGCCCAGCCCAAGCAGCGTGGCCGCCGGGCCGCGGCCGCCCCGCTCAAGGAGCTGGGGGTCGACCCGGTGAGCCAGGGGCAGGTGACCGTGCGGGAGGGCCGGTTCGGGCCGTACGTCACCGACGGCGAGACCAACGCCAGCCTGCGCAAGGGCGACGACGTCGAGACGATCAGCCTCGACCGGGCCGCCGAGCTCCTCGCCGACCGCCGGGCGCGCCCGAGCACCAAGAAGGCCACCCGGAAGAAGGCCCCCGCGGCCACGACCACGGCGAAGAAGACCACGGCGACGAAGAGCACGGCGAAGAAGGCCACGGCGAAGAAGGCCGCGGCCGCGAAGACCACGGCCGCGAAGAAGGGCACGGCGGCGAGGACCGCCTCCACCGGCAGCGACTCGGTCCCCGCCGGCTGAGCCCCGTGCCGACCGGTGACCTCGGCGCCCAGGACCGGCAGCGGCGGCGGACCTCCTTCGGCTCCGTCGCCGCCGCCTACGCCGCCCTCCGGCCGGGCTACCCGGCCGAGGCGGTCACGGCGGTCCTCGGCGACCGCCCGCTCCAGGTCCTCGACCTGGGCGCCGGCACCGGGCTGCTGACCGGCGCCCTCCTGGCCGCCGGGCACGAGGTCGTCGCCGTCGACCCGGCCGGGGAGATGCTCGCCGAGCTGCGGGCCCGGCACCCCGGTGCCCGCGCCCTCGCCGGCGGCGCCGAGCAGGTGCCCCTGCCGGACGCCGCCGTGGACGCCGTCGTCACGGGGCAGGCCGCGCACTGGTTCGACCCCGGCCCGGCCGCCGCGGAGATGCGCCGGGTGCTGCGACCCGGTGGCGTGGTGGGCCTGGTGTGGAACACCCGCGACGAGGACGTGCCCTGGGTGCGGGCGATGGGGGAGGTGCTGGCCGCCGAGGCCCGCGACCACGAGGCCGACCAGCGCGTCGTGGTCGAGTTCGCCCGCGAGCTGGGCGCCACCGCGACCCGCACCCGGTCCCGGTTCGTCCAGCGGGTGACCCCGGCCCAGGTGGTCGCCGGCATCGGCACCCGCAGCTACGTCGCCACCATGGACGACGCCCGCCGCGCGGAGTTCCTGGGCCGGGTGGCCGCCGTGCTCGCCGACCACCCCGACACCCGGGGGCGGGCCGAGCTGGAGCTGCCCTACCGGACCGACGCCTACCGGCTCGTCCCCGCCTGAGCGACCGCGAACACCCGGCGGAACGGCAGCAGCGTCGTCCCGTCCGGCCGGCGGGGGTAGGCCTCCCGCAGGAGGGCGGCGTACGCGGCGGTCAGCTCCGCGGCGTCGTCGTCGGCCAGCCGGGCCAGGACCGGGCGCAGCACGGTGCTGCGGACCCAGGCCAGCACCGGGTCCGCGCCGGTGAGCACGTGCAGGTAGGTCGTCTCCCAGGCCTCGGCGGCCAGCCCGGCCTCCTCCAGCACGCCCAGGTAGCCGGCCGGGTCGAGCACGGCGTCGGCGGCGGGCGCGGCCCCGGCCAGCCGGCCCGCCCACCGCGGCGAGCGGCACAGCCCGGCCAGCAGGACGTGCGTGGGCGCCGCCTGGTTGCCGGGCACCTGCAGGGCCAGCCAGCCGCCGGGGGCGAGGTCCGCGGCCCACCGGCGCAGCAGCGCCGCGTGCCCCGGCACCCAGTGCAGGACGGCGTTGGTCACCAGGACGTCGACCGGCGCGTCCGGGCGCCAGTCGCGCACGTCGGCCCGCACGAAGCCCACCCGGCCGGGCCGGGCGTGCGCGGCCGCCGCGGCGAGCATCTCCGCCGAGGAGTCGACGCCGGTCACCACCGCGCCGGGCCAGTGGTCGGCGAGGGAGGCGGTCAACGCCCCCTCCCCGCAGCCGAGGTCGACGACGACCGAGGGGGCCCGGGCATCGACCCGGGCCAGCAGGTCGGCGAAGGGGCGGGCCCGCTCGCCGGCGAAGCGCAGGTAGCCGGAGGGGTCCCAGGCACCGGAGGGGGCCACGCGCCGACCGTAGGCCCGCGCGACCGGGGACGGTCGGTGCCGGCCGGTAGCGTGGCGCGCGGTCGCACCCCACCGCCGAGGAGCCCAGCGATTCCCGAGTCCGACGACGGCCGCCCCGTCCCGCCCGTCGAGTCCACCGGCCGGGCCGCCGACCCCGCGGGCCGGCCGGGGCTGTTCGTCGCCTTCGAGGGCGGCGAGGGTGCGGGCAAGTCCACCCAGGTGCGGCTGCTCGTCGAGTGGCTCACCGGGCAGGGGCGGCCCGCGCGCGCCACCCGGGAACCCGGCGGCACGCCCGTCGGCGCCGCCGTGCGGGGGATCGTGCTCGACCGGGCGCACACCGGTCTGGCGCCCCGCGCCGAGGCGCTGCTCTACGCCGCCGACCGGGCGCAGCACGCGCACGCCGTCCTCCGGCCGGCCCTGGCGGCCGGGGAGGTCGTGGTCACCGACCGGTACGTCGACAGCTCCCTGGCCTACCAGGGGGCCGGGCGGACCATCCCGGTGGAGGAGGTCCGCGCGCTGTCGGCGTGGGCCACCGGCGGCCTGGTCCCCGACCTCACCGTGCTGCTCGACCTGCCCCCGGAGGCGGGGCTGGCCCGGGCCCGCGGGCGGGCGGCGGCCGACCGGCTGGAGTCGGAGTCGCTGGGGTTCCACCGGCGGGTCCGGGAGACCTTCCGCGCGCTGGCCGCCGCCGAGCCGGGGCGCTACCTCGTGCTCGACGCGGCCCGCCCGGTGGAGGAGCTGGCCGCGGCCGTCCGCGGCCGGGTGGGGGAGCTGCTGGGGGTGCGCGCGTGAGCGACGGGGTCTGGGCGCGGGTCATCGGGCAGCCGGCGGTGGTCGCCGAGCTCCGGGCCGCCGTGGCGCAGCCGGCCGCGATGACCCACGCGTGGCTGTTCACCGGCCCGCCCGGCTCCGGCCGGTCGGTCGCCGCGCGGGCCTTCGCCGCGGCGTTGCAGTGCCCGGACGGCGGCCTGCACGCCGACCCGGCCGCCTGCCACTCCTGCCGCACGGTGCTCGCCGGGACCCACGCCGACGTCCAGACCGTCGTCCCCGAGGGCCTCTCGCTGGGAGTGGCGGAGGTGCGCGAGCTGGTGCGCATCGCCGGCCGGGCGCCGTCCCTCGGGCGCTGGCAGATCGTGCTGGTCGAGGACGCCGACCGCATGACCGAGCAGGCGTACAACACCGTGCTGAAGATGCTCGAGGAGCCGCCCCCGCGCACCGTCTTCCTGCTCTGCGCCCCGAGCCTGCATCCCGAGGACGTCCCGGTCACCATCCGCTCGCGGTGCCGGGTGGTGGGCCTGCGCCAGCCGCCGGTCGACGCGGTCGCCGACGTCCTGGTCCGCCGGGACGGCGTCGACCCCGCGCTGGCCGCCTGGTCGGCCGCGGCCGCCGGCGGTCACGTCGGCAGGGCCCGGCACCTCGCCCGCGACGAGGCCGCCCGGCTGGCCCGCAAGGCCGTGCTGGACGTGCCGCTGTCCCTGGTGTCCCTGGCCGCCTGCCTCAACGCCGCCGACGACCTGGTCAGCGCGGCCAAGGAGGAGTCCGACCGGGCCGTCGCCGAGCTCGACGGCGCCGAGACCGAGGCCGTGAAGGCCTCCCTGGGCGTGGGGGCCCGCGGGCCCGGCGTGGCCGCGGCCAGCCGCGGGGCCGGCCAGCTCAAGGAGCTGGAGAAGCGGCAGAAGAGCCGGGCGACCCGGCTCGGCCGGGACTCGCTGGACCGGGCGCTGGTCGACCTCGCGGCGCTCTACCGCGACGCCCTCGTGCTCGCCGTCGTCCGCGCCGAGGGCGGGGAGCCGCCGACGCTGGCCCACCCCGACCGCCGCCCCGACGCCGAGGAGCTCGCGGCCCGCATCGGGCCGGAGGGGGCGCTGCGCCGCATCGGCGCCGTCCTCGACTGCCGGACGGCGCTGGCCCAGAACGTCAAGCCGCAGGTGGCGGTGGAGGCGCTGACGGTGGCGCTGCGGCTGCCGGCCTGACCGGGGCGGGGCGGCGCGGGTCGTTGGCGCCCGTGTCGTAGGCTGTTGCCCGCACGCCCGCCGCCTTAGCTCAGTCGGTAGAGCATCTCACTCGTAATGAGAAGGTCGTCGGTTCGATTCCGACAGGCGGCTCAGCTTCCGTCAGGGGTTTCGTCCTTCTGGACGGAGTCACCGATGCGTCGTCAGGATGCTGTGATCCCACTCGAGCGGGTGGACGCGCCGCCGGAGAGCCCGATCCGGCCGGAGCGCGGCGTTGCCAGCCCTACGGTGTCGATCATGGGCGTGGCCAGGAGCGGGTGTGCCGAAGGCGCGTGGCGATCGTGAATCGGGCAGACCGGCGGCCCCCGTCCCTCTGGCTAGCGCTCGGTCCTGCGCTGGCGACTCTGGGCATCGTGCTCTCCCTCTCTGACGGCGACCGCGATGAGCCGCTGTGGTTACCGCTCCTCCTCACCGTGTGCGGTGCGACCGTGGTCGTCGCCGTCGCAGTCATGTGGTGGCGGGGGCGGGGTAAGCCGCAGCCGCCGCCCCCCAGGAAGTCGACGAGCCGCTGGGCGGCCGGTCGGCCCGAGGAGCGATGGCACTAGCGAGTCCCTGGCCCCTGGTCCTCCACAGCGGGGTTCCGTGACGACCTTGCAGCCCTGACCCCGAACGGGCACCAGCGCCTCCGGCTTCCTGCCCGCGGTCCTGCCCGACGCGCGGGGCTGACCCGACCCGCGGGGTCGGGACGGCGACGGCGGTGCCCCCGGGATCCGGGGACACCGCCGTCGGCGTCCGTCGTGCGCTCTGCTGCCCGCTCGAGAGGGCCGGCCGGCGCTCCTGAAGGCCCCGTCCAGGGCACCGCCCTGAGCCTGCGAAGGGTGGGGAGGACGGGGTCCTCTTTCAGTGGTGGGCGGCGCCTTCCTGGGCGCGGGCGAGGGAGGCCTCGATCTCGGCCTCGGCGTCGGCGCGGCCGACCCACTCGGCGCCCTCGACCGACTTGCCGGGCTCGAGGTCCTTGTAGGTCTCGAAGAAGTGCTGGATCTCGAGCCGGTCGAACTCCGACACGTCGCCGATGTCGGTGAGGTGGGCCATCCGCGGGTCGGTCGCCGGCACGCAGAGGACCTTGTCGTCACCGCCCTTCTCGTCGGTCATCCGGAACATGCCGATGGCCCGGCAGGTGATCAGGCACCCGGGGAAGGTCGGCTCCTCGAGCAGCACCAGGGCATCGAGCGGGTCGCCGTCCATGCCCAGGGTGTTCTCGATGTAGCCGTAGTCCGCCGGGTAGCGGGTGGAGGTGAACAGCATCCGGTCCAGGCGGATGCGTCCGGTGGCGTGGTCCAGCTCGTACTTGTTCCGCTGGCCCTTCGGGATCTCGATCGTCACGTCGAACTGCACGGCACGTAGTGTGGCCCACCGTGGCTGCGCCCTCCCCGGCGGAGTCACTCCTGGGGGTGGGCACCATCGCGCCGAGCGGGCCGGCGACCGTCACGCCGCGGTACTCGAGGTTCCGCCGCCGGGTCACGCTGGGGGGGCTGGCGGTGCTCGCCGTGGTCGCCCTGGTGGTGTTCCTGGTGGTCCCGTGGGGCACCCCGGGCGGCGGCGACGCCGGGCCCGCGGTCGCCGTCCCCGAGCTGCCGGAGGTGCCCGGGGCCGACCCGGTGCTCGCCGGCCTGACGCGGGAGGCGCCGGCCCCCGACCCGGCCGCGCTGGAGGCCGCGCTGGCCCCGCTGCTGTCGGCGCCGGCGCTCGGCCCCGGCGTGTCGGCCGCGGTCGTCGACGTCCTCACCGGGGAGGTGCTGCTCGACCGCGACGCCACCGACCCGGTCACCCCGGCCTCCACCGCGAAGCTGCTGACCGCCGCGGCCGCGCTGACCACCCTCGGCCCCGACGCCACCCTGGAGACGCGGGTGGTGGCCGGGGCCGCGCCCGGGGAGGTGGTGCTCGTCGGCGGCGGCGACTCCACCCTCTCGCGCACCGACCCCTCCCTGACCTACCCCGGCGCGCCCACCGTCGCCGACCTCGCCGCCCAGGTGCAGGAGGCGCTGCCCCCGGGGACGCCGGTGACCCGCGTGGTCGTCGACAGCTCGCTGTTCGAGGGCCCGCTCACCGCGCCGGGGTGGGGTCCGGACGACGCGCCGTCGAGCTACGCGGCGCCGATCACCGCCACCGCCGTCGACGGCGCCCGGGTGCGGCCGGGCGAGACGGCGCGCAGCGGGCAGCCCGGGCTCGACGCCGGTGCCGCCCTGGCCGAGGCACTCGGCGTCCCCGGCGCCGCGGTCGTGCTCGGCGAGGCCCCCGCGGAGGGCGACACCCTCGCCACGGTGGAGTCCGCGCCGGTCGCCCGGCTGGTCGAGCAGTCGCTCTCCCTGTCGGACAACGTGCTCGCCGAGGCGCTCGCCCGGCACGTGGCCCTCGCGCGCGGCCTGCCCGCCACCTTCCAGGGTGCCGCGCAGGGGGTGACCGACGCGATCGAGGACGCCGGCTTCGACACCACCGGGCTCGAGCTGGCCGACGGCAGCGGGCTGGCCGCGGGCGACCGGGTGCCGGTCTCGCTGCTGGCCGACCTGCTCACCGCCGCCGCCGACGGCTCGGCGCCGGGCCTGTCCGCCCTGCTGCCCGGCCTGGCGGTCGCCGGCTACGACGGCACGCTGGCCGACCGGGGGGACGCCGACCCGGCCACCGCGCCCGGTGCGGTCCGGGCCAAGACCGGCACGCTGCTCGGGGTGCACGGCCTGGCCGGCACGGTCGTCACCGCCGACGGGCGGCCGCTGGTGTTCGCCGTGGTCGCCGACGACGCGCCCGGCGACGTGCTCGCCGCCGAGGCCGCCCTCGACGCGGTCGCGGCCGCGCTGGCCGCCTGCGGCTGCCGTTAGGCTCTCCTGCAGGGGTCCGCTGCGAGCTCGCGAGCAGTGGGGGGCAGGAGAGTCCTTTCTGTACGGTGAGGCGATGAGCAGCGCCTCCGCCATGGTCGACTGGGAGCTCGCCGGACGCACCGCCCGCCGCCTCGTCGGCCCCGGCCCCGAGACGACGCGGGAGGAGGCCACCGCCGTCGTCCGCGAGCTGCACGAGCAGGCCGCGGTCGCCGTCGCCCACGTCGAGGGGCTGACCGGGCTGTCCCCGGTGCCCGGGGGTCCGGTGCCCCAGGTCGCCGTGGTCGACCGGCCGGCCTGGGTGGACGCCAACACCGCGGGGATGCAGGCCCTGCTCGACCCGCTGGTCGACGCCCTCGCCGCCCGGCAGGAGACCCGGCCCGGCCCGCTGGCCACCGCCATCGGCTCCCGGGCCACCGGCGTCCAGGCCGGCGGCGTCCTCGCCTTCCTCAGCTCCCGCGTCCTCGGCCAGTACGAGGTGTTCGGCACCGGCGGCCGGCTCCTGCTGGTCGCCCCCAACATCGTCGACGCGGAGCGCAAGCTCGGCGTGGAGCCCTCGGACTTCCGGCTGTGGGTCTGCCTGCACGAGGTCACCCACCAGCTGCAGTTCACGGCCGTCCCGTGGCTGCGCGAGCACCTCGAGGCGCAGGTCGGCGAGTTCGTGGAGGCCACCGACCTGACCCCGGACGTGCTGCGCGACCGGCTGCGCGACGTGCTGCGCGGCGTCACCGACGCCATCCGCGGCGGCGAGGGCGGCGACGACTCCGGCCTCATGGCGCTGGTGCAGGACCCGCGCCAGCGTGAGGTCCTCGACCGGGTCACCGCGGTGATGAGCCTCGTCGAGGGGCACGCCGAGTACGTCATGGACGGCGTCGGCCCGGACGTCGTCCCGTCGGTGCGGACGCTGCGCAAGCGGTTCGCCCAGCGCCGCAAGGGCCGCGGCCCGCTGGACCGCGTGCTGCGCCGGCTGCTGGGTCTGGAGCAGAAGATGAAGCAGTACGCCGACGGCCGGCGTTTCGTCGGCGGTGTCGTCGACCTGGTCGGCATGGAGGGCCTCAACCGCGTGTGGGAGGGGCCGGCGAACCTGCCCCGCATCGAGGAGCTGACCGAGCCCGCGCGCTGGGTGGAGCGGGTGCACGGCCGCCCGGCCATCACCGCCTGAGCCCGGGGGGCGCCGACGAGCATGGCCGGTCCGCCGCGCGCGGTCGCGGTCCTGCGGTCCGCCGTCCGGGCCGGCCTGCGGGTCTCCCCGGCGCCGGTGCTGGCCGCCTGCAGCGGCGGCCCCGACTCGGTCGCCCTCGCCGCCGCGCTGGCCTTCGAGGCCCGGGCGGCCGGGGTCCGCGTGGGCGGGGTGACCGTCGACCACCGCCTGCAGCCCGGCTCGGCCGAGCGGGCCGCGGCCACCGCCGCCCTGCTGCGCGGGCTGGGCCTGGACCCGGTGCGGGTGCTCACCGCGACCGTGCCCGCGGCCGGCGGCCCCGAGGGCGCGGCCCGCGCGGCCCGGTCCGCCGCCCTGACCGCGGCGGCGGCGGAGCTCGGCGCCCGGGTCGCGCTCGGGCACACCCTCGACGACCAGGCCGAGACGGTGCTGCTGGGGCTCGGGCGCGGCTCGGGCCCGCGCAGCGTCGCCGGCATGGTCACCGTGCGGGTGGACCGCGGCGTCACCTGGTGGCGGCCGCTGCTCGGCGTGCGCCGCCGGACCACCCGCGCGGCCTGCGCCGACCAGGGGCTGCCGGTCTGGGACGACCCCTGGAACACCGACCCCGCCCTCACCCGCGCCCGCGTGCGCGGCGAGCTGCTGCCCCTGCTCGAGGAGGTGCTCGGCGGGGGAGTGGCGCCCGCGCTGGCCCGGACGGCGGCGATGCTGCGCGAGGACCTCGACGCCCTCGACGCACTGGCCGCCGCCGAGCTGGACCGGCTCGCGCCCGGGCCCCCGGGCGGCCCGCTGCCCGCCGTCCCCCTCGCCGCGCTGCCCGCCGCCCTGCGCCGCCGGGTGCTGCGCGGCTGGCTGCGCGCGGCGGGCGTGCCCGACCTGCAGGCGGTGCACCTCGCCGCCGTCGACGCCCTGGTCGGCGGGTGGCGGGGGCAGGGCGCGGTCGACCTGCCGGGCGGCGCCGGGGTCCGCCGGGCGTCTGGCAGTCTGGAGCTGCTGGCCCGCGGCCACCGCGGCCCCCGACCCGGGGCCACCCCCGACACCCCCGAGGAGCGTCCCAGGCGTGACTGAGTCCGGCGAGCTCGGCAACCACCACGGTTACGGCCCCGACATCGACCACGTGCTGCTCAGCGAGGAGCAGATCCAGGCGAAGATCGGCGAGCTGGCGGGGCAGGTCGCCGCCGACTACGCGGGCCGCGAGGTGCTGCTGGTCGGCGTCCTCAAGGGTGCGGTGCTGTTCATGAGCGACTTCGCCCGCGCGCTGCAGCTGCCCACCCAGATGGAGTTCATGGCCGTCTCCTCCTACGGGTCGGCGACCAGCTCCTCCGGTGTCGTCCGCATCCTCAAGGACCTCGACCGGGACATCAGCGACCGGCACGTGCTGGTCATCGAGGACATCATCGACTCGGGCCTGACCCTGTCGTGGCTGCTCAAGAACCTGGGCAGCCGGCGGCCGGCGTCGCTGGAGGTCTGCGCCCTGCTGCGCAAGCCCGAGGCGGTCAAGGTCGACGTCCCGGTGCGCTACGTCGGCTTCGACATCCCCAACGAGTTCGTCGTGGGCTACGGCCTGGACTACGCCGAGCGCTACCGCGACCTGCCCTACATCGCCACCCTCAGGCCCGCGGTCTACTCGACGTGAGCACGTGACCCGCCCGCCCGAGATGATCATGGTGGTCTGACCGGCCGGAGCGGCGTGCCGGCGCGTGTCGCAGGCAACAGGCCCATGATCACCGCGGATCTCCCCCGGTAGGGCGACCCACCCCTCCTCGCAGGTGTTGCGGGGTCCTCGCACAGGGTTCTGACAGCGGCCCCGGTGTACCGTCGAGCGCAACGACGCTGCGCCGGCGCCGGGGTGCCCGCCCGGGTCGCAGGGAGCGTCCCCCGGACGATCAGGAGGGTCGACGGGCGCGACCGGTCTCCCGGCAGCCCGGCATCGGTGTATGGAACGTAAGAAGATCTTCCGCTCCGTGTGGTTCTGGGTCGTCCTCGTCGTCCTGGTCGCCCTCGGGGTCTCGTCGCTCTTCGGTGGTGGCCGCGAGTACACGCAGGTCTCCACCGCGACGGCCCTCGAGCAGATCACCAGCGGCAACGTCGACTCGGTGACGATCAACGACAAGGAGCAGACGCTCGACCTCGACCTGGTGGACCCGGTCGAGGGCAGCGAGCGCATCACCGCCTCCTACCCGATCGGCGCGGCCGACGACGTCTTCGACCTGGTCTCCGGCCTGGACGGCGACGGCGAGGCCGTCGACTACGACACGAACGTCACGCAGGAGAGCGTGCTGGTCAGCATCCTGATCAGCTTCCTGCCGTTCGTGATCCTGCTGCTGCTGCTGTTCTGGCTGTTCAACTCGATGCAGGGCGGCGGCCGCGGGGTCATGGCCTTCGGCAAGTCCAAGGCCAAGACGGTCAGCAAGGACATGCCGAAGACCACGTTCGCCGACGTCGCGGGCGCCGACGAGGCGATCGAGGAGCTGCACGAGATCAAGGACTTCCTCGCCAACCCGGTCAAGTTCCAGGCCGTGGGCGCGAAGATCCCCAAGGGCGTGCTGCTGTTCGGCCCGCCCGGGACCGGCAAGACCCTGCTGGCCCGGGCCGTGGCCGGCGAGGCCGGCGTGCCCTTCTACTCGATCTCCGGGTCGGACTTCGTCGAGATGTTCGTCGGCGTCGGCGCCAGCCGGGTCCGGGACCTGTTCACCCAGGCCAAGGAGAACGCCCCGGCGATCATCTTCATCGACGAGATCGACGCCGTCGGCCGGCACCGCGGCGCGGGCATGGGCGGCGGCCACGACGAGCGGGAGCAGACGCTCAACCAGATGCTCGTCGAGATGGACGGCTTCGACGTCAAGGGCGGCGTCATCCTCATCGCCGCCACGAACCGGCCGGACATCCTCGACCCGGCGCTGCTGCGCCCCGGCCGCTTCGACCGGCAGATCGCCGTCGACCGGCCCGACCTCGGCGGCCGGAAGAGGATCCTCGAGGTGCACGCCAAGGGCAAGCCGCTCGCCCCGGACGTCGACCTGGGGACCGTCGCCCGCCGCACCCCCGGGTTCACCGGCGCCGACCTGGCCAACGTGCTCAACGAGGGCGCGCTGCTCACCGCCCGCCGCAGCGAGTCGCTCATCTCCGACGAGGTGCTCGAGGAGGCGATCGACCGCGTCATCGCCGGCCCGGAGCGCAAGACGCGGGCGATGAGCGAGAAGGAGAAGAAGGTCACCGCCTACCACGAGGGCGGGCACGCCCTCGTGGCGCACGCGCTGCCCAACCTGGACCCGGTGCACAAGGTGACGATCCTGCCGCGCGGCCGCTCGCTCGGGCACACGCTCGTCCTCCCGACCGAGGACAAGTACACCCAGACCCGATCGGAGATGATCGACACCCTGGCCTACGCGCTGGGCGGTCGGGCGGCCGAGGAGCTGGTGTTCCACGAGCCGACCACCGGCGCCGGCAACGACATCGAGAAGGCCACCGCGATGGCCCGCGCGATGGTGACCCAGTACGGCATGAGCGCCAAGCTGGGCGCGGTGAAGTACGGCAGCGGGGACGCCGAGCCGTTCATGGGGCGGGACATGCACACCCGGCCGGACTACTCCGACGCCGTGGCCGCCGACATCGACGCGGAGATCCGCGCGCTGATCGAGGCCGCGCACGACGAGGCGTGGGAGATCCTGGTGGAGCACCGGGGCGTCCTCGACCAGCTGGTGCTGGAGCTGATCGAGAAGGAGACCCTGTCCAAGGAGGACATGGCCCGCATCTGCGCACCGGTCACCAAACGGCCGTCGCTGGCGCCGTACAACGGCTTCGGCAAGCGCACGCCGTCGGACCAGCCGCCGGTGCTCACGCCGGCCGAGCGGGCCGCGCAGAACGGCAAGAGCCTGATCAAGGGGGACGACGCCGCGCCGGTGGGGGACGTCGGCGCGCCGGTGCAGAGGTGAGCGGTCCCGCCACCCCCGCCGCGCCACGACCGCGCCCGACCCGGGTCGACGAGGAGGACTCGTGAGCGAGGTGGCGGCCGAGCCCGACGACCTGCTGCCCGCCCCGCCGCGGCCCGGCGTCGACCACGAGCGCGCGGCCGCGGCGGTGCGGGAGCTCCTGCTCGCGGTGGGGGAGGACCCCGACCGCCCGGGCCTGCGCGACACCCCGGGCCGGGTGGCGCGGGCCTACGCGGAGACCTTCGCCGGGCTGTGGCAGGACCCCCAGGACGTCCTCGCGACCACCTTCGACGAGGACCACGACGAGATGGTCCTGGTCAAGGACATCCCGATGTACTCGACCTGCGAGCACCACCTGGTGCCCTTCCACGGGGTGGCCCACATCGGCTACATCCCCGGGGACGACGGCCGGGTGACCGGGCTGTCCAAGCTGGCCCGGCTGGTCGAGGTCTACGCCCGGCGCCCGCAGGTGCAGGAGCGGATGACCAGCCAGATCGCCGACGCCCTCGCCGAGGTCCTCAAGCCGCGGGGCGTGCTGGTGGTCATCCAGGCCGAGCACCTGTGCATGGCGATGCGCGGCATCCGCAAGCCGGGGTCCTCGACGGTCACCAGCGCCGTCCGCGGCATCTTCCGCGACAGCGCGGCCACCCGCGCCGAGGCGATGGGCCTCGTGCTGGGCCGGTGACGGTCTCCCCCCAGCTCCCGCGCCCCGGCCGCTGCGTGGTCATGGGGGTCCTGAACGTCACCCCGGACTCGTTCTCCGACGGCGGCTGCTTCGCCGACGCGCCCTCCGCGGTCGCCCACGGGCTGGCCATGCACGCCGCCGGGGCCGACTACGTCGACGTGGGCGGGGAGTCGACCCGGCCCGGCGCCGACCGGGTGGACGCCGACGAGGAGTGCCGGCGGGTGCTGCCCGTCGTCCGGGAGCTCGCCGCCGCCGGGGCGCGGGTGAGCGTCGACACCACCCGCGCCGAGGTCGCCGCGGCGGCCCTGGCGGCGGGTGCGGTGCTGGTCAACGACGTCAGCGGCGGACTGGCCGACGCCGGGATGGCCGCGCTGGTCGCCGACGCCGGCGTCCCGTGGGTGCTCATGCACTGGCGCGGGCACAGCCGGGAGATGTACGCCGCGGCGCGCTACGGCGACGTCGTCACCGAGGTCTGCGCCGAGCTCACCGCCCGCGTGGAGGACGTCGTCGCCGCCGGGGTGGACCCCGAGCAGCTCGTCCTCGACCCCGGGCTGGGTTTCGCCAAGCGCGCCGAGCACAACTGGGCGCTGCTGGCCGGCCTCGACCGGCTGGTGTCGCTGGGCCTGCCGGTGCTCGTCGGGGCCTCCCGCAAGACCTTCCTCGGCCGCCTGCTCGCCGACCCCGACGGCCCCCCGCGACCGGCCGAGCAGCGCGACGCTGCGACCCTGGCCACCACCGTCCTGGCCGCCGAGGCCGGCGCCTGGGGGGTGCGGGTGCACGACGCGGCCGCCTCGGTCGACGCCGTCCGCACCGTGGCGGCGGTGCAGGCCGCCCGCCGAGAGAGGAGCCCCCGTGGCTGAGCCGCCCGCCCGGCGCACCCCCGACCGCATCACCGTCCGGGGGATCAGCGCGCACGCCCACCACGGCGTCTACGACTGGGAGCGCGAGCGGGGGCAGACCTTCCGGGTCGACGCCGTCCTGGAGCTCGACACCGCCCCCGCCGCGGCCGGGGACGACCTGGCGCGGACGGTGAACTACGCGGAGCTGGCGCAGCGGCTGCACGGCGTCCTCACCGGGGAGCCGGTCGGCCTGCTGGAGACCCTCGCCCAGCGGCTGGCCGACGTCTGCCTCGCCGACCCGCTGGTCGACGCCGCGGAGATCACCGTGCACAAGCCCGACGCCGAGCTCGGCGTGCCCTTCGAGGACGTCACCGTCGCCATCCGCCGGGAACGCCCGGCATGAGCCGCGCCGTCCTGTCGCTCGGCGCCAACCTCGGCGACCGCGCCGCCGCGCTGCGCGCCGCGATCAGCGCCCTGCACGACGAGGGGGTGCTCGTGGCGCGGTCCACGCTGTACGAGACCCCGCCGTGGGGCCCGGTCGAGCAGCCGCCGTACCTCAACGCGGTCGCGGTGGTCCGCGGCGAGCGGGACGCCGCGGGCTGGCTGGCCCGGGCGCACGAGCTGGAGCAGGCGGCCGGGCGCACCCGGGACGTGCGGTGGGGCGCGCGCACGCTGGACGTCGACGTCGTCACCGTGACCGCGGACGACGGCAGCCCGGTGCTCTCCGACGACCCCGCGCTGACGCTGCCGCACCCGCGGGCCGCCGAGCGCGCGTTCGTGCTCGTGCCGTGGCTCGCCCTCGACCCGACCGCGGTGCTGCCCGGCTCGGGCCGGGTCGCCGACCTGGTGGCCGCCCTGCCGCCCGAGGAGGTCGCGGCGGTCGTGCGCTGGGAGCACCTGCAGTGAGCGGGGGCCGCCGGTGAGGCCGGTGCCGCGGCGCGACCTCGCCGTCCTCGCCGCCGGGCTGGCGCTGGCGACCTGGCTGGTGGTCCGCACCACCTACGGGAGCCTGCCGCCGCTGCGCTGGTGGATGGGGGTGCCGCTGGCCGTGCTCGCGGTGGCCGAGGTGCTCGGCACCCGCGCGCTGCGCGCGCGGCTGGCCGCCCAGCGGGACCGCCGCCCGCCCGGCGAGCGCACCGCACCCCCGCTGCGGCCGGTGGAGCCGATGCTCGTCGCCCGCCTGGCCGTCCTGGCCCAGGCCAGCGCCTACGTCGGCGCGGTCTTCGTCGGGATCTGGCTCGGGGTGCTGGCCCACGTGGCCCCCGCGGTCCCCCGGCTGGCGGCCGCCCGCGGCGACACCGTGGCCGCCGTGGTCGGCGTCGCCTGCGCCGCCGCGCTCGTGGCCGCCGCGCTGTGGCTGGAGTCGGCCTGCCGCGTCCCGCCCCGGACGGGGGACGAGGAGGGCCGCTGAGCGCATCGCCGGCCTACCGGCCGACCCCGCGGCCACGTGCCGTCCCCCTGCTGCGCGGAGCTCCTGCGGCCGCGTCGCGCGTCGGGGGACCCTCCGGGCCCCCGCTCCGCCCGACCCCGCGGCCACTCCCGGTCGGTGTCCCGGTACCGGCCGTTCCCGGGGGCGGGATGTCCGGCAGGAGGACGACGACGCCGGGCCTCGACCCGCGGGCGGTCAGGCGAGGGAGGCGCCCGCGGTCTCCGGGATGGCGCCGTCCACCGACCGGCGCAGCGCGGCGTGCAGCGACTCCGGCGTGAGGACGCCGAGGAACCGGTCGCCGTCCAGCACCGCCACCCAGCCGGCCTCCAGCTGCAGCATGGTGGCGAAGGCGTCCTTGAGCGAGGCGTCGGCCGGCACCCACGCGTCCATCCGCCGGGCCCCCGCCTCCACGGTCCCGGGGCCCGCGGCCCGGTCGGCCGACAGCCAACCGTGCAGCGCGCCGCGGTCGTCGAGCACCACCGCCCACCGGGCGCCGGACCGGTCGAGCTCCGCGCGCGCGTCGGCGAGCCCGTCGGTCACCCGCACCACCGGGGGGTGCTCGAGGTCGGTGGGGTCGATCGGCGTCACCGCCAGCCGCTTGAGCCCGCGGTCGGCGCCGACGAAGTCGGCCACGAACGGGCTGGCCGGCGAGCCGAGGACCTCCGCCGGGGGGGCGAACTGCTCCACGTGACCCCCGTGGCTCATCACCGCGATGCGGTCGCCGAGCCGCACCGCCTCCTCGATGTCGTGGGTGACGAACACGATCGTCTTGCGCACCGTCTGCTGGAGGCGGAGGAACTCGCCCTGCAGCCGGTCCCGCACCACCGGGTCGACCGCGGAGAACGGCTCGTCCATCAGCAGGACGGCGGGGTCGGCGGCCAGCGCCCGGGCCACCCCGGCGCGCTGGCGCTGGCCGCCGGAGAGCTGGGCCGGGTAGCGGTCGCCGTGCACGGCCGGGTCCAGGCCCACCGTCGCCAGCAGCTCGTCGACCCGGGCCCGGGTCCGCGCCCGGTCCCAGCCGAGCAGCCGCGGGACGGTGCCGACGTTGGCGCGCACGGTCTGGTGGGGGAACAGGCCGACGTTCTGGATGACGTAGCCGATCCGCCGGCGCAGCCGGTCGGGGTCGACCCGGGTGACGTCCTCGCCGCCGAGGAGGATCCGGCCGGTCGTCGGCTCGATGATCCGGTTGATCATCTTCATGGTGGTGGTCTTGCCGCAGCCGGACGGCCCGACCAGCACCGACAGCTCCCCGGCGGCGAAGGTCAGGTCGAGCTCCGCGACGCCGACCGTCCCGTCGGCGTAGGTCTTGCTCACGCCCTCGAGCCGGATCTCCTCCGCCCCGCCACCCGCGGGCCTCGGCTTGGTCAGGGAGGGGGCGGCGGCAGTAGCGTCCACGACGTGGCCTTCCTGGGAGCGCGCCCTCTGCTGGACGCGGCGAGCGGCTCGGTGGTGGTCGCGGCGGAGGAGGCGCCGAACCCCTGGTTCGACCCGTCCTACGTGACCGCCAACTGGTCCACCATTGTGGGCTACGCCGGCCAGCACGTCAGGCTCACGATCGGTGCGGTGCTGCTCGGGGCCCTGATCGCGCTGCCGCTGGCCCTGCTCGCCCGCCGCACCCGGTGGCTGTCCGGGCCGGTCCTCGGCCTCTCGACGATCGTCTACACGATCCCCTCGCTGGCCATGTTCGCGTTCCTGGCCCCGTACACCGGCCCGCTGTCGGCCACCACGGTGCTGGTCGGCCTGACCCTCTACACGCTGGTCATCCTCGTGCGGAACTTCCTCGCCGGGCTGCAGGCGGTGCCACCCGACGTCCGGGAGGCCGCCCGGGGGATGGGCTACGGCCCGGCGCGGCTGTTCCTCCAGGTCGACCTGCCGCTGGCCCTGCCCGCCTTCATGGCCGGCCTGCGGATCGCGACCGTCTCCACGGTCGCCCTGGTCACCGTCGGGGTCATAACCGGCAACGGCGGCCTCGGCCAGCTGATCATCGGCGGCTTCAACAGCAACTTCTACCGGGCGGAGATCGTCACCGGCGCGCTGGGCTGCGTGCTGCTCGCGCTCACCGCGGACCTGCTGCTCGCCGGGGCGGAGCGCCTGCTCACCCCGTGGACCCGGGCGGTGCGGGCGTGAACGACTTCCGGGACGCGTTCGTCTACCTCAACGACCCGTTCAACTGGACCAGGCCCGGGGGCATCCTGGACCTGCTGGTCGAGCACCTGACCATCTCGGTGCTCGCCGTGCTGGCGGCCGCGGCCCTGGCCGTCCCGCTCGGCATCCTCATCGCGACCACCGGCCGGGGCAGCGGCGCGGTCGTCGTGGTGTCGAACGTGAGCCGGGCGATCCCGACGCTGGCGCTGCTCACCGTCTTCGCCGTCACGCCCATCGGCTTCGGGCCCCGCGCCACCACGATCGCGCTGGCGGTCTTCGCCGTCCCGCCGATCCTCACCAACACCTTCGTCGGCTTCCGCGGGGTGGACGCCGACGTCCGCGAGGCGGCGCGGGGGATGGGGCTCAGCCGGGGGCAGGTCATCCGCCGGGTCGACCTCCCGCTCGCCCTGCCCCTGGTGATGACCGGCCTGCGCACGGCCGCGGTGCAGGTGGTGGCCACCGCCTCGCTGGCCGCCCTGGTCGCCGGGGGCGGGCTCGGCCAGATCATCACGCTCGGCTTCGGCCAGCAGGACTACGGCCAGATGATCGCCGGGGCGCTGCTGGTGGCGCTGCTCGCGCTGGCCACCGAGGCCGTGCTCGTGCTGGTCTCGTGGGCCGTGACGCCCGGCCGGCGCCGGCTGCCCTTCCCGCCCCGGCGCCGCGACCGCACGCCGGCCGGCGAGCCGGAGGCCACCGCGGTCGGCGTCCCCTCCTGAGCCCCCCGGCCCCGGGACCTTGCGTAACAACCGGGCAACACCTGCGGATCCGGGTTGGCCGGGGGCCGATGCGGAGGGTTGCATGTGCGGCGCGGGACACCTCCCGCCAGACACGCGTCGCGGCCGCCTGCCGCACGGGACACAGAAGGCGGGACTCATGCGCAGGATCTCCCGGGTCATCCCCCCAGTCGCCCTGGCGGCGGTGCTGCTCACCGCGTGCGGCGAGTCCGGCTCGTCGGGCACCGGCGGCGGGGGTGGCGGCGGTACGGCCTCCGGCGACGCCTGCGCCCCGGTCGCCGGCGACCAGCTCGTCGTCCTCGAGGACGACCAGCAGCTGCAGAACGCCGACAACGTCGTCCCGGCCGTCAACGCCGCCACCGCCGCGGCCAACCCGGCGCTGCTGCCGGCCCTCGACGCGGTGTCCGCGGCGCTCACCACCGAGGACCTCATCGACATGAACGCCGCGGTGGACCTCGAGCGGCGCAGCGCCGAGGAGGTCGCCGCCGAGTGGGTCGAGGCCAACGTGGACACCAGCGGCCTCGAGCAGGGCAGCGGGCCGATCGTCGTCGGTGGCGCCAACTTCACCGAGTCGACGATCCTGGCCAACGTCTACGCCGACGTGCTCCAGGCCGCCGGCTTCGACGCCTCGGTCACCGAGGTCGGCAACCGCGAGCTGTACCTGCCGGCGCTGCAGTCCGGCGCCGACATCCAGGTCTTCCCCGAGTACCTCGCCACGGTCACCGACTTCCTCAACCGCCAGGTCAACGGTGCCGACGCCGAGGGAGTGGCCAGCGGGGACGTCCAGGAGACGGTCACCGCCCTCCAGCCGCTGGCCGAGCAGGCCGGGCTGGTGTTCGGCGAGCCGAGCGAGGCCGCCGACCAGAACGCGTTCGCGGTCACCGAGACCTTCGCCGACCAGGTGGGCGTCTCGACGCTCTCCGAGCTCGCCGACGCCTGCGGGGACGGGTCCCTCGTGCTCGGCGGGCCGGCCGAGTGCCCGGAGCGGCCGCAGTGCCAGCCCGGCCTGGAGGAGACCTACGGCCTGCAGTTCGCCGACTTCCGCGAGCTGGACGCCGGCGGCCCGCTGACCAAGAGCGCGATCCAGCAGGGCGAGGTCTCGATCGGCCTGGTCTTCAGCTCGGACGGGGCGCTCGCGCAGGGCTGAGCCGACACCACCGCGCCGGGGGCGCCGGGACGACGTCCCGGCGCCCCCCGCCGTGTCCCGTGTCCGCAACGTGGCCGCGGCCTCGCGGAGCGTTACGCTGGCCGCCATGTCGACGGACGGGAACGCGGCGCCGTCGCCGGTCCGGGCAGGCCCGCGGGCGCTCGGCCTGGTGGCCGGCGCCGCGCTCGCCGCGGCCGCCACCGTGGTGGTCCTGCTCGCCGACGACGTCCGCGTCCTGCGGCTGGCCGTGCTGGCCTGCGCCTGGGCCTTCGTCCTCGCCGCCCTCGTCGCCACCCGCCGCGGGGCCGGCGCCGGCACCGACCGCGAGGTCGCGCAGTGGCTGGCGCACGAGCGCGACGTCGCCGTCCGCCGCGAGCAGCGGACCCAGGACGAGGGACGCCGGGAGGTCGAAGCGGCGCTGCGGGGGGACCTGGCGGCGCTGCGGCGCGACCTCGAGGTGCTGCGGGGTGACCTGGGCCGGGTCTCCGGCCTGGCCCCGGACCTCGCGGAGGCGGCCCGGCTCGGCCGGGAGCTGACCGGTCCCGCCGGCCTGCGGGCGGAGCTGGGGCAGCTGCCGGCGCTGCGCGGTGACCTCGACCGGGTCGCCGCCCTGCGCGCGGACGTCGAGGGCCTGCGGCGGGAGGTCGCCGCGCTCGACGGGCTGCGCGGCGGGCTGGCCGACCTGGCCGGGCTGCGCGCGGAGCTCGCCGCCCTGGCCGACCTGCGCACCGACGTCGGGCGGCTGCGCACCGGGCTGGGGGAGCGGGCCTCGGGGGAGATGCTGGTCGAGCGGGTGACGCTGCGGACCCAGTCCCTGCGCACCGGCCCGGCGACGGTGGAGTCCCCGGCGGTCGTGGCCGACCCGGTCGTCACCGCGGAACCGGTCCGGGCGGCGGAGCCCGCACCGACGGCCGCCGTCCCCGCCCCCCGCGAGCTGGCCCCGGCGGCTCCCGCCCTCACCGTCGAGGACCTCACCGGCAGCCGCTGGCCGCGGCACGAGTTCCCCGTCGGCCGTCCCCCGGCGCCGGCGGAGGAGCCGCGCCGGCGCCGCACCGACGCCGCCGCGCCGCCGGCGGACCCGCTGCTCACGGTCGAGCGACCGGCCGTCGTGGTCGGGGAGGCCGCGGAGCCGGCGCCCGAGCAGCGCCGGGACCAGCCGGTGGCCCAGCAGGTCCGCCCGCCGGTGCCGCGTGCCGCCACCGGGGACCCCGGCTCGGCCCGGCTGGCCGAGATCCTCGCGCAGAACGGGGTGGCCCCGGCCGGTGGCCGGCGGCGTCGCCGCTACCGCGAGGACGGCGAGGACGACGACGTCCTCGCCCGGGTGCTCGGCCGCGCCTGACCCCGGCCCGTGCGGGCGTCGGGGGGGCGCGGGTGGCCCCGTCCCGAGGCTCACCGCGAGGCCCCGTCCCGAGGCTCACCGCGAGCGTGTGAGCGGCGAGGGGGACGGGGTCCTTCTAGGCCGGGCCGCGCGAGAGCGCCCCGCCGTCGAGCACGAGCGTCTGGCCGGTGACCCAGCCGGCACCGTCGCCGAGCAGGTAGGCCGCGGCCTCCCCGACGTCCCCGGGCTCGCCGAGCCGGCCCACGGGGTACTGCGCGGCGGCCTCGGCCTCCCGCCCCTCGTACAGGGCGCCGGCGAAGCGGGTCTTCACCACCGCGGGTGCCACGGCGTTCACCCGCACGGTGGGGCCCAGCTCGACCGACAGCTGCGTGACCAGGTTGATCAGCGCGGCCTTGCTCACCCCGTAGCCGCCGATCATCGGCGAGGACTTCAGCCCCGCGACCGAGGCGACGACCAGGACCGAGCCGCCGTGCTCGCGCATCCAGGCCCGCCAGGCCTCCTGCACCAGGCCCAGCGTGGAGACGACGTTGGTGTCGAGGATCTTGCGGAAGCTGTCCAGCTCGAGGTCGACCATCGGGCCGTACACGGGGTTGATGCCGACGTTGCCGACCAGCATGTCGAGGCCGCCGAAGCTGTCGACGGCGGTGCGCACGGCCTCGGCCCGGTGCCCGGCGTCCCCCGCGTTGCCGGCCACGCCGACCGCGACGTCCGGCCCGCCCAGCGCGGTGACCGCCTCGGTCAGGGCCTCCTGCTTGCGGGCCGTGAGGACGACGCGCGCCCCGCGGTCGACCAGGCTCCGCGCGATCCCCAGCCCGATGCCGCGGCTGGCGCCGGTCACCAGCGCGGTGCGCCCCTCCATCGTGCCCACTCGTCCTCCTGCCGTCGGTCGGTCCGCCGCCGGACACCGTAGGCGCCTCCCCGAGTGAGGCACCCCACAGGGTGCAGGCGTTGCACCTGCCCCGCGGCGGTCACAGACTCGCGTTCGGCGTCCCCCGCGTGGCACACCCGGTCGCAGCGGCCCGGGCGCCGGCACCACCCGCGACACCCGGCGGGCCGCGACGACGCGGTCCGCGACCTGCGAGTCCGGTACCCGGTAGGGACTGGAACGAGAGGTGCACCGATGCCTGCTGCCCGCAGGACCCCCCGCGCCGCCGGCCTGCCGCCGGCGGAGTCCGCCCCCGCCCGCCTCCGCGTGGGCGTCGTCGGCGCCGGCCGCGTCGGCGCCGTCCTGGGTGCGGCGCTCGCCGCCGCCGGCCACGAGGTGGTCGCCGCCGCCGGCGTCTCCTCGGCCTCCGCCGAGCGCGCCGCCCGCCTGCTGCCCGGCGTCCCGCTGGTGCCCACCGACGAGGTGGTCGCCGCCGCCGACCTCGTGGTCCTCGCCGTCCCCGACGACACGCTGCCCGGTCTGGTCGCCGGGCTCGCCGAGACCGGGATCTGGCGGCCGGGCCAGCTCACCTTCCACACCTCCGGCGCCCACGGCCTGGCCGTCCTGGCCCCTGCCGCGGCGACCGGCGTCCTGCCGCTGGCCCTGCACCCGGCGATGACCTTCACCGGCGCCCCCGAGGACGTCGACCGCCTGGCCGGCGCCCCCTTCGCGGTCACCAGCGCCCCGGAGCACCTGCCGGTCGCCGAGGCGCTGGTCCTCGAGATGGGCGGCGAGCCGTTCGCCGTCGCCGAGGACGACCGGCGGCTGTACCACGCGGCCCTGGTCACCGGGGCCAACCACCTGGTCACCCTCGTCGCCGAGGCGGCCGACCTGCTCCGGGCCGCCGGGGTGGACAGCCCCGCGCGGGTGCTCGCCCCGCTGCTGACCGCCGCCCTGGACAACGGGCTGCGCCGCGGCGACCGCGGGCTCACCGGCCCGGTCAGCCGGGGGGACGTCGGCACCGTGGCCGACCACCTGGAGACCCTGACCGAGCGGGCACCGGACGCGGTCGCCGGCTACGTCGCGATGGCGCGGCGCACCACCGAGCGCGCCCTGGTCGCCGGCCGGCTCAAGCGGCACGAGGGCGCCCCGCTGCTGGAGCTGCTGGAGGCCGCGCAGGCCGGCGACGCGGCGGGCTCCCGGTGAGCACCGCCACCGCCCCCGCGGTGGCCGAGACCACCGCCGACCTCCGCGCGCTGCGGGCCCGGCTGCCCGCCCCGGTCGCGCTCGTGCCGACGATGGGCGCGCTGCACGAGGGGCACCGCACGCTGGTCCGGGCCGCCCGCGAGCGGGCCGGCAGCGTCGTCGCCTCGGTGTTCGTCAACCCCGCCCAGTTCGGCCCGGGGGAGGACTTCGACCGCTACCCGCGCACCTGGGACGCCGACCTCGCCGCGCTGGCCGAGGAGGGCGCCGACGCCGTCTTCCACCCGCCGGTCGAGGAGGTCTACCCGCCCGGTGCGGCGGGGGTGAGCGTCCAGCCCGGCCCGCTGGGGTCGGTGCTCGAGGGTGCCGTGCGGCCCGGCCACTTCGCCGGCGTCCTCACCGTGGTGGCGAAGCTGTTCGGGCTGGTCCGGCCCGACCTCGCGCTGTTCGGCGAGAAGGACTACCAGCAGCTGGTGCTCATCCGCGCGATGGCCCGCGAGCTGGCCCTCGGCGTCGAGGTGGTCGGCGTCCCCACCGTCCGCGAGGAGGACGGGCTGGCGCTGTCCTCCCGCAACCGCTACCTCTCGCCGGAACAGCGGGCCACCGCCGCCGCGTTGTCCGGGGCACTGCGGTCCGGCGCCGCGGCCGGCCCCCGGGGCGGCGGTGCCGTGCTCGCCGCCGCGCGGGAGGTGCTGGCCGGCACCCCCGGTCTGGTGCCCGACTACCTCGAGCTCACCGACCCCGACCTCGGCCCGGCCCCCGCGGCCGGACCGGCCCGCCTGCTGGTCGCCGCGCGCGCCGGCAGCACCCGACTCATCGACAACCTGCCCGTGGAACTCGGAGAGACCCGATGATGCGCACGATGCTCAAGTCCAAGATCCACCGGGCGACGGTCACCCAGGCCGACCTGCACTACGTGGGCTCGGTGACCGTCGACGAGGACCTCCTCGACGCCGCGGACCTGCTGCCCGGCGAGCAGGTGGCCATCGTCGACATCACCAACGGCGCCCGGCTGGAGACCTACGTCATCCCCGGCGAGCGCGGCAGCGGGGTGATCGGCATCAACGGTGCCGCCGCGCACCTGGTGCACCCCGGCGACCTGGTCATCCTGATCAGCTACGGCCTCATGGACGAGACCGAGGCGAAGTCCTACCTGCCCAGGGTCGTGCACGTCGACGCCGCCAACCGGGTCGTCGACCTCGGCGCCGACCCCTCGGCCCCCGTGCCGGGCGCGGAGGATCACCGGCGGAGCCCCCTGGCGTCACGGCCTCGTCCCGGGTCCCCTCGCGGGCTCGCGAGCGGAGGGCAGGACGAGGTCCTCCTCCAGGCGCGCAGCGACCTGGGTGTGCCGGTCCGGTGACCACCGTCGCGGCCGCCCCGGTCACCGGGCTGCCGCTGCGCCTGTCGGCCCCCGAGCCCGGGTGGGAGCTCACCGCCGACGTCTGCGTGGTGGGCTCCGGGGTGGCCGGCCTCTGCGTGGCCCTGCACGCCCGGGCGGCGGGGCTGTCGGTGGCCGTCGTCACCAAGGTCCGCGCCGACGCCGGCTCCACGCGCTGGGCGCAGGGCGGCATCGCGGCGGTCCTCGACCCCACCGACAGCCCGGAGGCGCACGCCCGCGACACCGAGGTCGCCGGGGTCGGGCTGTGCGAGACCGCGGCGGTCGACGTGCTGGTGCACGAGGGCCCGGGCCGGCTGCGCCAGCTCATCGAGTGGGGCGCGGCCTTCGACCGCGACCCGTCGGGCCGGCTGCTGCTCACCCGCGAGGGCGGCCACTCGGCCGACCGCATCGTGCACGCCGGCGGTGACGCCACCGGCTCGGAGGTGCAGCGCACCCTGCAGGACGCCGTCCGCGCCGACCCCCTCGTCACCCTCGTCGAGCACGCGATGGTGCTGGACCTGCTCACCGACGCCGACGGCCGCGCCGCCGGCGTCACCCTGCACGTGCTCGGCGAGGGCAGCGCGGACGGCGTCGGCGCGGTGCGCGCCCGCGCGGTCGTGCTCGCCACCGGCGGCATGGGTCAGGTGTACGCGGCGACCACCAACCCGTCGGTCTCCACGGGGGACGGCGTCGCCCTCGGCCTGCGCGCGGGCGCCGTGGCCACCGACCTCGAGTTCGTGCAGTTCCACCCCACCTCGCTGTGGCTCGGCCCCGGGGTCCGCGGCCAGCAGCCGCTGGTCAGCGAGGCCCTGCGCGGCGAGGGCGCGGTCCTGCGCGACGGCACGGGGGAGCGGTTCATGCTCGGCGTCCACCCGATGGCCGAGCTGGCGCCCCGCGACGTCGTGGCCAAGGCGATCACCGGGGTGCAGCTGCGCGACGGCGTCCCGCACGTGTGGCTCGACGCCCGGGAGGTCCCCCGGGTGGCCGAGCGCTTCCCGACGATCACCGCGAGCTGCCGGTCGGCGGGCATCGACCCGGCCACCGACCTGGTGCCGGTCACCCCGGCCGCGCACTACGCCTCCGGCGGCCTGGTCACCGACCTCGCCGGGCGGACGACGGTGCCCGGCCTCTACGCCTGCGGCGAGGTGGCCTGCACCGGCGTGCACGGGGCCAACCGGCTGGCCTCCAACTCGCTGCTGGAGGGGCTGGTCTTCGCCGCCCGCATCGGCGCCGAGCTGGCCCGGGCGCTGCCGCCCGCGATGCCCGCCGTCGTCGCCCCGGCGGTGCCCTCCGGGCTGCTCGACCCGGCCGGCCGCCGCGAGGTCACCGACACCATGTCCGCCCGCGTCGGGGCGCTGCGCAGCGGCGCGGGCCTGGCCGAGGCCACCGGCCGGCTGGCCGCCCTGGCCGCCGGCCTCGGCCCCGAGGTGCCCCCGGGCGTGGCCGGCTGGGAGGCCACCGACCTGCTCACCGTGGCCGCCGCGCTGGCGACCGCGGCCGCCGCCCGGGAGGAGACCCGCGGCTGCCACTGGCGGGAGGACCACCCCGGCACCGAGGAGGCCTGGCGGGTGCACCTCGACCTCCGGCTCGACCGCGACGGCGCCCTGACCGTGGCCCGCCGCCCGGTGGGGACGCCGGTGGTGCCGCCGTGGTGACCGGCGACCCCCGGGTCGGGCGGGGAGCCGGAGGGGTGACCGGCGACCCCCGGGACCTCGCCGGGACCGGGCTGAGCGAGGCCTGGGTGGCCGACCTGGTCGAGCGCACCCTCGCCGAGGACCTCACCGGCGGCGCACCGCTGCCCAGCGCCCCGGACCTCGCGGTCACCCACGACGTCACCAGCGCCGCGACCGTCCCGGCCGGTCGGCTCGGCACCGCCGACCTGGTGGCCCGCGCCGACGGGGTGGTCGCCGGCCTGCCCCTCGCCGCCCGCGTCTTCACCCGGCTGGCCCCGGGCGCCGCGCTGACCGCCGGCGCCGCCGACGGCGACCGGGTGCGCCGCGGGGACGTGCTGCTCACCGTCCGGGGCCCGGTGCGCGCGCTGCTCGCCGCCGAGCGCAGCGCGCTGAACATCGCCGGCCGGGCCAGCGGCATCGCCACGCTGACCCGGCGGTGGGTGGACGCCGTCGAGGGCACCGGCGCCGTCGTCCTGGACACCCGCAAGACCACCCCGGGGTTGCGCCCGCTGGAGAAGTACGCCGTCCGCTGCGGCGGGGGCTCGAACAAGCGGATGGGCCTCTACGACGTGGCGATGGTCAAGGACAACCACGTCGCGGCCGCCGGGTCGGTCGCCGCCGCCGTCGCCGCCGTGCGGGAGCGCGCGCCGCGGGTGGCGGTGCAGGTGGAGGTCGACGAGCCGGCGCAGGCGGTCGAGGCCGTGGCGGCCGGCGCGGACTTCCTGCTCTGCGACAACATGCCGCCGGCCGTGCTCCGGGAGGTCGTCGCGCTGGTCGGCGGGCGCGCGGAGCTGGAGGCCACCGGGGGGCTGACCCTGGAGGTGGCCCGCGAGGTGGCCGCCACCGGGGTGGACTACCTCTCGGTCGGCGCGCTGACGCACTCCGCGCCGGCCCTCGACGTGGCCCTCGACCTGCGGGTGGAGGTCGCCCGACCTGCGCAGCCGGTCCCGGCGGGCGCCTGATGGCCCCGACCGTGCAGCGCCCGCGGGGGAGGCGGCCGTGCTGCTGACCGTCGACGTCGGCAACAGCCAGACGGTGCTGGCCACCTTCGAGGGGGACCGGCGGGTCGGCTGCTGGCGGGTGACCACCGCGCCGCGGGCGACCTCCGACGAGCTGCGCATGCTGTGGCGGGGGCTGCTCCGGGACGCCGAGGTCACCGGGGTCTCGGCCTGCTCCACCGTGCCGGCCCTGCTGCCCGCGCTGCGCCAGCTGCTCGACTCCCTCGAGGTGCCGGTGGTCCTCATCGGCCCCGGCGTGCGGACCGGCGTCCCCCTGCACGTGGACAACCCCCGCGAGGTCGGTGCCGACCGCGTCGTCACCGCCCTCGCCGCGCACGAGCTGTTCGGCCGCGGGCCCGGCGGCTCCGGCCGCCCCGTGGTGGTCGTCGACTTCGGCACCTCGACCAACGTCGACGCCGTGGGCCCGGAGGGGCAGTTCCTCGGCGGCGCGCTGGCCCCCGGCGTGGAGGTGAGCCTCGAGGCGCTGGCCACCCGCGCCGCGCAGCTGCGGTCGGTGGAGCTCACCGTGCCACCGCACGCGATCGGCAAGAACACCGTCGCGGCCCTGCAGTCGGGGCTGGTCCTCGGTTTCGCCGGGCTGGTCGACGGACTGGTCAGCCGGATCGCGGGGGAGCTGGCCGCCCAGTTCGGCGCCGACCCGGTCGTCGTCGGCACCGGCGGGCTGGCGCCCCTGGTGGCCGGCAGCTGCCGGTCGATCACCGAGCGGGAACCCGACCTCACCGTGCACGGCCTGCGGCTGGCCTTCGAGCGCCACCAGGCCACCGCCGGCGGGGCCCGCCCCGCCGCAGCGCCCCCCGGCGGCCGCTCCCGCGGTCCCGGCCGGCCCCGGGGCGGCGCCTCGTAGGCTCGGGCCCCGTGAGCGAGCTCCCCCCTGGCCAGCCGGACGACGAACTCCCCGAGCAGCTCCGGGTCCGCCGGGCCAAGCTCGACCGGCTCCGGGAGGCGGGGGCCGACCCCTTCCCGGTCACGGTGCCGCGGACGGCGTCCCTGGCCGGGGTCCGCGAGCGGCACCCCGACCTCGCGCCCGACACGATGACCGGCGAGCGGGTCGGCGTCACCGGGCGGGTCATCTTCTCCCGCAACACCGGCAAGCTCTGCTTCGCGACGCTGCGCGAGGGGGACGCCGAGCTGCAGGTCATGCTCTCCCGCGACCGCGTGGGCGAGGCCGCGCTCGACGCCTGGAAGGCCGACGTCGACCTCGGCGACCACGTCTTCGTCGAGGGCGAGGTCGGCACGTCGCGCCGCGGTGAGCTCTCGGTGTTCGCCGACTCGTGGCGGCTGACCGCCAAGGCGCTGCGGCCGCTGCCGGTGGCGCACAAGCCGATGAGCGAGGAGCTGCGGGTCCGCCGCCGCTACGTCGACCTCATCGTGCGCGACGAGGCCCGCCGGACCGTGCGCCAGCGGGCCGCGGTGACGGCCGCCCTGCGCTCCGGGCTGACCGCCCGGGACTTCCTCGAGGTCGAGACGCCGATGCTGCAGACGGTGCACGGCGGGGCCGCGGCCCGCCCGTTCCGGACGCACATGAACGCCTTCGACCTCGACCTGTACCTGCGGATCGCGCCGGAGCTGTTCCTCAAGCGCTGCATCGTCGGGGGGCTGGACCGGGTCTTCGAGATCAACCGCAACTTCCGGAACGAGGGCGCCGACAGCTCGCACTCCCCGGAGTTCGCGATGCTGGAGTTCTACGCCGCCTACCTCGACTACCAGGACGTGGCGACCCTCACCCGCGAACTGGTCCAGGAGTGCTGCGCGGCCCTGTTCGGCGACCACGTCGCGCGCCACCACGACGGCACCGAGGTGGACCTGTCGGGGGAGTGGCGGCAGGCCCGGCTCTTCGACCTCGTCAGCGACGCGGTCGGCGAGGAGGTCACCCCGGGGACGACGGTCGAGCGGCTGCGCGCGCTCGCCGAGCGGCACGACGTCGGCGTCGACCCCGCCTGGCTGCCGGGCAAGGTGGTCGAGGAGCTGTTCGAGGCCCTGGTCCAGGACTCGCTGCAGGAACCCACGTTCGTGCTCGACTACCCGGTGGACACCTCACCGCTCACCCGGGCGCACCGCTCGACCCCGGGGGTGGCCGAGAAGTGGGACCTCTACATCGGGGGGGTCGAGCGGGCCACCGGCTACTCCGAGCTGGTCGACCCCGTGGTCCAGCGGGAGCGGTTCACCCAGCAGGCGCTGCTGGCCGCGGCCGGAGACCCGGAGGCCATGGTGCTCGACGAGGACTTCCTCGAGGCGCTCGAGTACGGGATGCCACCCACCGGCGGTGTGGGCATGGGCATGGACCGCCTGATGATGACGCTGACCGGGCTCGGTATCCGCGAGACCATCCTCTTCCCGTTGGTGCGGCCGATTACCGGATGAGCACGGGAACGGTCCGGAAACGCCGACGACGCCCTGGACCGGAACAGTTCCGTCCGTCACCGGTTGGGGTGTACCGCCATTTTCGTGCTGTTCTCCGCGCGGTATTGGGGTAAGAATGTGCATGCCATCCCGACCGGGTGGCGATGATGCCCTGAAAGGGGCCGTGTGGAAACGGAGTCCGAATGGCTCGCAAGGTCCAGGTGATCCTGAGCGACGACCTCGACGAGGACCTGCCGGCCGATGAGACCGTGAGCTTCTCTCTCGACGGCACGAACTACGAGATCGACCTCTCGGAGAAGAACGCCGAGCAGATGCGGGACGCGCTCTCCCGGTACGTGCAGGCCGCTCGCAAGGTGGGCCGCGGCAGCGGTCGCGCCTCCGGCGGTGGCCGGTCGCGGGCGACCGGTGGCGGCGGGCGCATGGACCGCGAGCAGGCCGGCGCGATCCGCGACTGGGCCCGCAAGAACGGGCACAACGTGAGCGACCGCGGTCGCATCCCGGCCGGCGTCGTGGAGGCCTACGAGGCCGCCCACTGATCGCGGGTGCGCCCACGACGGCCCGGTCCCTCACCGAGGGGCCGGGCCGTCGCCGTCCCCGGTCGCGGACGGCACGGGCAGGGGCGAAGGTCCCTGGGGTATTCCGGACGATCGAGTAACGCTCCGGGCATGCGCCACGAAGCGGCTCCCACCACTGCTCCCGGCGACCGGTTCGCCGACGTCCGGCCCCAGTCGCCGGGCTTCACCGCGACCCTCGACCAGAGGGCCGGCGCGATCCGGGTGCGCGGGCACCTGGACGCGGTGACGGCGGACCTGCTGCGCGGGGGCGTGCTCGCCCTGCAGGGTCTGGGCCACCGGCACGTCACCGTCCGGCTGATGCCCGCGGCCAGCGTCGACGCGGAGGCGTGCCGGCTGCTCGCCGACCTGGCCGAGCGGCTCGGGGCCGAGGGCGTGCGGCTCGAGGTGCGGTCGGCGTGAGCGCCGCCTGCGACCACACCCGGCACGGGCCGTGGACCGTCGGCGCCGACGAGGTGCAGCCACGCCCGTGGTCCGGGGAGACGGTGCACATGCCCGGCGGCCGGCTGCACGCGGTCAGCGACGACGGGCTCATCGCCGGTCGGGCGGTCTGCCTCGCCCCGGTCGCGCTCCTCGACCCGGTCGACTGGACCTGGCCGGACGACGCCGACGAGGAGTGGCCGCTGTGCTGGATCTGCCTCGCCCTCACCCGCTGACCGACGCCGCTGTCCGCTGACGGCGTAACCCGGCCGGAACACCGTCCCGTCAGCATCAGTTGGACCGGGCAGCCCCTGCTCCCCACCGGGCCCCGTGCACCGACGGGGAGCCGGGGTCCGCGACTACAGTGGAAAGACCGGTGCCCCGCGCGCCGACGGACGTCGGGTGCTCCTCCCCGCCACGGGGAGGGCAGCGCCGGACCAGCCGGTCAGAGGAGAAGCAGCAGATGTTCGAACGGTTCACCGACCGAGCCCGCCGCGTGGTCGTCCTGGCCCAGGAAGAGGCCCGGATGCTCAACCACAACTACATCGGCACCGAGCACATCCTCCTGGGCCTGATCCACGAGGGTGAGGGTGTCGCCGCCAAGGCTCTCGAGTCCCTCGGCATCTCGCTGGAGGGGGTCCGCCAGCAGGTGGAGGAGATCATCGGCCAGGGCCAGCAGGCCCCGTCCGGGCACATCCCCTTCACCCCGCGGGCCAAGAAGGTGCTCGAGCTGTCCCTGCGCGAGGCGCTGCAGCTCGGCCACAACTACATCGGCACCGAGCACATCCTGCTCGGGCTGATCCGCGAGGGCGAGGGCGTCGCCGCCCAGGTCCTCGTGAAGCTGGGCGCCGACCTCAACCGCGTCCGCCAGCAGGTCATCCAGCTGCTCTCCGGCTACCAGGGCAAGGAGCCGGCCGCGGCCGGCGGCCCGGCCGAGGGCACCCCGTCGACCTCGCTGGTGCTCGACCAGTTCGGCCGCAACCTGACCCAGGCCGCCCGCGACTCCAAGCTCGACCCGGTCATCGGGCGGGCCAAGGAGATCGAGCGGGTCATGCAGGTCCTGTCGCGGCGGACCAAGAACAACCCCGTCCTCATCGGCGAGCCCGGCGTCGGCAAGACCGCCGTCGTGGAGGGCCTGGCCCAGGCCATCGTCAAGGGCGAGGTCCCCGAGACGCTGAAGGACAAGCAGCTCTACACGCTGGACCTCGGCGCGCTCGTCGCCGGTTCCCGCTACCGCGGTGACTTCGAGGAGCGGCTGAAGAAGGTCCTCAAGGAGATCCGCACCCGCGGCGACATCATCCTGTTCATCGACGAGATCCACACCCTCGTCGGGGCCGGTGCCGCGGAGGGCGCGATCGACGCCGCCAGCATCCTCAAGCCGATGCTGGCCCGCGGCGAGCTGCAGACCATCGGCGCGACCACGCTCGACGAGTACCGCAAGCACCTGGAGAAGGACGCCGCGCTCGAGCGGCGCTTCCAGCCGATCCAGGTGGGCGAGCCGACGCTCACCCACACCATCGAGATCCTCAAGGGGCTGCGCGACCGGTACGAGGCGCACCACCGGATCAGCATCACCGACGGCGCGCTCGTCGCCGCGGCCACGCTGGCCGACCGGTACATCTCCGACCGCTTCCTGCCGGACAAGGCGATCGACCTGATCGACGAGGCCGGCGCCCGGATGCGCATCAAGCGGATGACCGCCCCGCCGGACCTCCGCGAGTTCGACGACCGGATCGCCGGCATCCGCCGCGAGAAGGAGTCGGCCATCGACGCGCAGGACTTCGAGAAGGCCGCGTCGTTGCGCGACAAGGAGAAGACCCTCCTGGCCGAGAAGGCCGAGCGCGAGAAGCAGTGGAAGGCCGGTGACATGGACGTCGTCGCCGAGGTCGACGACGAGCAGATCGCCGAGGTCCTCGCCAACTGGACCGGCATCCCGGTCTTCAAGCTGACCGAGGAGGAGACCACCCGGCTGCTGCGCATGGAGGAGGAGCTCCACAAGCGCATCATCGGCCAGGAAGAGGCCATCAAGAGCGTCAGCCAGGCGATCCGGCGGACGCGGGCGGGCCTCAAGGACCCGCGCCGTCCCGGCGGCTCCTTCATCTTCGCCGGCCCCTCGGGTGTCGGTAAGACGGAGCTGGCCAAGGCGCTGGCCCAGTTCCTGTTCGGTGAGGACGACGCCCTCATCCAGATCGACATGGGCGAGTTCCACGACCGCTTCACCGTGTCGCGGCTCGTCGGTGCCCCGCCCGGCTACGTCGGTTACGACGAGGGCGGCCAGCTGACCGAGAAGGTGCGGCGCAAGCCGTTCTCGGTGGTCCTCTTCGACGAGATCGAGAAGGCGCACGCGGACGTGTTCAACACGCTCCTGCAGGTGCTGGAGGACGGCCGGCTCACCGACGGTCAGGGCCGGATCGTGGACTTCAAGAACACGATCCTGATCCTCACGACCAACCTCGGGACGCGGGACATCTCCAAGGCCGTGGGGCTGGGCTTCCAGGTCGGCAACGACAGCCAGTCGAACTACGAGCGGATGAAGAACAAGGTCAACGAGGAGCTCAAGCAGCACTTCCGGCCGGAGTTCCTCAACCGCATCGACGACATCGTCGTGTTCCACCAGCTGACCGAGGAGGAGATCATCCAGATCGTCGACCTCATGGTCGCCCGGGTGGAGAGCCAGCTGGCCAACAAGGACATGTCGCTGGAGATCACGCAGGACGCCAAGAAGCTGCTGGCGGCCCGCGGGTTCGACCCGGTGCTGGGTGCCCGGCCGCTGCGCCGGACCATCCAGCGCGAGATCGAGGACGCGCTGTCGGAGAAGATCCTCTACGGCGAGCTGACCGCCGGTCAGATCATCGTGGTGGACGTCGAGGGCGAGGGCACCGACCAGAAGTTCGTCTTCCGGGGCGAGGCCAAGCCGATCGACCTGCCCGACAGCCCACCCGTGGCGCTGGCCGTCGGTGACGACGAGGACGGCAACGGGCCCACCAGCCTGAAGAAGGCCGAGTGACCCGCTAGCACGACCGGCGAGGGCCGCTCCCCGCACCGCGGGGGGCGGCCCTCGCCGCGTCCGCGCGAGGCGAGGCGCCCCGGGTCCGGGCCCGCCCGAGGCGGGCGCCGGGCGGCGTCACCGGGCGGGCCGGCGTCGCTACGCGGGCAGGGTGAAGCGGCCGTCGGGCAGCTGCTCGAGCAGCCCGTCGACCAGCAGGGAGTCCAGGCACCGGGACCGCTGGGCCGCGTCGTCCCAGGCCTCCTCGAGCCGGGCGGCCTCGACCGGGCCGTCGGCCGCCCGCAGGACGTCGAGCAGCCGCCCCCGCACCTGGCGGTCGGTGCCGGCGAACCGCTGCACCCGGCGCGGCGGCCCCTCGTGCGGCGGGCGGCCGGCCCGCACCCAGGCGCAGGCGCCGGTCACGGGGCAGGCGGTGCAGCGCGGCGTGCCCGCGACGCAGACGAGGGCGCCGAGCTCCATCACCGCCACGGAGAAGCGCACCGCCCGCCCGGGGTCGGCCGGGGCCAGGGCGGCGACGTCGCGGAGGTCCGAGGCCCGCGCGGTGCCGGCCTCGGCGCGGCCGTGCACGAGGCGGGCCACGACCCGCCGCACGTTGGTGTCCACGACCGGCTGGGGGGTGCCGTGGCCGAAGCAGGCGACGGCGCGGGCCGTGTAGGTCCCCACGCCCGGCAGCGCCTCCAGGGCGGCCACGTCGGCGGGCACGGTGCCCCCGTGGCGCTCGACGAGCGCGGCGGCGGTCTCCCGCAGCCGCAGCGCCCGCCGAGGGTAGCCCAGCTTGCCCCACGCGCGGATCACCTCGGCGGGGCTGGCCGCCGCGAGCGCGGCGGGCGCCGGCCAGAGCGCCACCCACTCCCGCCACACCGGCTCGACGCGCGCGACGGGGGTCTGCTGCAGCATCACCTCGCTGACCAGCACCGCCCACGCGTCGACGCCGGGGCGGCGCCACGGCAGGTCCCGGGCGGCGCCGGCGAACCAGTCGACCAGGGTGTCGCCGACGTCGGGCGCCGGACGGGGGGCGGCGGTGCTCTCCACGGGGCCCCAGTCTGCCGCCCCGGGGCGACGGCGTGCCGCCGCGAGGGCCTCCGGCGCCCCCGACTACCGTCGACGCGTGCTCCACCCGGTCGGACCACTGCCCACCGGCGTCTACTGGCGCCGCCGGCTGCTGGTGCTCACCCTCCCGGTGGCGCTGCTCGGCGGGGGCGGCTGGCTGACCGTGGCGGCCGCGACGGGGGACGACGAGGGCACCCGGACCGTGGAGGCGGCCGAGACCGCCGCCGCGCCCTCGGCCCCGCCCGCGCTGGAGCGGGTCGTCCCCTCGCTGACCGGCGTGCAGCCGCCCACCGAGCCGTCGGTGCCGGCGCTGGCGCCGGCGCCCGAGCCGGCCGCGCCGCAGCCGGGGGGCCCGTGCAGCGACGAGATGATCGGGCTGGAGGTGCGCGGCCCCGGCAGCGCGCCCTCGGGTGAGCGGGCGACCTTCGAGCTGGTGGTGACCAACGCCTCGGCCGTGCCGTGCGTCCGCCCGCTCGACAAGGGCCTGCAGGAGATCGTGCTGCTCGACGGGGCGGGCAACCGGGTGTGGGGGAGCAACGACTGCCTCCCGGAGGCCGGCGAGGACACCCGGACCCTCGCCCCGGGGGAGTCGGCGGCGTTCCCCCTCGTGTGGGGCGGGCTGTCGAGCGAGCCGGGGTGCGGGGCGGAGCGGCTGCCGCTCCCGCCCGGGGACTACGCGCTGCGCGGCCGGCTGGACACCGCGACCAGCCCGGACACCCCCTTCACCGTCACCTGAACGAGGACCTCCTGCTCGGCCCGGTCGGGCCCCGTCCGGGAGCTCGGCCCCCTGGCAGGGGCCCGGCACGAGCCTGCGGGTGCTGGGGGGCAGCACGAGGACCTCGTCCTCCTCATCCCGCGCATGCTCGGGACGAGCCCCGGGACGGGGCCGTCAGCTGTAGCGGTCGAGGATGGAGGTCTCGGCCAGGCGGGACAGCCCCTCGCGGATGCCGCGGGCGCGGGCCTCGCCGACGCCCTCCACGGCCAGGAGGTCCTCGATGGTGGCGGCCAGGAGCTTCTGCAGGCCGCCGAAGTGGTCGACGAGCCGGTCGATGATGCCATTGGGCAGCCGGGGCACGCGGGCCAGCAGCCGGTAGCCGCGCGGGCTGACGGGGGAGTCGAGGGCCTCGGCGGAGGTGGGCAGCCCGTAGCAGCGGGCGACCGCCGACAGGTCGAGCAGTTCGGTGGCCGAGAGCGCGCGCAGGTCGGTGAGCACCTGCTCGATCGTCCGGGGCCGGCGGGCCCCGCCGGGCAGGTAGTCGCGGACCAGCAGGCCGCGGTCCTCCTCGACCCCGGCGAGCATCTCGTCCAGCTGGAGGGCCAGCAGGCGGCCATCGGTGCCGAGCTCGACGACGAACCCCTCGATCTCGTCGGCGATCCGCCGGACCATCTCCAGCCGCTGGCTGACGCTCATCGCGTCGCGGACGGTGACGAGGTCCTCGATCTCCAGCGCCGACAGCGTGCTGGCCACCTCGTCGAGCCGCAGCTTGTAGCGCTCCAGCGCGGCCAGGGCCTGGTTGGCGCGGGCCAGGATGGTCGTCGGGTGCTCGAGGGTGTAACGGCGCCCGGCCACGTACACGCTGATGATGTGCATCGACTGGCTCACCGAGATCACCGGGAAGCCGGTCTGGACGGCGACCCGCTCCGCGGTGCGGTGCCGGGTACCCGACTCCTCGGTGGGCACGGTCGGGTCGGGCATCAGGTGCACGCCGGCGCGCACGATCCGGCTGCCGTCGTAGGAGACGATGACCGCGCCGTCCATCTTGGCCAGCTCGCGCAGCCGGGTCGCCGACAGCGCCACGTCGAGGGCGAACCCGCCGGTGCAGATGGACTCCACCACGCGGTCGTAGCCGAGCACGATCAGCGCCCCGGTGCGACCGGCGAGGATCCGCTCCAGGCCGTCGCGCAGCGGCGTCCCCGGTGCGATGCGACCGAGCAGATCGCGGAGCGCGACCTCGGGGTCCACAACGGGCGGCACGAGCGCTCCTGACGTCTGGTGTGGTGGCGGCCGAGTGTACGTGCCCCCACGGTACTGGCGGGTGCCGGTGGGTGGGCTCACCCGTCCCGGGACAGCCGGGCGAAGGCCGCGGCGAGGTCGGGCACCTCGACCAGCCGCATGCCCCGCGGGGCGGGGCCGGCGTCCTCGGGCACGAGGGCGACCCGGTAGCCCTGGCGGGCCGCCTCGGCCAGCCGGCGACCCGTGCCCCCCACCCGGCGGATCTCGCCGGAGAGCCCCACCTCGCCCAGCGCCACCAGGCCGGGCGGCAGCGGGGTGTCCCGCGCCGCCGAGGCGATGGCGAGGGCGAGGGCGAGGTCGGCGGCGGGCTCGACGATCCGCACCCCGCCCACGGAGGCGGCGAAGACGTCGGCGTCGGCCAGTCGGACCCCGCCGCGCCGCTCGACGACCGCGTTGACCATGGCCACCCGCTGCGAGTCGAGCCCGCTCACCGCCCGGCGCGGTGAGCCGCCACCCGACGAGGAGGCGACGAGGGCCTGCACCTCGGCCAGCAGCGGCCGGCTGCCCTCCATCGTGACCGTGACGCAGCTGCCGGCCACGGGGGCGGACCGCCGCGAGACGAACAGGTGCGAGGGGTCGGGGACGCCGACGACCCCGCCGTCCCCGATCTCGAAGCAGCCGATCTCGTCGGCCGGGCCGAACCGGTTCTTGGTGGCCCGCACGAGCCGCAGGGTGGAGTGCCGCTCGCCGTCGAACGAGACCACGACGTCGACGAGGTGCTCGAGCGCCCGGGGGCCGGCGATGGCGCCGTCCTTCGTGACGTGACCGACGAGGACGGTCGTCATCCCCCGGCCCTTGGCGACCGCGGTGAGGGCGCCGGCGACGGCCCGGACCTGGGTGGCCCCGCCGTCGGTGCCGTCGACGGCGGGGGAGCGGACCGTCTGCACGCTGTCGAGCACCAGCAGCGACGGGGCGACCTGCTCCACGTGCGCGAGCACGGCGGACAGCTCGGTCTCGGCGGCGAGGAAGAGCTCGTCGTGCAGGGCGCCGATGCGCTCGGCGCGCAGCCGCACCTGGGCCGCGGACTCCTCGCCGGAGACCACGAGCGCGGGCCCGTTGACCTCGGCCACCCGGTGGGCGACCTCGAGCAGCAGCGTGGACTTGCCCACCCCGGGCTCCCCCGCGACCAGGAGCACGGCCCCGGGCACCAGGCCGCCACCGAGCACGCGGTCGAACTCCGCGATGCCGGTGGGGACGGCGCGGGCCCCGGTGAGCTCGACCTGCGCGATGGGCCGGGCCGGCGCGCTGACCGGCCCCGCCGCGACCGCGCGCAGCGGGGCGGCCGGGGGGCCGACCTCCTGCAGCGTGCCCCAGGCCTGGCACTCCGGGCAGCGGCCGACCCACTTGGCGGCGCCGTAGCCGCACTCGGTGCAGCGGTGGGCGGGACGGGACTTCACTCCGGGGGCGGGCACGCCCGGACGGTAACCGCGGGTACCGACAGGACGGCGCAGCCGGGGCGGGAGCGGGTCACTCGCCCTGGCCGGCCCCCGTGGCGACCTCGCGGCTGTCGGAGCCGGTCTCCTGCTCCTCGTGGTGGAAGTCGAACGGCTCGCCGCGCTCGATCTCCTCCTCGGGCGTGGCCACCCGGGCGGTGACGGTGACCTCGCCGGCGTCGGCGAAGGTCAGCGTGACGTCCAGCCCCTGGCCGGCGGTCAGGGGCTCGGACAGGCCGACCAGCTCGACGGCGGTGTCGTCGGGGCCCAGGTACACCGTCGAGTTGCCCGGGACGGCGATCTCGACCCCGGTCGACGCGGTGCCGGTGGCCGGTGCGGTCGTCGTCGGCGAGCCGGGCGTGGCCGTGCCGTCGGGGGAGGTCGTCCCGGTGCCCTCGGGCGAGGTGGTCGCGGTGGCGCCCGGTGACGGGGTGGCGGTGCCCTCGGGGGCCGCCGCGTCGGGGGCGGGCGGGACCGGGGTGGGCTCGGCGGTGAGGACGGCCTCGTCGAAGCCCTCGCCCTCGATGGAGAGCAGCGTGTCCTCGGCCTGGCCGGTGTTGACGATCGCCATGATGAGCGAGGCGTCCTCGCCCTCCTCGTAAGCACCCTCCTCGGGGTACTCGAGCAGGACCTGGCGCAGGAGGATGTCGCCGACCTGCTCCGAGGGGCCCACCTTGTCGCGGTCCTGGGTCGCGGTCTGGGTCACCTGCCCGGCGCTGCAGGCGGTCAGCGCGACGGGGCCGATCAGCAGTGCACCCATCGTGGCGGCGCGCAGTGCGCGGTTCACAGCGGTGGACCTCCAGGGGCGTGCCGGCCACCGCACGTCGATGGCCGGGTCGCCCCGAGCGTATCCCGGGGCGCAGGATGGCCGCCGGGAGGTGAGGCGGGTGGCGCACGGTCCGTCGTCGTCCACGGGGCCCGACCCGGCCCTCGCGACGTTCCCCGAGCGCGCCCCCGGAACCCGTCGCTGGTGCTTCGCCGACCAGCTCGGCCCGCACTTCCTCGACGCGCCGGACCAGCCGGTCCTGCTGGTCGAGTCGAGGGGCGTCCTCGCCCGGCGGCGGTTCCACCGGCAGAAGGCCCACCTCGTGCTCTCCGCGCTGCGCCACCGGGCCGCCGAGCTCGGCGACCGGGCCGACCTGCACCGGGTGCGCACCTACGCCGAGGCGCTCGACCGGTACGACGAGCCGCTGTCGGTGTGCGCGCCGACGACCTGGGGCAGCCGCGACCACGTGCTCCGCCGCCCCGGCCTGACCGTGCTCGCCGCCCGTGGCTTCGTCGCCACCCACGAGGAGTTCGCCGGCTGGGCCGGCGGCCGGGGGAGGCGCCGGCTGCTCATGGAGGACTTCTACCGCGACAGCCGGCGCCAGCACGGGGTCCTGCTGGACGGCGCCGGCCCGGTCGGCGGCCGCTGGAACCTCGACGAGGACAACCGCGAGCCCCCTCCGGCCGACGGGCGCCTCGGCGTCCCCGAGCCCTGGTGGCCCGAGGAGGACGCCGTCGACGAGGAGGTGCGGGCCGACCTGGACCGCTGGGAGGCGGCCGGCGAGGTCTCCTTCGTCGGGGACGACGGACCGCGACGGTTCCCCGTCACGCGGGCCGAGGCGCTGCACCGGCTGCAGGACTTCCTCGACAACCGGCTGGGGGCCTTCGGCCCGCACGAGGACGCGATGCTGGCCGGCGACCGCTGGCTGGCCCACTCGCTGCTCTCCCCGGTGCTCAACCTCGGCCTGCTCGACCCGCTCGAGGTCGTCCGCGCCGCCGAGGAGCGCTACCGGCGGTCGCTCGCCGAGGGCGACCCGCTGCCGCTCAACAGCGTCGAGGGATTCGTCCGCCAGGTCATGGGCTGGCGGGACTACGTCTGGCACATGTACTGGTACCTCGGCCGCGGGTACCGGCACGCCAACGCGCTGGCCGCGCACGAGCCGGTGCCGGGCTGGCTGGCCGACCTCGACGACGGGGCGGTGGACGCCGCGTGCCTGTCCGGCGTCCTCGCCGACGTGCGCCGGGACGGCTGGGTGCACCACATCCCGCGGCTCATGGTGCTGGGCAACTACGCCCTCCAGCGCGGCGTCGACCCGCTGGCCATGTCCGACTGGTTCCACCGCAGCTTCCTCGACGGCTACGACTGGGTGATGGTGGCCAACGTCGTCGGGATGAGCCAGCACGCCGACGGCGGGGTGCTGGCGACCAAGCCGTACGCGGCCGGTGGGGCCTACATCGACCGGATGAGCGACTACTGCGGCGGCTGCCGGTACGACCCGCGGCGCCGCCTGGGCGAGGACGCCTGCCCGTTCACCGCCGGCTACTGGGCCTTCCTCGAGCGCACCCGCGACCGGCTGGCGGGCAACCAGCGCATGCGCCGACCCCTGGCCGGGCTGGACCGGCTGCGCGACCTGCCGGAGGTCGTCGACCAGGAGCGCCGCCGGGGCACCGCCGCCCCCTGACCCCGCCGCCGGTCCGGTGACGGGCGGGACCGGCGCCGTGCAGGGGCCCTTCCACGGTGGGGCGCAGGAGGGTCCTTCTCCCGGGTGACCGCCGTCCAGTGCCCGCCCGCCCCTGCCGATGGAGGAGGGGACGACGGCCGGCACGGGAGGGCGGATGGCGACGGGACTGCCGTTCGACGACGTCCTCGCGGCGGCCAGGGCGGGCGCCCCGTGGGCGATGGAGGTCCTCTACCGCGACCTGTCCCCGGCGGTCACCGGCTACCTGCGGCTGCACGGCGCGGCCGAGCCCGACGACCTGGCCAGCGAGACCTTCATCGGCGTCCTGACCGGGCTGCGCGGCTTCTCCGGGGACGAGGCGGCGCTGCGCGCCTGGGTCTTCACCATCGCCCACCGCAGGCTGGTCGACGACTGGCGCCGGCGGGGGTGCCGTCCGCAGGTGACCGACGACGACACCGTCCTGGCCGAGCGGGCCGGTGGGGACGCCGAGGACGACGCGCTCACCCGCATCGGGGCCGCCGACGTGCACCGGCTGTGCGGCTCGCTGCCCGCCGACCAGCGCACCGTGCTGCTGCTGCGGGTGCTGGCGGACCTCACGGTCGAGCAGGTGGCCGAGGTGCTGGGCCGCTCGCCGGGCGCCGTGAAGGCGCTGCAGCGGCGGGGTCTGCGCACCCTCCGGGCCGCGCTCGGCGACGGTTCACCCCGACGGGTGGTCCCGCGGGCGTACCCCTCCGCGGCTCTCGCGCGATGACAGGGACGAGATGACCGTGCCAGCCGACGACCGCACCGCCGAGGCCGCCTTCGAGGCGGTCCTCGCCGGCCGCCCCGCGCCCGGGGGTACCGGCCTGACCGCGTTCACCGACGCGGTCCGGGCCTGCGCCACCGAGCCGGGACGGCCGAACGCGGCGCTGGCCGAGCTGCTGGCGACCGGTCTCCTCGCCACCCACTCGGAACCGTCCCCCCGGACGGCCGGGCGACCCGCCCGGACCTCACGGAAGAGGCCTCGCATGCTCGTCACCGTACTCGTCACCAAGATCGCCGCCGCGGGCGTCGTCGCGAAGACCGCCGTCGGAGCCGGCGCCGTCGCCGTCGCGCTCACCGGCGCCGCCACCGCCGGAGCCCTCCCCGGTCAGGACGACCCCGCCGCCGTCGAGCAGAGCGGCGACCCCGCCGAGCTGACCGAGCCGGAGGACGGTGCCACCGACGTCCCCGCGGTGGACGACCCGGTCGGGGACGACCCCGCCGGGGGGACCGACGACGGGGGTGCCGACGACGCGGGTGTCGACGACGAGGCCGCGGACGCCCCGATCGCCGAGGAGCCCGTCGCCGAGGAGCCCGTCGTCGAGGAGCCGGCCACCGGACCCGCGCTGACCGAGGAGGAGTGGGCCGAGGGGCCGGCCGGTGACCAGGGTCACGGCAGCTGGGTCAGCGAGGGCGCCCGGAACGGCTGGGTCACCGGCGAGCGGGTCAGCGACGCCGCCCACCAGCGCAACGCCGACCGCGCCGCCGAGCGCACGGCCGCCCGCGACGCCGGCGCGCCGGCCGTCGAGGAGCCGGCCGAGCAGCCCGAGCCCGTCGAGGTGGCGCCCGCGGAGCCGGCCCCGGCACCCGCGCCGGCCGGCCGCGCGAGCAACGGCGGCGGCAACGGGAACGGCAACGGGAACGGCAACGGGAACGGCAAGAGGTAGCCGCCCCGGGCCGCGGTCCCCTGGCGTGCCCCCGGGCCCCGTCAGGTGACCGCGGCCCCGCCGGCCAGCAGCAGCACGACGTCCAGCACGGTCAGCAGCATCACCGCCGGGAAGGCCGCCCGGCGGAACCGCGGCGTCCCCGCCAGAGCGGCGACCACCACGGCCGGGGCCGCCAGGGCCAGGCCCACCCACCCCGCGGTGCCGGGCGGGCCCTCGGGCCCCAGCACGAGGACCATCGACGCCGCGCCCAGCAGCGCCGCGCAGGCGACCGCGGAGACCCGCGCCCCCAGCCGGTGCGGCAGCCCGCGGACCCCCGTGGCGAGGTCCTCCTCGAGGTCCGGGGCGGCGTTGGCCAGGTGGGCCGCGGCGCCCAGCGCCGCGCCCGCGGTCACCAGCCACCAGGGCGCCGAGGGGGTCCCCGGGGCGGCGGCCACCACCCCGGCCGGCAGGGCACCGAAGCCGGTGACGTAGGGCAGCGCCGAGGCGGCCGTCCGCTTGAGGCCGGCGTTGTAGGCCCAGCCGCTGGCGACCAGCACCAGCAGCAGCAGGCCGGGCACGGGTCCGAGCGCCAGCGACAGCACGGCGGAGAGCGCGGCCGAGCCGACCGCCAGGGCGCGCAGCAGCGACGGCGCGACGGCGCCCTGCACGACCGGCTTGTCGGCCCGGGCGACGGCCCGGTCGCGGTCGGCGTCGAGCCAGTCGTTGCTCCACCCGATCGACGTCTGACCTGCGAGGACGGCGACGGTGACCAGGGCCGCGCGGCCCCCCGGGACGCCCGCCGCCAGGGCCAGCAGACCCGCCACGGTGGTGACCGCGACCGTCGGCCCGGCGTGCGTGGCGAGCACCAGGGCGCGCAGCGACGGACCCGTCCGGGAGCGCCTCGGAGGCACACCGACCATGCTGCTGTCAACCCCTGCCAAGTACTCCGTCGGCCCTCTGACCTGCGAGTTTACGAAAAGAGAGCGGTCCGTTCGTCAGTGTTCCGTGGTAGTCTTTAGAGAGCGAAAGGGGTCACACACACATGGGCTTCACTGTCGGCGAGACCGTTGTCTACCCGCACCACGGTGCCGCGCTCATCGAGGCGATCGAGAAGCGGGTCATCAAGGGTGAAGAGAAGGCCTACCTCGTGCTCAAGGTCGCCCAGGGTGATCTGACCGTACGGGTACCGGCCGACAACGCAGAGATCGTCGGCGTCCGCGACGTCGTCGGTCAGGAGGGGCTCAACCGGGTCTTCGAGGTCCTGCGCGCCCCCCACACCGAGGAGCCGACCAACTGGTCGCGCCGGTACAAGGCCAACCTCGAGAAGCTCGCCTCCGGCGACGTGAACAAGGTCGCCGAGGTCGTCCGCGACCTGTGGCGTCGCGACAAGGACCGCGGCCTCTCGGCCGGCGAGAAGCGCATGCTCTCCAAGGCCCGCCAGATCCTGGTCAGCGAGCTGGCCCTCGCCGAGGGCACCAACGAGGACAAGGCCGAGGTGCTCCTCGACGAGGTCCTCGCCAGCTGAGGCCGGCTCCGGCCACCCGCACCACCCGACCACTCCCGTGCACGCTGTCGGCATCGTCGCAGCGGCCGGGAGTGGTCTGCGTCTGGGGGTCGGACGACCGAAGGCCCTCGTCCCGCTCGCCGGCCGCCCGCTCGTCGGCTGGGCCGTCGAGACGCTGCTGACCGGCGGCGTCGACGAGGTCGTCGTGACCGCACCGGCCGCCGAGCACGAGGCCGTCACCGCCGCGGTGCCCGCCGGCGCCCGGGTGGTGACCGGCGGGGCGACGCGGACCGCCTCGGTGCGCGCCGCCCTGGCCGTGGTGCGCCCCGGCACCGATGCCGTCCTGGTGCACGACGCCGCCCGCCCGCTGACCCCGCCGGAGGTGGTCGCCCGCGTGCTGGCCGCCCTCGCCGCGGGCGCCCCGGCCGTGGTGCCGGTCCTGCCCGTCATCGACACGACCGTCTCCGTCGACGCGAGCGGTCTGGTCACCGGCACGCTGCCGCGCGCCGCGCTGCGGCGGGTGCAGACCCCGCAGGGCTTCGCGCGCGCGCCCCTGGCCGCCGCGTACGCCGCCCTGCCCGAGGACGCCGAGCTCACCGACGACGCCGCCGTGGTGCGGGCGGCCGGTGTGCCGGTGGCGACCGTCGAGGGCCACGAGCGGGCCGCCAAGGTGACGGTGGCGCACGACCTCGCGCTCGCCGAGCTGCTGGTCGCCCGGTGACCGCGCCGCTGCCCCGGGTCGGCACCGGCGTCGACGTCCACCCCGTCGAGGCCGGCCGGCCCTGCTGGCTGGCCGGGCTCGAGTGGCCCGCCGTCGACGGCTGCGCAGGTCACTCCGACGGCGACGTCGTCGCCCACGCCCTGACCGACGCCGTCCTCTCCGCCGCGGGCCTCGGCGACATCGGCGGGCTGCTGGGCACCGACGACCCGCGCTGGGCCGGTGCCCGCGGCGCCGCCGTGCTGCAGCACGTGCGCGAGGTGCTGGCCGCGGCGGGCTGGCGGGTGGGCAACGCCGCCGTGCAGCTCGTGGGGAACACCCCGAGGCTCGGCCCGCGCCGGGCGGAGGCCGAGGCCGTGCTCTCCGCCGCGCTCGGCGCACCGGTGAGCGTGACCGCGACGACCACCGACGGGCTCGGTCTCACCGGCCGGGGCGAGGGGCGGGCGGCGCTGGCCACCGCGCTGGTGGTCCGGGCCGACGACCTCCCGCCGTCCGCGGGGCCCCCGCCGGGCTGATCCGGCGCCGCGTGGACTCCGCGCCGGGCCGATCGCGCGCTCCGTGGACTCCGCGCCGGGCCGATCGCGCGCTCCGTAGACTCCGCGCGGTGAGCCTCCGCCTGTACGACACGGCCGCCCGCGCGGTCCGCGACTTCACGCCCCTGCGTGCCGGGCAGGCCTCCATGTACGTCTGCGGGCTCACCGTGCAGGGCCCCCCGCACGTCGGGCACGTGCGCTCCGCGCTGGTGTTCGACGTGCTGCGCCGCTGGCTGGCCGCGCGGGGGTACGAGGTCACCTACGTCCGGAACGTCACCGACATCGACGACAAGATCCTGGCGAAGGCCGCCGAGGCCGGGGTGCCGTGGTGGGCCTGGGCGTACACCAACGAGCTCGCCGTCACCCGGGCCTACGACGCCCTCGGCCTGCTGCCGCCCACCTACGAGCCGCGCGCCACCGGGCACGTCCCCGACATGGTCGCCCTCATCGAGCGGCTGGTCGAGCACGGGCACGCCTACGTCGCCGACGGCGACGTCTACTTCGACGTCCGCTCCTTCCCCGGGTACGGCGAGCTGACCGGGCAGAAGCTCGACAACCTCGACCCCGCCGCCGACACCGACAGCGACGAGCGCAAGCGCGACCCCCGCGACTTCGCGCTCTGGAAGGCGCACAAGGACGCCGAGCCGGAGACCGCGGCGTGGACGACGCCGTGGGGCCGCGGCCGGCCCGGCTGGCACCTGGAGTGCTCGGCGATGGCCGGGCGCTACCTCGGGCCCGCGTTCGACCTGCACGGCGGCGGGCTGGACCTGCGCTTCCCGCACCACGAGAACGAGCGCGCCCAGTCGCAGGCGGCCGGCGACGGCTTCGCCCGGTACTGGCTGCACAACGGCTGGGTCACCCTCGGCGGCGAGAAGATGAGCAAGTCGCTGGGCAACACCGCGCTGGTCGACGAGGTCGTGCAGCGGGTGCGGCCGGTGGAGCTGCGGTACTACCTGGTGGCCCCGCACTACCGCTCGACGGTCGAGTTCACCGACGCCGCGCTCGCGGAGGCCGCGGCGGCGTACCGGCGGCTGGAGTCGTTCGTGACCCGCGCCGCCGAGCTGGTGGGCGCCGACGCGGGGGAGCGGGCGCTGCCGGAGGCCTTCACCGCGGCCATGGACGACGACCTGGGCACGCCCGCCGCCGTCGCCGCCGTGCACGGGGCGGTTCGCGAGGGCAACACCGCCCTGGCCGGCGGCGACGACGCAGCGGTCGCCCGGGCGCTCGGCGCCGTGCGTGCCATGCTCGACGTGCTGGGCCTGGACCCGCTCGACCCCCGCTGGTCGGCGGGCGGGGCCGGCGACCGGCTGGCCGAGGTGACGGGGGGGCTGGTGGCCCTGGCGCTGGACCAGCGGCAGGCCGCCCGGGCGCGCAAGGACTACGCGGCCGCCGACGCCATCCGGGACCAGCTCACCGGGCTCGGCGTCCAGGTCGAGGACACCCCGCACGGGACGCGATGGGAGCTGACCCGCTGATGGCCGGCAACAGCCAGCGCCGGGGCCGCAGCAGCGGCGCCGGCAAGAAGGGCGCCACCGCCGGCACCGGGGGCAAGGGCCGCCGCGCGCTGGCCGGCCGCGGCGCCACCCCGCCGGCCGAGATGCGCCCGGGGCACCCCGCCCAGCGGCGCGCCCAGGCCGACGCGCGACGCCGCGCCGAGCGCGACCGCAGCCGCCAGCGCGCCGAGGAGGCCCCGGAGCTGCTGCTCGGGCGCAACCCGGTCGTCGAGGCGCTGCGGGCGCGGATCCCGGCGACCGCGCTGTACGTGGTGACCGGGGACAGCCGGACCGCGGGCGACGAGCGGGTGACCGAGGCGCTGCACCTGGCCAACGACCGCGGCCTGCCGCTGCTCGAGGTGGGCCGGGCCGAGTTCGACCGGATGGCCGGCGGGGCCCTGCACCAGGGCATCGGCCTGCAGGTCCCGCCGTACGAGTACGCCCACCCCGACGACCTGCTCGACGCCGCCCGGGACTCCGGCCGGCCGGCGCTCGTCGTCGCCATGGACGGGGTGACCGACCCGCGGAACCTCGGCGCCGTGGTCCGCTCGGCCGCGGCCTTCGACGCGCACGGCGTGGTCGTGCCGCAGCGGCGTTCGGTCGGCATGACCGCGTCCGCGTGGCGCACCAGCGCCGGCGCCGCCGCCCGGTTGCCGGTGGCCCGCGCGGTGAACCTGGCCCGCGCGCTGGCGGCCTACCAGGACGCCGGGCTCACCACCGTCGGGCTGGCCGGCGACGGCGACGTGGACCTGCACGACGCCGACGTCCTCGCCGACCCGGTCGCGCTCGTGGTCGGCGCCGAGGGCAGCGGGCTGTCGCGGCTGGTGCGCGAGCGGTGCGACCTGGTCGTCCGCATCCCGATCGGCCGGGACACCGAGTCGCTCAACGTGAGCGTCGCCGCCGGCATCGCGCTCTACCAGGCCGCGCTGCTCCGCGGCTGACCGGGCGCGCCGGGGGCGCGGTCTCGGGACGCGGCCGACCCGCCCGGCCCCCCGGGATCGGCGGCGGGCATCACCCCAGCAGCTGGGCCAGCGTGTAGATCACCAGGCCGGCGAGCCCGCCGACGACGGTGCCGTTCACGCGGATCCACTGCAGGTCCCGCCCGACCTGCAGCTCCAGCCGCCGGCTGGTCTCCTCGGTGTCCCAGCGCTCGACGGTGGTGCCGACCAGCCGGGCCAGGTCCCCGGAGAAGCGCTCCGCCAGGTACCCCGCCGCCCGCACGCCCTGGCGCTGCACCAGCTCGCGCAGCACCTCGTCGCCGCGCAGCCGCCCGGCCAGGTCGCGGATGGTCGCGGCCACCCGCACGCGCAGCTCCGAGTCCGGGTCCGCGGCCGCGGAGAGCAGGGCGGTCTTGGCGTTGACCCACAGCGACCCCGACCAGGTGCGGACGGCGGGGTGCTCGATGAGGTCCTTCTTCAGCTCCTCGACCCGGGCCGCGGTGTCGGGGTCGGTCCGCAGCGCGTGGACGTAGGCCCGCAGCCGGGCGTCGTAACTGCGGCGCAGCTCGTGCCGCGGGTCGTCCCCGACCTCGTCGAGGAACCCGAGCAGCAGCGTGAAGATGCGGTCGAACACCCGGTCGTCGACCCAGTCGGGCACCCAGGCCGGCGAGGCGTCGCCGAGCTGGGCGCGGAAGACGACGCGGTTCTCCTCGAGGAAGCGGGTCAGCCCGCGCAGCCCCGCCGAGAGCACCTCCTGGTGGCGGTCGCCCTCGATGACCAGCTCCAGGGCCCGCGCCACGACCGGCGCCGCCGGGGTCCCGTGCAGCTTGCGGTCGACCAGCGCGGCCACGGCCGCCTGGACGTCGTCGTCGCGCAGCAGGTCGGTGAGCGACGTCAGGGCCACCCCGGCGTCCCCGGCCAGCCGCTCGGCCCGCCCCGGCGCGGCGAGGAAGGTGCCGAGCCGGCCGGGCAGGTCCATGGCGGCGACCGTGTCCTGCACGACCTCGCGGGTGAGGAACTGGGTCTGCACGAAGGTGCCGAGGCTGGCGCCGATCTGGTCCTTCTTGCGCGGGATGATCGCGGTGTGCGGGATCGGCAGCCGCAGCGGGTGCCGGAACAGCGCGGTCACCGCGAACCAGTCGGCGAGCGCGCCGACCATCGAGGCCTCCGCGGTCGCGCGCACGTAGCCGACCCAGGCCCCCGCCTCCTCGCCGACGAGGACGAAGGCCAGGAACACGGCGGCGGCCACCACGAACAAGCCGGTGGCCAGCCGCTTCATCCGGGCGAGGTCGCGGGCCCGCCCCGGGTCGTCGAGCGCCCCGGCGAGGGGCGCGGGGGGGCGGGGTGCCGACACCCGACCGAGCCTAGGCACCCCGCCCGTCCTCCGAGCGGTCAGTCCGAGGTGGCCCCCAGGGTCACCTCGACCTCGTCGGTCCCGCCGGTGCGGTCGACGGTCAGGGTGACGTCGTCACCCGGGCTGACGCTGCGGACGGCGGCGGTCAGCTCGGTCGAGGTGGTGACCAGCCGGTCCCCGACCGCGGTGATGACGTCGCCCGGCTGCAGGCCCGCATCGGCGGCCGGCGTCCCCGGCTGCACCTGGACCACCTCGGCGCCGATGCCCACCTCGGTGTTGCCGTCGGCGGCCGCGGTGCGGGCGCTGACCCCGAGGTAGGTGGTGTCCGCCGACCCGTCCTCGATGATCTCCGCCGCGATCCGCTGCGCGACGTTGCCCGGGATGGCGAAGCCCACCCCGATGCTGCCGCTCTGCGCCTGGCCGCCGGGTGCGCCCGAGGCCACCGTGGCGATCGCGGTGTTGATCCCGATGACCTGCCCGGCGCCGTCGACGAGGGCGCCGCCGGAGTTGCCGGGGTTGATCGCCGCGTCGGTCTGCAGGGCGTCGATCACCGTGGCGTCGCCCTCGGGGGAGCCGGTGGCGACGGCCCGGCCGGTGGCGCTGATGATCCCGTCGGTGACGGTGTCGGTGAGGCCGAGCGGGGCGCCGATGGCCACCGCCGTGTCGCCGACCTGGACCTCGTCGGAGTCGGCCCAGCCGGCCGGCACCAGGTCCGAGGCCCCGTCGAGCTTGAGCACGGCCAGGTCGTAGGTCGGCTCGGTGCCCACCACGGTCGCGTCGTGGAGCGTGCCGTCGGCGGTGCGGACCGACACCCCGCCCCGCCCGCCGCCCTCGACCACGTGGTTGTTGGTGAGCACGTAGCCGTCGTCGGTCAGGACCACGCCCGACCCGGAGCCCGAGCCGGAGGGGGAGGCGACGTAGACGGTCACCACGCTGGGGGTGGCCTTCGCGGCCGCCGCGGTCACCGCGGTGGCCGTCTCGGGGTTGGTGATCGTGACGTTCTGGGCGGCGACGGTGCCCGTGCCCCCGCCGGTGCCGCCGTCGGACAGCGCCACCACGCCCGCCCCGGCGCCACCGCCGATGACGGCGCCGGCGAGCAGGCCGGCCACGCCGATGCGCAGGCGGCCGCCGCGGCGCTCGCGGGGCGGCGCGGGGGGCTGGAAGGCGGGCGGCACCTGGCCCGGTGCGGGTTGCCACGCGGGCGCCGCCCAGGTGGACGTCGCGGCCGGGCCGGGGGTGCCGTGGTTGCCAGGGGTGCCCGGCGCGCCGGGCGCGCCGGGATGGGTGCCGTACTCGGTCACAGGTGCTCAGGTCCTCCTCGTGGGCGGCGAGCGGTCCGCCGTCCTCGGCACCGACTGTCCGCCCCGGGTCTGCCCCGCAGCTGTCCGCTCCCTGTGAGGTCGCTGGACGCCTCAGCGGGGCATGCCGGTCAGGAGCCGGCCGCGGCCGACCAGCTCGGTGACCACCCAGACCGCGACCGTCTCCGCCGCCAGCAGGCCCACCAGCACCAGGAGCTGCGCCGCGCCGGCCTCCAGCGGGCCGCCCCCGCCGAGCAGGACGCCGACGAAGGCGCCGGGCAGGGTGACCAGGCCCACCGTCCGGGTCTGGTCGAGCGGGGGCACCAGGGCGGTCGCGGCGGCGGGGCGGCCGATCTCCAGCAGGGCCTCCCGCCGGGGCAGGCCGAGGGCGAGGGCCGCCTCGACCTCACCGCGGCGCGCGGTCAGCTCCTCGCGCATCCGCCGCCCGGCCAGGGAGGTCGCCGTCATGGCCCCGCCGACGAGGATCCCGGCGATCGGGATCACGGCCGCACCCCGCAGCGGCACGGTGCCGCTGGCCAGGACCAGGGCGACCGCCGGGGTCGCGCCGACGCCGATCGCGGCCGCGGCCGCGGCCACCCGCCGGGGCGCGCCGGGGGAGCGCAGCACCAGCCCGGTCGCCCGGCCCGCGGCCGTGACCGCCGCGACGGTGACCATGAGCAGGACGAAGGCGGCCGCGAGGGCCAGCGACCCGACCACCGCGACCAGGACCGCGGAGACCACGGCCAGCTGCAGCGCGGCCCGGGCGGAGGCCACCAGGACCGGTCGCCCCTGCCCCAGGCCGGAGAGCCGGCCCGCGACGGCGGCGAGCACCGCCAGCAGGACGAGCGCGACGGCGAGGCCCGGTCCGAGGTCGACGACGGAGGAGCCCACGGGCGCCGATCCTGCCGGGGCCCGCGGAGCCGGGCCGGGGCACCCCGGGCGGTGCGGCCGGCGGGGTGCCCCGCTGCCGCCTCAGCCCGAGGCGAGGGCGTCCTCCGGCGTCTCCAGCCCGCTGCGCCGGTCCGGCGGCGGGACGAGCGCCATGGGCGAGGTGCAGTGCCGCAGGAGCCAGCGGTGCAGGGAGTCCTGCGCCCGGTGCAGCAGCCCGCCGTGGCCGGCGCCGAGCACCAGGAGCGGCGTCGGGCAGGCGGCGGCCAGCACCCGGCCGCCGGTCGGGTGGGCCAGCGGTTCGTGGGTCACGGTGAGGTCGGGGTGGCGGGCGGCCCAGGCCTCCGGGTCGGCGGTCCACGAGGCGGGGCGGCCGTGCTCGGCGTGCAGCACCAGCAGCGGCCGGGACAGGTGCGTGGCGGCCGCGGCGGCGAAGTCGGCCACCGGCTCGTCGTCCTGGGGGCGGTCGAGCCCGAGGACGGCGACCACCGGCCGGGACCCGCCGACCGCCGGGTGCCGCTGCCGGGGGACGACGACCACCGGCAGCGGCGAACGACCGGTGACCCGCTGCGCGACCGGGGCCAGCACCATCTCGTCGGGCGCCCCCGTGGTGGCGATGCCGAGCACGACCAGCTGGGCGTCGCCGGCGGCGCGGAGCAGGGCGCTGACCGGGTCCCCGGTGACCGTCTCGGTGGAGGCCGTCACCGTCGGGGCCGCGTGCCGGGCCACGGTGAAGGCCTGGGCGGTGACCCCGCGGGCCCGGGACAGGCCGGGAGGGGCCGCACCCGCCACGCCGCGGTGCGCCGCGGTGGAGGCCGCGTGCACGATCCGCAGCGGGGCCCCGCGGCGGGCCGCCTCCGCCGCCGCCCAGCGCACCGCCTCGAGTGCGCACTCCGACCCGTCGGTGCCCACCACGACGGGAGCCGTGGGTCCGTCGTCCCCCCGCGGGGCGGCGGTGGGCTGGAGTGGGGTCGTCATCGACACGGGACACCTCCGCAAGGACTCGTCGCCCCCGTGCTCCTCCAGGGTCCTCGTCCGGACCGGCCCGGGGAAGACCCCGGTGTGACGTGTGCGTGACCGGACGCGTTGGGTAGTGCGACACCGGGTGTCACACCCTGCGCCCGGTCCGGCCCGCGCCCCTGGAGGCTGCCCGTGTCCCTCGACGGTCCCCTCGTCCGGCCCCTGCTCGGGGTCCTCGCCGTCCTCGGTGCCGTGGTGGCCGTGGTCGGCGGCCTGGCGCTGCCCCTCAGCGGGATCGTCGCGGTGGTCCTGGCCGGGCTGGTGTCCGGCTGCCTCGGGGCCGGCCTCGCCCGCGAGTCGGCCCGGGGGGACCGCCGCGTCGTCGCCGACGCGGCCTGGCGCAGCGCGGCGGTGGCCGTGGCCGCCCTGCTGGTGCTCTCGGGCACCTCGGTGCTCGGCGGTGCGGTGCTCAGCCTGCTCGTGGCCGGGGCCGGTGCCCTGGGCGGGCTGGGCTGGTGGCTGGCGCGGGAGCGGCGGGCCGAGCTGGAGGCCGCGCGGCCCACCGCGGTCGACCACCTCGACGGTCCGCTGCCGCCGGTGGCCGGGCTGTCGACCGAGGAGCTCGGCCGCGAGTGGACGCGGACGACGGCGGCGCTGACGGGGCGGATGGACGTCGCGGCCCGGCAGCGCCTGGTGGCCCGGCGGCAGGAGACGCTCGACGAGATGGAGCGCCGCGACCCCGCCGGCTTCGCCCGCTGGCTGGCGGACACGCCGCTGCCGGGCAGCGACCCGGCCGGTCACCTGCGCGACGGCGACCCCGCCTGACCGCGCTCCGCCGGACCGGCGGCGCCGCACGGGATCGGCTCAGCGCTCGGCCAGCGCAGCGCAGGTGGCGAGCTCGAAGACCTCCCGGAGCTCCTCGAACCGGTCGGGTGAGGTGGAGGGCGTGAGCTGCGCGCTCGCCGAGACGGTGACCGCCCGCCGCCCGTCCGCGGTCGCGGCCGCGAACTGGGTGTAGCCGAGCGTGTTCCCCGTGTGCCCGAAGACGGTGCCGCAGCGGGTCTCGTAGCGGAACAGCCCCAGGCCGGCGGCGTTGTCGCCGGGGCCGGGTGGCTCCGACGACCCCGGCCGGAAGCGGAACTGCTCCTCCCTGGTCGCGGCGTCGGTGACATCGCCCCGCACGTGGGCGGCGATGAAGCGGCCGAGGTCGGCCGGGGTGGAGACGACGCCGCCCGATGCCCAGCTCCAGCCGGCGGCCACGAGCGTGCTGACGTCCTCGGGTGGCACCTCGGAGACGTCGTAGCCGTGCAGGTAGGGCGTCGGCAGAGCGGTTCCACCGGGGAGGCTCGTGCGGTCGAGCCCGGCCGCGTCCAGCACGACCTCCCCCAGCACGTCGGCGTAGCCGTCGCCGGTGGCCGCCTCGATCACCAGGGCCACCACGACGTTGTCGCTGTTCGAGTACCGGTACTGCGTCCCGGGCGGGAACAGCAGGGCGGGGTCGTCGAGGTAGGACAGCAGCTCCCGGGGCGGCGGCGGGTCCTGGAGGGAGGCCAGGAGGGCCTCGACGAAGCGGTCGCTCGCGCTGAAGTCCGGGATGCCGCTGGTGTGCCCCAGCAGCTGCCGCAGCGTCACGCCGGACCAGGCCGCCGGCAGGTCCGGCCGCCACCGCCCGACCGTGTCGTCGAGGGACAGCTCCCCCCGGGCCACCAGGCCCAGCGCGGTGGCCGCGTTGAAGGCCTTCGCCACGCTCGCCACGCGCATCGCGTCATCCGCCCCGGGCTGCCGCCCGGTCGCCACGTCGGCGACGCCGGCGGTGAGCGCCTCCGGCCCGTGCCCGCGGTCGAGCGTCACGACGACGCCGGGCGGTCCGCCGTCCTGGCGCACGAGCTCGCCGAGGGCGGCCCGGAGGGCCTCGACGTCCTGCCCACCCGGACGCCCGGCGGCCGCCGGTGCCGTCCCCACCACCACCGCCGTGACGACCGCGGCCGCCACGAGGAGACCTCGCCGACGCAGCATTGCGGGAGGCTACGCCCGCGCCGGCCGGGGGAGGACGCGTTCGCTCGCGGGGCCGGTGGCCCGCCCCCTGCGCAGGACCCGGAGCGCGATCCCGGGGAGGAACAGCGACCCCGGGCGGCGCACCATGGCCTGCACCTCGTTGAGCCGCAGCGCCACCGCGTCGTCGTGCTGCGCGGCGACGACGGTCCGGGCCACGTACCGGTTGAGGAGGTCGGTGCCCGCGGGCCTGGGTCCCTCGGTGCCGGGGTAGGCGAAGTCGCCACCGACCGCGAGGGACCAGGGGACGGCGACGACGCGGCTCGCCGCCGCGAAGTAGCGGCGGGCGAGAGCACGGTCGACCGCGCCGGTCCGGTCGAGGCAGCGTCCGAGCGCCTCGGCCTGGAGCGCGGCCGAGGTCATCCCCTGGCCGTAGATCGGGTCGAAGCTGCTCACCGCGTCGCCCAGGAGCACCCACCCGAGCGGGAACCGGCGCAGTCGCTCGACGTGGCGGCGCCGGTCGTCGGCGAACCGGTGCGTCGAGGCTGCACCGAGCGGCTCGCAGGTCGCCATGAGGTCGGCGATGACCGGTGAGGGCAGGGTCCGCACGTAGGCCCGGCGCTGCTCCTCGTCGACCGGCGGCGACTCGCCCCCCAGGCCGGCGACGAACGTGATCCACCGGTCGCCCTCGATCGCCAGCGCGACGGCGAGCCGGCGGGTCGCGGGCTCGCCGACGACGGCGGCGGCCTTCCAGCCGCCCTCCGCCGGGCCGGACCGGCGGTAGGTGCGGGACACGTAGCGGGTGTCCACCCGGACGACGGAGACCGGCGGCGGCTCGTACCCGAGCGCGCGCACCCAGTCCAGGCTGTGCGCCGACCGGCCGGTCGCGTCGACGACCAGGTCCGCGGCGACCGTGCTGCCGTCGCCGAGCCGGACCCCGGTCACCCGTCGGCCGGTGGGGTCGGCGGTGAGGCCGACCGCGGTGACCCCGTCGCGCACGGTGACGCCGGGCACCAGGCCGACCCGCCGGCGGACGGCGTCCTCCAGGAACGGGCGGGACATCGCCGGGCCGCGCAGCGCGGAGGCGGGGCGCCGCAGGACGCCGCCGCACTGGTGCCAGTAGAAGTCGGCGCACAGGTCGAGCGGCACCGCACCCCGCGCCACCAGGTCGTCCACCAGACCGGGGAACCACCCCTCCAGACACCGTGCGCCCGCCGGGAGCAGGAGGTGCGGTTGGCGGCCCTGGGGCACCCGCGCCCGGGGCGCGGGTGCCGGCGGGAGGGTGTCGCGGTCGAGCACCAGGACGCGGTCGAACCGCTCCGCCGCCACGCGGGCAGCGCACAGCCCGGCCATGCCGGCGCCCACCACGAGCGCTGTCCCACCGACCCGGCGGGGGCCACGGCTCCGCGTCGTCCAGCTCATCGTCCTGACCTCCTCGTCCCCTCCGTCGTCGGGAGGACGGGGCGACGCTAGGAGCGCGGTCGCGGCCCCCGCATCGGACGGGTGCCCCAATCCGCGCCGCGGTGGGATGGGTCGTCCGACCCAGCCAGACCGTGCCGGTGCGCCCAGGCCCCCGCTGCCGTGCGGGTTCCGACGCCGAGCTTGGTGAAGACGTTCGACAGGTGTCGGGCGACGGTCTTGCGGCTGATCGCCAGCGCGTCGGCGATCTCGGCGTTCGTGCGGCCGGTGGCGAGGCAGGCCAGCACCTCGGCCTCGCGCTCGGTCAGGCCGCCGGGCAGCGCCGGCCCGCCGCGCAGCCCGGCGACGGCGGCGGCGTCCGGGACGGCGCCCAGCCGGTCGAACACCTCGGCGGCGGCGCTCAGCTCGAGGTCGGCCGCGTCGCCGTCGCCCAGCCCCCGGTACGCGCGTGCCAGCAGCACCCGGACCCGGGCGCAGTCGTAGGGAGCGTGCAGGTCGCGCCAGGCGGAGCAGGCGGCGGACAGCGCGGGCAGGGCCTCGTCCGGGCGGTCCGAGGCCAGCAGCAGAGCGCCTCGCCACTGCCGGGCGGCCGCGCTGAAGCCGGGGCTGGCGTACCGCTGCGCGGTGTCCTCCAGCTCGGTCACCGCCTCGGCGGCGGCGCCGAGGTCCTCGACGGCCAGCGCGATCTCGGCGTGGGCGGTCCGCAGCCGAGCCCGGCTGAGCCTCGATCCACCGTCGGATAGGCGTGTGACTGCGCGTCGGAAAGCACGAATGCCCCTCTGAGCAGGAACGATGTGGCTTGTCTAAGGCCCAAATCGTCCGCGCAGAAGGGCATCCGCTGGATGCG
>NZ_QVQH01000039.1 GCF_003428645.1 Geodermatophilus marinus | reverse complement strand
CAACGGACGACTCGAGCACCTCCGAGGCTCCGCGCTCGGCTTCCGCAACCTCACCAACTACATCGCCAGGAGCCTGCTCGAAACCGGCGGCTTCCGACCCCGACTACACCCCCGATCGTGAAGAGCCCGTCTCCCTCCCGGCCGTGATCATGGGCTTCTTGCCGGCGACACGGGCCGACACGCCGGACGAGCGGGCCACCTCCCCATGATCACCGCGGGGATCGGGCCGGTGAGGGGCCGCGGGAGGTCAGGCGGGGCGGGCTCGGACGTCAGGCGGCCGGGCGCGCGGCCTGGCCGTCGTCCCCCTCGCCGGGCGGCTCGGCACCGGCCGGCTCCGCCCGGTGCCGGTGCAGCCGGGCCACCACCCACAGGGTGAGCAGCAGCTCCGCGGCGGTGACCGGCAGCCCGAGCACCAGCGAGACGGTGCCCAGCAGCTCCACCTCGTCGGCGCGGTAGAAGACCCACTGCACCACCACGCGGACCAGGAACGTCCCGCCCCAGAGCAGGGTCAGCCAGCTGTAGGCCCGCAGCATCCGCGGGTCCTCCCGCCAGTGCCGCTCGGGGGCCGGGTCCCGGGGCCGGGCGCCGGACTCCGGGGCCGGCGGCGGGCGGTGGTGCAGGCTCGCGTTCACCCGGTCGAAGCGGCGGCGCAGCCCGGGCAGCGAGTGCGAGGCCATCGCGCCGAGGTGGCTGGGGGCGAGGAACTCGGCGACCACGCCGACCAGCGGCCAGCGGACGGCGATGGACCCGATCAGCACGATGCCCAGCGCGGCGTTGCGGATCAGGCCGGGGACGAAGAAGTCGCGGGCCTGCCCCGACCAGGCGGCGATGCCCACCGCGATGGCCACCCCGAACACCCCGCTGAGGGCCTGCTGCACGCTCTCGCGGCGCACCAGCCGGAGGGTGAAGACGAGCAGCGCCGCGCCCAGCGCGCTCCAGATGCCGACCCGCAGGCCGCCCAGGGAGTTGGCGACGATGAAGGCGACGGTGGGCAGCGTGGCGTCGAGCATGCCGCGCCAGCCGCCGAGCTGGTCGAGGACCAGGTGGCGGTCGAAGGCGACGGCGCCGTCGGGCGGTGCGGCGTCCGCCGGGGAGGCCCGGCCCTCCCCCTCGGGCCGATCGGTCACCCGGCGCTCAGCTCGTACCGCGGGTTGTAGATCACCTGGCGGCCGTCGAAGGAGCCGAACCGCCCGCAGGCGGTGAGGGTGCGGCCCGGTTCGATCCCGGGGATGCGACGCCGGCCGAGCCACACGAGGGTCACCGACCCCGAGCCGTCGAACAGTTCCGCCTCGAGGGTCGGGACGGTCTCCCGCGGCGTGTACACCACCGACTTGAGCCGGCCGGTCACGGTCACCACCGCGCCCTTGCGGCAGGCGCTGACCGCCTCGCAGCCCGCGGTGGCCGACTCCTCGCGCAGCCGTTCGGCGTCGATGGTGTGGTCGTCGGCGGTCAGCCGCTGGAGGGTGCGGGCGAACCACCCTCCCGGACGGGTCTGTGTCACGGGTCGAGGGTAGATCGGCCGCCGTCCTGCTGGCGCCGGTGGCACAGCCACCCGCGCGCGAGGGCCCACGGCCGGCCGCCGGGGTCGATGAGGACCATGTGGTCGGCGCCCTCGACCAGGTCGACCCGGACCCGGTCACCGGCCGCGGTGGCGGCGTCGGCGTACCGGCTGCTCTGCTCCGGTGCGACGCGGTCGTCGACGGTGCCGTGCACGCAGAGCACCTCGGCCCCGGTCGGCAGCAGGCGCACCGGGTCGGCGGCGGCGTACCGGTCGGGGACGTCGTCCGGGCCGCCGCCCAGGAAGGCAGCCACCGCGCCGTCCCCCATGCCCTGCCGGGCCGCCCGCGCCAGGTCGAGCACCCCGGCCTGCAGGACCGCCCGCGCGACGCGCACCCGCGGGCCGGCACCGGGGGCCCCGGACGGCAGGCGGTGCCGCCCGGCCGCCCAGGCGGCGAGGTGCCCGCCCGCGGAGTGCCCCACCACCGCGACGTCGTCGAGGGCGAGCCGCTCGTCGAGGCCGGCGAGCGCGTCGAGCGCCGCGGCGACGTCGGCGAGCGTGTGCGGCCACCCGCCCCCGGCGCCCACCCGCCGGTACTCGACGGCGACCGCGGCGAGACCGGCCGCGGCGAGGTCCGCGGCCAGCGGCCGGGCCAGCTCGATGCCGTAGGCGGCCCGCCAGAACCCGCCGTGCAGCACGACGGCGACCGGGGCGGGGCCGTTCCCGGCCGGCAGCGTCAGCTCGACGAACTGGTCGGGGTGCGGCCCGTAGGCCACGGTGCGGGGGGTCACGCGGTCGGCGGGGCGGGTGGCGGGGTGGCGCGCGGGGTCGCCGGAGGTGGGGTGCGCGGGGCGGCGGCCGGGGGACGCAGCCCGGGCCGGGCCGCCTGCTGGCGGGCCGCGGCCTGCGCGGCGATCTGCGCGGCCGCCTGCGGCGGCAGGGTCAGGGGCAGCTGCTCGCGCACCGGCATGGGCTCGGACCCGCGGACGACGACGATCTGCCGGAAGGCCTCCTCCAGCGGCCCGGCCGCCTCCGGCCCGGCCGCGGCGGGCCCGGTGATCATGCCGCGGAGGAACCAGCGCGGGCCGTCCACGCCGAGGAAGCGGGCGGGCCGGCGGACCTTCTGCGCGGGCGCGTTCTGGCCCGGCTGCGGCAGCGGGGTGGCCAGCACCGTGCCGGTCAGCTCGGGGCCGAACGGGCCGTCGACCTCCCGGAGCGAGCCGCCCTGGCCGGAGGCGCTGCGGGCGAGGTCGGCGCGGACGTCGTCCCAGATCCCGGCGGCGCGGGGCGCGGCGAAGGCTGACACCTGCAGCAGCGACTCCCCCTGCCGCAGGGTCGCGCCGACCACCTTCTGCTGCGGGTTGACGTCCACCCGCAGCTCGGTCCCCGGGATGGCGGGCAACCGCAGGGACCCGAGGTCGACCCGGGCGAGGCCGTCGTCCGGGGCGTCGGCCTCGTCCCAGGGGCCCGCGGTCTCCGCCACCTCCCGCGGCCGGTGCTGCGGCTCCGGCGGCACCCCGCGCTCGCGGAGGCTGCGGTCGATCCGGTTGCGTCGCCGTCCGAACGGCATGTCAGGGGCGTCCCTTCGCAGTGGTCCCGGCGTGCCCGCCGGTCGACCCGTGCCCGCCCGTGCCGCGCGCGCTGGCCGGCAGCTCCTCGACGGGCACGAAGCGTGCCCGCACCACCGGCTGCACGACCAGCTGGGCGACCCGGTCGCCGCGGCGCAGGGTGAGGGGCGTGGTGGGGTCGAGGTTCACCAGGTTCAGCTTGATCTCCCCGCGGTACCCGGCGTCGACGGTGCCCGGGGCGTTGACCAGGCTCAGCCCCAGCCGGTGCGCCAGGCCCGAGCGCGGGTGCACGAACCCGGCGTAGCCCTCGGGGATGGCCACGGCCACGCCGGTGCCCACGAGCGCCCGCTGCAGGGGGGCCAGCTCGAGGTCGCTGGCGAGGGCCAGGTCGGCCCCGGCGTCCCCGGGGAGGGCGTACGCGGGGACGACGGCCTCCGGGGACAGCGTCACCGGGACCTCCACCTCGGGCCCCGGGGCGGCGGGGTCGGGAAGGGCGGTGTCGGGCACGTCGGCGACCCTAGTCGCGGCGCTGGACCCGGCGCCGGAGGGCAGGGCGCTGGACCCGGCGCCGGAGGGCAGGGCGCTGGACCCGGCGCCGGAGGGCAGGGCGCTGGACCCGGCGCCGGAGGGCAGGGCGCTGGACCCGGCGCCGGAGGGCAGGGCGCTGGACCCGGCGCGGAGGGCAGGGCGCTGGACCCGGCTCCTCAGGGCAGGTGCCGCCGGAGGTCGGCGCGCAGCCGGCGGGCGAGGGCCTCGGTGGCCCGGCGGTTGCCGCGCCCGCCGAGGGCTGCGCCCACCAGGAACGGCGCGGCGACCGGCAGGCTGCGGGCCAGTCGCCGGCCCACGTGGCGCTGCAGGGCGCGCAGCCCCGCCGTCCCGAGGACCGGGGGGATGCCGGCACCCGGCCGGCTGTCGACGGCCCGCTGGTCGGTCCAGGCGGCGAGGTAGGCGGCGGCTCGGGCCCGTGCATCGCCGGGGGCGGGGCGGCCGGCGAGCTCGTGCAGCTCGGCGACGAGCACCACCTCGACGGCGGCCACCGCGGCGGTCTCGGCCCCGAGCTCCAGCGGCAGGGCCAGCAGGGACGGCGGGGCCAGCCAGCTCGCGGCGAAGATCCCGCCGGTCGCCGCGCCGATCGCCGTCGTGAGCCGGGCCGCGCGGGCGACGAGGGCGTCGGCGATCTCGTCGTCGGAGAGGCCGGGGTGCTCGGCCCGCAGCGTCGCGGCGTCCCGGACGGGCAGGTGGGGGGCCGCCGCGGCGAGCAGGTCGCCGACCACCGCGCCCGGGAACGGGCCGGCGCCACCCTCGGCCGGCCGTGCCGGGGAGGCCACCCGGCGGGCCGCGGTGGTGACCGCTGCGGCGACGTCCCGCAGGACGGCGGCGGCCGGGACGCCCCGGCCGAGCAGCCCACCGACCGCGTCGGCGAGCAGCCGCCCGGCCCGGGCGGCCGTGCCCTCGGCGGCCGGGGCGGCACCGGGGGCGGACGGAACGGGACGGGGTGGGGGGACGTCGCGCACCGCGGCGGTCCGCTCCCCGTGCTCCGTCACCGGCCCTCCTCGGTCGGGTCCCCTGCGGCCCCGGGCGGGGCACCTCCCCCGAGCCTACGAGGGGGCCGGGGAGGGCGGGGTCCCGCCTCGGTCCCCGGCCCCGTCCCGGGCTCCGCCGCGGGCGGGGCGAGGGGCGGGGCGGAGGCCTGCCTCAGGCCGCGCAGTCGCGGCAGTAGAGCTGCTCGCCCTTGGTGGCGGCGAGCCGGCTGCGGTGCTGCACGAGGAAGCAGCGCGAGCAGGTGAACTCGTCCTCCTGCTTCGGGAGGACGCGGACGGTGAGCTCCTCGTTGGACAGGTCCGCGCCGGGGAGCTCGAGGTTCTCGTTGAAGTCGGTCTCGTCGACGTCGACCGACGAGGACTGCGCCTCGGCCCGGCGCGCCTTGAGCTCTTCGAGGGAGTCCTCGCCGAGCTCGTCCGCCTCGTTGCGGCGCGGGGCGTCGTAGTCGGTGGCCATGGGGTGTGCCCCTCCTCCGGGGTTCTCGCGGGCGGCGAGGCCCGCATCGTTCGTCGGCGGCCGGGCCGCCGACCTGGTCGGTCACCGGGGCGACCGCGGTCCGGGGCCGGCGGCCCGCGTGCGCGGGTACCGGCGGACCCCCCAACGTCGTCCGGGCCCGGTTTGTGCCCGCGCCCCGCGGGCCGGCACCCGCGGGGCCCGGGCGGAGGTGTCGGGGGGGCGGAGCGCCAGAGGTTACCCTGCGCCGGTGTCGACTCCCGTGGGTGCTGACCCGACCGTCGTGGGCCCCTACCTGGCCTCCGTCCTCGGCGACGACCGCTGGCGGTCGGTGACCGTCGAGATGGTCGCCGCCGGCATGTCCAACCTCACCTACGTCGTCACCCCGGCCGGTGGCCCGGCGGAGGACGCCGTGATCCTGCGCCGGCCGCCGACGGGAGCGGTCCTCGCCACCGCGCACGACATGGCGCGGGAGCACCGGGTCATCTCCGCGCTGGTCCCCACGCCGGTGCCGGTGCCGCGCACGCTGCACCTGTGCGAGGACACCGCCGTCCTCGGTGCGCCCTTCTACGTGATGGAGCGCGTCGTCGGCGTCCACGTGGTGAGCGAGCTGCCGCCGGGCTACGCCGACGAGCCCGCCCAGCGCCGGGCGATCGGCGAGGGCCTGGTCGACGTCCTGGCCGACCTGCACGCGGTCGACCCGCAGGAGGTCGGCCTGGGGGACTTCGGCCGGCCCGAGGGGTTCATGGCCCGCCAGGTGCGGCGCTGGACCAAGCAGTGGGACGCGACCCGCGACCGCGACCGCCCGGGCATGGACGCCCTGGCCGCCCGGCTCGCCGAGACCGTCCCGCAGACCCAGCGCGACGGCATCGTGCACGGCGACTACCGGCTGGATAACTGCCTGCTCGACCCGGGCGTGCCGGGTCGCATCCGCGCCGTCCTCGACTGGGAGATGTCCACCCTCGGCGACCCGCTCGCCGACCTGGGGCTGATGCTCGTCTACTGGCCCGAGGCGGGTGAGGACCTCCCGGCGACGCAGAGCTCGGTGACCGCGCTGCCCGGCTTCCCCGACCGCGCGGCGGTGGCCGAGCGGTACGCTCGGCGCACCGGGCTGGACCTCGCGGAGCTGTCCTGGTACGTCGGGTTCGCGTACTTCAAGTTCGCCGCGATCGTGGCCGGGATCGTGGCCCGGTCGGCCGCGGGCGCCATGGCCGGGAAGGACACCTCCGGCTACGCCGACCGCATCGACCCGTGCGTCGAGCGCGGACGCGCCGCGCTCGACGACGGTGCGATCTAGCCGGTCGCGCCGGCCCTAGACTCCCGCCGACCGTCCGCCGCCGAGGGGGGATCCCAGCACGTGACCGCGCCGCCCACCGACCGCCCCACGGTGCGCCCGCGCAGCGGCCGGCGACCGATCCCGCCGCTGATCTTCCTCTTCGTGCTCGCCCTCGCGGCGCTCGCGGTGTGGTGGAACGTGCTCTCCGACGAGCAGGACCGCCAGGCCGCCCAGGACGCGGCCTGCTCGACGGCGGCGCAGGCACCCCCCTCGCTGGACCCGGGCACCGTGTCGGTCCGGATCTTCAACGCCACCGACCAGGCCGGGCTCGCCCAGCAGGTGGCCGCCGAGCTCCAGGCCCGGGGCTTCGTGGTCGGCGAGATCGCCAACGACCCCAGCGACCGCGAGGTGACCGGGCCCGGCGAGATCCGGCACGGTCCGCGCGGCAACGACGCCTCGGCCTTCCTCGGCCTGTTCGTCCCCGGCGTGGGCGACTACCTGGACACGCGCGCCACCGCCCAGGTGGACCTCGTGCTGGGCCCGGAGTTCGTGTTCCCCGGCAGCCTGGCCGCGCCCGAGCAGGTCGCCGCGGCGCTCAGCACCGTCTCCAGCGCCGCCGCCGCCTGCTGAGCGAGGACCCGCTGCCCCCCACCGTGGAAGGACCCCGTCCTTCCCGCCCTTCGCACGCTCAGGGCGGTGCCCTGGACGGGGCCGCGGCGGGACCCTGCAGCGGGGCCGCGCCGGGGGGCGGCGCGCGGGGTCGTGCCGTCACACGGTGTCGGGGTGCAGGCGGTCGAGCAGCGCCACGAACGGCTCCGCGACCGACGGCGCCACCGCGATGCCCAGCGGCCGGGCGAAGGGCCGGCCGGGCAGGCCGGTGACGACCGCGCCCGCCTCGGCGGCGACCAGCGCGCCGGCGGCGTGGTCCCACGGGTTGAGGTGCAGCTCGTAGTAGGCGTCGACCCGGCCGGCGGCCACCGAGCAGAGGTCGAGGGCGGCCGACCCGTGCCGGCGGATGTCGCGCACCTGCGGCAGCAGCTCGGCGACGACCGCGCCCTGGACCCGGCGCTGCTCGGCGCCGTAGCCGAACCCGGTGGCGACCAGCGCCTCCCCCAGCGACGCCGGGGCCCCGACGGCCAGCGGCACCGGGTCGGCGTCCCCGGCCTGCAGCGTCGCACCGCCGCCGCGCGTGGCCGACCACAGCTCCCCGGTCGCCGGGTTGAGCACCACCCCCGCCTCCACCCGCCCGTCGACCTCCGCGGCGATGGACACCGCGTAGGCCGGCAGCCCGTAGACGAAGTTGGTCGTGCCGTCGATGGGGTCGACGACCCAGCGCACGCCGCTGGTGCCGGTGCGCTCGCCGCCCTCCTCCCCCAGCAGGCCGTCGTCCGGCCGGGCGGCGAGCAGCCGGCGGACGACGAGCTCCTCGCAGGCCCGGTCCACCGCGGTGACCAGGTCGACGGGGCTGGACTTGACGTCGACCTGCTCGGCGGCCGAGGCGCGGCCGCGCGCCACCAGGCCGCCGGCCTCGCGGGCGACGTCGACGGCGAGGCCGAGCAGCGCGGCCGGGTCCGGGGGCGGGGCGTCCGGGGTGGTGGTCACCCGCACGATCCTGCCCGCCGGGGGGTGCGCCGCGGGGGCGGGTCACTACCCTGGCCGCGTGCTGGGCTTCGGCGTCGACATCGGTGGCAGCGGGATCAAGGGGTGCGTGGTCGACCTCGACCGCGGCGAGCTGCAGGGCGAGCGGGTGCGCATCGAGACGCCGCAGCCGGCGATGCCGCAGGCGGTGTACGCCGTCGTGTCCGAGGTGGTCTCCGCCTTCGAGTGGACCGGCCGGGTCGGTGTCACCTTCCCCGGCGTCCTCAAGCACGGGGTGGCCCACACGGCCGCCAACGTCGACAAGAGCTGGCTGGGCACCGACGTCGCGCAGGGGCTGGACGCCGTCCTCCCCGACGGGGTGCAGACCCTCAACGACGCCGACGCGGCGGGCCTGGCCGAGATGCGCTACGGCGCCGGCCGGGACAAGCGGGGCGTCGTCCTCATGCTCACCTTCGGCACCGGCATCGGCAGCGCCCTGTTCACCGACGGGGTCCTGGTGCCGAACACCGAGTTCGGCCACATCCAGGTCGACGGGGAGGACGGCGAGCGCCGCGCGTCGGCGTCCGCCCGGGAGCGGGAGGACCTCAGCTACCCCGAGTGGGCCAAGCGGGTGGACCGCTACCTCGACGTGCTCGAGGCCGGGGTGTGGCCCGACCTGATCATCGTCGGCGGCGGGGTGAGCAAGAAGTCGCACAAGTGGGTGCCGCTGCTGTCCACCCGCACCCCGGTGGTGCCCGCCCAGCTGCTCAACGACGCCGGCATCGTCGGCGCGGCACTGGCCGCCGAGGAGCGCATCGGCCAGTGACGGCGCCCCGGGACGCCGTGCCGGGGCACCCGGCCGGGTGCCCCGGAGCCCATCGGGGTCGTCACGACGGTGGTTTCGGCCGAGAGCGTCGTTACAATGGAGGAGCCCCGCCCCCGTCGCTCCCGATCGAGAGACATCCCCCGCTCACACGCCGGTGAAACCCGGTCGTGCAGCGCTCTCCGCAGCGGACGTCGGCGAGGCCGCTGCCCGGGGACCACACGGCCTCCTGGGGAACGCACCCAGCACGGGAAGGAACCTGAGTGCCCGCCGACCAGTCAGCACCGGACTCAGCCGCAGCGAGCACCACGCGCGCCAAGGCTGTCGCCGCCGGTTCCCGGGCCTCCCGGACCAGCGCACCGGTAACCGCTGGGGGCGCCGCGGCGCCCCGGAAGAAGACCGGGACCCCGGCGGCGAAGCCCGCCGCGAAGAGCACCCGGACCAAGCCGAGCATCACCCCCTCCCCCGGCGCGGGTGAGGGCGCGGTGCTGACCGCCGTCGCCACCGAGGACTCCGCCGTCGCGGTGGTCGACGCCGGCGCCGAGGGTCTCAAGCTCGACGAGACGGTCGTGGCCGGCCCCGACGGCGTCGCCGAGGGCGCCGCCGTGGAGGGCGAGGCGGCCGAGGAGGCCGACGCCGCCGACTTCGAGTGGGACGACGAGGAGGAGTCCGAGGCGCTGCGGCAGGCGCGCAAGGACGCCGAGCTGACCGCCTCGGCCGACTCCGTCCGCGCCTACCTCAAGCAGATCGGCAAGGTCGCGCTGCTCAACGCCGAGGAGGAGGTCGACCTCGCCAAGCGGATCGAGGCCGGGCTCTACGGCGCCGAGCGGCTGCGCCAGGCCGAGGAGGAGGGCCAGAAGCTCTCGCCGCAGATGCGCCGGGACCTCAACTGGATCGTCCGCGACGGCGAGCGCGCCAAGAACCACCTGCTCGAGGCCAACCTCCGGCTCGTGGTCTCCCTCGCCAAGCGCTACACCGGCCGCGGCATGGCGTTCCTGGACCTCATCCAGGAGGGCAACCTCGGCCTCATCCGCGCGGTGGAGAAGTTCGACTACACCAAGGGCTACAAGTTCTCCACGTACGCCACCTGGTGGATCCGGCAGGCCATCACCCGCGCGATGGCCGACCAGGCCCGCACCATCCGCATCCCGGTGCACATGGTCGAGGTCATCAACAAGCTCGGCCGCATCCAGCGCGAGCTGCTCCAGGACCTCGGGCGCGAGCCCACCCCGGAGGAGCTGGCCAAGGAGATGGACATCACCCCGGACAAGGTGCTGGAGATCCAGCAGTACGCCCGGGAGCCGATCAGCCTCGACCAGACCATCGGTGACGAGGGCGACAGCCAGCTCGGCGACTTCATCGAGGACTCCGAGGCGGTCGTGGCCGTCGACGCGGTCAGCTTCACGCTCATGCAGGACCAGCTGACCAGCGTCCTGCAGACGCTGTCGGAGCGGGAGGCCGGCGTCGTCCGGCTGCGGTTCGGCCTCACCGACGGCCAGCCGCGCACCCTCGACGAGATCGGTCAGGTCTACGGGGTCACCCGTGAGCGGATCCGGCAGATCGAGTCGAAGACGATGTCCAAGCTGCGGCACCCCAGCCGGTCCCAGGTGCTGCGCGACTACCTCGACTGAGGGAGGACCCCAGCCCGTTGGCGAGACGGCCCCCGACCCAGCCGGGTCTGGGGCCGTCGTCGTCCCCGGGTGGCACGGTCGGCACGGGGACGCGCCGGGGTGATGTGCGCCACGGCCGCGGGCCGCGCCGGTCGCACGGCGCCCCGGCCCCGCCGGAGGGTCCGGGCCCGTGACCGGCCGGGACGCCGTCGGCGGCGGCCTCGGTATCGGATGGGTCACGATCTCACCCCGACGGGCGCCCCCGGTCGTGTACGCCGTCACCCGCCGGGTAAGCGGCGTAGCGTGGACGTCGTCGAGACAGCAGCGGACCACCCGGCCGGACGATGACCGGCGCACGAGCAGTGACGAGCACGACCCCGACCAACGACCACGACAGACCGAGCACGACACAGTGAGTCCCCTGCTGGTCCGGTCCACCGCACACCAGCGGCCCCGGGGCCACCGGACCCGGAACCCGGGCCGGCCCGGAGGACCGGGAACACAGGGCCACCCGCTGACGCTGTGCAGGAGGCCGATCCGCAGCCGCGGGTCCGTGCGGTAGAGAGCGAGTGATGACCCAGATGACCCAGACGCTGACGACGACCCCGCCCGCCGACGACCTGGTCGTTCCCTTCCACTGTGACCGCTGCGGTGCGCTGGCCAAGGTGCGGGTGGTCCTCGCCAGCGGCAGCGACCTCGTCTTCTGCGGGCACCACGCCCGTGAGTACGAGGGCAAGCTCCGCGACATCGCCGTCGACATCATCGAGACGGACGGCGAGCAGCACCTCAGCCGCTGAGCGAGGCGCTATCGTCGCTCTCAGCGATGAAGGCCTCACCCGACGACGCCGCCGGCGTCCCCGGCCCGCCCCGTGCGGGCGGGGACCCGGCGGCTCCGTCGTTCCCGGGATCCCCCGGTCGACGCCCACCCGGAGATCCCATGCCCTCCCCCCAGCCCCCTGCCGCCCAGCCGTCCACCGGCGCCCCGACCCCGGACGACGCGCCGGGCGCCGACGACACCCGGCCGGTGCCGCGCGACCGCGGCCCCGTGGAGACCCCCGGCGACGCCGCCGAGCCGGCCACCCCCGCGCAGGCCGAGCCCGCGCAAGCCGAGCCCACCACGCAGGCCGGGCCCGCGACCGCCGGCGACCCCGAGGACGACAGCAGCACCCAGGACATCCGCTTCGCGCCCGGCGCCCGCCCCGGCGCGGCGCCCGAGCCCCCGGCCGCCGGCGACCCGGACGACGACAGCAGCACCCAGGACATCCGCTTCGCGCCCGGCGCCCACCCCGGTGCCGCGCCCGAGCCCCCGGCGGCCGGTGCCACCCCCGCCACCGCCGCGCAGGCGGCCGCGGAGGGCACGCCGACCGCGCCGACCGAGCCGGTGGCGGGCCACCCCTCCACGGCGCCCGCCGGCAGCGAGCCCGACGGCGGCACCGTCCCCGACGGCGGCCCCGTCAGCGGCAGCGCCCCCGAGAGCAGCGACCCGGGAAGCAGCGCCCCCGACCGCGGTCCCGGTGCCGGCCACGACGGCGGCCCCGGTGACGGCGGCTCCGCGAGCGGTGGCCCCGGCGGCGGCCCCGGCGAGCCGGGCAGCGGTGGCGGTGCGCAGCGGCCCTGGTGGCGCCGCCCGGTCGTGCTGGCCCCCGCCGCCGCCCTCGCCCTGCTGGGCGGCGCGTACGGGGTGGACCTCCTGGTGGCCGGCGGGCACGTCCCGCGCAACACCGTCGTGGCCGGCGTCGAGCTCGGCGGGCTGAGCCCCGCCGCCGCGACGGAGACGCTCGAGACCGAGCTGGCGCCGCGGGTCGCCGCCGACCACGTCGTGGTCGCCGACGACGTGGAGGCGACGCTCTCCCCGGCGACCGCCGGGATCGAGCTCGACGTCGACGCCACGGTCGACGCAGCCGCCGACCAGCCGCTCAACCCCTGGACCCGGCTCACCACGTTCTTCACCGACCGCGAGGTCGACCCGGTGATGACCGGCGAGGAGACCGCGCTCGCCGCGCAGATCGACGCCCTCGCCGAGCAGGTGGACCGCGCGCCGGTCGACGCCACGATCGCGGTCGAGGGCACCGACGCGCGCGTCGTCGACCCGGTGGACGGGCGCACCCTCGACCGGGAGGGCGCCGCCGAGACCGTCACCGAGTTCCTCGCCGACGGCGGCGACCCGGCGACACCCATCGAGCTGCCCGTGGAGACGATCCCGGTGCGCGTCGACGCCGAGGAGGCGCGGCGGGTGCTGGACGAGGTCGTCGCCCCGGGCCTGGCCGCGCCGGTGACGGTCACGAGCCAGGACGGCGGCACCTCGGCCGAGGTCCCGGCCGAGGCGATCGCCGCCTCGCTCACCTTCACCCCGCAGGACGACGGCGAACTCGCCGTGGCGCTCGACCCGGCGGCGCTGCAGGAGGCGGTCGGCGACGGCTTCTCGGCCTTCGGCACCCCCGCCGAGGACGCCCGCTTCGAGGTCGCGGGTGAGGCGGTCTCCCTCGTGCCCTCGGTCGACGGCACCGGCGTCGCCCCGGACGCGCTGGCCACCCAGCTGCGCGACGTCCTCCCGCAGCCGGCGCCGCGCACGGTCACCGCCGAGCTGGGCCCGGTCGAGCCGGAGTTCTCCACCGCCGACGCCGAGGCCCTCGGGATCCGCGAGCAGATCAGCACCTTCACGACGAACTTCACCAGCGCGGCCAGCGGCACGAACATCCGGGTGGCCGCCGGGGAGATCGACGGCGCGATCATCCGGCCCGGCGAGACCTTCAGCCTCAACGACTACACCGGCCCGCGGACCGAGGCGCAGGGCTACGTCCCCGCCGGGGTGATCAACAACGGCGAGTTCACCACCGCGGTCGGCGGCGGCGTCAGCCAGGTCGCGACGACGCTGTTCAACGCCGTGTTCTTCGCCGGGCTCGAGGACGTCTACCACAAGCCGCACAGCTACTACATCAGCCGCTACCCCGCCGGGCGGGAGGCGACCGTCTACTACGACACGATCGACCTGGAGTTCCGCAACGACAGCGACACCGGGGTCTACGTCGACACCCAGTGGACACCGGGCTCGCTGACGGTCAGCTTCTACGGGACCAAGCGGTACGAGATCGAGTCGATCAGCAGCAGCCGGTACAACATCCGCCAGCCCGTGGTCCAGGAGAAGCCCGACGACGGCGACTGCAGCCCGTCGAACGGCTCGACGGGCTTCGACATCACCGTCACCCGCGTCTTCAACGACCTGCAGGGCAACGAGCTGCGCCGGGAGGACTTCCGGACCCGCTACGCCGCGGAGCCGATCATCCGCTGCGTGCCCCCGGAGCCCGAGCCGAAGCCGGAGCCGGCCCCGGGGGGTGCCGCCCCGGCCTCGGCCCCCGCCCCGGCCGGCCGTCGTCCGGGCGCGCCGGCCCGCCGCCGCACGCCCCCGGTCCCCGCCTGACCGGCTCGCCCGACCGGGGGACGCCGTCCCCGGCGGGCGCCGGCGCCCCGCCCACCCCGGCGGTGCCGTGCACACTGGGCAGGTGAGCGCCGTGCTGCCCGGGGGATCCCGCACCGGGGACGGCGTCACGCCCCCGGCCGGCCGGCCCCCGGGCACGGCCGATCGACCGCCCGGCCCCGGGACCCGGCACCCGGGCGCGGCCGACGGGCACGCCCCGGCCGGCGGCTCCGGGGCGACCGCGCGACCGGTGGCCGACGGCGACCGGCCCGGCCGGCTGGCGCGCTGGCCGCGGCCGGTGCGGGTCCCGCTGGAGGTGCTGGGCAGGACCCTGGCCAAGGCCTGGCAGGACCGCATCCTCGGGCTCTCCGCCGAGGCGGCCTTCTGGCAGATCCTCTCCGTCCCGCCGCTGCTGATCGGGCTGCTGGGCTCGCTGGGCTACCTCGGCACCTTCATCGGCGCCGGGTCGGTGGCGCAGATCGAGGCCCAGCTGCTCGACGCCTCCGCGGAGGCCCTGACCGCCGACGTGGTGGACTCGCTCGTCGCGCCCACCCTGGCCGACATCCTCGGGTCCGGGCGGCTGGACCTGGTCAGCGTCGGTTTCCTGCTGTCCCTGTGGGCGGGGTCCTCGGCGACGGCGACGTTCATGAACACCGTGGTCATCGCCTACGACCAGCGCGACGTGCGCGGGCCGATCGCCACCCGGCTCATGGCGCTGTGGCTGTTCGTCATCGGGCTCGTGCTCGCGGTGCTCATGCTGCCGCTGCTGGTGCTCGGCCGCGGGGTGCTGGTCTCCCTGCTGCCGGAGGGCTGGCAGGCCACCGCCACCGTGCTGGTCAACGCGGTGTACTGGCCGCTGGTGCTGGTGGGGCTGGTGCTCGCGCTGACCAGCTTCTACCACGTGGTGCTGCCGCGGCGGCTGCCGTGGCGCCGGCACCTGCCGGGCACCCTCCTGGCGGTGGCCTTCTTCGTCGTGTCGGCGCTGCTGCTGCGCACCTACGTGGCCGACATCCTCACCGCCACGCTGCCGTACGGGGCGCTGGCCACCCCCATCGCGGCCCTGCTCTTCTGCTTCCTCTTCGGGATGTCCGTGCTGCTCGGCGCCGAGCTCAACGCCACCGTCCAGGCGCGCTGGCCGGCCCCGCTGCGCCGGCACCTCAAGCGCCGGCAGGCCCGCCGGGCGGCCAAGCTCGAGCGCGCCCGGCGGATGGACCTGCTGTGACGCCCGGTCCGCCGGCGGTCGCCGGGTGCTCGCGGGCTCAGTCCTTGCGCAGCTGCTCGTAGACCTCCTTGCAGGCCGGGCACACCGGGCTGCCCGGCTTGGGCGACTTGGTCACGGGGAAGACCTCACCGCACAGCGCCTCGACCATCGTGCCCATGACCGCGCTCTCGGCGATCTTGTTCTTCTTGACGTAGTGGAAGACCTCGTTGGCGTTGCCGGTGTCGCCCTCGCGGACGTCGGGCTTCTCGAGGAGGTCGGTGTTGCTCACGCGGGTGCTCCCTGCTCGTGGGCGGACGGGTGCCTGCCCACCATGATGGCAGGGTGCAACCCGCGAGCCGGTCCGTTCCCGCCCCGCCCCCCGCAGCCGTGCGGTTCTCCCCGGAGGTCGCCGACGCCCTCGGCGCCGGCCGGCCGGTCGTCGCCCTCGAGAGCACCCTCCTCGCGCACGGCCTGCCGCGCCCGGACAACCGCGCCGCCGCCGACGAGGTCGAGGCCGCCGTCCGGGCCGGCGGGGCCGTCCCGGCCACGGTCGCCGTCCTGGACGGCGTCCCCCACGTGGGCCTGACCGCCGAGCAGGTCGACCGCGTCTGCGGGGACCCCGACCTGGCCAAGCTCGGCGTCCGGGACCTGCCGGTCGCCACCGCCCTCGGCCTGTCGGGGGCGACCACCGTCTCCAGCACCGCCCTGCTGGCCGAGCGGGCCGGCGTGGCGGTGTTCGCCACCGGCGGGCTGGGCGGGGTGCACCGGCAGTCCGCCGACACCTTCGACGAGTCCGCCGACCTGGTGGCGCTGGCCCGCACCACGCTGGTGGTGGTGTGCGCGGGGGTGAAGTCCATCCTCGACGTCCCGGCCACCCTGGAACGGCTGGAGACGCTGTCGGTGACCGTCGTCGGCTACCGCACCCGGACCTTCCCGGGCTTCTACGTGGCCGACTCCGGGTCCGCGGTGGACTGGTCGGTCGCGGACCCGGCGCAGGCGGCCGCCGTCTTCACCGCCCGCCGCGACGTCTCGCCCGGGGCGGTGGTCGTGGCCAACCCGCTCCCGGAGGACGAGCAGCTCGACCGCGACCTGCACGACCGGGTGATCGCCGACGCGCTGGCCGCGGCCGACGCGTACGGCGTCCGCGGCAAGGAGGTCACCCCCTTCGTGCTCGACCACCTGCACCGGGCCAGCGAGGGCGCGACCCTGGCGGTCAACGTCCGGCTGGTCCTGCGCAACGCCGAGCTGGCCGGGCGGATCGCAGCAGCCCTCGCCGGGGCGGCCCGCTGAGCGCGCCGGAGCCGGCCCTCGTGGTGGTCGGCGACCTGGCCACCGACGTCGTCGCCGTCCTCGCGGGCGGGCCGGCGCCCGGGTCGGACCGGCCCGCCGCCATCCGCACCCGCGGGGGCGGCGCCGGGGCGAACGTCGCCGTCCACCTGGTCCGGCTCGGGACGCCGGTCGTCCTGGCCGGCTGCGTCGGCGACGACCCCGCCGGGGCGGCGCTGCTCGCGGAGCTCGCCGGCGCCGGAGTGCGGCCGGCCGTGCGGGTGGTGCCCGGGCAGCCGACCGGCACGATCATCAGCCTCGTCGAGCCCGGCGGGCAGCGCAGCATGCTGGCCGACCGCGGCGCGAACCTGGCCCTGGCGCCGGCCGACGTGCCACGCCCGTCGCCCGGCGGGCACCTGCACCTGTCCGGCTACACCCTGCTCGACCCGCGATCGAGGCCGGCGGGGCTGGCTGCGCTCGCCGCGGCCGCCGCCGCCGGCTGCACCGTGTCGGTCGACCCGGCCTCGGCGGACCCGCTGGCCCGCTACGGCGTCGGGCGCTGGCTGGCCGACACCGCGGCGGCCACCCTCGTGCTGCCCAACGCCGACGAGGCCCGGCTGCTCACCGGGTGCGCCGACCCGGCCGACGCCGCCCGCGCCCTGGCCGCCCGCCACCCGGTGGCCGTGGTGACCCTGGGCGGCGACGGCGCCCTGTGGGCGGCCGGCGACCGGTTGGTGCACCGGCCGGCGCTGCCGGCGGCCGTGGTCGACACGACGGGCGCCGGCGACGCGTTCGCCGCCGGCCTGCTGTCGGTGTGGCTGGCCGACCGGGCCGGCGACCCGTCGCGCGCGCTGGACGCCGGCCTCGCCCGCGCCGCCGCGGTGGTGGCCGGGCCCGGCGCCCGCTGACCCGGTGCCCGATGACCCGGTGCTCGACGACCCGGTGCTCGACGACTCAGTGCTCGATGACCCGGCCCGCCCCCGGCCGCGCCGGGTTCTCCAGGATCCGGTCGGGCCGCGGTGCGTCGTAGCGGTGGACGTCGAGCTTCTTCTTGGGCGGCCGGTCGTTGGCCATCAGGACGGCGACCCACGGCAGCACCGTGCCGAGGACGGCGAAGATCACCGCGAGCCACAGGGTCTGGTAGAAGACGGCGGCCAGGACCAGGCTGAGGGCGCGCACCGCCATGGTCAGGACGTAACGACGTTTCCGGGCCGCGTGCTGGTCGGCCAGGCTCGGTTCCGCCTCGGTGATGAGCACCGGGTCCGGTCGACGGGATCGCGCGGGCTGCTGGCTCGAGGCCACGGGCTTCCTCCCCTCCGCCGCAGCGGGTGCGCCGCCCGGCGGACTACTCCGCGGGCTGCGGGGCCCGGCGTCCCGACGGCGTCCGGGTCCCCGGCGCAGCCCGGGGTCCGGGTACCCATCGTGCCACTGGATCGCGGGCCATGCAGTCGGCTCGTCGCGCCGTCCGCGACCGCTCTCAGGAGGTCGCGGCCGTACCCGCCCGCTGCCCGGCGGCCTGCTTCGCGGCCTGCTTGGCCTCCTGCTTGAAGCGCCGGACGGCGGCCAGCGACTCCGGGCCCGTGACGTCCGCGACCGACCGGGCCGCACCCTCGGCGCCGTACTCCCCCGCCGCCTCGCGCCAGCCCGGCGGGGTGACGCCGTACTGCTTGCCCAGCAGCGCGACGAGGATCTTCGCCTTCTGCGCGCCGAAGCCCGGCAGCCCGCCGATGCGCCGCAGGAGTGTGGCGCCGTCCGGGGCGTCGGACCACAGCGACTCGGCGCGGCCGTCGTGGCGCTCGACCAGCAGCCGGCACACGGCCTGGGCGCGCGCCGCCATCGAGCCCGGGTACCGGTGCACCGCGGGCGGCCCCTGGAACCAGGCCGCCAGCTGCTCCGGGTCGGCGTCCGCGATGTCGGCGGCCGAGAGGGTGTCCACGCCCATGCGGTCGGCCAGCAGCCGCGGCCCGGCGAACGCCCGCTCCATGGGGAACTGCTGGTCGAACAGCATGCCCAGGAGCAGGGCGAGCGGGTCGCGGCCGAGCAACTCGTCGGCCGCGGGGTCCTGGGCGATGCGGAGGGTCGGCACGCGACGATCCTGCCTCACCCCACGCCCCGGACGGTCCGGGGCGCCCCCTCTGGTCACGAGGCCTCGTCAGTGCTCGTCGTGATGACCTTCATGCGCCACATGGTGGTGGGTCCCGTGCACGTGGTCGACGTGGTCGCCGTGCTGCAGGGTGGCGTGGCCGCAGCCGTCGCCGTGCTCGTGGTCATGTGCCCCGTCGACTGCATGCACCTCACCGCTGCACGTCGTCGACGTGATCCGCCCGGGGGACCGATGGTCTCCTCTGGCGCCGGTGCGTCGATGGCCACACGGGGCACCGTCCGCAAGCATCGAGCGTCCGCATCGCCCTGGCGCGAGTCGCGGAGGGCCAACTGGGGCCGCCATGCTCTCGGGCACAGCTGGGTGAGCTCGACGTGCTCATCACGGGCACAGGCGCCGGGCAAGGCCGTGCTCGTGGGCAAACATGGCGGCCTGGGTGCGATCACGCAGTTCCAGCTTGGCGAGTACTCGGCTCACGTGCGTCTTCACGGTCTGCTCGGCGACGATGAGTTCGGCGGCGATCTCGGCGTTCGACATCCCCTGGGCGACCAGGGTCAGGACCTCGGCCTCCCGATCGGTGAGTCGCTCGAGCCGGGCGACGTCGGCAAGGGAGGCGTGCGGCCGGCTGGTGAAGTCGGCGAGCAGCCGGGCGGTGACCGATGGGGCCAGCGCCGCTTCGCCACCGGCGACGGCGCGGACGGCCTCGGCCAGCGCGACGGCCGAGGCGGTCTTCAGGACGAAGCCGCTGGCGCCGGCACGCAACGCGGCGTACACGTACTCGTCCTCGTCGAAGGTGGTCAGCATCAGCACCCGGGTCGGGGTGGCGCCGGTGAGCAGCTGGCGGGCGGCCGCGATCCCGTCGAGGCCCGGCATGCGGACGTCCATCAGCACGACGTCGGGTTGCAGCCGCGCGGTCTGGGCGACCGCGTCGGTGCCGTCTGCGGCCTCGCCGACAACCTCGATGTCGGGCTGGGCGCCGAGCAGCACCGCCAGCCCCTCGCGGATGAGCGTCTGGTCGTCGGCGAGCAGCACCCGGATCGTCGTCGTCGTCATCGGCCTTGCCCTGCCTGCACAACGGAGGCCGGGTCGAGGGGCAGGCGGGCGCGGACGGTGAAGCCGCCACCGTAATCAGGGGCGGCGGTGAGGGTGCCACCGAGCATGCCGACCCGCTCGCGCATGCCGAGCAAGCCGTGCCCGGCTCCGGGTCCGCCGGTCGGCGGCTGCCGCGCCGGCCCATTGGCGACCTGCAGCTCGAGCCGGTCGGGACGGATGTCGACGGCGACCTCGACCGTCGCGCCGGGCGCGTGCCGCATGGCGTTGCTCACGGCCTCCTGGACGATGCGGTAGACCGACACGTCGACCCCGGCGGGCAGGAGCCAGTCCGATCCGTTGACGGTGAGCCGGGCATCCAGGCCGACCTGACCGGCGGTGGCGACCAGCTCCGGGAGCCGGCCGAGGCCGGGCCGCGGTGTGGTGTCGACGGGCGAGGCACCGTCGCGGAGCACGCCGAGCACCCGCCGCAGCTCGGTCAGCGCCTCGACCGCGTGGGTGCGGATGAGCCGCAGGCTGCCCTCCAGCTCCCGCGGCGGCTCCGGGACCCGGTAGGGAGCGGCCTCGGCCTGGATGGCCACGACGGACATGTGATGGGCGACGACGTCGTGCAGCTCGCGGGCGATGCGGGTGCGCTCCTCGAGCACCCTCCGCCGGGTTCGTTCGTCGTGCGCGGTCGAGGCCGCCTCCGCCAGCCGGCGCCGGTCGGCCTGCCAGCCGCGCAGCGTCATCCCGGCCAGCGTCACCACCGCGGCGGCCAGCAGCGGCGCGCCCAGATCGGCGGCGGCGTTCATGCCCGGCATCCGCTGCACGAGGGCCGCCCCGGTGATCGCCGTGAGCCCCCAGGCGACCACGGCGACAGGCGGCCGGCTGGTCAGCGCCACCAGCCCGAGGATGAACAGGTGGGCCAGCAGCGCCGGGGCGGCCCACACCGGACCGTCACCGCCGGCCCGCAGCACCTCGCTGATCAGCGCCGCGGCGATCAGCGAGGCCCAGAGCGCCGCGACCGGGCGGATCAGCGCCAGACCCAGCGGCGCGGCCAGCAGTGCGGCGAGCAGCAGCGCCGCCGCCGGCGACAGGGCGGCAGGCGGCCGCACGGCGGCAACCGCGGCGAGCGCGCCCGCGCCGAGCGCGAGCGCGGCGACGGCGCCGGCCGGGACCCAGCCCAACCGGCCGCCGCCGAGTCGCGGACCAGCGGCGGCCGGCAGCGGCGACAGGTCCGCCGCCACCATGGCCAGCTCCGACACCGCGCGTCTCCACCTGGGCATGGCCGGCCTCCTCACCGCCATCCTGGCCCATCCGATGGCCGATCTCAGGCGTCGCGACGCCGGAAGACCACGCCGGCCACCAGCAGCGCGGCCATCGCATATCCGGTCAGCACGGCCAGGGAGGCGACCGGGCCGAGACCGCCGACCACCGAGGGGTCGGCGTCGGAGGACTGGGCGAGCTTCTGCAGCACGGCCACCGGCCCGGCGCCGGCCACCCAGCCGCGCCAGGATCCGGCCAGCGGTGCCAGCAGTTGAGGCAGCAGCACCGCCGCCGCCACGGCCAGGACCGCGCCGGCGGTGTGTCGCAGCAGCACGCCGAGCCCGGTCCCGAGCAGGCCGACGGCGGTGATCGCGGCGGCCGCGCCGAGCACCCCGGGCACCACCGCCCCGGAGGGATGCCCGGTGATCAGCGCCCGCCCGACGCCGGCGGCCACTGCCGCACCGGCCACCGCGGCCACGAACGTGAGCCCGCCGACCACGACAGCCTTCGCCGCGAGGACCGTCCCCCGGTCGGGACGGGCGGCGAGAGTGGCCCGCAGGGTGCCGCTGCCGTACTCGCCGCCGATCACCAGCACGCCGACCACCCCGGCAGCGATCTGGGCCGGCGCGCCGCCGGTGAGGCTGGCGCCGATGACGGTGTCGTCGGGCTGCAGGCTGCCGGTCAGCCCCACGACGGCGGCGAGCACCGGCAGCATGACGCCGACAGCGGCCAGCGCACCGATGGTGGACCGGACGCTGGTGAGCTTGATCCATTCGGCGGCCAGCGCAGTCCGCAGCCGGACCGTCCGGGGGCTCACGCGGCACCCGCCGCGGCCCGGCGGCCGTCTGCCGCGGCGATCATCTGCAGGTACACGTCTTCCAGCGCGGGCTGCTCGCCGCGCAGCTCGTGCAGGCCGATGCCGGCGGCGCGGGCCGCCTCCCCGACGCGGGAGGCGTCCAGGCCGGTCACCGTCAGGGCGTCGGCGCCGTTGTGCACCACCTGTGCGCCGCGGCCGGTGAGCAGCCGACGCAGCTGCTCGGCCTGCGGGGAGCGGACGGCGACCGCCGGCCGTGCCTGCTGCAGCAGCTGCTGCATCGGGACGTCCGCGATCAGCCGCCCGGCGTGCAGCACGAGGAGGTGGTCGGCCGTCTGCTGCATCTCGCTCATCAGGTGGCTGGACAGCAGCACGGTGCGGCCCTCGGCGGCGAACCGCCGCAGCAGCGTGCGCAGCCACCGCACACCGGTGGTGTCCAGCCCGTTGATCGGCTCGTCGAGCACCAGCACCGCCGGATCCCCCAGCAGCGCCGCGGCCAGGACCAGCCGCTGCCGCATGCCCAGCGACAGGTCTCCGGCGCGCTGCTCGGCCACCGAGGTCAGTTCGACCTGATCCAGCACCTCGGCGACCCGACGACGAGACAGGCCGTTGCTCGCGGCCAGCGCGGCAAGGTGGTCCGCGCCCCTCCGGCCGGGGTGCAGTCCAGTTGGGTCGAGCACGCCTCCGACAGTGCGGAGCGGGGCATCGAGCTCGGCGTACCGGCGGCCGGCAACGGCCACCGTTCCCGCCGTCGGCAGGTCCAGGCCCAGCACCATGCGCAGCGTGGTGGACTTCCCTGCACCGTTGGGGCCCAGGAAGCCAGTCACCACCCCCGACCGCACGGTCACCGTCAACGCGTCCACCGCGGTCCGCTCGCCGAATCGCTTCGTCAGGGTCCGCATCTCGATCACCCAGCGACGGTAGGACCGCCCGGGGACGTTGCGCGTCCCTCGCCGGACCGGTCCCGCCATAGCTCCCAGGTACTACGCCACCGCGCGCGTTCGACTGCTTCGTCGGCGCATGTGCTGGTCCAGCATCATCCCCAGCAGCAGCGCGAGCGGGTCGCGGCCCAGCAACTCGTCGGCGGCGTTGTCCTGGGCGATGCGGAGCTTGGGCATACGGCGGAGTGTGCCTCGACCGAGCGCATGATCGATCGGAGCTCCACCATCCTGTCTGCTCGCTGCGCTGCCCGAGCCCACGACCACCGCCCGGTCCCGCGGTGGGCCGGCGAATCCGGCCACGCCCGCGGGCGGTGTCGGGCAGTGCGACCGGACGGCGGACCGGCACGCCGGCTGGACGCGGACACCCGGGGACCGTTGGCGACATCACGGACGTGCTGACCGGTAGGCACTCGACGAGGTCCCGACCTCCGGGGCTGTTGTACACAGGTAGAACGAATGTCTAACATTGATCCTGTGAGCAAGACCATCGGTTTCCGTCCCACCGAGGACGACGAGCGGATCATCCGTGAAGCCATGCGGGACGACGAGCGCACAGCCGACGTCATCCGACGCGCGCTGCGCCTGCTCGACCGTGAGGCCTGGCTCGCCCGCGCGCGTGCCGATGCCGAGCGGTTGGTGGACGAGGACCTGTCCGACGAGGCCGACGACTGGTGATCCGCGGCGCCGTCTACCGGGTGGACCTCGGTGAAGCCCGTCGTGGACACGAGCAACGCGGCCGGCGGTACGGCCTGGTGCTGAGCCCTGCCGACCTGGCCTGGGACGTCGCCACGATCGTCCCCACGTCGACACGTGCTCAGCCGGCGGTGTTCCGGCCCGAGATCGAGTTGGGCGGAGTTCCGACCCGCTTCCTGGTCGATCAGCTGCGCAGCATCGACGTCCGCTTCGTCCACGACGAGCCGGCGTTCTTCCTCCGTCGCGACGAGCTGGAGGAGGTCGAGATTGCCGTGACCCGGTACCTCGGCCTCTGACCGGCGCGGCTGCGCCCCTACCGGGTGCCGGCGGCGGCGTGCCTGACGGCTCGGCTGCTTCGTTGACCCTGGTGATCCGCGGCGCGCCCGGCCCGAGGTCGAGCTGGGCGGCGTGCCGATCCGCCTCGTCCCGGCCCGGACCGGGTCATCGGTCCGGGCTCTTCACCGTGACGACCGGGCACGGGGCATCGAGGATGATCCGCTGCGCGAAGCTGCCCAGGACCAGCTTCAGCGCGGGCGAGCGTCGGCGGACCGGGACGACGACGAGGTCCGCGCCGGCCGCAGTGGCCAGCCGATCGACCTGGTCGGCGACGTCCTCCTCCGGATCGTGCAGACGGTGTGGCAGCCCCCCGTCCAGCAGCCGGGTGGCGATCCGCGCCCGCAGGGACGGGGACCCGTACTCGGGGGCCGCAGGGGAGTCCGCGCGGGCGAGCACCACGTGCAGCGCTGTGCCCCGGCGCCGGGCGTGGTCGGTGGCCCAGCGCAGCGCGGTGTCGCCTTCGGGGCGGTCGTTGACCAGGACGATGGTGCTGGGCACGGAGGCCTCCTCCGGGGACGGGTGGGTGCCGGCGGCGGGGCAGCGGTCGGCGGTCACAGCGGGATCACCGTCAGGGCCACACCGACCGCGAGCATGACCACGGAGACGACGACCGCCCGCCAGATGGCCTTGCGGTGGTGGTCGCCCATCTCGACCCTGCTCAGGGCGATGAGCAGCAGCAGCGCCGGCACCAGGGGGCTCTGCATGTGCAGCGGCTGGCCGGTGACCGCGGCCCGCGCCATCTCGACCGGGGCGATGCCGTAGTTGCCGGCGGTCTCGGACAGCACGGGCAGGACCCCGAAGTAGAAGGCGTCGTTGCTCATGAGGAACGTCAACGGCATCGACAGCAGCCCGGTGATGACGGCCAGGTGCGATCCCAGGCCGTGCGGGATGACGCCGATGAGCCACTGGGCCATCGCATCGACCATGCCGGTTCCGGACAGGACGCCGGTGAGCACGGCGGCGGCCAGGACCATCGCGACGACGGACACGACGCTGCCGGCATGGGCCTTGAGCTGGTCCGCCTGCTCCGCGACGTGCCGGAAGTTGACGACCAGCGCCACCCCGACGGCGACCATGAAGACGACCGGGATCGGGACCAGGTCCATGACGAGCAGGGTCATGACCGCGAGGGTCAGGGCGAGGTTGAACCACACCAGCTGGGGGCGGGCCTTGTCGCCCCGGTCGGGCAGGCCCGCGGCCGGTTCGTCCGCGACGTCGGACACCGGCTCGGTGCCGACCTTCGCCGTCGCCGGAGCAGTGGCCGCGGTCGACAGCCGCGCCGCGGTCGGCCTGCCGTCGACCCCGCCGACCGGCGCAGCCTCCAGCACCCCGACGAGCGACCCGCGGTCTGCCGGCAGCCGGACCAGGCCGATGCGCTTGCGTTCGGAGCGGCCGAGCCGCCAGGCCAGGACGAAGACGGCCAGGATGCCGGCGATCATCGACGGGATCATCGGGACGAAGACGTCGGTCGGGCTCACCTTCAGCGCCGCCGCCGCCCGGGCCGTCGGGCCGCCCCAGGGCACGACGTTGAGCACGCCGTTGGTGATCGCCGTGACGCAGGTGAGCACGACCGGGCTCATGCCCAGGCGCAGGTACACCGGCAGCAGCGCGGAGGTCACGATGATGAACGTCGTCGACCCGTCGCCGTCGAGGCTGACCACCGCGGTGAGGGCGGCGGTGCCGAGGACGACCTTGACCGGGTCGTGCCCGACCATTCGCAGGATCCCGCGGATCAGCGGGTCGAACAGACCCACGTCGATCATGATCCCGAAGTACGTGATGGCGAAGAAGAGCAGCGCCGCGGTGGGCGCGAGCTCGGTCACCGACGTCATCACCATGTCTCCGATGCCGGTGCCTGCACCGGCGGCGATGCCGAAGGCGATCGGGACGAGGATGAGCGCGGCCACGGGGGTGGCTCGCTTGCTCATGATCAGGTACATGAAGACCGCGATCATGAGGAACCCGAGAGCGACGAGCATGACTCGCTCCTGACTGTGTCGTGGCGGGGATCAGAGGGGGGCGGAGACCCCGGCGAGTCCGAGCAGGCGGCGGGCGCGTTCGGCGACGGGGAGGTCGACGAACTCGCCGCCGGGCAGCCGGAGTGCCGCGCCGCCGGCGGCCTCGAACGCGGCGACGACCTCCCGGGCCCGGGTGATCTGCTCCGCGGTCGGCGTGAACACCGCGTGCAGGACGGGCAGCTGCCGCGGGTGGATGGCCGATTTGCCGAAGAACCCGAGCGAGCGGGCGAACTCGGCCTGCTCACGCAGGCCGCGCTCGTCGTCGAGCTGGGGGTGCACGCTGTCGATCGGCGGCTCGATGCCGGCGGCGCGGGAGGCCACGACCAGCTGCGCGCGCACGTACAGCGTCTGCAGGTTGCCGCTGGCGGCGTCCAGGTCCCGGGCGAGGTCCACCCCGCCCATCGCCAGGTGGCGGACGCCGGGCACCGCCGCGACCTCGGCGGCGGCCAGGACCCCGCGAGCGGTCTCGATGGCGCAGATCAGCGGTGTGCCGGGGGCCCGATCGGCCACCCACGCCACGTCGTCGGGCGACTCCACCTTCGGGATGCGGATGCCGTACGCCAGGTCGGCGACGGCGGCCACATCGGCCTCGCACAGCGCGGTGCGCGCGGCGTTGACCCGGACCCAGGCCGGGTGATCGGCCAGTGCGGCGGCGACCATCCGGCGGGCGCGCCGCTTGGCGTCCGGTGGCACGGCGTCCTCGAGGTCGAGGATCACGGCGTCGGCGCCGGCGTCGAAGACCCGGGTGAGCAGCTTGACGTCGTGCCCGGGAGCGAACAGGTAGCTGCGGTCCATCAGACGACACCCGCCTCGCGCAGTTTCGCGACGTCGGCGGCGTCCAGGTCCAGCAGTTCGGCGTAGACCTCCTCGGTGTGGTCACCGAGGCCGCGCCCGGGAAAGCGGATCGCCCCGGGGGTGGCTCCGAGCCGGAACATGAGGTTCTGCATCTTCAGCGGGCCGAGATCCGGATCGGGCACCGTCGTGATCGATTCGCGGGCGCGCACGTGCGGGTCCTTGACCAGCTGCTCCACGTCGTAGATCGGCGCGATCGCCGCGCCGGCCGCCTCGAACGCGGCCAGCACCTCCTCCGCGTCGCGGGCGGCGATCCAGCGGCCGACGGCGGCGTCGAGCAGCTCGGCGCGGCGGCTGCGCTCCCCGGCGGAGGCGAACCACGGCTGCTCGGCGATGTCCGGCCGGCCCACCAGGCGGAGCACCCGCTCGGCGATCGAGGTCGCCGACGCCGAGACGGCGACCCAGTGGCCGTCGCGGGTCAGGTAGGTGTTGCGCGGGGCGTTGATGGGTGAGCGGTTGCCGTGCCGGCCGGCGATGACGCCGAGCTGGTCGTAGACGGTGGGGCCCGGGCCGAGGATGCCCAGCAGCGGCTCGAGCAGGGACAGGTCGATCACCTGCCCGGGGCCCCTCCCGGCGTCGCGGTGGTACAGGGCGAGCGCGACGGCCAGCGCGCCGGCGATGCCGGCCACCCCGTCGGCCAGGCCGAACGGCGGCAGCGTGGGCGGCCCGTCCTCCTGCCCGGTCTGGTGGGCGAAGCCGCTCATCGCCTCCATCAGCGTGCCGAAGGCCCGCCGGGAGGCGTAGGGGCCGGTCTGCCCGAAGCCGGTCACCCGCAGCACGACCAGCCGGGGGTTGACCGCGAGGAGTTCGTCGGGCCCGAGGCCCCAGCGCTCCATCACCCCGGGGCGGAAGTTCTCGACCAGCACGTCGGACCGGCCCGCCAGCCGGCGCAGCAGGTCCGCTCCCTCGGGCGTGCCCAGGTCGAGGGTGACCGTCCGCTTGTTCCGCGAGATCACCTTCCACCACAGCCCGTGGCCCTCGCGGTTCCAGCCGTGGGTGCGGGCGGGGTCGCCCTGTGGGTGCTCGACCTTGATCACGTCGGCGCCGAAGTCCCCCAGCAGCATCGCGGCGATCGGGGCCGCGTACACGGTGCTGACGTCCAGCACCCGGATGCCGGCCAGCGGGCCGCCCGGCCCGGTCGAGGGGAGGGATGCGGTGGTGGGGGCGCCGGCGGCGCCCGGGCCAGGAGTCATGTGACCTCGTTCCGGAGTTCGCAGGGACCCGTCCCGTCGCCGGTGGTCGGCACGGGGCGGGAGGCCGGGGCTGCACTGGTGTCGGTCATGGCGGCCGGCCGGGACAGATCGCGTGGTGCTTCTTCCTGCTGCGGCGGCTGTGAGCGTGGACACTACGAACGGCGCGTGGTCCAGGTCCCTCTTGCGCAGGAAAGCCGCACAGGCCGTGTTCTCGACGTTTCGCTCATTTCGCTCGGCCGGCCCCGAACGGCCGGCCGGATCCGCATCGGCCCGGCCACCCCGACACCGCTGGGGGTTGCCGTTCACGCGGCAGATGCTGCTTCTGCAGCTGGGCGTGCTCGTCGCGGTGATCGCCCTGGGGTTCGCGCTGACCGCCTGGCGTCTCGGCGCCGGGCTCGAGCACCGGTTCCAGGAGAACGCCCTCGACGTCGCCCGCAGCGTCGCCGCGCAACCCGGGCTCGCCGACGAGGTCCTGGCGCGCGACACCGGCGCCATCCAGCGTCGGGCGCTGGCCGTCCAGCGGACGACCGGCGCGCTGTTCGTCGTGGTCACCGACGACCAGGGCATCCGCCTCGCCCACCCCGACCCCGCACGGATCGGGGAGCCGGTGAGCACCAGCCCGGACGCGGTCCTCCGGGGCGCCGAGGTGGCCAACATCGAACGCGGCACGCTCGGCCTCTCCGCCCGGGGCAAGGTGCCGCTGCGCGACGGCACCGGCCGCATCGTCGGCGAGGTCAGCGTCGGGTTCGACGCCAACGACATCTCCGCCGCCCGCTGGCAGCTGGTCCGTGACACGGCGGCGTTCCTCGGGGTGGCCCTGCTGCTGGGCGCCGGCGGCAGCATGCTGCTCGTCCGGCTGCTGCGGCGGCGGACCTTCGGCCTGGAACCGGCCGATCTGGCCGAGCTGGTGCGGGAGCGGGAGGCGGTCCTGTTCGGGATCTCCGACGGCGTCCTGGCCCTCGACGACGACGACACCGTGAGCGCGGCCAACGCCGAGGCGTCCCGCCTGCTCGGCGTCCCCATCGAGCCGGGCTCGGCGCTGGCCGACCTGGACCTCCCGGCGCCGCTCGCCCGGGCGGTCGCCGACCGCTCCGGCACCCCGACGGTCACCGTGGTCGGGGACCGGGTGCTGGTGGTCACCCGCCGCGAGGTCGAGCGCGGCGGTCGCCGGCTGGGCTCGGTCGTCACCGTCCTGGACCGCACCGAGGTGGAGCGGCTGACCGACGAGCTCGGCGCCGTCCGGCTGATGGCCCAGGCCCTGCGGGCCCAGCGGCACGAGTTCGCCAACCGGCTGCACACCCTCCACGGCCTGCTGCACACCGGTGACGCGGACGACGCCGCCGACTACGTCAGGGCGCTCCTGGACTCCCCCGCGGTCGCCCTCGCGGACAACAGCGAGGCGATCGCCTCCTCGACGGTGCGCGCCTATCTCGGCGGTCAGGTGGCCCGGGCCGCCGAGCTCGGCGTGCAGCTGACGGTGTCCGAGGCCAGCTGGGTGCCCCAGCGGCTGCTGGCGCCGGTCGAGGTGATCACCGTGCTGGGGAACCTCGTCACCAACGCGGTCGAGGCCGCCCACGCCTCACGGGTGCGGCCGGCGAGGGTCGAGGTCGACCTGCTGTCCGACGGTATGGATCTCGTGATCTCGGTGGCCAACACCGGCGACGGCCTGCCGCAGGAGCGGCTGGCCGGCCTCTTCGCCGGAGGGGTGAGCAGCCGGGGCGAGGACCGCGGGTTCGGGCTCGCCATCGCACGCGGTACCGCCGAGAGCCTCGGAGGCAGCATCGAGGTGACGCACGCCGGCGGGGACGGGGCCCTGACCGTCTTCGCCAGCCGACTGCCCGGCGTGCTCGAGGAGGCGGAGGTGCCCGCGTGAGCTTCGACGTCCTCGTGGTCGACGACGACTTCCGGGTCGCCCGGTTGCACGCCCGCTTCGTGGCGGACGTCCCCGGTTTCCGCGTGGTCGGGGTGGGCCACACGGCCGAGCAGACCCGGCGCCTGGTGGCCGACCACTCCCCCGATCTGGTCCTGCTCGACAACTACCTGCCCGACCAGCCGGGGGTGGAACTCGCCACCCACCTGACGTGCGACGTCCTCATGGTGACCGCCGACAGCTCGTCGAGCCTGGTGCGCGCGGCCGTGGCGGCCGGTGCGGTGAACGTGCTCGTGAAACCGTTCACCGCAGAGCAACTGGCGACGCAGCTGGCCGCCTACGCCCAGTACCGCCGGCTCCTGCCCGCCGCCACCGGCGAGCTCGGCCAGCAAGGCGTCGACCGTGCGCTTGCCGCGCTGCGGCAAGCCTCGCGGTCGGCCACGCCCAAAGGTCAGTCCCCGGTGACCGCACGCCTGGTCGCCGAGCGGCTGCGGGACGCGGAGGAGGCCCTCACCGCGGCCGACGTCGCAGACGCCCTGGGCATCTCGCGCGCCACCGCTCAGCGCTACCTGGCAGCGCTCGCCGAGGAACGGCAGGCGAGCGTCTCCCTGCGCTACGGCAGCACCGGGCGCCCGGAGCACCTCTACCGCTGGACCGCTCGTCGAGGCGCGATCCAGAGGTAGGACGGCCGGCTGCACGGTGCCCTGCTGTTCCTCCTGACACGTGCTGGTCCAGCAGCATCCCGATCAGCAGCGCGAGCTGGTCGCGGCCCAGCAGCTCGTCGCGGCGTCGTCCTGGGTGATGCGGGGGGTCGGCACGCCGAGATCGTGCCGCACGGCGGCTTCTGCGCGATCGTCCCCGCGTGGCAGCGCGACCCCGCGATGCCCGCCCGGCTCGACGGCCCTCAGCCAGGACTGGTCGCGGGCGTCCGTTCCACGCGCTCCTTCAGCGCCTGGTTCATGGCATGGAACGCCGGCAGCGTGTGGCGGGTGAGGGACCGGGCTGCCAGGGGGACGAGCAGTCCTCGGAAGCGCTCCTCCTGCGCGAACTGCACGCCCCCGGTGTCGAGGTCGCGGATCGTGAAGGTGTGCTCCGCGTCGAACAACCCACGGGAACCCAACCGGCCGAGCCACCGGAGCCGCAGCCCGGGTGAGCTTGTCGTTTAACCCCGTGGGTCCTCGAATGACAGGACCGTGATTCGGGGGCTGGCATGAGGGCGGCCACCGGGTGATCCTTTGGAGTTGCGAGCTGCAAACGATCACCGGTGGCCGTGATGGACAGTGTTCACCCGCAAGGCGGCGTTGGCGAGGTCTCGGCCGCGGAGGCCGCCGATCGACTGCGGGAATTCCGCGCCGGGTTCTACCGATGC
>NZ_QVQH01000038.1 GCF_003428645.1 Geodermatophilus marinus | reverse complement strand
CCACCCCCGCGGCCACCTCGGCGCACCGCTCGGCGTCCCGCCCGCCCAGCAGCACCCGCTGCCCGGCCGCGGCCAGCCGCACCGCCAGCCCCCGCCCCTGCGGCCCGGTGCCCCCCAGCACGCCGACCACGAGCTCCTCGACCGAACGACCCTCAGCCACCTGGCACCTCCCGCGGCGACCGGTCCCTCCGGCGCCCGGTGCCGATCATGCCGGGGCGGTCCCGGCCGCCCGACCCGGGTCGGCCGGCGGGGTCGGTGCGGGTCAGTCGCCGCGCCAGGTGCGGTCCTCGGCGGTCAGCCGCTCCTCGCGCTCGGCCACCGACTGCAGCGCGTGCTCGGCCTCCTCACGGGTGTCGTACGGGCCGAGGCGGTGCCGCTCGGCGCAGCCGTCCCGGTCCTCGACGGTGTGGTGCTTGAGGCAGAAGAACCAGGGCCCCTGTGACATCGCTGCACTCCTCCCGGTGGACGGTCCTCACCACCCTGCCACCGCCCGGGCGGCCCGGCCCGCGGACGTCCGCGCAGCTCCGGCACCGGATCGTCGCCCGGATGCGGCATGCTCCACCCGTGATCGACCGACGACGCACCGGCACGGACACGCACGGGCGGTGGGGCGACGCCGAGCCCGGGCGCGTGCTGGAGCGGCACGTGGCCGCGCTCCTGCTCGCCGCGCTGCTCGTGGTGGGCGCCGCGCTGGGGGTGCTCAACCTGCTGCTCGACGGCGTCGTCCGCCCCGGCACCTCGCGCTGGGTGTACGGCACGGCCATGGTCTCGCTGGTGGCCCTGGCCGCGGTGCTCGTCGTCCGGCCGCGGGTCAGCCGGGCGCAGGTGGCCGCCCTGGTGCTGGCCGGCGACCTGGTCTCTGTGGTCGTCGCGCTCACCATCGAGGACCCGATCCGCTTCGCCCCGCCGCTGGTGCTGCTCTTCCCGGCCTTCGTCGCCGCCTGGTTCCTCGGCCCCGGGGTGCTCGCCGTCCACCTCCTGGTGACGGTCCTGGCCTGCGCGGCCGGGCTCTGGCCGAGCATCGACTCCCCCGGCGCGCTGGCGGTCCAGGTGGTGGTGAACGCCGGGGTGCTCGGCGCGGCGTCCTGCGGGGTCTTCGTGCTGCGCCGCCGGGTGGAGCGGCTGCTGCGGGCCACCCGCGCGCTGTCCCACCAGGACCCGCTCACCGGCCTGCCCAACCGCCGGCACCTGGTGGACCAGGTGCCGCGGGTGTGGCGGCAGGCCCGGCGCGACGGAGCCCGGGTGGCCGCGATGGTCCTGGACCTCGACCACTTCAAGCAGCTCAACGACGCGCACGGGCACGCCGCGGGGGACGCCGTCCTGCGCGCCGTGGCGGGGTCGCTGTCGGCCACGGTGCGGCCCACCGACGTCCTCGCCCGCATCGGCGGCGAGGAGCTCGTCGTCCTCGGCCTGGTCAGCGACACCGACGAGGCCGGCCGGCTGGCCGAGCGGCTGCGCGCGGCCGTCGCGGGGACGCGGACCCCGACCGGGCACGCGGTCACCGCCTCCATCGGGATCGCGCTGACCCGACCGGAGGACGGGGAGACCCCCGCCGAGGCCGTGTGGCGGCTGGTGGACCGGGCCGACGGCGCGATGTACCAGGCCAAGCAGGCCGGGCGGGACCGGGTCTCCGCCGCCCTGCCCCGCCCGCGCCCGGCGGGGGACGTCGGCGCCCGGGCGGCCGACCCCGTCTGACCGCTCCGCTCGACCGGTGGGGACGGCGGTTCTCTGCTTCCCTGGTCGCATGACGCTCGCCGCGCCGGACCCCACCCGGACGGTGCCGCTGCCGCTGCGCGACCAGGCCGACGTCCGTGACCGCTGGTTCACGCAGCGGTTGCTGGACCTGCTGCCGGTGCTGATGGACCGCGCCGGCATCGACCTGTGGCTGGTCACCGGCCGGGAGTACAACGAGGACCCGGTGCTGGCCACGCTGCTGCCGGCCACCTGGCTGTCCGCGCGCCGGCGCACCGTGCTGGTGCTGCACCGCAGCGACGACGGCGTCACCGCGGTGGCGGTGTCCCGCTACCCGGTCGGCCAGTTCCTGCCCGCGTGGTCCCCCGGCCGGCGGGTGGCCGAGGGCGACGAGTGGGCCGAGGTCCGGCGCATCGTCGAGCAGGCCGCACCGCGCCGGATCGGCATCGACGTGTCGGCCGACTTCGCGCTGGCCGACGGCCTCTCCTGCAGCGAGCACGACCGGCTCACCGCCGCGCTCGGCCCGTGGGCCGACCGGCTGGTCCCGGCCGAGGAGCTGGTGGTCGGCTGGCTGGAGACCCGGCTGCCGGAGGAGATCGCCGCCCTCGACGCCCTGAACCGGCTGGCCGGCGAGGTCATCGCCGCGGCCTTCGGGCCCCCGGTCGTCGTCGTCGGCGAGACCACGGCCGCCGACCTCGCCTGGTGGATCCGGCAGCGGCTGGCCGACCTGGGCGCCGACGCGTGGTTCCACCCCGTCGTCGACCTGCAGCGGGCCGGGGTGCCGCCGCGGGCCGCGGGCGGGGCGCTGCTTCCCGCCGTCCCCTACGACGAGCCGGTGCTCCCCGGGGACCTGCTGCACTGCGACGTCGGCCTGACCAGCCTCGGGCTGGCGACCGACACGCAGCGCAACGCCTACGTGCTCCGCCCGGGCGAGGGGGCCGCGCCGGACGGGCTGCGCCGGGCGCTGGCCACGGGCAACCGGCTGCAGGACCTGGTCACCGACCGGCTGGTGGTCGGCCGCACCGGCAACGAGGTGCTCGCCGCGGTCCGGGGGGCGGCGGCGGCCGAGGGCATCGACGGGGACGTCTACTCGCACCCGGTCGGGTTCCACGGCCACGGTGCGGGGCCGGCCATCGGGCGGTGGGACGACCAGTCCGGCGTCCCGGGGGCCGGCGACCGGCGGCTGCACCCCGACACGGTCTACGCGCTGGAGCTGTGCGTGCGGGTGCCGGTGCCGGAGTGGGGCGGCCAGCCGGTGCGAATGGCCCTCGAGGAGGGCATCGCGCTCACCGACGCCGGGGTGCGCTACCTCGGGGACCGGCAGACCGACCTGCTGCTCGTCGGACCGTGACCCGGCCTACTCCCGGGCCCGCGCCGTCTTCCTGTCGTTGGACTTCTGCAGGGCGTCGACCAGCTCGTCCTTGCTCATGCTCGAGCGGCCCTCGATGCCGGCGTCCGTGGCCAGGTCGTAGAGGTGGGACTTGGACGCGTTGGCGTCCACGCCGCCCCTGGTCTCGCGGTCGGTGTCCCGCCCGCCCTCGGCCTGGGCATCGGAGGGCCCCTTCCTGCCGCCCTCCTTGGGCTCCCAGTGGTCGCCGACCTTCTCGTGGGTGTGCTTGACCGCGGACCAGGCCGTCTGGTTGGCCCGGCGCTCGTCGTCGTAGGAGTCCATCGCCGAGTCGTGCGCCTTGGCGAAGGTCCGCTTGGCCTTGTCGTCCGAGCGCTGCAGGGTGCTCGGCAGCTCGTCGTCCTTCGCCTTGCCGGTCCTGGTCGTCTTGGCCATGCCCGGTCCCTACCCCGGCGTGCGGCCGGGTCCACATGGCGGTCCGGTCAGGCCGCGAAGGCGCCCCAGTGGGCCCGTTCGACGTCGCTGAGCGGGCGGCTGGTGTCGGCGGCGAAGTCGAAGGCGACCATGACGACGTCGGCGCGGATGGCGACCTCGCCGTCCTGGTGCAGCTCCTGGCGCACGGTGAAGGACTTCGTGCCCAGCCGGGTGGTCGTGGTGCGCACGCACACCCGCTCGCCGGCCCGGTAGTAGAGCTGGCGCAGGTAGTCGACCTCGAGCCGGGCCAGGATGACGCCGCCGGCCCCGGGGATCCCCTCGGCGACGGCCAGCCGGGCGTCCTCGATGAGCGACAGCGCCCGGGCGTGGTTGACGTGACCGAGGGAGTCGGGGTCGGACCACCGCAGCTGGACCCAGTGCTCGTGCGCGCTCATGCCGACATGCCTACCGGACGGCGCCGGGGCGCCCGGCCCCAGGTCGGGGCGGAGGCCGGGCGCCGCGGCGCGACCGGCGGGTCAGGGCAGGTCGGCGGTGTCCTCCGACCGGCGGTGCCCGCCCTGGGCGTCGTCCGGGTCGGCGTGCACGGTGCGCTCCTCGGACTCGGCGAGGATCACCTCGGCGGCGACCTCCTCCATGCCCGACCCGGCCAGCGCCGACTCCTCGGGCAGGAGCTGGGACCGGGTCTCGATGTTGTCCTCGGTGACGTTGTCGAGCGCCTCGGGGCTGGGCCGCTTCTGCGTGGCCATGTCAGAACCGTTCCTGTTCGGTGCCGATGCCCAGGGCTCGGGCCACGTCCTGGACGGTGGAGAACTCCTCACGGCCGGGCAGGCGCCGGAGGTCGGCGAGCACCCGGTCGGGGGCGTTCGACTCCTCCACCCTGGCCACGAGCCGGTCGCGGTCGGCCGGCCAGACCTCTTTCCCGAGCGCCTCGGCGAGCGCGGCGCGGCGCTCCACGCCACCCGGGTCGGTGCCGGCTGCGGTGGCGGGCCGGTGCGGGTCGGTCATCTAGACCCCCTGCGGCTTCGGGGTGGAGTCGTCGGTGTAGCGGAGGATCGCGGCGACCGGGATGTCCCCCGGCATCGCACCGCGCGGGACGACGACCACGCCGGCGGCGGAGGCCACGGTGGCCGACAGCAGCGCCGCGTCGGCGGGGACGGCGGTGCCGTGCGTGCCCAGGGCGTCCATGTCGTGCTGGTCGACGCCGAGCTCCAGCGGCGAGTTCCCCACGAGCAGCGTGTCGTCGGCGTCCTGCCGGTCGGCCAGGACGAGGGTCTCCACCTGGCCCTTGCGCAGCGCCTCGACGACCGCGGCCTTGCCGGTGACGGCCAGCCCGTGGGCGCCGGCGGAGGCGATCTTCTCGACGGCGTCGGCCTCGTCGTGGGCCTCGTGCTCGGCGACCAGCTCGGCCGCCCGCCGGGTCACCGGTTCGCGGTCGGCACCCGCGGCCCGGCCGCCCTCCTCCATCGTCACGACCAGGTCGGCCCAGGCCTTCTCGGCCTTGTCGGTGAGGACCTGGCGGGCGCGGACGTCGCCGGCCACGAGGACGAAGCGCAGCGGCAGCCGCCGGGCCAGGGAGGCCAGCTCGTCGGCCACCAGGCCGGCGTTCTCCTCCCACTGGTTCTCGGCGGTGTGCATGTAGGTGTTGTGCGCCCAGCCGCCGACCTTGACCTTCCGCATGTGGAAGGTGTCCCCCTCGACCTCCGCCTCCTCCTCGGGGCGGCCTGCGAGGCTGGCGACCGAGACGTCGGCGCCGACCCGGTCGGCGATCACCACGACGTGCGGGATCCGGCCGGCCAGCTGGCTGAGCACCGGCAGCAGCCGGGGCTGCGGGGACCAGGCGACCACCGGGTCGCGGGGCACGTCGGCGAGGACCTCGTCGAGGACGACGGTGCCATCCGCGGCGACCACCACCGCGCGACCGCGCAGGGTCCCGGCGTCCCCGCCGTCGTTGCCCTCGAGCAGCCGGCCGCGGACCGCCTCGACGACCGCCTCCGGCGCGCCCTCCTTCTCGAGCTGCTCGGCGACGGCGCGCACGCGCAGCTCCAGCTCCTGGTCGGCGTTCTCGGTGGTGTGCGTGACGTCGGCGCACACGGTGGCGTAGGGCCCGGGGGCGGTGAAGACCGGCTCCAGGAAGGACGTGTCCATGGGAGGGGGACCACTCCTCGGTTCGTGTCGACGACGGTGCTGCGGGGCCCGCGTCTCGGGCACACCCGCCTCCGCCGCCTACCCACCGGCCGTGCCCTCACACCCGGTGTCGGATCAGCCGGGCAGGGGTAGGCGCTGGCGCATGACCGAGCACGACCAGCTGCCGCTGCCCGACTACGACCACCTCCCGGTGGACGGCCTGATCTCCCGGATCCGGACGCTGGACGCCGAGGGGCTGACGACGCTGCTCGACTACGAGCGGGCGCACGCCGACCGGCTGCAGGTCGTCACCGCGATGGAGAACCGTCTGCAGTCGCTGCGGGAAGGCGCCCGGCCTTCGGGCGGGGACCCGGCCGCCTCGGCCGCCGACGACCCGCAGCACGCCCGCGGCGGGTCGAAGGTGTCCACCGCGACGACCGGCCCCGCGGTCAACCCGCCGTCCCAGGGCGACCCGACCAACCCGGCCCAGCCCCGCTCCACCGGCTGACCAGCGCCGTCGCGAGTGCGACGAACTCGTGGCCATCACCGGCGGATCGCCACGCGTTCGTCGCACTCGCCCTGCACGGGTGGGCACTCGGCCGTCGTGTCGGCCAGAACGACGACGCTAGGCTCAGCTGAAGGCGCCCACGATGTCCATGACGGCCGGGCCGAGCAGCACGATGAACAGCACCGGCAGGATGCAGAGCATCAGCGGGAAGATCACCTTGACCGGGATCTGCATGGCCTTCTCCTCGGCCCGCTGCCGGCGCTTGAGCCGCATCTCCTGCGCCTGGGTGCGCAGCACGTCGGCGATCGAGACGCCGTACACGTCGGCCTGGACGACGGCGCGGATGAACCGCCGCAGGTCCTCCACCCCGGTCCGCTCGGCCAGCGCGAGGTAGGCCTCGCGGCGGGGCTGGCCCACGCCGATGTCCTGCAGGGTGCGCACCAGCTCCTCGGCCAGCGGCCCCCGCCCGTTCTTGCCGGCCCGGGCCATGGCCGCCTCGAAGCCGAGGCCGGCCTCCACGGCGATGGTCATCTGGTCGAGGGTGTCGGCCAGCTCCAGCCCGATGGCCTGCTGGCGTTCCTGCCCGCGGCTGTGCAGCAGCAGCTCCGGCACGAAGTACGCCACGACCGTGATGACGAGCGCCATGAGCGCGGTCAGCGGTCCGGGTCGGCTGCCGAGCACGACCAGGCCGAGGACGGCGGCGATCGCAGCGAGGACCAGCTTGGCGGCGACCAGCCGGGGAACCGGCCAGGCCGCCGGCCGGCCGGCCGCGCCGGCCAGCCGGTCGAGCCGGACGACGGTCCCGGCGGGGGTGAGCGCCGCGGCCAGCCGGCCGAGCGGCCCGGGGGCGGAGCGACCGGTGGGGCGGGAGCCGCCGGCCATGTCGAGGCCGCGGGTGAGGTTGGCGCGGGAGCGCGCGGCGGCGTCCGACGGCCGGGCGACCACCGACCAGCCGAGCACGACGACGCCGAGGGCCACCGCGAGCGTGGCGGCGAGGACGGGGGCGGGGACGGCGCTCATCAGAACCGGATCGCCACGGTCTTCTTGAGCCACAGGCCGCCGACGACCAGGAGGCCGATCGAGACGGTCACCATGACCCAGCCCGCCAGGGACTCGGTGAAGGCCGAGAGGTACGAGGGGCTGGAGACCGACAGGAAGGCCACGATGCCGACCGGGAGGGCCATGAGGACCCAGGCCGAGAGCCGGCCCTCCGCGGAGAGCGCCTTCACCTGGCGCCGGATGGCGTTGCGCTCCCGGATGGTGTGCCCGACGGTGTCGAGCACCTCGGCCAGGTTGCCCCCGACCTCCCGGTGGATGGCGATGGCCTGGGCGATCCAGCGGAAGTCGTCGCTGTCCGCGCGCGCGGCCACCTCGTCGAGTGCGGCACCGAGGTCGCGGCCGACCCGGGTCTCGTTGACGATCCGGGCGAACTCCTCGCCGATCGGGGCCGGGGCCTGGTCGGCCACCGCGTCGACCGCGCGCAGCAGGCTGTGCCCGGCGCGCAGGCTGCTGGCCATGAGCTGGAGGGCGTCGTCCAGCTGATCGGCGAACCGGGCCTGCCGCCGGCCGACCTTGAACCGCACCACCGCCTGCGCGCCCAGCGGGGCGGCCAGGGCCAGGAGCGCGCCGACCAGCAGCCCGCCCAGCAGCCACCCGACCGCGCCGAGGGAGAGCGCACCGAGGCCGGCCAGCAGGACCACCTCGGACAGGGACATCGCGATGCCGGCGCGCTCGAGCGCGGCCACCCCACCGGTCAGCCCGCCGCGCCGGGCGATCACCTGCTCGACGCCGCCCTGCGCCTGCGAGGTCATCTTCGCCAGCAAGCTGGGCGGCGGCGCGATCGAGGGGTCCAGCCGGGCCAGCGGCACCCGGCGCGGGCCCGCCGGCACCACCCCGAGCGCGAGCACAGCCAGCCCGCCGGCGACCAGCAGCAGCCCGAGCAGCAGCAGCGCCGGGGACATCAGGCCCACCTCCGCGCCTGCGCCGGTTGCGGCACGCCGAACACCGCGGGCGAGACGCGGATGCCCATCTCCTCGAACCGGTCGGTGAAGCGCGGCCGCACGCCGGTGGCGACCGGCCTGCCGAGGAACCGGCCCGACGGGTCGACCCCGGCGGAGTAGTCGAAGAGGAAAGCGTCCTGGAGGGTGACGGTCTCCCCCTCCATCCCCTGGACCTCGGTCACGTGCGTGACCCGGCGGGTGCCGTCCCGCAGCCGGGTCAGCTGGACGACGAGGTCCACAGCGGAGGCGATCTGCTCGCGGATGGCCCGCAGCGGCAGGTCCATGCCGGCCATGAGCACGAGCGTCTCCAGCCGGGCGATCGCGTCCCGCGGGGAGTTGGCGTGCACCGTGGACAGCGACCCGTCGTGGCCGGTGTTCATCGCCTGGAGCATGTCCAGCGACTCGCCGCCGCGGCACTCCCCGACGACGATGCGGTCGGGCCGCATCCGCAGGCTGTTGCGGACCAGGTCGCGGATGGTGATCGCGCCCTTGCCCTCGATGTTGGGCGGCCGGGACTCCAGCCGGACGACGTGCTCCTGCTGCAGCTGCAGCTCCACGGCGTCCTCGATGGTGACGATGCGCTCGCCCTCGGGGATGAAGGAGGAGAGGACGTTGAGCAGCGTCGTCTTCCCGGTGCCGGTGCCGCCGGAGACGATGATGTTGAGCCGGGCGTCGACGCAGGCCTGCAGCAGCTCGGCCATCTCCGGGGAGAGGGTCCCGAAGCCGATGAGGTCGTCGACGCCGAACGGGTCCTTGGCGAACTTGCGGATGGTCAGCGTGGAGCCGCTGAACGCCAGCGGCGGGATGATCGCGTTGACCCGGGAGCCGTCGGCCAGGCGTGCGTCCACCATCGGGCTGGACTCGTCGATCCGGCGGCCCACCTTCGACACGATGCGGTCGATCACCCGGCGCAGGTGCTCCTCGGAGGTGAACCGGGCGCCGCTGCGGACCAGCTTGCCGCCCTGCTCGACGTAGACCATCTCGGGGCCGTTGCACATGATCTCGGTGACCGACGCGTCCTCGAGCAGCTTCTGCAGCGGGCCGAACCCGAGCACGTCGTCGGCCAGCTCGGCGGTGAGGCGGGCCCGCTCGTCGGCCGACAGCGGCACCTTCTCCTCGTCGACGACGACGTCCAGCTCGCCGAGGACGATGCCGCGCAGCTGCTCCTCCGACAGCGAGGGGTCGTTCATCCGCGAGCCCATGCGCTCGAACAGCGCCTTGGCGACGCGGTCCTTGAGCCGGGTGAGCGCGTCGGTCGGGGGTGCCGGTGCGGCCGGGGTCACGGGCCGCGGCGCCGGGACGGCCGGCGGCGACGCCGGGGACGGCTTCTGCAGCGGGACCGGGGCGACGTCGGCGTCGGCCGGCCGGCCCTTGGCGGCGGCGAGCCGGGAGGCGAGGTTCACGACGCCGCCCTGTGCTTGGCGCGGTAGCGGCCGGGCTTGACCAGCGGGGTGGCCGCGAAGCGGGAGACCAGGCGGCGGAACTCCTTGGCCGCCGGGTCCTTGCGGTCGCCGGCGAGGATCGGCACGCCCTGGTTGGTCGAGGTCGGGACGGCCGGCGACCGCGGGACGACGACGTCCACCCCGCACCCGATCGCGACCTCCACGTCGCGCACCGACAGCCCGCCCTTCGGGTCGGCGAGGTTCATGACCACGTGCCGGCCGGCCGGGATCATGCCCAGCTCACCGAGCACCGCCATCTCCTTGCGCAGGCCGCGGACACCGGGCACGTCCATGCTGCTGAGCATGATCACGTCGGTCGCCCGGTCGATGGCGGCCAGCGTCTGCTCCGAGAGCCCCGGCGCGGTGTCGACGACGACGTAGCGGAACTCGCGGGACAGCGCGGCCAGCAGCCGGGTCACGTCCTCGCCGGTCACGGTGTCGCCGGCCGCCGGCGACTCCGAGCCGCAGACGGCGAACAGCCCGCTCGGGTGCTGGGTGAGGAAGGTCTTGAGGACCATCGTGTCCTCGCTCGCCGGGCCGTGGACGGCGTCGGGAAGCGTGTACTCGGGCACGAGGCCGAGGGCGTAGGCGACGTCCCCGAACTGCACGTCGAGGTCGACCAGCACCGTCGACTGGGGGGCTGCCGCGGTGAGCCCGATGGCGAGGTTGGTCGCCGCCGTCGTCTTGCCCACCCCGCCCTTCGGCGAGGCGACGGTGATGACGCGCCCGGTGAAGCGGGCGGTCTCCTCCAGCGGCCGCAGCACGCGGCGCCGGTCCGCGGCGGCCGCGCCGGCCCGGTCGACGGCCGCGGCGATCTCGGCCGGGTCGGCGCCGGGCGCCAGCAGGTCCCGGATGCCGGCGCGCATGGCCGCCTGCCACATCTCCGGGCTGGGCTCGGCGACGAGGACGACGCTGATCCCGGGGCACTGCACGTCCAGCCGCCCGGCCAGGGTGAGCACCTCGTGGGCCGGGACGAGCGGGCCGACGAGCAGGACGTCGGGCAGCTCGCCGCCGGCGAGCAGCTCGAAGAACCGGGCGGGGTCGGCGGGCAGCCGGCCGGGCGGGAGGTCCTGGACGTCGCCGTCCACGGCCGAGGAGACCCGGGCACGCAGGTCGTCACCGGCGCCGGCGAGGACGACGCGGCTCACTTGGCCGACTCCCCGTACACGCCGCCCAGCGCGGCCAGCAGGTCGCCGTACACGTTGCCCTGGGTGACGACCTTGGTGCCGGAGCTGTCGGCGCCCTCGGGCTCGAGCGCGAGCCAGACGGTGCCGTGCTCCATGCCGAACACCACGACCTCGGCGTCGCGGGCCGGGACGGCCACGGTGACCAGCAGGCTCTCGCTGGGGGCCGAGCCGCCCGAGCTGGCGGTCTCGGCCTCCCCCTCGGCCGGGGCGACGGGCGCGCCCTGCACCTGCGTGACCAGGACGTCGTGCAGCGTCGCGTGGGTCACCGCGATCCGCTTGCCGCCCTCGTTCTCCAGGGTCATGGAGAGGTAGACCCCGATCGTGTCGCCGGCGGCCACCCGACCCCCGACGGCCCGCTGCGGCTCGAGCAGCAGGCTCACCTCCGACAGCCCCTCGGGCACGGGCACGGTGCCGGGCGCCTGCAGGTCGCCGGGTGCGGCGAACCGGCCGGCCAGCAGCTGCTCGCCGGGCTGGAGGTCGACCGTGGTCACCTGGCCCGCCACGTCGTCGAGGTCGGCGACCCGGCCCTCGACCGCGGCCTTGGCGGGCAGGGGGTCGGTGCGCACCAGGCCGGCGAGCTCCTCGGCAGGGGTACCGGCGGGGACCGGCCGGTCCACCACGAGCACCTCGACGGTGCGCACCCCGGCCAGGGCGCGGGCGTCCGCGCCGCGGACGTAGGCCAGCAGCACCACGGTGCCGGCGGCCACGAGGACCAGGGCCGCGGTGGCGGCCAGCAGTCGGCGTCTCAACGTCGGGCCCCTATCGGATCAGTCGGAGGATGGCGGCGCCCAGGTCGGGGGCGTCCGGGCTGGTGTCGAAGGCGCCGGAGGCGTCGACGAAGCGGGTGAAGTAGCCGCGGATGCAGCGCTGGCTGCCGCCGCAGGGCTTGTCCCAGGAGTACTGGCCGGCGAAGTGGTAGCCGGTGATCGTGAACGCGGCGTAGCCGTAGACCCGGTACCAGGCGCCGCTCCCGGAGCCGCCGGACTCGTCGAAGATCGGCAGCAGCACGGTCCGGCCGACGAGCGCCCGGAGGTCCTCGGGATCGCAGCCCTTCGAGGGGTTGTTGCCCGGCTCGGAGTCGAAGCGGTTGCCCATCCGGGTGGTCGCCCGGCAGGAGTTGCCGCCGTCGGACTCCAGCCAGCCGAAGCCGCCGGGCACGAACAGGTGCGAGGGGCCCGTGCAGCCGGTGTCGGACTTCTTGGGCAGCACGATGGTGCGCTCGGTGGTGCCCGAGGGCATGCCGCCGCCGGTCTGGGCCTGCCACTCGCACCAGGAGAAGATCAGCGGCAGCATCGCCGTCCCCCCGCTGGGAGCACCCCAGGTGACGGTGGCGGTCGCCGACACCGAGCTGGACTCGTGGCCGATGACGGGGGCGAACCAGTGCTCGCGGGGGGCGCTGCCGGTCACGGTGACCCGGGTGGGCGAGCTCGCCAGCACCGGCGGGGCGGCGGTGGGCTGCCCGGCCCCGGCGCCGGCGCCGGCGTTGGCGTCGACCAGCTCCTGGGCGGTGGCCTGCATGTCGCCGCAGGCCCCGCGGGCGCAGTCCCGGGCGACGGCCAGGGCCGCGGCGTCCGCGGCGACCTGGAGCCGGGCCTTGTCGGCGTAGAGGGCCCCGATGTCGACGGCGATGGCGGTGAAGCCGAGCAGCGGGACGAGCAGGAAGGCCAGGGTGACCGCGGCGGCGCCGCGCTCGCCGGCCGGCCGGCGCCAGGTGCGGCGGCGCCTCCGGGGCCCTGTCCCGGGCAGGCTCCGTCCCGGGGCTCGCCGCGAGCCTGCGAGCGGTGAGGAGGACGGGGTCCTCCCACGAAGGGTGGGGAGGACGGGGTCCTTCACCCGTTGCACCGCATGACCCCCGTCCCGGTGAGGTCGACGTCCGCCCCGAAGAAGCCGGTCAGGAAGGGCATCGGGTAGCGGATGGTCACGCGCACGTTGGTGGTGGTGGCCGCGGCCGTCGGGCAGGCGGACGGCGAGATGGCGATCTGCGCGTCGCTGATCGCCGGGTCGAGGGTGGGAGCGGCCGCGCGGACGGCGGCGCGGGCCGCGGCCGGGTTGCTCTGCAGCGCCATCACCCGGGCACCCTCACGGGCGGCGGAGGACAGCGTGCCCTGCACCTGGAAGGCGTGGCCGAACTCGACGATCCCGAGGACCAGGACGACCAGCAGCGGCACGATGAGCGCGAACTCGACGACGCTGGCGCCGCGCTCGGCCGACAGCCGTTCCCGCATGCCGGTCCTCCCTCCTCTCCGGGTGATCACCAGGTGGTGCGCCCCTGCCCGCGCGGCGACCTCCGGGGGGGCCGGGGGTCGCCGCGCGGGGACGGGGTCGGGCTCAGGCGCCGCCGGCGCCCTGGAGCGCGGTCAGCACGTCGTCGAAGAGCCGGTCCAGCTCCGGGCCGAGCAGGACGAGGGTGGCGACGATCGCGACGGCGATCAGGCCGACCAGCAGGCCGTACTCGACGGCGGTGGCGCCCTTCTCCTCGCGCTCCAGGCGGTCCTGGGCGAGGGAGACGAGGGTGGCGAGGGTGGCGAGCGGGTTCAGCACGGTTCTCTCCTGTGGGGGACGGGCCGGCTGGTCCGGGTCGGCTGACCCGGCCTGACACGGCGCTGCGATCCCCATCGAGGAGGAGGGCCCGGGACTTGAGGGTTCGTCACCCGGTCCACGGACAGCGGCCACCCGGTCCGGCGTCCAACTGGACCCGGTTCTCACGGAGAGTGACCGACCGGGTGGCTCAGGTGACGAGCGGTGCCAGGACCACGGCCCCGGTGCCCACCAGCAGCGCCGGCCCGAAGGGCAGCTCGCTGCGCAGGCCGATCCGGCGGACGACCAGCAGGACCAGCGCCAGCACTGCCTGGACCGCGAACCCGGCGAACAGCCCGAGCACGACGTGCGGCCAGCCCAGCCAGCCGAGGTGGAGGCCGAGGACGGCGCCGAGCTTCACGTCCCCCATGCCCATGCCGGCCGGCGACACCAGGGCCATGACGAGCAGGACGCCGAACACCGCACCGGCGGCCAGCACCGCCCGCAGCAGGGCCGGCCACTCCCCCGCGACCGCGGCCGCCCCGGTCAGCAGGACGGCGCCGGCGGCCAGCGTGGGGAACACCACCCGGTTGGGCAGCAGCCGGTGCCGCACGTCGATCGCGCCCAGCAGCACCCCGGAGACCGCGAGGACGAGGAAGGCGGGCAGCTCGGCCGACGCCCCGAACCGCCAGGCGGTCAGCCCGCACAGGGCCGCGGTCAGCAGGACCACGAGGGGGCGCACCGCCATGGCCGCCACCGGGTCCTCGACGTCCCCTTCCCCGCGATCATGAGGTCCGGGAGCCGGCACACCGGCGAGGACCGGCGTGTCGCGTCCCGCGCGCCATGATCGCGGGGACGCCCGCCGGGACGGCGCCCACGGGAAGCGGGCGGCGGCGCGGTCGACCAGCACGCCCGCGGCCAGGCCGAGGAACGCGGTGATCCCGGCGAGGACGGCGAGCGCGGGCACGGGGGGAATCTGGCACAGCGCCGCCTCCGCGTCGGTGAGCGAAACCCACCCGTCCGGGTGGATTCGCGGCCCCGGACCGCCGATCCCGCCGCATCGCCGGCGCAGCGGCGGGGTACTCCTGCACGGCAGGGCAGCAGCGCCCCGCGAGGAGGCACCCACCGTGAGCGTCGGAGATCCTCACCCGCAGCAGTCCCCGGCTCCGCGGGCCGGCACCGGAGTCCGCCCCCCGTCCGAGGACCGCCTGGAGATCGTCGAGCAGCTGCGCCGTCTGGTCGTGGACACCCAGACCGCGCGGGTGCTCGACCGCCGGGCCCGCTCCTCGGCCAACCCGGCGCTGGCGGCGCTCCTGCGCGAGCGCGCAGCCGTCCGGCGGCGCCGGGCCGAGCGGGTGCGCGCCGAGCTGGTCGCGCAGGACCTGCCGCTGGTCCCGCGGCGCCGGGGCCCGGGCTGAGCGCCCGCGGTGGGGACCGGACGGCCGGCCCCCTACGGGCGCGCGATCAGCTGCCGACGCGCAGCTCGCCGAGCTCCGACCAGTCCTCCTGCGGGACCGTGGCGTTCACGATCCGCGGCGTCTCCTGCAGGTGCGGGGGCAGGTCGCGCTGGGCGGCCTGGAAGTGGTCGCTGCCGACGTGCGCGCCCGCGGCGTCGTCGTCCCGGAAGGCCTCGACGAGCACGTACTCGGTCGGGTCGTCGAGGCTGCGCGACCAGTCGAACCACAGGCAGCCCGGCTCGGCGCGGGTGGCCTCGGTGAACGCCTTGCTGATCTGCGGCCAGGCGTCGGCGTCCTCGGGCTTGATGCGGAACTTCGCGGTGATGAAGATCAACTGGACTCCTTCAGGGGACGAGGATGGCGCGACCCCGGACCTTCCCCGCGTCGAGGTCGCGGATCGCGTCCACGGCGCGCTCGAGCGGGTACTGCTGGGTGTGCAGGGTGACCTTGCCGGCCTGCGCCAGGACCATCAGCTCGGCCAGGTCGGTGTAGGTGCCGACGATGTTGCCGACCACGTTCTTCTCGGCGGCGACGAACTCCAGCGTCGGGATGCGCAGCTCGCCGCCGTAGCCGATCACGTAGAGCGAGCCGGCCGGGCCGGTCATGCGCCAACCGTCCATCTCCGCGCCCTGCTCGGCGACGAAGTCGAACACGACGTCCGCACCCCCGCCGGTCAGCTCCTGCACCGCCTGCACCTGGTTGCCGTCGGCGACCACCGTCTCGTCCGCGCCGATCCGCCGGGCGAGCTCCAGGGCGTCGGGGTTGCGGTCGACGACGACGACCCGGGTGCCCGACAGCGCGGCGAGGCACTGGACGCCGATGTGGCCGAGACCGCCGGCGCCCTGCACGACGGCGGTGGTGCCCGGGTGCAGCAGCGGCAGGGCCTTGCGGACGGCGTGGTAGGCGGTGATGCCGGCGTCCGCGAGCGCGGCGACGTCGGCGGGGTTGGTGGACGGGTCGAGCTTCACGCAGGCGCGGGCGGTGGTGCGCAGGTACTCCGCCATGCCGCCGTCGTCGTTCGACAGCCCGGGGAAGAACGCGTTCCCGCACTGCATGTCCCGGCCGGCCCGGCAGGCCGTGCACAGGCCGCAGCTGGGCTGGGGGTGCAGGATCACGGTGTCGCCCACGGCGACGTTGGTGACCCCCTCCCCGACCGCGTGCACCCACCCGGCGTTCTCGTGCCCGATCACGTAGGGCAGGTCCGGGTTCTGCAGCTCGGCCCACTGCCCCTCGAGGATGTGCAGGTCGGTCCGGCAGACCCCGGCGCCGCCGATCTTGACGATGACGTCGAGCGGGCCCCGGAGCTGGGGTTCGGGGATGTCGTCGAGCGTCGGGTCGGCGTGGTACTCGTGCACGCGGACGGCCTTCACGGCTGGGTTCCCTTCGAGACGGTGAGCGGGAGGAGGGGGCGGTCCTCGGGTCGGGGCGTCTGGTCGGCCTCCGACCCGGGGTAGCGGGTGGTGAGCAGCCCGCGGCAGAAGTGCGCGTTGCCGTCGACGGAGACGCGCACCGAGCGGGCCCGGCGCAGCGCCATCGGCGCCTCGGCCGGGGTGGGGCGGGTGCCGTCGGGGTGCAGGAGCACCGGCGCACCGTCGTCCACCGGCAGGCCGAGCGCGGCCCGCCGGCGCAGCAGCGCGTCGGTGGTGTGCTCCCCCGCCGGCAGGTCCCCGAGGGTGACCGCCGCGACGTCCGCCCCCGGGTCGGTCCGGAGCAGGCCGGTGAGCGCCCGCTCCATCGCCGCGGTGTGGGCCTTGCGCCGGAAGGTCGCCCGCAGCTCGTCGAGCGACTCCTCCGCCTCGTGCCCGAAGGTGCCCCGGTAGCCCAGCCCGGCGGCCAGCCCGCGGTTGATGAGGTCGGAATCGTGGTGGTCGTCGAGTTCGACGACCACCGACCCCACGCCCGGGACGGCGGACACCGCGTCGTGGGCGTCGGAGACCATCAGCCAGGCGAAGTTGGGCGCGCAGAACGAGGTGGGCAGCCGCAGGTGCACCTCGACGGCGGAACCGCGCACCGTCACGGAGCGGACGAAGCCGACGTCGGTGATCGGCTCGTCCAGCTCCGGGTCGACGACGGTGCCGAGCGCGGCCCGGACCTCGCTCTCCAGGTACCCGGCGGTGCGATCGGTGAGCAGCGCGGTCATCGGCGTCCTCCTCAGACGGAGGCGAGGTCGGCGGCGGCCGGCTGGCGCGGACCGGTGGCGGTCTCGCCGGCGTCGGGCAGCCGGAGGTGGGCCGGGACGTCGAGGTCGTACAGCCTCGCCGCGTTCAGGCCGAGCACCTTCTTCTTCAGCTCGGTGGTCAGCGGCGCGTACTCGGGGGTCATGTCCTCGGGGATCTGGAAGTCCACGAACCGCTCGACCAGCCACTTCGGCGTCCACAGCGCGTAGTCGCTGGCGAAGAGGATGCGGTCCTCCCCGAGCCAGTAGGTGAGCTCGCCCATGATCTGGGCGAAGTAGCGCGGCCGGGTGTGGATGAACGGGATCGCCACGGCCAGGCCCGCGAAGACGTTGGGCTCCTGGGTGGCGATCCAGCAGAAGTCCTCGAGCCGGGGCAGGCCGCAGTGCTCGACGACGAAGTTCAGCTCGGTGAAGTCGCTGGCCACGTGGTCGACGTCGGCGACGTCGAAGGCGTCCCGGTCCAGGGGGCGGATGGTCGGGCCCTTGTGGATGTGGATGTTGCGGATGCCGAGCTCCTGGGAGAGCTCCAGGTAGCGGTAGGCCATCGGGTCGGTGAGCTTCCAGCCGCGGGACTCGCCGTGCCAGTCCGCGGTGTAGAGCTTCACGCCCCGGAGGTTCATCCGCTCCGCGGCCTCGCGCAGCGCGGTCAGGCCGTTCTCGCCGTCGCGCGGGTCCCAGTAGTGGTTGTAGGTCAGCCTGTCCGGGTGCGCCTGGGCCAGCGCGAACGCCTCCTCGGTCTGCCCGAAGCCGCGGTGGTAGAACTCGGCGAGCCGGGCCGGCTGGAAGATGGCGTGGTCGACGATGCCGTCGACGAAGACGTCCCGCATCAGCCGCTCGCCGCCCTGGTAGAGGTACTCCTCGTAGCCCCACACCTCGGACTCCGGGCTGAGGTTGCGGTGGTAGTCGTAGAAGCAGTCGATGAACTGCCTGCCGTGGACGTTGCGCTGGTTCTCCGGCCGGGCGTCCCACAGCGCGATGTGGGCGTCGACGATGTAGTAGTCCTCGCCGTCCTTGCTGTACACGGTGGCCTCCTCGTTTCGGAGCGGTAGCCGACTCGGTGTGGCAGCCGCCTCGACGTGACGGCGGTCACCCTGGTGGGCACCGACGCTAGGGAGGTCGCACAGGGCACAGAAGGTGGCCGGTGTCTCACTTTGGGACGCCCGACGCCGTGACGCCGGTCACGACCGTCGTAGCCTCGGGTCAGCAGCCGCGCCCAGCCGGAGGTGCACCGCCGTGGTCGACGAACGGGATCCCGCACCGCGCGCCGGGCTGGCCGCCCCCCGGCTGCGGGCCTCCTGGCGGCGCAGCGAGGGGTACGGGGTCTCCCCCGAGGAGGTCGCCCCCGTCTTCACCGGCGAGCTCGACACCGGCTCGCTGCTGCACGAGTGCGCCCGCGAGGTCCTCACCGGCCTGCAGGCCACCATCCCCAACGAGCCGGTCTCGCTCATGGTCGCCGACCGCTTCGGCGTGGTGCTGGCCCGGCTGTGCAACGACGCCGGCATCCAGCGCTCGCTCGACCGGGTGCACCTCGCGCCCGGGTTCTCCTACGCCGAGCGCAACGCCGGCACCAACGGGCTCGGCCTCTCGCTGGCCGACCGGGCGCCGTCCCTGGTGCGGGCCGACGAGCACTACGTGACGGGGCTGCGCGGCTACACCTGCGCCGCCGCCCCGGTGCTCGACCCGGTCACCGCCGACCTGGCCGGCACGATCAACCTGACCACCTGGTCGGACAGCTCGTCGGAGCTGCTGCTGGCGCTGGCCCAGACGGCGGCGGGGGCCACCAGCGCGCTGATGGCGGTCCGCGCCACCGGCCGGACGGTGCGGCCGGCGCCGCGCGGGGAGGTCTTCCACGTCGTCGGGCACCAGGCCACCGAGGCCGCCGACCCCTGCGTCTCCGCGGCCTGGCGCGCCGCGGTCGACGAGGCGGCGCGGGCGACGGCCGCCGGGCGGGTGCTCGCCGTCCTCGGCGAGGACGGCTCGGGGAAGGCCACGCTCGCGGCGCGCGGACGGCGGCGGGCCGCACCGCGGTCCCGGATCCTGCACGCGCGGGCCCCCGAGGGCGGGGACGTCGCGGCCTGGCTCGAGCTGTGGACGCCCGAGTTGCGGGCCGACGACGTCTGCGTGGTCGTCTCCGGCACCGCGCACCTGCCCGCGTGGGCCGCGGGTGAGCTCGCCACCGCCCTGGCCGCCGTGCGACGGCACGGCCCGACCCCGCTCGTCCTGACCGCGGCCGAGTTCGGCGCCCTGCCGGAGCCGCTCGCCCCGCTGGTGGACACCGTGGTCGAGGTGCCGGCCCTGCGGAACCGGGCCGAGGACGTCCTGCCGCTGGCCCGGGCGCTGGCCGCCCAGGAGCGGCGCCGCGAGGTGGCGTTCGCCCCGCGAGCGGCGACCGTGCTGACCGGCTACGGGTGGCCGGGCAACGTCCGGCAGCTGCGCCGGGTCGTGCGCGGCGCCGTCGCGCGGACCGACCTCGTGGACCTGCACCACCTGGCGCCGGAGGTGTTCGAGGGGGGCGGGCGGCCGCTGACCCGCCTGGAGCGGCTGGAACGCGACGAGATCGTCCGCTGCCTCACCGCTCCGGGTACGACGGTGACCCGCGCCGCCGAGGAACTCGGGATCGGCCGGGCGACGCTCTACCGGAAGATCGCGCAGTACCGGATCGTGCTGCCGCGCGAGGGCGCCGGCTGACCTCGCACCGCACTCCGCTGACCGTCGGGCCGACCCCGCTGACCGTCGGGCCGACCCCGCTGACCGTCGGGCCGACCCCGCTGACCGTCGGGCCGACCCCGCTGACCGTCGGGCCGACCCCGCTGACCTCGCACGCTCCGCCGGCTGGGCCCTCTCACCGACCTCCGGGGCGCGCTGGCGGGCACGCAGGTCTGTGCCGACCGCAGCTGCCCTTCCCTCCCGAGCATCGACCCCGCCTACCTGTCAAGACGCTCTATCGACATGTGGACTGCGCGCTGACCTGGGGATTCACGGTGCAGTGGGCGCCGTTCGGCGCTAGCATTCGTACACGTGTTCGAGACGATGGGAGTGGGAGGTGACCCGGCGGTGGAGCAGCTGTCGAGCGCGATCGACGACCTGGCCGGCGCCGAGCTGGCCTCGGCGTTCGGCCCGGAGCTGCTGGAACGCCTGGGCGGGCTGCTGGTCGCCCAGCACCGGATCGCCGCCGAGGTCGCCCGCACCGTGCGCGCCTGCGAGCTGGCCGGCGCACCCGAGTTCGACGGGCTGAAGACCATGGCCGGCTGGCTGCGCGGGCACGGGCGGCTGAGCGCCGCGGCCGCGGCGGCGACCGTGCGCAACGGGCGGGCCCTGGAGGCCCTGCCCGCCCTGGCCGCCGCGCACGCCGCCGGGGCGGTGTCGGCCGAGGCCGTCGCGACGGTGGCGCCGGTGGCCGCCGACAAGAACCTGGCCGCCGCCGCGGCCGCCGGCGTCGACCTGGCCGAGGTCGACCGGCTGCTCACCGGCGTCGCCGCCGCCCGCCCGCACGCCGACCTCGTGCAGGTGGTGCGGCACTACCTGGCCGGCCTGGACCCCGACGGCCCCGAACCCGACCCCACCGAGGGCCGCCGCCTGGCCTGGGTCCGGCACGCCGACGGCTCGCTCACCGGCCGGTTCGACCTGGACGCCGCCGGCGGGGAGAGGCTGCAGGCTGCCCTGGAGAGCCTCCTGCAGGCCGGGCGGTGCGCCGGCGACGAGCGCACCCGCCCCCAGGCGCAGGCCGACGCCCTCGTCCAGCTCTGCGATCTCCAGCTCGCCGGCGGACAGATGCCCACCCTGCGCACCGTCAAGCCGCACGTGGCCGTCGTCCTCGGCGCCGCCGACCTGGTCGACCCCGGCACCGGCCCGGGCGCGGCCGAGCTGGGCTTCGGCGCCACGATCTCCGCCGCCCGGGCCCGCTGGCTGGCCTGCGACGGGGTGGTCACCCGCATCGTGCTGGGCCCCGACGGGGCACCGCTGGACGTCGGGCGCACCCACCGCGTGGTGCCCCCGCACCTGCGCCGGGCGGTGGAGCGGCGCGACCGGGGCTGCGTGTTCACCGGCTGCGGAGCCCCGACCCACTGGTGCGACGTGCACCACCTGCTCGCATGGGCCTTCGGCGGCGAGACCAGCCTCGCCAACTCGGCGCTGCTGTGCGAGCGGCACTCGCACCTTGTGTCCACCACGGCTTCCGGGTCGAACGGCAACCCGACGGCGCCTGGTGCACCTGGCGCCCCGACGGCACCGAGATCCGCATCCCCCAACCCCTGGCCGCCTGAACCCACCCGGCCCAGCCAGAGCCGGGGCCACAACCGCAGACCCGCCGACCCGGCGCACCCACCCGTGCGCCGGGCACTCGGCGTGCCCGGCAGCGAGACCTGCCCGGCAGGGGGCCGTCCTCACGCCGGAGGGCGGCTCCGACCGGAGGTCAGCGGCTCTGCAGGGCGTCCAGGGCGACCGCCATGCTGGCCGCGACCCGGAAGTCGAGCCGGGGGTCGGGCACGGTGACCTGGTAGCGATCGCGGACCGCCTTGCGCCGCTCGCTCACCAGCACCGTGGCGCCGGTGGCGGTGTCCACGAAGTCGAAGTGGAAGACGAACGGGATCCAGACGTCGCCGACGACCGGCAGGACGTCCCACACCCGCCGCAGGAGAGCGATGGACTGGCGGCGCTCGCGGCCGGTGGCCTCCAGCCCGGGGACCGAGAGGTGCCACGTCGAGCGCAGCAGGCTGGCCCCGAAGGCCTTGCGGAAGGTGCCCAGCACGGCCCCGTTCTCGTCGAGGACGTCGTGGTCGGCCCGGACGTCGAGCCGTTGCCGGGCCTTGAACGAGAACACCCGCCGGGTCTTGGACTCGTCGGTGAAGAAGTCGACCTGCTCCTTCAGCTTCATCCGCTTCTGCTCGGCGAACGCGAGCAGCTGCCCCTCGCTGCCGTCGGGGGCGGTGGCCCGGATCTCGTACCGGTTCACCATCACGGTGACCCGCTGCCGGATGGAGAAGGCGGGCACCACCATCGCGGCCGTCGGCTGGCCGGGGACGCTCATCGCACCTCCAACAGGGAACCACTGCGTGCACCCCATCCTGGCGCACCGGCCCGAGGCTGCGGCAGGCTGTCCCGCGCGGGAGCCCGGCTTGCGCCCGGGCCGAGCAGAGGAGGTCGCCGTGAAGGAGCTCAGCTGCCGGGATGCCGGTTTCGACTGCGACACCGTGCTGCGCGGCGAGACCGTGGACGACCTGCTCGACCAGGCCGGGCCCCATGCGAAGCAGGTCCACGGCATCGAGGTGACCCCGGATCGGGCGGCACAGCTCCGCACCCTGGTCCGCGACGCCTGACCCGCGAGGCTCGCGTCCGCGACGCCTGACCCGAGGGGTTCACGGCCGCAGCAGGTGGACGACGACCGGGCGAGGTCAGCTCGCGGCGGTCGGCTCACCCGGTCGGAGCGTGTCCGCGGCCGGCTCAGTGCTGCCCTGGCCGAGCCGATCGCCCTGGCGCGGTCCCGCCACCACGTCGCGCCGCGAGCTCGCCGTGACGGCACACCGGGTCGAGCGGCGCCCCCAGGGAGGGCGAGCGTTCAGGCTCACCCACGGTAACCAACAGGCCACTTCGTGGTCATGTCGGGTGTCTGGACCACGGCTCCCGGCCTCGGGTCTGGTGACCACCGGGGTTGCTCACCGTCATCAATGGATACACAGTCCGTCGTGAGCGGCTCCCTGGAACCACCGGGCGTCCCGCGGGTCCGCCCGCCCGGGCGACCCGCGTCGTCCCGACGCCCCTCCCCTCCGGACCGAGGACCTCGATGACCCTCCGCCGCACCACCTCCGGCGCGCTGCTCAGCACGCTGGGCGCCGGCCTCCTCGTCTCCCTCTCCGCCTCCCCCGCGTCCGCCGTCTCGGACGGCCTGGTGATCAGCCAGGTCTACGGCGCGGGCGGCAACTCCGGCGCGGTCCTGGCCGCCGACTACGTCGAGCTGTACAACCGCGGCACGGTGCCGGTCTCCACGGCCGGGCTGTCGCTGCAGTACGCCTCCGCGACCGGCAGCGGCGGCTTCGCGCCGGTGGCCCTCCCCGGAGCGACCGTCCCGCCGGGTGGCCGCTTCCTCGTCCGGCTCGCCGGCGGGTCGACCGGCGCGCCGTTGCCCGACCCGGACGCCACCGGGTCGCTCAACCTCTCCGGGAGCTCCGGGAAGGTCGCGCTGGTCGACGGGACGACGTCCCTCGGCTGCAACGGCGGTTCGGCGGCCTGCTCCGACGCACAGCTGGGCCGCATCGTCGACCTCCTCGGCTACGGCACGGCGAACTTCGCCGAGGGCAGCCCGGCCCCGGCGGCGGGGCCTGCCGCCGCGCTGTTCCGGCTCGGGGACGGTGCGCAGGACACCGACGACAACGCGGCCGACTTCACCACCGCCGCGCCGGCTCCCCGGAACAGCGGCGGCACCGCCCCCGAGCAGCCCGACCCGGCCGTGACGACCATCGCCGAGGTCCAGGGCGCCGGTGCGGCCAGCCCGGTCGCGGGCGACCGGGTGACCGTCGAGGGCGTCGTGGTCGGCGACTTCCAGGGCGCGGGCGAGTTCGGCGGCTTCTTCGTGCAGAGCACGCAGCCGGACGACGACCCCCTCACGAGCGAGGGCCTGCGCGTCTTCCGAAACGCCCCCGCCGTCGAGGTCGGCCAGCGGGTCCGCGTGACCGGCACGGTCGAGGAGTTCGAGAGCGCGGACCTCTACACCGGTTCGGAGACCCAGCTCGGCTCCGGCAGCACGGTCGAGGTGCTCGGCCCCGCCGAGCTCCCGGACCCGGTGGAGCTGTCGCTGCCCTTCGAGCTGCCCGCCGGCGGGGTCGACGGGCAGGAGCGCTACGAGGGCATGCTCGTCACCGTCCCGGCCGGGCTCGTCGCGACCGACCTGTACACCCTGGGCCGCTTCGGCGAGGTGGCGCTGACCACCGGCGAGCTGCTGCGCATCCCGACCTCGGCGGCCGAGGACGCCGCCAACGACGCCGACCGGGTCCTGCTCGACGACGGACGCTCCGGGCAGAACCTCACGCCGCTGCCCTGGACCGTCGGTGCGGACGGCGCGACCCTGCCGCGGGCCGGTGACGCGCTCGCCGAGCCGGTCACCGGGGTCCTGTCGTTCGCCTTCGGCGCCTACCGCGTCGAGCCGGCGGTCGGCACCACCGCTGCCTTCGAGCGGCGCAACCCGCGCACCGCCGCCCCCGGCCCGGTCGGCGGGGACGTGCAGGTCGCCTCGTTCAACGTGCTCAACTACTTCGTCGAGTTCGGCGGCGACAACCGCGGCGCCGACGACCCGGCCGAGCTCGAGCGGCAGCAGGCGAAGCTGGTCAGCGCGATCACCGCGCTGGACGCCGACGTCGTCGGCCTCATCGAGATCGCCAACGACGGCGGCGCCGCGCTGGACACCCTCGTGGCGGCCCTCAACGCCGCGCAGCCCGACCCCGCGGACCACTACACCGCGGTCGCGGCGCCGGACCTCACCCCGCCGAACAGCCTGGGCGGCACGTACGGCACCGACGCCATCCGGACGGCGATCGTCCACCGCGCCTCGGTGGTCACCCCGGCCGGCCCCCCGCCGTCCGACCCCGCCCTGCTGAACCCGACCGACCCGGAGTTCCCCGGGCCGGTGTTCGACCGGCCCCCGGCGGTGCAGGCCTTCACGCCGGTCGGCAGCGACCGGGAGTTCACCGTCGTGGTCAGCCACCTGAAGTCCAAGGGCTCGACCAACCCGCAGTGCGGCACGCCGGACCCCTTCGGCGGCAACTGCGACGACCTGCGCGAGCGGCAGGCCGCGGCGCTGGTCGACCTGGTGGCCGGCCTCGGCGCGGAGGACGCCCTGCTGCTGGGTGACTTCAACGCCTACGAGACCGAGGACCCGATCGAGGTGCTCACCGACGCCGGGTACACGAGCACCGCGGCGCGGCTGCCGACGGCCGACCGCTACAGCTACTCGTTCGACGGCGAGTTCGGGACGCTGGACTACGTCTTCGCCTCGCCCGGCCTCGCCGGGGACGTCACCGGGGTCGACATCTGGCACGTCAACAGCGCCGAGGCGCCGGCGTACACCTATGACGACGTCAACCAGCCGTCGCTGTACGCGCCGGACGCCCACGCCTCCTCCGACCACGACCCGGTGCTGGTCGGCCTGGAGCTGAACGCGGCACCGGTCGCCGACGCCGGCGGCCCGTGCACGACCCGCGTCGGCCGCGACGTCCTGCTCGACGCGTCGGGCTCCACCGACGACGGCGGCGAGCTCCGCTACGCCTGGGACCTCGACGGGGACGGCGCCTTCGACGACGCCAGCGGGGCGAGCGTGCCCGTCGGCACCGGCCTGCCCCCCGGCCGGCGCACGGTGCAGGTGCAGGTCACCGACGGTGCGGAGACCTCCGTGGCCGAGGCGGTCCTGACCATCACGACGCCGACCGGCCGGGTGCCGCCCGGCCGGCGCTGACCCGCCCGGGCGGCACCGACCCGCTCGGCATCCCGGCACCGCCGGGTCCAGGGCCCGCACCAGGGCCGCGGACCGGGCACGTCCGGCGGGGCGCGGGGTCCTCGCTCAGTCCCGCTGCGCCCGCTCCACCTCGTCCTGCTCCCGGTCAGCATCGGCGGCCACGCGGTCGTCGGCGGCGTGCCGGCGGTCGGCCGCAGCCGCCGCCCGTTCGGCCTCCGCGGAGGACGCCGCGGCGCGGGCGGCCAGCGCGGCCTCCCAGCGGGCGGCCCGCTCCCCGTGCTCGGCCGTCCGTGCCTCCCGCGATCGCGCGGCTTCGGCGCGGTCGTCGGCCTGCCACTCGCGCCGGCGGGCCGCCTCGTCCCGCTCGTCCGCGGCCTCGTCGCGCCGGCGGGCGACGCGGTTGCGCAGCCGGCCGGCCTCGTCGCGGCGGTCCGCCGCCTCGTCCCGCCGCCCCGCGGCCGCCTCGCGCGCCTCCCGGGCTCGCCGGAGCCGGTCGGCAGCGCGCCCCTCCTCGTCCTCCCACCGCGTCACCTCCCGCCGGTGCCCCGCAGCCCAGCGTCGTCCCGACCGGCGGGCAGCGGAACGGCCCGCATCAGGTGCCGCAGGAGGTGCGGTAGGGGACGCCGGTGTCCGGGCCGGGGGCCGCGTACCGCTCCAGCCCCGGCCGCTCGTCGAAGGGCCGGGTCACCACGTCCAGCAGCTGCCGGAACAGCGCGAGGTCGCCGCCCACCGCCGCGGTGAGCGCCTCCTCGACCAGGTGGTTGCGCGGGACGTACACGGGGTTGACCCGGTCCATGCGGTCGGCGTCCGGGGCGAGGGCCAGCCAGCGCTGCGCCCACGCGTCGAAACCGGCGAGGTCGAGGACGAGGTGCCGGGCGCGGTCGACGTCCCCGCGGGCCGCGGCGCCGAGCGCCCGGAACGCCGAGGTGAGGTCCACGCCGTTGCGCTGGAGGAGCCCCAGCAGGTCGTCGGCCAGCGCCCCGGCCACCGCGTCGTCCAGGCCGTCCGGCAGCCCGAGCTTCGCCCGCATCCCGGCCGCCCACGCCGCCTCGTAGCGCGCGCGGAAACCGCCGAGGGACTCCGTGGCCACCACGACCGCACGGTCCTCGTCGTCGTCCAGGAGCGGGAGGAGCGCCTCGGCGAAGCGGGCCAGGTTCCACTCGGCCGCCGCCGGCTGGTTGCGGTACCGGTAGCGGCCGCCGACGTCGACCGAGCTGTAGGAGGCGTCCAGGTCGACGGCGTCGACGAAGGCGCAGGGCCCGTAGTCGAGGGTCTCCCCGGAGACGGTCGTGTTGTCGGTGTTCATCACCCCGTGGACGAAGCCGACGAGCATCCACCGGGCCACCAGGTCGGCCTGCGCCGCGACCACCGCGTCGAACAGCGCCCGGTGGGGGTGGTCGGCCTCCGCGGCGGCGGGGTGGTGGCGGGCGATCGCCACGTCGGCGAGGCGGCGCAGCAGGTCGACGTCCCCCGTGGCGCGGGCGTACTGGAAGGTGCCGACCCGCAGGTGGCCGGCCGCCACCCGCGCGAGCACGGCGCCGGGCAGCAGCGTCTCGCGCCGCACCGGGCGCCCGGTCGCGACGACGGCGAGGGACCGGGTGGTCGGGATGCCGAGCGCGTGCATCGCCTCGCCGACGAGGTGCTCGCGCAGCATCGGCCCCACCGCGGCCAGCCCGTCGCCGCCGCGGGAGAACGGCGTGGGCCCGGATCCCTTGAGGTGCAGGTCGCGCACCCGGCCCCCGGCGTCGGTCAGCTCGCCGAGCAGCAGCGCCCGGCCGTCCCCGAGCCGCGGGACGAAGGAGCCGAACTGGTGGCCGGCGTAGGCCTGCGCGACGGGCCGCGCGCCCTCCGGCACCGCGGTGCCGACCAGGAACCGGACGCCGTCCGGGCTCCGCAGCGCCTCCGGGTCCAGGCCGAGCTCGGCGGCCAGCGGCTCGTTGAGCACCAGCAGACGCGGCTCCGGCGGCTCCACGGCCCGCCAGGGCACGGCGAGCTCCGGCAGCTCCCGGGCGAAGGAGTCGCCGAGGGTGACGGTCGGGGCGGGGACGGCGGTCACCCCGCGAGGGTACGGAGGTCGGCGGACGGGCGGCTCAGCCACCGACGACCCGCGACACGCCGGGCTGCGCGCGACGCGCCGTGAATTACCTGCGGAGTCGCCAGTAGAGGCGCATCTGCGTTGTCGGAAGTCGACGGCGTCTCTACCGTGACTGCGGTCCGGCCGGTCGTACTTCCCCCACCGGGGGAACCGCGCCGGGCGCCGCTGAGTCGCGTCCACCAGCACGGGCGCGAGCCGGGGACCCAACCGCACCAGTGGGGTGAGTCCCGCCTCCCGAGCTCCGCTCGGGGGTGGGTAGGGCGTTTCCCCGCCCGAACCCGTCAGCTAACCCGGTAGGCGGCCATGGGAAGAACGGAGAGCCACCGAATGGTGCGCCGACGGGCCCGTCCATCGCCCGTGATCACCCGCAGTCGACACCGCGGCGCGCTCCCCCTGCGCGTCTAGGCCGGTCCGCGCAGCCAGGTCGGCACAGCCGCCGCACCCCGCCGCCACCCGGCGCCGGTCGGGCTCCACGCCCGGTCGCGCCGGCCCGCCGGGGACCCCGCGCCCGCCTGCCGACCACGCCTGCCAGACCGCCTGTCGACCCGGCCTCGAGCCGCCACCCCCATCCCGCACCGCCGTTCCGGGCGGCCGTCCGATGACGGCCGTCGCGGGACCGACCTCTCAGGAGTTCCTCAGCCATGCTCGACAACAGCCAGCACCCCGCCACGCCCGACCTCTCCGCCGACGCGATCGGCCGTCCCCGCACGGCCCGTCGCCGGGCGCTCCAGGGCGCGGCCGTGGGCGCCTTCTCCCTCGCTCTGGCCCTCGGCGGCCAGTCGGTCGCCCAGGCCGACGACCACCGGGACGGCCGGGGTGACGGGCACTGGGGCTCGTGGTCCAGCAGCGAGGCCGCACCGGCCCCGGCACCCGCCGCCGCGCCGGCCGCCGCACCCGCCGCCGCACCGGCCGCTGCCCCCGCCGCCGCGCCGGTCACCACCGACCTCGTCGGTGCGCCGACCCCGACCTCGACCGCCTACAGCGCGTGGGCCCCGCACGTCCGCCCGGTGGTCGCCGAGGTCACGCAGACCTTCGGGGTGTCGACCGTCTACACGCGCCCGGGCCACTCCCCCACGCAGGAGCTCGCCGCCGACTTCATGGTCTACGGCGACTCCGCGACCGGGGACGCCATCGCCCAGTACGTGCTCGACAACGCCGAGCGGTTCAACGTCGAGTACGTCATCTGGCAGCAGCGGATCCACATGGCCGGGGGCTCCGGCTGGCAGGCGATGGAGGACCGCGGCTCCGCGACGGCGAACCACATGGACCACGTCCACGTGAGCTTCACCCCCTGACCTGGCGCGCCTCGGCACGCGAGGGCGCGGTCCCGGCACCCGGGGCCGCGCCCTCGTCGTCGGTGGCAGGTCCGGGCTGGGCCGGGAGGAGGCCCGGCCAGCGGCGCGCTCGGCGCCCACCCCCGTTACCACCTCAACGTACAGCGCCCCCCGGGGCTTGCGGCAAGACCCGGGGAGGCCCGCAGAATCGCCGGCCGGAGGCGGGAGCGCGGGCGAGGGGGTCGCGAGATGCACCGGGTGCCGTCGGCAGGTGGGGCGCGTGGGACGTCGACCGGGACCGGGGCGGTCCACCCCCCACCGGCCGGGGCCTTCGACCTCCCGGACCGCCTCGCGGCCAAGGCCGACCCGGCTCTGATCGCCGGTGACGAGGAGCACTTCGCGGCCGTGGCCGAGAGCCTCGCGCGGTCGGTCGCCGACCTCTCCGACCGCCTGGCGGCCGAGCGCAGGGCGCCCGGCGGCACCGGCCAGGAGGCGCTGGACCGGGACCTCGAGGTGCACCGGCTGACCGCCCGCCTGCGCACCCTGCGCCGCTTCGGCCTGGACCTGTGCCTGGGCCGCATGGTCCGGGTCGAGGACCCCGCGCCCGTGTACGTCGGGCGGCTCGGCCTCACGGACGGCTCGGGCCGCCGGCTGCTGGTGGACTGGCGCTCCCCCGCGGCCGAGCCGTTCTTCGGCGCCACGCACGCCGACCCGATGGGGCTGGCCAGCCGCCGCAGGTACCGCTGGACCCGCGGCCGGGTCACCGACTACTGGGACGAGGTGTTCACCCCGGACGGCCTCGAGGGGCACGCCGCCCTCGACGACCAGTCCGCGTTCATCGCCGGCCTCGGCGCCCACCGGTCGGCCCGGATGCGCGACGTGCTCGGCACCATCCAGGCCGACCAGGACGCCATCATCCGCGCCGGGTCCCACGGTGCCCTCGTCGTCGACGGCGGCCCCGGGACGGGCAAGACCGTCGTCGCCCTGCACCGCACCGCCTACCTCCTCTACGCCGATCCCCGCCTCGGGCACCACCGGGGCGGCGTGCTGTTCGTCGGCCCGCACCAGCCCTACCTGGCCTACGTCTCCGACGTCCTCCCCGGCCTCGGCGAGGAGGGGGTGCAGACGGCCACCCTCCGCGATCTCGTCCCCGAGGGCGCCACCGCGGTGGCCGAGCCGGACCCGCGGGTGGCCGCGCTGAAGGCGTCGGCGGGGATGGCGGCGGCGATCGAGGCGGCCGTCCGGTTCTACGAGGAGCCCCCGGCCAGGGGGACGACGGTGAGCACCCCCTGGGCCGACGTCCGACTGGGCCCCGACGACTGGGCCGAGGCGTTCGGCGCGCCCGAACCCGGCACCCCGCACAACGAGGCGCGCGACCAGGTCTGGGAGGCGCTGGTCGCGATCGTCGCCGACGCGCACGACGCCGACGTCCCGGCGGACCTGCTCCGTGCGTCCCTGCGGGCGGACGAGGACCTGCACGGGACGTTCTCCCGCGCGTGGCCGCTGCTCGAGGCCCCCGACCTCGTCGCCGACCTGTGGTCGGTGCCCGCCTACCTGCGCCGCTGCGCCCCGTGGCTGGGCACCGACGAGGTCCGGGTGCTGCAGCGGGCGGACCCCCGGGCCTGGACGGTGCCGGACCTGCCGCTGCTGGACGCGGCGCGGCAGCGGCTCGGCGACCCGGGGACGTCCCGGCGGCGGCGTCGGCAGGAGGCCGCGGCCGCCGTCGAGCGCGAGCGCATGGCCGGCGTGATCGACGAGCTGATCGCTACCGACGACTCCGAGCTGCTGCTCATGACGAGCCTGCGCCAGCAGGACCTCCGCGACGCCCTGGTCGACGAGGCCGCGCTGCCCACCGCCGCGCCGGACCGGCTGGCGGGCCCGTTCGCGCACGTCGTCGTGGACGAGGCCCAGGAGCTGACCGACGCCGAGTGGCAGGTGCTGCTGCGCCGCTGCCCGTCCCGGAGCCTGACCGTCGTCGGGGACCGCGCGCAGGCCAGGCGCGGGTTCGGCGAGTCGTGGCCGGAACGGCTGCGGCGGGTCGGCCTCGAGGAGATCACCGTGGCATCCCTGACCGTCAACTACCGGACGCCGGCGGAGGTGATGGCGGAGGCCGAGCCGGTCATCCGGGCCGCGATCCCGGACGCCAACGTGCCGACGTCCGTCCGCCGCAGCGGTGTCCCCGTGCAGCACGGCCGGGTGTCGGAGCGGGACCGGCTCCTCGCCGACTGGCTGGCCGCGCACGCCGAGGGGACCGCGTGCGTCATCGGCGACCCCGGGTTCCGGGCGGGGTCGCTGCCCGGGGACCGCGTCCGGTCGCTGCCCCCGGAGCTGGTCACGGGGCTGGAGTTCGACCTGGTCGTCCTGGTCGACCCCCAGGAGTTCGGCACGGGCGTCGCGGGAGCGGTCGACCGCTACGTCGCGATGACGCGGGCGACCCAGCGGCTCGTCGTCCTCACCTCGTCGTGACCCGGGGAGGTCCGGACGTCCCGGGACCGTCGTCCCGCCGTGGCACGCTGCCGCCCGTGCCCTTCGACGCGACCCTCGTGCGCACCCCCGGCGCCGGGGGGCTGGGTGTTCGCCCCGGTGCCGGCGGAGCACGCGCCGGAGGTCGCCGGCCCCTTCGGCCGGGTGCCGGTGACCGCGACGGTCGACGGGCGGACCTGGTCGACCAGCGCGTGGCGCGACCGGCGGGACACCCCACCGCCTGGACGCCAGACCCTCGACGTTTCAACGGAGATGACCACTAGCCGCTCCACAACCAACGGACCAGGTACCAGGATCGAAGGAGAGACGATGTCCAAGCCAACGACCATCGACGAGTACATCAACACAGCACCACCGGCCGGCCGCGCACTCCTCAGCGAACTTCGCACACTGTCCCGAGACGCCGTTCCTGACGCGGTCGAGCAGATCAAGTGGGGCCACCCGGCCTACGTCCACCCCGACGGCGTCATCTTGTTCATGTTCAGTGGACACAAGACCCACGCCAGCCTCGCCTTCACGCCATCCACCCGCGCCGCCTTCGAAACCGAACTCACCGGCTACCGCACCGGCAAAGGCACCATCGCATTGCCCTACGACACCACCCCACCCCGGCCACTACTCACCAAGATGATCGAGTTCCGCGTCCGCGAGCACGAGCAACACGGCGTCAACTGGATGTGACCGCGAGCGGAACCCCGACCGGGAACACCGCAGGACGGAGCGGGTGCCCCTCGTCCGCCGTCCCGTAGGCCCCGCTCGGTGAGGTTTCCCGCACGGGGAAGGCGACCGGGACACGCTGCCAACCGCCCGCGGCCTCGTCGTCCAGGAGCCGCTCAACATCCGCGCGACCGTGCCGCAGGGGCCGCGCGACGGGAGTCGGTGCATCGCGGAGGTGACCCTCATCAGAACGTGCCGCCGGGAAGACTGCGACCTGCTCTCCTCGACAATCACCGTCAACGACCAACGGAATGGCACCCGCGAACGGCCTGAGCGCGCCACTGCAGATTTTTTCCGGGAGAGCTCAGACCTTCACCGGAGAACGGCACGCATGCTACCGATAGAGGTAGATCGGGCCCCGCTTCACGGGGCTCACCGCTGCTTCTAGGGGTGACCCGTTGGTCATTGTTGGGTGGCATTGAGGATGCGCGGTGGAATGAAGGTGTACGCCGGGTCGGCGGCGGCCGCCCGGGTGTATCCGGAGGCCGACCGGGGCCGGCCGAAGGCCCGGGCGCGGTGGATCGCCGTCTTCGGCCGCGACCGGGCCGAGCTCGGCCCCGGCCACGCCGCCGAGCTGGCCGCTCGAGCGGCCGCCCGCGACCGCCAGGACCGGTCGCGCTACCGGACCGCGGCGGCTCCCCCGCGGGCCGTCGCGCCGGTACCGAGCGTTCCCCGGCCCGAGGCCGAACGGCGCGGCCCCTCCCTCGCCCGCGGAGGCGCCGCGCCGGGCATCGGCCGATGAGCACGGCCCGCGTCCACAGGCCGGGCCCGGGCCCGGACACCAGCAACAGGAGGAGAACCGGAGGATTCGGATGCCATCGGTGGTCGGTTGTCACCAATCGCTACCAGATGGGGGACTGCTGCACGGATCGGTGACAGGTTGGGTCAGGCGGCCTGAGCGGCCAGTGTGGGTGTGATGGTCTCGTACTCGATGGGCGTGAGTCGACCGAGGGCGTCTTGGCGACGCCGGCGGTGGTAGG
>NZ_QVQH01000037.1 GCF_003428645.1 Geodermatophilus marinus | reverse complement strand
GCTCCTTCGAGGTGGTGCGGTGGTCAGAGACCGCCATCCTCGGAGGAGCCCCCGCCGTCTCTGGCGGAGCTCCACGGGTGGGGACTTTCAGTGAGCAGCTCTGGGGAGATTCACCTGAGCGCCGTCACTGGCGGCGTACTCGTAGCGGTTGGCGCGGCGGGGGTCGGCGAGGGTCTCGAGCGGGTCTTGCTGGGTGAAGCGGCCGGTGGTGGGGTCGTACCAGCGGTGGCCGAGGTGCACGTAGCCGGTGCGGGTGTCGGTGACGCCGCCGGTGTAGCCGTAGATCTGCAGGTTGACGATGCCCGAGCCGTTGACGGCCGAGGCGGTGACCTTGCCCCAGGGGTCGTAGCTGTAGGCCGCGGTCTGGGCGCCGTCGTGGTTGATGGTGGCGACGATGGAGCCGAGGCCGTCGAGGGCGAGGTAGTGGGCGTTGGCGCCGACGATGGCCAGCGGGGTGCCCTGCGGGTCGTGCAGGTAGGAGTACGTCGTGCTGCCGGTGACGTAGGACTCGATGATCGGCAGGCCGTTGCTGTCGCTGCGGCCGTAGGTGTAGGTGCGGCTGCTGCCGTCGGTGATCAGTTCGGTCTGGTCGGTGCCGGCGTAGAGGTAACTAGCGGTTCCGCTGGACGTGGTGTTGGTGACCATTTGGCCGGCGGCGTTGTAAGTGAAGCTGCCGCGGGTGGGGTCGGCGGTGAGGTTGCCGGCCGCGTCGTAGGCGTAGCCGCTCATGGTCAACTGGTCGGCGGCGTTCACCGTCTGGGCCTGCCGCAGGTGGCTGAGGTAGTGGGTGCTGGTGCGATTGCCATTGGCGTCGTAGGCGTAGTGCGTCGGACCGACGTTGCCGGGGTCGGCCATGATCAGCCGGTTGGCCGAGTCGTAGCAGTAGTTGGTGTAGACGCCGGTGAGCTCATCCTTCTCTACCCAGCGCAATCCGCTATCCGGGTAGCCGCCGGTGGCGGTGGCGCACAGACCGCCGTCGGTGTCCTCGGCGTAGCTGTAGGACCGGTCGAACACTCGGGTCGTGTCATTGGACGTGCCCGACCAGGGGTTGGACCGCGAGGTCCAGGTGCGGTCGATGCGGCCGGAGGCGTCGTAGTCGGTGTGGGAGTGGGCGGCCCAGCGGGTGCGGCCGGTGTTGGTGTGGAACCAGGTGTCGGTGCGCCGGCCGTCGTCGTCGTAGGCGAACTCGATCTTCCGGCCGTCGGGCGGGGTCATGGCGGTGACCAGGTTGCGCACGTCGTAGGTGTAGCTGGTGGTGCCGGCGGCGTTGACGGCGGTGGCCAGGTTGCCGACCTTGTCGTAGCTGTAGGACACCCCGCCGGCGTTGGCCGAGTGGCTGCGGGCGGTGAGCCGGCCGAGCGGGTCGTAGTCGTAGCTGGTGGTGCCCGACCCGTCGTCGCGGCTGTCCAGCCGGCCGGCGGTGTCGTAGGCGTAGCTGACGTCGGGGGTGCTGTCGGAGAAGTCGACCTCGGTGATCCGGTCGAGGTCGTCGTAGCTGTAGCTGGTGGTGATGCCGCGGCCGTCGGTGAAGGTGGCCAGCCGGCCGTAGCCGTCCCAGGTCATGCTGCGGCCGCCCAGGCTGGTGCCCGACGGCGGGGTGATGCCGGTCAGCTGGCCGTCGCTGTTCGACGTGTAGTCGGTGACCGCACCCGAGGGGCTGGTGGAGGTGTCCACCGTGCCGTCGGCGTTGTAGGCCACGCTGGCAGTGTTACTGCCGGCGTCAGCAGCGGACAGCTGCTGCCCGGCGCCGTTGTAGGTGAACGTGCTGGTGTTGCCCTGGGCGTCGGTGCCCGAGGTGGGCTGGTGGCGGGTGGCCGCGGCGGTGTTGCCGTAGGCGAACGACGACCCGGCGCCGGTCGGGGCGGTGATGCCGGTCAGCGAGGTGCCGCCGTTGGCGCCGTAGTCGAGCGTGGTGGTGCCGGCGGTGTCGGTGGCGGTGGCCACGTCCAGCTGAGGGGTGTAGGTCTGCGACCGCTCCTTGCCGGCCGGGTCGATCGCGGTGTCGACCAGTTGCATGCCGTCGTCGGTCAGCTCGTAGCGGGTGTGCGCCGTCGCGTCCGGCGCCACCGACTGGTTGCTGTTGGGGTCGGCGACGCTGGTGGCGTCGGGCTCGTAGAGGAAGCGGGTGACCGCGTTGACGCCGGTGGTGGCGGTCGGCTGGGTGACCGTCTCGACGCGGCCGTCGTTGTCGTAGCCGAAGGTCGTCATCGCCCCGCCCGGCGCGGTGACGGCGTTGAGGTTGCCGCCCGAGCCGTGGGTGAAGGTGGTGACCCGGCCCTCCTGGTCGGTCATCGACGCCAGGTAGCCGTTGCCGTCGTAGGCCAGCGTGACCGACCGGTTCTCGGCGGTCGGGTAGCCGCCGGCGTCGGTGACCGTCTGGGTGATCTCGGTGATCCGCCCGGTGCCGGTGCCCTCGGTGTCGACGTCGAGCGTGCGGGCGCCGGTCGGGCCGACGTCGGAGGTGATCGTGGTCGGCGCGCCGTTGCTGTCGTAGCCGAAGGTCGCCTGGTTGCCCGAGCGGTCGGCCATGGCGGTCAGCCGGCCGGCCGGGTCGAACGACCAGGTCTGCCCCGTGTCGTGGTGGAACAGCTCCCAGCCGGAGGTGGCGTTGCCGGTCAGGTCCATCTTGAAGCCGGCCGGCGCGGTGTAGCTGCCGGGCGTGCCGGTGACCGGGGTGAAGGTGCCGGTCAGCCCGTTCGGCCCAGTGTAGACGACCAGGCCGGTGCCGCCGTCGTGGCGCAGCCGGACGTCCGGGCCGGTGGACAGCCGCCAGCCGGAGGACGGCGCGCCGACCGCTCCGGCGAAGGTCGAGTCCGCGCGGCGGGTGACCGAGTTGTAGGCCAGCCCGACCTCCAGGTCGTCGCTGGCCCGCCGCGGCAGGGTGATCGCGGTGGCGGTGACCAGCAGGTTGCCCGAGCCGACGTCGACCTGGGCGGCCAGCCGGTCGCCCAGGGTGAAGGGCAGCCGGGTCGCCCCGGGCCGCTCGCCGGCGCCGAGCGCCGCCGACGCTGCGCTGGTCTGGACCGCCGAGGCGGTGCAGCCGGTGTCGTCGCAGTGCGAGACCTGGTACTCGAAGCGCTCCCCGATGGCCAGCCGGTCGGCCGGCAGGGCCAGGGTGGCCGACCGGCCGGACACCGGCACATCGTCGAGCAGGTCCCACGAGCCGGCGCCGATGGTGCGGGCGGAGAAGTGGATCGACTCCGCCCCCGTACCGGGCGCATTGGCGACGCCGACCAGCACCGGCGCCAGCAGCTCCTTGACCGCCACCCCCGCCGTCGGCGCATACGCCGGCGCGGCCAGTACGCCGGTCACCGAGCCGGCCACCACCGCGGTGGCCAACCCTCCAACTACGGCCGCGCGCGCGACGGCGCGCGGCAGCCGCACCGAGAACACCCGGCGGCGGTTGAGGGCCGGGTACATCTGCATCACCCAGGAGACGGCCCCCGTCAGCAGCGCGAACCCGACGATGGCCTGCAGCGGGACGACCACGCGGAGCCACCCGGCCGTGGGCACGACGTCGCCGAAGCCGAGCGTGGCCGTCGTGACCAGCGAGACGTACACCGCGTCCACGAGGCCGGCGCGCCCTCCGGGTCCCAGGGTGGGGTCGTAGGAGAAGCCGTCGGGCAGGTGCGGCCAGTAGACGAGCGCGCCCCCGAGCACCACGCCCAGCCCCCACAGCGTGATGACCGCCACCATCGCCAGCGGACCGGCCAGCCCGCTGGGGCGCCCGCGGCCGGGCAGGCGGGACGCCCGCCACAGCAGGGTGAACACCGCCCGGGTGGCCCGGCCGCGCCGGGTGGGGACGAACAGGGTCTGGAACACCTCCCGCAGCACGAGGGCGACGACGACGGCGCCCGCGACCGTGGACGACCAGGCGAGCACGGGCGGGGACCTCCTCGGGCCTCGACGGGGCACCGGGCGCGGTGCCGCGAACCGGCGCCCGGTACCCGGCCCACCGGACGGGCAACCACCGCCCCCGGCCGGCGGGACGGCTCAACCGCCGGACCCGGCCGGGTCCCCGCCGGCTGCGAAGGCCGCCGCGACCGCGACCCGGGACCGCAGGCCGGTCTTGCGCAGGACCGCGGTGACGTGGTGCTCGACCGTCCGGGGGCTGAGGAACAGCTCGGCGGCGACCTCCCGGTTGGTCATCCCGCGGGCCACCAGGAGGGCCACCCGCGTCTCCTGCGAGGTGAGCACCCCGCCGGGCGACCCGCGCCGCACCCGCTGGCCGGTCGCCGCCAGCTCCTCGACCGCCCGGCGCTCCCAGCCGTCGAGCCCCATGCCCGCGAACGCGTCGGCCGCGAGGCGCAGCTGGCGGCGCGCGGCCACCCGCTCCCCGGACCGGCGCAGGCGGGCGCCGTGCAGCAGCCGGGTGCGCGCCGCCCCGAACGGGTCGGTGCCCGCGGCGGCGGCCTCGTGCGACCGCTCGAAGGCCGCGACGGCCGTCCCGCCGTCGCCGGCCACCAGGCCGGCCAGGCGCTCGACCTGCGCGCGCACCTCCGGCAGCGCCGTCCCGGCGTGCGTCTCGGCGTACCGGGCGGCCAGGGCCGCGGCCTCGGCGTGCCGGCCCAGCCCCAGGTAGGCCTCGACGAGATCCGGCGCCACCGCCAGCTCGTGGTCGCCCCGCGGCAGGCGCCCCCCGTCGGCGGCGATCCGCGCTTCCAGGACCGCCACGACCCGCGCGAGGTCGCCGCGGCACAGCGCGGTGAACGCGTCGACGAGGTGCACCTGCACCGACGCCGCCGCGACGCCGGCCCGGTTCCCGAGCTCCCGGGCGCTGGCCAGCGCGGCCGCCGCCTCCTCGTGCCGGCCCCGCGCCGCCTCCTCGAAGGCCAGCACCTCCGCCGCGGTCGCGAGGTCGGCGACGTAGCCGAGCTCGCGCCCCAGCTCCGTGGCCTCGCCCGCGACCGCGTAGGCGCGCCGGTGGTCACCGCGCACGAGGGCCCACCCGGCGACGAGGACGTGCACGAGGGGCAGGACGCCGAGGGCACCGGCGGCCCGCGCCGCGGACAGCCGGCGTTCCACGACCGGGACGGCCCGCTCCGGCTCCCCGGCCCAGGCGGGGGCGAGCGCGGCGACCGCGAGGTAGCGGGCGTCCGTGCGCAGCCGGGGGTCGGTCTCCAGCCGCTCCAGCGCCCGCAGGGCCGGGACGCGCGCCTCGGCCCAGCGGCCGCCGAAGGCCAGCGCCATCGCCTCGGTGTGGTCGGCGAGGGCCGCCTGCTCGGGGTCCCCGGGGTCCGCGGTGGCGCGTACCTCGGCGGCGACCGCGGCGACCGCGGCGGGTGACCCGGGGCGGTAGCCGACGAAGCCGAGCTCGACGAGGGCCCGCAGCCGCTCGCCGCCCACCGCGCAGTCGGCCGCCGAGCGCAGCAGGTCACCGGCCGCGGGGACCGACCCGGCGTAGTGCTCGATCGTGCCGAGGGTGAGCAGCGCCCGCCCGCGGTCGGCCGGCGCAGCGCCCCCGTCGAGGACCTCCCCGGCCAGCCGCCGGGCGCGGACCGGGTCCCCGGCCAGCCAGGCGTCCTCGGCCGCCACCGACCGGTCGGTGGCGGCCGCACCGGCCGAGCCGCGCAGCCGGGCGGCGTGCTCCTGCAGCGCCGAGGCCGCGGCCAGCCCGCGGCGCCCCCGTTCCCGCCCGGCGAGGAGGACCAGGTCGTCGGCGAGCCGGTCGTCGGCGCCGAGCACGGCCAGCGACCGGTGCCGGGTCGCCAGCTCCGGGTCCCCGTCCAGCGCCGCGGCCAGAGCGGCGTGCGCCGAGCGCCGCTCGCCGGGGGGCGCGGCCCGCAGCGCGGCCGCGCGGAGGAGCGGGTGCACCGCCTCGAGCGTGCCGGGCCCGCTGACCAGCAGCCCGCACCGCTCGGCGTCGGCCACCGCCTCCTCCGCGACGAGCCCCTCGGCCCCGAGCGCGCGCACCACCGGCCCGGCGTCCGGACGGGGGGAGCAGGCGACGAGCAGGAGGGCGCGGCGGGCACCGGCCGGGGCCTGCTGCAGCACCCGGTCGAACCCCGCCGCGAGCCGCTGCCCGACCGGGACGGCGTCCGGGAGCGGGGCCGACCCGCGGCGCTGCTCGGGGCTGAGGGCGCTCGCGGCCTCGCGCAGCCCGAGCGGGTTGCCGCCGGTCGCGGCCACGAGCGCCCCGACGAGGGGGGCGGCGACCTGGCCGGCCAGGAGCAGGCGCGCGGCCGGGAGGTCCAGCCCGGTCAGGTCCCGCCACGGCAGGTCGGACAGCTCGTCGGCCTCCCCGGGCAGCGGCGGGCGGCGGGCGAGCAGGAAGGCGACCCGGTCCCCCCGCAGCCGCCGGACGGCGAAGGCCACCGCCCGCAGCGATCCCGGGTCGAGCCACTGGACGTCGTCCACCACGACGAGCAGCGGCTCGCGCTCGGCCGCCGCCCCGAGCAGGGAGACGGTGCCGGCGGCCACCAGGAAGCGCTCGCCCGGGACGGGGCCCGCCGTCCACCCCAGCGCGGCGCCGAGCGCGTCGCGCTGGCCGGCGGGGAGGTCCGGGAGGCCCGCCCGCAGCGGGGTCAGCAGGTCGAGCAGCGCGGCGTGGCCCAGGCCGAGCTCGGCGTGCACGCCGCGGGTCCGGGTCACCCGGAACCCCCCGGCCGCGGCCGCGGCGGCGTCCAGCAGGCTGGTCTTGCCGACGCCGGCCTCGCCCTGGAGGCAGGACGCACGGGACCGGCCGCGGCGGGCGTCGTCCAGCGTCGCGGCGATCGCGGCCAGCTCGGGTGCACGGCCCACGAGCACGGCCCCGGACCGTACGCGCCGCGCGGGTGGATGGGGGATCCCCCCGACGCGAGAGGCGCGCCCGGCTCCCGACCCTGTCCCCCATGATGCTGCTGACCGCACCGCCGGCACCCGCGGCTCCCCCGGCCGGACCGGCCGCCCGCCGCACCCGTCCCGGACTCGTCACCCGGCTGGTCCTGCTCCTCGGCCCGCACGCCGCGACGGTCGAGATGGTCGTCGGCGCCCCCGTCGGGCTGCGGACGGTCTGCGCGCTGCGGGCGGCCCGGGGCGAACTCCTGCGGCCGGGGTCCCGGCGGTGAGCACCGCCGCGCCGACGTCCGGGACGCCGGGGCGTCAGGCCGGCGGCCGGCTGCGGACCGACGACACCACGAGCTCCGGCACGGGCACCTCGGTCTCGTCGGCCGCGGCGCGGGCCGGGAAGTCGAAGACGCCGAGCATCAGCTGCACCGGGTGGTCGGGGGCCTGGTCGAGGCGCCGGACCACCTGCCCGTCGACGGTGAACACCAGGGACCCGGGGGCCCAGTCGACCGCGTAGGTGTGGTCGCGGCCGAGGTCGAGGGGCAGGCGCACGGTGGTGAAGTCCTCGGACACGTCGGGGTTGCCGAACTTGTGCAGCCCGACCCCGACGTCGGCCGTGCCGTCCCGGACGGTGTCCCCGAAGACCTCGGCGACGCAGATCTCCGCCGAGTGCTCACGGACCTCCTCGGTGCCCGACAGCCAGAAGGCGGCCATCGACCGCGCGGGGACGGTGGCGCGCACGGTGGCCTCGATCCGGCCGTACCGGGGGGTGTGGCCCCAGAAGGCGGGCTGCTCCTCAAGCACGACGAGCCCGTCGGCGAACGGCTGCGGCCCCCGCGTGCTGCCGACCGGGCCGGACCAGTTGCCGGTCTGCAGGCAGGACACCCGCATCGGCTCCTCGTGGAGGTCCGGGCACCACAGCGGCTGCTCCGGCGGGATCCAGAGCCGCAGCTCGCCGTCGCGCACCTCGTACGTGGCCGCCGAGGCGGCCCGCGAGCTCCAGTGCGGCAGGTAGTACGGGAACCACACGTCGCGGTCCAGGGCCCGCCCCGGGAAGCGCTCGTCCAGCACCTCGCGCACGGGGGCAGCCTAGGGACCGCCCCCGGGCGTCGTCAGCTGGTGAGCATGCCCCCCTCGACCGGCAGCGTGGTCCCGGTGACGTAGCCGCCGGCGTCGCTGACGAGGAAGACCAGCGCGGCGGCGAGCTCGTCGGGGTCGCCCTTGCGGCCCACGAGCACGCGGGACAGCTGGCCCTCGATGTAGCCCTCCGGGTACTGGTCGGTCATCTCGGACTCGAAGAACCCCGGTGCGAGGGCGTTGACCCGGATGCCCTTGCGGCCGGTCCACTGCTGGGCGAGGTCGCGGGTCAGCCCGATGAGCCCGGCCTTGCTGGCGGCGTAGGCGGCCTGCGGCAGCCCGGCGGTGGTCAGCCCCAGGATGCTGGAGATGTTCACGATGGAGCTGCCCGGCTGCATCACCCGCCCGCAGGCCTGGGCCATCCAGTAGCAGCCGTTGAGGTTCACGTCGACGACCTGGCGGAACTGCTCCGGGCTCTCTCGGGTGGCCGGCACGGCCGTCCCCACCCCGGCGTTGTTGACCAGGACGTCGACCTTGCCGAACTCGGCCATCGCCGCGTCGACCAGCGCCTGGCAGTCCTCGGGCCGGGAGACGTCGGTGCGCACGGTGAGCGCCCGCCGGCCGGCCGCCTCGACGGCCTGCTTCGTCCCGGCCAGCCGGTCCTCGCGGCGCGCCCCCAGCGCCACGTCGCAGCCGGCCTCGGCAAGCGCCCGGGCGAACACCGCGCCCAGGCCCGAGGAGGCGCCGGTCACGATCGCCACCCGGTCGTCCAGCCGGAACATGTCGAGGATCGTCCTGTCGCTCATGCCGCTCCCGTCGTCGAGGTGGTCCGCAGCGAGCCTGTCCCGGGCCGGGCCGGCGCGCCACTCCGGTACCCGGACCACCCGGGGGATCCGGAACGAGGACGGCCGGGACGCGGGGTAGACCGCGGTCGGCCGGGGTAGGGCCGGGTCCCGTCCCCTGCAGGAGGAGGCCCCGCGGTGGACCCCGCACAGCCCCTGGTCGGCACGACCGCGGGCCACGGCGACCGGGCCGGGCTCCGCGTGGGCGCCGCCGTCCCGGCCCACGACGGGTCCCGCGACACCGCCGCCGGCGTGACCGCGGGCCTGCGGGCGAGATTGCCCGAGGGCGCGACCGGGACGATCCTGGGCCGCGCCGTCGAGATCCCCCCGGAGGTCGCACGATGACACCGCAGGCTCCCCCGCAGACCGCGCAGCCCGTGGACACCAGCCACCTGGGCGAGGCGCTGGGCACCGACTTCTTCTCGGTGCGCGACCAGTTCACCGACGAGCAGTGGGAACGGTTCATCGCCGTCCGCCGCTTCGTCGACGCCGAGGTGGTCCCGGTCGCCGGTGACTACTGGGAGCGTGCCGAGGTGGCGTGGCCGCTGATCCGCCGGCTGCCGGAGCTCGGCGTCGTCGGCGAGAGCATCAAGGGCTACGGCTCGGCCGAGATGAGCCCGATGGCCGCGGGGCTGGTGCACATGGAGCTGCACCGCGGCGACGGCAGCCTGGGCACCTTCCTCGGCGTGCACGCCGGGCTGGCGATGCAGTCGGTCGACATGTGCGGCTCGGAGGAGCAGAAGGCCCGCTGGCTGCCGGCGATGGCGACGCTGGACAAGATCGGCGCGTTCGCCCTCACCGAGCCGCACCACGGCTCGGACTCCGTCGCGCTGGAGACCTCCGCCCGCCGCGAGGGCGACACCTGGGTCCTCGACGGCGCCAAGCGGTGGATCGGCAACGGCACGCTGGCCGACCTCGTGGTCGTGTGGGCGCGCGACGCGGCCGACGGCCAGGTCAAGGGCTTCGTCGTCGAGACCCCGGCCGAGGGGTACGAGGCCTCGGTCATCACCGGCAAGATGTCGCTGCGCTCGGTGTGGCAGGCCGACATCGAGCTGCGCGGGGTGCGGGTGCCGGAGGAGAACCGGCTGCAGGGGGCGCACAGCTTCGCCGACACCGGCCGGGTGCTGGCCACCACCCGGAGCGCCTGCGCCTGGATGGCCCTGGGCCACGCGACCGCCGGGTACGAGGCCGCCCTCACCTACGCCAAGGAGCGCCGGCAGTTCGGCAAGCCGCTCGCGGGCTTCCAGATCGTCCAGGAGCGCCTGGTGCGCATGCTCGCCGCGCTGACCGGCATGCAGCTCTACTGCATGCAGATCGGCCGGCTGGCCGAGGCCGGGCGGCTGTCGCCGACCGTCGCCGGGCTGGCCAAGATGCACAACACCCGGACGGCGCGCGAGATCCTCGCCGAGGCGCGCGACCTGCTCGGCGGCAACGGGATCCTGCTGCAGAACCACGTCATCCGGCACATGGCCGACATCGAGGCCATCCACACGTTCGAGGGCACCGAGACGGTGCAGACGCTCATCGTCGGCCGGGACATCACCGGGATGAGCGCCTTCACCTGAGAGAGGACCCCGTCCTCCCCTTGAAGGACCCCCTTGCCCCCCGCCACTCGCGGGCTCGCACCGGGACCCGGCAAGGGGGCCGTCCGAGCTCGGGGCGGTGCCCTGGACGGGGCCGGGACACGAGGAAGGGAGACACATGGCCGACGCACGACCGCCGCTGTGGCGGCAGGCGTTCGACGCCGCCGAGCGCCGGGTCACCCCGCGCGCGGAGGAGTTCGTGCGCACCGAGACCTTCGCGGTCGGCGCCGCGCTGCTGCGGCGGGCCACCACCCTGGCCCTCGCCTCGGCGCGCGGCGCCAGCACCCGCGCCTGGCACCTGCTCAACCTGCCGGCCGGCACCGACGTCCACCGGCTCCGGGCGCAGGTCGGCGCCCTGGACCGGGAGGTCCGGCGGCTGACCCTGCAGCTCGAGGCCCAGCGAGCCCGCACCCGCGAGGAGTCCGATGCCCACCCTGCCCACCCTGCCCACCCCGCAGACGGTCCTCGACCGCGTCCGGCGCGACGTGGAGCGCAACGCCCTCCGCGCGCGTAACGGCCTCAAGCTCGTCGGCGGCATCGACCGGCCCCAGGTCGGCACCACCCCGAAGGACGTCGTCTGGCAGCGCGGCCGCACCCAGCTGTGGCGCTACCGCAACGACCCCGAGGTCCACGGCGGGGTCCGGTGGTCCCCACCGCTGCTCATCGTCTTCAGCCTGGTCAGCCGCAGCTACGTGCTCGACCTGGCCCGGGGCAACAGCTTCGTCGAGCAGCTGCTCACCGCCGGCTTCGACGTCTGGATGCTCGACTGGGGCGAGCCGGACGCGCGGGACGCGGCCAACACCCTCGAGGACTACGTCGACGACTACATCCCGGCGGGCATCGACCGGGTGCTCGAGGTCACCGGCGCCGACGAGGTCACCCTCTTCGGCTACTGCTTCGGCGGGGACCTCGCCCTGCTGCACGCCGCGCACCACCCCGACACCCCGGTGCGCAGCCTGACCGTCCTGGCGACCCCGGTGGACTTCCGCCGGATGGGGCCGCTGTCGGACCTGTTCCGCGTCGGGGGCCTGGAGGTCCGCGACGTGCTCGACGCCGACGGCAACGTGCCGCCCCGCGTCGTCGTCCAGGGCTTCCGCGCGCTCACCCCCACCGCCGAGGTGACCCGCTACGTGACCCTGTGGGAGAAGCTCTGGGACGACCGGTACGTCGCCGGCTACCAGGCCATGACCGGCTGGGCCGACGACCACGTGCCCTTCCCGGGCGCCGCCGCGGAGGAGACCGTGCGGATGCTGGTGCGCGACAACGGGATGGTCACCGACCGGCTGAGCGTCGGCGGCGACCGGGTGCACCTGGCGGACATCCGGGTGCCGTTCCTCACCGTGCGGGCCGACCGCGACCACATCGTGCCGCCGGAGGCGACCGCGCCGCTGGTCGACCTGGTCGGCTCCACCGACAAGCACGAGCTGCGGCTGCCGGCCGGGCACATGGGCCTGGTCGTCGGCCGGACCGCCGCCCGGACCACGGTCCCGACCATCATCGACTTCCTCCGGCGGCGCAGCGAGCCGGTGGAGGGCGCCCGGGAGGACACGCGTGGCTGACGTCGTCGACCTGACCCCCGCGCACTGCGACGCGCTGCTGCGCTTCTTCGCCGACCTGCCCGAGGGCGACCGGACCTTCATCCGCGACGACGTGACCGACGCCGAGGTGGTGCGCGGCTGGGCGGCCGGGGGCACGCCGGGCACCCGCCGCTGGGTCGCCGTCGAGGACGGCGGGAGCGCCGGGGACGTCGTCGCCGGGTACGTCGCGGTGCTGCGCCTGCCCGGCTGGTCCGACCACGTCGGGGAGGTCCGGCTGGTCGTGGCCCCCGGGGCCCGCGGCAGCGGGCTGGGCCGGGCGCTGGCCCGGCACGCGCTGGTCCAGGCGGTCGAGGCCGGGCTCACCAAGCTGGTGGTGGAGGTGGTCGCCGAGCAGGGCGCGGCCCTGGCGCTGTTCACCGACCTGGGGTTCACCGGGGAGGCGCTGCTCGTCGACCACATCCGCGACCGCGACGGGCACCTGCGCGACCTGATGGTCCTCGCCCACCACGTCGGCGACACCTGGGCGGGGATGAGCGCGGTGGGCCTGCCCGAGGCGCTCGGCGAGCCGTCCTGAGCAGATCCCCGGATCGACGTCCGGCCGCCGTCCGGGCGTTCCCGCGCGGTCACCTCGGCGAGCCACCCTCGGGGGCACGCGGACCCGTCCCGGGTCCGCCGAGCGTCCCGGGAGGCACCGTGACCGCACCCCCGTCCGGCCGCTGGCTGCGCGTCGGCGCCACCGTCGCCGCCGGGCGGCTGCGCCCGCCCGTCGGCAGCAGCCGCCGGCGCTCCGTGTGCGGCGCCGCCCGGGTCCTCACCGGGCTCGGGCTGCGCGTCGAGGTGCGCGCGCCCGCGGTGGCCTGGCCGCGCGGCGGCACCGGCCTGCTGCTGGTGGCCAACAGCGTGTCGGCGCTGGACCCCCTCGCCCTGCTGACCGCCGTGCCCGCAGGGGTGGTGGCCGGGTCGCCGGACCGGCTGGCCGGGGTCGGCCTCCCGACGGTCCCGGCGGTCCCGGCCCGGGTCGCCGCGACCCTGCACGGCGGGACGTCGGTGGTGGTGCGGCCGGAGGAGCGCACGGAGGACGGCGGGCCGGGCCGGTTCTCCCCCGCGCTGCTGGTCGCGGCGCCGGCCACCGGGGCGGCCGTGTGCCCGGTCGCCGTCCGCTACCGGGGCCCGGCGACCCCGCCCCCCGCCGGCCGCTCGAGGGTCGCCGCGCTGCGCTGGCTGGCCGCCTCGCCCGGGACCGTCGTCGAGGTGCACCTGCTGCCGGCGCTGGCGTCGGCCGGGGCGAGCGCCGCCGAGCTGGCCACCCTGGCCGAGTACGCGGTGGCCGGCGTCCTCGAGCCGGCCCTGCCGGCGGCCCGCTGACCCTCAGCCCTCGGTGACCCGCCCGCCGGCCACCGCCAGGCGGCGGGTGGTGTCCACGGCGGCGAGCATCCGGCGGTCGTGGGTGACCAGCAGCAGCGTCCCCCGGTAGCCGGCCAGCGCCTGCTCGAGCTGCTCGATGGCGGGCAGGTCGAGGTGGTTGGTCGGCTCGTCGAGGACGAGCACGTTGACCCCGCGGGCCTGCAGCAGCGCCAGCCCCGCCCGGGTGCGCTCCCCGGGCGAGAGCGTGCCCGCCGCGCGCAGCACGTGCTCGGCGGTGAGCCCGTACTTGGCGAGCAGGGTGCGGACCTCGCTGGTCGGCAGGTCGGGCACCTCCGCGGAGAAGGCGTCGAGCAACGACTCGGACCCGACGAAGGCCGCGCGGGCCTGGTCGATCTCCCCCACCCGGACCGAGGGCCCCAGCGAGCCGCGCCCCGCGTCGAGGGGGACCCGGCCGAGCAGCGCGGCCAGCAGGGTGGTCTTGCCCGCGCCGTTGGGCCCGGTGATCGCCACCCGGTCGCCCCAGTCCACCTGCAGGTCGACCGGCCCGAGGATGAACCCACCGCGCCGCACGACCGCACCGGAGAGGGTGGCCACGACCGCGCCGGCCCGCGGTGCGGCGGCGATCTGCATCCGCAGCTCCCACTCCTTGCGCGGCTCCTCGACGACCTCCAACCGCTCGATCCGGCGCTCGGTCTGCCGCGCCTTCGCCGCCTGCTTCTCCGCCGAGGACCGGTTGTGCGCCTTGATGAACTTGTCGGGGTCCCGCTGCTTCTTGACCGCGTCGCGCACGCCCTTGGCCATCCAGTTGCGCTGCATGCGCGCCCGGGCCTCGAGGTCGGCCCGGGTCCCGGCGTACTGCTCGTACTCCTCCCGCGCGTGCCGGCGGGCGACCTCCCGTTCGGTCAGGTACGCCTCGTAGCCGCCGTCGTGCACCCGCACCGACTGCTGGGGCAGGTCCAGCTCGACGACCCGCGTCACGGTGCGGGCCAGGAACTCCCGGTCGTGGCTGACCACGACGATGCCGGCCCGCGCCTCGGTGACGAAGCGCTCGAGCTGGGCGAGCCCGGCCAGGTCGAGGTCGTTGGTCGGCTCGTCGAGCAGCAGCACGTCGTAGCGGGACAGCAGCAGCGCGGCCAGCCCGACGCGGGCGGCCTGGCCGCCCGAGAGCCCGGCGGCCGGCGCCTCGGGGTCCACCCCGGGCGCGACCTCGGCCACCACCTGCGCGATGCGCTCGTCGAGGTCGGCCCCGCCGAGGGCCAGCCAGCGCTCCAGCGCCGCGGCGTACTCGTCGTCGGCACCCGGCCGGCCGGCCGCCAGGGCCTCGGTCGCGGCGTCCAGCGCGGCCTGGGCGGCGGTGACGCCGGTCCGGCGGGCCAGCGCCGCGCGGACGCTCTCCCCCGGCCGGCGCTCGGCCTCCTGCGGCAGGTAGCCCAGGGTGGCCGTCGGCGGCGTGACCGCCACCCCGCCGGACTGCACCGGCAGCTCACCGGCCAGGGTCCGCAGCAGGGTGGACTTGCCGGCGCCGTTGACCCCGACGAGCCCCACCACGTCGCCCGGGGCGACCACCAGGTCGAGGTCGGAGAACAGCACCCGGGCGCCGTGCCCGGCAGCGAGCCCGCGGGCGACGAGGGTGGCGCTCATGCCGCCCAGGGTGCCGGGTCCGCCCCGTCCGGGGCGAACGTGATCCGGGTCACGGCCGGTCGGGCGCGTCCGGACCCTCGCCGAGCACGTCGTCGGCCATCTCGTCCAGCATCGCCTCGACCGCGAGGTCCTCCCCGCCGGGTGGGCGGTGGCGCACCGACCACGGCTGGAGGTCCTCGTAGCCGCGCACCGACACCCGGTTCAGCGGGCGCACCCGGAACCGGGGCAGCCCGCGCAGCCGGCGGGCCAGCTCCCGGTCCACCAGCAGGGCCCCCGGCCGCGCGATCGTGGTCAGCCGGCTGGCCAGGTTGACCACCGGCGAGTAGACGTCGCCGAGGTGGGTCAGCACCCGCCCGTAGGCCGCCCCGACCCGCAGCGGCGGCCGCTGCGCGGTCCGCCACGCGACCGGCAGCTCCAGCCCGATCTCCACGGCGTCGACCGGCGAGGGGGCGGTGTAGAGGACGCCGTCCCCCACCGTCTTGACCACGCGGCCGGAGCGGCGGGCGATGACCTCGGCCGCGGTGGCCTCGAAGTCCTCGATCATCTCCCCGAGCTCACGACCGCCCATCCCGCGGCTGCGGGTGGTGTAGCCGACCAGGTCGGCGAAGCCCACGGCGAGCTCGCGGCTGTCGCCGGGCCCGGCGCTGCCGACCAGCCGCTCGGCGTTGGCGGCCAGGTGCCGGCGCCACACGTAGTCCTGCACCGCCCGCAGCAGGGGCAGCAGGCGGCGGGTGCTCTCCGCGGCCCGCTCGGGGTCCACCCGGCCGGGCGGGTCGGTGCCGCGGCTGAGCACCTCGCCGAGCATGTCGGTCTGCCAGTCCGCCAGCCGGGCCAGCGACTGCGCCATGGCCCGGGCGATGGAGGCCTCGGTCGCCTCGTCGACGAACCCCGCGTCGATGAGCGCGGAGAGCAGCCCGAGCGCCTGCACGTCGGCGTCGGTGAAGACCAGCGCGTCGTCGGGCGCGTCGGGGAACCCGAGGGCCCGCCAGAGGCGCTGCGTCCGCCGCGGCTCCATGCCGGCCATCGCCGCCACCTGCCCGCGGGTGTAGCGGCGCGGACCGCCCAGGAGCAGCCGTTCCAGGAGCTCGCGGGCCTCCGGCTCGCCCGCGGCGTCCCCGGGCCCGGTCACCCGGTGGTGCGGACGACCAGGACGTCGACCGGCGAGCGGCGGGTGGGCCCGGCCGGCCCCGAGCCCAGCACCCCGCCCCGCAGGCCGCCCGGCCCCCGGTTCCCCGCCACGAGCAGGTCGGTCCGCTCCCGGTCCTCCGCCGGCCCCGGGGCCACCACCTCGTGCACGTCCTCGCCGAGCACCTCCCGCGCCCGGCGGTACCCGTTCCGGCCCACCCGCGGCGGCCGGTGGGCGCAGCCGACGACCGGCCGCGCACCGACCGCGCCGGGCAGGGCACCGGCCCGGTGCACCGCGCGCAGCGAGGAGGCGGACCCGTCGGTGCCGACGACCACGGTGCGGTAGGCCCTCACGGGCGGCCAACCTACCGGGACGCCGCTCCCCCGGGCGTGTCCTGCCTCACCCCGCCCCGGGCGTCGGGCCCCGGGTCTCCCGGCCCGGGATCCCCGTGCGCTAGGAAGGTGGCGCCGACCGACCACGACCGAGGAGACGGCCATCCGCCCCGGCAGCACGGCCCACCGCGACCCCGTACGGGTCGAGGTCACGGGCCTCACCAAGACCTTCGGCGCCGTCCGCGCCGTCGACGACCTCACCTTCAGCGTGGAACCCGGGTCGGTGACCGGCTTCCTCGGGCCCAACGGCGCCGGGAAGACCACGACGATGCGCATGGTGCTCGGCCTCGAGCAGCCCGACTCCGGCACCGCGACCTTCAACGGCGCCCGCTACGCCGACCTCCCTGCGCCGGTGCGCACCGTGGGCGCGGTCCTGGAGACCGCCTTCCACCCCGCCCGATCCGGCCGCAACCACCTGCGGGTCTACTGCCGCGCCGCCGGCCTCCCCCTGTCCCGCGCCGAGGAGACGCTCACCCAGGTCGGCCTCGCCGACGCCGGCGGCCGCCGTGCCGGTGGCTACTCGCTGGGCATGCGGCAGCGGCTGGCGCTGGCGACCGCGCTGCTCGGCGACCCGCCGGTCCTGGTGCTCGACGAGCCGGCCAACGGCCTGGACCCCGAGGGCATCCAGTGGCTGCGCGGCTTCATCCGGCACCTGGCCCACGACGAGGGGCGCACGGTGCTGGTCTCCAGCCACCTGCTCTCGGAGATGGAGCACACCGCCGACCGGGTCGTCATCGTCGGCGCCGGCCGGCTGGTCCGCGAGGGCTCCATCGCCGAGCTGCGGGCCGGCGCCCAGGGTCCCGGCACCGTGCTGGTCCGCAGCCCCGAGGCCGGCCGGCTGGCCGACGTCCTGGGTGCCGCCGGCCTGGCCGCCACCCGCGGGGACGACGGCCTGGTGACCGTGCGCGGGGCCACCCCGGCCGACGTCGGGGCCCGGGCGTTCGCCGCGCAGCTCGAGCTGCACGAGCTGCGCGCCGAGAGCAGCGGCCTCGAGGACCTCTACTTCCGCCTCACCGCCGGCCAGGAGCAGTTCGCCGCCACCTCGCCGAGCACGTCGCCGGGCACGGCGCCGGGCGCCGGGACCGCCGACCCGACCACCCCGGGAGCCGCACGATGACCGCGCTCGTCCGCGCCGAGTGGACCAAGCTGTTCACCACCCGCGTCTGGATCGGGCTGCTGCTCGGCGCCTGCGCCATGGTGGCCGGCTTCGCCGTCCTGTTCACCTCCTTCGCCGGCAACGCGGAGAGCGGGCTGCCGCCGGTGGGCTCGGAGCAGTACGAGGAGCTCATCCTCGCCACGGCGGCGAACGTGACCGTGCTGTTCCTGATCCTCGGGATCATCGGGATGACGCAGGAGTACCGGCACCGGACGGCGACCCCCACGTTCCTCACCACGCCCCGGCGCGGCCGCGTGGTCGTCGCCAAGCTGGTCGGGTACGCCCTGGCGGCGGTCCCCTTCGCCCTCCTGGTGCTGGCCGTGAACTACGCGGTGGTGGCCGTCTACGCGGGTGCCCGCGGCGACGCCCCGGCGCTGACGGGGGACAACCTGCGCATCCTCGCCAGCAGCGGCCTGGCGCTGGTGATCTACGCCGTCATCGGCGTGGGGATCGGCGCCCTGCTGCGCAACCAGGTGGGCGCCATCGTCGGCGGCCTGGTCTACCTGTTCGTCATCGAGCCGATCATCCGGTCGATCCCGGCCACGTCCGGGGCGTACAAGTGGATGCCGGGGGGTGCGCTGGAGGCGCTGACGGCCACCTTCGAGGGCCCGGACCTCCTGGAGCCCTGGCAGGGCGGGCTGCTGCTGCTCGGATACGGTCTGCTGGCAGCCCTGCTCGGCACCCTGCTCGCCGTGCGCCGCGACGTGGTCTGAGGAGGGGGACCCGTCCCCCTCCCCCGCCGCCCGCGGGCTCGGGGCGGGACCCTGGAGGTGCTCCCCACCTCCCCGTCCCGAGCGAGCCCGGGGCGGCGCCCCGGACGGGGCCGCCGCCCGCGGCACCCACCCCCGACCGGAACCGTGATGCCCATGACCACCCGGATGACCGCCCAGCGGCTCGCCCGGCTCGTCGCTGACGGCGACACCGAGTCCGTCCGCAGCGCGATCGGCGAGTCGCCCCGCCTCCTCACCGCCACCGTCGAGCGCGACGGCCTGGGCGGCTGGACGCCGCTGCACCTGGCCGTCGCCGAGGGCCGGGCCGAGATCGTGCGCGTCCTGGCCGGCGCGGGAGCGGACCTCGACGCCCGGACCGAGCACGACCGCACCCCGCTGCACACTGCGCTCGAGTTCGCCCCGGACCTCGTCGCCCTGCTCCGCGAGCTCGGGGCGGCGGTCGACGCGCCGAGCGCCGCCTACCTGGACGACGTCGACCAGCTGGCCGCCGAGCTCGACGCCGGGGCGCCCCTCGCCGACCCGGTGACCGGCGTCGACCTGCTCACCTGGGCGGCGGTCGGGGGGGCGGCCGGCACGGCGCGGACCCTCCTGGACCGCGGTGCCGCCGCGGACGGCGGCGCGCTGCACGCCGCGGCCGGCGGCGGCCACCTGGAACTGGTCCGGCTGCTGCTGGACGCCGGCGCCGACGTCAACCGCCGGGACCCCGACAGCGGCCGCAGCGCCCTGCACCGTGCCGTGGAGGGCGGCGCGGACGGCACCGCCCCGGACGTCGTCCGGGCGCTGCTCGACGCCGGGGCCGACGTCAACGCCACCACCAGCGACGGGGCCAGCGCCCTGGACATCAGCCGGGTGGCCGCCGCGCGCAACCGCCGGGACGACGCGGGGCGGGCCGGCGGGCACGACGCGGTCGTCGACCTGCTCGTCGCCCGGGGCGCCACCGACTGACCTCCCCACCGGCGCCGGGTCGCGCGTGCCCGGGCTCGGACCGGGGGCGTCGGGCGTAGACTCGGCACCCGGTCCAGACCCGTCCACGACGACGAAGAGGCACTCGACCCCGTGTCAAGCTCCAGCTCACCCCGGCCGTCCACCACATCCTCGTCGTCCGCGGTGGCGGGCTTCGGCACCAACGAGTGGCTGGTCGAGGAGATGTACCAGCAGTACCAGGCCGACCCGTCCAGCGTGGACCAGGCCTGGCACGAGTTCTTCGCCGACTACCGCCCGGGCAGCCCGGTGGGCGCCACCGACGACCGCCAGCGCCAGGGCGCTCGGCAGGAGGCGCCGGCCGGCCCCCGGCAGGGGCAGCGCCCGCAGCCGGCGGGGCAGGCCGACCAGGCCCGGCAGCCCGCCGCCGGGCCCGCCGCAGCGAAGCCCGCGGCCGCGAAGCCGGCCACCGAGGCCGCCGACGGCGGACCCGCCCCCGCGAAGCCCGCCGCAGCGAAGCCCGCGGCCGCGAAGCCGGCCACCGAGGCCGCCGACGGCGGACCCGCCCCCGCGAAGCCCGCCGCAGCGAAGCCCGCGGCCGGGAAGCCGGCCGCCGCCAGGCCGGCCGCCTCCACCGACGACGACGAGGGCCCGAAGCGGACCCCGCTGCGCGGGGCGGCGGCCAGCGTCGTCAAGAACATGAACGCCTCGTTGACCGTCCCGACGGCGACCAGCGTGCGCGCGGTGCCGGCCAAGCTGCTGGCCGACAACCGCATCGTCATCAACAACCACCTCGCCCGCGCGCGGGGCGGGAAGGTCTCGTTCACCCACCTGATCGGCTACGCGCTGGTCCGGGCCCTCGACGACTTCCCGAACATAAACAACGCCTACGCCGAGGTCGACGGGAAGCCGACCCTCGTGCAGCCGGAGCACGTCAACTTCGGGCTGGCCATCGACCTGCCCAAGGCCGACGGCTCCCGGTCGCTCGTCGTCGCCTCCATCAAGGCGGCCGAGCGGATGGACTTCGCCCAGTTCTGGGCGGCCTACGAGGACATCATCCGGCGCGCCCGCAACAACAAGCTCACCCTCGAGGACTTCTCCGGCACCACGATCAGCCTCACCAACCCCGGGACGATCGGGACCAACCACTCGGTGCCGCGGCTCACCGCCGGCCAGGGCGCGATCATCGGCGTCGGGGCCATGGAGTACCCCGCCGAGTTCCAGGGGATGAGCCCGCAGGCGCTCACCGACATGGCGGTCAGCAAGATCATCACGCTGACCTCGACCTACGACCACCGGATCATCCAGGGCGCCGAGTCCGGCGACTTCCTCCGCCGGCTGCACCAGCTGCTGCTGGGCCAGGACGGCTTCTACGACGAGGTCTTCCGCTCGCTGCGCATCCCCTACGAGCCGGTGCGCTGGATGCCGGACGTGCGGGTCAGCCGCGAGGGCGAGATCGACAAGGAAGCCCGGGTCATCGAGGTCATCGAGGCCTACCGGCGCAACGGCCACCTGATGGCCGACACCGACCCGCTGGAGTTCAAGGTCCGCAGCCACCCGGACCTCGACATCCTCCAGCACGGCCTCACGCTGTGGGACCTCGACCGCGAGTTCCCCGTCGGCGGGTTCGCCGGCGAGCGGCTCATGGCCCTGCGCGACCTGCTCGGCGTCCTGCGCAACTCCTACTGCCGCACCGTCGGCGTGGAGTACATGCACATCACCGACCCCGAGGAGCGCGAGTGGCTCCAGCAGCGGGTCGAGCTCAAGCACGAGCAGCCCGACCGGGAGAAGCAGAAGCACGTCCTCGGCCGGCTCAACGCCGCGGAGGCCTTCGAGACGTTCCTGCAGACCAAGTACGTCGGGCAGAAGCGGTTCAGCCTCGAGGGCGGCGAGTCGGTGATCCCGCTGCTCGACGAGGTGCTGGTCGCCGGCACCGAGTACGGCCTGGACGAGGTGGCGATCGGGATGGCCCACCGCGGCCGGCTCAACGTCCTCGCCAACGTCCTCGGCAAGAGCTACGCCAAGATCTTCGGCGAGTTCGAGGGGAACATCGACCCGGGCACGGTGCAGGGCTCCGGTGACGTCAAGTACCACCTCGGCGCCGAGGGCACCTTCCAGAACCCGTTCGACCAGGGCCGGTCCATCGCGGTCTCCCTGGCCAGCAACCCCTCCCACCTGGAGACGGTCAACCCGGTGCTCGAGGGCATCGCGCGGGCCAAGCAGGACATGATCGACAAGGGCGAGAGCGGCTTCACCGTCCTCCCGGTCCTGCTGCACGGCGACTCCGCGTTCGCCGGGCAGGGCGTGGTCGCCGAGACGCTCAACCTCTCCCAGCTGCGCGGCTACCGCACCGGCGGCACGGTGCACGTCGTCATCAACAACCAGGTCGGGTTCACCACCTCGCCGGCCGCCGCCCGGTCGAGCCTCTACTCGACCGACGTGGCGCGGATGATCGGCGCGCCGGTCTTCCACGTGAACGGCGACGACCCCGAGGCCTGCGTCCGGGTGGCCCGGCTGGCGGTCGACTACCGGCAGGAGTTCCGCAAGGACGTCGTCATCGACCTGGTCTGCTACCGCCGGCGCGGGCACAACGAGGGCGACGACCCGTCGATGACCCAGCCGCTGATGTACGACATCATCGACCGCAAGCGCTCGGTCCGGAAGCTCTACACCGAGGCGCTCATCGGCCGGGGTGACATCACCCTGGCCGAGGCCGAGGAGGCGCTCAAGGACTACCGCGGCCAGCTGGAGCGGGCCTTTGCCGAGACCCACGACTCGACGGAGACCCCGCAGCCCGAGCCGGCCATGGACCAGCCCGCCGTCGAGGAGCCGGTCGCCACCGCGATCAGCACCGAGGTGCTCAAGGCCGTCGGCGACGCGCACGTCTCGCTGCCCGAGGACTTCACCGTCCACCCGAAGCTCAAGCGGTTGCTCGAGCGGCGCGCCGCGATGGTCAGCGAGGGCGGCGTCGACTGGGCGATGGGCGAGCTGCTGGCCTTCGGGTCGCTGCTCATGCAGGGCGTCCCCGTGCGCCTGGCCGGGCAGGACTCCCGGCGCGGCACGTTCGTGCAGCGGCACTCGGTGCTCATCGACCGGGAGACCGGCCGCGAGTACACCCCGCTGGGGCACCTGTCCGAGGACCAGGCGAAGTTCTTCGTCTACGACTCGCTGCTCTCCGAGTACGCGGCCCTGGGCTTCGAGTACGGCTACTCGGTGGCCAACCCGAAGGCGCTGGTGCTCTGGGAGGCCCAGTTCGGCGACTTCGTCGACGGGGCGCAGATGGTCATCGACGAGTTCATCAGCTCGGGCGAGGCGAAGTGGGGGCAGCGCTCCGGGGTCGTGCTCCTGCTGCCCCACGGCCTCGAGGGCCAGGGGCCGGACCACTCCAGCGGGCGGATCGAGCGCTTCCTGCAGCTGTGCGCCGAGAACAACATGACGGTCGCCAACTGCTCGACGCCGGGCAACTACTTCCACCTGCTGCGCCGCCAGGGGCTGTCCTCGGTGCACCGGCCGCTGGTGGTGTTCACGCCCAAGTCCCTGCTGCGCGCCAAGGCGGCGGTCAGCCCGGTCGCGGACTTCACCGACGAGTCCTTCCGGCCGGTCCTGCCCGACCCGGGCGTGGGCGGGGAGCCGCTCGACGACGCCGCCGTCCGCAGGGTGCTGCTCTGCAGCGGCAAGGTCGCCTACGACCTGTTCGCCCAGCGCGAGGCCGACGGCACCGCCGACACCGCGGTGGTCCGGGTGGAGCAGCTCTACCCGCTGCCGGCCGAGCAGGTCGTCGCCGCGCTCGAGCGCTACCCGAACGCCTCCGACGTGGTCTGGGTGCAGGAGGAGCCGGCGAACATGGGCGCCTGGCAGTTCATGGCGGTCAACCTGCCCGAGCACCTGCCGTCCGGGCGGCGCCTGCGCCGGGTCAGCCGGAAGGCCTCGGCCAGCCCGGCCGTCGGCTCGGCCAAGGTGCACGACGTCGAGCAGAAGCGGCTGGTCGCCGAGGCCTTCTCCGGCTGAGGGGCGCGAGTCGTGTACTTCACCGACCGGGGCCTGGAGGAGCTGGCCGACCGGCGGGGCGAGGAGCAGGTGACCCTCGCCTGGCTGGCCGACCAGATGCAGGCGTTCGTCGACCAGCACCCGGACTTCGAGGTGCCGGTCGAGCGGCTGGCCACCTGGCTGGCCCGCGGCGGCACGGACGACGACGACTGAGAAAGGACCCCGTCCTCCCCACCCCTCGCACGCTCGGGGTGGGCCCCGGGACGGGGCCGGCGGCGACACGCCCGGACGGCGGGGTCCCGCACGTCCGCCCAGGCCGGCGAGACCCTCTGTGCGTGCTCGGTCACTCGCACGCGCTCTCCGGGCTCGCCGCCGGCGCCGCGACGCTGCCGTGGGCGCCCGTGCAGGGGCCCGTGGCCCAGGCCGCCTGGGTCGCCGCCGCCGGCGGGATGGCGATGCTCCCGGACCTCGACCACTCCGGTTCCACCGTGTCGGACATGTGGGGCCCGGTCACCGACGTCCCGTCCGGGGCGATCGGCCGGCTCGCGCAGGGGCACCGCTGGGGCACCCACGACGCCCTGCTGGCGCCGCTGGCCTTCGGCGCGTTCGCCCTGGCCGCGGCCGACGCCTACTGGTCGAGCCTGCTGCTCCTGGCGCTGGCCATCGGGCTGGCGCTGCGCGCGCTGCACTTCGTGATCCCTGGCCGGGCGGAGAACACCGTCGTCGGCAACCTGGTGCTCTCCTGGGGCGGGGCCTGGCTGCTCCTCGACCACATGCCGCCACCGGCCTGGCTGCCCTGGGCGGTCGCGCTCGGGGTGCTCACCCACATCGCCGGTGACGCCATCACCACCCAGGGCGTGCCGGTGCCGGTGGTGTGGCTGGTCAAGCGCTGCCGCCTCGCGCTGACCCCGCTGAAGACGGGGACGACACTGGAGAAGGCGGTGCTGGCGCCGGCGTTCGTGCTCGCCACGGTGTGGTTCGTCTACGCCAACACCGGCCTGCAGGACGCCGTCGCCCCGTGGGTCCAGGAGCTGCGCTCCCTCGGCTGAGCAGGGCAGGGGCGCTAGGTTGCGCCGGGTGACCGCCGTCCCGCCGGTACCGGCCCGCCCGCGCCTCGGCCGCGGGACGCACGTCGGCTACGCCCTCGGGTCCATCGGGACGGCGGCTTTCGGGACGGTGCCCGGCCTGCTGCTGCTGTACTACCTGACCGACGTGCTCGGCGTCGCCGCGGCCGTGGCCGGCCTGGTCGTGCTCGCCCCGAAGGCCTGGGACGTGCTGCTCAACCCCTGGGTGGGCGCCCGGTCCGACCGCACCGGCAGCCCCTGGGGGCCGCGCCGGCCGTGGATGCTGGCCGGCGGGCTCGCCCTGCCCCCGCTGTTCGTCCTCGTCTTCGCCGGCCCCGGCGCGCCACCCGCGGCGGCCGGGACGTGGGTGGCCGTCACCTTCCTCCTGGCGGCCACCGCCTACGCCTGCTTCCAGGTGCCCTACGTGGCCCAGCCGGCCGAGATCACCGACGACCCCGCCGAGCGGGCCACCCTCATGTCCTGGCGGGTCGCCGCCCTGGCCGTGGGCATCCTGCTCGCCGGGGCGGGCGCGCCGGCGGTCGTGGACCTGGCCGGTGGCGGGCGGGCCGGGTACCTCGCGATGGCCGTGTTCGTGGCGGTGCTGCTGGCCGGCGGGATGCTCGGCGCGGTCGCCGGCACCCGCTCGGCCCCCACCCTCACCCGGGTGCGCAGCGAGGGCCGGCTGGTCACGACCCTGCGGCTGGCCTGGCGGTCGCGGCCGTTCCGGGTGCTGCTCACCGGCTTCGTGGTCCAGGCGCTGGGCATCGGCGTGATGCTCGCCGGGGTCCCCTACTACTCGCGCCAGGTGCTCGGCGACCCGGCCGCGGGGTCGCTGCTGTTCGCCGCGCTGGTCGCGCCCGCCGTCCTCGTGATGCCGCTGTGGCTGCGGGTCAGCCGGACCCTGGGCAAGCGGGCGGGGCTGCTGCTCTCCTCGGGGCTGTTCGCCGTGGCGGCGGCGCTGCTGGTCGCGGTCCCGGACGGCGGCACCGCGGCGGCTTTCCCGCTCGTGGTCCTGGTGGGGACCGGGTACGCCGGCATGCAGATGTTCCCGCTGGCGATGCTCCCTGACGTCATCGCCGCGGACGAGGTCGCCTCCGGGCACCGGCGCGCGGGGGTCTTCACCGGCGTCTGGACGGCGGCGGAGACGCTGGGTCTGGCCGTCGGACCCGGCCTGCTGGGCGGGCTGCTGGCGCTGGCCGGGTACGTGTCGTCCACCGGCGACGAGGTGGTCGCCCAGCCGGGCTCGGCGCTGCTGGCCGTCCGGCTGGGCTTCACCGTCGTCCCGGCCCTGCTCGTGCTCGCCAGCATCCCCGTGCTCGCCCGCTACCGCCTCGAGGAGGCCCCGTGACACCCGAGGACGTCCTGGCCGAGCTCACCGGGCTGCAGGCCGGTGACGTGCCGACCCACGGCGGGGCCACCATGGCCTACGTCTACGACTCCGGGCTGGCCGGTCTCGACGACCTCGCCGCCGCCGCGCAGGCGGCCTACCAGTGGACCAACGCCCTCGACCCGACCGCCTTCCCGAGCGTCGCCCGGATCGAGGGCGACCTGGTGGCCGCCGGGCTGGGGCTGCTCGGCGGCGGGCCGGGCGCGGTCGGCACCGTGACCAGCGGCGGGACCGAGAGCTGCCTGCTGGCGGTGCTGGCCGCCCGGGAGCGCTGGCGGGCGCACGGCCGGCCCGGGCGCCCGCGGCTGCTGCTGCCGGTCTCGGCGCACGCCGCCTTCCGCAAGGCCGCCCACCTGTTCGACCTCGAGCCGGTGGACGTCCCGGTCGACCCCGCGGGCCGCGCCGATCCGGCCGCGGTGCGGGCCGCGCTCGACGAGCGGGCGGCGCTGGTCGTGGGGAGCGCGCCGTCCTACCCGCACGGGGTCCTGGACCCGGTGACGGAGATCGCCGGAGCGGCCGCCGCCGCGGGCGTCCCGTGCCACGTGGACGCCTGCATCGGCGGGTGGGTGCTGCCCTTCCTCGACGACGTCCCGGAGCCCTTCGACCTCGCCGTCCCCGGGGTGACCTCCCTGTCGGTCGACCTGCACAAGTACGGCTACGCCCCCAAGGGCGTCTCGATGCTGCTGACGAACGACCCGGAGTTCCGCCAGGGGCACTGGTTCGCCACCGCCGGCTGGCCCGGGTACCCGGTGGTCAACCCGACCCTGGCCGGTACCCGGCCGGCCGGCCCGATGGCCGCGGCGTGGGCGGTGCACCGGGCGCTCGGCACCGACGGCTACCGGGAGCTGGCCCGCACCGCGCGCGCCGCGACCGTGGCCCTGGCCGAGGGCGCCGCCGCGGTGCCGGGCCTGCGGGTGGTCGGGCGGCCGGTGGGCACCCTGGTGGCCCTGGCCCAGGACGGTCCCGACGGGGTGGACGTCCTGCACCTCGCCGACGAGATGACCGCCCGGGGGTGGTTGCTGCAGCCGCAGCCCCCGTTCGCCCAGCCCGGGGGCGCCGACCTGCCGGGCACGCTGCACCTGACGGTGACCGCGGCGACGGCGCCGCGGGTGCCGGCGCTGCTGGCCGACCTGGCGGCGGCGGCCCGTGCCGCCGCGGCCCTCCCCCCGCCGGTACCCGACCCCGGCCTCGTGGCGGCGGCCGCGACGCTCGACCCGGCCACGCTGACGGTGGCCGAGGTCGACGGGCTGCTGGAGCTGGCCGGCGTCGGCGGCGGCCGGCTGCCCGCGCGGATGGCCCCGGTGCACGCGCTGGTGGCCGCGCTGCCCCGCCCGCTGGCCGAGCGGCTCCTGGCCGGCGTGCTGGACCTGGTCCACCGGCCGTCGGTCACCTCCGTCCGCGCGGGCTGAGGACCCTGGACGGCGGGGCCCGGCCGCGGGACCCTGGCCGGTACCACGGGGGTCCTCCGGCGCAGGGAGGCCACCGTGCGGCTCCGCTTCGGCTTCGACACCGCGGCGACGCCCGAGCAGGTGCTCGACGCCTTCACCGACACCACCGACCGCCGTCCGGAGATCTGGCGCTCGACCCTCGACCCGGCGAAGTACGAGGTCCGCGAGCGCGGGGACACCTGGGCGGTCGTGCGCGAGGGCAGCGCCGGCACGCGGATCTGGGTGCTGCTCCGCTACGACTGGGGCGAGCCCGGGGTCGTCCGGTGGGAGCTCGTGGACAGCGACCACTGCGACACCGGCCGCGGCGAGGTCCGCGCCACCCCCCGGGCCGAGGGGGGCAGCCGCGTCGACGCCGTCATCGACCACCGGCACCCGCGCGGCCTGCGCGGGCGGGCCATCCTGCTCGTCCAGCGGCTGATCGGCCCGATCGCGTTCGCGCGGATGTGGCGCCGGACGCTCGACCGGCTCGCGGCCGCCCCCGGGACGAGCGGGGCGGAACCGTCGGGGCAGCCCCCGCCCCGGGCCCGGGCCCGGGAGGGAGGGCCTACCGGGTGATGCCGCCCTCCCGGGCGCAGGCGGCGACCGCCTCGGCGACCGCGGTGGCCACGCGCCGGTCGAGCGGGCTCGGGACCACGTGGTCGGCGCGCAGCTCGTCGCCCACCACCTCGGCGATCGCGGTGGCCGCCGCCAGCTTCATCTCCTCGGTGATGCCCGTGGCCCCGGCGTCGATCGCGCCGCGGAACACCCCGGGGAAGGCCAGCACGTTGTTGATCTGGTTGGGCTCGCCGCTGCGGCCCGTGGCGACGACCGCCGCGTACCGGGCGGCCATCTCCGGGTCCACCTCCGGGATCGGGTTGGCCAGGGAGAACACGATGCAGCCGGGCGCCATGGCCGCGATCGCCGACTCCGGCACCGAGCCGCCCGACAGGCCCAGGTACACGTCGGCCCCGGCCAGGGCCTCGACCATCGTGCCGGTGTGGCCGGCGCGGTTGGTGTTCTCGGCGGCCCAGCGCTTGACCGGGGTGAGGTCCTCCCGGCCGGCGTGCAGGACCCCGCGGGAGTCGGCCACCGCGATGTCGCCGATGCCCGCCTCCAGCAGGATCCGCGTGCAGGCGATGCCCGCGGCCCCCGCACCGGCGACCACGACGCGCAGGTCGCCGAGCTCCCGCCCGACGACGCGCGCGGCGTTGCGCAGCGCGGCCAGGACGACGATCGCCGTCCCGTGCTGGTCGTCGTGCATGACGGGGATGTCCAGCCGGGCCCGCAGCCGGTCCTCGATCTCGAAGCAGCGCGGAGCGCTGATGTCCTCGAGGTTGATCCCGCCGAAGCTGGGCGCGATCGCGGCCACGGTCTCGACGATGGCGTCGACGTCGGTGGTGGACAGCACCACGGGGACGGCGGACAGCCCCCCAAACTCGCTGAACAGGCAGGCCTTGCCCTCCATGACCGGCAGGGACGCCGCCGGCCCGATGTCGCCGAGGCCGAGGACCGCGGTGCCGTCGGAGACCACGGCCACCACGCGCGGGGCCCAGGTGAAGCGCCGGGCGAGACCGGGGTCCCCGGCGATGGCGCTGGAGACCCGGGCCACGCCGGGCGTGTAGGTCAGGGCGAGGTCGGCGACCGTCTCGATCGGGCGGGTGGGGCGTACCGAGAGCTTGCCGCCCTCGTGCACCGCGAACGCCGGGTCGTCGGCGAAGCGGTCGGGGCCGATCGGCTGCGGCTGCGGGGCGCCCATGGACCTGGGAGCGTAGCCCTCTCCGGGACGCCGCCCGCCGGGCCCGGTCCCAGGCACCGGGAGCCGACGTCCGCAGCGTGGGACCGGCGGCCGGAGGTCAGGAGGCCGGGGAGGGCCGGCCCGGCCTCGGCCAGAGCCGCGCCACCACCCGGCCCACCACGACCGCCGGCCCGAACGCCCGGCTGTCGTCGGCGACCAGGGGGTTGTCGCCCTCGACCCAGTAGCCGCCGGCGACCGGGCGCCGCACCCGCTTGACCACGAGCAGGCCGGGTCGTGCGGGGAACCGGGCGAGGACGACGTCGCCGGTGCGCAGCCGGCCGCCCGGGCGGACCCGGCGCACCAGCAGGCGGTCGCCGTGCCGGACCGCGGGGCTCATCGACGGGCCGGTCACCCGGGCGACGACCCACGGCGTGACCAGCGGCGCGACCCCGTCGGGGGGCCCCTCCTCGGACATGTCGGGTGCGCTCACCGCGAGTAGGGTCGCAGACGACCGAACACTCGAGAACCGGAGGACACTCCATGCGATTCCGCATGTTCTCCGCCGTGGAGGCCACCGCGCACTGCGACCTCCCCTGCGGTGTGTACGACCCCGCCCAGGCCCGCATCGAGGCAGAGTCCGTCAAGGCCATCCAGGAGAAGTACCAGAGCAACGAGGACCCGGTCTTCCGGCAGCGCGCCGTCCTGATCAAGGAGCAGCGCGCGGACCTGGTCAAGCACCACCTGTGGGTGCTGTGGACCGACTACTTCAAGCCGCCGCACTTCGAGAAGTACCCGCAGCTGCACGAGCTGTTCAACAAGGCCACCAAGCAGGCCGGTGGCGGCGCGGCCAAGCAGAGCATGGACCCCGCCGAGGGCCAGAAGCTGCTCGACTACATCGCGGAGATCGACAAGATCTTCTGGGAGACGAAGGCCGCCGCCTGACCCCTCCCGCCCGGCGCACGAGGCGCGCGTCCCCGCTCCCGGGGGCGCGCGCCTCGTGCGTCCCGGCCCCTGCCGGTGACCGGTCGGCCGGGCCCTGCGCGTCCCGGTACCGTCTGACCACGATGCGCATCGACCCCGCCGGGTGGCCCTTCATCGCCGGGCCGCTGGCCCCAGCAGCCCTCCTCGCCGCCGCCGGCCGCGCGACCGGCCGGCGCGGCCCTCTCGTGGCCGCGGCGCCGTTCGGGCTGCTCACCGCTTACATGACGCTGTTCTTCCGGGACCCGGAGAGGCGCTGCGACCGCGGGCCGGTCGACCCCGACGACGTCCTCTCCCCCGCCGACGGCGTGGTGATGGTGGCCGGCGAGCCCCAGGAGGGCGTCGCCCCCGAGCCCGCGCCCGAGGGCGGCTGGCAGCAGGTCAGCGTCTTCCTCTCCGTCGTGGACGTGCACGTCAACCGCTCCCCGTACCACGGCGAGGTCGTCGAGAGCTCCTACCGGCCGGGCAGCTTCCTGGCCGCCTACCGGCGGGAGTCCGCGCACCGGAACGAGCGCAGCGAGCTGTGGCTGCGCGACTCCGACGGCCCCGCCGCCCGCACCGTGGTCTTCCGGCAGCTGGTCGGCGTGCTGGCCCGGCGCATCGTCACGCGCACCGGGGTGGGCCGGCACCTGGCCACCGGGGAGCGCATGGGGCTGATGAAGTTCGGCTCGCGGATGGACGTCTTCGTGCCCCGCGAGTGCACGGTCACGGTGCGGAAGGGCGAGCGCGTGCGCGGCGGCGAGACCGTCATCGCGCGCTTCCCCGCCGCCGGCTGAGGCGCCGCGATGCCCAGCTCCGCCTCCGGCGCGCGACCTCCGCAGACCCGGCGCACGGCCACCGTGGAGTTCGTCCGCGGCTCGGTCCGCGGCACCCGGCGCCGCGCGCTGGCCACCCTGCCCAGCCTGTTCACGCTGGCCAACATGATGTGCGGCTTCGCCGCGATCCTGGTCTCCATCCGCGGTCAGTACACCCTGGCCGCCGTCCTGGTCGGGCTGTCGGTCGTCTTCGACATCACCGACGGGGCCGTGGCCCGCCTGGTCGGCGCGGTCACGCCCTTCGGCCTGCAGTTCGACTCCCTCGCCGACCTGGTCTCCTTCGGGCTGGCCCCGGCGCTGCTGGCGTTCACGCTCTTCTCCGAGGGCCGCGACGAGTGGGACCCGCTCGGCTGGGTGGTGTGCTTCCTGTGGGTGGCGTGCGCCGCCATCCGGCTGGCGCGGTTCAACACCACGATCGACCCCACCGCGGACAAGCGGTACTTCACCGGCATGCCCAGCCCGGGAGCGGCCGGGGTGGTGCTGGCCTCGGTGTTCGCCTTCGGGGAGCAGATGCAGGGCCGCGACCGCCTGTGGGTGCTGCTCATCGTCGCCGTCCCGGCGCTGCTGATGGTGAGCACCGTGCGGTTCCGCTCGTTCCGGTCGCTGGTCAGCCCGAAGAGCGGCCGGCCGTACGGGTTGATCACCGCGGCGCTGGCCGTCCTGGTCGGCTTCGCCTCCGTGCCCGTGCTCACCGGCTGCCTGCTCGCCTACGGCTACCTGCTCGCGCCGGTGCTGGTGCCGGTGCTGTCCCCGCTGGGCCGGCTGGTGCCGGACCGTCTCAAGGAGCTGCTCACATGAGCGTCCGGCCGATCCGTCCCGACGACGTGCCCGCCGTGGTGGGCCTCGTGCGCGAGCTGGCCGAGTACGAGCGCGCCGCGCACGAGGTGCTGCTCACCGAGGAGCAGCTGACCGCCGCGCTGTTCGGGGAGTCCCCGAAGCTGTTCGGCCACGTGGCCGTGGCCGGGGCCGGTGCCGGGGCCGGGGCCGGTGCCGGGGCCGGGGACGGGGCCGGGGACGTCGTCGGCATGGCCCTGTGGTTCCTCAACTTCTCCACCTGGCGGGGCACCCACGGCATCTACCTCGAGGACCTCTACGTCCGCCCGGAGCACCGCGGCAGCGGCCTGGGCCGCGAGCTCCTGCGCACGCTGGCCGAGACCTGCGTCGAGCGCGGCTACAGCCGGCTGGAGTGGTGGGTGCTGGACTGGAACACCCCGTCGATCGACTTCTACAAGGCCGCTGGTGCCGTCCCGATGGACGAGTGGACCGTCTTCCGGCTCACCGACGGGGCGCTGGCCTCCTTCGCTGCGGACCGCCGGGCATGAGTGGCGCGCGGCGCCCGGCGGAGTGCTGGCTGACCGACATGGACGGCGTCCTGGTGCACGAGGGCCAGGCGCTGCCGGGCGCGGCGGACTTCCTGGCCCGGCTGGTGGAGGCCGGCCGCCGCTTCCTCGTGCTGACCAACAACTCGATCTTCACGCCGCGGGACCTCGCGGCCCGGCTGGCCCGCTCCGGCCTGCAGGTGCCCGAGCAGGCGATCTTCACCTCGGCGCTGGCGACGGCGGACTTCCTCTCCGCCCAGCTGCCCGGGGGCTCGGCCTACGTCATCGGCGAGGCCGGGCTGACCACGGCGCTCTACGAGGCCGGCTACACCCTCACCGACACCGACCCGGACTACGTCGTGCTCGGGGAGACCCGCACCTACTCGTTCGAGGCGATCACCCGGGCCATCCGGCTCATCGGCGACGGCGCGCGCTTCATCGCCACCAACCCCGACGTGACCGGGCCCTCGCCGGAGGGGCCGCTGCCGGCCACCGGCTCCGTCGCCGCGATGGTCACCAAGGCGACCGGCGCGGAGCCCTACTTCGTCGGCAAGCCCAACCCGATGATGTTCCGCAGCGCCATGAACCGGATCGAGGCCCACTCGGAGTCGACGGTCATGGTCGGCGACCGCATGGACACCGACGTGGTGGCGGGCATCGAGGCCGGTCTGGAGACCATCCTCGTCCTGACCGGTTCCACCCGGGCCTCCGACGTGGCGCGCTTCCCGTTCCGACCCAACCGCGTGCTGGAGTCCATCGCCGACGTCGTCGAGCTCGTCTGAGCCTCGATCCACCGTCGATCTTGGTGGACCCGGCCGGGCCGGGACCTGATTGTGGTTGTCTGATCTGGGCGTGGGTGGGCCGCCGGTCTGTCCGGCTCTTCCACGGTCGGTCTCCGATCGGGCCCGGCGGGCGGTGGTCGGCTCAGGCCGCTGCCGGTGGTCCGCAGGTGGTGGAGAACAGCTGGGACCAGGCGGTCTGCCACGGCCAGTCGCGGGGCAGGTGCAGCCGCAGCCGGCGGGCGGAGCGGGCGATCC
>NZ_QVQH01000036.1 GCF_003428645.1 Geodermatophilus marinus | reverse complement strand
TCACCTTCGGCGAGCTCACCGACCGGATGGAACTGGCCCGCCACGGCGCCCACACCTTCTGGGGCCTGCTGACCCGCACCGCCGCCACCATCGCCGCGCACACCCTGCTACGGGTTCACGCCGCCGAGCTGAGGGTTGCATAAGTCAACCCCCATAACGCGCCTCAGGGCTGCCGGCCGGTGAAGGCAAGCAGCCGGGCCTGCTCGTCGGCGTCCCCGGGCACCGGCACCCGTGGGCCGTAGTGACCGCTGGCGCGCAGGGCGGCGTCCCACGGCTCGATCGCGGTCAAGGAGGTGTGCACCTCGACCGGGTCGAGCGACTCGTCCTGGCCGGTGGCCCGCGCCAGGTCCCACGCGTGCACGAGCAGGTCCATGAGGCCGGTCATCGCGACCAGCTGCTCCAGGGTCATCGAGCCGGCGCGGGTCTGCGTCGGCCGCTGCGCCGTCTCCGGGTCGTCGAGCGCGGCCTGGACGGCGGTGGCCACGGCGCGCCAGGCCCCGGCCGGGTCGTCGTCCACCCGGGGGGCCGCGGGGAGGGGCAGGCCCGCGCTGTCGAGGAAGAGCCCGGGCATCCACCCGACGAGGTGCCGGACGACGTCCCGCGCGACCCAGCCCTCGCACGGCGCGGGCCGGTCCCACCCGTCGGCGGGCACCGCCTCCGCGACGCGGGTGAACGCGCCTGCCAGGTCCCGCCACCGCTCCGCCGTGCTCCGCATGACCGCCTCCTCAACCGATCGGTTGAGCAAGGGTCGGCGTCCCGGGCCGCGGCTGTCAACGCGGTTCCCGGAGCCCGCTGCCGTGGTGCCCGTTCCCCCGGACGCGACGGAGCCGGGCCGCCCTCCGGGGCGGCCCGGCTCCGGGGAGGTCCCCGTCCGCCGCACCCCTCGCGCGGGGGTGCGCACCCGGGGCGGTGCCGCTAGGCCAGGTAGTCGCGCAGGGCGTCGGCGCGCTGCGGGTCGCGCAGCTTGGCCATCGTCTCGCGCTCGATCTGGCGGACCCGCTCGCGGGAGAGGCCGAACTGCTTGCCGATCTGCTCCAGCGTCCGCGGCTGCGAGCCGTCCAGGCCGAACCGCAGCACGACCACGTCGCGCTCGCGCTCCTCGAGCGTGGCCAGCACGTTGCGGACGTCGCCCTTCATCATCTGGAAGGCGACGGCGTCCTCGGCCACGGCGGCGTCGGCGTCCTCGATGAAGTCACCGAGCCGGGACTCCTCGTCGGCGCCCACGGTCTGGTCGAGGCTGACCAGGTCGCGGGAGTACTCGAGCAGTTCGGTGACCCGCTCCGGCGTCATGTCCAGCTCGAGGCCGAGCTCCTCGGCGGTGGGCTCCCGCTCCAGCTCCTGGTGGATCCGGCGGCGGGTGCGCACCACCTTGTTCACCTGCTCGGCCAGGTGCACGGGCAGCCGGATCGTGCGGCCCGAGTCGGCCATGGCACGGGTGATGGCCTGGCGGATCCACCACGTCGCGTAGGTCGAGAACTTGAAGCCCTTGGTGTAGTCGAACTTCTCCACGGCGCGGATCAGGCCGACGTTGCCCTCCTGGATGAGGTCCAGGAAGGTCATGCCGTGGCCGGTGTAGCGCTTGGCCACCGAGACGACCAGGCGCAGGTTGGCCTCCAGCAGGTGCCGCTTGGCGGCCTTGCCGTCCACGGCCAGCGCCTTGTAGTCCCGCTGCAGCGCCGGGGTCAGCTGCCGCTCTCCCAGCAGCCGCTCGGCGTACAGGCCGGCCTCGATGCGCTTGGCGAGCTCGACCTCCTGCTCGGCGGTGAGCAGCGCCGTCTTGCCGATGGTGTTCAGGTACACGCGCACGAGGTCGGTCGACACCAGGCCGGTGGTGTCGGGCTCGCGCCGCGGGGCGCGCACCTCGAGGGTGTCGGTGGGGGAAGACTGCAGCAGCGTCACGATCTGTCTTCGTCCTTGCCTTCGTTCCGGATGCAGCCGCCGGGCGTCGGTGGCGACGGCCGCATCCGGGCGTCATGGACGGGGCCCCGCGGCGCGGGGTCCGCCCGTCGCTCAGGTCTCCGTGTGGTACGTCCTGTCCAACGGCCCCGACCCGCCCGGGTGTTCCGCCGCGACCGGGTTCACAGCAGACGCACAGGACGTGTGCCGTGTCACCCGGTTACCCGTCGTGGCCGCGGCTCAGACCTCGAGCAGGAGTGTCATCGGACCGTCATTCACCGAGCTCACCTGCATGCGCGCGCCGAACACCCCCGTCCCGACCCGGGCGCCGCGGCGGCGCAGCTCGCCGACCACCTCGTCGACCAGCGGCTCGGCGACCTCCCCGGGCGCGGCCGCGTCCCACGAGGGACGCCGGCCCTTGCGCGTGTCGGCGTACAGCGTGAACTGGCTCACGACCAGGACGGGCAGGGCGAGGTCGGCGGCCGAGCGGGCACCCTCCTCGGTGGGGAACACCCGCAGCTCGTGGACCTTCCGCGCCAGCGCCCGGGCGCGGTCGGCGTCGTCCTCGTGCCCGACGCCGACCAGGGCCAGCAGGCCGCGGCCGATCTCGCCGACGACCGCCCCGTCCACCGTCACGGAGGCCGAGGCCACCCTGCTCACCACCGCGCGCACCGGGCCATCCTCGCGGGCGCCGGCGGCCGGGCTCCCCCCGGGGCGGGGGCTCGCCCGCGGCGCGGAGGGGAGGCGCGCCGGAGCCCCGCGTAGGGTCGGGGGCCGTGGCGCTGGGGGAGGGCACCGACCTGGTCGGGGAGGCCTGCCGGCTCGCCGAGCGGCTGCTCGCCCCGGTGGGCGACCGCTGGGGGCACACCCGGGGCGTGGCGGCGCGGGCCGCCGCCGCCGTCGCGGCGGTCGCCGACGCGGACCGGCCGGTGCTGGTGGCGGCGGCCTACCTGCACGACGTCGGCTACGCCCCCGACCTGTCGTGGTCGACCTTCCACCCGGTGGACGGCGCCCGCTTCCTCGCGCAGCGCGGCTGGCCGGAGCTGGTCGTCGGGCTGGTCGCCCAGCACTCCGGCGCCCGGTTCGTCGCCGCCGCCCGCGGCCTGTCCGATCTGCTCGAGCCCTTCGCCGACGACCGCTTCACCACCGGTCCGCTGGCCGACGCGCTCACCTTCGCCGACCAGACCACCGCCCCCGACGGCAGCCCGGTGGACGCGGGGACCCGGCTGGCCGACATGCTGCGCCGCCACGGCCCGGACAGCCCCAACGCCCGCTGCCACCACGTCCGCGGCCCGGCGCTGCTGGCGGCCGTCGCGGCCACCGAGCGCCGGATCTCCGCGGCGGCCTGACGCCGTCGCGGGAGCGCCCCGGAAGCGGGGGGCACCGGCCTGGCGATGGCGCCGGAGGCCGACCTGCCCCGCGTCCTGGCCGCCGTGCACCCCCCGGTGGTGTTCGCCGTCGGGGTCGGCTCCCCGGCGACCCGGCTGCGGTTCGTGCCCGACGGGCCGGACCCCGGGCGGTAGCTTCGTCCCGGTGCGGCCAGCGGAGAACGGCAGTCCCGTCCCACCCCACCGGCAGTCGCGCCGGAGCGCCGTCCCGGGTGGCACGGCGCCCGGGGACGTCCTCCGCGGCGTGGCGATGGGCGCCGCGGAGGTCGTCCCCGGGGTCAGCGGGGGCACCGTCGCGCTCGTCGTGGGCGTCTACGAGCGGCTGATCGCCAGCGCCGACCACGTCGTGACCGCGCTCCGGCTGGCCGTCACGGGCCGGGTCGCGCTGGTCCGGGACGAGCTGGGGAAGGTGCACTGGTCGACCGTCGTCCCGGTGCTCGCCGGCATGGTCGTCGCCGTCCTGGTCGCCGCGCGGCTCCTGGAGCCGCTGATCACCGACCACCCGGTCGGCGCGCGCGCGGTCTTCTTCGGCCTCGTGCTCTTCTCGATCGCCGTGCCGGCCCGGATGGTCGGCCGGTGGGCACCGCGCTCCGCCGCCGCGGCCGTCGCGGCGGCCGTCGCGGCGTTCGTGCTCACCGGCCTCCCGCCGGGCGGCGCCGCGGACCCGCCGCTGACGGTCGTGGTGCCGGCCGCGGCGGTGGCCATCTGCGCCCTGGTGCTGCCGGGGGTGTCGGGGTCCTTCCTCCTGCTGACCCTGGGCCTGTACCAGCCCACGCTCGCCGCGGTCAACGAGCGCGACCTCGCCTACCTGGGCGCGTTCGCCGCGGGCGCGGCGCTCGGGCTCGGGTTGTTCGTCAAGGCGCTGCAGGCGGCGCTGCGCCGCCACCACGCCCTGACCCTGGCGGTCATGACCGGTCTCATGGCGGGCTCGCTGCGCGCCCTCTGGCCGTGGCAGGACGAGGACCGCGGACTGCTCGCCCCGGACGACGGCGCGCTGCCGATGCTGGCCCTCGCCGTGGGCGTCGGCCTCGCCGTCACCGCCGTCCTCGCCGTCCAGGCGCGCCTCGAGCGCCGGGCCGCCGCCGGGGGCTGACCCGGCTCCGGCGGCACCCGCCGCGCGGGGTGCCGCTCGCCGCCGCGGTGCACCGGGACGGCGAGGAGGCGACGCCCACGTCCGCCGGGCCCGACGCCCGAGCAGCCGACCGCGCCGGGTCGAGGCGGTCGAACCGGCCCGTGACGGCGCGCCCGAGCGGCGCGCGCGACCCCGCCACCGGCGCCGGTCGCCCGCCAGGATGGTCGCTGCCCCGGGTCGGGCCGGGCGCTCCCGGCCCCAGCAGCGAGAGAGGTCCGGACCGATGGGTGCAGCGGTGCGTGCGGGCGAGGTCGAGCTGTGGGTGGAGCAGCGGGGTGCCGGGCCCGACGTCCTCCTGCTCAACGGCGGCGGCGACCCGCTCGAGGCCTGGCAGGCGCAGCTCGACGGGCTGGCCGACCGGTACCGGCTGACTGCGTTCGACAACCGCGACGTGGGCCGCTCGACCCGCCCGGGGTCGGGGTACGCGGTGGCCGACCTGGCGGACGACGCGGCGGGGGTGCTGCGGGCGTGCGGCATCGACCGCGCCCACGTCGCCGGGTACTCCGGGGGCGGCGTCATCGCGCAGGAGCTGGCGCTGCGCCACCCCGACGCCGTCCGGAGCCTGGTGCTGGTCTCGACGTGGGCCCGGCCCGACGTCCGGTGGCACCACATGGTCGGCTCGTGGCTGTGGATGGCCGAGCGGGCGCCGAGCGAGCGCGCCTTCCTCGAGGCGTTCTTCGCCTGGACCTACACCCACGGTGCCCACGAGGACGGCCGGGTCGACGAGACCATCGAGGCGGCCCTGGCGTTCCCGCACAAGCAGTCGGGGGAGTCCTTCCACCGCTTCGCCGATGCCTTCTGGGAGCACGCGACCCTGGACCGGCTGCCGCAGGTCGCCGTCCCGACGCTGGTGCTGACCGGCAGCGCGGACACGGCCGTCCCCCCGGCCTACGGCCGGGCCGTCGCCGACGCCATCCCGGGTGCGACCTTCGAGCTGATCGAGGGCCAGGCCCACGCGCCGTTCGAGGAGGTGCCCGAGGAGTTCAACCGCCGGCTGGACGCCTTCTGGCGCGAGGTGGCGTGAGGCCCGCCCGCACCTGGGCCGGCTCCGCGCGGCCGCACCCCGGGGACTGCTGGCGGCGGCCGAAGAGCAGCGCGAGCTGCGCGTCGAGCGCGGCGACCGCGTCGTCCTCGGCGTACCGCTGCGAGAGCACCTGCAGGCCCAGGCCGTCGACGAGCGCGAGCAGCCCGGCCGCGGCACGGTCGGGGTCGACGCCGTCCACCCCGGCCGTGCGCACCTGGTGGGCGAGGAACGCCCGCATCTCCGCGGCGGCCTCGCGCAGGCCCGTCGCGAGCGAGGGCTTCACCGCGGCGTAGGCGAGGAAGGCGAGCACGACGTGGTTCTCCAGCCGGCGCGTCTCGTCCAGCGGGAGCACCTGGAGCAGCAGCTCGCGGACGAGCTCGCGCGGCGTCGCCGGCGTGGATGCGCCCTGCGACCGCCGGCGGACCCGGTCCATGACCGTCCCCAGCGCGAAGGTCATCATCTCGTCCTTGGTGCGGAAGTAGTGCTGCACCATCCCGGTCGAGACCCCCGCCTCGGCCGCCACGTGCCGGAGGCTCACCGCTTCGAGGCCGCGCGCGGCCGCCAGGCGCATCAGCGCGTCGGCGAGCAGCTCCCGGCGCTCGTGGCGGTCCACCCTGCGGGCCATGCGACTCCCATGCATTGCACCTGTATTGTCACGGCGCGTACGGTGCAGTCGTACCAGAGGGGGGCCGCGGCATGCAGGTGCTCGACCTGGCGGCGATCGACCCGGGGGCGCGCGACCTCGTGGGCGGAAAGGCCGCCGGCCTCGCCGAGCTGATCCGGTCGGGGGAGCGCGTGCCGGACGGCTTCTGCGTCACGACCGACGCCCACCGGCGCGGCGAGGTGCCGCGGGCCGAGGTGCTCGCGGCGTACGACCGGCTCGGTGCCGGGCCGGTGGCGGTCCGGTCCAGCGCCACCGCCGAGGACCTGCCGGACGCGAGCTTCGCCGGCCAGCAGGACACCTACCTCTCGGTGACGGGCGCCGAGCGGCTGCTCGAGGCGATCCGCGCCTGCTGGGACTCCCTGCACACCGAGCGCGCCGTCGCCTACCGCGAGGCCGCCGGGGTGCCGCACGAGACCGTGCGCATGGCGGTCGTCGTCCAGCGGATGGTCGACGCCGAGGTCGCGGGTGTGCTGTTCACCGCCAACCCGGTCACCGGCTCCCGCGGCGAGACCGTCGTCGACGCCGCGCCGGGCCTGGGCACGTCCGTGGTCGAGGGGACGACGGTGGCCGACCACCACGTGCTGGACGGCGCACCACCGGAGGGGGGCGGGTGCCTCACGGCCGCCCGGCTGGAGGAGCTCCGCGGCGTCGGGCAGCGGCTCCAGCGCCGGCTCGGCGGGCCGCAGGACGTCGAGTGGGCCTACGACCGGGACGGCGCGCTGTGGCTGCTGCAGTCCCGGCCGATCACCACGCTGTTCCCGGCGCCGCCGCCGAGCGGGGAACCGGGACCGCGGCTGTACGTCGAGTTCGGCCACGTCCAGGGCATGCTCCGGCCGGTGACGCCGATGGGCATGGCCACGCTGAGGTCGGTGCTGGCGGGCATGCTCGCCGCCTTCGGACTCCGGGTGGAGATCGTCGACGTCGGCGGCCGGCTGTACGGGGACCTGACCGACGCGGTGCGCGACCCCTCGACCCGGCGGCGGCTGGTGAGGCTGATGGCCGTCGACTTCGGGCCGCGCGCGCAGGCGGTGGTCGAGCACCTGCTCGACGACCCGCGGTTCGCCCCCGTGCCCCGCTCCCGGCGGCGGACCACCGCCGCGCTGACCGTGGGTCCGCGGGCGGTGGCCGGGATCCTGGGCGCGCTGGCGAGACCGGCGGCGGCGCGGGCACGCGTCTTCGGCGAGCTCGAACGCCTCCGCCTGCAGCCCGAGGCCGACCCCTCCATGGCGGCCGGGCTGCTGGCCCTGCTGGAGGACGACACGGCGTCGAGCGTGCGCCCCGGCAGGATCACCTGGCCCGTCGTCAGCGGTCTCCTGGTCTCCGCGGCCCTCCCGCCGCTGCTGTCGGGCATCGCGACCGACGACGAGCTGCGCACCGTCCTCGGTGGCATGCCGCACAACGTCACGATCGAGATGGACCTCGTGCTCTGGCAGGTCGCCCGGCGGGCCGCGGCGCACCGCGAGGTCCTGCTGGGCACGTCACCGGGCGAGCTCGCCGCGGCCCACCGCGACGGCGAGCTGCCGGAGTTCGGCCTGGGCGCCTTCCTCGACCGGTACGGCACCAGGTGCGCCGCGGAGGTCGACGTCGGGGTGCCGCGCTGGTCCGAGGACCCGACGCCGGTGTTCGCGGCGCTCGCCAACTACCTGCGCCTCACCGATCCCGAGCAGGCCCCCGACCGGAGGTTCGAGCGCGCCGCGGCCGCGGCCGAGGTGGTGCTCGCCGAGCTCGCCGCACGCGCCCGCCGCACGCGGCCCGTACGGGGGCGGCTGGCCGGCTTCCTCCTGCGCCGGGCGCGGGAGCTGGGCGGGCTGCGCGAGGCGGGGAAGTTCGCCGGCCTGTACCCGCTGCGCGACCGGCGGCGACGTCTCCTGCTCCTCGGCGCCCGGCTGCAGGGGGAGGGCCTGCTCGAGCGCGCGGACGACGTCATGTTCCTCACGCAGCCCGAGCTGCGCGCGGCGGTGGAGCGCGGCGAGGACCCGCGGGAGGTGGTCGCCGCGCGGCGGTCGGTGCACGCGCGGGAGCTGCGCCGCCGGACCGTCCCGGTCGCCCTGCTCTCCGACGGGACCGACGTGGAGACGCTGCTGCCGCGGCCGGCGCCCGACGACCGCACGCTCACCGGCACGGGCGCGGCGTCCGGGCGGGTCCGCGGCCGCGCCCGCGTGGTCCGCGACCCGGCCGGCGCGACGGTCGAGCCGGGCGAGATCCTGGTCGCGCCGACGACCGACCCGGGCTGGACGCCCCTGTTCCTCACCGCGGGTGGGCTGGTCACCGAGACCGGCGCGGTGATGGCGCACGGGCCGACGGTGGCCCGGGAGTACGGCATCCCCGCGGTGATCTGCGTCCCGGCCGCGACCGAGCGCATCACCACCGGGCAGGTGGTGACCGTCGACGGGGCCGCGGGGACGGTCACGATCGAGCGACCGGCGTGACCGACGGGTCGTCCCGGGGGTGCACCGCGGCGCTGCCCGGGCTCCCGGACCGCGTTCCTCCCGGGGGACGCCGGATCACGTCGCCGCTGTCAGCGTGGCCCGCCGGGGCTGGTCATCAGGGCGACGAGCTGGGTGCGCCGGGCGGTGCCGGTCTTCGCCATGAGGTGCTCGACGTGCTTCTCCACCGTCCGTGGTGACAGGTACAGGCGCGCGGCGATCTCCCGGTTGGAGGAGCCGCGCGCGAGCAGCGCGAGGACGTCGGCCTCGCGACGCGTGATCCCGCGGGCGGCGAGCGCGGGCGGCACCCCGTCGGGGTCGCGGCGCGGCGGTGGCGAGCCGCTGCGGCGCGCCAGGGATCGGCAGGCACGCGCGAGTTCTGGCGCGGTGCCGGAGAAGAACGCGTGCGCCTCGGGCAACCAGGACCCCGGGTCCCCCCAGTCGTCGGCGACCGCGGCCTCGGCGACCAGGCGGCGGCCGAGGTGGCGCAACCAGGGTGCGCCGGTCAGCCCCGCGTCGGCGGTCGTGAAGCAGGCCGCGGCCGAGGTGCGGTCGCCGCGCCGACCGGCGAGCACCGCACGGGCGAGCGTGCCGTAGTGCCGGGCGACGGCGTCCAGGACCGGGGTGGCGGCGACGTCGGCCGCGGCGTCCTCGGCTCCGGGCGCGCCGTCGACCGCGAGCAGCAGTGCGTGCAGGCCGCGACAGGGGCTGCGGGCGGAAGCGGAGTCCGGTGGTGCCAGTGCGACGGCGCGGGCGAGTTCGTCCAGCGCGCCGACGCGGTCCTCGATCGCCAGCGACGCGAGCGCGAGCAGGTTGCCCCGCCCCGACGCCTCGATCTCGTCGTCCATCGCCGGCCGGGCCCGGTCGAACGCGCCGACGGCGCGGTCGTGGTGGCCCAGCACGGCATCGACCAGTCCGCCGATGACCTGGGCGAGGGGCACGAGGAGGCCGAGACCGAACCGCTGCCCTGCGGTGGCGGCACGGCGCGCGGCGGCCCGGGCCTCGTCGAGCTCGTGGCGCTTCCAGTGCAGCACCGCCAGTTGCAGGTCGACCGCGGCCACCCGGCCCGGCGCGCCGATCTCCGCGGCGAGCCTGCGCGCGCGGACGAGCCGATCGGTGTGCCCGATGCCGATGACGTCGATGGTGGCGAGCTCGTGCAGGGCGGTGGCCCGGCGGAGCGCGGACCCGGACAGCTCGGCAGCGGCGACCGCGGCGGTGAACCACCGCTCGGCGGTGCCGAGGTCGGAGAGGCGGGCGGCCCGGCCCATCAGGGTCGACGCATCCGACTCGAGGTCGTGGCGGCCCGCCCGTTCCGCGGCCGCCCGTGCGGCTCCGGCACGGGCCAGTGCGGCGTCGATCCGGTGCTCCCCGAGAGCGACCTCGGCGCGCAGCGCCTCGTGACGGGCGAGGACGGCCGCGGTCGGCGACCGCGCGCAGCGGGCGGCCCGGTCGAGCTCGGCGGTGGCCCCGCTCCAGTCGCTCCTGGCCACCGCGGCGGCGGCCAGGAGGTGGTGGATCTCGGCGATGTCCTCGGCGGGTGCGTGCAGTGCCGCCAGCTGGGCGAGCAGCTGCACCCCGAGCGGGACGATCTGCGCGGCGTCCGCGGCGGCGACACCGGCGTCGATTAGTGCGCGCCGGGCGTCCACGGTGCGTTCGGGCGTCCCGGCGAGCCGGAGCGCGTCGCCCGCCGCCTCACGGGCGGACGCCACCGCCCCGACCCGCAGCGCGGCACGGCTGCTGGTGAGCCGGAGCTCGAACGCGCGGTCGCCCTCGCCCGCCGCCTCGGCGAGCTCGGCGGCGAGCGCAAGACGCACCGGATCGGTGGTCGCGTCCAGCTCGCCCATCGCGGCGAGGGCGCGGCGGGCGAGCCGCACCCGTTCCGGCGCCACGAGGAGGGCCAGCACGGCCGCGCGGGTCAGGGCGTGGCGGAACCGGAAGGCGCCCCCGTGGTCCTCCTCGACGAGCCGGGACCCCTCCGCTTGCCGCAGCGCGAGGACGACGTCCCCGGGGACCGTCCTGGCGACGAGCCGCCAGTCGAACCGCTCCCCGAGCACCGCGGCCATCTCCAGCACACCCCGGGCGGGTGCGGGCAGCGCGGCGAGCCGGTCGGCCACGGCCAGCGAGAAGGACTCGGGTAGGACGACCGGCAGCGTGCCGCGCACCTCCCAGCCCGTGGCGGTGCGGTGGAGCGCCCCGACCTCCACGAGCGAGGCGAGGAGCTCCTCGACCAGGAACGGCGAGCCCCCGGAGCGCTCGGCGATCGTGGTGACGAGTCCGGACGGCGGATCCGGGAGGCCCAGTGCCGCCGCCACCGCGGCCCGGACACCGGCTCCGTCGAGGGGGCGCAGTGGGACCAGCTGCGCGCTGTGCCGGGTGGTCAGCCTGCGGACCGACCGGTCCACGCCCGGTTCCCCGGTGGTGCGGGCGGTCCCCACGACGAGGACGGGACGACCCGGCAGGACGTCGGCGAGGTACTCCAGCACCTCGAGCGACTCCGGGTCCGACCAGTGCAGGTCCTCGACGACGAGCAGCGCGCCCGCTCCGCCCAGCCCGTCGAGCAGGACGAGGGCCGCCTCCCCGAGCGTCACCGTGGAGACGGCGGCGCGTCGGTCCTCGCGCGGCGTCGTCCACGCCGGGACCAGGACCTCCAGCGCAGGACGCAGGCCCTCCTGCGCCGGACCCGCCGGTGGCCCGCGGCCACGCCACGCCGACGTGAAGGCCTCGGCCAGCGGCCGGTACGGCGCCGGCGTCGGCGACGGGGTCGCGCGGCCGCTGAGCACCGCCATCCCCGACGAGCGGGCGAGCTCGGTGGTCTCCAGCGCCAACCGGGTCTTGCCGATACCCGGCTCACCGGTCAGGAGCAGGATCCCCCCGGCGCCGGCCGCGGCGTGGTCGACGGCGGCGGTCAGGAGGTCGAGCTCGGCGGAGCGGCCGACCACGATCGGGCACCGGACCCTGCCCATGCGAGCAGTATGCGCGCGCCTACGTGGTCGGGGAGGAGGTCCCGGGTACGTGGTTTCCCCGCTGTGCGGGCGGCGCCCCGCCCGGATCCTCGGTGTCCAGGACGGGACGGAGGTGAGCGGTGATGACCACCGGGACCGGGGACCGCGCTGTGGTGGCGGGCGCGAGCATGGCGGGTCTGCTCGCGGCGAGGGTGCTGGCCGAGCGGTGCACGCGCGTGACCGTCGTCGACCGGGATGCGCTGGCCGAGGGGCCGGAGCGGCCGCGTCGTGGCGTTCCGCAGGGCGGTCACCTGCACGCGTTGCTGGGCCGTGGGCAGCAGGCCCTCGAGGAGCTCCTCCCCGGCCTGACCAGGGAGCTGACCGGCAGGGGAGCGCCGCTGGGTGACCAGCTCGGCGACACCCGCATGTACTTCGGGGGGCACCGGATGGCACGCGCGCGCAGCGGCCTGTCCCTGCTGTGCGCGAGTCGCCCGCTCCTGGAGGACGCCGTCCGTGCACGGGTGGCCGCGACGCCGGGCGTGGACGTCGTGCCGCGGTGCGCGCTCGTCGGGCTCGAGATCTCGGCCGACCGGCGGCGGGTCACCGGTGCCCGCGTACGCCGGGACGGTCGGGACGAGGAGGTCATCACCGCCGACCTCGTCGTGGACGCCACCGGCCGGGGCTCGCGCATCCCGACCTGGCTGGCGGCGCTGGGGTTGCCGGCACCCGCGGAGGAGCGCATCAGGATCGGGCTCGGTTATGCGACCCGGGTCTACCGCGCCCGCCCCGGAGCGCTCGGCGGTGACCTGGGGATCATGTGCGCGCCGGTGCCGCCGCACGGGCGTGGTGGAGCGCTGGCGGTCCTCGAGGGCGACCGGTGGATGGTGACGCTGATCGGCGTGCTCGGGGACCACCCGCCCACCGACCCGGCCGGGTTCCTCGACTTCGCGCGCTCCCTGCCGCACCCCGACGTCCGCGACGCCCTCACCTCCGCCGAGCCGCTCGGCGACCCCGCGCCGTTCCGCTTCCCGGCCGGGGTCCGCCGTCGCTACGAACGGGTCCGGGAGTTGCCCGAGGGGCTCCTCGTGCTGGGGGATGCGTTCTGCAGCTTCAACCCGGTCTACGGGCAGGGCATGACCGTCGCCGCGCTGGAGGCGCTGGCGCTGCGCGACCAGCTCCGGCGCCGACGTCCACCGCAGCCCCTGGCCTTCCACCGGCACGTCGCGCGGGTCGTCGACGCGCCGTGGGAGCTGGCGGTCGGTGGCGACCTGGCGTTCCCCGGCGTCGAGGGCCGGCGCACGGCGAAGACCCGCGTGCTCGGCGCCTACGTCGACCGGCTCCACGCAGCCGCCGAGACCGACGCCGCCCTGGCGACCGCGTTCCTCCGGGTCGCCGCCCTCGTCGACCCGCCCACCGCGCTCGTCGGACCCGGGACCGTGCTGCGGGTGCTGCGCCACGGCCGGCACGGCCGACCGAGCCCCGGTGAGGGCGGTGCCGGGCCGACCACCACCACGGTCCCGCCGGCCGGGCCCCCGAGCCGGGAAGACGCCCCGGCGCCCGGCCGGAGGGGGTGACGGCAGGCGTTCCCGCCGGCGACCGGGCGGACCGTTCGCGGCGGCGGAGCGCACCCCTGCCGGATCCCGCGCGAACCGATCCCCTCCGACCCTCGCGATGGTCCTACCGTGACCGGATGGACGACGGCGTTCGGGCCGCCCTCGCCGCTTCCAGCTTCGCCCGGCTGCCGGGAACGGCCGTCCGGCGGCTGCTGTCCGGGGCCCGCCTCGTGCCGATCCCGGCCGGTGCCGTGACGCACCGCGAGGGCGAGGAGACCGCGCACCTCGAGCTGGTCGTCGACGGCCTCGTCCGGGCCTTCGTCACCGCCCCGGACGGTCGCACGCTGACCGTGCGGTACTGCCGCTCCGGTGCGCTCATCGGCGCGGTGTCGATGTACGCGTCGGGCTTCCGCATGCCCGCCGGCATGCAGGCGGTGGTGGACGCGCGGTTGGTCCGTCTCTCCCCGGCCGTGGTGCGGCGGGCGGCGCACGAGGACCCGTCGGTCGCCGAGGCCCTCCTGGCCGAGCTCGCGGACAGAGCGCTCACCTACATCCACGAGATCACCGGCAGCGCGTTCTCCAGCGTGCGCCAGCGGGTCGCCCGTCACCTGCTCGACCTGGCGGCGGGAGAGGCGAGGACCGGGGGGCCGGCTCGAGCGGCGCTGACGGTGCCGGTCAGCCAGCGGCAGCTGGCCGACTCCGTGGGCACCGTGCGCGAGGTCGTGGTGCGGGTGCTGCGGGACCTGCGGGAGGCGGGGGTGATCCGCACGCGCCCCGACCACATCGACATCCTCGACCCGATCCGGCTCAGCCGGGAGCAGGGTGGAACCTGGGTTCCTGCCAAGGCCGGCCGCTGAGCACACACTGCCGCTCATGACCACCACCGCCACCGGTCCGGGCCGGCCTCGCCTCCGCGCGATCGGCGCCCCGGCCCTCGCCGGGCTGCGCGCCGCGCTGATGGGTGAGGTGATCGCCCCGGGGGACGGCGGGTACGAGGAGCACCGCCGGGTGTGGAACGGTTCGATCGACCGGCGCCCGGCGGTGATCGCCCGCTGCGCCGGCGTCGACGACGTCCGCGCCGCGCTCCGCTTCGGCCGCGAGCACGGGCTGCCGATCGCCGTCCGCGGCGGCGGGCACAGCTTCCCGGGGCTGTCCACCGCCGACGACGCCCTGCTGGTCGACCTGCGCCCGATGTGCGGCGTCCGGGTGGACCCGGACGCCCGGGTGGCCGGCGCGCAGGCCGGGGTGCTGCTCGGTGAGCTCGACGCGGCCACCCAGCAGCACGGCCTCGCCGTCCCGGCCGGGATCGTCTCGCACACGGGGCTGGCCGGGCTGACCCTGGGGGGCGGGATCGGCTGGATCATGCGCAGGTACGGCCTGACCGTCGACTCGCTGCTGTCGACCGACGTGGTCACCGCCGACGGTGAGTTCGTGCGCGCGAGCGAGGACGAGAACCCGGAGCTGTTCTGGGGGCTGCGCGGCGGGGGTGGCAACTTCGGGATCGTCACCGACTTCCGGTTCCGTCTCCACCCGCTGGGCCCGCTGGTGATGGCCGGTGCGACGTTCTGGCCGATGAGCGAGGCCGGGCGGGTGCTGCGCTTCTACCGCGACTGGGTGGCCGGCTGCCCGGACGACCTCATGACCCTGGTCGTGCAGCGGCTCGCCCCACCGCTGCCCGTCGTCCCGCCCGATCTGGTCGGCCGGCCGGTGATCGCCGTCGTCGGCTGCTACGCCGGCGACATCGACGCCGGCGAGCGGGTCTTCGAACCGATGCGCACCTTCGGCACCCCGGTGCTGGACGTGTTCGCGCCCAAGCCCTTCGTGACCCACCAGACGATGTTCGACCCGTCCTTCCGGCACGGCTGCTGGTACTACGTCCGCTCCTGCGACGTGGCCGAACTCGGCGACGACGTCATCGACGTCGTCGCCGAGCACGGGCGGCGGATCAGCTCGCCGCTGAGCAGCATCGCGCTGTGGCAGATGGGCGGCGCCGTGGCGCGGGTGGGGGAGCACGAGACGGCCTTCAACGGCCGCGGCGCCGGCTTCACCTTCAACATCAACGGCAACACGGCGACCGCGGACGGGTTCGACGAGCAGCGGCAGTGGGCGCGCGAGTACTGGTCCGCGCTGTCCCCCTTCCACACGGGCGTCTACGTCAACTTCCTCATGGAGGAGGGGGACGCCCGCGTGCGGCAGGCGTACGGCGACGCGAGGTACGACCGCCTCCGGGCGCTGAAGCGGGAGTACGACCCGGCGAACGTGTTCCGGCTCAACCAGAACATCCGCCCGGACTGATCGGGTGCGGGCCGTCGACCCCGTCCGGGGGAGGCCCCGGCACCCGGACGGTGAGGAGCCGGGTCAGCCGAGGCGGGCGTGGTCGATGATCGCCTGGTGGTCCACGCCGCGCAGCGTGCCGAGACCGGGGCCCCACCCCGTGCCGAGGCGCGAGGCGATGAAGGCGTCGGCGACGACGTCGGGGGCGTGCCGCACCAGGAGGCTGCCCTGGACCGCGAGCGCGATCCTGGTGACGAGGTAGCGGGTCGTGTCCTCGGGGGCGGTGACGAGCTCCTCGATCTCCGCCAGGGCGGCGGCCAGGAGCGGGTGCTCGGCGGCGACCGGGCGGATCTCGTCGAGGACCGGCTCGACGGCCTTCGGCTCGCGGGTCAGGACGCGGCCGACGTCCATGACCATCATGTTCGACGTGCCCTCCCAGATCGCGTTGAGCGGGGCCTCGCGGTAGTAGCGGGGGCAGGGGTGCTCCTCGATGTAGGCGTTCCCGCCGATGGCCTGGATGGCCTCCTCGGTGACAGCGGGGACGCGGCGGCAGTTCCAGTACTTCGCCACCGGGGTGAGCAGCCGGCTGACCAGGGCCTCGGAGACGTCGCCGGCCGAGTCCTCGGCGCGGGCGACGCGGAAGCCGAGGTGCGCGGCGCCGGCCCACTCCAGGGTGAGGTCGGCCAGGACGGGGGCCTGGATCGGCAGCTGCGAGAGCGGTGCCCCGAAGGCGGTCCGGTGGTCGTTGTGGTGCAGCGCCTGGGACAGGGCGGCGCGCATGAGCCCCGCGGAGCCCACGGCGAAGTCGAGGCGGGTGTACTCGGCCGAGGACAGGATGGTGCGGATGCCCCTGCCCTCCTCGCCGACGAGGTGGCCGAGGGCGTCGTGGTACTCGATCTCCGACGAGGCGTTGGCCCGGTTGCCCAGCTTGTCCTTGAGCCGGTTGACCCTGATGCCGTTCAACCGGCCGTCCGGGAGGCGCCGGGGCACCAGGAGGCACGACACGCCGCCCTCGGTCCGCGCGACGGTGAGGTAGGCGTCCGACATCGGGACCGACGCGAACCACTTGTGGCCGTTGACCAGGTAGGTCTCACCCGGACCGCGGCGACCGAGCGGGCGGGCGACCGTGACGTTCGCGCGCAGGTCCGACCCGCCGTGCTTCTCGGTCATGAAGTAGCCGATCGTGCCGGAGGACTTCTGCCCGATCGGGACGTCCGAGGGGTCGTAGGCCTCGGCGGCGATCGCCTCGGCGAAGGGGGCGAAGGCGGGCCGGCCGCGCAGCACGGGGATGGCGGCGTAGGCCATCCCGAGCGGGCAGGCGGTCGAGCCGTCGATCTGGTTCCACAGGTAGGACAGCACCGCGCGCGCCGAGTGCGCGCCCGGCCCCGACGACGTCCACGCGAGGGAGTGGACGCCCGAGCCGAAGCCGAGGGACATCAGCGCGTGGTAGCTCGGGTGGAAGTCGACGTCGTAGACCTCGTCGCCCAGGCGGTCGAGGGTCCGCAGCTCGGGCACGTGGCGCTGGGCGTCGTGGGCCGCCTTGAGGACCTCCGGGTCCCACACGCGCGACCCGAGCGTGCTGGCCCGCTCGCGGGCCCAGGGCGCGTGGCGGGCGATCACGTCGGTGGCGATCTCGTCCCCGTCGAACGCGTTGACGCCGGTGAGGTCCGGCACCAGGTTCCCCGGGACGGGCCGCGGGCGGGAGAAGTCCTCCTCCGGGACGGCCTCGGCGTACTCCTGGCTGGTCGTGCGGGTCATCGCAGCTCCTTCCCCACCATCTCCGGTTCGCACGGGCACCCCCTGAGGCAGCATCCCCGAGGACGGCGCCATCCGGCGGGTACCGGTCGACGGACGTCGCGCTCGCCGGGCAGAGCGCACACCCTCCGTCGACGACGAGCACCCCGATGATGCGCATCCGATCGGGAACCGGCCGGATCGGGACGGCGCCGGGCCCGCTGTCGGACCCGACCGCGTAGCCGCAGGCCCCCGGGAAGGTCGACACTGACGGTCATGGCCACGCTGAGGCCGGCGCTGGCATCGGCGCAGGCGGCCTACCGGCAGGGTGACTGGCCCGCAGCCCGGGAGGCGTTCGGCCGTGCGGCCCGGGACGGGCTGCTGAGCGCTCCCGACGACCTGGTGGCGGCGGCGCGGGCCAGCTGGTGGTGTGGGCGGGCCGGCGACTCCGTGCGTCTCGTCGCCCGCGCGCACCGGCAGCTGCTGGACGCCGGCCGGATCGAGGAGGCCGCTCTGGCGGCCCTGGACGTCGCGATGTACCACCTGCTCATCGGGCAGCTCCCGCTCGGCTCCGGCTGGATGAACCGGGTCGGCCGGTTGCTGGAGGAGGTCCCGGAGTCCCCGAGCCACGGCTACGTCGCCTTCTACCGGGACGTGGAGTACAACCTGGCGCAGGCGCCCCCGGAGGACGTGCTGGTCGCAGCTCGCGGCATCGTGGCGCTGTCGAACCGGCACCCGGACCGGACCCTGGCGCTGGCCGCGCTGGTCGCCGAGGGCTACGCCCTGGTCGGGACCGGGGAGGTCGGGCAGGGGATGGCGCTGCTCGACGAGGCGATGGTGGGGTTGGACGCCGAGACCATGGCGCCGGAGTGGGTCGGCAACACCTTCTGCATGGCCATGGAGGTCGCCGACCGCGTCGGCGACGTGGCGCGGATGCGGTTGTGGCTCCAGGATGCCGAGCAGTGGCTGGACTCGCTGCCCGCGGCCGTCCTCTTCTCCGGTGCCTGCCGGGTGTACCGAGCCCGGATCTGGCAGCTCACCGGCCAGTGGGAGCGGGTGGAACCGGCTCTGGACCGGGCCTGCCAGGAGCTGCGCGAGTTGTGCCAGGAGACGGTCGGCGCGGCCTGGCTCCTGCGCGGCGAGCTCCGGCTGCTCACGGGGGACCGGTCCGGGGCCGAGACGGCCTTCGCGGAGGCCCACCGGCGCGGAGCCGACCCCCAGCCCGGGGTGGCCCTGCTCCGCCTCGACCGCGGGGACGTCGCGGCCGCGGGCGCTGCGGTGCGGACGGCGCTGCTGGCCCCGCCGGACGGGCGCCTGCACCACCGGGCCCGGGTCCTGGCGGCGGCCATCCGGATCGCCTGCGCCGCGGACGAGCTGGGCGAGGCGGATCGGCGGGTGGGAGAGCTGGTCGAGCTGGGCCGGACCTGGCCCCAGTCCCTCGTCGTCCCGCTCGCGGGCACCGCGGCCGGGGCGGTCGCGCTGGCGCGGGGATCCCCGGCCGAGGCGCTCGCCCCGCTGCAGGCGGCCTGCCGTCGCTGGCGCGAACTGGGCACGCCCTACGAGGCCGCGTGCACCCGTCAGCTGCTCGCCCGGTGCTACCGGGCCCTGGGCGACCGGGCCAGCGCGGATCTCGAGGAGCACGCGGCGGTGCAGGTCCTGGGCCGACTGCGCGCACGTCCCGCGTGGCCGGGACCGGGTGACCGCTCCGCACCCCTGGCGCCCTCCGGGTTGACCCGCCGGGAAGGCGAGGTCCTGCGCCTGCTCGCCGAGGGGCTGCACAACGCCGACATCGCGGCGACCCTCACGATCAGCCCGCGGACGGTGGAGCGGCACCTGTCCAACCTCTACCCCAAGCTCGGCGTCAGCTCCCGGGCAGCCGCCACCCGGTACGCGGTCGAGCACAGCCTGGTCTGAGGGCCGTGCAGGGGACCACCCATGCCGCCCCGCGTCCATGGGTGGTCGCACCGAAGCGCCGCGTGCCGCGGTCGATCTAGCGTCGGCCGGGCAGCCGGGCGGGTTGCCCGGGTCCGGAGCACAGGAGCAGGCCATGACCACCCAGGTGCAGCAGCGACCGATGGACGAGCGGCGGGCGGCGGCGTTCGCCGATCGGATGGTCGGCGCGGTCGATGCCGCCAGCCTGGTGCTGCAGTGCAGCATCGGCGACCAGCTCGGGCTGTTCGACGTGATGGCGGGGCTGGACGGTGCCACGTCCGAGCAGATCGCGCAGGCGGCCGGGGTGCGGGAGCGCTACGTGCGTGAGTGGCTGGCAGCGTTGACCGTGGCGGGGGTCGTGGAGCACGACGCCACGGCACGCACCTACCGGCTGCCCCCCGAGCACGCGGCCTCACTCACACGAGCCGCCGGACCGGACGACCTGGCGCGGCTGTGCCAGTGCATCCCCATGCTCGCCGAGGCCGAGCAGCTGGTGGTGCAGGCGTTCCGATCCGGCGGAGGGGTGCCCTACACGGCGTTCAGCCGCTTCCACGCGGTGATGGCCGAGGACAGCGCCGCGGTGAACGACGCCTCACTGGTCGGCACCATCCTGCCCCTCGTCCCCGGGTGCCCGGACCGCCTGACCGCGGGCATCGAGGTCGCCGACTTCGGCTGCGGCTCCGGCCACGCGGTCAACCTGATGGCACGGGCCTTCCCGGCCAGCCGCTTCGTCGGGTACGACTTCTCACCGGAGGCCATCGGCCGTGCCCGGGCCGAGGCGGCCGCCTGGGGTCTGCCCAACGCCCGCTTCGAGCTCCAGGACGTGGCCGTCCTCGACCGCGTCGATGCCTTCGACCTGATCACCGCCTTCGACACGGTCCACGACCAGGCGCAGCCGGGCCAGGTGCTGGCCACCATCGCCCGGGCGCTGCGGCCGGACGGTGTGTTCCTCATGGTGGACGTCACCGGGTCCAGCGAGGTGGCCGACAACGTGGGCATGCCGCTGGCCACGTTCCTCTACACCTGCTCGCTCCTGCACTGCATGCCGGTCTCCCTGGGCCTCGACGGGGTCGGGCTCGGCACGATGTGGGGTCGGCAGACCGCGTTGCGCATGCTCGGTGAGGCAGGCTTCGCCGACGTCGAGGTACGGGAGATCGAGACCGACCCGCAGAACGCCTACTACGTCTGCACCCTCGGGTGAGCGGTGCCGTTCGTCCCCCGGCCCGCAGCGCCGCCTGCCCCGCAGCCGGCACGGTGGCGCCGAGGTCGCGGGCGCCGGTCGATCCCCGGCGCGGTCGACGCCGTCGCCGCGCCGGGGACAGCCCGGCCAGGGAGCCGGCGACACCCGACAGCACGTTTCCCAGGGCACCGGTGACCGCCTCGGGGCCCGATCGAGCGCAGCGCCTGCTCCACCTGCTCCGGACCGACCCCCCACCCGGCCAGGGTGGAGCGCAGTCCGTCCAGGAGCTCCTGCCACTCCTCGGAGTACTCCGGCAGCACGGTCGCCAACTGGCCGACGGCGACCGCGAGCGCGAGCACGAGGACGACGAGCCCCCCGTCGACGACGAGCACGGCCACCGCGACCGCGAACCCGCGCCGCACCCCGCGGCGCGCCAGCGCACCGATCAGCGGATGGGCCACGACGGCCAGGACGAACGCCAGGCGACCGGGCCCAGGACCGCGCGGGTGGCGTGGACGCCCCGGAGCGCGACGGCCGCACCGGCCACGCCGAGGACGACGGTCAGCCACAGCGGTTGACCGCGTCGGCCCGGGACCTCGAACCCCCCGTCCTCGGCGGTCAGCGGTGGGACCTCCGGTCCGTTCCCCGGCCCGGCGGCGCCGATCGGGGGATCCCTGCGGGTGGCGGAGGGCCGGGAGTCGGGTCCGTGTCGACCTCCGGGGTCGACCGGCGTCGTCGGTCGCCGACGCCGGGAAGCGGCCCGGGAGGCCGCCTCATCTCCGCCGGGTGAGGTCGGGGAGGCCGCCACGGAGCCCTCGTTCCCAGGAGCCGTGCGCGAACCGAGTGACATCCGGGTTCCCGCGGTCCAGCATCGGCCTCGGCTCGTTGCGGGGGGACGGCCCGGTCGGAGGCGGTTGGGCGGGGGTGACGGTCGATGACGGACCTGGCTGCGGGACGGACGTCCGAGGGCCACGAGCCGAGCGGCGTCCCCCGACCACGCGAGCCGCGGCCGGCCGAGCCGCCGTCGACCCGTCCGGCGGGTCCGGAACCGCGCCCCCGCGGCGGTGCGGAGCTGACCCGCCTGATCGCCCTGGCCCGGCTCACACCCGCCCAGGCCGTCGCCATCGGCGCGGACGTGCTGACGGACGCGGCGCGGCGACCGGAGCCGGGGCCCGGCAGCGACCGGACCCGCATCGGCCCGGTCGTCATCGGCGCCGACGGGCGGGTGGTCCCCGCCGCCGCGGCCGACGGGGCGCCCACGGGAGGCCCGGCGGCGGCCGGACCGACCGGCCCTCCCGTCGCGGCGGTCCTCGCGGACGTCGCCGGTGCCGCCCGGCTCCACGCCCGGCGCACCGGTCCGGCCGACCCGCTGCTCGCCGAGCTCGACCGGGTGGTGACGCAGCTGCCGGCCGTCGGCGTCCCCGCCGCCGCGCGGATGCTGCGGGAGGCGACCGCCGCGGTCGACCGCACGGCCGTCTCCGCCGAGCTCGCCGCGCTGGTGCGGGCCGTCGGCGGCGACGGGCGACCGGCCGGTGGCACCGGGCGGGCCGGGCACCCCGCCACGGCCGGCGCCACCGGCCGGGCGCTCCCCGCCCGGCCGGCCGTCGCCGGGCGGGGCAGGGCCGCGGGGCGGCGCGTCGGGGGGTGGCTGCTCTCGGTCCTGGTCCTCGCCGCGGTCGTCCTGGGCGAGGTCGCCCTCCTGCGCGACCGCATCGCCACCGACATCGACCTGCTCCTGGACGCCGGTCGCGACGAGGATCCGGCGGCCGCCCCGTCGACACCCGGCGGACCGTCGATCGCGGCCGTCGCCCCCGCGGCGGCCGGCGGGGTGACCGCGGTCGACCTGCGCCCTCTCGCGCCGTGCGCGCCGGGTGGGTCCTGCACGCTGCGCGTGCTGGTGCGCCTGGTCCCGCGTGCCGACCCGCAGCCGGTCAGCTGGTCCTACCGGGTCGTCGACCCGTGCACCGGCACCGCGGAGACCGTGCCGGGCGGGACGGTCACCGTGCCCGCCGCGGGCGACCGGGTGCCGGCGGTCGGCACGGTGGCGCTGCCGGACCTGCCGGCCGTGGCGGTCGTCGCCGTCACCGACGTCCCCGCGGTTGCGGCGTCCCAGCCGGTCGTCGTCGGCACCTGCCCGTCCCACCAGTAGCCCGCGGAACCCGCCGGAGGGGGAGGCCATGCCGCTCGACGAACCGGACGGGCCGCCGGAGGACGCCCGAGGGCGCCGGCGCTGGACCCGGAAGCAGCGCAGGAGGCTCGGCGCGCCCGGGCCCGAGGGGCCGCCGGAGCAGGCCCCGGGGAGCCGGCAGCGCAGCCGGGAGCGTCGCCGGAGGCGGCGCGGCAGCGCGTTCGACCTGCTCGCCGTGGTGGCCGCGCTGGCGCTCGTCGGGCTCGGGCTGGCGAACCTGCACCTCATCGGCGACGCGGCGCTCGCCGCGCGGCAGGGCCTGATCGCCCTGGGCGGGGTGCTCGCCCTCGCCGCGTTCTGGCGGGTCCGCGCCCGCTACCTCGCCGTCCTGGGGTGGGTCGCGTACGGGGCGGCCGTCCTCCTCCTCGTCGGCGTCCTCGCCTTCGGCCTGTCGGCGAACGGGGCCACCCGGTGGCTGGCGATCGGGTCCTTCAGCTTCCAGCCCTCGGAGCTGGCCAAGCTGGGGCTGCTGCTGGCCCTCGCGGCCGTCCTGGGCTCCAACCGGCCGCCCGGGCAGCGCCTCGCGCTCGCCCTGCTCCTCGCGGTCGTGCCCATCGGGCTGACGCTGCTGCAGCCGGACCTGAGCACCACGATGCTGCTCGTCGTCCTCACCGCGGCCATGCTGGTCATCGGTCGCGTGCCCGCCCGGTTCCTGCTGCCGATGGCCGCCGCGGTGGCGGTCTCGGCGCCGCTCATGATCAGCCTGCTGCAGCCCTACCAGCTCGAACGGCTGGGCACGTTCCTGGTGGGCGCCCACGAGTCCCCGACCGGCTCGGGCTGGGCACTGCGCCAGGCGCACATCGCGGTGGCCTCGGGCGGGTGGTTCGGGCGGTCCGACGACCCGCTGCGCCAGCTGCGCGCGCAGTACCTCCCCGAGCGGCAGACCGACCTGGCCCTGGCCAGCCTCGTCGGGCAGTGGGGGCTGCTCGCCGGCGCCGCGGTGGTGCTCGCCGCCGTCGTCCTCGTGTGGCGGCTCGCGCTGGCCAGCCGGACCTCCCCCACGCCGCAGGGCGCGCTCGTCGGCGGGGGGCTGGCGATCCTCTTCGGCGTCGAGACCGTCGTCTCCGTGGGGGCGAACCTGGGCCTGCTGCCCCTGGCCGGCGTCCCGTTCCCCCTGCTCAGCAACGGCGGTACGGCGCTGGCCGTGCACCTGGCCGCGGTCGGCGTCGTGCTCGCCGTCCGCCGGGACGGCGCCCGCTGGCGGCTGTGGGCGCTGCCGAGGTTGCGCAACCCGCGGCCGCGGCTGGTCCGGCTGGCCGCGCTGGGGCTGTCGGTGCTGCTGGTCTCGTTCGGGGTCTACGGGTGGCGGCTGCAGAGCACCCAGGGCGAGGCGCTGCAGCTCGTCGGCGAGGACCAGATGACCCGCTGCATCCGGCTGCCCGCTCCCCGTGGCCTGATCACCGACCGGCACGGCGAACCGCTGGCCGTGAACGCCGCGGACGTCGGCGCCGGCGTCGACCGCGTGCTCGTGGTCCCCGGGCTGCTGGGCACCCGACCGGCCGACGTCGACCGCCTCGCCGCGCTGACCGGCCTGGCGGCCGCGGACCTCCGCGCGCAGATCCGCGCGGCGGAGCCGACCACGCTGTCGCTGCCGGTGGCCGAGGTGCCGCGGGCGGTCGGCGACGCGGTCACGGCCGCCGGGCTGACCGGGGTGGTCGTCGTCGCCGAGCCGCGCCGCGCCTACCCGCAGGGCGCGCTGCTCGGCCCGGTGCTCGGCTTCACGGGCGTGGCCACGCCCGAGGACGAGGAGCGCTGGCCCGGCCTGCCGCCGGGCGAGGTCGTCGGTCGCGCCGGCCTGGAGCAGCAGTACGACGCGGTCCTCCGCGGGATCAACGGGCGGCAGTGCCTCTACGTCGACCCGACCGGCGTGCCGGTGGCCCTCGGTGAGCGGCAGGACCCGGTGCCCGGTGCGGACCTGCGGCTCTCGCTCGACCTCGGCCTGCAGCGGCGGCTGGACGCCGGCCTCACCGCGGCCGTGCGCGCGCAACCCCGTCCGGAGGGCAGGATCGGCGCCGCGGTCGCGATGGACCCGAGGTCGGGGCAGGTGCTCGCCATGGCGAGCACGCCGTCGTTCGACAACTCCGTCTACGGGCCGCCGATCGACACCGGGGCGCTGCAGGCGCTGGCCGACGCGCCGGGGTCGCCGATGCTCGAGCACGTGACCCAGGCGGTCGCGCCGCCCGGGTCGACGTTCAAGCTGGTCGTGGCGGCGGCCAACCAGGCCCACCCGGTGTGGGCGGCCGACGACGTCGTCCCCACCGGGGCCGACTTCACCTACGGGGGGCACACCTTCGGCAACTGGAAGCCGATGGGGCCGATGGACATGGTCGAGTCGCTCGCCATCTCCAACGACGTCTACTTCTACAAGCTCGCCGTCGCGCTCGGGGCCCAACCGATCATCGACACGGCCCGGGCGCTGGGGGTGGGCGAGCCGACCGGGATCGACCTGCCCGGCGAGTCCGCCGGCTACCTCGGCACCCCGGAGTCGGTCCGGGCGAAGGGCGGCGAGTGGTACGGCGGGTCCACCGTCATCCTCGGCATCGGCCAGGGCGAGCTGCAGGTGACGCCGCTGCAGAACGCCCGGTGGACCGCGGCCGTCGCCACCGGGAACCTGGTGACCCCGCGGCTCGGCCTGGCCGTCGGCACCGAGGAGGCCGGGTACACCGCGCTCCCCGCCCCGGCCGCGACCCCGGTGCCGTTCGCCGCCGAGCTGGGGCCGGTCCGCGAGGGGATGCGCGCGGCCGTGACCAGCGGCACCGCGGTCCGGCTGGCCGACCTGCCCGTGCCGGTCGGCGCGAAGACCGGGACCGCTCAGGACGGTGGCCTGCCCGAGGACGAGTACGACAACTGGATCGCGGCCGTGGCCCCGATGGACGCCCCCGAGGTCGTGGTGGCCGCACTCGTCCAGGGGCCGGGGACCGGCGGGAACAGCGCCAAGAACGTGGTGGCCGACGGCCTGCGCCACTACCTGGAGCACCAGCCGGACGTGGTCGCGACGGGCCCGGTGCAGACACCGTGACGCGTCGCGCCGGGAGGTGTCCCGACGCCTCCCGGCGCGGGCGCCGGGTGCCTAGCCGCGGCCGTAGGCGGCGAGCAGCGGGCGGTTGCGCACGGCCCGGGCGGCGCCGTCGGCCACGCAGGTCACCGGGTCCTCGGCGAGCTTGACCGGGAGGCCGAGGGCCCGCTCCAGCTCCTCCGGGAAGCCGTGAGCCCGTGAGGCGCCCCCGAAGGCCAGCACGCCCTCCGCCAGCACGTCGGCGATCGCCTGAGGGGGGAGGTCGTCCAGGCACCCGGCCAGCGTCCGGACGATCTCGTCGACGAGCGGCCGCACGGCGTCGGCGACCTCGGCCGCCTGGATCGTCGCCAGCCGGGGCCGGCCGGTGCCGGCGTCGCGGCCCTGCACGACGAGCGGGCCCTCGTCCTCGGTCCCGGACCGGATCTTGAGGCCCTCCGCCTCGTGCTCGCCGACGTGCAGCTGGTGCTGCTCGCGGAGGTACCGGGAGACGGCCAGCGTCATCTCGTCGCCGCCCAGCTTGCTGGTCCGGTGGGCGAGGACGCCGCCGTAGCAGAACGCGACGGCCTCGGCGGTGCCGGCGCCGACGTCGACGACCAGGTGCACGCGCCGCTCCAGCGGGTCGATGCCGCAGCCGACCGCGCCCGCGATCGCCTCGTCGAGCGCCGTCACCGGGCGCACCCCGGCCTCCTCGGCGGCCTCGAGGAGCGCGCGGTGCTCCAGCGCGGTCGAGCCGACCGGCACACCGATCACCGCGCGGACACCGCCCCCCCACGCCCGTCGCCCGGCCTTCTGCAGGACCGCGCGCAGGTACTGCCGGGCCGTCTCCAGGTCGGTGACCACGCCGTCGTGGAGCGGCCGGACCGCGGTGTACCGGGACGGGGCGCGCCCGATCAGGTCGGCCGCCTCCTGCCCGACGGCGAGGATCTGCTCCCGCCGGGAAGCGCCTCGGCGCAGCAGCATGACGGTCGGCTCGTCGAAGACGATGCCGCGGCGGACATCGCTCACGACCGTGCGGGCGGTGCCCAGATCGATGCCCAGTTCCACCGTGGCTCCTCCCGACCGCCGGATGCCGCACCAGTCTGGGGCCGTGCCGGTGCCCGGTCCAGGGCCGCCGTCGTGCCCGGCCGGCGCCCGGGCCCCTGCCCGCGCGCCCGTGCACCGCTCGGTGGTCCCGGGGCAGCGCGAGGTCGGGCCCCCGCCATCGGCACGGACCCGTCCGCAGCCGGGGGACGGCGAAGGGTGCCGATGGAACCGTGACGACGAACCCGTGACGACGGTCGCCAGGTCCGCCGACGGAGCGGCACCACGGGGCAGGATCGAGCGGTGCATGCATCCGGTCCGGAATTCTCCGTGCTGGGCGCCCTGGAGGTGCGCCGGGACGGGCAACCGGTGCCGCTGACGAGCGGCCGCCAGCGGGTCGTGCTCGCCGCGCTGCTGATCGGTGCGGGGGAGCCGGTCTCGGTCGACCGTCTGGTCGACGCCGGGTGGGACGAGCGCCCCCCGGCCCATCCTCGTGCCGCCGTGCACACCGTCGTCTCGCGGCTGCGCCGGCTCCTGGGCGAGGGAGCGACCCTGGAGGCGGAGCCGGGGGGCTACGTGCTGCGGGTGCCCGCGGGGGCGGTCGACGCGGTCCGCTTCGAGGCACTCTGCGACCGGGCCGCCGGCCTGCCCGCGGCAGCGGCCGCGCAGGCGCTGGACGCAGCGCTCGGGCTGTGGCGCGGCCCGGCGTACACCGAGTTCGCCGGGTACCCGTTCGCCCGCGCGGAGGCGACCCGGCTCGACGAGCTGAGGGCGGCCGCGATCGAACGGCGCGCGGAGCTGGCGCTCGAGCTCGGCAACCCGGACGTGACGATCCGCGTCCTCGAGGAGCTGCTCGCCGCGGAGCCACTGCGGGAGCGCGCGGCGGGGCTGCTGATGGGAGGCCTCTACGCGGCGGGTCGGCCGGCGGACGCGCTGGACCGGTACCGGCAGGTGCGGGCCCGGCTCGCCGAGGAGCTCGGTGTCGACCCGTCCCCGGGCCTGCAGCGCCTGCAGGTGCGCATCCTCGGGCACGACGTGCCTTCCGTGCGGCGGCGCGTCCCCTCGCCTCCCGGGTGGCGGGTCAGCGAGACCTCGTTCGTCGGGCGCGACCACGAGCTCGCCGACCTGATCGGAGGGGTCTGCGCACACCGGCTGGTGACCGTGGTCGGGACCGGAGGGGTGGGCAAGAGCCGCCTGGTCGCCGAGGCCCTGCCGGACATCGGCCGGCGACTCGGACTACCGGTGACCGTCGTGGAGCTCGGTGGGACGACGGGCGCGCAGATCGACGGCGCCGTCGCGGCCGCGCTCGACCTCCGCGGGGCGGCCGAGGACCTGCGCGGGACGGTGCTGGAGTACCTGGGCACCGGCGAGGGCCTCGTCGTGCTCGACGGCTGCGAGCACGCCGTCGACGACGTGCGGCGGTTCGTCGAGGAGGTCCTGCGCAGGTGCCCGGGCACGAGGCTGGTCGTGACCGGCCGGCGACGGCTCGCGGCGCGGGACGAGCGGGTGCTGCGCCTGGCGCCACTGCCGACCCCACCGGAGGAGACGTCCGCCGATCGTCTGGCGGGCGTGGCCGCGGTCCGGCTCTTCGTCGACCGGATGGGCCGGATGGGGACGGACGGCCCGCCGGGCGAGACCGCGCTGCAGCTCATCGGGGACGTCTGCCGACGGCTGGACGGGGTCCCGCTGGCCATCGAGCTGGCCGCCACCCGGGCGACCGCGCTGGGCCTCCGGCCCCTGCGGGACCGCCTCGGCGACGGGCTGGACGTGCTGGCCGAGGACGGCGACCGTCCCGGTCTGCGGGCGGTCGTGTCCTGGTCGTACGGGCTGCTCGCACCCGATGAGCAGGCGGTGCTCGCCGTGCTGTCGGTGTTCGCCGGCGCCTTCGACCTGGCGGCGGCCGAGCGCGTGGCCGGTCCGGTCGCTCGTGCACCCGTTGCGCCGTGCCTGGCACGGCTGGTCGATGCCTCGCTGGTGACGGTGCACGGTGCTGTGGAGGTCCCGCGGTACCGGCTCCTCGACCTCGTCCGTGCCTTCGCAGCGGAACGGCTGGCCGAGCGCGGTCTCGAGGACGAGGCGCAGGAGGCACGTGCGCGGTGGGTCCGGGCGCTGGCCGGCACCGTGGCCCGCGGGCCCGGAGGAGACCGGTCGGTCGCCGTCGAGCAACTCGATCGTCAGCGCAACGACGTCCTCGCCGCTGTGCGCTGGGCCCTGGATCGCGGCGACCCCGGTCTCGCCGGTGAGATCACCGGCGCGCTGCGCGTCTACTCGCACTGGCAGCCCGATGCCGAGCTGCTCACCCTGGTGTGCGAGGTCGCCGAGGACGGAGACGTGCGACGCAGCGGTGCCGCGCCCTCGGCGTTCGCGTCGGGTGGCCTGGCCGCGGCCGAGCTGGGCGACCTGGCCCGGGCCGAACGGCTGGCCGCAGCAGCGCTCCGGTGCGCCGCCGAGCCGACCGAGCGCCAGGTGGCCCTGGTCGCCCTCGGCGTCGTGACCCTCTACCGCGGGCAGCACGACCGGTCGGCGGGCTACTGGCACCAGCTGCTCGACGGGCCCGGAGCGACCGCGGCGCACCGGGCGGACGCCCACGCCACCCTCGCGCTGCTCGGCTGCTTCTCCGGCGACGAGGGAGCGGCGCGCCGGCACGCGGACCTGGCGTGCAGGGCCGCCGCGGAGGTCGGCGGCGGATACCGGGCCTTCGCGACGTACGCCCTCGGCGAGCGGTGGTTGCTGACCGACCCCGAGGCCGCCGTGGCCGTCCTGCGCGTCGCGGTGGAGCAGGCCGAGCAGGCGCGGGTCACGCACGTGACCACCGTCGCGCGGATCGCCCTGCTCTCCGCACTCACCCGGATGGGCCGGCATGAGGAGGCCCTCACCGCTCTGCCGGGACTGCTCCACCACCTGCGCCGTGCAGGGGTCTGGCCCCAGATGTGGACGGCGCTGCGGATCGGTGCCGAGCTGCTGGAGAGGGTGGGTGAGACGGAGACGGCGGCGCTGGTGCTCGCCGCCGCGGCGATCGCGCCGTCGGCTCCGGTGGTGACCGGTGCCGACGTCGCCCGCTACCGCCGCCTGGAGCGGCGGATCCGTGCGCGGATCGGCCGACCGGCGGCCGACCGGGCCGCGGCTCTGGCCGCGGCCCTGCCCCGGGCGCAGGTCGTCGAACACACCCTGGCGGCGGTGCAGCGCCACGCCGTCACACCAGCTGGCTGACCTGCGGCTCGATGCCCAGCAGTGCCCGGCCGTACATCTCACGGCTGAGGTCGACGTTGAGCAGGCCGTGCCGGCCGGCCACCTCCAGATCCCGCCAGATCCGCTGCAGCGGGTTCGACCGGGCGAAGCTGCTGGCGCCGGCCGCGTCCAGCAGCAGCGCGACCGCCTCCCGGCACCGGGTCACGACGACCGCCACGTCGCTGCGGATCCGGGCGCGAGCGAGCAGGTCGAGCTGGACGCCGGCCTGCGCGGCGGTGTCGATGGCGGCAGCTGCCCGCTGCGCGTGCAGCGTCGCGGTGTCGATCAGCGCGGCCGCGTCGGCGATGGCGAGCTGGTGGCTGGGGGACTCGAGCGAGCGTGCGTAGACCGAGTACGCGACGGGCTTGCCCCGCTGCATGGTCGCGACCACCCACTCGAAGGCCGCTCGGGCCAGCCCGAGCAGGGGCCCGGTCATCGCCAGCACGAGCGCGGAGTTGCTGGTCGACCGGTAGAGCGGCTCGTCGGCCAGGTGCTCGGCGCGGGTCATGCCCTGCCCCATCGCCGGGACGGAGAGGGTGCGGTGCTCGGGGACGAACACCTCCTCGGCGACGAACGTGTTGCTGGCGGTCGCGGCCATCCCGGCCACGAACCAGGTGTCCTCGATCGTCATGTCGGTGACGGGGATGAGGGCGGCGCGCAGATCGACCAGCCGGCCGTCGTCGTCGAGCATGGGGATGGTCACCATGCTCCACTGGGCCTGGTAGCTGCCGGATGCCCAGGCCCACCGACCCGTGACCACGAAGCCCCCGTCGACCGGCCGGGCGGTCGCACTGGGGGTCAGCTGGCCGCACACCGCGGCACGGGGGTCGGCACCGTACACCTCGGCCCTGGCACGGTCGGGCAGCTGCCCGGTGAGGTAGGCGCCGGTGTTCATCAGCACCACCACCCACGACGCCGAGCCGTCCCCGCGGGCCAGTTCGGCGCACACGTCGATCCACGTCCGTACGTCCACCTCGTGCCCACCGACGCGGCGGGGGGCGGTGAGGGCGAACATCCCGGCGCTGCGCAGCGCCGCGGTGACCTCATCGGTCAGTCGGCGCTGTTCCTCGGCCTGCTCGGCATGCTCCCGGAGCAGTGGGACGAGTTCACGTGCCCGGGCGACGACCTGCTCCCGATCGCGCAGGACACCGGGAGCGTGTTCCTCCGTTGCCGTCACGATGACCTCCTGAGCGGTTGCACGGCATTGCGGTCGGGGACAGCGTCACCGTGCGGGCTTTCACCGGACTGTCACCGACCGACGGATCCCGCGGCCCTCCCCGGCGGAGGATCCCCACCCGGGATCCCTGCGGCGCCGTCCCCCGAACACCGATCCCCCCGCACCACCGGGCGGGACGGCGTGGGCGGGTTGCTCGGCCGGACCCGCTCGCGGTGCCGGCGGGCATGCGTCGGTGCTCGTCAGCTGCCTGACTTCGTTCGACGGGTTCCGCGGTCGGGTGCCTGCTCCACGCAGGCGACCTCAGCCCCGGGCGGCCGCGACGAGGTAGGCCTCCAGCGGGAGGACCAGCGCGCCGGTGGCGTCGCGGTATCGGGCCAGGCCGGCGCGCGCCTCCTCGCGGATCCGCCGGTACACGTCCTCGCTGATGCGGTCGACCAGCGGTGTGCTCTCGACCTCGGTGGTGATGTAGTCGTCGACGGACGGGGCGCGCACGGTGACCGGCAGCGTCCGGACGTCGCTCACCCGCAGGCCTGCCCGGGTGAACTGCCCGGTGAACTCCTCGCGGTCGCCCAGCCGGAAGTAGGTGCCGATCAGGTCGACGGCGTCCCGACCGGCGAACCGGGCGACGGCGTCGGCGAGCGGGTGGATCGCGGTCTGCCGGTCCAGCGAGCTCCACACCTGGGCGGCGACCCGGCCTCCCGGGCGGACGACGCGGGCCATCTCGCCGACGGACGCGGCCACGTCCGGCACGAACATGAGCCCGGACTGGCAGAGGGCGACGTCGAACGAGCCGTCCGGGAAGGGCAGGGAGGCGGCGTCGCCCTGGCGCCAGTCCAGGTCGGGCCGGATGCGCCGCGCCACGGTCAGCATGGCCTCGTTGAGGTCCAGCCCGACCACGTGGCCGGCCGGGCCGGCCCGCTCGGCTGCCGTCCGGGCGACGATGCCGGTGCCGCAGGCCACGTCGAGCACCCGGTCACCGGCGGTGACCCCGGCCGCGTCGACCAGGTGCGGCGCCAGGTGGGCGAAGAGCGAGGGGACGAACGCCGCCTCGTAGGTCTCCGCCGTCTGGAGGGAGAGCTGGAAGGTGTCGGTGCTGCTCATGGCTCCGAGCCTGGCCGCGCACGCGTGACCGCACATGGGTCAGCCGCCCCATCCCCGGGCGCATACTGGGCCGGTGCCGGGCGGGCAGCTGGTCGCCGCCGGGACGGCGGCGCTCGAGGCGGGGCGCTGGGCGGAGGCCCGGGCCGCGTTCGAGTCGGTGCTCGCCGCCGGCGACCGGGAGCGGTGCCCGGCTCAGGTGTGGGACGGACTGGCCGAGGCGCTGTGGTGGCAGGGCGAGCCCCGCGCCTCCGTCGAGTGCCGGGAGCGCGCCTACGTGGCGTTCCGCCGCGGCGGGGATCCCGCCGCGGCGGCCTCGGCCGCCATGGAGGTCTGCGTGGGCCACCTGGTCCAGTTCGGGAACGCCGCGGCCGCATCGGGCTGGCTCGGCCGGGCGCGCAGCGTGTTCCCCGACGCCCCGCCGCCCGACCTCGAGGGCTGGTTCTGGCTGCTCGAGGCCTACGTCCCCCTCGACGTCCCTGCCGACCACGAGGCGGCCTGCTCGCTGATCAGGAGGGCCCTGGAGCGGGGCCGGCACACCGGGGACGTCGACCTGGAGCTGTCCGCGCTCGCGGACCTCGGCAGCCGGCTGGTCCACGCCGGACACGCCTCGGAGGGGTTCGCGCTCATCGACCAGGCGATGGCGGGCACGCTCGGCGGGGAGTGCCGGCGCCTGCGGACCGCGGTCTGGGCGGCCTGCACGATGCTCGAGGCCTGCGAGGAGACCGGGGACGTCCGCCGGGCAGCGGAGTGGCTGGCGGTGGCGGACGACCTGTTCACCCGGTACGGCTGCCCGTTCCTGTTCACGACCTGCCGGACGCACTACGGCGGCCTCCTCGTCACGAAGGGCCGCTGGGCCGAGGCCGAGCGCGAGCTGGCCGCGGCCGTCCGGATGGCCGGCGGCGCCGGGCCGGTACCCCACGCCCTGGCGCTCGGTCGGCTGGCCGACCTCCGGCTCCGCCAGGGGCGCCTGGAGGAGGCGGAAGCCCTGGCCCGGGGCTGCGACGACGCGCTGCTCGCCGCCGAGCTGCTACTCGCGCGCGGCGAGGCGGCGGCCGCGGTCGCCCGGTTGCAGGCGTGCCTGGCCGCCGGCGCGTCGGAGGCGACGGAGTCGGCCGTGCTCGACCGCCTGGTCGAGGCGCTGCTGGCGCTCGGCGACCCGGAGGCGGCGGCCCGGTCCGTCGAGCGCCTGGGCGTGCTGGCGACCCGCCACCCGGCCGGCGTGACCGCCGCCCGGGCGAGCACCGCGGCCGGTCGGGTGGCCGCCGCCCGCGGTGCGTGGGGGGAGGCCGCCGGTTGCTTCTCGACGGCGCTCGGCCTGCTGCGGCAGTTGGAGCTCCCGTTCGAGGCGGGGACCGTCCAGCTCCTGCTGGCCCGGGCCGAAGCGCGGACGACGCCGGCACTGGCGGTGGAGGACGGACGCGCCGCCCTGGCCGCCTTCGACCGGCTGGGCGCTCCGTCGCAGCTGGATGCGGCCGCGGCCCTGCTGCGCTCTCTCGGCGTCCGCCCGCGGGTCGGGGGTCGAAGCGCCGGTCCGCTGACCGCTCGCGAGCGGGAGGTCCTCGACCTGGTCGCGACGGGGTTGTCCAACCCGGAGATCGCCGCCCGGCTGTTCATCAGCCGCAAGACCGCGGCCCACCACGTGAGCAGCGTGCTGGCCAAGCTCGGCGTCCGCAGCCGTGCGGAAGCCGTCGCCGTGTGCGTCCGGGAGGAGGTCGCGGCCGGTCACGCAGCGCGGCCGGACCCGCGCACACGGCAGACCCCTTCGGCCCGGTAGCCCTGGCTCGCACTGCTGCCCGGGATGCTGGTCGACCAGCACGTGCGTCGACGAAGCGGTCGAGCCGTCCTCCACGCCGGCTCCGGCACCCGGTGGGGCGCGGCGGCGCCGGTCAGAGGTGCCCCCGGCGCACCACCTGCCAGGTGCCGGCAGCGACCTCGACGACCACCCCCGCCTCGCAGGGCGTGCCTGTGACGGCCGTCGCGCCGCGGGGCCGCACCGGCTTCGTCGGCCGGCCTCGGACGATCCGGCGGATCTCGCCGCCCTCGCCGGTCCGGGTCACGCCGGGGCGGCCTCGCCCTCGGGCGTCACGACCAGCCAGGTGCCACCGAAGCCTTCGACGTCGTGGCAGAGAACCTGCCCGGGATCCTCGTCGGCGTAGAAGTACAGCGGGTGGCCGCCGTAGGTGACCTGCAACGAACCGTCGTCCCGCACGGTGGTTCCGAGCAGGTCGCCGCGGGTGTTGCCCATCGCCTGGGGTGACCCCTCGGTCAGCACCGGCGGCCAGGCGGCCGCGCAGTCGCCGTAGCAGGCCGGCTGGGCGGTCGTCTCCTCGTCGAACAGGTAGATAGCCTGGCCCCGCCCGTCGAACAGCATGGGGCCGAACTCGCTGTCGCTGACGGTGATGACGACGCCGGTCATCGTCCCGGTGGCCCCGCTCTCGGTCGCCGCCGTCCCGGTCGCGGTCGTCCCGCTGGTCGCCGCGGATGTCGTCGGCGACGTGGTGGTCGCGGTCGCAGCGGCCCCCGGGGTGGGGTCGGAACCGGATCCGCCGCCGCCGCAGGCACTCACGAGGACCGCCACGGCCGTCGCCATCGCGGTGCCGGACAACCGCCGCAGCCTTCCGGGACTCGTCATCCGTACACCGTGGCGTTCGCCGCTCGGTGCCGGAAGGCGTATCGCGCTCGCCACCCCGGCCGTCTTCGGGGTCACGCCTCGTACGTCGGACAGGCCCTCGAGCGTCATGATCTGCTCCCGGGCGCTCGCGGAGCACCTCGTCCTTCTCGTCGTCCCGCACCGCCTTCGCGGACGATCCGCTCGTCGTCCTCCGTCGGACCGGAACCCGGTCGTCCTGCCCATGGCCCGCTGCTGAAGATTTGTGCACCGGACGTACGACAGCTGCCCGGTCCCGCTGGTCGCGTTCCTGTCGGGGTCCGGGCCCGCCGGTCGGGCGGCCGGCCGGTCGCTGCAGACGATCCGTGCCGGCGGGTGATCGCGTCCGGATCGCGCTGCGCGAACCGCCGAGGCGCCCGGGAGGACGGGCGGGTGTGCGACGGTTCACGGGTTCGAGGCCCGACTGGACAGCGCTAGGCTCGACCCGCTGCGGGGCTTGCCGGCAGGGGATGGTCCGGATGGGCGTGGAACTCAGGACGTCGGTCGACATCCGTTCGACGCCCGACCGCGTGTGGCGGGTGCTGACTGATCTGGCGGCCTATCCGGCGTGGAATCCGTTCATCGTCGCCGCGCACGGGGAGGTCGTGGTCGGCGGGCGTCTGTCGCTGACGATGCAGCCGGTCGGAGCTCGACGGGTCACCGTCCGTCCCACGGTCGTCGAGGTCTCACCTTGTCGTTTAACCCCTGACCGGTTGGTCTTCGGCGTCTCGCTTGGTGGTCTTGCCGACGTCGTGGCGGGTGGCGCGGTGTCGGTTCTTCGTCCCGGGCGGGCGCCCCGGGCCGGGACGGGTGGGTT
>NZ_QVQH01000035.1 GCF_003428645.1 Geodermatophilus marinus | reverse complement strand
CCACCCCCGCGGCCACCTCGGCGCACCGCTCGGCGTCCCGCCCGCCCAGCAGCACCCGCTGCCCGGCCGCGGCCAGCCGCACCGCCAGCCCCCGCCCCTGCGGCCCGGTGCCCCCCAGCACGCCGACGGTCAGGCGGGCGACGTCGGGCAGGTCGTGCGGCGAGCGGGTGGGGCGGGTAGCGGTCACGGGGGTCCTCCCGGGTCGTGGGGTCGGTCAGGCGGTGCGGGTGGGGGCGGGCCGGTGGTGACCGGCCACGGCGCCGTCCGGCAGCGGCTCGGCGCCGGGCCCGAGCGGCGGCCCGCTCACGGCTGCGCCGCGGTGGTCACCGCACCGTCCCGGACGGTCCAGGTGTCGCCGCCGTGCACGAGCGCGCGCAGGTCCGCGCCCCCGGCGTCGACGGCGGCGGCGACCTGCGCGCGGGCGAGGTCGTCGTAGGTGGGGCGGGAGACCTGGCGCAGCACGCCGAGCACGACGTGCTCGAGGTCCTGGTCCGAGAGCCGGGCGAGGGCGTGGGCCAGCCCGGGGTCGGTGGCGTCGTGCACGACGACGTCCTCCGGCGCGACCTCGGCGGCCGGCGCGACCGCGAGGCCGAACCCCCGGCGGACGACGGCCCACCGGCCGTCGGTCCCGAACGTGATCGGCTCGCCGTGGCGGACGGCGATCACCCGCGACTCCGCGTCGTCCGGGCGGCGCAGCACGTCGAACGAGCCGTCGTTGAAGATCGGGCAGTCCTGGTAGATCTGCACCAGCGAGGCGCCGCGGTGCCGGGCCGCCGCCTCGAGCACCTCGGTGAGGCCCTTCCGGTCGGAGTCCATCACCCGGGCGACGAAGGTGGCGTCGGCGCCCAGCGCCAGCGCCAGCGGGTTGAACGGCGCGTCCACCGAGCCCTCGGGGGTGGACTTGGTGACCTTGCCGACCTCGCTGGTGGGCGAGTACTGGCCCTTCGTCAGGCCGTAGATCCGGTTGTCGAACAGCAGGATCGTGATGTTCACGTTGCGCCGCAGCGCGTGGACGAGGTGGTTGCCGCCGATGGAGAGGGCGTCGCCGTCGCCGGTGACCACGAACACCGACAGGTCCGGGCGGGAGGTGGCCAGGCCGGTGGCGATGGCCGGGGCCCGGCCGTGGATGGAGTGCATGCCGTAGGTGTCGAGGTAGTACGGGAACCGCGACGAGCAGCCGATCCCCGAGATGAAGACCGCGTTCTCCCGCCGGATCGACAGCGCCGGCAGGAAGGAGCGGACGGCGGCCAGCACGGCGTAGTCCCCGCAGCCGGGGCACCAGCGCACCTCCTGGTCGCTGGTGTAGTCCTTGGCCTTCTGCGGGGCGTCGGCGGCCGGGACGAGGTCCAGCCCGCCGACGGCGGGCATGCCCAGATCGGTGCTCACGCGGTCACCTGCTCCTTCTCCTCCACGTACGGGGTGAGGCGCTCGGCCAGCTCGGCGGCGCCGAAGGGCAGCCCGGCGACCTTGGTCACCGACTCCACCGGCACCGTGAAGCGGCCCTGCAGGAGGAGCGCCAGCTGGCCGAGGTTCATCTCCGGGACGACGACGCGGCGGTACGAGCGCAGCACCGCGCCGGTGTCGGCCGGCAGCGGGTTGAGGTGCCGCAGGTGGGCCCGGGCCACGCGGTGCCCGGCGGTGCGCAGCCGCCGCACGGCCGCGCCGATCGGGCCCCAGGTCGACCCCCAGCCCAGCACGAGGACGTCGGCGTCCCCGGTCGGGTCCTCCACCTCGAGGTCGGGGACGGCGATGCCGTCGACCTTGGCCTGCCGGACCCGGACCATGAGCTCGTGGTTGGCCGGGTCGTAGGAGATGTCCCCGGTCCGGTCGGCCTTCTCCAGGCCGCCGATCCGGTGGGTCAGGCCCGGGGTGCCCGGGACGGCCCACGGGCGGGTCAGGGTCTCCGGGTCCCGCAGGTAGGGCAGGAACTCCCCGTCCGGCCCGTTCGGCTCGGTGGCGAACTCCACCGCGAGGGCGGGCAGCTCCTCGACCTCGGGCAGCCGCCAGGGTTCCGAGCCGTTGGCGATCGCGCCGTCGGAGAGCAGGAAGACCGGCGTCCGGTAGGCCAGGGCGATCCGCGCGGCCTCCAGGGCGGCGTCGAAGGCGTCGGCCGGTGAGCGGGGGGCGACGACGGGCACGGGGGACTCGCCGTTGCGGCCGAAGAGCACCTGCAGCAGGTCGGCCTGCTCGGTCTTGGTCGGCAGCCCCGTGGACGGCCCGCCCCGCTGGACGTCGACGACGACCAGGGGCAGCTCGGTCATGACCGCGAGCCCGACCGCCTCGCTCTTGAGCGCCACGCCCGGGCCGGAGGTCGAGGTCACCCCCAGCGCCCCGCCGTAGGCCGCGCCGAGGGCGGCGCCGACCGCGGCGATCTCGTCCTCGGCCTGGAAGGTGGTCACGCCGAAGCGCTTGAGCCGGGACAGCTCGTGCAGGATGTCGGAGGCCGGGGTGATCGGGTAGCTGCCGAGGAAGACCGGCAGGCCGGAGCGCACGCCGGCGGCGACCAGGCCGTAGGCCAGCGCGAGGTTGCCGGTGACCTGCCGGTAGGTGCCGTCCGGCAGGACCGCGGGCGCCACCTCGTACGGGACGGCGAAGGCCTCGGTGGTCTCCCCGTAGGCGTGCCCGGTGCGGAAGGCGACCACGTTGGCCTCGGCGATCTCCGGGCGTCGGGCGAACTTCGCGCGCAGCCACGCCTCGGTGCCCCCGGTGGGGCGGGAGTACATCCAGGACAGCAGGCCGAGGGCGAACATGTTCTTGGCCCGCTCGGCGTCCTTCTTGCCCACCCCGAGCTCGGCGAGCGCCGCCGTGGTCAGCGAGGTCATCGCGACCCGGTGCACCGCGTAGGGCGCCAGCGAACCGTCCTCCAGGGGGTCGGCGGCGTAGCCGACCTTGGCCAGGTTGCGGCGGGTGAACTCGTCGGTGTCGACGATCAGCACCCCGCCCGCCGGCAGCTCCCCGACGTTGGCCTTGAGCGCCGCCGGGTTCATCGCCACCAGCACGTCGGGCCGGTCCCCGGGCGTGAGGATGTCGTGGTCGGCGAAGTGCAGCTGGAAGCTGGAGACCCCGGCCAGGGTGCCGTGCGGCGCCCGGATCTCGGCGGGGAAGTTGGGCAGCGTCGCGAGGTCGTTGCCGAACGCCGCGGCCTCCGCGGTGAACCGGTCCCCGGTCAGCTGCATGCCGTCCCCGGAGTCCCCGGCGAAGCGGATCACCACGCGGGAGCGCGGCTGTGTCGGACGGGCGTCGGTGCCCGCCGCGGCGGTGCTGGTCATCGCGCCTCCGGGGGTGCGAGGGGTGGCGCCGGGTACGACGGGTTCCCCGGCGGGTCAAACTAGGATAAGCATTAGCACTGATGAGGGGAACCCGCGAGGCTCCGGCCCGCTCCGCCGTCCTGGGGGTGAGCACCCTCGCCATGGGGCTGGGGGCGGTGCCGATGCCGCTGGTGGGCTACCTCGGCCCCGCCCTGGTCGCCGACCTCGACCTCACCGGCGCCCAGCTCGGTCTCGTCGTCGGCCTGTTCTACGGCGCCACCGGGGTGACGTCCCTGCTCGGTTCCGGGCTGGTCGATCGGCTCGGGGCACGCTGGTGGGTGGCCGGGGACCAGGCCCTCACCGCCGCCGGCCTGGCGGTCGTCGCCGCCGTCGGCTCGCTGCCCGCGCTGCTCGTGACCAGCGTGGTCATCGGCTGCGGCTACGCCTTCCTCAACGCCGGGACCAGCGTCGCCGTGACGGCGGTGTCCCGGGCCGACCAGGCCGCCGGCGCGGTGGCCGTGAAGACCGCGGGCATCCCCGGGCTGCTGACGGTGATGGCGCTGGCCGGGCCGGCGGCGGCTGCGGCGGTGGGCTGGCGGGGCGTCTGCCTCGCCCTCGCCGGCCTGGCCGCGGTCAACGCGGCGCTCGCCCTCGCCTGGCTGCCCAGCCGGCGTCCCGGCCCCGCCGGCACCGGGCCGCACGGGCATGCCCGGCTGCCGCGCGGCTTCGCCTGGGTGGCGCTGGCGGCCACCTGCTTCGTCATCGGCACCAACCCGCTCTCCGCCTGGCTGGTGGTGAGCCTGGTCGACGGCGGCGTCGCCCCCACCGTCGCGGGGCTGGTGTCGGCGACCGGCACCGGCGCGGGCACCGTGGCGATGGTCCTGGCCGCGCGCCGCAGCGACCGCCGGGGACCGGCCCGCCGGGCGAGCACCGCCGCCCGCATCTGCGCCACCAGCCTGGCCGGCACGCTGCTGCTGTGGGCGGGCACCCACCTCGGCCTGGCCCTGGTGGCCCTGGGTGCGCTGGCGGGGCTGCTCGGCGCGATGGTCGGCGCCGGGTTCGCGCACGCGGTCGCCGTCGACCGGGCACCGCACGCGGTGGGCCGGGCGACCGCGGTGATGTCGTGCGGCTACTACCTGGGCGCGCTGGTCTCCCCCCTGGCGTTCGGCGCCCTGGCCGACGCCACCGGCGGCTACGACGTGCCGTGGGCGGTCACCGCCGCGGCCATGGCGCTGTCGGTGGTCTCCTACGCGGTCGTCCAGCGCCGGGTGCCCCCGGCGGCCGCCGGCGTGCGGGCACGCTCGGCGTCCACGACCGGGCTGGTCGGGGACGTCCGCACCTGAGCCCGTCGGCCGCGGGGGTGGTCGACCTCGCCCGCACGGGAGGGCCGCCGGGTCACCGCCCGCCGCGCACGGCCCAGGCGCGGGCCGACAGCGGGATGGACCCGTCCGGGTCGTACGGCAGCCGCACGCGGAGGTGCTCGCGCAACTCGCTGCGCCGGTCCTCGGCGAGCGACACGGCGTACCCGGGCGCGGGGCCCTGCCCGCCGAGGAACGGCGTCCAGCAGTCGTCGAAGTCGCGGAAGCGGGTCGGCACGTCGACCGGGTGGACCCGGACGTCGACCAGGCCGGCGCCGGTGAACAGGCTCCGCAGCGGCCCGGGGCGGCACAGCGGGAAGCGCGCCCCCTCGTCCAGTTCCCGGGCCCGCGGGTCCAGCGCCGCCGCGGCGTCCCAGAACCGGCGGATCAGCTGCATCCCGCCCGCGTAGTCCCACACGTACGCGCCGACCGTGCCGCCGGGCCGGGCCACGCGGGCCATCTCCGCCACCGCCTGCGCCGCGTCGGGCACGAAGTTGAGCACCAACCCGCCGACGACCGCGTCCGCCCGCGCGTCCCCGATCGGCAGCGCGCCCGCCGAGCCGACGACGAACCGCGCCCGCGGGTCGGGGAGGTGCGCGCGGGCGTGCTCGGCGTAGGCCGCGGACGCGTCCACCCCGAGCACCGCGGCGGGGTCCGCCTGCCGGAGCACCGCCTCCGTCACCGCCCCGGTGCCGCACCCCACGTCGACCCACCGCGCCCCGCGGCCGACGGCCAGCCACCGCAGGAACTCGGCGGCCACCTTTCGGCTCCACCGGCCCACGTACGGCTCGTAGGCCGCCCCGCTGGCCCACACGTCCGGACCCACGGCGGCAGCCTACGATCGACGGGGACCGGGGAGGGGCTCCCGGCGACCGCGGGTGCCACCGACCCCCGGGCGGCTCAGGCGGCGGCGAGCGCCTCGTCCCACCCGGCGCCGGCGAGCAGCAGCCTGCGGAAGGGCATGAGCTGCTTGACCGCGCCGAGGCCGACGAGGCCGCGCAGCTGCCCCTCCCCGCCGGTGATCGCGACGAAGGAGCCGTCGAGGTCGCCGGAGACGACCCGCACCTCGTCCCCGGGGCGCACCTGGCCGAAGACCTGCAGCCGCCCGCCGAGCTGGTCGGTCCAGACGTAGGGCAGCGCGTCGTGCACCGCCCGCTCGCCGGCGAGGTCGGCGGCGACCACGCCGGCGGTCTCCACCGCGTTGGTCCAGTGCTCGACCCGGACGTCCACCCCGTAGCGGGGGTGGTGCCACCGGGCGACGTCCCCCACCGCGTGCACGCCCTCGGCGCCGACCGCGGCCAGGTGCTCGTCGCAGACCACCCCGTCGCGCAGGTCGAGGCCGGAGCCGGCCAGCCAGCCGGTCTCCGGCACCGTGCCCACCCCGAGGACGACGACGTCGGCCGGCAGCCGCGTGCCGTCGGTCAGCCGCACCCCCTCGACCCGGTCCCGGCCCTCGAGGCCGGCCACCGAGGTCCCCAGGTGCAGGTCGACCCCGGCCGCGGCGTGCCGGCGGGTCATGGCGGCGCCCAGCTCGGGGCCCAGCCCGCGCACCATGAGCGTGGGCAGGGGCTCGACCAGCGCGACCGGCCGGCCCAGCTGCCGCAGCGTCCAGGCGACCTCCGCGCCGATGAACCCCCCGCCGACCACGACCACCCGGGCGTCCTCGGTGCAGGCCGCCCGGATGGCAGCGGCGTCGGCCGCGGTGCGGAGGGTGAACACCCCCGGGACCGGCTCCAGGCCGGGGACGGTGCGCGGCGAGGAGCCCGTGGCGACGACCAGCCGGTCGAAGGCCACGCTCTCGCCGCCGTGCAGGCCCACCCGCCGGGCGCCGAGGTCGAGGTCGACGGCGCGGCCGGGCACCAGCTCGACGCCCAGCGCCCCGAGCTTCTCCCGCGTGGTCAGCGGCGCCGCCTCGGCGTCCGGCGAGGCGAGGAAGGCCTTGGACAGCGGCGGCCGGTCGACGGCGACGCCGTCGGCGGCACCGGGCTCGCCGGCGACGAGCACGACGTCGGCGTCGCTGCCGCGGCGGCGCAGCCCCTCGACCGTGCGGACGCCGGCCAGCGAGGCCCCCACGACGACGATGCGCATGTCAGGGATGCCCGGTCAGGAGACCGTGATCGCCCGCTCGGGGCAGCTGTCGGCGGCGAGCTGCGCGTCGGCCTCGAGCTCGGCGGGGACGGGGTCCACCATGACGATGGCGTGGCCGTCCTCCTCGTCGAGCTCGAACACGTCCGGAGCGGTCATGTGGCAGACGCCGTGCCCCTGGCAGACGTTCAGGTCGACAGAGACGTGCATGGTCGTTCCCCTCCGGGTGCGGGCGACACCGCCCCACCCTGTTGACAGAGCAAAACCAGGATAAGCATTATCACACTGTGACGGAGAACAGAGACGGAGACCACATGCAGGCCCGCGGTCGGTGTCCCGTCGTCCACTTCGACCACCACTCGCAGGAGCACGCCGACGACACGGTCGGCAGCTACCGCGCGCTGCGGCAGACCCATCCTGTCGCGTGGTCGGAGGCCTACGGCGGCTTCTGGGTGCTGACCGACTACGAGTCGGTGTTCGAGGCCGCCCGGGACGACGACGTCTTCTCCTCCCAGCGCCTCGACCAGTACGGCGGCCCCGGGCTGTCGGTCGTCATCCCGAAGACGCCGATGCACAAGCACATCCCGATCGAGCTGGACCCGCCGGAGTTCCGCGCGTTCCGCAAGGTCATCAACCCGATCGCCTCACCCGCGGCCGTGGCACGGATCGAGGACATGATCGTCCGGTGGACCACCTGGTTCGTCGACGAGCTCATCGAGTCCGGCCAGGCCGACCTCGCCCAGGTCATCGGCGTCCCCGCGATCTGCACCATCGACTGGCTCGGGCTCGACGTGCAGCACTGGCAGGTCTACGCCCGCTCCCACCAGGCCACGCTGGCCGAGCCGACGGACAGCCCGGTCTACAAGCAGGCGGTGGAGGTCGACCTGCCCTGGTGCTCGGAGCAGATGCGGCAGACGATCGCCGCCCGCGCCGCGGAGCCCCGCGACGACGTCATCAGCTACCTGGTGCAGCAGGAGGTCGACGGCCGGCCGATCACCGAGGAGGAGGTCTTCTCGATCGTCGAGCTGCTGGTCAGCGGCGGCGTCGGGACGACGGCCTCGCTGGTCAGCCAGGCCCTCGTCTGGCTCTACGAGCACCCCGACGTCCGCCAGGAGCTCATCGACGACCCGTCGCTGCTGGACCGGGCGATCGAGGAGTTCCTGCGCTTCTTCTCCCCCACCCAGGCGCTGGCCCGCACGGTGCTCGAGGAGACCGAGTTCCACGGCTGCCCGATGGGCGTCGGCGACCGGGCGCTGCTGGCGTGGTCGTCGGCCAACCGGGACGAGCAGCAGTTCGAGAACCCCGACGAGATCGACATCCACCGCTGGCCCAACCGGCACCTGGCCTTCGGCGTCGGCGTGCACCGCTGCGCGGGCTCGCACTTCGGCAAGCGGATGGCCAAGGAGATGCTCAAGCAGGTCCTGGAGCGCATGCCCGACTACGCGGTCGACATGAGCGGGCTCAAGCGCTACCCGCGACAGGGCGTGAACAAGGGGTGGCAGCGGATCCCGGTCACCTTCACGCCGGGTGAGCGGCGGCTGCCGCCGGGGGCCGTCCCCGCCGGCGTGTCCGCCGCCAGCGCCCGCAGCTGACACCGCGCACGACCGGAAACGCCCGCAGCCGGGCACACCCGACGAGAGGAGCAGGTCCATGGCAGGGCGCATGGAGGGGAAGGTCGCCTTCATCACCGGCGCGGCCCGCGGGCAGGGCCGCAGCCACGCGGTCCGGCTGGCCCAGGAGGGCGCCGACATCATCGCCGTCGACATCTGCGAGGACATCGGCACCGTCACGCCGTACTACCCGCTGGCCACCGAGGAGGAGCTGGCCGAGACGGTGGCGGCGGTGGAGGCCCTCGACCGGCGGATCGTCGCCCGCAAGGCCGACGTCCGCGACCTCGGCGCCCTCCAGGCCGCCTTCGACGCCGGCCTGGCCGAGCTCGGCCGGGTGGACACCGTGGTCGCCAACGCCGGCATCGCCACCTACGGCAAGGCGTGGGAGCTGACCGGCGAGCAGTGGAAGGACATGGTCGACGTCAACCTCACCGGCGTCTTCCACACCGCCAAGGTCGCCATCCCCGCGATGATCGAGGCCGGCCGGGGCGGGTCGATCCTGTTCACCAGCTCGATCGGCGGCCTCAAGGGCATCCAGAACGTCGCCCACTACGTCGCCTGCAAGCACGGCATCGTCGGGCTGATGCGCACCCTGGCCAACGAGCTGGGGCCGCACTCGATCCGGGTCAACACGATCCACCCGACCAACGTCGACACGCTCATGATCCAGAACCCGGGCACCTGGGCGATGTTCTCCCCCGGCGACCCCGAGCCCAGCCAGGAGAAGGCGATGCCGGGGTTCCTGTCGCTGAACACCCTGCCGGTGCCCTGGATCGAGCCGGTGGACATCAGCAACGCCGTGCTGTTCCTGGCCAGCGACGAGGCCCGCTACGTCACCGGCGTGGCGTTCCCGGTGGACGCCGGCGCGTTCGTGAAGTGAACCCGGGGGCGACCCGGTCGTCCCCGGCGCGGAGCGGCCGCCGCCACGGACCCGTGGCGGCGGCCGCTCCTTGTGAGCCGGCTCACAGCCTGCATATGGTGCACAGGCTTTCGTGCCGCGCTGCCGAGTCCACCAGGAGCACCCCCATGGCCCAGTCGACCGTGCCCCCGCAGGCCCCGGACATCCTGTCCCCGGAGTTCATCGCCGACCCCTACCCCTTCCACCGGGTCCTGCGGGACTTCCACCCGGCGCACCACCACGAGGCGACGCAGAGCTGGTTGATCAGCCGGTACGCCGACTGCGCGTCGGCCTTCCGCAGCCCGGCCTTCTCGAGCCGCAACTACGACTGGCAGCTCGAGCCCATCCACGGCCGGACCATCCTGCAGATGGAGGGCCGGGAGCACGCCACCCACCGCGCCCTGCTCAACCCGTTCTTCCGCGGCAAGGGCCTGGAGGCCTTCCTGCCGGTCATCACCCGCAACGCCGCCGAGCTGGTCACCCGGGCGGTCGAGCGCGCCGCGGCCGACCTGGCCGACGGGCTGGTGGGCCGCGGACGGGCCGACCTGGTCGCCGAGTTCACCACGTGGTTCCCGATCAACGTGATGGTCGACATGCTGGGCCTGCCCAAGAGCGACCAGGAGCGCTTCCACCGCTGGTACCACTCGATCATGGCCCACCTGAACAACCTGGCCGGCGACCCGGCGATCACGGCCCAGGCGGACCAGACCCGCGAGGAGCTGCGGGACTACATGATGCCGATCATCCGCGAGCGCCGCTCCGGCGACGGCGACGACCTGCTCTCCCGCCTGTGCCGGGCCGAGGTCGACGGGCAGCGGATGTCCGACGAGGAGATCAAGGCGTTCGTCAGCCTGCTGCTGGTCGCCGGCGGCGAGACCACCGACAAGGCGATCGCCAGCATGGTGCGCAACCTGCTCGACCACCCGGAGCAGATGGCCGCCGTCCGCGCCGACCGGTCGCTCGCCGACGCCGTCATCGCCGAGACGCTGCGCTTCTCCGGCCCGGTGCACATGATCATGCGCCAGACCGAGGACGACGTCCGGATCGAGGGCACCACGATCCCCGCCGGTTCGACCTGCATCATGATGCTCGCCGCCGCCAACCGCGACGAGCGGCAGTTCCGGGACCCGGACGTCTTCGACATCCACCGCCCCGACCTCGACGTGGCCAAGGCCTTCAGCGGGGCCGCCAACCACGTGCAGTTCATCCTCGGCCGGCACTTCTGCGTCGGCTCGCTCCTCGCCCGGGAGGAGATGGCCGTCGCGCTGGGCCTCGTGCTCGACCGGCTGCCGAACCTGCGCTACCAGGAGGGCTTCACGCCGCGGGAGGTCGGCCTCTACACCCGCAGCGTGGCGAGCCTGCTGGTCGAGTTCGACGTCCCGACCGCGGCGTGACCCCGCCCCGGTCCGCGGCGCCCGGCCGGGCGCCGCGGACCGGGCCGGCACCGGGGGCTTCTCAACCAGGCGAACCATGCATAGGGTAAGCCCGATCACACAGCCACGCCGACGACGCCGTCGGCCGATCGAGGAGGTCGCCACATGTCCGCTCGCGGTGCCATCGAGAACGTGCTCAACCGGTACTCCATCGCCTACGACGAGAACGACATGACGGAGATGGCCGACACCTTCGCCGACGGGGCGGTGCTGAGCATGCGGATCGCCGGCGGCGACCTCATCGGCCCGTTCGAGGGCAAGGAGGCGGTCATGAAGCTGATGACCGACAGCCTGGCCGGCCAGACCGACCAGCGCCGGCACGTCACCACGAACGTCGTCCTGCGCAAGGAGACCGAGGACAGCGCCGTGGTCAGCTCCTACCTCACGCTCATCTCCGTCCAGGACGGCACGGCGACCCTGCTCTCCACCGCGCGCTACGAGGACGAGCTGGTCCGCGAGGGCGACGGCGCGTGGCGGTTCACCAAGCGGCACATCGAGCTCGACCTCCCGTACTGACCGCGCCCGCCCCCGGAAGGAGAGCCGCCGTGAACCAGGGCCTGATCCCGGCCAAGTGGGCCGCGCTGACCCCGCGCGCCGAGGCGATCGTCGACGTCCCCCACAGCCGCCGGATGACCTACGCGGAGTTCGACCAGCTGGTGCGACGGGCGGCCAACGGCCTGCGCGGGCTGGGCCTGGAGAAGGGCGACCGGTTCGCCGTCCTCTCCCGCAACTGCGCCGAGTACATGGCGCTGTACTACGCCGCCGGCCGCGCCGGCCTGGTGCTCCAACCGCTCAACTGGCGGCTGGCCGGCGAGGAGCTGGCCACCATCGTCCGCGACGCCGCGCCGAAGGCGGTGATCAGCGCCGACGAGTGGTCGGAGGCGGTCGAGCAGCTGCAGCGCGACGTCGACGTCCCGAACTGGCTGCAGTTCGGCGACAAGAGCGACGGCAGCTTCACCCGGATGGTCGAGTCCGCCGGCGACGAGGAGCCGATCTGGGTCTCCTCGGTGCTCGACGACGACCCGTTCTTCATCCTCTACACCGGCGGGACCACCGGGAAGAGCAAGGGCGCCGTGCACACCCACCGCAGCGCGGGGGCGATGATGCTGGCCCAGACCGTGGCCGAGCGGATCGTGCCCACCGACGTCTACATGCTGACCGGGCAGATGTACCACATCCCCACCGTGCTGGCGATGAACTACAACCGGCACGGCTGCCCGCTCGTGCTGGTCAACTTCGAGGCGCAGCAGGCCCTGGAGATCATCCAGGAGGAGAAGGTCTCGGCGTTCCTCGGCATCACCACGATGATCAACTGGATGATGGCCGTGCCGGGCTTCGCGGACTACGACCTCTCCAGCCTGCGCAACTTCCAGTACGGCGGCGGCCCGATGCCCTCCTCGGTCGTCCGCGCGGCGATGGACAACTTCCCCTGCACGATGATCCAGGGCTACGGGCAGACCGAGGGCGCCGGCATGACCTTCCTGTCGCAGGAGGACCACGTCCGCGCGGTGAACGGCGACCACCCCGAGCGGCTGCGCTCCTGCGGCCGGGAGGGCTTCACCGCCCAGATCCGCGTCGTCGACGAGCTCGGCCGCGACGTGCCCCGCGACGGGCGCACCGCCGGGCAGATCATCGTCCGCGGCGAGCAGAACATGATCGGCTACCTCAACCAGCCGGAGCTCACCGCGCAGACCATCCGCGACGGCTGGATGTGGACCGGCGACATGGCCACGTGGGACGAGGACCGCTACGTCTTCATCGTCGACCGCGCCAAGGACATGATCATCTCCGGCGGGGAGAACATCTACTCCGTGCAGGTCGAGGAGGCGATCAACCAGCACCCGGCCGTGCTGGAGTGCGCCGTCTTCGGCGTCCCGGACGACGAGTGGGGCGAGTCGGTCAAGGCCGTCGTCGTCCTCAAGCCGGGGCAGGCGGCCACCGAGCAGGACATCATCGACGAGGCCAGGAAGCACCTGGCCGGCTACCAGAAGCCGCGCTCGGTGGACTTCGTCGGCCAGCTGCCCAAGGCGCCGACCGGCAAGATCCTCAAGCGGGAGCTGCGCCAGCCCTACTGGGCCGACCGCGACCGGGGGGTCTGAGTGCCCTTCGGGGAGGCGGAGCTGCAGGCGCAGGTGGGCCGCCGGTTCCCCGGCGGCACCTACACCGTCCACCCGTGGCGGGCCTGGCTGCTGGCCGACACCGTGCTCGCCGAGCCCCCGTCGGTGCTGCCGGGGGCCGGCGAGCAGGTCGCCCACCCGCTGTTCGCCTGGATGGCGGCCACCGGCGCCATGGGCATCACCTGGGACGAGCTGTTCGGCTGGTTCGGCGCCACCGCCGCCGACGGGCCGGTGTTCGGCGAGCACGAGACCACGCTGCACCGGCCGCTCCGGGTCGGCGCCACCTACCGGGTCAGCGGCGGCATCGTCTCCGGCGAGCGCAAGGTCGGCCGGCGCACCGGCGCCTTCGACGTCGTCGGCTACGCCATGGACCTGCACGAGACGGACCTGCACGAGACGGACCTGCACGAGACGGACCTGCACGAGACGGACCGGCACGAGATCGAGGACGGGAGCCACGTGGCCACCTGCTGGAACTCCATCGTCTTCCCGCGGAGGGATGCATGACCGCGGCCGCGACCGTGGCGGTCGGCACCGGGCTGCCCGCCTACGACGTCCCCTCGGTCAGCGCCGAGAAGATGAAGACGATGGCCGCGCTGCTGGCCGACCCCACGCCGATCCACTGGGACGTCGCGACGCTGCAGGCCCTCGGCATGGGCGACCGGCCGGTCAACCAGGGCCCCCTCACCATGGGCTACGCCATGAACGCGGTCACCGCGTGGGCCGGCGGGGCCGACCGGCTGCGCCGGCTGCGGGTGCGCTTCCTCGGCACGGTCCTGGCCGGCCAGCACCTCCGGGTGCGGGGCACGGTCACCGCCGTCCGAGAGGAGAGCGGTGCCCGGCTGGCCGACTGCGACCTCGTGGTGGAGGTCGTCGGCGAGGGCGAGGGCGAGGGCGACGGCGAGGGCGACGGGCCGGCGCCGGTCATCTCGGGGAGCGCGACGGTGGTGCTGCCGTGACGTACGAACCGCTGCGGTTCCAGCTGGCCTACGGCGACTGCGACACCGTCGGCATCGCCTACTTCGCCATCTACTACCCGTGGATGGAGCGCGCGCAGACCCTGTGGCTGTACTCCCACGGGTTGCGCAGCGGTGAGCTGGTCGACTCGCTCGGCGTGCTCACCGTCGGCGTGCACTCCGACTGCACCTACAAGCGGATGGTGCGGGTCTTCGACGAGCTCACCGTGGAGATCACCCTCGACCGGGTGGGGACGTCGTCCTACACGCTGGGCTTCGACTTCACCCGGGACGGGGAGGTCGTGACCCACGGGTCGATGACCTTCGTCTGCCGGACCCCGGAGGGCGGCAAGGCGGCCATCCCCGAGCGGCTGCTCGAGGTGCTGCGCACCCTGCCCGCCCCGGCGGGGGTGCCGGCGTGAGCCGGCTCGACCTCCCGGCGGTGACCGCCGACCTCACCACGGTCGCCGGGCTGCCGGAGGGCGACCTCGGCGCGCTGGCCCGGGCGGTGCGGGCGCAGGCCGACCGGCAGGCGATCGCCGACCTCGGCGTCCTCTACGCGCGGGCGGTCGACGACCACGACGTCGACAGCGTGGTGGCGATGTACACCGCCGACGGCGTCTTCGAGCGCCGCGGCGTGGCGGCCACCGGGCGCGCGGAGATCCGCGCGGCCTACGTGGCCAGCTTCGACACCTACCGGACCATGCTGCACACCCCGCACCCGGGCGTGGTGCAGCTGCACGGGGACGGGACGGCGTCGGGCTGGTCGCACGGGCACGCGGAGCTGGCCACCCGGTCCACGCTGGTGCTCGCCTCCTTCCGGTACGAGGACGACTACCGCCGCGTCGACGGCCGGTGGCTGTTCGCGAAGCGGTCGATCACGTTCATGTACGCCGTGCCGGCCGACGAGCTGGCCACCAGCTTCGGCTCGGTGGAGCGGATGCGCTGGCCGCGCACCGCCCCGGAGCCCGCCGACTACCCGGAGAGCGCCCCCACCTGGGAGACCTACCGGGCCTGAGGACGCCGGGGCACCGAGGCCCCGCGGGAAGAGGAGAGCAGCGTGTACCGGATCGTCGTCAACTACCACCACCCGGAGGACCCGCAGGCCTTCCTGGAGCACTACCGGGGCACCCACGCGCCGCTGGGCAAGCGGCTGGAGCGGGTCAGCTCCTACACCTGGGGCCCCTGCGAGACCCTCGACGGCTCGCGGCCGGAGTACTTCGTGACCGCGGTCATGGAGTGGCCGTCGAAGGACGACGCGCTGGCCGACCTCGGCTCCCCCCAGGGCGCGGAAGCCCAGGCGGACATGGCCAACTTCGCCCAGGCCGGGGCCTCGATGGTCGCGTACGAGGCCGAGACGGTCGTCTGATGCACCTCGCCGGGGGCGGCCGGGGGCGCGGCCCGCGCCGCCCCACGACCGCCCCCGGCCGGGGCCTCCGCCCGGGCCCGGCCGCCCGCCTGACCCGGGTGGAGGACGCCCTCGCCCTGCACGAGCTGGTCGCCCGGTACGCCCTCGCCGTCGACGACCGCGACTGGGGGACGCTGCGCGGGCTGTTCACCGCGGACGCCGTGTTCGCCGGCATCGCCGAGCGGGTGGAGGGGCGCGACGCCGTCGTCGACTACCTGGCCCGCCGGCTGGCGGCGTCCGGGCCCACGGCGCACTCGCCGCACGCCCACGTCCTCGACCGGGGAGCGCCGGGGGAGGCGACCGGCACGGTGTCGATGCACGCCGAGCAGGCGATCGACGGCACCGCGATGGTGCTGGCCTTCCGGTACTCCGACGCCTACCGGCGGGAGGAGGGGCGGTGGCGGTTCCGCTCCCGGCGGCTGCGCTTCCTCTACGCCGTGCCCGCCGCCGACTACCCGACCGCGGTCACCGACCAGCTCGCCCTGCGCTTCCCGGGCGCGGCGCCCCGGCCCGCCCAGCTCGGCCCGTGGGCGGGGGCCTGAGGGACCGGCGCCCCCGGGCCGGCGTCAGGGCCGCGCCCGTCACGGCGCGAGGGGTGCCGGGTTGAAGCCCGGCAGCGCCAGGTGGCCGGCGTCGACGGCGATCGCCTGGCCGGTCACCGCCCAGGCCCCGTCGGAGGCCAGCCACGCGGCGGCGTCGGCGACCGTCTCCGGCGGGAGGCCGCCCTGGCCGCCGAGGATCCCGTAGTGCAGGGCGGCGGCCTCGAAGTCCGCCCGCGTCCCGCCCGGCCGGCCGGCCATCCGGTCGTAGAGGCCCGGCCAGTTGACCATGGGCGTGTCGACCAGCCCGGGGCAGACCGCGTTCACCCGCACCCGGTGCGGGCCCAGTTCCAGCGCGGCGCTCCGCATCAGCCCGAGCACGCCGTGCTTGCTGGCCGCGTAGTGCGCAGCCCCGGGGTTGCCGCGGAACCCGTTGACCGACGAGGTGAGCACGATGGAGCCGCTGCGCCGCCCGACCATGTGCGGGGCGACGGCCTTCATGCAACGCCAGACGCCCTTGAGGTTCACGTCGAGGACGTCGTCCCAGGTCTGCTCGTCCATCTCCCAGAACGGCGCCTGGGAGAAGACGCCGGCGTTGGCCACCAGCACGTCGATCTGCCCGAAGGCGTCCAGGCCCTCCGCGACGACCTCGGCCAGTGCCGCCGACGACCGCACGTCCGCGGTGCGGGCGAGGATCCGGCGGTCGAGCGCCTCGACCGCGGCGGCGGTCTCCCGCAGGTCGTCCTCGCGCGCGGTGTCGTACGGGACGGTGGCGACCTGCGCGTCGATGTCGACGGCGACGACGTCGGCGCCCTCCCGCGCCAGGGTGACGGCGTGCGCGCGGCCCTGCCCGCGGGCGGCCCCGGTGACCAGGGCGACCTTCCCGGCCAGCCGGCTCACGGCATGCTCACCTCGCCGCCGAGGGCGGTGACGAGGACGACGGGATCGAAGAACTCGGCCAGCCGGGTGATCCGGCCGTCGCGGACGGTGAACCGCGAGATGTAGGTGTTCCGGTACGGCCGGCCGGTCGGGATCACCACGGTGTCGCTGGTGTACTCGGCGACCCACTCCCCCGGCCGGCCCTCCAGCGCGTCGATCCGGTAGTCGGCGAAGCGCATCGGCTCCATGACGCCCTCGGGGTAGACCTTCATCGCCTCGGTGCGCCCGCGGGACACCTTCGGGAAGCCCGGGGGCGCGTAGGGCAGCACCAGTTCGACGTCCTCGGCGAACGTCGCCTCGATGGCGGGCAGGTCCAGGCGCCCCACGGCGTCGAGGTAGGCCTCGACGACGGCGCGCTCGTCGGGTGAGCTCACGGGTGCTCCTCTCATCGGCCGCGCGCGGCGCGGAAGGCGCTGACCGCGGCGCGGTGCTCGGGGGTGTCGAACAGCAGGGCGATGGCCTCGACCGACTCGTTGAAGCCGCCCTCGGCGTTGCGGTTGACGAACGCCTTGCCGACCTGGACGGCCAGCGGCGGGTGGGCGGCCATCTCGGCGGCCAGGCCGACCGCCGCGGGCAGCAGGTCGTCGTCGGGGTGCACCTCCTGGACCAGCCCGGCCCGCTCGGCGCGGCCGGCGTCCACGTCGCGCCCGGTGAGGGCCAGGTAGCGGGTCCAGTGCCGGCCGAGGACGTCGGGCCCCCGCACGATGCCGTAGCCCGGCATCAGGCCGACGGTGGGCTCCTTGAACGCGAAGCGGGCCGACTCGGCGGCCAGCACCACGTCGCAGGCCAGGGCCAGCTCGGCCCCGCCGCCGAAGGCGATGCCGTTGACCGCGGCGACGACCGGCACGGCGCACCGCTCGACGGCGTGGAAGGCGTCGTAGACCAGCTTGAGGTGCGGGCGGACCCGGGTCACGTCGCCGTCCAGGCCGGCGAACATGTCGATGTCGCCGCCGGCGGAGAAGGCCCGGCCGGAACCGGTGAGGACGACCGCGCGGACGCCGTCGTCCACCCCGATCGTGCCCATCACCTCGAGCAGCTCGCGGAACCAGACCTGGTCCATCGCGTTGAGCTTCTCGGGCCGGCTCATCGTCAGGACGGCGACGCCCGGCTCCGGGTCGGTGCGGGTGAACCGCTGCATCACGGGGCCTCCCGGTCCCACGTGCCGGGCGGGACGCCGTCCGCGCGCAGCTTGTACTTCTCCACCCGCTGGCTCGGCGTCAGCGGCAGCGCGTCGAGCACGCGCACGTAGCGGGGGACGGCGAACGGGGTGAGCCCGCGGCGGCAGTGCGCGACGAGCTCCACCGGGTCGACCGCGGCGCCCTCGGCGGGCACCACGGCGACGGCCACCTCCTCCTCCGACAGCTCCGAGGGCAGCCCGTAGGCGGCGACCTGCGCGACCGACGGGTGCTCCGCGACGACCCGCTCGACCTCCCAGGAGGAGACGTTCTCGCCGCGCCGGCGGATGGTGTCCTTCATCCGGTCGAGGAAGGTGAGGAACCCGTCGGCGTCGAGCACGCCGCGGTCGCCGGTGTGGAACCACAGCTCCCGCCATGCGGTCGCGGTGGCCTCGGCGTTGCCGGCGTAGCCGTCGAACATCCAGCCCGGCTTCTTCGGCCGCACCACGATCTCGCCGGGCGTCCCGGGCGGCAGCGGTTCGTCGCGCTCGTCGACCACGGCGACGGTGTAGTTGGCCGACTCGCGGCCGGCGGTGCCGACGCGGCGGGCCGTGGGCGGCATGTCGGTGACGATGGAGACCTCGGTGCTGCCGTAGATCTCGGTCAGCCGGACGCCGAAGCGGCGCTCGAAGGCCTCGAAGACCTCCGGCGGGCAGGGCGCCCCGAACGCCACCCGCACCGGGTTGTCGGCGTCGTCCGGCCGGGGTGGCTGCTTGTGCAGGATGCTCATCATCGCGCCCTGGTAGTTGAACGCGGTGATGCCGTGGGCCCGGCAGGTGTCCCAGAACCGGCTGGCCGAGAAGGTGCGGTCGAGCACCAGGTCCGCGCCGGCCTCCGCGGCGGTCATCACGCTGCAGTAGCGGGCGTTGGAGTGGAACAGCGGGAAGACGCTGTAGAGCCGGTCGGCCGCGGTGTAGCCCATCAGCCCGACCGTGTGCCGGGCGAGGTTGACGTTGGCCCGGTGGGAGAGCACCGCGCCCTTGGGCGGGCCGGTCGTGCCGGAGGTGTAGAGGACGACGGCCGGCGCGGCGGGGTCGACCTCGGGCAGCGGGACGGGGTCGGCGGCGAGGACGTCGGCCAGGTCGAGCCCGTCCCCGCCGGCCGGCCGGCCGTACACGACCACCCGGACGCCGTCCCCGGCGCAGGCGCGCACCGCCGCCTCGAACTCCGCGTCGCAGACCACGACACCGGCGCCGCTGTGCTCGAGCAGGTAGCGCAGCAGGGTCGGGCCGCTGGCCGGGTTCAGCGGCACCTCCACCAGCCCGGCGCGGGCCAGGCCGAACCACACCGCCAGGGTGGCGACACTGCTGCGCACGAGCACGCACACCGGGTCGCCCGGTCGCAACCCGAGGGCGACGAAGCCGGCGGCCGCGCGGTCGGCGCGGTGGTCGAGGTCGGCCCAGGTGACCCGCTCGCCGTGGACCAGCGCGCCGGCGTCCGCGGCCGCCCGGCCGGCCGCCCGGGCGAGCCAGGCACCGATCGAGGGTGTGCCGGACATGCGACCTCCGCAGGGGGTGACCCGGGTGTGCGACCCGTGCCATCATCCAGCCAGAACCTGCGAAGGATAACAAGGGTTTTGAGGGGAGAAGGACCGATGACCGGTGCCGAGCGCCCCCGGGTCGGGACGAGGGACATCGAGGACCTGCGGGGGACGTTCCTCGGCGCCGCCGACCAGGACGAGCTGCTGGCCGTGCAGACCGAGTGCACGGTGGCCTACACCTCCCGGGAGGGCTGGCCGGCCGCGGTGGTGATGAGCTTCCTGCGCCGCGACGGCCGGTTCTGGCTGACCGCGGTCGCCGGCCGGGACCACCTGGAGTCCCTGCGGGCCGACCCGCGGCTGACCCTCGTCGTCGACAACCGCGGCACCGGGCTGCCCGGCCGGCGGATGGTCGCCGTGCAGGGCGCGGTCACCGTGCACGAGGACCGCGCGACCAAGGACTGGTTCTACCCGGCGTTCGCGCAGCGCATGGCCGCCGACGACCCGGCCGCCTTCGTCCGGCTGCTCGACAGCCCGCGGCGGGCCGTGCTCGAGGTGACCCCGACCGGCCGGCAGAAGAGCCACGACAGCCGCAAGATCGCCGGCGACGGCCGCGGCGGCCCAGCCCGCAGCAGCCCGGCGAACCGGGTCTCAGGTCGAGCCGACAGGGACCTGCCTCCGGAAGCGGGAAGGCACACTCAGGAGCGGTAGCTGCGCCAGGTCGGCAACTGCTCCGGGATGTCGGCCTCGACCGGCGGCGCCTCCGGCCAGCGGATGCGCGCGGGCCCGGTGAACGTCGACGCCATCTCGGAGAAGGGCGTCACGTACATGAACCGCAGCGAGCGGTCCTGGAACACCCACTGCGAATCGACCCTGCGGTAGCGGTCCGGATAGCGGAACGCGGCCATCATGAGCGTCCCTGCCAGGGAGAGCTCCGCGTGGCCGGTGACGACTCCCGTGGCCGAGTTCTCGTCCCCGACGCGCACCACGTGGGAGTTCGGGACGTGCAACGTGGTCACGTAGCGGTCCATCATGCCGACGTAGAAGTCACGGAGGGCTGCGTGACCGGAGACCGTGCCACCCAGGCGAGTGAAGCTGCCGTCGGGCGCGAAGCACGCCAGGACGCCCTCGATGTCGTGGTCGTCGACGGCCATCATGTACAACGCGTTGAGGTCCGTGATGGCGGCGCGGGCGGCCAGCACGCCCACCTGCCGGGCGATCCGGCCACTGTCAGCCGACAGCTCCGGGACGCTGGTCTGACCGACGATGTCCATGGTCCCGATCCCTTCCGCAGCGAGCCCGTGCACCGCACACGGCCGCGTCGCTCCCCCGGTCCGACCGACTCCCGGACGCGGCCCTGACCGACACGGTGCACGTCACCTCAGCCGGCGTCCCTGGTGCCCGTCGCCATGACGAAGGCGACCTTGCACACCTCGTCACTGCGATTGCTCCACGAGTGGGCGTTCCCGGTCTGCACGACGACGTCCCCCTGCTTCAGGAGCGTCTCGTGCGTGTCGGTGACGCAGTAGACCTCGCCGGAGAGGACCACGACCACGTCCACGGTGTCGGTGGCATGACTGCCGTCCTCCGAGGGAGGAGTCTCTTCGCCGTTGCCCTCGGCCGCCTCGTGTCCGATGGCCGCGAGCGACTCGTCATAGGACCGCCCCGCCCACTCCTCGTCCGGCGCGATCGAGCACATGCGGAACACCGCCGAGCCGGACGGCGGGGTCAACTCGATCTGGTCGGGCAGCCCGTCGTCAGCGGAGATCCGGGTCGGCAGGCCGTCGAAACGCCAGATGTCCACGATGGTGAATGCCGGGGTCTCGAGGCGCAGGGGTGCGTCACGATCAGCCAGGACGGTGGACCGGCCATCCGTCCCGGTGCCGTGGACCACGCGGCGGACACGGAAATCCGACTTCTTCTCGGTCACGTTTCCACGCCTTTCTGCGGTGGCCGGACGGTCACTTGTACATGTCGTCGAACTTGCCGGAGGCTCCGGGCGTCAAGGCGGCCATCTTGTCGCCGTCGTACGTGATCTTCTTCCCGGGGGTGAACTCCAGCACGACCCGCTCAGGGATGTCGAGCACGGTGCGGAAGAACTCGATCCGCTCCTCATTCCCCTCCCCGTTCATCTTCGCGGCGTAGTCGCGGAAGAACCATCCGGCCGCTTCCGGGGCGTCGTGCGGAAGAACTCGCGTGGTGCCCTTGTACGTGACGGTCTTGCCAGTACCGCCAGGCAGTCCCGCACTCGAGATGACGATGCACGTCCGGGGGTCCCGCCGCACCGCCGCGACCCGCACCCGGTCCTCCGTGACCATCAGCCAGATCTTCCCTCGATCGGCCAGGTACATCATGATCACGCCCACCGGTTCACCCTGCTTGTTGGACCAGATGAACGTGCATTCCTTCTGCTCGCGCAGCAGCCACTTCTCGTCTTCTTCATCGAGGGCGTAGTCGTGCAGGTCCCTGTAGCTGTCGAATTCTTCGGGCACGACGCTCCCTATCTCGGACGGCGACTCGGCGGTCGCAGGGGCGCCGCATCCCTGGCGGCGAGCGGCATCCCTCAGGTCTCGGGACGCCAGCCGGCGCCCCCGCGGTTCACCGACGTCGACGGGCGCATCGATAAGGACCGCATCATTGTCAGGGTTCGACCCTAGTCGTGACTTGAGTCACGAAGCAAGGGGGATGCGCAGAACTCGATCCGCGGACTCACGGTCGGGGCCAGCCCTGATGTGCCGAGGTCCCCCGACGATCACGAACTCCGGGAAGCGACACGCGGGCCGGTCCCCGTGTGTCGCTTCCCGTACTTCATGATCGCGGAGCGGGGATCGCGGCGCGGGGATCGCGGCGGAGAGGAGGCTCAGGCGTCGGGCGGGGGGAACCGCGGGCGGCGCTTCTCCAGGAACGCCTGGGCGCCCTCGGCCATGTCCGGGCTGCCGATCGCCTGCACGAGCATGCCCAGCCCGTTCGTGAACGAGTCGCGGGCGGCGTTCCACCAGACGTTCGAGCTGACCTTGGCGATCTCCAGGTACCGCGGGGAGAGCACCGACAGCTCCTCGACCAGCGCGTCCACCGCGCCGACCAGCTCGTCGTCGGGGACGACGGCGTTGACCAGCCCCAGCTCGAGCGCCTGGGCCGCGGTGTAGCGCCGGCAGAGGAAGGCCATCTCCTTGGCCCGCTTCTCGCCGATCTGGACGCCGAGCACGTTGGTCGCGCCGGTGACCGGGGCGCTGCCCACCCGCGGGCCGGTCTGCCCGAACGTGGCCGACTCGCCGGCGACCGCCAGGTCGCAGGCCACCACGAGCTCGTTGCCCCCGCCGGCGGCCGGGCCGTTGACCGCGGCGATCACCGGCCGGGGGTGGTTGCGGATGGCGTCGAACAGCCGCAGCGAGGCCCGGTAGAGCCCGCGCAGGCTCGTCACGTCGGGCGCCGAGAGGTTGGTCAGCGCCCCCCCGGCGCAGAACGAGCCCGGCACCCCGGTGATGACGACGGCGCGGCTGCGGGTGCTGCCGTCGAGGGCCTCGACCACCGCCTCGGCCATCTCCGGGTCGTAGGCGTTGCGCCGGTCGGGCCGGTTCAGGGTGATCCAGGTGGCGTCGCCCCGCTGGTCGACCAGCACGCCGTCAGCCACGGGGCGCCTCCTCGACCAGCGGGCCGGGCGCCGGCTCGCCCTCGGCGATGCCCATGAGCCGGGCGAAGTTGCCGCCGAGGATGCCGGCCGTGGTCTCGTCGTCGTAGCCCAGCGCCCGGACGGCGGCGATCTCCCGGGCCGGGTCGGCCATCGGCCAGTCCGAGCCGAACACGATCCGGTCGGCGCCGTGCCGGCCGATGATCTCCCGCACCCGCTCGGGGGCGAGCTCGGCCATGGTCGGCGGCCAGGACGTCTCCAGGTACACGTTCTCGCCGAGCAGGTCGGCCTCGGCCTCCTCGAGCCTGTGGTAGCCGCCGAAGTGGCAGGCCACCAGGCGCAGGTCCGGGAACTGCCGGACGATGTCGCGGATCATCCCGGGCGTGGCCCGCTCGTTGCTCTCCCGGTCCCCGCCGGCGCCCACGTGCGCGATGACGGCGATCTCCGAGCCGAACGCCTCCAGGATGTCCCAGACCCGCCGGTCGTCGTAGGCGAACCCCTGGAACAGCGAGTGCAGCTTCACCCCGGGGATGCCGTTGCGGCGCAGCGAGGCGAGGTTCTCCTCGACCGGGAGGTCGGGGTGGATCGTGCCGAAGCCGAGCAGCGGGCCACCGCGGGAGCGGGCCACGAAGCGGTTGGTCCCGTCGACGTACTTGGCGGTGTCGGCGATGCCGAGCAGCACGCCGCGGTCGACGCCGGAGTCGGCCAGCACGCCCGGCAGGGTGGAGATCTTGCCGTCGCCGACCCGCGGCAGCTGGGGCACCCGCGGCCCCAGCGCCCGCTCGGCGATGGCGTCGGGCCACGCGTGGCAGTGCACGTCGATGATCACGGCTGTCCTCCGTCGACGGTGAGGACCGATCCCGTGGTGAACGAGGACCAGTCGCCGGCCAGGTACAGGGCGGTGCCGACGATCTCCGACGGCCGCCCGCCGCGGCCGAGGGCGAAGGTCGCCGCCCGCTGCGCGAACGCGTCCATGTCCCAGGCCGCCGAGACGTCGGTGAGGAAGGTGCCGCACATGATCGCGTTCACCCGGACGGTCGGGCCGAAGGCGTGCGCCAGCCCGACGGTGACCGCGTTGAGCCCGGCCTTCGCCGCGGCGTAGGGGACGATGTCGGCCCGCGGCCGCACCGCGCCGGTGCTGGAGACGTTGATGATCGACCCGCCCTCGCCGGCGGCCATCCGGGTGCCGACCAGCGCGGCGAGCCGGAAGGGCCCCTTGAGGTTGACGCCGAGCACCTTGTCGAAGAGCAGCTCGCTCACGTCGGCCACGGTGTCGTAGCGCGGGCTCATCCCGGCGTTGTTGACCAGGACGTCGACCCGGCCGAACTCGCCGTAGGCGGCCTCGACCAGGTCGTCGAGCGCATCCCAGCGGCCGACGTGCGCCGCGACCGGCAGCGCCCGCCGCCCGGTCGTCTCGCGCACCTCGGCCGCGGCCTTCTCGCAGCTGTCCAGGTCGCGGCTGGCGATGACCACGTCGGCGCCGGCGGAGGCCAGGCCGAGCACCATCTCGCGGCCCAGCCCGCGGCTGCCACCGGTGACCAGGGCGACCTTGCCGGTCAGGTCGACGGCCGGACCGGGCCGGCCCGCCGGCCCGGTCACTCCGCCCACGCCGAGCTCAGCGTCCTGGCGGGCCGCGCGGCGTCCGGGGGCGTGCCGTCCGGGGTCGTGGCGGAGACGACGCCGTCGAGCGCGCCGAACTCGTCCGGCGACAGCTGCAGCAGGTCCGACAGGACCGCGCCGGTGTGCTCGCCGACCGCCGGGACGCCGTCGTACACCGGCCCGTCGTAGCCGCCCATGTGCAGCACCGGCCCGGGAACCAGGACCTTGCCGAGCGCGGTGCCGGCCAGCTCCACCAGGGTGCGCTCGCGGAAGTGGGGGTCCTCGACGATGTCCTTGGCGTCGTTGACCGGGGCGGCGACCACCTCGTGCGCCTCCAGGTCGGCGAGCACGACGTCCCGCGGCCGCTGGGCCACCCACGCGGTGACGTGCGCCTGGAGCTCCTCGTTGTGCGTCATCCGCGCGACGTTGGTGGCGAACTTGGGATCGGTCTGGAACTCCGGGCGCCCCATCGCCTCGAACAGCCGCATCGCGATCGTCTGGTTCGACGCCGCGATCGCCAGCCACTGCCCGTCCCCGGCCTGGTAGATGCCCCGCGGGGACGCCGAGCCCGAGCCGTTGCCCACCCGCTCCTGGACGAACCCGGTGGCCGTGTAGTTCAAGATCATGTCGCCGAGGATGAACATCAGCGGCTCGTAGAGCGCCACGTCCACGACGTCGCCGCGGCCGCTGCGGGTGCGGTGGAACAGGGCGGTGGTCGTCCCGAAGGCCGCCGAGAGCCCGGCGATGGAGTCGGCGAACCCGAACGGCGGCGAGGTCGGCGGGGTCTCCGGCCAGCCGTTGACGAAGGCGTAGCCGCTGGCGGTCTCGGCGACCGTGCCGAACCCCGGGCGCTCCCGGTAGGGGCCGGTCTGGCCGAACCCGGACACCCGGGTGAGCACCAGGCCGGGGTTCTCGGCGGAGAGGACGTCGTAGCCCAGGCCCCACTCCTCGAGCCGGCCGGGCCGGAAGGACTCGACGACCACGTCGACCCGCGCGGCCAGCCGGCGCACCAGGTCCCGGCCCTCCGGGCGGCGCAGGTCGATGCCGATGGACTCCTTGCCGGAGTTGAGCCGGGCGAAGCCGAGGGACAGCCCCTCGTGCTGCGGCGTCCACTGCCGGGCGTAGTCGCCGGTGCGCGGGTCCTCCACCTTGATCACGCGTGCGCCGAAGTCGCGCAGCATCCGCCCGGCGGTCGGCGCCGCGTACATCGTGCCGAGCTCCAGGACGGTCACCCCCGCCAGCGGTGGGGTGCCCTGCGTCGTGCCACTCATGGATTCCCCCTGCCCCGTCACGGCCGCCACTGCACGTGCTGCACCTCGAGGTACTCCCGGATGCCCCACTCGCCGATCTCCCGCCCGACGCCCGACAGCCCGAAGCCGCCGAAGGGGGCGTCCGGGCGCATGTTGCCGCCGCCGTTGACCCACACCGTCCCGGAGCGCAACCGCGCGGCCAGCGCACGGCCGTGCTCGACGTCGGGCGTGTACACGTTGGCCGCCAGCCCGTAGGCGGTGTCGTTGGCCAGCCGGACCGCCTCCTCCTCGGTGGCGAACGGCACGACGACGCCGACCGGGCCGAACACCTCCTGCTGCACCAGCCGGTTGTCGTGCGGCAGGCCGGCGAAGACGACCGGGTTGACGAAGTACCCGCGGTCGGGCACCGGGGTGTCCAGCGACAGCACGATCTCCCCGCCGTCGGCCAGGCCGCCGTCGATGAACGACTGCACCCGCTGCCGGTGGTCCTCGCGGATCATCGGCCCGATGTTCACCGAGCGGTCCCACGGGTCGCCGACCTCCAGGGCGGTGAACGCCTCGACCGAGGCGGCGAGGAACTCGTCGACCAGGCTCTCGTGCACCAGCATCCGGGCCAGCGCCGCGCAGCCCTGCCCGCCGTTGCGCGCCCACCGCAGGTGGATGTCCTTGGCCAGGCCGGCCGCGTCCACCCCGGGCAGCAGGATGTTCGGCGACTTGCCGCCCAGCTCCAGGGTCACGCCCTTCAGCCCCCGGGCGGCCTGCTCCATGATCCGCGCGCCGACGGCGTCGGAGCCGGTGAACGACACCCGGTCGACCCCGGGGTGGGTGGTCAGGTGCTGGCCGACCGACGGGCCGTCGCCGATGACCACGTTGAGGACGCCGGGCGGGATGCCGGCCTCCTCGAACAGCTCGCCCATCCACAGGGTGGTCAGCGGGGTCCGCGGGCTCGGCAGCAGCACCGCGGTGCAGCCGGCCGCCAGCGCCGCGCCGAACTTGAAGACGGCGAGGTTGATCGGGTAGTTGTAGCCGGTGATGCAGGCCACCACCCCGGCCGGCCGGTAGGCGACCTCCGAGCGGGTGAGCACCGGGTCGTGCCACTCCCCCAGCTGCACGGTGCGGTCGACCTTCGCCGCCTCGGCCTGCCAGCGCAGGTGGGTGATCCCGAGCTTGACCTGCATGACCTCGGCGAAGGCGACCGGCGTGCCGACCTCGTTGACGATCGAGGCCGTCAGCCGCTCGGTGTGCCGCTCGAAGACGTCGGCCAGCCGGTGGATCGCCGCGCTGCGCTCCTCGGGGCTCGCCTCCGCCCAGGCGGGGAACGCCCGGCGGGCGGCCGCGACGGCGGCGTCCACCTGGGCGGTCGTGGCGGTCGGGACGGTGGCCGTGACCTGCTCGGTGGCCGGGTTGACCGCCTCGATGACCGGCCCCTCGCCGGCGACCAGCCGGCCGTCGACCAGCAGCTCGCGGGTGGCCGGGACCCAGGTCCGCAGGTCGGTCTCGGTACTGGTCATGCGTGCTCCTCGGAGGGTGCGGTGCCGCCGGCGACGGCGGGCGCGCTGCCGCCGATCTCCGGGTTGCTGCCCCCGTGCTCGGGGCTCTTGGCCATGAGGCCGACGCGGGTGCACACCATGACCAGCTCGTCGCGCTGGTTGTACCCGCGGTGCTCGAACCACACGATCCCGCTGTCGGTGCGGCTCCTGCTCTCCCGCTTGTCCAGGATCGTCGTCTCGCCGCGCAGGGTGTCGCCGTGGAAGACCGGGTTCGGGAACTTCACCGAGTCGTAGCCGAGGTTGCCCAGCGTCGTCCCGAAGGTCAGCTCCAGCACGTGGAAGCCGCCGACCAGGGCGAGGGTGAACAGGCTGTTGAACAGCGGCCGCCCGTGGACGGTGCCCTTGGCGAACTCGTGGTCCAGGTGCAGCGGCTGGGTGTTCATCGTCAGCGACGTGAACAGCACGTTGTCGGACTCGGTGACGGTCCGGGTGAACGGGTGCCGGTACACCCGGCCGACCTCGAACTCCTCGAAGTACAGCCCGCGCATGGTCAGTGCCCCCCCTCGGGTGCGTCGATGCCGAGCGCGTCCCGCTCCGCGGGCCGCCGGGCGGTGTCCCGCGGCGCCGGCGCGGCGCCGGGCAGGGCCCGGGCGTGCGCCAGCCACTCGCGGGCGGTGTCGGCGTGGGCCTTGTCGATGTGCACGCCGCGGTAGCGCACCGCGCCGTGCCCGGCGGAGGCCGCGGCCTCGTAGGCGTCGACCAGGCCCTGGTGGAAGTCGACCTCGTCGGGCGAGGGCGTGAAGGCCTCGTTGACCGTGGCCACGTGCGAGGGGTGGATGGCGATCATCCCCCGGAAGCCGAGCTGGCGGCCCTTCTCGGCGAACGCCTTGAGGCCGGCGAGGTCCTCGAGCCGCTCCCACAGCCCGGTGAGCGGGTGGATCCCGGCCTCCCGGCAGGCCAGCAGGATGCGGCTGCGCAGGTAGAGCGTCTCCTCGCCCTCGGGCGTCCACCGGTAGCCGACCGCGCGGGCGATGTCGGCGTGCTCCGCGGTCGGGCCGATCATGGCGCCGACCCGCGGGGAGGCCAGGGCGATCTCCCGGGCGTGCTGGATCGCGCCGATCATCTCGACCGGGACGATGTACTCCAGGCCCCGGACGCCTGCCCGCTCCTCGAAGTGGTCGAGCAGGGCGTCGTAGCGCAGCACGTCGGTCGCCGTGCTGATCTTGGGGGCGAAGACGCCGGTCAGGCCGGGGACGACGACCGCCTCGAGGTCCCCGCCGGTGAGCCGGGTGTCCAGCGGGTTGACCCGCACGAACAACCCCACCCGCGTGTCCCGCTGCCGGACCGCCCGGATCGAGTCGGCGACCGTCTGCCGGGCGGCGGCCTTGAGGTCGGCGGGCACCGAGTCCTCGAGGTCCAGCACGACGCAGTCGGCGCCGGCGGCGAGGGCCTTGTCGACCCACTGCGGCTTGTGGCCGGGGACGAACAGGATCGACCGGTAGGGGACCACGGTCAGTAGCTCCGCGGCAGGCCGAGCACGTGCTCGGCGGTGTAGTTGAGCACCATCTCCTGGCTGATCGGCGCGATCCGCATCAGCCGGGCCTCGCGGAAGTACCGCTCGACGTGGAACTCCTTGCCGTAGCCGAACCCGCCGTGCACCTGCAGGGCGACGTCGGCGGCGTGGAAGCCGGCCTCGGCGCAGAGGAACTTCGCCGCGTTGGCCTCGCGCCCGCAGGGCAGGCCCTGGTCGACCAGCCAGGCGGCCTTCTGCACCATGACCTCGGCGGCGTCGAGCCGGATCGCGGCGTCGGCGAGCTGGAAGGCGATGCCCTGGTTCTGCCCGATCGGCCGGCCGAAGACCTCGCGCTGCGTGGCGTAGGCGGTCCCCCGGCGCAGCGCCGCGCGGCCGATGCCCAGCGCGGCGTTGGCGCTGATGACCCGCTCGGCGTTGAGCCCGCCGAGGATGGTCCGGAACCCGTGGTCGACCTCGCCGACGACGTCCTCGTCGGCGACGAACAGGTCGTCGATGAACAGCTCGTTGGTGTCGACGGCGTTGCGCCCCATCTTCGGGATCGGCCGGATCTGCACCTTCTCCCGGTCGATCGGGGCGAAGAAAAGCGTCATGCCGGCGGTCTTCCGGCCCTGGGGGTCGCGGGGGCTGGTGCGGGCCAGCAGCAGCATCCGCTGCGACTCCTGCGCCTTGGTGATCCACACCTTCTTGCCGCTGACCAGGTACCCGCCGTCCACCTTCCGGGCGAACGTGGAGATGTTGGTCGTGTCGGTGCCGGCGTCGGGCTCGGTGACGGCGAAGGAGACGTGCAGCTCGCCGCTGACCGCGTCGGGCAGGAAGCGCCGCTTCAGCGATTCCGAGCCGTGCTCGATGATCGGGTGGAAGCCGAAGATGCCGATGTGCACGGCCGAGCAGCCGCCCATGCCGGCCCCGGAGGCGGCGATCTCCTGCTCGACGATCGCCGCCTCGGTGACGCCCAGACCGCCGCCGCCGTACTCCTCGGGGATGGTCAGGCCCAGCCAGCCGGCGTCCTTGACCGCGTCGTAGAACGCCCACGGGAACTCGTGGGAGGTGTCGTGCTCCATCCAGTACTCGTCCGGGAAGGCCTTGCACATGGCCCGGACGGCCTCGCGGATCTCCTTGTGGACCGGGTCCTCGACGAAGTCCATGTCGTCCTCCCTCAGCGCGCGCCGGCGGGCGCAGCCGCGGCGGCGAGGCGGTCGTGGGTGTCCTCGGTGATGCCGGCGGCGCGCAGCTCGGCCTTCTGCACCTTCTCCGAGGGGGTCTTGGGCAGCCGGTCGACCAGCCGGATGAACCGGGGGGTGGCGAAGGCGGGGATCCGCCCCTCGCACCACGCCCAGAGCTCGGCCGGGGTGACGTCCCCGCCGGCGACGACGCAGGCCATGACCTCGTCCTCGCCCGCCTCGGACTCGGCGGCGACGGCGACGACGGCCACCTCGAGCACCGCCGGGTGCGACAGCAACCCCTGCTCGACCTCGTAGGAGCTGATGTTCTCCCCGCGGCGGCGCAGCGCGTCCTTGTACCGGTCGACGAAGTAGAACCAGCCGTCGGCGTCCTTGCGCAGCGCGTCGCCGGTGTGGAACCACAGGTTGCGCCAGGCCTCGGCGGTCTTCTCCGGCATGCCGAAGTAGCCCATGGAGCAGGTCCAGGGGTGCCGCGGGCGGACGACGAGCTCGCCGACCTCGCCGACCGGCACCTCGCGGTCGGTCTCCGGGTCGACCAGGCGGACGTCGAACCAGTCGGCGGCCTGGAGCCCGGCGGCCCCGGCCGGCCGGTCCTCGCCGTACGGGGACAGGATGGGGGCGCTGGTCTCGGTGAGGCCGAAGACCTCGGTGAACGCCTCGATGCCGAAGCGGCTCCGGAAACCCTCGAGGATGGAGGTGGCCGTCGGGGCGGCGAAGACGGTCCGCAGCACGTTGTCCGAGTCGTCCGGCCGGGCCGGCTGCTTCCAGACGAAGTCCATCATGACGCCGATGAGGTTGGTGGCGGTCACCCGCGACTCGCGCAGCTGGTCGACCCAGCGGCTGGCGGAGAACCGCGGCCGGCAGACCAGCCGGGCCCCGGCGATGAGCGCGGGGTAGGCGGCCATGAACTGCGCGTTGCCGTGGAACAGCGGGGTGCAGGTGAAGTAGACGTCGTCGGGGGTCAGCCGCTGCAGGCTGACCACCTCCTGGCCGAAGAAGTACATCTGCGCGTGCGGCATGGCCACGCCCTTGGAGGGCCCGGTCGTGCCGGAGGTGAAGAAGATCGACGCCAGCGCGTGCGGGGCCGGGGTGTCGAACGCCGCGCCCGGCCGGGCGCCCTGCGCGAGCTGCTCCCACGGCTCGGCCGCCCAGCCGGCGTCGCGCAGGGTCGCCAGCGCCTGCTCCCGGCTGCCGGTGTCGACCACCCAGAACCGCTCGACGACGCGGGCGGCCTCGCCGAGCGCGACGAACTTCGCGGCCTGGACGTCGTCGACCACGGCCCACCGCGGCGCCGCGGTGGTCAGCTGGTGCTCGAGGAAGACCCCCTCGTAGGCGGTGTTGACCGGCACCTCCACGGTGCCGCCCACCCCCGTGCCGAGCCACGTGCGGAGGAACTGGGAGGAGTTGGCCGCCATGACCAGCACCCGGTCCCCCGGCTGCGCGCCGGCCTCGGCCAGCCGGTCGGCGACGGACTCGGCCTGCGCCAGCGCCTCGGCGTAGGTGACGGTCAGCCCCTCCTCCGGCAGGTCGAGGAACACCGCGTCCGGGCGGTGCGCGGCCTGGTGCCGCAGCACCGTGGCGAGCATCCAGTCGTCCTGGTCACCGAAGACCGGGACGAGGTCGGTGTAGGTGCGCATCGCTCCCCTGCCGTCGTCGTCCGTCGAACCACCATAGCTAATCATGATTAGATTTAGGGCGCCAGGGTGCGGCCGGACCCCGTCAGCCGACGAGGGCCGCCTCGCCGAGGAACGCGCGCAGCACCGATGCGTTGGAGCGCGCCTCCGCGGCCGCACCGGCGAAGACGACCTCGCCGCGGGCCATGGCGACCACCGAGTCGGCGACCTCCATGCCCATGTCGGCGTTCTGCTCGACCAGGAGGACGGCGATCCCGGCGTCGGCCATGTCGCGGACCGCGCCGAGGACCGACTCGACCATCGTCGGCGCGAGCCCCATCGACGGCTCGTCGAGCAGGATCACCCGGGGCGAGGACATCAGCGCCCGGCCGAAGGCCAGCATCTGCTGCTCCCCGCCGGAGAGCAGCCCGGCCGGGCCGCCGCGCCGCTCGCGCAGGATCGGGAACATCTCGTACACCCGCGCCAGGACCTGGCGGGACCGGTCGCGGGAGGCCGTGTAGCCGCCCAGGACGAGGTTCTCCTCCACCGTCAGGGGCGCGAACACGCGCCGCCCCTCCGGCACGAGCACCATCCCGTCGCGGACCACCTTGTGCGGCGCGCGCCGGGTGATGTCACGCCCCTCGAGCCGCACGTGCCCGGCGTGCACCGGCACCAGGCCGGCCGCCGCCCGCAGGGTGCTGGTCTTGCCGGCCCCGTTGGCCCCCAGCACCAGGGTCACCCGCCCCGGCTCGGCCCCGAGGGACACCCCGCGGACCGCCTCGGCCGTGGCGTACCGGACGTGCAGGTCAGCGATCTCCAGCACGGTTCCACCTCTTCCCCAGGTAGGCCTCCTGGACGGCAGGGTCGCGGACCACGTCCGCCGGGGCGCCCTCGGCGATCGGCAGCCCCTGGTTCATGGCGAGCAGGCGGTCGCAGGTGTCGACCATCATCTGCACGTCGTGCTCGACGAGCAGCTGGGTGAGCCCCTCGTCGCGCAGCCGGCGCAGCAGGCCGGCCACCTCGAGCCGCTCCGGCTGGTTCATGCCCGCCGTGGGCTCGTCGAGCATCAGCACCCGCGGACGGGAGGCGAGCGCTCGCGCGATCTCCACCCGCCGGGCGGTGCCGTAGGACAGCTCACCCGGGAACAGGTCGAGCAGGTCGCCGAGCCCGGTGCGCTCGACCGCCTCGCGCACCGCCGCCGGCACGTCCCGCCGGACCAGCTCGCGCAGCCGCTCGGACCGGCTGCGCCGCAGGTCGGCGCCGAGCTGGATGTTGCCGAGGACGGTGAGCTCGGGCAGCAGCCGGACGGTCTGGAACGTCCGCGCGATGCCCCGGTGGGCCAGGCGCGACGGCGGCGTCCGGCCGTAGTCCTCCCCGTCCAGCAGCAGGCGCCCGCGGGTGAGCGGCACCAGCCGGGTGATCGCGGCCAGCAGGGTGCTCTTGCCGGACCCGTTGGGGCCCAGGATGCCCAGGATCCGGCCCTGCTCCAGCGCGAGGTCGATGCCGTCGACGGCCTTGATCCCGCCGAAGTGCACGGCCACGTCCTCGGTCCGCAGCACCGCGGCGCGACCACCGGCCTCGGTCGCGCCGCCGCGCGGCTCCACGGTGGTCACGAGCGCACCTCCCCCGGGGTGCCGAGCGTGGCCAGGGGCGCCTCGTGCTCCCCGGCCGCGGCCGCGGCCGCGCCCGGGCGCACCGCCGGCCGGCGGCTGCGCTGGTACCGGCGCCACCCCGACTGCAGCAGCCCGAGGATCCCGCCCGGCACGTACACGGCCGCGGCGGTCACGAGCAGGCCGTAGACCAGCAGCTGCCACTCGCCGACGAACTGCAGCACCGTGGGCAGCCAGGTGAAGATGAGGGCGCCGATGGCGGCCCCGGCCCAGGACAGCGAGCCGCCGACGATGATCATCGTCAGCGCGGTGACGACCAGGTGGAAGCCGATGGTCTCCGGGGAGACGGTCGTGCGCAGCAGCGTGTACATGCCGCCGGCCGTGGCGCCCAGGGCGCCGCTGACGACGAAGACCCGGCGGCGCACCCGGTTGACGTCGATGCCCAGGGTGACCGCCAGCTGGGGGTCCTCCCGGACGGCGTCCACCCGGCGGCCGTAGGCCCCGCGCTCGCCGGCCGCCAGCAGCAGCACCACGACCAGCGTGACCGCGATGACGTGCGCGGTGGTGAGCGTGCTGATGGCGCCGAACAGGCCGGTCGGCCCCCCGGTGAGCTCGCCGCCGTTGGTGGCCGCGACCCCCAGGAAGAGCGCGAACGCGATCGTGGCCATGCCCAGGTAGAGACCCGAGAGCCGGGCCACGAGCAGGGCCAGCAGGTAGCCCACCACCGCGGCCAGCAGCACCCCGGCCCCGATGGCGATGACGGGCGCCACCTGCAGCCGGATGGTGAGGATGGCGGCGGTGTAGGCCCCGAGGGCGTAGCTGCCGATGCCGGCGAAGGAGAACACGCCGGCGCGCAGCGGGACCTGGATCGACAGGGCCAGCAGCAGGCTGATGAAGGTGCCCTGGATGAGGATCAGGTGGGAGACGAACCACTGGCTCATGTGCGCCGCACCTCCTGGCGGCCGAGCAGGCCGTTGGGCCGGACGAGGAGCATGAGGAAGAGGACGCCGAAGGCGATGGCCGGCGCCCAGGCCCCCGAGGTCGTGACCAGGACCAGCGTCTCGACGCCGGCCAGGAACAGCGCACCGATGGTGACCCCGGCGATGCTGCCGACGCCGCCCAGGATGATGGCCGCGAAGGCCTTGAGCAGGAACGCGTCCCCGGTCTCGGGGGCGATCGACCCGAGGTAGTAGGTGAGCAGCACGCCGGCCAGGCCGGCCAGCGCGCCGGCGACCGCCATGGTGAGCAGCGCCAGCCGCCGGCGGTCGACCCCCATCATCGAGGCGACCTCGGCGTCGACGCCGATGCCGCGCAGCGCCAGGCCCGGCCGGGCGGCCTTGAGCCACCAGCCGATCAGCGCGGCCAGCCCGAAGGCGGCGGCCAGGGTGATGACCTGGACGTTGGACACCCGGACGAAGCCGAGGTCGTAGGAGTTCACCTGGAACCTGCCCGCCGAGTAGCCGAACGGCACGCTGCGGGTGAGGTACTGGGCGATCGCCAGCGGCACGATGGCCACGCCGATCCCGCCGATCAGGATCTGCAGCTCGGCCTTGTGCTTGTCCTTCGCCCGGCGCTGGATCGGCTCGAACACGAGCAGCTGCACGAGCACCGACAGCAGCGCGCCGGCCGCGACCCCCACGGCGATGAGCGCCACCATCGGCAGGGCCACCTCCTGCACCAGCAGGTGGGCGGTGAACGCGGCGAACATGAAGATCGAGCCGTGGGCGAAGTTGAGGATGCCGATGGTGCCCCAGGCCAGGCTCATGCCCAGCGCGAACAGCAGGTAGAGCGATCCCAGCGTCAGGGCGTTGAGCACGTCCTGGGCCATGTCCGGTCCTTTCCGGCGGCCGGTGCCGGCGGGCGAGGCCCGCCGGCACCGGCGGTGGACTGCGGTCGAGCCGGGGCGGTCAGGCGCCCGGGGTCGGGACCACGACCTCCTGGGCGCCGTCCCACTGGATGAGGACGCCGGGCACCCGCGCGTCGTTGTCCTCGAAGGTGATCTCGCCCTGGGCCCCCGCGAAGCCCTCCTCGGCCACGGCCTCGAGCCCCTGCTGCAGGGCGGCGCGGTCGGCGCACCCGGCCTCGGCCAGGCCGCGGGCCAGGAACCACATCGCGTCGTAGGCCTCGGCGGCGTAGTTGTTGGGCGTCTCGCCGTCGTTGGCCTCGCCGAAGGCGGTGACGAACTCCTGGGTGCTCTCGGCGTCCTGGGTGGCCGCGTAGTTGGCCGGCCACAGCGTGCCGGCGGCGGTCTGCCCGGCGGGTGCGAGGTTGCCGGCGCCGGCGGCGCTCATCCCGATGATGTCGCCCTGGAAACCGGCCTGGCGCAGCTGGGTGATCGCCACCGGGTACTGGGGGCCCTGCAGCATGAGGAAGGCGGCGTCCGGGTTCTCCCCGGCGATCTGCGAGGCCGGCGTGGTGAAGTCCTGGGCGGTGAGGTCGACGCCGCCGCTGCTCAGGATCTCGATGCCCTGCTCCTGGGCGACGGCCGGGACGGTCGTCTGCCCCAGCTCGGCCAGGGTGGGGTTGCCGGTGTTGAACAGCACGGAGGCGGTGCCGATGCCCTGCTCGGCGAGCCAGGGGCCGACGATGTCGAAGTAGGACTCGGCCGGCGGGGTCAGGCGGTAGGTGAAGTCGCCGGTCAGCACGCCCTCGCTGCCCGACTGCACGTACACGACCGGTATGCCGGAGCTCTGCGCGATCGGCGAGACCGCCGTGGACTGCGCGCTGGCCTCGGGGCCGAGGATCGCCACGTAGGAGTCGTCGGCGATCGCCTGGCTGGCGAAGCTGGCCGCCTCCTGGGGGCTGGTGGAGCTGTCGCGGGTGTCGAGCTCGATGGTGGTGCCCTCGAGCAGGCCGTCGGCCTCGATCTCCGCCAGCGCGAGGTCGATGCCCTTCTGCGCGTTGAGCCCGGCGAAGGAGACGGGGCCGGTCAGGGCCCGGATGTTCATGATCCGGACCGACTCCGGCAGCTCCTGCCCGGCGCAGGCGTCCGCCCCGCCCCCGGCGGCACCGCTGCTGCCGGTGTCGGCCGGGGAGCTGCACGCCGCGAGCCCGGCGGCGAGTGCGAGCGCCCCGGCCGCACGGGCCCCGGCCCGCCGGCGGGTGCGAACGGCCTTGCCCATGGCGATCTCCAAACTCTCGTAATGATGTGCAGGGTTAGAGAGACCGTAGCGGCGGTCACAGGCGCTGTCGAGAGCCGCCCGCGCTGTAATCCGTTCGTGACCGGGTGCCGGTCCGGCGCCGCGGCCCGCGCACGCACGGCGGCCCCGGCCCCCCGTGGGGAGCCGGGGCCGCCGGCGGGGGGCTCAGCTTGTCGTTTAACCCCTGACCGGTTGGTCTTCGGCGTCTCGCTTGGTGGTCTTGCCGACGTCGTGGCGGGTGGCGCGGTGTCGGTTCTTCGTCCCGGGCGGGCGCCCCGGGCCGGGACGGGTGGGTT
>NZ_QVQH01000034.1 GCF_003428645.1 Geodermatophilus marinus | reverse complement strand
TCGGGTGGGGAAGACGGTCTGTGAGAAGACGTCCCTCCTACCGAGGTCCTGCGCTTCCTCCCGTCACCTCGCGCGCGTCGGCGTGTCCGGCCCGCCCTGCCAGCCGCCCGCTACTGGGAAAGGCTCACTCCCCCTCACCCGTTCCCGGGCCCGGGAGGAAATGCACCGGCGGTGTCGACAAGGGGATCGGGAAAAGGTGGTCGCCGACATTTCTCGGCGGCTCCCCGCGACACGCCACGACGATCCGTGTCTCCTCCGGCCGAATTGCCGGACCATTTCCGGCGAACCCACGAGTCACACCCGGAACACCGATCCGGGGGACACCGGGGAGCCCCCACCCACACCTGCACCACACAGGAGCCCCCTGCCATGACCGCATCCCGCGCCGGCCGCTCCGGCGGCTGGTTCGCCGACCGTCCGGTCGGTGTCAAGATCGGCGCCGCCGTCGCCGTGCTCGCCGTCGTCGCCGTCGCCATGACCGTCCTCGCCGTCAACCGCATCGCGGCGCTGGAGTCGGCGGCCGCGCGCATCAACGGCAACGTCGTCACCCTCGCCGACCTGGCGAACATCCAGCGGTCCTGGCAGGGGGACCGGTCCCGGTACAACACCTACCCGCTGGCCGGCACCGAGGGGCGGGCTGCGCTGCGCGCGGACCTCGCCGAGCGGCGGGCCACCATCGCGGGGCAGCTGGACGCCTACGCCGCGGTGACGGTCAACCGGGAGGCGTTCGACGAGTTCCGGGCCACGGTCGAGGACTACTACGCCATCGCCGAGGGGCAGCTGCTCCCGGCGGCGGACGCCGGTGACCTGGCCACCTCGGCGGCCGTCATCACCGGCCCGCTGCAGGACCGGTCGGACGTGCTGATGGACCAGTACAACGCGATGCAGGAGCGCCGGGTCGAGGCCGGTCAGGCCGACACCGACGCCGCGGCGGACGTCGCCGCCGGCGCCACCACCACCCTGTGGGTCTCCCTCCTGGCCGGGATCGCGGTCGCCGGCAGCCTCACCGTCGTCGTCGTCCGCCGGCTGGTCCGCACCGTCCGGTCGGTGCAGGGCGCGGTGGAGGCCCTGGCCGAGGGCGACCTGACCGTGGCGCCCGAGGTGCGCGGCCGCGACGAGCTCGGCCGGATGGCCGCGGCGCTGGGCCAGGCCCAGGGCACGCTGCGCAGCGTGCTGTCGGGTGTGGCCACCTCGGCGGACGCGGTGGCGGCCTCCTCGGAGGAGCTGTCGGCGTCCTCGGCGCAGATCTCGGCGTCGGCGGAGGAGACCAGCGCGCAGTCCGGCGTGGTGGCCGGGGCCGCGGAGGAGGTCTCCCGCAACGTGCAGACCGTGGCCGCGGGGGCCGAGCAGATGGGCGCCTCCATCCGCGAGATCTCGGTGAACGTCAACGAGGCGGCCCGGGTGGCCGGCGAGGCGGTCACCGAGGCCGAGCGGACCACGGCCACGATCGCCAAGCTGGGCGAGTCCTCGGCCGAGATCGGCAACGTCGTCAAGGTCATCACGAGCATCGCCGAGCAGACCAACCTGCTGGCCCTCAACGCCACCATCGAGGCCGCACGGGCCGGGGAGGCCGGGAAGGGCTTCGCCGTGGTCGCCAACGAGGTCAAGGAGCTGGCCCAGGAGACGGCGAAGGCCACCGAGGACATCGCCCGCCGGGTCCAGGCCATACAGGGCGACACGACCGGGGCGGTGGCCGCGATCGGCCGGATCAGCGAGGTCGTCGCCCAGATCGCCGACCGGCAGACGACGATCGCCTCCGCGGTGGAGGAGCAGACCGCCACCACGACCGAGATGAGCCGCTCGGTCGGCGAGGCCGCGGCCGGCTCCGGGCAGATCGCCGACAACATCACCGGGGTCTCCACCGCCGCGGAGTCGACCACCCAGGCGCTGACCCAGACCCGCACCGCCGTCGACGAGCTGTCCCGGATGGCCGCCGACCTGCGTGCCGGCGTCGCCCGCTTCACCTACTGACCGACCCGCCGGGACCGGGGCGCACGCCCCGGTCCCGGCCCACGGACGACGTCGTCCGCCGACGAGACAGGACCCATGACCAGCACGCCCCGCCCCACCGCCCCGACCCCCGCCCGGCACTGGTACCGCGACCGCGGCATCGGCGTCCGCATCGCCGTCCTGACAGCGGTCCTCGCCCTCGGCACCCTGGCCGTGACCGTCACCGGCCTGTCCGGCGCCGCCCGCGTCGACGAGATGCAGGACCGGGTGACCGCCGCCGTCGGGGTGCAGCGCACCGTCGACGCCGCGCGCTACGACCTGCTGTGGGCGGCCAACTGGCAGAACATCACCGCCTGGAAGTCCCGGACCGAGGGCGGGCCGGTCGCGGCCGCTCCCGCCGGGGACAACGTCGCCGCCTACCGGGACGGCGCCACCGGCTTCGAGCGGCTCTTCGAGCTCGACCCGTCGCTCCTCGACGAGGAGGCGCGGGCCAGCCTGGCCACCATCGAGGACAACTGGGCCTCGATGAGCGACTACAACGACCAGATCTTCGCCCTCTGGGCCCAGGGCCTCCTCGACGAGGGCGACGCGCTGTCGGCCGGCGAGAAGTGGGACACCTTCTACGTCCTCGACGAGGCCATGACGGACCTCATCGCCTCCGTCGACGCCCGCGTGGCGACCACCCGCGCCGAGATGGTCGACGCCGAGCGGACCACCCGCCGGGTCACGCTGGGCGTGGCCGTGGCCGTTCTGGCCCTCGGTGCCGGCCTGGCCGCCGTCGTCGCGTCGGGCATCCTGCGCGGCGTCCGGGAGGTCCGCAGCGGCCTCGAGCGGGTGGCCGCCTGCGACCTCACCGTCCGGCTGCCCGTCCGGGGCCGCGACGAGACCGGCCAGATGGCGGCGGCGCTGAACGCCGCGGCCGGGACGATGGCCACCACCATCGCCGGGATCATGGCCTCGGCCGACGCGGTGGCGGCGTCGTCGGAGGAGCTGTCGGCGTCCTCGGCGCAGATCTCGGCGTCGGCGGAGGAGACCAGCGCGCAGTCCGGCGTGGTGGCCTCGGCCGCGGAGGAGGTCTCCCGCAACGTGCAGACGGTGGCGGCGGGGGCCGAGCAGATGGGCGCCTCCATCCGGGAGATCAGCCGCAACGCCACCGACGCCGCGCAGGTCGCCGCCCAGGCGGTCACCGAGGCCGGCGCCACCACCGCGACCATCACCCGCCTCGGGGACTCCTCCCGCGAGATCGGCGACGTCGTCAAGGTGATCACCTCGATCGCGGAGCAGACCAACCTGCTGGCCCTCAACGCCACCATCGAGGCCGCCCGGGCCGGGGAGGCCGGCAAGGGCTTCGCCGTGGTCGCCAACGAGGTCAAGGAACTGGCCCAGGAGACCGCCAAGGCCACCGAGGACATCGCCCGCCGGGTCCAGGCCATCCAGGGCGACACCGCCGGAGCGGTCTCGGCCATCGAGCGGATCAGCACGGTGATCGGCCAGATCAACGACTACCAGCTCACCATCGCCAGTGCCGTCGAGGAGCAGACCGCCACCACGACCGAGATGTCGCGCTCGGTCGGCGAGGCCGCGGCCGGCTCCGGGCAGATCGCCGACACCATCACCGGCGTCTCCACCGCGGCCGGCGCCACCACCCAGGCGCTCGCCCAGACCCGCACCGCCGTCGACGAGCTCTCCCGGATGGCCGCCGACCTGCGCACCGGCGTCGCCCGCTTCACCTGCTGACCGGTCCGCCGGGACCGGGGCCGCTGCGCCCCGGTCCCGGTGCCGTCGCCGCGCCGTTGGGCTTGACCCCCCGGCCGCACCGGCCGAAGACCCTCCCGAGACGCCTCACGGCGCCGGACACCCAGAGAGAAGAGCAACGTGGACGGTCTGGACGACATCGTCGAGGAGTTCCTGGTCGAGAGCCACGAGAACCTCGACCAGCTGGACAGCGACCTGGTCGCCCTCGAGCAGGAGCCCGACTCGCGGGAGCGGCTGTCGAGCATCTTCCGCACCATCCACACGATCAAGGGCACCAGCGGCTTCCTCGCGTTCCACCGCCTCGAGGAGGTCACCCACATCGGGGAGAACATGCTCTCCCGGCTGCGGGACGGTGCCCTGGCGCTCACCCCGCAGCGGACCGACGCGCTGCTGCGGATGGTCGACTGCGTCCGCTCCCTGCTCGCCTCCATCGAGGCCGGCGGCGGCGAGGGGGACGTCGACGTGTCCGCCGTCGTCGCCGCCATCAGCGCCGCGATGGAGGACCGTCCGGCGCCCGCCGTCCCCCGCCCCCGCGCCGAGGAGGCGGCGGAGGTGACGGTCGAGGTGGCTGCGGCCGACGAGCCGGCCGCCCCCGCCGCCGCGCGGCCCACCCGCCGCAAGGCCCCGGCGGCGAAGGCGCCGGCCGCCGCGAAGGCCCGGGCCGCCGCGAAGGCCCCGGCCGCGAAGAGCCCGGCCGCCGCGAAGGCCCCGGCCGGGGAGGCGCCGGTCGCGGAGGAGCCGGCCGCCACCCCGCCGGCCGACGGGTCCCCGCCCCCCGCCCCGGTGCCCACCCCCCGCGAGGAGGCCGCGGCGGCCCCCGAGGTGGTCACCGAGCCGGAGCCGGCGACCGCCGAGCCGAGCGGCCAGGCCGAGCCCGCGGCCGGGCAGGCCGACGGGGCCGGTCAGGTCCGCCGCGCGGTCGCCGAGAGCACGATCCGCGTGGACGTCGACCTGCTCGACGAGCTCATGCTGCTCGTCGGCGAACTGGTGCTGACCCGCAACCAGATCGTCCAGTACGTGGGCCGCTCCAGCGACACCGACCTGGTCCGCGCCTCGCAGCGGCTCAACCTCATCGCCAGCGAGCTGCAGGAGGGCGTCATGAAGACGCGCATGCAGCCGATCGACCACATCTGGTCCAAGCTGCCGCGCGTCGTCCGCGACCTGGGCATCCAGTGCGGCAAGTCCGTCCGGCTGGAGATGGAGGGCCGCGAGACCGAGCTCGACAAGACCCTGCTCGAGGCGGTCAAGGACCCGCTGACGCACCTGGTCCGCAACTCCGTGGACCACGGCGTCGAGGCCCCCGACGCCCGCAGGCGGGCCGGCAAGTCCGCCGAGGGCGTGCTGTTCCTCCGCGCCAAGCACGAGAGCGGCCAGGTCGTGGTCGAGGTGGCCGACGACGGCGCCGGCATCGACCCCGCCCGCATCGGGGCCAAGGCCGTCGAGCGCGGCGTGGTCTCGCAGGAGGCGCTCAACCGGATGAGCCCGCAGGACGTCCTGCAGCTGATCTTCCTGCCCGGCTTCTCGACCGCCGCGGCGGTCACCAACGTCTCCGGCCGGGGCGTCGGCATGGACGTCGTCAAGACCAACATCGAGTCCATCGGCGGCACCATCGAGGTCGAGTCGGTGCCCGGGCAGGGCACCTGCACCCGGCTGCGCATCCCGCTGACGCTGGCGATCGTCCCGGCCCTGACCGTCGAGTGCGCCGGCGACCGCTACGCCATCCCGCAGATCAGCCTCCAGGAGCTGGTCAGCCTGGACGCCGAGAAGGCGGCCACCGCCGTCGAGGAGGTCGGCGGCGCGCCGGTGTACCGGCTCCGCGGCGAGCTGCTCCCGCTGGTGCGGCTCACCGACGTCCTCGGCCTGACCTCCGACCGGCACGACGGGCACGTGGTGATCGCCGTCCTGCGCTCCGAGGGGCGCCGCTTCGGCCTGGTCGTCGACCGGGTGATCAACACCGAGGAGATCGTGGTCAAGGCCGTCGGCGGCCAGCTCAAGGCCATCGGGCTGTACTCCGGGGCCACCGTCCTCGGCGACGGCACGGTGGCGCTGATCCTCGACGTCCAGGCGCTGGCCCGCCGGGCGCTGCGCACCGAGACCACCGAGCGGCAGGAGTCCCGGGAGGCGCTGCTGCAGGCCGCCGCGGCCGACCGGGAGGCCGAGCGCATGCTGCTGGCCGCCATCGGCGGTGGCCGCCGCGTGGCCATCCCGCTGGACACCGTGACCCGCCTCGAGCAGGTCAGGACCGAGGCCGTCGAGCGGGTCGGCAACCGCGAGGTGGTGCAGTACCGCGGCGCGATCCTGCCGATCGTGCGGCTCGACCGGCACCTGGGCGCCTACGGCGAGACCGAGCGGGAGGTCCTCGAGGTGATCGTCTACTCCGACCACGGCCGCAGCGTCGCGATCGTCGTCGAGGAGATCCTCGACATCGTCGACGGGGACGCCGCCGTCCGCAGCGACATTGACGACATGGGGCTGCTCGGCTCGGCCGTCCTCGGGGACAAGGTCACCGAGCTGCTCGACGTCCGCGCGGCCATCCTCGCCGCCGACCCGGCGTTCTACTCCACCCCCGCCCCGGCCGGCTCCGCCCCGGCGACGTACCAGGAGGTCTGACGTGCCCCCCACGACCGAAGCGGCCGCGCCGGCCATCGGCGGCCAGCTGGCCACGTTCTGGCTGGACGGCGACCTGTACGGCATCGAGGTGGCGCACGTCCAGGAGGTCCTCAAGAGCCAGGGCCTGACCCGCGTGCCGCTGGCGCCGGCGGCGGTCGCCGGGCTGATCAACCTGCGCGGGCAGGTCGTCACCGCCATCGAGCTGCGGGAGCGCCTGGGCCGCCCGCGGCGGCCGGAGGGGACCGACGCGGTCGTCATCGTCGTGCGGCTGCACGGCGAGGCGGTCAGCCTCCTGGTCGACGCCATCGCCGACGTGGTCGACGTCGACCCGGCCGACTTCGAGGCGCCGCCGGACACGCTGGACGGGAGCGCGCGCGAGCTCATCCGCGGCGCGTTCAAGCTCGACGGCCAGCTGCTGCTGGCCCTGGACGTGCAGAAGGCGGTGGGCGCCTGAAAGGACCCCGTCCTCCTCGCCCCTCGCGAGCTCGCGGCGAGCCTCGGGACGGGGCCGCCGCTGCCCCCCGCCACTCGCAGGCTCGCGGCGAGCCCCTGCAGCGGGGCCGCCCCGCCTCTGACGCCTGACCTCCGAACCTCTCCCGTCTCCGGCCGGACTTCCCCGGCGGCCGGGACCGGCCCGGCCCCCCTCCTTCCCTCGCGCAGGGGAGGGCGGGGGCCGTCGTCGTTCCGGTGACCGTCCGTGACCGATCTGATGCCTTCAGGCGTCGCCGCGCTCCCGTCCCGAGCGTGCCCTCCGACCATCGGGTGACCTGCGCGTGGCGGGGCCCGCCGTCCCCGGCCAGCATGGGTGCACCTCACCTCGGGGGACGCGAAAGGGAGGTACCGCCGTGCCGTACTCGCTGGTCAGCGCCGCCACCCTGGGCTTCGACCTGGTCCGGCTGCCCGGCGGCCGTGCCGCCGCCGATGCCCTGCTGACCGGCCTGGTCGCCGACGCCGAGGCGCTGCGCGCCCTGGCCGGCGTGCACCCGGCCGCGGGTCGGGACGCGGCCGAGCGCGGCGCGCTGGCCGTCCGCGCACGGCGGGCCCGGGAGCTGGCCGCCGCCGTCCCCCAGCTGCGCACGGCGCCCCCGGGGGAGCGGGCCGCCGTCCTCGTCGCCCAGCTCGAGCGCAGCACGATCGGCGACGCCCGGGCCGTCGAGCGGGTGCTGCGGGACGACGTGCTCGGCCCCGAGCACCCGGCCGCCGCCGAGCTCGACGAGCCGACGCTGAGCGCCGCGGCCGACGTCCTCGCCGACGCCGTGGTGGGGGAGTGGGCGGCAGAGGTGCTGCCCCCGCTGGTGCACCGCCGGCTCCGCGGGCCGCTGGCGCTGGCCCGCGACACCGGGCTCGTCCCCGCCGAGGGGACCCCCGACCTGGGCCCCGCGACGGACGAGGTCCACGGGCTGCTGACCGCGCTCGGCGAGCTCGACGAGGACGGCCGCGCGCGGTGGCGGGCCGCCGTCGACGAGAACCGGGCGCTGCGCCGGCCCTGGGCCACCGCGATGCACGAGGCCTCCTGGGCCGCGCACGTCTCCGGGCGCACCCGGACCCTGGCCACCGCCCAGCTGCTCGCCGTCCGGGCCTTCGCCGACGCCGGCTTCGACGCCTCGGACGGGGCGGCCGGCGTGTGGAACGCGGTCGCCGGCTGCGTGCAGGGGATGGTGATGGCCGACCTGCTCGGTGCCGACGCGCTCGCGGTCCTGCTCGCGGCGCCTCGCGGTTGATCATGGGCGTCGTGCCGGGGACACGGGCAGACGCGCCGGGTGGGCCTGCGACACCCCCGTGATCACGGCGGGGTGGCCTGGCACGGTGGCCGCGTGAGGGCGGTCAGCCGTCTTCGGGTTCGGGGAACCGCCCGCCTGCGGGGACCTCGCTGCCGGCGGCGACCTCCGCGCGACGGCCGACGAGGGTGATGTCGCCGTCGCCGCCGACCGCGGCCCGGTCGCCGACCACCACCCCGTCGTCGAGCACCGCCCGCCGCACGGTCGCGCCCGAGCACACCCGGACCCCGGGGAGCAGCACGGAGTCCACGACGGTCGCGCCGGCCTCCACCACCACCCCGGGGGACAGGCTCGACCCGCTGACCGCGCCGGCGACCCGGGTGCCGCCCGACACCAGGCTGTCCTCCACCGAGGCCCCCCGCAGCACCCGCGCCGCGCTGCGCCGCCCACCCCGCGTGTGCACCGGCCAGCGCGGGTCGTCGAGGTCCAGCGGCGGCTCGGGGTCGAGGAAGTCGCGGTGGGCATCCCAGTACGCCTGCACGGTGCCCACGTCCCGCCAGTAGCCCTCCAGCGGGTGGGCCCGGGCGAGCCCGTCCCGGGTCTGCGCGGGCAGCAGGTGGCTGCCGAGGTCCTCCAGCCCCTCCTCGCCGAGCTCGCCGGCCAGCGCCTCCAGGCGGTCGAGGGTCGGGCCGGGGGAGAACACGAACACCTCGTTGGTGGCCGTGGTCGACGCGGGCTCGTCCGGCTTGTAGGCGTACCCGGTGATCCGACCGCCGTCCCCGACCTCGACGATCCCGTAGCGGGAGGCGTCGTCCGCGGCGACCTCGGTGGTCACCATGGTGACCTCGGCGCCGGACTCGCGGTGCGCCGCCGCCACCACCCGGTAGTCCAGCTTGTAGACGGCGTCAGCGCTCACCACGACCAGCGCGTCGGGGGCGGCCTCCCGGATGAGCGGTGCCTGGCGCCACAGCAGGTTGGCCGTCCCCGACACCCACCCGCCCCGCTCCGTGCCCCGGTAGGGCGGCAGCACGAGCAACCCGCCGTCGGTGCGGTCGAGGTCCCAGGGCCGGCCGTTGGCCAGGTGGTGGGCCAGGGACGTGGGGTGGAACTGCACCGAGACCCAGACATCGGCGACCCCGGAGTGCTGGCAGTTGCTCAGCGGGAAGTCGATCAGCCGGTAGACGCCCGCGAAGGGGACGGCGGGCTTGGCCCGCTGGTCGGTCAGGAGCTCCAGCCGGCCGCCGGCGCCGCCGGCGAGCACGAGGACGAGCACACGGTCCATCGCCATGCGCCGCGCCTACCCGGTCCGCGGCCGCGCCACGCGAGGTGGACGCCGCCGGGCCACCCGCGCTCCCGGCCGCGTGTCGACACCGGGCGCGGAATGGTCGGCGACCGCCATTCCGTGACCTCCGGAAATCATTCGGCAACAGGAGCCGATCCGCTCAAGGAGCGCCCGGCACCGGCCGACAACACGGGGGAGAGGTGCACCCGCGCCCGGTTCCCGCCGGCGCCGCACCGCGTTGCGGCGAGATCCGGCGGCCCGCCCCGGGAACCAGGAGGACGGATGGACCCGATCAGGGTGCTGGTGGTGGACGACTCGGTCGTCGTGCGGAAGATCGTCACCGACGTCCTCTCGGCGGACCCGGCCATCGAGGTCGTGGGGACGGCCGTGAACGGGCGGATCGCCCTCGCCAAGGTCGAGCAGCTCGAGCCCGACCTGGTGACCATGGACATCGAGATGCCGGAGATGAACGGCATCGAGGCGGTGCGCGCCATCCGGGCCGGCCGCAACCGCGTGCCGATCATCATGTTCAGCACCCTCACCGAGCGGGGGGCGGCCGCCACCCTCGACGCGCTCTCCGGCGGCGCCAACGACTACGTCACCAAGCCGGCCAACGTGGGCAGCGTGGCGCAGTCGATGGAGAGCGTCCGCGAGCAGCTCATCCCCAAGATCAAGGGCCTCACCGGCCGGCCGCCGGGCCCGGCGCGGGTCGCGGCCCCGCTGCCGCCGCCGCGTCCCCCGGCGCCCCGGCCCGCGGTCAAGCAGCCCGCCGTCCTGGTGATCGGGTCCTCCACGGGCGGCCCGGAGGCGCTCGCCCGCGTGCTGCCCCAGCTGCCGGCGTCCTTCCCGCTGCCGGTGCTCGTCGTGCAGCACATGCCGCCGGTGTTCACCCGGCAGTTCGCCCAGCGGCTCGACCGGCTCTGCACGCTGCGCGTCGTCGAGGCCGCCGACGGCAGCCCGGTGACCCCCGGCACCGTCCACCTGGCCCCGGGCGACCACCACCTGACCGTGCGGGCCACCGCCCGCGGTCCGGTCACCACCCTGACCCAGGGCCCGCCGGAGAACTTCTGCCGGCCGGCCGTCGACCCGCTGTTCCGCTCGGCCGTCGACGTCTTCGACGGCGCGGTCCTCGGCCTGGTGCTCACCGGCATGGGGTCCGACGGCCGGCAGGGCGCCGGGCGCATCCGCGAGGCCGGCGGTGCCGTCGTCGTCCAGGACCAGGCCACCTCGGTGGTGTGGGGGATGCCCGGCGCGGTCGCCCAGGCCGGCTTCGCCGACGAGGTGCTGCCGCTGGACCGCGTCGCCGAGGCGGTCACCCGCCGCAGCGGCGCCCGCGCCGGCGTGCCGGCCGCCGTCGCGGCGACCGCCGGGGGACGGCGATGACCCTCACCGCCACCGGGTTCGACTACGTCCGCCGGCTCGTGCACCGGGAGAGCGCCATCGTGCTCGCCCCGGGCAAGGAGTACCTGGTCGAGGCGCGGCTGCTGCCCATCGCCCGCCAGCTGGGCATGGCCGACGTCGGCCGGCTGGTCGACGAGGTCCGCGCCCGGCCCAGCGCCGAGTCCACCCGGCGCATCGTCGAGGCGCTCACGACCAACGAGACCTCGTGGTTCCGGGACGGCGACCCGTTCACCGCCCTGACCTCGACCGTGCTCCCGGCCCTGCTGCCGGCGCGCGGCGCGGCCGAGCGGCTGCAGATCTGGTCGGCGGCCTGCTCCAGCGGGCAGGAGCCGTACACGATCGCGATGCTGCTGCAGGACGCACTCCCGAACGCCGCCACCCGCGTCGCGATCACGGCCACCGACATCTCCCGCGAGATGGTGGCGCGGACCCGCGCCGGCCGGTTCAGCCAGCTCGAGGTCAACCGCGGGCTCCCGGCGCCGATGCTGGTGCGGCACCTCACCCGCGCCGGCACCGAGTGGGAGGTCGCGCCCGCGCTGCGCCGGATGGTGTCGGCGAGCGAGTGCAACCTCGCCGCGCCGCTGCCGCGGATGGGCCCGTTCGACGTGGTCTACCTGCGCAACGTCCTCATCTACTTCGACCTGCCGACCAAGCAGGCGATCCTCCGGCGGGTCCGCGCGCTGATGCGCCCCGACGGGTGGCTCTTCCTCGGCGCCGCGGAGACGACCCTGGGCGTCGACGACTCCTGGGAGCGGGTCGTCATCGGCCGCAGCTCCGCCTACCGCCCGCTGAAGGGGGCCTGACCGTGCGTGCTCTGGTGATCGACGACTCGCGCGCCATGCGGCGCATCGTGAGCGGGACCCTCGAGGGCTTGGGCTACGAGACCCGGCAGGCCGGCCACGGCCAGGAGGCCCTCGACGTGCTGCACGCGGGCTGGGTCCCCGAGCTGTGCAGCATCGACTGGAACATGCCGGTCATGGACGGGCTGCAGTTCGTCTCGGCCGTCCGCGCCAACCCCGCCTGGCGGGCGGTGACCCTGATGATGGTCACCTCCGAGGGGGAGCAGGGGCAGATCGTCCGGGCCCTCGCGGCGGGCGCGCACGAGTACGTCATCAAGCCGTTCACCGCCGACGCCATCCGCGACAAGCTCGCGCTGCTCGGCCTGCTGCCGCAGGAGGCCGCCCTGTGACCGAGACCCGGATCCCCCGTCGCCGCGCCGGCGACCGGCCGCCGGTGATCACCGAGCTCCTGGACGAGGCCGTCGTCCAGGAGATCGCCGACCAGGCGTGGGCCGCGCTCGTCGGCGAGGAGGAGGTGCTCGTCCCGCTCCCCGGCGAGGTGCCCGCCGACGCGGTCAGCAGCTGGGTCGAGGTGCTGGGGCCCTGGACCGGCACCGTCGTCCTCGCCTGCGGGCGCCGGACCGCCGCGGACCTCACCCGGGCGCTCCTGCGCGAGCACGCCCCCGCCGAGCTCGAGGACGAGGACGTCGCGGACGCCCTCGGGGAGCTCGCCAACGTCGTCGGCGGCAACGTCAAGGCCGTCCTGCCGGGGCCGTCCGCCCTCGGCCTGCCCGAGGCCGGGACGGCGCCGGCCCCCGGCGCCGCCGCCGACACCTGCCGCGTCGACCTCCTGTGGCGCGGTCAGCCCCTGACCATCACCGTCCAGGGCGCCGCCCTGGCGCCCGAGCACGAGAACTGAGGTGCCCCCAGTGAAGATCCTGATCGCCGACGACAGCCGCGTCATGCGGCAGATCGTCATCCGCACCCTGCGTCAGGCCGGCTACGACGACCACGACATCGTGGAGGCCGAGGACGGCCGCGACGCCTACGACAAGGTCCAGGCCGAGCAGCCGGACCTGGTCCTGTCCGACTGGAACATGCCGAACATGAGCGGGCTGGAGTGCCTCCAGGCGCTGCGGTCGTCGGGCTCCGGCGTCCCCTTCGGCTTCGTCACCTCCGAGGGGTCGGCCGAGATGCGGGAGAAGGCCGCCGACGCCGGCGCGCTCTTCCTCATCGCCAAGCCGTTCACCGAGGAGACCTTCCGCGACGCCCTGGACGGGGTGATCGTGTGAGCACGGTGGTCCTGCCCGCCGCGAAGGACGTCCGGGAGATGCTGACCGGGCTGCTGGGCAAGCCGGTCTCCGTGCTGCCCGGCGACCCGGTCACCCCGACGGAGAAGCGGCCCGCCTCGGTGGCCGTCTACGTCGACCCGCACCTGGCGGTCAACGCCCTGTGCGTGATGGACCTGCCGCTGTCGGCCTGGACCGGCGGCGCGCTGGCGCTGCTGCCCCCCGGCGGCGTCCAGGACACCGTCGAGGAGGACGGCGAGCTCACCGCGATGCTCACCGAGGCGCTGCACGAGGTCGTGAACGTCCTCTCGGCGCTGTTCAACGTCCCGGGAGCGCCGCACTCGAAGCTCTACAGGCTCTACGCCCCCGGCGACGACCTGCCCGCCGACCTGGCCCAGATGGTGGCCGCCTTCCACCGCATCGACCTCGCGGTCGAGGTGCCCGGCTACGGCAAGGGCGCGCTGTCGCTGGTCGTGCCCTCGGGGGGCTGACCCACCCGGACGCCCCGGGGTGGCCGGAGGCCGCTCCACCACCCCGGGCGCACGCCAACGACGCCCCGGAGCCCCGCTCCGGGGCGTCGTCGCGTCCGGCCGTGGTTGCACGTGGAACAGCCGCCCGGCGCGGGGCCGGGCGCGGATGCGGGTCAGCCGTGGTGCAGGACCGGCATCCGCTGGTCGGTCGCCGTGGGCAGGCAGGCCCACACGTGCTTGCAGTCGGCGTCGACGTACCACCCGTGGGCCACCGCCAGCCGGGCGACGAGGTAGAGCCCCAGGCCGCCCTGCGCCGGGTCGCGGTCGACCGCCGGGGCGGGCATCGACTCCGGGTCCCGGTCGCTCACGTCGAGCAGCCAGCCGCCGCTGCCGGCCACCACGGTGGCGACCACGGGGGACAGGCCGTGCCGCAGCGCGTTGGAGGCCAGCTCGTCGAAGGCGAGGACCAGCCGCTCCGCGGCGTTGTCCTCGGGGTCCCGCGGGTAGCTCACGCTGCCGAGGCGGGACCGCAGCACTGCCCGGGCCGCGGGGAGCTCGGCGACGGTGCGCAGGTCCCAGCGCCACACCTCGCCGCGGCCGTCGGGCAGGGGCCGTAGCGGCCATGCCAGTCGACCCACTGCGTCGTCTCCGTCCGTCGTTGACTCCGACGGTCGCTCGGGTTCCCACCCGGTCCGCCGCTCAACCCTGCGGGCGGCGTTTCACCTCCGGGGGGTGAGACGGGTCTCCTCCCGGGGGTCGCCACCCGGTCGGGCGGCGGGCCGCGCGGCCCCGATGAGGCAGAGTGTGCGCCATGGTCGGCGACGGCACCCCGCTCCCGTCGCACTCCCTCCTCGTCGAGGCGGTCGAGGGCATGGAGCGACCGCTCTTCGTGCTGGACGCCGACTGGCGGTTCCGCTACATCAACCCGGCGGGCGCGCGCATCCTCGGCCGGACGGTCGAGGGCCTGGTCGGCGAGCACGTGTGGGTGCAGTTCCCGGAGGCCGTCGGCAGCGGGTTCGAGCACCTCTACCGGTGCGTGCGGGCGACCGGGGAGCCGGGGAGCACCGAGGAGTACTTCGCCCCGCTGGACACCTGGTTCCGCGCCGACGCGGTGCTGACCGACGCCGGGCTCGTCGTCACCTACGACGACGTGTCCGGCCGGCGCCGCGCCGAGGAGGAGCGGGCCGCCGCCGTGGCCGCCCGCGAGCAGGCCGCGGCGGCCGCCGCCGAGGCCGCCGTCCGCGCGGAGGAGGCCGGCCGCCACCTGCTGCTCCTCGGCGACATCAACCTGGCCATGTCCTCGGCCGCGGACGTCGACGAGGCCGTCGACCGGCTGGCCCACCTCGTCGTCCCGGTGCTGGCCGACTGGTGCCTGGTCAGCGTGGTGGAGCCCGACGGCACCCGGCGCGACGTCGGCCGGGCGCACATCGACCCGGAGATGGTCGCCGCCATGCACCGCTACGCCGACGCGCGGGTGCGCACCAACGCCCCCACCGCCCCCGTGCCGACCTCCCTGCGCAGCGGTCGGCCGGTCGTGATCCCGCGGCTGACCGAGGAGGACGTGACGCTGATGGTCAGCGACCCGGCCGCCCGCGAGGCGCTCGCGCCGCTGCAGCCCTCGGCGGTCGCGACCTTCCCGCTGGTCGCCCGCGGCGAGGTCATCGGGGCGTTCACCCTCGTCAACGGCCGGGCGCGCGGGCCGCACACCGACGAGGAGGTGCGGACGGCGGAGATCGCCTCCCGCCGGGCCGCCCTGGCCCTCGACAACGCCCGGCTGGCCAGCGTCAACCGCGAGGTCGCCGAGCGGCTGCAGCTGAGCCTGCTCTCCCCGCCGGTCCAGCCGGCGGGTCTCGAGCTGGTGGTGCGCTACCGCCCGGCCACCCGGGGGGTCGCCATCGGCGGTGACTGGTACGACGCCTTCCGCCAGCCGGACGGCGACACGGTCGTGGTGATCGGTGACGTGATGGGCCACGACATCGAGGCCGCCGCCGCCATGGGCCAGGTCAAGACGCTGGTCCGGGCCATCGCCTTCGACCGGGTGGAGGAGCCCGCGGGCGTCCTCGGCCGGGTGGACGCCGCCCTCGTGGGGCTCGGGGTGCCGTCGATGGCCACCGCCCTGGTCTGCCGGCTCGAGCGCGACGGGGAGGGGGGCCACCGGCTGCGCTGGGCCTCGGCCGGCCACCCCGCGCCCATGCTGCTCGGCGCCGACGGCACCGTGACCGACCTCGACGTGCCGGTCGGCCCGCCGCTGGGCATCGGCTGGCGGGGGGAGCGGGCCGACCGCGTCGTCGCGCTGCGGCCGGGGTCCACGCTGCTGCTGTTCACCGACGGGCTCTTCGAGCGGCGCGGGGCGCTGCTGGACGACGGCCGCGACCGGCTGCGCGCCCTCGTCGCCGACGGGGCCGGGCTGCCGCCCACCGACCTGTGCGACCGGCTGCTGGCCGAGCTGCTCGCCGGCGGGGTGGAGGACGACGTGGCGCTGCTCGCCGTGCGCGTCCCCTGAGCGCCGCCCCTGCCGGGCCGACGGAGGGCGTCGCCGAGATCGCACGACCTCGCCGGGCCGCGCCCGACGTGCTTCCGGACGGCCCGCCGCCGTTCCTACCGTGGGACCGGACGGGGCCACCCCGAAGGAGGCGTCATGACCGGAACGGCGCAGCATCTCCGGCACCGCACCGTCACCCTCGCCGACGGCCTGCGAGTGCACGCGGTGGAGCAGGGCGACCCGGCAGGGCCGGCAGTGGTGCTGGTCCACGGGTGGCCGGACTCGTGGTTCTCCTGGAGCCGGGTCCTGCCCGAGCTCGACCCGCGGCTGCACGTGCTTGCCTACGACCAGCGCGGCTTCGGTGACTCGGACCACCCACCGACCGGGTACTCGATCGACGGGCTCGCGGAGGACCTCACCGGCCTGTGCGACGCCGCCGGCCTGCACCGGCCGGCGCTGGTCGGGCACTCGATGGGGAGCTTCGTCGTGCGTCGGGCCGTCGAGCAGCAACCCGACCGCTTCGCGCGGCTGGTGCTGATCGGTTCGGCCGACCGGATGGGGCCCGAGCTCGTCGACGAGGTCCGCGCCGAGCTCGCCGACCTGGTCGATCCGGTGCCGCTGCCGTTCGTGCGGGAGTTCCAGGCCTCCACGCTCCACCTGCCCGTCCCGCCCGACTTCTTCGAGGGGCTCGTGGCGGAGAGCAGGAAGGTGCCGGCGCGCGTCTACCGGGACGTCTGGGAGGGCCTGGCCGCCCTCGACGACCGGGCCGAGCTCGCTCGCATCACCGTGCCGACCCTGGTGGTCTGGGGGGCCCGCGACGCGCTGTTCGACCGGGGGCAGCAGGACCGCCTGCTCGCCGCGCTGCCCCGGGCCCACCACGTGGTCCAGGAGGGTGCTGGGCACAGCCCCAACTGGGAGCGGCCCGGCGAGCTCGCCGTCGAGCTGAACGCCTTCCTCCTCGGCCGGGAGGGGTGACGCGGCCGCGTGCCCGCCGGGTCTCACGTCAGTCGGGGTGGGAGAGCAGGTACCGGCCGAAGTGCGGGACGGTGAAGGCGATCTGCCCGCGCTCGGCGGAGAAGACCAGGCCCTTCTTGATCAGCGAGTCCCGGGCGGGGGAGAGCGAGGCCGGCTTGCGGCCCAGCGCTGCGGCGACCTCCGAGGTGGGCACCGCCGACCCGGCCGGGCCGCCGAGCTCGGCCATCGCGTGCATGTACTCGCGCTCGGCCGGGGTGGCGCGGTCGTAGCGGGACCCGAAGAAGCCGACCGCCAGCTCGGCCTCCGCCACCGGGGCGGCGACGCGGACGTCGTCGGCGGTGATGGGGGAGGCCGCCGCGACGTCCCAGGTGACCTTGCCGTAGGCCTGCACGAAGTACGGGTAGCCGTCCGCGGCGGCGTAGAGCGCGTCGAGGGCCGCCGCCTCGAAGGTGACCTCCTCGCGCTCGGCCGGGGCCAGGAGGGCCCGGTCGGCGGCCGCCCGGTCGAGCCGGTCGATGCGCACGTACCGGAAGAGCCGCTCGGAGTAGCTCTTCGACGCCGACAGGACGGCGGGCAGGTGGGGGAGGCCCGCGCCCACCACGATCAGCGGCGCCCCCTGCTGGGAGAGCTCGTGGCATGCCGCGCAGATCGCCGAGACGTCGTCGGCCTGCACGTCCTGCATCTCGTCGATGAACAGCGCCACCCCCTTGCCGACGTCGGCGGCCAGCCCCGCGGCGTCGGTGAGCAGCTCCACCAGGTCGATCTCCATGTCGCCGGAGTCGGCCCGGCCGCCGGAGGCGGGGACGTCGATGCCCGGCTGCCACCGGTCGCGGACCTTGGCGTCCGCGGACTGGCGGAGCGCGAAGGCCTTGAGCACCCCGAGGACGGCGTCCATCGACTCCTGGTCGGGGTGCCGCAGTTCGCGCAGCGCCATGTGCAGCGCCGAGGACACCGGTCGCCGCAGCGACTGGTCGGGACGTGCCTCGATCTTCCCGGTGCCCCACCCGCGGCCGATCGCGGCCGAGCGCAGCTGGTTGAGCAGCACGGTCTTGCCGACCCCGCGCAACCCGGTGAGCACCAGGGAACGCTCGGGACGGCCGTGCGCGATGCGCTCCAGCACGACGTCGAAGGCCGACAGCTCGGCGTCCCGGCCGGCGAGCTCCGGGGGGCGCTGGCCGGCGCCGGGGGCGTACGGGTTCCGGACGGGGTCCACGTCGAGCACCGTATGGCCCCGTCTAGCCGCATCGCTAGACTGTCGTAGAACTTCTCAGACCGGGGGGTGCAGGTCGTCCAGGTGCGCGGCCAGCACCCAGCGCACCCGGTCGGGCGGCAGGGCCGACGGCCGGGTGAGGGCGTGCACCGCCAGCCCGTCGAGGAGGGCGTACAGCCGCTCGGTCTCCAGCGCGGGGTCCAGCCCGGTGCGCAACCGACCGTCCTCGGCCAGCGCGCGGAGGACCGCCCCGCACAGCAGGTGCAGCCCGTCCGCCGACCGGTCCCGCAGTTCGGCGAGGTCGGGGTCGACCAGGGCGCGCGCGGTCAGGGCCAGCCAGACCTCCGCCTCGGCCCGCCGCTCGTCGTCCAGCGGCAGCGTCTCCTCGAGCAGCCGCACGACCCGGCCCTCCAGCGGGCCCCCTTCGGCGACCACCGCCTCGATCCGGGCGCTGGCGCGCTCCAGGACCAGCGTCATCGCGAATCGGAGCAGCTCGTCCTGGGTGGCGAACCAGTGTCGGAGCGCTCCCATCGACGTCCCGGCCTCCCGGGCGACGGCGCGCACGGAAGCGCCGGGGACGCCGTCCCGGCGGATGACCCGCCACACGGCCTCGGCGAGCTCCCGGCGTCGCTGTTCGGCGTCGACCACCCTCGGCACAGCTCCGTTCTAGCACAGTTGTGCTACTTTGCTGGTTGCAGCACAGTCGTGCTGTAACCGTCAGGGGGTGCCGTGGGACCCGAGCTGCTGCTCTCGCTGGCCGCACTCGCGCTCGTCGACAGCACCAGCGTCGGCACGCTGGTGCTGCCGCTGTGGTTGATGCTGGCGCCCGGGCGCGTGCGGGTGGGGCGGGTCCTGCTGTTCCTCGGGGCGGTGGCCGGCTCCTACCTGGCGCTGGGCGCGGTGCTGACGCTGGTCGGGGCGCAGCTGCTCGACCCGCTGTCCGGCGCGCTCGACAGCACCGCCGGCCGGGTCGTGCAGCTGGCCGCCGGGGTGGTGCTGGTCGTCCTCGGGCTGACGGTCGAGCCGTGGACCCGGGAGGGCAAGGAGCGCAAGCGCGCGGCGCGGGCGTCCCGGGGCCCCGGCCGGCTCGGCCGGTGGCGGGAGCGGGCGCGGGGGGACGGCCCGCCCGGCGCGGTGGTCACCCTCGCGGTCGGTGCGGTGGGGCTCGAGGCGGCCTCGATGGTCCCCTACCTGGCCGCTGTCGCCCTGCTGGCCGCGGCCGACCCAGGGGTCGGCCCCACCGTCGCCGTCCTGGTCGGGTACTGCCTGGTCATGGTGCTGCCCGCGCTGGTGCTGCTGGCCGTGCGGACGGCGCTGGCCGACCGGCTCACCCCCGTGCTGGCCCGGCTCGAGGCCTGGCTGTCGCGCACGTCGGGCGAGGTGCTGTCCTGGGCCGCCTTCCTCGTCGGCCTCTACCTGGTCGCCGGCGCCTTCCCGCTGACCTGACCCCGGGCGGTGGGTGTGCCTGGTCCCGGGCGGACGGCGCGGTCGGCCGGCGGCGGGACCCGGTTGACCGGCGGCGGGTCGCTGACGACGCTCGGCCGGTGACCGATCTCCTCGACCTCCTGCTCGAGCTGGAACGCCGCGGGTGGGAGTCCCTCTGCGACGGCACGGCGGCCGACGTCTACGGCGAGCTGATGACCGAGGACGCGCTGTTCGTGCTGGCCGACGGGTCGGTGATGGACCGGCCCACCGTCGTGGCGGCCCTGCGCGGCTCGCCGACCTGGCGGTCCTACGCGATCGAGGATCCCCGGCTGGTGGCGCTCGGGCCCGGCGCTGCCGCCCTGGTCTACACCGGCCGGGCCTCCCGCGGGGCGGGGGAGGCGGAGTTCGTCGGCGCGATGAGCAGCAGCTACGTCCGCACGGGGGACCGGTGGCGGCTCGGGCTCTACACGCAGACGCCCGTCCCGTCGGCCGAGCCGTCGCGAGGAGCGTCTGGGGTCGTCTAGCAACACCGCTAGAGAGCGCTAGATCATCCGACACGGCTCGGCCGGTGATCAACCGCCGCTAGCGTGGGTCCCGTGCTGCGCTTCGTCCTCAAGGTCCTGATCACGGCCGGCGTCTTCTGGCTGGTCGCCTACCTGCTCGACGGCATCGAGGTGCTGCCCAACCCCGACGGACCGCTGGGTGAGTTCGGCACCTGGCTGTGGATCGCGCTGATCTTCGCCGTCGTCAACGCCATCGTGGGGCCGGTGCTGCGGCTGCTGTCGCTGCCGTTCGTCGTCCTCACCCTGGGGTTGTTCCTGCTCGTGGTGAACGCGGCGCTGCTCGGCCTCACCGCGGCGATCACCGACCGGCTCCAGGTCGACGGGTTCGGCTCGGCGGTCGTCGGCGGGCTGCTGCTGGCCATCGGCGGCTGGTTCGCCGACCAGCTCGTCGAGAAGGTCTGAGCACCGCCGCCGGGGGAACCGTCCCGAGGCTCGCCGCCGGCCGCGTCCGGGGGCTCGTCCCGAGCGGGCGAGGGACGAGAGGGACGAGGTCCTTCTCCGGTGAGGAGGCCGGGTCTTCCACTAGCGTCGTCCCATGGCCAGCACCACCGGCACGGCCCCGGCGACCCCGGGTCCGGCCTCCGCCGACGGCGGTACCCCCGCGCCGCCCGACACCGACATCGCCGCCTTCGAGGCGGCCCGCGCCGAGAAGCACCGGCTGCTGCAGGAGGCGGCCGAGGCCGCCGTGGACCGGGCGGGCGGGCTGCCCGCGGGGTGCGCCCCCGCCGACCTCCCGGCCCTGCTGCAGCGGTACTACTGGAGCGAGCCGGCCGCCGAGGTGGTCGACCAGGACCCGGCCGACCTGGCCGCGCTGGCCCTGGAGCACCTGACGCTGGCCGGGGTCCGGCCGCAGGGCTCGGCCACGGTCGCGGTCCGCACGCTGGCCGCCCGCGAGGGGACCCGTGCCCGGGCGCTGGTGCTCTCGGTGACCGACGACATGCCGTTCCTCGTCGACTCGGTCACCGCCGAGGTGGTCCGCCAGGGCTTCGGGCTGCAGCACGTCGTGCACCCCGTCGTGGTGGTCCGCCGGGACGTGTCCGGCCGGATCCTCGCCTTCTGCGACAGCGCCGACCCGGCCGGCTGCGGCCCGGGTGCGCTGGCCGAGTCCTGGATGGCCCTCGTCCTCGACGGCCCGCTGGACGACGAGGCGGCCGACGACCTGGTCGCCGGGCTGCGCACGGTGCTGGCCGACGTGCGCGCGGTCGACGAGGACGCCGGCCGCATGCGGGCCCGGGCCCTGGAGCTGGCCGGCCAGCTGGACCCCGCCGCCGACCGCGAGGCCGGCGCGGACCCCGCCGCCGACCCGGCCGCCGACCCCGCCGAGGCCGCGGCGCTGCTGCGCTGGCTGACCGACGGCAACTTCGTCTTCCTCGGCGCCCGGGACACCGAGCTGGTCACCAGCCGGGGCCGGACGACGGCCCGCGCCGTGCCCGGCAGCGGGCTCGGGGTGCTCCGCTCCGACACCGACTTCAGCGGCGAGGGGAGGACACCGCCCGAGGCCCGCGGCCGGCCGGACCCGGCGCTGCTCGCGGTGACCAAGGCCGACGTCCGCTCGACGGTGCACCGGCGGGCCTGGCTGGACCTGGTGACGGTCACCCTCCCGGCTGCCGACGGCGGCCCGGCCCGGCAGCACCGGCTGGCCGGGCTGTTCCCGACGGCGGCCTACGCCCACGGGGTCCGCGACGTGCCGGTGGTGCGCCGCCGGGTGGCCGAGGTGGTCGAGCGGTCGGGCGTGCCGGCCGACAGCCACACCGGCAAGGAGCTCTTCGACGTCCTGGAGACCTACCCGCGCGACGAGCTGTTCCAGGTCGGCACCGACGAGCTGCTGCCGGTCGCGCTGTCGGTGCTGCACCTGCAGGAGCGCCGGCAGACGCGGCTGTTCCTGCGGCGCGACCCCGGCGGGCGGTTCTGGTCGGCGCTGGTGTACCTGCCGCGGGACCGCTACACGACCGAGGTCCGCCTCGGGATGCAGCAGCTGCTGCTCGAGCGGCTGGGCGGTACGAGCATCGAGTACACCGCCCGGATCACCGAGTCGGTGCTGGCCCGGCTGCACTTCGTCGTCCGCCCGCCGGTGACCCGGCGCCGGCGCACCGCGCTGCCCGACGTCGACGGGGCGGCGCTGCAGGCCGAGCTCGCCGCGGTCGCCCGCAGCTGGACCGACGACCTCGCCGCCGCGCTGGCTGCCCGCTACGGCGCGGACGCCGAGCGCCGCCTGGCCCGCGTCGCCGACGCCTTCCCCGCCTCCTACCAGGGCGACTTCCCGGCCACCACCGCCGTCGAGGACCTCGAGCGGCTCGACGCGCTGGCCCCGGGCGAGGTCGGCCTGGCACTGCGCCGCCCGGCCGGCGCGGCGGACTCCGAGCCGCGGCTGGTGGTCTACCGGGTGGGGGAGCGCCTGCTGCTCTCCGAGGTGCTGCCGATGCTGCAGCACATGGGCGTCGACGTCATCGACGAGCGTCCGTACGAGATCGACCGGATCGGCGCCCCGCTGGCCTGGGTCTACGACTTCGGGCTGACCGCCCCCGCCGCGGAGCTGCCGTTCCCGGGCTCGCTGCCCGAGCGGTTCACCGACGCGCTGTCCGCGGTCTGGCGCGGGGACGCCGAGGACGACGGGCTCGGTGCGCTGGTGCTGCTGGCCGGGCTCACCTGGCGCCAGGTCTCCGTCGTGCGTGCCTACGTGCAGTGGCTGCGCCAGGCGGGGCTGCCCTTCGGGCAGGGCTACGTCGAGACCACCCTGGCCGCCCACCCGGACGTGGTGGCCCGGCTGGTCGCGCTGTTCGAGACGCGGTTCCGGCCCGGCCGCGACGCCGGCCGGGCCGCCCGCACCGAAGAGCTGGTGGCCTCGCTGCGGGAGTCGATCGGCGCCGTGGAGTCGCTGGACGCCGACCGGGTGCTCACGGCCCTGCTGGCCGCGGTCACCGCGACCGTGCGGACCACCTACTACGCAGGCGGTCCCCTCGCCCTCAAGCTGCACCCGGCGACCGTGCCGGACCTGCCCGAGCCGCGGCCGGCCCGCGAGGTCTGGGTCAGCTCGCCGCGGGTCACCGGCGTGCACCTGCGCTTCGGCGCCGTCGCCCGCGGCGGGCTGCGCTGGTCCGACCGGCACGAGGACCTGCGCACCGAGGTCCTCGGCCTGGTCAAGGCCCAGATGGTCAAGAACACCGTGATCGTGCCGACCGGGGCCAAGGGCGGCTTCGTCGTCCGCCGTCCCCCGGCCGACCACTCCCGGGACGCCCAGCTCGCCGAGGGGCAGGCGTGCTACCGGCTGTTCATCGGGGCCCTGCTCGCGCTCACCGACAACCGGGTCGGCGGGCGCATCGTGCCGCCGGAGCGGGTGGTCCGGCACGACGAGGACGACAGCTACCTCGTCGTCGCCGCGGACAAGGGGACGGCGACCTTCTCCGACCTGGCCAACGAGGTGGCCCTGGAGCGCGGGTTCTGGCTGGGGGACGCCTTCGCCTCCGGGGGCTCGGTCGGCTACGACCACAAGGCCATGGGCATCACCGCCCGCGGCGCCTGGGAGTCGGTCACCCGCCATTTCCGCGAGCTCGGCATCGACGTGCAGTCGCAGGACGTCACGGTCGTCGGCATCGGCGACATGTCCGGCGACGTGTTCGGCAACGGCATGCTGCTGTCGGAGCACATCCGGCTGGTGGCCGCCTTCGACCACCGCCACGTCTTCGTCGACCCCGACCCCGACGCGGCCGCCTCCTTCGCCGAGCGCCGCCGGCTGTTCGGGCTGCCGCGGTCCTCGTGGGCTGACTACGATCCTGAGCTCATCAGCGCCGGCGGCGGGGTGTGGCCGCGCACGGCGAAGGCGATCCCGGTCAGCGAGCCGATGCGGGAGGCGCTGCGGCTGCCCGCGGACGTCGACGCGGTGTCCCCGGTGGAGCTGGTCCGGGCGGTGCTGCTCGCGCCGGTGGACCTGCTGTTCAACGGCGGCATCGGCACCTACGTCAAGGCCGCGACCGAGAGCCACGGCGACGTGGGCGACAAGGCCAACGACGCCGTCCGGGTCGACGGCCGGGACCTGCGGGTCCGCGTCGTGGGGGAGGGCGGCAACCTCGGCCTGACCCAGCGCGGCCGGGTCGAGTACGCGCTGGCCGGCGGGCGGGTGAACACCGACGCCATCGACAACTCCGCCGGGGTGGACACCTCCGACCACGAGGTCAACATCAAGATCGCGCTGGACCGGGAGGTCGAGGCCGGGGAGCTGGACGCCGAGGCCCGCGTCGAGCTGCTGGCCTCCATGACCGACGACGTGGCGGCCGCCGTCCTCACCGACAACCACGCGCAGAACGCGACGCTGGCCGGCGAGGTGGCGCACGCGCGCAGCCTGCTCGACGCGCACGAGCGGTTCATCCGGGCGCTGGAGCGCTCCGGCCGGCTGACCCGCAGCGTGGAGGCGCTGCCCGACGACCGGGCGCTCGCCGAGCGGCGCCGGGACGGCCACGCGCTGACCAGCCCGGAGCTGTCGGTGCTGCTGGCCTACGCCAAGCTCGAGACCGGCGACGCCGTCCTCGGCAGCGACCTGCCCGACGACCCGGCGCTGGCCCACCTGCTCGTGGGCTACTTCCCCGAGGCCGTGCGCGAGCGGTTCCCCGCCGCGGTCACCGACCACCCGCTGCGCCGGGAGATCGTGGCCACCGCCCTGACCAACCGGGCGGTGAACGTCGCCGGCGTCACCGGCCTGTTCCGGCTGGCCGAGGAGACCGGCGTGCCGCTGGAGCGGGTGGTCCGGACGCACGCGATCGCCCGCGCGGTGGTGGAGGCCGACCGGCTGTGGGACGCCGCCCGCGCGCTGGACAACCGGGTCGCCGCCGCCGTGCAGGTCGAGCTGCGCACCGAGGCGACCCGCGTGGCCGAGCGGGTGACCCGCTGGCTGCTGCGGCTGCCGGCGCTGGCCACCGGGCGGGCCGGGGTCGGCGAGGTCACCGACCGCTTCGCACCCGCGGTGGCGGCGGTGCGCAGGGGGCTGCCGGGCTGGCTGCTGGGCGCGGAGGCGGCCGCCTACGCCGAGCGCGCGGCCTGGCTCCAGCAGGCCGGCGTGCCGGGGGACCTGGCCGCCGATGCGGCGGCGGCGGCGCTGCTGCCGGCCGCGCTCTACCTCGCGGTGGTGGCCGAGCGCACCGGCGCGCCCATCGAGCTGGCCGGCCGGGTGCAGCAGTGCCTGGCCGAGCGGCTGACGCTGGTGCCGCTGCGCGAGCTCGTCCTCGGCCTGCCGCGTGACCGCCGCTGGAACTCCATGGCCCGGGCCGCCCTCCGCGACGACCTGGCCGGGGAGCAGGCCGAGCTCACCGCCGAGGTGCTCGAGGGCCGCCGCGACGACGACGAGCCGGCACAGGAGATGCTCGCCCGCTGGGCCGACGGCTGGGACGCCACCCAGCGCCGGGCCGCGGCGCAGCTGGTCGACATCGCAGCCGGGGAGCGCCAGGAGCTCGCCGAGCTGCTGGTCGCCGTCCGGACGCTGCGCGGCCTGCGCCGCCCGGTGTGACCCGCGGGCCGGGAAAGCGCTGGACAGGTGCCCGCCGAGGTCTAGCCTGACCGCTGGACGGCCCCGTGCAGGGGTCGCGAGGGAGGGTCCGCCATGGCCGACGTCCCCGTCGTCTTCCACACCCCCGGCTGCCCGTTCTCCACGAAGCTGCGCCTGCGGATGCGGCTGGCGCGGCTCCCGCACCGCTCCGTGCGCTTCCGGGACGACGAGGACGGCGCCGCGGCCGTCCGCGCCCACCACCCGCAGGGCTGGGAGCTCTCGCCGACCGTCGTGGTCGGGGACCGCTACCTGTTCAACCCCTCGCTGCGGGAGGTGCGGGAGGCGCTGGCCGGCCGGTGAGCCCTCGTCGAGGCCCGTATCGGCCTCTCTAGCAGGAGTGCAAGACGGGTGCAGACAGCCTCAGAGGGGCGGACGCCGGTCGCCGAAGCGGGTCGCCTGCTCGATGGCGTGCCCGACCTCCAGGACCCGCCGGTCCGCCCGCGGCGCGGCGATCACCTGCAGCCCGACCGGCAGCCCGTCGGGGGTGAACCCGCCCGGCACCGACAGCGCCGGGCAGCCGGTGGCCGAGATGACCGTGCAGGAGCGCATCCACTCCAGGTAGTCGTCCATCGGGACCCCGGCGATCTCCGTGGGGTACTCCTGCTCGACCGGGAACGGCAGCACCTGGGTGGTCGGTGCGAGCAGGACGTCGTAGCGGTCGAAGAACGCGACCACCTGCTCGTACAGGCGGGTGTGCGCGGCCTCGGCGCGGGCGAGGTCGGCGCCGGTCAGCCGCGCGCCCATCGCCGCGTTCCAGCGGATCGACTCCTTCACCTGGTCCGGGTGCTGCCGGATGAGCTCGGAGTACGAGGCGTCGAACAGCCAGGCCCGCAGCGTGCCGAAGACGTCGTCGGCGCCGGTCAGGTCGGGGCAGTCGGCCGCCACCGTCGCGCCCAGCTCCTCGACCACCCGCACGGTGCCCGCCAGGACGTCGGTGACGGCGGGGTCGACCGCCACCCGGCCACCCAGGTCCGGCGCCCACGCCACCCGCAACCCGTCCAGGCGCTCCGGCAGGGGGGCGGCGAACCCGGCACCGTCGTCGTCCAGCGCGATCGGCACCCGGCGGTCGGGTCCCGCGAGCACGGAGAGCGCCAGCGCGACGTCGGCCACCGTCCGGCCCATCGGCCCCTGCACCGACAGCTGCGACCAGCCGACGAGGGCGGGCCAGGTCGGCACCCGGCCGGGCGTGGGCCGCAGCCCGACCACGTTGCAGAAGGCGGCCGGGTTGCGCAGCGAGCCACCCATGTCGCTGCCCTCGGCGACCGGCACGAACCCCGCCGCCAGCGCCGCCGCCGCCCCGCCGCTCGAGCCGCCCGCCGACAGGCCGTGCCGGTACGGGTTGTGCGTCGCGCCGAAGAGCGTGTTGAAGGTGTGCGAGCCGGCCGCGAACTCCGGCACGTTGGTCTTGCCCAGCCGCACGGTGCCCGCCGCGCGCAGCCGGGCGACGACCAGCTCGTCCTCGGCCGGGACCGTGCCGGCGTGCAGCGGCGAGCCCCAGGTGGTGCGCATGCCGCCGGTGGCGTGGGTGTCCTTGTGCGCCACCGGCAGCCCGTGCAGCGGGCCGGTCTGCTCACCCGCGGCCAGGGCGGCGTCCGCGGCGTCGGCGGCCGCGCGGGCCCCCTCGGCGTCGACCGTCACCAGGGCGTTGACCCGCGGGTCCAGCCGCTCGATGCGGTCCAGGCAGGCGTCGGTGAGCTCTCGGGAGGAGAGCCGGCGGTCGGCGATCAGCGCGGCCAGCTCGGTCGCCGGGCGGAGGCAGAGGTCGTCGGCGGAGGTCACCCGGGAAGGCTGCCACACCTGCGGCCCCCGACATCCGACCCCTGCCCCGCCCCCTGGCCCCACCCGCGGTGATCATGGGGATGAGGCCGGGGGACACGCCGGCGGCGGCGTGTCGAGGCGCCGGATGCCCATGATCACCGGGGTCCGAGGGCCGCGACCCGGGCGACTACGCGCCGGCGGGGTCCTCCGGGACGACGTCCGGGACGTCGCGGGGACCGGCCTCCACCGGCCGGGGGCGGTCCTGGGGGTGCAGCCGGACGGCGACCAGGGCGACGTCGTCCTCGGGGCGGCCGTCGACCAGCCGCTCGATCACCCGGTCCAGCACCTCGCCCAGCGGCCGCCCGGCGAACTCGGCGAGGGCGTCGCGCAGCCGCAGCATGCCGGCGTCGAGGTCGGCGTCCCGCCGCTCGACCAGGCCGTCGGTGAACAGCAGCACGGTGGACCCGCGGTCCAGCGTCACCACGGACTCCGAGCGGCGGACGTCGGCGTCCACCCCGAGCAGCAGGTCGCCCCGCCAGGAGGCCAGCTCGGCGACGCTGCCGTCGGGGTTGACCACCAGCGGCGGCAGGTGCCCGGCGTTGGCCCAGCGCATCCGCGTGATGCCGCGCCGACGCTCCTCGTCGGTCTGCTCGAAACGGGCGACCGCCGCGGTGGCCAGCACCCGGGTCTGCAGCACCGCCATGGAGGCGTCCAGCCCGCGCAGCACCTCGGCCGGCGGCGCGTCGCTGTAGGTCGCGATGCCCCGCAGCAGCCCGCGCAGCTGGCCCATGGCGGCCGCGGCCTCGGTGTCGTGCCCGACCACGTCACCGATGACCAGCATCGTCGCGCCCGAGGGCTGGAGGAAGGCGTCGTACCAGTCGCCGCCGACCCGGGCGGCCTCGGCGGCCGGCAGGTAGCGGACGGCGATCTCCGCGTGGTCGGGCTCCGGCGGCTTGGTCAGCAGGCTGCGCTGCAACCCCTCGGCGAGCTGCCGCTGCTGGGCGTAGAGCCGGGCGTTGTCCAGCGCCAGGCCCGCGCGGTCGGCGACGTCCCGCGCGGTGGCGAGGTCCTCGGTCGCCGCCGTCTCGCCGGCGCGGAAGAACAGCGTGAGGACGCCGAGGGTCCGGCCCCGCCCGCGCAGGGGGAGCGCGATCGCCGAGCCGGGGGCCAGGGCGGTCAGCAGGGAGCGCGCCTCGCTCTCCCCGAGCAGGTCGGCGACCTCGTGGGCGTCGGCGTGCACGGGCTCGCCGGTGACCAGGGCGCGGGCCACGGGGGAGGTCGCCGGCATCGCGTCCAGCCGGACCGCGGCGTACCGCTCCACCAGCGGCCGGGCGGCCGGGTCGGCGTGCCAGTGGCCGACGTCGCGGGGGCGGCCGTCGGGGTCGACGACGGTGACGATGCACCAGTCGGCCAGCGCGGGGACCACCAGCCGGGGCAGGTGCCCGGTCGCCGTCCGCGCGTCGAGGGTGCCGGCCAGCTCCGCGCTGACCTGGGCCAGGAGGGCCAGCCGCTGGGCGGAGCGCTCGGCCCGGTCGCGGATCCGGCGGCGCTCGGTGACCTCCAGGAAGTACACCGACAACCCCTCGGGGCTGGGCCAGGCCCGCACCTCGTACCAGCCGTCCAGGGGGGCGGGGTAGTAGGCATCGAAGGCGACCGGCTCCCCGGACTCCATGGCCCCCCGGTAGTGCTCCTCGAACGGCCCGCCGAGGGCCGACGGGAACGCCTCCCAGAGGTCCTGGCCGAGGACCTCCTCGCGGCTGCGCTGCAGGAGCCGCTCGCCCTCGGCGTTGACGTGGGTGAACCGCCAGTCCCGGTCCAGGGAGAAGAACCCGGCGGGCATCGACTCGAGCACCCGGGCCACCCGGGCCTCGACGTCGCGCTCCTCGGTGGTGTCGAAGGCGGCGCCGATGAGCCGCGCCGCGCGCCCCCCGGCGCCGGCGAGCGCCCGTCCCCGCGCCCGCACCCACCGCACCGCGCCGTCGGGGCGCACCACGCGGTACTGGGCCTCGAAGTCGCCGACGGCGTCGATCGAGCTCTGCAGCGCCTCGCCGACCCGCTCGGCGTCGTCGGGGTGCAGGCGGGCGTTGAAGGCGGCGATCGTCCCGCCGAAGTCGGCCGGGGTGTAACCGAAGATCTCCAGGAGCGGCTCGTCCCAGGTCAGCTCGCCGGTGCGCAGGTCCCAGTCGAAGGTGCCCACGCCCGCGGCGTCCATGGCGAGGGTGGACCGCACGTGCTGCCGCTCGTACTCGGCGGCCAGCGCGGCGTACTCCAGCTCGGTGACCACCGAGGCGGCCAGCTGGCGCAGCGTGGCGACGTCGGTGCCCGACCAGTGGCGCGGGGAGGTGCTGAACACGCACAGGACGCCGACGGTGTGCCCGTCCCCGTTCTCCAGCGGGACGCCGAGGTAGGCGCGGATGGCGCCGGAGGCCACCGGGGGCAGGCCGGCGACCCGGTCGTCGGCCCGGGCGTCCGGGACGGCGAGCGGCCGGCCGTGGGCCGCGGTGACCGTGCACAGCGAGTCCTCGAGCGGGCTCCCCTCCGAGGCGTCCTCGACCGGGAGGCCGGCGGCCCCGGCGACGGTCTGCACGTCGTCGAGGAGCGAGATCTGCCCGGCCTCGGCGGCCAGCAGGCGGGTCGCCAGCTCCACGAGCCGGTCCAGCCCGCCGTCGCCGCCCTCGGGCAGCCGCAGGCGGCGGGCAGCACGGGTCCGCGCGATGTCGTCGCGGAGCGTCTCGGCCGCGCGGACGGCGTCGAGGGGGCGCGCGTCACCGACGCCCGGCGGGGTGTGCTGCACGTGAACCCTTCTCGCCCGGCGGGATCGACCGGGGCCTCGAGACGCGGACCGGCTGGTTCGGGTCCCGCGCGTCGCGTCAGTTATGCCATGGAGACGGTCCGGAAGACAAGGAGACCTGACGGAGGTCACTGCCCCGGCGACGCCGCGTGAGCGTCGTCCCGACCGAGGGTGCCGGAGGGCGGCGGGTCAGGCCGCCGGGACGACGAGGGTCAGCGCGTTCCCCCCGTCGTGTTCCACGTGCAACCCTGCCCGGCGCAGCAGGGCCCGCACCCGGACGACGTCCCCCGGCTCGGCGGTGGTCGTCGCCAGCAGCCGGGCGACCCGGCCCTTGTACGCCTTGTTCGCGTGGCTCACCACCGCCCGGCTGCCGTCGGGCCGCTCGCTGACGACGTCGACGGTGACCGCTCCCGGCACCGGGGCCAGCGCGGCGTAGGAGCCGCTGCGCAGGTCGACCACGAGCTCGTCCAGGCCGCCCAGGACCGGGCCGAGCGCCGGCCGCCACACCGCCCGCAGCGTCGGCCGGCCGGGTAGCGCCGAGCCCGCCGAGAGCCGGTAGGCCGGGATCTGGTCGGTGCCGCGCACCAGCCCGAACAGGGCGGACCCGACGGCCAGCCGCCGGTCGGCCCGGGCCCGCTGCGCGCGGGTGAGCGAGGGCACGTCCAGGGCCTCGTAGAGGACGCCGGTGTAGCGCTCCAGGACCGGCAGCGTCGGGCCGGTGAACAGCGCCCCGTTGCGGGCCACCTCGTCGTCCTGGCGCGGGGAGAGGCCGAGCGCGACCCGCGCGGCCGGGGGGTCGGCGGCCAGCCCGACGAGGACGCCGGCCAGGTCCGTGCGCACCGGCGTGAGCTCCGGGTGCGACAGGCCGGCGAGGTCGAGCGGGGCGCCGTCCCCGCCGGGGGCCTTGGTCTCCGACGGCGGCACGAGCAGAAGGACCACGTCCTCCCCACCCCTTCGCAGGCTCAGGGCGGGCCCCGGGACGCGGCCGCCGACGCACACGGGGCGCCACGTTACGTCCCGGTCGATCCGCCACCTGGCCCCGTCCCGGCCCTTCAGGTCCAGTACAGGAGGCGGGCGGAAGGCAGCCGGTCGGCCAGCGCGTCCTCGAACCAGCCGCGCAGCTCGGCCGTGGTCGCCCGCGGGTAGACGTGCTTGACCGACCCGTACCGCCCGCGCTTGGTCGTGCGGCGGGACTCCTCCATGTCGAGCTTCGTCCGCGGGTACCAGTCCAGCAGCGTCTCCTTGCTGCCCGGCGTGAAGCGGTGGGTGATGCACTCGACCGTGAGGTCCGTCCCGGCCGGCAGCGCGGCGGCGACGGCGTCGAGCAGGGCGCCGTAGTCCGCGCGCCAGCCCTCGACCGGCATGATCGGCGCGATCGTCAGGCCGACCGGGTAGCCGGCGGCGGCCACCGCGCCCAGCGCCGCGAGGCGACCGGGTACCGGCGACGTCGCCCCCTCGAAGCGCCGCGCCACCGACGCCGCGTTGACCGAGAAGCGCAGGCGCGTGCGCCCGCCGTGGGGGAGGCCGAGCAGGGCGGCGACGTCGTCGAACTTGGTCGTCGCCCGCAGCTGCACCGGCCCGGGCCAGTCGTGCCTGCCGAAGTGCTCGACCATGCGCGCCAGGCCGCCGGTCAGGTGCTCGAGGGCGAGGGGGTCGGTGTAGCAGGACGCCTCGAACGTCGTCCCCTCGTCGCCGCGGGTGGCGGTGCCGGAGGTGACCCCGCCCCGCCCCACGTACCCGTCGAGCCCGTCGAGGACCTCGTCGAGGTCGGCGAACACCCGGGTCACCGGCGGGCCGGAGAGCGAGCCCGCGAGGTAGCAGTACTGGCAGTGGGCCGGGCAGCCCTCGGCGAGGTCGAGCCGGAAGTCGGCCGACGGCGGGATCGGCTGCAGCCGGCGCTTGGAGGGCGGGGGGACGACGAGAGCCAGGGTGTCCTTGGCCCGCATGAACGCCGCCCGGTCGCCGTCCCCGCGGAGGGAGGGCAGCCGGTCGCCGCGCAGCAGCTCGACGTCGGAGACCCCCACGGCCTCGAGCCGGGCCAGCACGCGCTGCCCGTGCGGGCGCTCGGCGGCCGAGCGGGTGACGAGGACGCGCGACGGCGTCCACAGGCGGGTGGGGGCGGGGGCCTCGGCGAGGAGGGGCGTTCCGGTCATCACCAGGCAGAACGCGCCACCGGGCCGGTGCCGTCCCGCCGCCCCCGGGCGGGAAGGGGCCTCAGCCGGTGAGCTCGACCACCACGGGCGCGTGGTCGCTGGCGCCCTTGCCCTTGCGCTCCTCGCGGTCGACCAGCGCGTTCGTCACGCGCTGCTGCAGGGCGGGGGAGCCGAGCACGAAGTCGATCCGCATCCCCTCGCGGCGGGGGAAGCGCAGCTGCGTGTAGTCCCAGTACCTTCGACCAGGGGTTTCTGAGCAGCGCACTAAGGCCAGTTTGCCCTCCCCACCTGCAGATACACATCTCAACCAATCAGCGCCAACCATGACCGACTGGAGGCGCATGTGCCCCAGATGTGCCCCACAGGACGAAGTCCGCTGCTGGGGCGCACTCGCCTCGCCATGGGGCTACGACTTGTTCGCGCCAGTTCCGGGCGGGCGCGGGGCGATTCGCCGGTCTTCTTGCCGTGCCCGCCGACGATCCGTTCAATAGACGCGGGTCCTGTGGCGAGGCCGGCCTGGCGGTGGTGACCGTCAGGCCGGCCTGGTCTACCAGGGCTCGAGCGTGATCTCGACTGACCCGCTCTTCCAGCGGACGGTCAGCTTGAAGCCGCGCTTCATTCGCACCAACCTCCTTCCGGGGGATCGAAGGGCCTCCGCCGGTGCCACGGCGGAGGCCCTTGGTGTTGGCGTATTCGAGGGTGGGGGCTCGGAGCGCTGCCGACAATCAACCTGGGGTCGGGTTGGTGGCAGGAAATCCCTGTGGTCGTGGCAGTTTGGGTCTGCGCTCGTAGCGGTGCCTGCTAGGGTTCCCAGCGGGTCACCCCCGGTCTCGTGCGCGATCTCTATATAGAAGAAGTACCGAGGACCCCCAGGATCCCCTGGGACCCCCTGTACTACCCGTCGCCCCGCCAGGAAGGCGCCCACTTTGGCCAAGACGACCGGGACGCCGGGCGCCGAGCCCAGACGACGGCTCCGGCAGGCCGTCGCACGATCCCAGCGGCGGACCGGAGTACAGCTGCCGATTGGCTTCGTCCGGAGCCTGCAGAGCCAGCCGGAGGCGACCCCCCTCGTCCGCTTGCTCCGAGGCGGGCGCGGCGGCGAGATCCGGCTCAAGCTGTATCTGTCGCTGTCTCTGCTGGCCACCGCGGCCCCCTACGACATCGGCCAGCCGATCCCGAGCAGCTGGTGGGCCCATGCCCTGGGACTGGCCGACCCCGAGCGGGGTGGTGCCCGTCGCGTCTCCGATGCGTTGGACTGGTTGGAGAGGAACGACTTCATCAGGCTGGGTCGCCGGCCCGGTTATCCCTCGTCGGTGACCTTGCTCGACGCGCGTGGTGGCGGAGGCCCATACCGCTCCCGCGTCGAGGCGGGGGAGAGCAGGTGGATCGTCGTGCCGCTCGGCTTGTGGCGGCAGGAGTGGATCGTCGTCTTGTCGGGATCGGCGTTGGCGCTGTTCCTGGTCCTGATCGAACTCACCGGCGGCCGGACCAAGCCGGCGTCCCTTGAAAGCGGTCGGCACAACCAGTATGGGCTGTCCACAGACACCTGGCGCCGAGCGAGCAAGGAGCTGTCCGAGGTCGGCCTGCTCAGCGTGGGCCGTATCACCGAGGGGCGGGACCTCGATGTCCGGCGAACCCGTAACACATACCTGCTCGACCTGGGCCGGTTGGACGACCCGGTGTCGACTCCACCGTCGAGCACGCTGCCGACCAGCTGAGTGCCGCCGAGTCCTTCGTCACGAGGGAGGCGCGGTATCTCGGAGAGCCACTCATTCCTCGGCGCGGCTACGCCGGAGGTGGCCGTTGATCAGCCGGAACGCGTCGCGGTAGTCCATTGCGAAGAACTCTCGGTCGGGGCGCACGCGCCACTCGGCCAGCAGCGCGTGCACCTCCGACTCAAGCCGGCGTGCATCCCGGACGGTCCACACCGCGCGGACTCCGAAGGGGATGGCCACGCCGGTGGCGGCGTTGATCTCGGCGACCCGCTCCTCGACGTCGCGCTCGGTGTAGCCGACCTTCAGCAGCCCAGGGCTCTCACGAGTGGAGAGCACATACACGAAGCCGAGGGCCTGGGGGAGCGGGGGAGGGTCGGTGAGGAGGGCCCGCAGGCTGTGGATGCCGCCGGCCGCCGTGAACCGGTCGGCAGCTTGTCGGGCGGCTTCCGGCTCTCCCGCACCCAAGGCGCGGCGCAGCCCGCCGAGGGACAGGGCGCATTCCTGGGCGCGTCGGCGCCCGGGGCGCCCGAGCGCTCGCCAGACGGTGAACCAGTCCCACTGATCCTGCAGGTGGGCCCGGGAGAACAGGCCCTTGACCTCGGCCAGCTGCTCCTGCAGCTCGGCCATGCGGCCGCGGGGTGCCAGGTCGCCGGCGACGAACTCGAGCAGACTGGCTGCAGCCGCCTCCCGGCGCGCCTGCACCGGCCGCTTTACCGCGGCCATGCCGAAGCCCCACTTGTGCGACACCGACACGGTCTTACCGGGCGCGCTTACGGCCGGAGGCTGCGACGGAGGTGCCTTGGTCATTCCGGCATCCTCCGCACCGCCTTGGGCCTTGGTTGGACGGCAGTCGGTGACACGCCGATTGAGCCCGTGCCGATGTAGACAGCTGGCACAGTCCTAACCTGTAGACGAAAGTTTCGAAAGCTGCTACGTTTCTTGCGATGAAAGGAGGCGGTCATGAGCGCACCGCTAACCCGCGAGACCTACCTGCCCGACGCGGGCGAGGACGTCGCCCGCGTCCACGACTTCCTGGCCGCGCACGAGAAGGCCGGCCGAGAGGCGCCCAAACTCCGCTACTTCCTCGCCGGGGCCACCGCTGGCGAGCAGGTCGAGCTCCCGCACGAGGCTTACCGCGTCCTGCGCCAGGTCATCGAGGCGATGCGGCGCGGCCTAGCGGTCACCGTCGTGCCCCAGACCCAGACCCTCACCACACAGCAGGCCGCCGATCTCCTCGGCTTCAGCCGGCCCACGGTGGTGAAGCTCCTGGAGGACGACAAGATCCCATTCGAGCGGACCGGTACTCACCGTCGCATCCTCCTGCGCGACCTGCTGGCCTATCGTGATCGGCGCCGTGAGGAGCAGTACGCGGCGCTGGAGGCGATGCGCGTCGGCGAAGACGAGGAGGAGGACGTCGACGTCGTGCTGGAGCGCCTGCGCGCAGCCCGCAAGACCGTGGCTCGCCGTCGACGGGGTGCCGCCACCGAGTGAGAGCCTCCACCGCCTCGTCGGCACGTCGCAGCCGGCTGAGATCATGACCCGGTGTTCACCGCGCTGCTCGACACCTCGGTGCTGTGGCCGAGCCTGCAGCGGGACTTCCTGCTTTCGTTGGCCATCGAGGGCTTGTACCGGCCGGTGTGGAGCTCGGCCATCCTCGAGGAGCTGGAAGAGCACGAGAGCCTCAAGCTGCAGGAGCGGGGCGCATCACAGGTCGAGGCCGAACAACGGACGAGAGACCTACTCACGCAGATGCGCACCCACTTCGCCGACGCCGAGGTCGAGGGATGGGAGCCGCTGGAGGGCACCTTCGGGCTGCCCGATCCCGACGACGAGCACGTCGTCGCGGCGGCGGTGATTGCGTGCGCTGGTGCGATCGTCACTACCAACCTCAAACACTTCCCCGCGGCCAAGCTGCCCGGTGCCCTCGAGGCCCTGCCGGCCCACGAGTTCGCGCTGAACAGTGTCGGCCTGGACCCGCGACGAGCCCTGCGCGCCGTCGAGGCGATCGCCGCCCGCAGCGGCCGCGTCGGGGAAGCCTGGACCGTGTCGGGCGTGCTGGACCGCCTTGAGGCCCGCTACGCCATGGGTGAGGCGGTCGAACTCCTCCGGCAGGTCGAGGACGCGACTCGCTAAGAAGATGTTACGGCTGTAGGTCGTCGGAGTCTGCCCTCCGCCAGGTCGGCGCAGGGTGCGGTGCGTCTTGTCGCAGGCGTCCTCCCCGCCGCCGCAGCTGATCAGTGGCGCGCTGTGGATACTCGTCGAGCCGCTGATCCCCGCCCGTACGCCGACGGTGCACGGCCGCACCGGCCGGCCCTGAACCTCCGATCGGGACGTGTTCGAGGGCACGCCCGGTAGGTGTACCCGGCCAGGACGTTGGTGACGGTGGGTCGGGTGCCTGCCGCCACATGCGGCCGTGGTCGCGGCCGCGTCCCCCACCCCGAGCAGGATGCCGGCTGCCTTGGTCGCCGGAAGGGCGCTGCGCGTCGCTTCGCGATGGGCCTGCGGCCCACCCTTCCCCCGACCTGCGTCAGCCCGCGGGAGGCGGGTTGCGGGATGCAGCCAGGAGTGCGACATGCCCGCGCCCCGGGATCCGCGAGATTCGACTCAGCTCAGCGCGACGACGGCACAGGGCCCGCTCGAGGGCGCTGCCGTCGTGGATCTGCCCCTGTTCCGCGTGCCGGTTCCCCCGGCGGCTGACGAGCTGGGCCAGCGGAGGCGCCGGAGCGGGACGTGTCTCGCGCAGAAGGCGCACGGGGCGACCAGCACCGGCACCGGCGTACACATCGCGGTCAGAGGCGACACAGGGTGCAAGCCGTCGTCTTGGCTACCGAAGGGACCAGGTCCGCCCGCTGACCAGCTCCGCGACGCAACAAACTGACGAGACGGCCCGTTCAGTCGGTGACACAGACCAGACTGGATAGCATCAAGGCAACGCATGGGGGGACAGATGCTCACAGGCCTCGAGACAAACTGGTTCCGCAGCAATCTGATGGCATTTTGCATGCGCACCACAGGCAATGCATGGGAAGACTTCATTACCGAGGCCATGACGAGTCTCCACGGTGGCGCCTTTGTGCAGGTAGCCGCATCTGGACGTGGAGACAAGGGGTGCGACGGATACGTTGACGGACTCATGCTCGCCGCCTATGGAGCATCAAGTCCTAACGACAAGTACGTGACCAAGAAGATCAAGGACGACTTTGCGAAGGCGAAACGCTACTGGGGCGAAATGATGGAACGCTGGGCTTTCGTCCATAATGACGCACAAGGTTTGCCCGTCATGGCCGCACAGACGATCGCAAGTCTTCGCAAGGCGGAGCAGGCAATCGGCGGAATATCGGTTGAACAGTGGACGCCCTACACCCTGTGGACTGAATGCCTTCAGTATCTGGACAGCGCGGCACTATCGCACAGGTTTGGAGAGCCGCCGTCCGAACAGGCCGCAGGGATTCAGTACATTGCAAGCTGTGTTAGGGCGCTGGCTCGCACACGGCTGATTCCAGGCCTTGATGAAGTGGCCGAGGTGCCGCCCGGGAAGATAGAGCACAATGGGTTCAACGAGGAGACCACGGCTCTACTCAAGAACTACGAGGCCCTTACCGGCCACGTTCGCTACTACTTCGAGCGGTCAACGCCGGGAGAAGAGTTTCAAGTCTCCGAGAATATTCGCATTGCTTACGACGGCTTGAAGGCCGAGCTGCATGACTCGAATCTGGTCTTTCAAGCATTGGTCCGGGAGCTTGAATCGCAGGCCTTTGTCGACAACGGCACCGACCACTTGCAAGAACGTCGGAGTGCTGCCCTCATGGTTGCGACGCACTTCTTCGAGACGTGCACCATCTTCGAGTCTCCACCGACAGGGGCGGTGACCGCGGATGCTACTGCCGTCTAAGTCAACACCGCCGGACCAAGCCCTCATCACAGTCGCAGGACAGGTACTCCTGCAGCTAGATCGGCCCCGGACCGTCAGTGCCACATGGGAGGCGCTGCGTCACTGGAGGCTGCAGAACGAGATGCAATCCGCAGTACCCTTCTGGTGGTTCGCCTTGGCGTTGGATGTGCTATTCGCAGCCGATGCAGTTCGCCTAGACGATGAGCTACTGAGGATGAATCGTGCTTCACTCTCTGACTAGCTCCCTGCCAGCTGCAAAGCCCGCGGCATTCGAGCCGGGGTTGAACATCGCTCTCGCCATCCGTACGCAGCAAATGGGCTCTTCACGATCGGGGGTGTAGTCGGGGTCGGAAGCCGCCGGTTTCGAGCAGGCTCCTGGCGATGTAGTTGGTGAGGTTGCGGAAGCCGAGCGCGGAGCCTCGGAGGTGCTCGAGTCGTCCGTTG
>NZ_QVQH01000033.1 GCF_003428645.1 Geodermatophilus marinus | reverse complement strand
TCACCTTCGGCGAGCTCACCGACCGGATGGAACTGGCCCGCCACGGCGCCCACACCTTCTGGGGCCTGCTGACCCGCACCGCCGCCACCATCGCCGCGCACACCCTGCTACGGGTTCACGCCGCCGACCTGGGGGTTGCATAAGTCAACCCCCATAACGCGCCTGAGCCCCGCGCGGGCCTACGCTGGGAGGACCGGTGGGGCACCGGTGCCATGGCGCGGGCCGGGGCGCGGGCCGGGGCCCGCCGGCGCCGCGTCCGCGCGCCGAGCTGTGGGGGGACGATGTCCGACGGTCCCGCGTCGATGCCGGTCCTGAGCCGGGGCAGGCACCGGAACCCGGCCCGCGGTGCCTGCTTCATGGAGTACACCGCCCTGCTGGCGGGGGAGCCGTTCAGCGACGCACCGGGCTGCGTCGACGGGGAGCTGGCGGCGGTCCTGCGGCACGCCAACGACCGGCTGTCGGCCGCCGACCGGCCGCGGCTGGTGCCCCTGCTCGGGCGGGCCATCGGCCTGGGGGTCCCGCCCCCGGCCGCGGGCCACCCGCCGCGCCGTCCCCGCCGGCCGCGGGGGGTGCCCGCGCCCCCCGCGGCCGCCCCGGCCGTCGCCCGGCTCCAGCGGTCGGTCTCCCGGCGCCTCACCGCCGTCCTCGGCCAGCAGCTGCCCCCGTCGGCCTGGGCCTCGTACGCGGGCGGCCGCGACGTCGACCGGCTGTTCTGGGCCCTGATGTCCGAGCCCTGGCCGGTGCGCACCTCGGCCGCCTACGTCGACCGGCTGGTCGACCGGCTGGTCCTGCTGCACGAGTGCTACGAGCAGGCCGTGGACGAGCTCGGCCTGCCGCGGGGTACGGGTGCGGACGTTCCCGCGGGAACGTGAGCGGGACGTCCGACCCGTGACACCGGGTCCGCGATGCGCTTGGGTCGACGCCGGGTGGGAGCACGAGGGGTCGCAGCCACCGGGGCCCGGTGACGACGCGCTGGGTCTCCGGGACGCCTCCGCCGGGATCCTGCTCAGCGGCCCCGCCAGAGCGGTGCGGGCGGCCTGCGCCACCGATCACCTCGCCCGGCCCCCGGGGGGCACCGCCCGGGCCGTCGCGCCGGGGTGGCTCGCACCGCGCTCGTCACCGCACCGAGAGGACGGCACCCATGTCGATCACCCTGCCGGCTCTGACACCGGTCGAAGCCAGCCTGTTCCTGACGCTGTGCTGCAGAGCGCTCGACAACCGCTCGCAGCACCCCGTCCTGGGCGACGAGATCGCCGACGAGATCGTGCGCGCCCTCGAGTACGACCACGAGCGGTTGCACACCAACACCGACCTCGTGCTCAACGTGGCGCTGCGGGCGAAGAAGATCGACGAGGTCGCGGCCCGGTTCATCGCCCGTCACCCCGATGCGGTCGGGCTCGACCTGGGCGCGGGCCTCGACACCCGGTCGGCCCGCATCGCACCGCCGTCCACGGTGGACTGGTACGACGTCGACCTCCCCCAGGTGGTGGCCGCCCGCGAGCGCGTCGTCCCCCATCGCGCGCGGGCGCACACCATCGGTGCGGACGTGACGGACCCGGACTGGCTGGCCGCCCTACCCACCGACCGGCCCGCCGTGGTCACCGCCGACGGCCTGGTGGGTTTCCTCGCCGAGGACGACGTGAAGGCGCTCGTCGACCGGCTGGTCGACCACTTCCCGAGCGGGGAGCTGGTCTTCAACGGCTACACGCGCTTCACCATCTGGGTGGCCCGGCACGCCCGCGGCACGAGGTCCGTCGCCGACCAGGTGAGGTTCCCCGGCATGGACGACCCGCGCGAACCCGAACGCTGGAACCCCGCCCTGGAGCTGGTCGAGGAGATGCTGATCAGCCGGCAAGCCGAGATCGCGCAGTTCCCCAGGGCGCTGCGCACCTACTACCGGCTGCAGGCGCACAGCACGTGGTGGTCCCGGAAGGGGACGCTCATCCTGCACTACCGGTTCTGAGCCGGGACCCGCCCGAGCCGTCCGTGCCCGGGCCGGCCTCCGCGGGGGTGTGCCCCAGGACCCGGTCCAGGAACGCGAGTGCCCGGGGCAGGGCGTCGAGGCGGTTGGCCAGCCGGGCCAGGCCGTGCCCCTCGTCGTCGTAGACGAGCAGCTCGCAGGGCACGTCGTGGCTGCCGAGGGCGGCCGCGAGCTGACGGGCCTCGGCCACGGGGACCCGCGGGTCGTTGGCGCCGTGGACGACGAACAGCGGCGCGCGGACGTCCCCGGCCCGCCGCAGCGGCGAGGCGGCGGCGAGGAAGCCGCGGTCGGTGCGCAGCGACCCGTACTCGCGCTCGCGGTGGGCGCGCCGGTGGTCCGCCGTCCGCTCCAGGAAGGTGATCAGGTCGCTGATGCCCACGATGTCGACGCCGGCGGCCCACAACCGCGGCTGGAACGCGCAGCCGGCGAGCACCAGGTACCCGCCGTAGGAGGTGCCCCACAGCGCCACCCGGGCCGGGTCCGCGCCCGCGCCGACCAGCCAGCCGTGCACCGCGGCGAGGTCGTGCAGGCAGTCCAGGCGCCGGGTGGTGTCGTCGAGGCCGGCGTGGCGCCGGCCGTGGCCGGTGGAGCCCCGCACGTCGGGCAGGACGACGAGGTAGCCGCGGGCGGCCAGCGCCTGCACGACGGGGGAGAAGTCGGTCAGCGACCGGCCCTCGGGTCCCCCGTGCAGCACCACCACGCCCGGCGGGGGCGGGCCGCCGGCCGGGGCGTCGGGCCGGTGCACCAGCAGCGGCACGTCCACCCCGTCGGCGCTGGTCGCCGTGTGCCGCTCCGGGCGCCGCAGCCGCGCCGGGTCGACCGGGGAGGGGTCCCCGGCCACCGGCTGCGGGGGCGCGTCCGCGCGCAGCCGCCAGACCCCGGGCGGCAGGCCCGGCGCGGTGCAGGTCGCCAGCACGCTGCCGTCGTCGGCGACCAACGGCTCGGGCAGCAGGTGGCTCCCGGCCATGACCGTGTCCGGGTCGGGGAGCCGGAGCGCGCCCCGCGAGGCCGTGGTCCGGGCGTCGAGCAGCTCGGCGGCGCTGCTGCCGTCGACGTCGGTCACCGCCAGCAGGGTCCGCCCGTCCGGGCTGGTCCACCCCGCGACGTCCCAGGGCGGCGCCAGCACGACGTCGACCGCGTCGGTGGTGAGGTCGACCCGGACGAGGGCGGAGCGGTCCCGGCCCAGGTCGCTGCTGACGACCAGGGTGGTCGCGTCGACCCACGCGGGGGCCCCGACGAGCGCCGCCACGTCGGGGTGCGGCAGCACCACCCGCGCGCGACCGGTCGCGACGTCGAGGAGCAGCAGGTCGGTGTCCAGCGGGCGGGGCCCCGGGCGCAGGACCGACAGCCACCGGCCGTCCGGGGAGAAACCCGAGGCGGGTTGCCACCAGCCGTCGCCGCGGTGCAGGAGCCGCTCCTCGCCGGTGTCGGGGTCGAGCAGCCACACGTCGAAGACGGTCCGGTCCCGGCGGTTGGCGAGCACCGCCACCGTCCGGCCGTTCGCGCTGATCCCGGCGAGGCGGTGCACGGCGGCGGGGTCGGAGGCGAGGTCCCGCCGCACCGGCCGGCCGCGCGGGAGCGGGCCGTCGAGGTCGAGCAGCCACACCCGGCTGCGCTCGTCGCCACCGGCGTCGCCCTCGACCACGGCCTGCCGGCGTCCGGGCCGGTAGCGCGCCGCGGTGACCCGCTCCTCGCCGGCGGGGAGCGGGCGCACCGCCCCGGCGTGCCACTCCGCCAGCCGGTCGACCCCGGTCGCGTCGGTGCGCAGCAGCAGGTGGTCACCGGCGCGGTCCAGCACGGCGGTCGAGCGGGCGCGGAGCAGCTCAGCCAGCACGGGACCCGCCCGGGGGTGCCGCGGCGCGGGCCGGGGCGTGCGGCGGACCGGACGAGGCGGGCCGGTCAGCCGCGGCGGGCGTCGGCCACCACCTCGAACCACTCGGTGCGGCTGGGTTCCTCCTCGAGCCGCTCGAGCGTCGAGCGTTGCTCGAGGAAGGCGGGGTCGGAGTGCCAGGCCTCCCAGTCGGCCCGGCTCTGCCAGGTGCCGACGAGGACCCGCGTGCGGGGGTCGTCCGCGGGGGTGAGGAGCTGGCCCGACACCCAGCCCGACCGGTCGTGCGCCGACTCGAACCGGGCACGCACGGCCGCGTCCCACTCGGACTCCCCGCCCGGGCGCAGCCGGGTCGTCGTCACCACGGTCATCATCGCGAGCTCCTCCGCCGGGGGTCCCCCCAGTCTCGTCCGCGGCGGGCACCCCGGCCACCGACGCGAGGAGGGGGCACGGCGACGCGTCGCCGTGCCCCCTCCCGTCGTCCGCTCAGAGCGCGCGGACGTTCTCCGCCTGCGGGCCCTTCTGGCCCTGGGTGACGTCGAACTCGACCCGCTGCGCCTCGTCCAGCGACCGGTAGCCGGTCCCGGAGATCGCCGAGAAGTGGCAGAAGACGTCGGGGCCGCCGCCGTCCTGCTCGATGAAGCCGAAGCCCTTCTCCGCGTTGAACCACTTCACAGTGCCCTGGGCCATGTCGTTCTCCTCCGTGCTGTCGTGTCAGGGCCGACGACCGCCGGTCCCGGGTCGCCGCACCGACCGGCAGGACCGAGAGGAACGTCAGGCAGAGACGACTGCGGACGTCCGAGAACGAAGCAGAGGCACGACGGCGACCGGGGCCGAGTCTAGACACGTCGGAGCCCGAGGCGGTGCCGCGTCACCGGGCCCGGCGCGCGGCGCGTCGTCGCCGCGGTCGACCCGGACCCGCCCGTGGCCGAGCCCGGTCCGACGGACATCACCGTCGACGACCGGCACCTGTACCGGGGCCGGGTCGCGGTCCAGGAGCCGGAGGACCCGTCCCGCCGGACGGAGCTGGCCGAGCGCATCGTCCGCATTCGGGCCGGTCGGCTGGCCGGTGGTGGCGGCCCCGACCGAGGACGCCGGGATCGAGCCGTACCCGACCGGCCGCGTCCCTGGCCGTCACCGGGCTCCGGGAGACCGGGGTGGACCGCCCCCGGGCCGCGCGCGGGCGCCTGACGGCGCGGGGTTCAGGCCTCCCCGCCCAGCTCCGCCTCGTCCAGCGCCCGTTGCCGGCGCCGGTCCTCCTCGATGTCGGCCCGCGCCTCGGCGTCCTCCTGGGTGAGGGCGTCGGTGGGCCGATCCGCCGCGCTCTGCGCCCCCGGGGTCCGGGGCCCACCGCGGCTGCCGGGGTCCTGCGGTCCGGTGCTCATGGCACGGCTCCCTCCGGTGGGTGGGTGGACGCGGCGGTCCGGGTCAGCGCCGTGCTCCCTCGGTGCCGAGGGTGGCCGCGGCGACGGCCTCGTCCTCGGTCCTGCCGTCCAGGCGCGCGACGATGTAGCCGGCGTACCAGCCCGACCAGTGGTGCGGCGGGGCGGTCGCCTCGTACCGGCTGTGGTGCTCCTCGGCCTCCCCGAGCAGGCGGGTCAGCTCGCCGACGTCCATGCCGTCCTCCTCGGTCCTCGTCACGGGGGCGCGGTCCGGGGCCGGGTGCCCAGCGCCCGGGCAGGTGCGCGGTGGGCTCCTGCGGAAGCGTCCGGCGCCGGGCCCCCGCCGGGCGCGGCTGACGGGACGAGGGTCCCGCGCGCCGGCGCGCCCGGGAACCGCGCGGGGCCCCGCGCCCGGGCCATCCCGCCGACCCACGGGCGGCGGTCACGCAGCGTCGTCGGAGCGGTCCGCCGCGCGCCTGCCCGCCCGGACGACGGTCGGGGTCGTGGTGGCCGGCGGCGCCCGGGTCCAGGCCCCCGCCACCCGCGTGCGGGCCCGCTGGGGGGAGCGGGCCCCACCGGCCCCACGCGCCCCCGGGTACCCGTCCGGGCGGGACGAGGTGCGGGCGGCGAGCGGGAATTGCGTACTCTCCGATGCGTTGACACCGAGAGGTACCGACGCGAGGACCGAGCCCCGGTCCTCGCACCCTGCCCCCGCGTCCCGTGGTGACCCGCTCACCCGAGCGGCGGCTGAGCGACAGCCGCGAGGTCCGCCGAGGCCGCGCAGGGCCCACCGGGCCGGCAGGGCCCGATGCGGCCCGCGGCGCGGGTCCCGGGGCCACCGCCCCGGGCGCCGGGGCCGCGCCGGGCGTTCCCGGCCTGCCCGTCGGGCGGTGCAGCGTGCTGCCGGGGCGACCGTGCCCGGCACGTGAGGAGGAGTTCGTGGCTCGAGCAGGCCAGCGCCAGAGGGGCGCTCGCCGTCCCGCCGCCCCGCGGAAGCAGCGACCGGTCCGCCAGCGCGGCGACGTCGTCGCGCTGCTCGCCCGGACCGCCCGCGAGGTCGAGGCGGCCACCCGGCGCGGTCGCGTGACGCCCACCGTGCGCGCGACCTTCCAGGCCGTCGCCCTCCTGCTGCGGGACGAGCGCGCCCGCGTCCTGGAGGCCGGCGGCAGCGACGGCCAGCGGGCCGAGCGGCTCAAGCGGCTGGACGGCATCGCGACCGTCCTCGCGACGACGGCCGTCCGGGACTCCAGGCTGCTCGCACTGCTCGCCGACGACGCCGTCGTCTCCGACCGGGCCCGCGAGGTCAAGGCCGACCTGCTGCGCGACGCCGGCATCGAGCCCGTACCCGAGGACGTCGCGCCGGTGCCGCCCGCCGAGCCCCCGGCCGGCGAGGAGCGGCGCGTGGTGCCGCAGTCGGTGGTCTCCCGGCAGCTGGCCAACCCCTTCCTCGCACCCGACTTCTCCGCCGTCCCGCAGCGCCCGTCCCGGCCCCGTCGCCTGGCCGGGTGGGAACTGCTCGGCCCGCTGCTGAACTCCTTCGAGCGCGCCGGCGGCGGCGCGCCGGCGTGCCTGGAGCTGCCCGAGCCGACCGACCGGTTCGCCCCGGCGGAGCTCGAGCCGATGCCGCACCAGGGCCGGCTCGTCGCCGCGGCCGCGGCCGGCCACCGGACCTTCCTGCTCGCCGACGAGCCGGGGCTGGGGAAGACGGCCCAGTCGCTGCTCGCCGCCGAGGCCGCCGATGCCTACCCCCTGCTGGTCGTCGTCCCGAACGTCGTCAAGACCAACTGGGCGCGCGAGGCCGCCCGCTGGATCCCGCACCGCTCGGCGACCGTGGTGCAGGGCGACGGCGAGACCGTCGACGGCTTCGCCGACGTCGTCGTCGTCAACTACGAGGTGCTCGACCGCCACGTGGGCTGGCTGGGGGCCTTCGGCTTCCGCGGGATGGTCGTGGACGAGGCGCACTTCATCAAGAACAAGACCGCCCAGCGCTCGCAGCACGTCCTGGCGCTGTCCGACCGCATCCGGTCGCGCACGGCGCGGCCGCTGCTGATGGCGCTCACCGGGACCCCGCTGATCAACGACATCGAGGACTTCCGGTCCATCTGGCAGTTCCTCGGCTGGATCGACGAGTCCCAGCCGATCGGCGAGCTCATGGACGCCCTGGAGGAGGCCGGCCTGACCCCCGCGGACCCCGGCTTCTACCCCGCGGCGCGGCAGGCCGTCATCGACCGCGGCATCGTCCGGCGCCGCAAGGTCGACGTGGCCGCCGACATCCCCGCCCGCCGCGTCGCCGACCTGCCCGTCGAGCTCGACGGGGCGGCCGGCCGGTCGATCCGCGCGGCCGAGCGCGACCTCGCCCGCCGGCTGGTGGCCCGCTACGAGTCGGCGCTGGCCGCCCGCTCGGGCGCGACGGAGGTCGAGGGCATCGACCACGCCCTCGTCCGAACCGTGGCCGGGTGGGAGCTCAAGGACGCGACCGGCACCGACGCCGGCGAGAACGTGTTCGGCATGATGCGCCGCATCGGCCGGGCCAAGGCCGGCCTGGCCGCGGACTACGCGGCCCAGCTCGCCCGCAGCGCCGGCAAGGTCGTCTTCTTCGCCAAGCACGTCGACGTGATGGACGCCGCCGAGGAGACCTTCGACCGGCTCGGGGTCCGGTACTCCTCGATCCGCGGGGACCAGACGCCGTCGGCCCGGCAGCGGCAGATCGACGCGTTCGTGGGCGACCCCGGTGTCGCGGTCGCCGTCTGCTCGCTGACGGCGGCCGGTGTGGGGCTGAACCTGCAGGTCGCGTCGAACATCGTGCTGGCCGAGCTGTCCTGGACCGACGCGGAGCAGACCCAGGCGATCGACCGCAGCCACCGCATCGGGCAGACCGAGCCGGTCACCGCGTGGCGGATCATCGCGGCCCAGACCATCGACGCCCGGATCGCCGAGCTGATCGACAGCAAGGCGGGCCTCGCCGCCCGGGCGCTGGACGGGTCCGACGAGGAGGTCGCCTCCTCGGCCGACGTGCAGCTCGAGGCGCTGGTCGCCCTGCTCACCGACGCGCTCCGGAACCGCGCGGAGGTCTGACGCGGCGGAGGCCGGTCGCGGTACCCGCCCGTACGCGCGCAGCGACCCGCGCGGCCGCGCGCACGCCCCTTGCTATACGTAGACGTGTACGTATACTTCCGACATGGCTACGATCGGTCCGTGCCGAACAAGACGATCTACGTCTCCGACGCGGATCTGCCCGTCTTCCAGCGCGCGCAGGAGCTCACCGGGGGCAACCTCTCGGCGGCCATCTCCCGGGCCCTGCGCCGGCTCGTCGAGGTCGAGGAGGGGCGCCTCGCGGGTTTCGAGGAGGTCACCGTCCGGGTCGGCGTGGCACCGGGGAGGCTGCAGCGTTTCCAGGGCGTGCTGCTGGCCGACTGGAACCGGTCGACCGGTGAGAGCGTCGAGCACTACCGCGTCTACCGCACCCGCACCGGGAAGTTCGCCGTGCACACCGCCCGCCCCGAGGGGTTCGTGTGGACCGCCGGCACGGAGGGCCGGCTGACCGGCTGGCGCAAGCACGTCAGCGCCGACCAGCAGTGGGGCCAGACCCCCGCCACGGCCGTCCTCGAGGTCTTCGCGACGTTCGAGGAGTTGCGGGCGGCGGTGCCGGCCGAGCTGGCCGCCCTGGTGGAGGCCCACGCCACCGAGCCCGAGGTCGAGGACCTCGACATCTGACGCCCCCGGCGCCGCCGGGGGACCCCCGGTACGGCCAGGAGGAGCGACCTTGCCCACCGATCCGACCCCGGCGATCGACATCGTCGGCCTCGCCAAGCGGTACGGCGACCGCACCGTGCTCGCCGGCCTGGACCTCACGGTGCCCACCGGCACCGTGACCGCCCTGCTGGGTGCCAACGGCGCCGGCAAGACCACCACCGTCTCGATCCTGGCCACGCTGCTGCCCGCCGATGGCGGCACCGCGCGCGTGCTGGGCCACGATGTCGCCCGCCGGCCGCAGGCGGTGCGGCGGCTGATCGGGGTGACCGGTCAGCTGTCGGCCGTCGACCCGCTGCTGACCGTGGCCGAGAACCTGCGCCTCATGGCCGACCTGTTCCACCTGCCCCGGGCGGAGGGGCGCCGCCGCACGGCCGAGCTGGTCGAGCGCCTCGGCCTGGCGGACGCCGTGCGCACGCCCGGCCAGCAGCTGTCCGGCGGCATGCGCCGCAAGCTCGACCTGGCCATGACGCTCGTCGGCGGCCCGCAGGTCGTGTTCCTGGACGAGCCCACCACGGGTCTGGACCCGCGCGCCCGGCACGACCTGTGGGACCAGGTGCGCGCCTTGGTGGCCGGCGGCGTCAGCGTCCTGCTGACCACGCAGCACCTGGAGGAGGCCGACCAGCTCGCCGACTCCGTCGCCGTCCTGCACGGCGGCCGCCTGGTCGCCCACGACACCCCCGCCGGCCTCAAGGCCGCGCACGACACCGGCTCGCTCGACGACGTCTTCCTCGCCCTGACCGCCCCCGGCGATGCGGCGGAGGTGGCGTGATGACCGCGGCCGCACCCGCCCCGGCCCCCCTGCCCGCGGGTCCCTCCGGCCCGGCCCGCGCGGCCGGGGACCTGGCGACGATGTCCCGGCGCAGCCTGCTGCGGATGGTCCGCTACCCCTCGCTGACCGTGCTCATCGTCGGCACGCCGGTGGTCCTGCTGCTGCTGTTCGTCTACGTGTTCGGCGGGGCGTTCGGCGCCGGTGTCGCCCCGGGCGTCTCGCCGGGGGCGGCGGGACGCGCGGCGTACCTGGCCTACATCCTCCCGGCGGTGCTGGTGATCACGGCGGCCAGCGTCGCGCAGTCCACGGCGATCAGCGTGGCGATGGACATGACCGGCGGCATCACCACCCGGCTGCGCACCATGCCCGTCGCGCCCGTGTCCGTGCTGGGCGGGCACGTCGTCGGCGCCGTGGTGCAGACGCTGCTGGCCACCGCCGGCGTGCTGGGCGTGGCCGTGCTGCTGGGCTACCGGCCCGGGGCGCGGGGGCCGGACTGGCTGGGGCTCGCGGCCTTCTCGGCCCTGTTCGCGCTCATGCTGGCCTGGCTGTCGGTGGCGATGGGCGCGGCCGCCCGTTCCGTCGAGTCCGCGTCGAACACTCCGATGGTCCTGCTGCTGCTGCCGTTCCTGGGCAGCGGCTTCGTCCCCGTGGACACCATGCCCACCGCTGTCCGGGTGGTCGCCGAGCACCAGCCGTTCACCCCGGTGATCGAGACCGTCCGCGGACTCCTCGGCGGCGGTCCCCTCGAGGCGTCGACCACGTGGACCGCCGTCGCCTGGTGCCTGGCCCTGACCGTCCTCGGCTGGCTGTGGGCCCGCTCCGCGTACCGCCGACCCCGCGTCTGAGCGCGCCCGCCACCGGCCGTGGTCGTGCGCCCGCGCCCGGGCCGCCCGTCTCATCCTCCGCGTGGGAGTCCGGCCGGTCGCGGCGTCGCTATCGTCGGCGCTCCCGCGAGCGGAGCGCGACATGGACACCGAACCCGCCACCCGGACGCCGGACCCCGGCCCGGAGGTCCCCGCCCGGTCGTCGGCGGGCGGGGCCGAGCCGCGCCCCCGGCGCCCGTGGACCCGGTGGCTGCCGCGGTACCCGTGGAGCGGCACCGTCGGCGCCCTCGTGTTCGGCTGCGCCTCCCTCACGCCCTCGCTGCTGCCCCGGGGCTGGCTGCTGCAGGGCCTGGTCGCCGGCATCACGGCGGCGATCGGCTACGGCGTGGGCGTGGCGATCGCCTGGTTCGTCGCCGAGGTCGCCGACCGGCGGCTGTCCGCCGCCGCCCGCCACCGCGCCTGGCAGGTGGTGGCCGTCGCCGGTCCGGTGCTCGTCGTGGTCGCGCTGTGGCTCGGGGTGCGCTGGCAGCGGCAGATCCACCGGCTGGTGGGCCTCGACCCGCCGGAGGGGTGGTCCGCCGTCGGCGTCGTCGTCGTGGCGGTGCTGGTGTTCGCGGGGCTGGTCGCCGTCGCCCGCGGCGTCCGGTGGACGGGCCGGTGGCTGGTCCGGACGCTGGGCCGGGTGCTCCCCGGCCGCATCGCGCGGCCGCTGGGCGTGGTCCTGGCCGGCGCGCTGGTGGTCTTCCTGCTCAACGGCGTCCTCTTCGGGGGGCTGGTCGAGGCGGCGAACTCGGCGTTCGGCGTCCGCGACGACGGCACCGAGGCGGGGGCGGTGCAGCCCACCGTCCCCGAGCGGTCCGGCGGCCCGGGCTCCCTGGTGGCGTGGGACTCGCTGGGCCTGCAGGGCCGCAACTTCGTCGGCACCGGCCCCACGCCGGAGGAGCTGGCCGCGTTCTCCGGCCGCCCGGCGCTCCAGCCCGTGCGCGCCTACGCCGGGCTCGCCACCGCCGAGGACGCCGCCGACCGGGCGGCGGTCGCCGTCCGCGACCTCCAGCGTGCCGGGGGCCTGGACCGGGCCGTGCTGGCCGTGGTCACCACCACGGGGACCGGGTGGGTGGACCCGGCGGCGAGCACCACGCTGGAGTACGCGTTCAACGGCGACACCGCCATGGTGGCGATGCAGTACTCCTACCTGCCCAGCTGGTTGTCCTTCCTGGTCGACCAGGCGAAGGCACGCGAGGCCGGCCGGGCGCTGTTCGACGCCGTCTACGGTGCGTGGGCTCAGCTGCCGCCGGAGGACCGGCCGCGGCTGCTCGTCTTCGGCGAGAGCCTCGGGACCTTCGGCGGGGAGGCCGCCTTCAGCGGGCTGGCCGACATCGCCAACCGCACCGACGGCGTGGTGTGGGCCGGCCCGCCGAACTTCAACGAGCTGTGGCGGGAGCTCGTGGCCGACCGGGACGCCGGTACGCCGGAGTGGCTGCCGGTCGTCGAGGACGGCCGCACCGTGCGGTTCGCCGACGAGGCCCCGGACCTCGCCGAGCCCCCCGGCCCGTGGGACCGGCCCCGGGTCGTCTACCTGCAGAACGCCTCCGACCCGATCGTGTGGTGGTCACCGCGGCTGCTGCTGAGCCGGCCCGACTGGCTGGAGGGGGAGCGGGGGCCGGACGTGTCCCCGGAGATGGTCTGGCTGCCGGTGGTCACCTTCTGGCAGGTGACGGCCGACCTGGTGTTCTCCACCGGCGTGCCGGACGGGCACGGCCACCGGTACGAGGCCGACTACGCCGACGCGTGGGCGGAGGTGGCCCAGCCGCCGGGCTGGACCGACGCGGACACCGAACGGCTGCGGCAGCTGGTCGCCGGGGGCTGACCCGCGCCCTCGGCTACCGCTCGACGTCCATGCGACGCACCAGGTCGCCGTCGAACGCGTAGACGTGACGGACGTCGCTGACGTCGAGGAGGGTGCCGGTGCGGTCGCGGACCACCTGGTGGACGGCGACCTCCACGGTGCCGTCGTCCCGCTGCGCGACCGCGGTCGGCCGGACCGAGGGGCGGATCTCGGCCCACTGGGCCTCCCAGTAGCGCCGCACGGCGTCGTGCCCGACGACCCGCCCGCCGTGCCAGCCGTCGGGCCAGTCGACGTCGGGCGCCATGGCCGCCAGCACCGTGTCGATGTCGCGCGCGTCGAACGCGGCGTAGAGCGAGCGCAGCAGGGGCTCGCGGTCGGCGGTCATGGTCGGCGGCTCCTCCGGGACGACGTCGCGGGGACGCTACCGGGCCGGCCGGCCCGCGCAGTGGGGCCGAGGCCACGACCGTCAGCCGCCGTCGGCGGCCGGTCCGCCGGACAGGTGCTGCTGCTTGGCGGCCAGCCCGCGCAGCGCCTCGGCCGCCACCTGCGCCCGGGCCGCCCCCGCGGCCGCGACCACCGCCGCCCCGACCAGACCCTCGACCAGCGGGGCGGGGGAGAGGACCACCCGCTCGCGGACGTCGGCCCCGACCAGCTCCAGCGCCGTCTCCGCCGCCAGGACGGCGCTGCCGAGGTCCATGAGGACGACGACGCCGTCCCCGCCGTCCGCGGCGGTCACCGCCGCCGCGATCGCCGTGGCGTCGGTGCCGGGGCCGCCGTCGACGTCGCCGGCGGCCACCTCGACGGCCAGGTCCCGGCCGGGCAGCACGCCGCGGGCGAGCTCGACCGCGGCGTCGGCCAGCGCCCGGCTGTGCGACACCACCACGAGGCCGACCGGCACGGCTCAGCCCCTGCCGGCCAGCGCGGTGGCGGCGGCCTGCACCAGCAGCGCGGCGGAGGCCGCCCCGGGGTCCACGTGGCCGGCGCTGCGCTCGCCGAGGTAGCTGGCCCGGCCCTTGCGGGCGACCAGCGGCGCGGTGGCGTCCCGCCCGGCGGCGGCCGCCTCCGCGGCGGCGCCGAGGGCCTCCTCCAGCGACCGGCCCGCGGCCACCGCCCCGTCGAGCGCGTCGCACGCCGGGCCGAGCGCGTCGAGCATCGTCTTGTCCCCGCGCTCGGCCCGGCCCCGCGCGACGACGCCGTCGTACCCGGCCCGCACCGCGGCGGCGACCGCCCGGCCGTCGTCCCCGTCCAGGGCGCCCGCCGCGCGGAGGAAGAAGGTGCCGTAGAGCGGGCCGCTGGCGCCGCCGACCGTCTTGATCAGCGTCATCGCGACCGTCGTGAGGACGGCGGCGGCGTCGTCCGCGGGCCGGGCCCCCAGGGCGGCGACGGCCGCGGCCGTGCCCCGGTCGAGGTTGGTGCCGTGGTCGGCGTCGCCGATCGCCGCGTCGAGCCGGGTGAGCTCGTCGCGCTGCTCGTGCACCAGCCGGGTGAACTCCCGGACCCAGGCGGCCACCGCGGCGGCGTCGACGGCGCTCATGCGCCCCAGCGCAGGGACGGGGTGCGCACGGGGGCGTCCCACAGCCGCAGCAGCTCGTCGTCGGCCTCGAGCAGGGTCACCGAGCAGCCGGCCATGTCGAGGCTGGTCATGTACGAGCCGACCAGGTTGCGCGCGACGCGCACCCCGGCCCGCTCGAGGACGGCGACCACCTCGGCGTACATGAGGTAGAGCTCGATCAGCGGGGTGCCGCCCATGCCGTTGACCAAGGCGATCACCTCGTCGCCACCGGTCATGTCCAGGTCGCCGAGCACCGGCTCGACGAGCATCTCGGCGACCTCCCGCGCCGGCGCCAGCGGGACGCGGCGGCGGCCCGGCTCGCCGTGGATCCCGATGCCGATCTCCATCTCGCCCTCGGGCAGGTCGAAGGTGGGCCGGCCGGCGGCGGGCACCGTGCAGGAGGTCAACGCCATGCCCATGCTGCGGCCGCTGGCGGCGGCCCGCCGGGCGACGTCGGCGACCTCGGCGAGCGGCCGGCCCTCCTCGGCCGCGGCGCCGGCGAGCTTCTCGACGAGGACGGTGACGCCGACGCCCCGCCGACCGGCGGTGTAGAGGCTGTCCTGGACGGCGACGTCGTCGTCGGTGACCACCGCGACGACCTCGGTGTCGGACCCGGCGGCCACCAGCTCGGCCGCCATCTCGAAGTTCATGACGTCACCGGTGTAGTTCTTCACGATGTGCAGCACCCCGGCGCCGCCGTCGACGCCCCGGGTCGCGGCCACGACCTGGTCGGGCACGGGCGAGGTGAACACCTCGCCGGCGCACGCCGCGTCGAGCATCCCCGCGCCGACGAACCCGGCGTGCATCGGCTCGTGGCCCGAGCCGCCGCCGGACACCAGGCCGACCTTGCCGCGCACGGGGGCGTCGCCCCGGAACACGACGCGCTCGCCGTGGTCGACGCGCAGGTCGGGGTGGGCCGCGGCGAGGCCCCGCAGCGCCTCGGCGACGACGTCCGCGGGGTCGTTGACGAGCTTCTGCACCGGGGCTCCTGACGTCGGCCTGCGCCGTGCCGAGGGCGCGGGATGGCAGGAGGCTAGGAAGGGCACCGGGCGCGCACAAGGCGTGCCCGGCGCGCCCGGGGCCGCGGCGCCGGGCGGTCACGCCGGGCCGGCCTCCCGCGGGGAGCGGCGCAGGAAGTCCTCGGCGATCTGGTCGAAGGTCGCCCAGCGCACGCCGTCGTGGCCGTTGACGTGCTCGATGAGCCGCTCGAGGGCCAGCAGGACCTGGGGCCGGCCGGCGACGTCGGGGTGGATGGTCATCGTGCAGACCGCGTAGTCCTGCTCGCGGTACACCCAGTCGAACTGGTCCCGCCACATCTGCTCGAGGTCGCGCGGGTTGACGAAGCCGTGGCTGTTGGGGCTGCTCTTGACGAACATCATCGGCGGCAGGTCGTCGAGGTACCAGTTCGCCGGGATCTCCACGAGGTCGGTCTCCCGGCCGCGCACGAGGGGCTTCATCCAGGTGTCGGCCGGCGCCGAGTAGTCGATCTTCGTCCAGCTGTCGCCGACCCGGACGTAGTAGGGCTCGAAGTCCCGGTGCATCAGCGAGTGGTCGTAGGTGATGCCGCGCTCGAGCAGCAGCTCGTTGGTCACCGGGCTGAACTCCCACCAGGGCGCCACGTAGCCGGTGGGCCGGCGCCCGGCCCGCCGCTCGATCAGCTCGATGCAGCGGTCGAGCACGGCCGCCTCCTGCTGCCGGGTCATCGCGATCGGGTTCTCGTGGCTGTAGCCGTGCACGCCGATCTCGTGCCCGGCGCCGACGCAGGCGTCGAACTGCTCGGGGAAGGTCTCGACGGAGTGCCCCGGCCAGAAGAAGGTCTGGGTCAGCCCGGTGCGCCGGAACAGCTCCACGATGCGGGGCACCCCGACCTCCCCGGCGAACAGGCCGCGGGAGATGTCGGCGGGGGAGTCCTCCCCACCGTAGGAACCCAGCCACCCGGCCACGGCGTCGACGTCGACGCCGAAGGCCACGAAGATCTCCTTGCTCATCCGTGCCTGCTCCTTCCGGGAGGGCCGCGCGCGGCCGGTCCGGTGCGGGCGACCTGCTCAGGGGCCGAGCCGGTCGGTGAGGACCCGCTGCGGGTCCCCGGGGTCCACGGCCAGGGCGGCGGCCAGCAGGAGCCGGGCCTGCCAGGGGCCCAGGTCCCCGGCGAAGCGGGCCCCGGCCCTGGCCAGGGCCGCCCCACCGCCGGCGTAGAGGGGCGCGACGGGGCCGGCCGGCACCCGCGAGCACACGAGGACGGGGATGCCCCGGGCCACCAGGTCGCCGGTCGCCGCGGCGATCGCCGGGGGGACGTTGCCGGCGCCGAGCGCCTCGAGCACGACGCCCGCCGCCCCGGCGGCCACCGCGGCGTGCAGCAGGGCGTCGTCCGCCCCCAGGTAGCAGGGGACGACGTCGACCCGCGGCAGCTCCGCGTCGAGGTCCAGGGGGAGGGCGGCCGGCCGAACCGGCCGGGCCAGCGGGAGGACCGACCCCTCGGCCAGCCGCAGCAGCGGGCCCCGGCCCGGCGCGGCGAAGGCGGCGCTGCGGAGGGTGTCCACCTTGCGCACCCCGCGGGCGGCGAAGGCGAGGCCGTCGAAGCAGAGCAGCACCCCGAGCCCGCGGGCCAGCGGGGAGGCCGCCACCCGGAGCGCGGCGGCGAGGTTGCCCGGGCCGTCCGGGGACGGCGCGTCGAAGGGGCGCTGGGCCCCGGTGAACACCACCGGGCGGTCGTCGTCGTGCACCAGGTCGGCGAGGAACGCCGACTCCTCCATCGTGTCGGTGCCGTGCGTGACGACGACCCCGTCGACGCCCGCCGTGAGGCGGGCGCGCACGTCGGCGACGAGGCGCCGCACGTCCGGCAGAGTCAGGGCGAAGCTGGCGATGGTCGTGAGGTCGCCGGCGGTGACGTCGACGCCCTCGGGCGCGCCCGCCGCGGCGAGCAGCCCGGCGGCGGGCACGGCCGCCGACAGGCCGTCCGCGGTGCGCCGGCTGGCGATCGTGCCGCCCGTCGCCAGCAGGTGGACCCGTCGCACGGCGCCTCCCCCCGGCCGCCGGACCGGCGAACGCGGACGGCGACCAGGTCCCAGGTGACCACGCCCGCCCCGTCGGCGCACCTCCCGGGCGGGGCGGCACGGCCGGGCGGCCCACCCCGGCGGTCCCGGGCGGGCGGCCGCGGTCGCCGCCACCGGGGAGCCGGTGCGGCCCCGCGACGTATCACCGGGGCCCGCGGTCCCCTCTGTCGTGCACCACCCCGTCCCCCGCCGGGCGGCCCGGGGAGGGGGTACCGCGATCCCGACGAGAGGTCCCGGAGGCGGGCAGTGGACGCGACAGAGCAGGCACCGCCGTCGCCGCTGCGGCGCGCCCTCGACGCGGCGCGCGAGCTGGGCCGGTCCGACGGGCGGCTCGCGGTCGAGGTCGAGCCGGTCGGGGAACCGGCCGGGGGTCCGGCCGGGGTGGGTTCGTGGTGCCACGGGCTGAGCCCTGACGACCTGGCCCGGCTGGTCTGGGGCGGGGGAGCGGGGGCCGCCCCCGCCGGGGTCCGGCTCAACGCCCCCCTCTGGTACGCGCACGGCTTCCGCGAGGCCCTGGCGAGCGCCCGCGCCGAGCGGGGCCGCCGGCGCGACGGCACGTCCGAGGTCCCTCGGGCAGCACACCGGTGAACAGGAGTCGACCATGACGACCAGCACGGATCCCGCGGCCACCCCCGCGCGCACCGACGGGGACCGCCGCCCGGCGGTCCCCGCTCCGCGCCGACCGGCCGACGACGACGACCGGGCACCCTCGGCCGGGGGCGACCGCGCGCCGTCCGCCGTCGAGTGGGTGACCTACCCCGCGGCCCGCTACGCCCTCGAGCGGCTGGCGGCCCTCCGCCGTCCCGCTGCGGACGGCGACGCGGACCGCAGCTGAGGACCGGGCGCGTGCCGGGCGGGGCCGACGCCCGGCCGCCGGCCGGTCAGGGGTCGACGGCCGCCTCGGTGGCGAGCGGTTCGACGCGGTCACCGATCCCGATCGGACCCGGCTCCTCGACGGTGGCGTACACGCCGAGGACGACCGCTCCGTTGTCCGGGAGGTGGGCGACCGGGGTGGTGAGGTCCCCGGTCCGCTCACCGCGGGAGCGGGCGACGGCCTTCAGGGTGCTGAAGTCCACGAGGCCGGTGTCGGGGCTCTCGTTGGTGACCACGCAGCGGGGGACCGGGCCGACCACCCGCACCGTGGCCCCGCCCAGCCGGACCCGCCGGCCCACCCAGGTGTCCTCCTCGTGCGGCGCGCACCCGTCCACCTCGACGAGCATGCGGAAGCGCCGGTGGTCCAGCCGTTCGCCGCCCGGCGTGACGCCGCGCAGGTGCTCCACGGTGGCCGAGGAGACGAGCGTCACCGGGTGCACGTCGACCGCGTCGCCGGGGGTGTCGACGGCGACCAGGTGGACGGGCTCGCCGACGAACTCGGTGAGGGCGGCCGACCAGGGGCCCTCCACCAGGTGCCCGGCCACCGGGCGCCCGTAGAAGTCGGTGGTGACCGGCTCGCCCAGCTCGGCCGTCGTCCCCTCCACGGGGCCGCGGCCGGGGATGTCCAGGGACAGCCGGTGCCGCCCGACGTCCCACCGCGCGGTGATCGTGACCAGCGGCCCGTGCTGCTTGCCGTTGACCAGCCGGTGCCGGGCGTCGACGAGGTGGAAGCGCCGTTCCTCCTCAACGCCGTTGCGGGTGAGCGTCAGGCCGGTCGGGGAGTGGAGGGCGGTGCCCTTGACGGGGGTCACGGAGAGGCGGGAGACGGCAGGCATGGGGCTCGCATCCGGTCGGGCGCAGGTCCGACCGAGGGTAGGCAGCCGCGGGCCGCTGCGCGCGCCGGGACCGGGCCCGGCCGGGTGCTCCGCGCTCACCGGCCGCCGAGGCGGGAGGTGAGCAGTGCGCGCGCGGCGGCGCGGGCCCGGCCGAGGGGGTCGGGGCCGGCCGACCCCGGGACGGTCGCGTTGCGCGCCTGGCCGGCGAGCGCCCCGTCGTAGAGCAGCAGCAGCTCCGCGGCCAGGTCGGCCGGGCGGGGGGCGCCGGCGTCCCGGGCGAGGTCGGCGAGCCGCCCGGTGAGCAGCGCCGTGTCGGCCGCCAGCCAGTGCCGGCCGGGGTGGGCGGGCGGCAGCTCCGCGGCGGCGGCCAGGAAGCCGCACCCCCGGCGGCTGTCCGACCGCGCCCGGAACCGCGCCACCGCGTCGAAGACCGACAGGAGGCGGTCGCGGGGGTCGCTGCGCTCGGCCAGGATCTCGTCCCACACCGCGCGCCACTGGTCGTGCCGCCGCTCCAGGTAGGCGGCCACGAGCGCATCCTTGCCGGCGAAGTGCGCGTACATGGTGGCGGGGGAGACGCCCGCCCGCCGGAGGACGGCGTCCACCCCGGTCGCGGCGATGCCCGACTCGTAGAACAGCTCGGCGGCCGCCGCGAGCAGGCGCTCGCGCGCGGGCCGGGTCGCGGCGGTGGGCGGCACGGCTTACTGTAACGCCCGTTATGGCAGAACGATCGTTACAGCAGGTCGCCGGGCCGGTCGCCGGTCGGCCGGCGGTGCTCGTGGGTGCCGGGCTCTCCGTCATCGCGGTCACCTACGGGCTGGCCCGGTACGGGTTCGGCCTCTACCTGCCGCAGTTCCGGGCCGAGTTCGGCATCTCCGCCGGCACGGCCGGCGGGCTCGCGGCCGGGGGGTACCTGGCCTACTGCGCCGCGGCCCTCCTGGCCCCGCTCCTGGTGGCGCGGGGGCGGGCGCGGGCCGCGCTGTGGGTCGCCGGGGGCAGCGCCGCGCTCGGGTCGGTGGTGGTGGCGACCGCGCCCGGGACCGCGGTGCTCGCGGTCGGTGTGCTCGTCGCCGGCAGCGGGGCCGGGGCGGCCACGCCCGCGCTCGTGGCCGCGGTCGCCGCCACGGTCCGCCCGGCGGGCGTGGCCCGCGCGCAGGGGGTGGTCAACAGCGGCACCGGCGCGGGCGTGGTGGCCGGCGGCCTGCTGGTGCTCGCCGTCCCCGGGGCCTGGCGGCCGGCCTGGCTGGGGTTCGCCGTCCTGGCGCTGGTGGTCACCCGGGTGGCCGACCGGTCCGCCCGGTGGCCCGCCGCGACCGGCGGCCCCCACCCCGCCGGTCGGCCGTGGGACGGGCTGGGCCGGGCGACGGCCGCCGCCGTCCTCGCCGGCGCGGGGTGCGCCGGCACCTGGACCTTCGGGCGCGACCTGCTGACCGCGGACGGCGGCCTGGCCCCTGCGGTCAGCGGTGCGCTGTGGTGCGTGCTCGGCGCGGCGGGGCTGGCCGGCGGGGTCAGCGGCGCCCTGGTCGAGCGGCACGGGGTGCGCCGCGCCTGGTGCGGCAGCCTGCTGGTGGCGGCCGCGGCGACCACGCTGCTCGCCCTGCGGCCCGGCGTCCCGTGGCTCGCCGGGGTCGCCCTGGGGGCCTTCGGCGGCTCCTTCGTCGCGCTCAGCGGTGTGCTGATCGCCTGGGGGGCCCGGGCGAGGCCGGACGGCGCGGCCGGCGCCGCGGCCTTCCTCTTCGTGGGGCTCACCGCCGGCCAGGCCCTCGGTGCCGTGGCCCTGGGCGGGCTGGCCGACCTCGCCGGGCTCCCGGCCGCCCTCCTTCTCGCCGCGGGGACGGTGCTGCTCGCCGCCGGCCCGGTCGCCCGCCCGTCGGGCGCGGCCCCGGCCGTGCCGGTCAGGAGGCGAGCGCCGCGCAGACCCGGCACCGGGCGGTGGTGACGACGTCGCACCAGGGCAGGGGCAGCCGCTCGAGCTGCCGTGCCGGGATCAGCTCGCACAACGAGGCGCCGTCCCCGTCGACGAGGTGGAGGCGGCCCGCAGCCCCCTCGGCGTTCACCCGGGCGACCGGGAGCGGTGTGGGACGGGGGCGGGCCGCCGCGGGTGCCCGCGGGTCGACGAGGACGGTCGGGAAGAAGGCGGGATCGGTCATCGGCGTTCCACTTCGCACCTGCCGGGGGGCGTCGCCGTGGACCGGAACGACCGGGTTCCGCCGGGGACCGGGGCGGAGGGCCGCGGGGCGGCCGGGTTCCACGTTAGTCGCCCCGACCCCGCGGGGCCACGGGACCGCCGCGCCGCCGGGCGCGGCTCAGGGCGCCAGCCCGAGGGTGACGACCGCGGTCGCGACGTCCTTCAGCGACGCGTTGCGGTCCCGCGCGTGCTTGCGCAGGACCCGGAACGCCTCGTCGACGGAGATCCCGCGGCGCTCGGCCAGCACGCCCTTGGCCTGCTCGATGACGACCCGGGACGCCAGTGCGGTCTCCAGCTGCTCGTTGAGCTCGGCCAGCCGGTCCTGCGCCTCCTGCCGCTCGGTGACGTCCCGGACGTTGCAGATCCGGCCCGCGACCGCGGGGTCGTCGAGCAGGTCGGTGACGACCATCTCGACCCGGCGCCAGGAGCCGTCGGGGCAGCGCAGCCGGCACTCGGGCGCGGAGGGTCCGCCGTGCCGGTCCGGGGCGGGCGGCCCCAGTGCGACCGCCCGGTCGTCGGGGTGCACGAGGTCCTGCACGCGCACCCCGTGGACGCTCTCCGGCGACCACCCGAACAGCCGGGTGAAGGCCGGGCTGGCGTAGGAGACGGCCCCGTCCCGGGACGTCACCAGGACGGCGTCCGACGAGCGCGCCAGCAGCGGCCGCAGCGCGTGGCCGAGGTCGGTGGACACCCCGACGATGCCGACCAGGCGACCGTCGTCGTCGCGCACGCCGACGTCGGTCACGAGCGCGGAGAACGTCGACCCGTCCTTGCGGACGACGGTGAAGCCGCCGGACCAGGGCCGGCCCCCGCGCAGCGCCCGCATGATCTCGTCGCCGTGCTCCTGCCCCGCCTCGGGGACCGTCACCTCCGCGATGTCGCGGCCCAGGATCTCCTCGGCGGTCCAGCCGTACAGCCGCTCGGCGGCGTCGTTCCACCGGACGATGCGGCCCTCGAGGTCGGTGGCGATGACCGCGTGACCCAGGGCGCGCAGCAGCCGCTCGGCGTCCGCCCAGTCGCCGACCCCCCCACCGGGGCCGGGATCCTCGTCGCGAGCCACGCGTCACCACCCGACTCCGCTCGGGGGCCGGGCTCTGCTGCCCCGAGGAGATCGTGCCGCCGCCGTCCGCAACCGGCAATTCGCCGACACCGTCCGACCCGGACCCCCGTGACCGACCGCCGCTCCGGCGTCGGGTGCCCCGAGCCGCCCGCCGTGCCGGCGCGTCAGGTCAGCGGGGAGAAGCCGGGCAGGTGCTCGCCGAGCCACGCCGTCCAGCGCGGTGCCTCCCGGGCCGCGGCTTCCGTCCCGCCCGCACCGAACAGGTGTGCCCGCACGGCGACGGTGGTGCCGCCGTGGGAGAACGCGGCCACCTCGAGGACGCCCGGGTGCGGCCGCTCGACGTGGAGGGTGACGCCGCGGGGCCCGGCATCGACCACCGTCCCCGTCGTCGGTGGCGCGCCGCCGTCGAGGTCGACCCGGTCGCCGGGGGAGGCGCCGGCGAGCCCCAGGGCGGGCAGCAGCTCGCCGGCGGCGTCGTCGGCCGACCGGCCGGTCAGCGACCCGAAGACCTCCATCGACGCCACCGGCAGCCCCGGGAAGTGGGTCAGCGCCAGCCGCAGCGTGCGCAGGGCGCCGCGCCACCCCTCGTCGGTGCCCTCCAGCTGCTCCTCCCAGCCCTCCCCGCCGGTGAAGAAGCCGCTCACCAGCCGGACGACGCACGTGCCGCCACCGCGCGACTCGACGAGCAGCTCGGTCGCCCACGGCGGGGCGTCGGGTGCGTCGGGGTCCCAGTCGCGCTCCTCGTAGGCGAAGCGGTGCGGGGGCTCCCAGGCGGTGACCACCCCCGCGGAGGTGCCGAAGGGGCCGTGGTGGGTCACGATCCGCCCGCCCTCGCGCTCCTCGACCTCGGCCGGGACGAACCAGGTCGAGATGCCGGGCCCGGTGGCGATCGCGCGCCACACCTCCTCGGGCTCGCCCGGGACCTCCGTGACGTGGGCGGAGACGCGGGCGCTCGGGTCGTCGGGGTCGTAGCGGGTCACGGCTCCTCCTCGCGGGGCGGGCCGACGGCGGCGTCGGCGGGGACGGGGTGGACGGCGAGGACGACGCGCTGCCACCGGCCCTCGGCGGCGTCCTCGTCGTGGTAGCGGGCGACGAGCCGGGTCACCGACTCCGCCAGCTGCTCGGCGAACGCCGCGCGGTCGGCCGGCGTGGCGAAGCGGACGTCGGCATCCAGGGCGAGGACCGGGAGCGCCGTGCCGGTGCGGCGGGCCCGCGCGGCCATGCCGCCGACCTCGCGCACGACCCGCCCGGCGAGCGCGAGCAGGTAGGCCGCGGAGAGGCGGTCCCGGGTGGCCGGCCGGTCGGCGGCCGCGGTGCCCAACGCCTCCGGGGAGACGAGGTAGCCGGCCGCCGTGGCCGACAGGAGCCGCTCGGTGAGACCGCCCCAGCGCCGGGTGCCGGAGGGCTCGACGAGCCCGTGCTCCTCCAGCTTGCGGAGGTGGTAGTTGACCTTCTGCCGGCTCAGGCCGACGCGCTCGGCCAGGCCGGCCGCGGAGGCCGGCGTGCGCAGCTCGGCCAGCAGCCGCGCGCGCACGGGGTCGAGGGCCGCGGCCGCGGCCGCCGGGTCGGCGATGACGTCGAGGTCCTGCACCCCTCCAGCATCATCCTGACAGGAAAAGTTGTCAACACGACGGGACGCGGGCCCCGGACGTCACGCCGGCGTGAGGCCGGCGGCGGGTTTCTCGGAGGTGCGCACGCTGTCCAGCACGGTCTGCCCCTGCTGGTCGACGAGGCGGGTGAACAGCTGCTGGGCGTACCCGAACACCAGCGCCCAGGCCAGGATCTGCGCGGACGTGTCCAGCGCGCTCAGGCCGGGCACGAACTGGCCCCGGACGAGGAGCAGGCCGAGGAACGCGGTGATCGCTCCCGTCGGCAGCTTCAGGGCAGCGAGGGCCACGGGCAGGCCGTACCGCTCGGCCGACCCCTTCAGGCGACGGATGGCCGCGGCGCTCGATATGGCAGCGGCGGTCAGCCCCACGAGCTCGACCACGATCAGGTCCAGCCGGGTGGCGGTCTCACGGAGGACGTCGTCGATGTCGCGTTCGGGGACGGCGGACTGCGGTGTCCCGCCCGACGGGGCGGTGGCTCCCGCGCCGAGAGGGACGAAGGGGCCGGACTGCGCGGTGGGGCACACGACCATCGCCACGCCGGCCTCCTGCGGCGCGAAGCACAACGGGATCAGGTCGGACCGAGGATGCCCGTGAGGGCCACGCCGATCGCCAAGAGGCTCATGAACGCGGTGGTGGCCACCACGACGTTCCGGAAGCTGCGCAACCGGACGTGTTCCCGCAGCGCTGCCGAGCTCGCCCCTCGCACGATGTTCACGATCGTGCGGCGCTCCTCGTGGACGACCTCCTCCCGCTCGGCCCGATCGGGGGCGTGCGGTTCGCCGAGCCCGGGGTGGTCCGGGTCCCTGATCCCGAGCCTGCCGGCGATCGCATCGAACTCCTGGCGTCGCGGGTCGGTCGGTGAGAGGTGGCACTGCACGTGCCTGAGCAGGCACGGCATCTGGCCGACGAGGTAGGCCGGCGGGGCGAGGTTCAGGAGGTGGGCCTCGGCAGCATCGATGTTGCTCACCGCCCGTTCGATGAGCGGACCGTTGCGGAACATGCGGAACCGCCGGCGGGGGTTGAGCTTGACGACGCGAGCCGCCTCCCTGGCCGCCTCGAGGTGGCGCCGGATCGCCGTCGCCAGGACCCGACCGTCCTGGCAGGGGGCCTGCGCCAGCACCCACGAGCAGAGGGCCTCGAGTTCCGCGGCTCGGGTGAGCGTGCCTTCCCGCCACGCCACCCACACGGGACCGCCGACCGGAGGGATGTCGACAGCGGGCGGCACGTACTCCGGCGGCGGTGCTGGTGCGCGGGTGGCCACCATCTGCTCCTCTCGACCGACTGCGGCGCCCCGCGCCGCGCGTGCCTCGGCGCGGCGGGCGCAGGAGGGCGCTGTCGTGGACGTGGTCCGACGAGCCGTGCCCCCTCTCCGGTCGGGGCCGAGGGTCCACCGGCAGCGGGTGCCGGCCATCGTCCGAGCCGGCCGTCACGGAGGCGTCACCGAGCCGTGACCGGGCGGGACGCCGGGAACGCACGTCGGTGCGGCTGCCGAGCGAGAGGTCCGCGGCGTCCCCGAACACCGGGCCGGCCGCCCCTCTCGCGGGCCGGCGTGCGCGTCCCGCGGGTGCCGGGTGACGCCTCCCCGCCGGGCCGCCGACCGGTGACCGACGGGTGGGTGGAGCCGAACGGCTCCGGTGACGCTCCCGTGACGGCTGCTCCCTAGGGTCTGCGGCGCAGTGGAGGAGGGGGCGCGGTGGCGGCACCGCGAGGTGCTCGCCGTCGAACCGGACGCCCGGCCGTCCCGCGCCGGGGTGGCGGACCGGCCGCCGGGGGGCCGGCAGCCCCGGGCCGCCGACCGACCCCGGAGCGGAGGGCGACATGAGCCAGCCCAAGGGCACGACCGTGGACACGCGGGTCACCCGGGTCGTGGACGGGGACACGCTCGTCGTCCCGCTGGGTGACCGGGAGGAGCGCCTGCGGCTGCTGTGCCTCGACACCGAGGAGTCCAACCCGGGCAGCGACAAGCCGATCACCCCGTGGGGCCGGAGGGCCAAGGAGGAGGCCGAGCGGTTCTTCCCCGCCGGGGAGCCGGTGACCCTGGAGTTCCCCGGCACCGAGGACCTCGACGTCTGCCTGCGGCGCTACCGCGACAACTTCGGCCGGCTCCTGGTGTTCGCCCACCGCGGCGACACGGACTTCCAGGAGCACATGATCCGAACCGGCTTCAGCCCGTACTTCGCCAAGTACGGCCACGCGGAGTTCGACGACCACCGGGACCGGTACGTCACGGCCGAGCGGGCGGCGCAGGCCGCGCACACCGGCGTCTGGGACCAGGTCACCGTCAACGGCTCGGAGATGCGCAACTACGCGCTGCTCGGCACGTGGTGGGCGCTGCGCGCCGCGCTGGTCGACGACTACCGCAGGCGGCGGGCGGTCGACCCGCGGCTGCTGGACACGCGGCTGGACTACGAGGAGCTGCAGCGGCTGGCCGCGGAGCGAGCGGAGGTCACGGTCTTCACCGAACTGGCCGGCTACACCCGGGTGGGCCGGCACCGGGCCGTCGTGGGCATCGGGTCCCGCGCCCAGCCGTTCGCGCTGCTCGTCCCCGACATCGAGTCCGAGCACGGGCGCGCGGTCCTGTCCCTGCTCGACGACCGCTACCTGACGGCCGACGACACCCACCCGCGACGCAGCTACGCCTACGTCAGCGGGCGCCTGCACGAGTTCCGCGGCGCCCCGGAGCTCACCGTCGGGACCGCCGCCCAGATCCGCGACCTGCCCTGACGTCGGCCACCCGCCGGGGGACGACGCGGCGGTGACGGACCCGTGACGGGCTCGGTCGTAGCGTCGCGCACCTCCGCCGGAGGAACCGTCCCCGAGGAGGGGTCATGCCCAAGCGCCTGGTGCTGTGCTGCGACGGCACGTGGAACACCGCCGACCAGGAGCGCGACGGCCGGCCGTGCCCCACCAACGTCACGAAGGTCGCCCTCGGCATCGCCGACGAGGACGGCGAGGGCGTCGAGCAGCGCGTCTGCTACCAGCCCGGTCTGGGCACGAGGCCGGGTGAGCGCCTGCGCGGGGGAGCGGTGGGCGTGGGGCTGTCCCGCAACGTCAAGGACGCCTACCGGTTCGTCGTGGAGAACTACGACCCGGGGGACGAGCTGTTCTTCTTCGGGTTCAGCCGGGGCGCGTACACCGCGCGCAGCACGGTCGGCCTGATCCACAAGTGCGGGGTCCTGCAACGGCGGCACGCCGGCCGGCTCGACCAGGCCTACGCGCTGTACCGGTCACGCGCCGTCCGCCCCTCCCACCTCGAGGCGCGGCTGTTCCGGCGCTCCTACGCCCACGGTCCGCGGGTGGGCTTCGTCGGGGTGTGGGACACGGTGGGCTCCGTCGGCATCCCGTCGGTCGGCCTGGGGCTGGCCGCGCTGGTGAACCGCCGCTGGGGGTTCCACGACACCCGGCTGAGCACGACGGTCGAGGCCGCCTGCCAGGCGCTGGCGGTCGACGAGCTGCGACGCCCGTTCGCACCCACCCTGTGGCAGCGCGACCCCGGTGCCGAGGACCAGCGCGTCGAGCAGGTCTGGTTCAGCGGGGACCACTGCGACGTCGGCGGAGGGCACCGCGACTCCGCCCTGGCCGACATCGCGCTGCTGTGGATGGTCCAGCGCGCGGAGTCCTGCGGCCTCGCCTTCCGGGAGGACGCCTTCCGGCGGCCGGGCGGCGGAGCACCGACGCGGTTCGACGGCCGCACCTTCCCGGTGGACCCCGATCCGCGCGGCCGGCTGCACGACTCCCGGCGGTGGGTCTTCCGCGTGCTGCGGCCGTACCACCGGCCGATCGGCGCGACGGACGCCGCGACCGAGGCGGCGGCGCGCAGCGCGGTCGTGCGGCGCGAGGACCCCGGGCAGCGGTACGCGCCGCGGGAGCTGGTCGGCTACCTCCGCGGGGCGCCGCGGATCACCGAGGTGCCCCTCACCTGGCCGCCCGGGAGAACCGGCGGGCGGGCGCGCCCGGTGACCGACCGGCCGGCCGGCGGCGTCCCCGGGGGCCGGCGCACTGCGGGCACCGTCGCGCCGATCCCGTGACCGGGACCCCGTCGCTGGCCCGGCCCCGCCGCGGCCCGGACCGTCGCCCCACCCCGAACGGACGGAGGACCCGGTGGCCGCTCTGATCGCGAGAGTCACGTCCACGACCCCCGAGGCGCCGCTCGCCCGGCTGCTCACCGCGCCGCTCGGCCTCGACGTCTGGGAGGTGACGCCCGACCACGTGGTGCTGCAGGTCGAGGAGGCGCAGGCCGGCCGCCTGGAGGCGATGGGGTACGGCGTCGAGCAGCTGCGGATGACCGAGGCCTACCTGTCGACCTTCGCCACCGGTACCGCGGAGTCCGGGTACCACACGGCGGCGACGCTCGAGCAGGACCTGCGACGCCTCGCCGAGGCGCACCCGGACATCGCCGAGCTGCACGGGATCGGGCGCAGCGTCGAGGGACGACCGCTGTGGGCGTTGCGGATCGGGGAGCGCCGGGGCAGCGACCGCACGGTCGCGTTCCTGGGCTGCCACCACGCCCGGGAGTGGATCTCCGTCGAGGTGCCCTACCGGTTGGCCGAGCACCTGCTCGAGCACTCCTCGGCCGACCCGGTGCAGCGGTGGCTGCAGCAGGGCGAGATCTGGGTGGTCCCGATGGTCAACCCGGACGGGCACGAGCACACCCGGACCCCCGGCAACCGGCTCTGGCGCAAGAACCGGCGGCGCAACCGGGACGGCAGCGTCGGCGTGGACCCCAACCGGAACTACGGCTACATGTGGGGGACGCTGGACATCAGCACCTCCAGCCACGTCCCCTCCGACCAGACCTACGTGGGCCCGCGGGCCTTCTCCGAGCCCGAGACGCGTGCGGTGCGCGACCTGGTGGCGCGCCGGCTCTTCGGCGGCGTCCTCACCTACCACAGCTACTCGCAGCTCGTCCTGTACCCGTGGGGCTACATCTCGAGACCCGTCCGGGACGAGGCCGACCTGCACGCCGTGCGCGATCTGGCCGAGGAGATGGCGCGGCTGGTCAAGGGCGTGCACGGCAACTCGTACACCCCGCAGCAGTCGTCACAGCTGTACCCCACCGCGGGGGACACCACCGACTGGACCTACGGCGAGTACGCCGTCCCGTCGATCACGGTCGAGCTGCGGCCCGCGTCCGCCCTGGACGGGGGGTTCATCCTGCCCGCCGAGCAGATCGAGCCCTGCTGGGAGGAGAACCGGCCCGCGGCGTTCGAGTTCGTCCGGCGCGTCCTGGAGCCGGGGGAGAGCTGACCGGCGCCGACGGGCCGGGGCGTCGGCGAGGATCACCGGGGACGCCGTCGCAGCCGGAGGAGCGCAGATGGCCGGAGCCGGACGCACCTGGATCGCCCGCCTGACCCCGCCCGCGGACGGGACCGTGACGGCGCTGCTCGACCTGCCACTGGGCCTGGACGTGTGGGAGCGCCATCCCGACGCCCTCGTCGTGGCGGCCCCCGAGGGCGTGCTCGCGGACCTGGAACGGCGGGGGCTGGCCCGGGTCCAGCGCTGGGCCACCCGCGAGGAGTACGAGGCACAGCCCGGTGCCCCGCCGGCGGACGGGGACCCGTGACCGCCCCCGCTCCGCGCCACCGGTCCGGCCGGGCTCGCCGGGGGCGCCCGCCGGCGTCAGGGCGCGGCGTCGGTCACGTGGGTGAGCACGCACGCCCAGCGGCCGCCCTGCCGGACGAAGACGTCCGTGGTCCACTCGTCGGCGTCGTACCGGTGGCCGCGGTGGTGAGCGGTGTTCGTCACCCGCCCGGTCACCACCGCGGTGTCGCCGTAGACGCGGACCCGGAGCGGGCCGACCGGGTCCATGGCCGAGTGGGTCAGCTCCCCGGCACCGACCAGCTCGAGGAACCGCCTCCTGGGCGAGACGCCCGAGGCGTCGACCATCACCCAGTCGTCGGCGACGAAGCCGGCGATGCGCGCCGCGTCGTCGGCCACGATCGCCTCGGCCCAGCGCCGTGCGACGTCGAGGAGCTCCTCCGCCGCCCGTGCCTCGGCCGGGGCGGGGTCCGCGTCCGTCCCGTCCACGGCAGCGATCCTGCACCGGACCGGCCGCGGTGGACAGCGACCCGCGTGCGGCGCGTGGGGGGCGAGGCCGTGCGGGCGACCGCGGCCCGCACCACCTGCCGCCCCTGGCCGACGGCCGATAGCCTCCGGTGCTCCCCCCACCACCGCCGTGCCACGAGGAGACCGGATGGCCGAGAGCACGACCCTGGCCGCGCACCTCGCCGCCCTGGCCGAGGCGGACCCGGGGTCGCCCGCGATCAGCTGCGCCGGTGCGAGCGTGACGCGGCGGCAGCTCGAGCAACGGACCAACCGGCTGGCCCGGGCCTACCGGCAGCTCGGCGTGACGCCCGACTCGTTCGTGACGATCGGGCTGCCGAACACCATCGAGTTCCTCGAGGCCGCCATCGCCGCCTGGAAGTGCGGGGCGACCCCGCAGCCGGTGTCCTCCCGCCTGCCCGCCCGTGAGCGGCGGGCGATCATCGAGCTGGCAGCACCGGGTCTCGTCGTCGGTGTGGCGCCCGAGGAAGCCGCCGGGCACGCGGCGATCCCGGCCGGGTACGCACCCGAGCCGGGGTTGTCGGACGCGCCGCTGGGCGAGGTCGCCGCCGCCTCCTGGAAGGCCCCGACCTCGGGCGGCAGCACCGGGCGGCCGAAGCTGATCGTCTCCACCCAGCCCGCCGTCGTCGGGTCGGTCGAGCCGTTCGCCCGCCTGATGGGGATGACCGACGGCGACACCGTCCTGATCACCGGTCCGCTGTACCACAACGCACCGTTCCTGCTGTCGGCCTGCACCCTGGTGCTCGGCGGCCACGTGGTGCTGATGCCGCGCTTCGACGCGGGGTCCGCGCTGCGGCTCGTGCAGGAGCACGCCGTCGACTGGATGTACGCCGTCCCGACGATGATGGGTCGGATCTGGCGGCTGCCCGAGGAGCAGCGCCTGGGGTACGACGTGTTGTCGTTGCGGGTCGTCATGCACATGGCGGCGCCGTGCCCGCCCTGGCTGAAGCGGGCCTGGATCGACTGGCTCGGCCCGGAGCGGGTGTGGGAGCTGTACGCGGCGACCGAGGTGCAGGCGGTGACGATCCTCACCGGGTCCGAGTGGCTGTCCCACCCCGGCTCGGTGGGGCGGCCCGTCGTGGGGGAGATGCAGGTGCGTGACCCGGCGGGGGCGCCGCTCCCCCCGGGGGAGGTCGGCGAGATCTGGATGCGCCGGGGCCCGGGCGAACCGCCCCCGTACCGCTACATCGGCGCCGACGCCCGGACCACGGGCGACGGGTGGGAGTCGGTCGGGGACCTGGGCTCCATCGACGTCGACGGGTACGTCCACCTCGCCGACCGCATGAGCGACATGCTGATCGTGGGCGGGGCCAACGTCTACCCGGCCGAGGTCGAGGGCGCCCTGATGGAGCACCCGGCCGTCCGGACCGCGGTGGTCGTCGCGCTGCCCCACGACGACCTCGGCCACGTGCCCCATGCGCTGCTGGAGCTGGAGGGCGAGGTGAGCGACGAGGAGCTGCACGCGCACCTCGCCGAGCGCCTCGCGCCGTACAAGATCCCCCGCTCGTTCGAACGCGTCAGCGAGCCGCTCAGGGACGACGCCGGCAAGGTGCGGCGCGCGGCCCTCGCCGCGGCGCGCGGGAAGCCGCCGGCCGACCGGTTCCCCGAGGCCGGGTAGCCGGGACGCGGCCGTCGGGACCGCCCACCCCCTTTGGTGCCTGCAGGCCCACGACCCTGGTCCCTGCTGGACCGCCCGGGACGTGCGCAGGCTGAGGGGGCCGGTCGAGGGACAGCGGACTCCACGGCGGCGCTCGCTCCGCGACGTCCTCCCGGTCGGTGTCGGGCCGGCGCAGGCGGTCAGCTCTTGGCCCGCCGGGGGTGCATCAGCTTCTCCATCTCCGTGGCGGCCCGCTGCTTCTCCTTGCGCTCGCTGCGCTTGGCCTTGACGGCCTTGCCCGACTTCTTCGTGGAGTGGTTGTCGTGGGGGGACTTGTCGGCCACGGGAGGCCTCCCTCGTCGAGGGCCGGAAGAGCTCCCTCCTTACCGCTCCCGGCCCGGCCGCGCCAGGGTCTCCGGCGCGTCCACCCGACGCCGGGCGACGTCCCGCCGGCACGGCCGACGCCGCACCTGCTTGCCCGGGCGCGGGAGCGCTGGGAGCTTGGGCGCCATGCCGGCCGACACCGCAGGTCCCCCGTCCGACCAGCCGCCCGCGACCACCGGGGCCGTCACCCGCCCACGGGCCGAGCCGCCCGCGGACCCCGCGCGTCGGCTGCTCGACCGGGTCGGACGGGCCTTCCCGCACGAGCGGCTGCGCGAGGTACGCATGTTCGGCGTCACCGCGGTGATGGCGGACGACGTGATGGTCGTCGCCGTGCACCGCGACGGCAGCCTGCTCGTCCGGGTCGACCCGGCCGAGGACGCCGCACTGCTCGAGCGCCCGCACGCCCACCGGGCCGAGATGGGGGCGGGACGCTCCATGGGGGAGGGCTGGATCCGGGTGGGCCCGAGCGCGGTGGAGACCGACCAGGGGCTCGGCGGCTGGCTGCAGCCGGTGGTCCGCTTCCTCGCATCGACCGGCGCCTGAGCACCCCCTGGGTGCTCACCCCCGGACCCGGCGACCGCCGGCACGCGGGCGACCCCACGACTTGACCGTGACACGGTGGCAGGGTGCTCACTGGGTGGCCGGAGGTGACGTCGATGGACACGACGGACGAGACCCGGCCCGGCACCCGGCTGGTCGATGCGCTGAGCGCCGCGAGCCCGTCGGTCCGGCTCCGCGCGGCCCTGGCGGCCGGCTCGAGCCCCGACCCCGCGCTCCTGGAGCCGCTCGTCCAGCGGTGCGCGGTCGAACCGGACTTCTTCGTGCGGGACATGCTCTCCTGGGCGCTGACCCGCCTCCCCCCGGGGGTCACGCTGCCCCGCGTCCGCCGGGAGCTCGGCTCCCTGCGTGCTCGGGCCCGCGGCCAGGCCCTGCACACGCTCTCCAAGATCGGGAACGGGCGCGCGTGGGCCTGGATCACCGCGGACCTGCTCCGCGACCCCGACGACGAGGTCGCGCGGACGGCGTGGCGCGTCGCGGTCGCCCTCGTGCCCGAGGACGAGGCGACGAGGGCGCGGCTGGCCGACGAACTGGTCGGGCAGCTCGGCCGCGGAGGTCCCGGGGTGCAGCTCGGCCTGAGCCGGGCCCTCGTCGACCTCGGCGAGCCGGTCCGGCCCGCTCTGGAGGAGGCCGCCGTCGCCCCCGACCCGGCGGTGGCCGCGCACGCGCGGGCCACGGCGTTGCTGCTGCGGAACCCGGAGATCGCCTTCGACGCGGCCGTCGACGAGGCGAAGCGGCTCGTCGCGCTCGGCCCGGAACGGGCCGCGGCCGCGGCTGACGGGGCGGGCGCGCGGTGCTGATCGGCGAGGTGGCGCGCCGCTCCGGCGTGAGTGCCCGGATGCTCCGGCACTACGACGCGCTCGGGCTGGTTCGACCGACCGGCCGCACGGTCGGCGGCTACCGCGAGTACTCCACGGAGGACGTCCGCAGGCTCTTCCACGTGGAGAGCCTGCGGTCCCTCGGGCTCTCGCTCCGGCAGATCGGCCGGGCGCTGGCCGACCCGGCCTTCACGCCGTCCGGGCTGGTCGGCGAGCTCGTCCGGTGGACCGAGGAGCGCCTGGAGCGGGAGCGGGAGCTGCTCGGGCGGCTGCGCGCGGTCGACGCGTCGGCGCCCACCGGTTGGCCGGACGTGCTGCGTCTGGTCGAGCTCATGCAGGGCCTCGGCTCGACCAGCGCCGCGCGCCGGCAGCAGGCCGCCCTGGCCCGGCCGGGGGGCGGGTCGCTCCCGGCCGCGCTGCTCGCCGAGGCGCTGCTGGCCGAGACCGACCCCCACGTCGCCGGTGCCCTGTGCTGGGCGCTGGCCCGGTCCGGCGGCGAGGGCGTGCCGACGCTGGCCGCCGGCGCGCGGGCGGAGGACGTCGACGTCCGCCGGCGCGCGGTGCGGGCGCTCGCCGGCATGCCCGAGGCGCCCGGCGCGGCCGCGCTGCTCGAGGGCGCGCTCGCGGACCCGGATGCGACGGTGCGCAGGCACGCCGCGCCGGCGGCGGGCCGGCTCGGCGCGACCGCGGCCGTACCCGCGCTCGTCGCCATGGTCGTCGAGGGCACCTCCGACATCGAGGCGGCGGAGGTGCTGGGGGAGCTGTCCCGGGACCGCGGCTGCGCGGACCGGATCCTGGCCGCGCTGGTCGACGAGCTCGCCGCGCCCACCGCGGCCCCTGCGGCGCGGATCCGGCTGACCCAGGCGCTCGTCGAGCTGCCGGGGGAGGCCGCAGCGGAGGTCCTGCGCCGGCTGGCCGACGACGACGACCGCAGCTTCGCCCGCGTCGCCGCAGCCGTCACCGGGGGGCTCGACGGGCGGGTCGGGGCGCGGGGAGGCGGGCACCCGGTCGACCTCGCACGTCGCCGCGGGCGGCGTCGTGCTGCCCCTGGCAGGGTGGTCGGCATGGCGTCCTCCGCTCCCGTCGTCGTGGTCACCGGTGCGAACGGGCTGGTGGGCGCCGCGGTGTGCCGGGCGCTGGTCGAGCGGTCGGCGCGGGTGCGCGCCGTCGTCCGGCGCGCCGGCAGCGCGCCTGCCCTCGACGGGCTCACCGAGCACGTGGGCGACTTCGCCGACGCGGGCCTCGCCCACGAGGTGACCTGGGGCGCCGACGCGGTGGTCACGACGGTCCACCCGATGGGCGCGCCGCGGGAGGTGCAGCACCGGGTGGGCGTCGAGGGCACACCGGCCCTCGCCCGGGCCGCGCGGGAGGCAGGCGTCGCCCGGCTCGTGCACGTGTCCACCGCCGGGGTCTACGACCGGTCGGCCGGCATCGGGGACGTCGCCGAGGACGGCGCCCTCCTGCCCGAGGGCAGCGGGGACTACCCGGACACCAAGAACGCCACCGATGCCGCGCTCGCGCAGGTCGGCGGGCTCACCACCGTGCTGGTCCGCCCGCCGGCGATCCTGGGCGCCGGCGAGACGTCGATCTGGAACACGCTGCGACCCCGCGAGTTCCGGGACGGCGCGCCCCCGGTGAACCCCGCCAAGACCTGGGCCTGGGTGCACGTCGACGACCTGGCGGCCTTCATCGCGGACGTCGCCACGGGCGCCGTCGCGACCGCCGACGACCCGGAGCGGGGTCCGGTGGGCGGCGGCACGACCCCGGTCATCGTCGCGGGCGAGCCCGCGACGTGGCGGGACTACCTGGGCACGGTGACCGACGCGCTGGGGGTCGCGCCCGAGTGGACCGACGAGCCGGTCTGGACCGGGCAGCTGCGCACCGGCCGGGCGCGCGGCTGGGGCTGGGAGCCACGGGTGGGTCTCGTGCAGGCGCTGGACGAGCTGCGGCGAGGGCTGGTGAGAACCGGGTGACGCGCCCGCGGTCCCCACGGGCCTCCGCGACGGTCGGCCCGGGGCCACGCGCGGGAGACCGGGCGGGCCCGGGGCAGGATCCGTGCCGGGGCGCGACCGCGCACCGCAGGGACGACGAGGAGGCCCCGTGATCGACGACGCGACAGCCCGCTGGCACCGGTACCTGGCAGGGGAGCTCCCCGGCGGGCTCGACGAGCTGCTCGCCGACGACGTCGTCTTCTACTCGCCGGTGGTCCACACGCCGCAGCGCGGGAGGGCCGTCACGACGCAGTACCTCGAGGCGGCCGCCCGGACGCTGGCCGGAGGGGGCTTCCGGTACACCAAGCAGGTCCTCTCCGAGGACACGGCGGTGCTCGAGTTCGAGACCAGCGTGGCGGGCAGGTACGTGAACGGTGTCGACATCATCCGGTGCGACGGGGCGGGCCGGATCGTCGAGTTCCGCGTCATGGTGCGGCCCCTGCAGGGCATCCAGGCCGTGCACGAGCAGATGGGCCGGCTCCTGGCCGCCGGCGGCTGAGGGCCGGACCGGTGTGACACCCCGGTGACGCCCCGCGCACCACACTCGTCGTGCCGGACGTCGCGGGGGGCAGCGGAGTCCTCGCCGTCGTCCGTGAGCCGCCACCGGCCGGGACCGCCCGCACCGCCGCGGCGGTGCGGGCGCCCGGTTGGCCGCCCGCCGGGGTGACGTCACGGGGATGGGGGGGACATGCCGTCCGATGAGGTGCCGGCCGTGGAGAGCCAGGCCGGGTCGCGCGACTCGCGGGCCGGACTCGTCGAGACGATCCGCGCCCGGCGCGGCGCCATCGACGCCTACGTGCGGGAGCAGCGGCCGGCCAGCAACCGCCTGTCGACCGTCAGCATCGTCAGCAGCGCGATCGCTGCCGCCCTGACGGCGGGACCGGCCTTCGGTGGCACGCGGTTCGCCGACACGGTCCAGCAGGGGCTCTCGCTCCCGCAGCCGTCGCGGGTGTGGCAGGTCCTGTGCCTGGGCGCGGTCGTGGTGTCGATCACCGCGGCGGTGTCCGCGCAGCTCAACAGGGCCAACGACCTCAGCGCCCGGATCGGTGCCGCGGAGGCGGCGGGCGTGATGCTGGAAGGGCTCCGGACCCGTCTCGAGTACGGCGGGCTCTCCGTCAAGAGCGGCGCGGAGGAGTACCAGGACATCGTCGCCGGCATCCCCTTCGTCCCCGCGCCGACGTCCACCGCGCCGGGGGCCGGAGGCGGCGCTGCCCCGTCCCCCGGGGCGGTCCCGACCAGGGTGTGGGCCCTGGCAGCCGTCGCGGTCCTGGCCGCGCTCCTGCTGGTCGCCGCCCTGGTGGGCCTCGTGCTCGGCTTGGCGGGTGCGTGAGCACGGACGCCGGGTCGGGGTGGGACGGGTCCGGAGCAGCTGACGAGGTGCCCCGATGACCGTGCGACAGCTGAGCATCGCGGCCACCGTGCTCGGTGTCGTGGCCGTCGTCCTGTTCGTCCTCGGGCAGTCGACCCTCGGCGTGGTGTTCATCCTGCTCTCGGGCGGGGCGTGGGCGTTGACGCAGTTCGGCAAGGGGCCCAGCGGGCAGAGCAGAGGCCCGGGCGGACGTGACGACAGGCCGTGAGACCGCACGGGCGCGTGCAGTCCTCGCTCGACACCCGTGCTGCTGAGCCGGATCAAGGGGGCCGTTCGTCGACCACCCGCTCGACCGGGCGCACGCGCTGGGCGACGCGGACGCCGACGACCTGCGCCGTGCGGCGGCGGGATCGGGTCACCGACCGCCTTCCGCTGCCTGCGGTCGAACCGCGGTGGTCGACCACCGGCACAGCGGGGATGCAGCGGGTCGAAGCCGTCGGAGTCGACGTCGTGCATCGCGTCGCGGACGCGGTCCGGGACGGTGGACGTGACCTCGGCTCGAAGGCCTGCGGTCGACCCGTGCCCCTCCTCGAGGGCGGCGGGGCTCACGTCGTCGCGGACTGCCGCTGCTCGAGGACGCCGCCGGGCTCCACGGCCAGGGGCGGTGGTTCCCCGCCCGTCTCCGGCGCCGCTCCCTCGACGAAGGGACGCCGCGGCACGCGAAGGGCGTGGTCGATGCGCAGCCGCATCGCCGGGTGGATCCTCAGATCGGCCAGCTCGTCGGGGGCGAACCAGGCTGCGGCGTCGGTCTCGATCCCGTCCGGCCGCGGCTGCCCGCCGTCGGCGGACGCCGTGGGTGCGGCGTGGAAGCAGAGGGCGAGTTGCTGGTGGACGATGCCGCCCGGGTCCTCCAGGACGTGGGTCGGATCGCTGTAGACGCCGGCGATCCCGGTGACCTCGAGGGTGATACCGGACTCCTCGGCGACTTCACGGGCGAGTGCCTCCACGGCGGATTCGCCGACCTCGATGCGGCCTCCGGGCAACTCCCAGTTCCCGTCGTCGATCCGACGGACGAGCAGGAGCCGCCCGGCACCGTCACGGACCGCGCCGAATGCGGCCGGCAGGACGTCCTGCGCCCTGGGCGTGTTCTCCTCGCGGTAGTACTCCCGGATCCGAACCATGGCATTCCTCGTCTCCGACACCGGAGTCGTCATCATCGGCGATGACGCCGTCCCGCACCCGATCTGCCGAGATGGTGCCGATCCGCCCCCGGGCCGGCGTGGACACGCTGGAGCGACGACCGGCGGTCGTCCGGGACCGACCGCACGGGAGTGGGGTGCGCGAGGACCGCGACAAGCCCATGGGTGTGACCCCGATCTCGTCCCGACGGCCCCGCGACGAACCCGCGGGGCTTCGGATCGTCGGTCACCCGCCGGCAGGACGCACCATCCGTCGAGGATGACCCGCCCCGGTCACCCGGGCCCGCCGTGCCGGCACGCCGGCCGTACCGCTCCGGCACCCGGGACGAGCCGCGACTCCCGGCCGTGGGCCGTCGGAGCAGCGGCGCTGCGGAGCAGATCATCCTCCTCAGATGATGCCGGCGCGTGCAGGCGCTCCATGATCGACGAGGACGGGTACCGCCGTGGACCCGCCCGGAGCCGACCGTCCGGTGTCCACCGGCTCGCCGCCGGACCCGACCCGGCCAGTGGGGGTCACAGACGTGCCCGAGAAGAAGAACTCGCAACGGCCGACGGACGCGCCGGCCTCGTCGGCTCCGTCCCGCGAGGTGGCGGCCGGCACCCCTCGGAAGATCACACGCAAGGACTACGAGGCGGAGATGCGGCGGCTGCACGGCGAGCTCGTCGCCATGCAGGAATGGGTCAGGGCGACAGGCACCAAGATCTGCATCGTCTTCGAAGGGCGGGACACCGCAGGCAAGGGCGGCACGATCAAGAGGATCACCGAGCGGGTGAGCCCGCGGGTGTTCCGGGTGGTCGCCCTGCCCGCCCCCACCGAACGCGAGAAGTCCCAGATGTACATGCAGCGCTACGTCCCGCACCTCCCGGCCGCCGGGGAGATCGTGATCTTCGACCGCAGCTGGTACAACCGTGCCGGCGTCGAGCGGGTGATGGGCTTCTGCACCCCGGAGGAGACCGAGCGGTTCCTCGAACTGGTCCCGTCGTTCGAGAAGGCGATCGTGGACTCGGGCATCCTGCTGGTGAAGTACTGGCTGGAGGTCAGCCCCGAGGAGCAGACGCGACGGTTGGAGAACCGCATCGACGACCCTCGCAAGGTCTGGAAGCTCTCGGACGTGGACCTGAAGTCCTACAGCCGCTGGTACGACTACTCCCGGGCTCGTGACGCCATGTTCGACGCCACCGACACCGCCTGGGCGCCGTGGTACGTCGCTGGGACCGACGTCAAGCGACGCGGTCGGCTCAACGTCATCAGCCACCTGCTGAGCCTGGTGCCGTACAAGCCGCTCGAACACCGCGAGGTCGCACTGCCCCGACGGCAGCGGGCCGAGGGCTACGTGGAGCCGGATCTCCGGCTGCGGTACATCCCCACGCCGTTCTGAACCGCGCCGGACCCGCAGGCGCCGAAGCACGCACAGCCCGCCCACGAGCCGCCCGCGTCGCGGGGGACCGGCGAAGACCTGGGAGTCGAGATGACCGTCGCGCACCATCCCGTCGAGGATTTCGCCCCGTACGCGCTGCCGGCGCTGGATGTGACGGCGCGGATGCACGTCGCCGCGGACCAGGGGCTGACCACCGAGGAAGCGGACCGACGGCTGGCCCGGTACGGACCCAACGAGCTGCCCAGCGAGCCCCCGCCGAGCACGTGGGCGGTGGCCCGGGGCCAGCTGGCCAACCCGATGAACATCATGCTCCTGCTGGTGGTGGCGGCCAGCTTCGTGATCCTGCAGATCGCCACCGCGCTGGTGGTGCTCGGGCTGGTGCTGTTCAACGTGGTGATGGGCACGAACCAGGAGCTGAAGGCCCGCGCCAGCGTGGCGGCGCTGGCCCAGCTCCAGGTGCCCCGCGCCCGGGTGCGCCGCGCCGGCCAGGTCGAGCAGATCGAGTCGACCAGGCTGGTACCGGGCGACATCGTCCTGCTGGAGGCCGGGGACGTGGTCCCGGCCGACGGGCGGATCATCTCCTCGGCGACGCTCGAGGTGCAGGAGGCGGCGCTGACGGGGGAGAGCGCGCCGGTGGCCAAGGACGCCACGACCCTGCCCGAGGGCGAGGTGGCGCTGGGCGACCGGACCAACCTGGTGTTCCAGAACACCCAGGTCACCCGCGGGACGACGGTGTTCGTGGTGACCGCCACCGGCGTGGCGACCCAGATGGGGCAGATCGCCGGCATGGTCAACGCCACGACACGCTCCAAGTCACCTCTCCAGCGCGAACTGGACGGCATGACGAAGGTGTTCGGCGCCCTCGCCTTCCTGGCGGTGGCCGTCATCGCCGTCTTCGGCCTGGTGCGGGGGATGGACAGCACGACGCTGGTGCTCCTGTGCATCTCGACCGCGCTCGCGTCCATCCCGACCGGCCTGCCCACGTTCGTCCAGGCCATGCTGTCGTCCGGAGCGCGCCGGCTGGCCGAGGAGAAGGCCGTGGTCACGTCGCTGTCGGACGTGGAGACCCTGGGCGGCACCACGGCCATCAACTCCGACAAGACCGGCACGCTGACGATGAACGCGATGACCGCGACCACGATGCTGGCCGGCGGCGACTGGTACAAGATCGACGGCCCCGGCTACCAGAAGTCCGGCGCCATCCTGGGCGTGGCCGGCGGCAAGCCCCCCGACTTCCACCGCCTGGCTCTCGGTCTGGTCCTGTGCACAGACGCCACGGTGGGCGACGACGGCTCGGTCATCGGAGACCCGACCGAGGCGGCGTTCGTGGTGCTCGCCGCGAAGATGGGTGTCGACGCCGAACGGACCCGCGAGGCCCTGCCCCGCCGGGCGGAGGTGCCGTTCGACTCCGAGTACAAGTTCATGGCCACGTTCCACGACCGCCCGGACGACCTGGCCGGCGGGATCCTCGTGCACCCGCACATCGCCAGCGTGAAGGGCGCGCCCGACGTGGTGCTGCAGCGCTGCGCCTCCGCCCTGTGGCACGGGGAGGTCGTCCCGGTCGCCACCGTGCGCGAGGAGATCCTCGCCGCCAACCGGCAGCTGTCGGAACGCGGGCTGCGCGTGCTCGCCTTCGCCGCCCGCGACCTGGACGACGCCGCGATGGCCGCGGCGGTGGGCGACCCCATGGCCGCGGTCACCGATCTGGTCTTCGTCGCGCTGGTCGGGATCATGGATCCGCTGCGCAGCGAGGCGAAGGACGCGGTGCACGTCGCCCTGGGGGCCGGGATCGACGTGCGGATGATCACCGGGGACCACACCGTCACCGCCCGCGCGATCGCCGACGAACTCGGTCTCGGGCCGGGTGTGGTCACCGGCACGGAACTGCAGCACCTCGCCGATGACGAGGTGCTGCGGCAACTGCCTCGGCTGCACGTGTTCGGACGAGTGGCGCCCGAGGACAAGCTGCGCCTGGCCAGGCTCATGCAGCGGGACGGCCAGGTGGTCGCGATGACCGGGGACGCCGTCAACGACGCGGCCGCGCTCAAGCAGGCCGACATCGGCGTCGCCATGGGCAGCGGCTCGGAGGTGTCCAAGCAGGCGGCGAAGATCGTGCTGACCGACGACAACTTCGCCACGCTGGTCCGTGCCGTGGAGCTGGGCCGCGACATCTACCGGCGGATCTCCACCTACATCCGGATGCAGCTGACCGTCCTGGCGTCGGTCCTGCAGCTGATGGTGTACGCCACCGTCCTGGACATCAACAGCGGCGTCGCGCTGTTCCCGCTCCAGCTGCTGTTCTGCAAGTTCTTCGTGGTCATCACCGTGGTGATCGGGTTCATCGTGGACGTCCCCGACCCCGGGGTGATGCAGCGGCCGCCGCGCGAGCCCGGCACGAGGATCGTCACCCGGCCGTGGGTGGCCCGCTGGTTCGTCTTCGGGTTCGCCGTGGCCGCCACCGCCCTGTCGGTCCTCGCCTGGGGACCCGACGAGCCGAGCACCACGCAGCCCTCGGCCAGCATGACCATGGCCTTCGCCATCGTCTCGCTGTCCGCGGTCACCATCGGCCTGGTGATGCGCCGCGAGCGGCAGGCGCCCTGGTCCTCCCCGGTGTTCCCCTACCTCGGGTGGATCCTCCTGGGCTGGTTCATGACCTGGGCCGCCGTGGAGCTCGGCATGCTCCAGCGGCTGCTCGACACGACCTCGCTCAGCGGCCGGCAGTGGGTGGTCGTGCTCGCCCTCTCCCTCGTCGCCCCCGCGGTCGTCGCCGCGGACAAGCTCCTCCGGCTCCGCCGGCAGCGGAGGGCTCGGCCGCTCCCGACCGAGCCGGCCGGCCCGGCCGAGCCGGCACCGGTGATCCCCCGGCAGCGCCGCTCCTGAACGGGCCGGACGCGCGACAGCGGGAGGAGCCGTGACGCCGCACGGGATCACTGCGCCGCGCGGAGTCGGCCCGCACCCATGCCCGACGTCGCCCTCGACCGAGCCGCCGGGGGTCGGGGAAGCCCAGGCTGATGGAGCCCGGTGCACGTTTCGTGAGCGATGAGGCGAGGACGCCGCGGGCGGGGAGCCGGCGTGGACCGGTCCCGGCCCGCCGTCGAAGGCGCCGGTCTGGACGGGGCCGGGCGGGCGCGCCTGTCGCGGCGTCAGTTCCAGCGGTCGGGGGAGCCGGGCGTTCCCCGCCCGCAGCCGGGCGACCTCGTCACGCAGGGCCGACAGCTCGTGGCCCAGGTCGATGAACGGCAGAACGCCCTGATCCGCAGACGTGGGGGAGGTCGCACGACTCCGAAGGGTTGCGACCTCCGCGCCCACCGGCGGCCGGCGCAGCGGTACCACCCACGCGGAGGGAGAAGTTGCCGCACCGGCGCCGCTGGAGACGCGGCTCTATATACTCAGTGCCGCATCCGTATATCTCATGTGCTGGAGTGACCGGTGACCAAGCGCCTGATCGATCTCGACGATGATCTGCTGGCCCGAGCGCAGAAGGAGCTGAACACGAGCGGGGTGTCGGACACGGTGCGCACCGCCCTGCAGCAGGCGGCGAGCGCCGCCGCGCGCGCACGGCAGGTGGCTTGGCTGCGCGAGGGTGGCGTGGAGACGCTGGCAGAACCGGGTCAGCGGGCCGACGTGTGGCGGTGATCGCCCGGTTTCTCATCGACACCAGCGCGGCAGCCCGGATGAGGCTGGCTCCCGTCGCTGACCGGTTGGAGCCACTCATCACCGGCGGCTTGGTGGCCACCTGCGCCACCCTCGATGCCGAGGCCCTGTACAGCGCTCGCAGCCCGGCGGAGTACGAGCAGGTGCGGGCCGACCGCCGGGAGGCCTACGAGTACCTACCGACCGATGATGACCACTGGCAGCGGGCGTTCGGCGCGCAACGCTCGTTGGCCGCTACCGGGCGGCACCGAGCGGTGGGCATCGCGGATCTGTTGACTGCCGTACTCGCGGCCGAGCACCGCCTGGTGATCGTGCACTACGACAGCGACTTCGAGCTCGCTGCCGAGGTGCTCGACTTCGAGCACCGGTGGGTCCTCCCGCGAGGAATCGCCTAGCGCGGGACATCCCGTCCGGTGTGCGTTCGCTGGTGTCCGAGGAGCGACTCGCTACTTCCGCACACGCCTCGCGCCGCGATCAGTGAGCTGCCGTTCCAGCCACATCTCCACCGTCGGGAGGTCGGGGACGATCTCCCTGTCAACGACGGCCCAAAGTTGACCCCCTAGCGACGGCTGAAAGTTGACCCCCTCGTGGTCATGCGTCTTCGGTGGCGGCCGCGTGTGGGCGGCCGAGGTCGCGGTCCTTGAGTCGGTAGCTGTCGC
>NZ_QVQH01000032.1 GCF_003428645.1 Geodermatophilus marinus | reverse complement strand
GTTACGGCGGTCATGGCGAGAGGGAAACGCCCGGTCCCATTCCGAACCCGGAAGCTAAGCCTCTCAGCGCCGATGGTACTGCCCCGGAGACGGGGTGGGAGAGTAGGACACCGCCGGACAACCATTCCCGGAACGGGGGTCGGAGCATTCCGCTCCGACCCCCGTTTCGCATGCCCACTGTCAGCACCGCGCGTGCCGACCCCCGCGACGAGGTAGCGAAGAGCCATGACTCCACCCGCACGAGGCGAGGGCCACCGCGACGACCGGACCCCCCGGGGCGGCGCCCCGCGCGGCGGACGAGCCGCCGGGACCGGGCGCCCCCAGGGCGGCGGAGGGGCCCGGGGTTCCGGCGCCCGCGGCGGCGCGCCGCGGGGCGGTGGCGGCGGACGACCGGACGGGGAGGGCCGGCGCGGCGCGGGCAGGCCGTCCGACTGGCGCGAGCGCCGCCCCCAGGCCGGCGGTGGGCGTCCAGGGGAGCAGGCCCGGGGTCGGCGTTCCGACGGCCCCGGCGAGCGGTCCGCTGGTGGTCAGGACCGACCCGGCCGGCGGGACCGCCGGGAGGACCGGCCCTACCGCGGTGACGGACCGGGGGGCGGTGAGCGCGGTCGCACCTGGCAGGAGCGACCGCGGGGCGAGCGCAGCCCGAGCGGTCGGCCGGGCGGTTCATCGTCGGCGGACTGGCGCGAGCGGCGTCCCCAGCGGGGCACGGGTGACCGGGCCGAGCGGCGTCCCCAGGCGGCGGGTGAAGGCGGTTCGTGGCAGGACCGGCGTCCCCAGCGGCCGGGTGAGGGCGGGCGATGGCAGGAACGGCGCCCCCGGCGTGCATCGGAGGGCGGCGGGGGACGCCCGGGTTGGCGTCCCGAGGGGTCCGGCGACACGGGGTCGTGGCAGGACCGGCGTCCGCAGCGGGGCGCCGGCGGCAGCGACTGGCGGGAACGCCGACCCCAGCGGGGGGCGGCCGGCGCTGCCCGCGAGCGCGGGCGGCCGTCCCGGTCGGGGACCCCTGCGGGCAACTGGCGGGACCGCCGGCCCGCCGACCGCAGCGGTCCGGTCGCCGACCGCAGCGGTCCGGTCGCCGGTCGGCGCGACCGCACCCCGCCGGCCCCGTCCGGGCCCGACGTGCCCGACTGGGCCGATCCCCGTGACCTCGACCCCGAGGTGCGCCGGGCCCTGCGCGGGCTGGAGGCGCGCAACGCCACCCGCGTCGCCGGGCACCTGGTCGCCGCCGGTTCCCTGGTCGACGAGGACCCGGCGGAGGCGCTCGCGCACGCCCGGGCGGCGCGCGACCGCGCCTCCCGCATCGCCGCGGTGCGGGAGGCGGTGGGGGTGGCGGCCTACCACGCCGGTGACTACGCCGAGGCCGCGCGAGAGCTGCGCGCCTACCGGCGCATGAGCGGCGACCCGGGCTACCGGGCCGTGCTGGCCGACTGCGAGCGCGCCATGGGGCGCCCCGAGGTGGCACTGCGGCTCGTGCGCGAGGCGCTGGAGGGCTCGCCCGACGCCGCGGAGACCGTGGAGCTGCGGCTGGTCGAGGCCGGAGCCAGGCAGGACCTCGGGGAGGTCGCGGCCGCCCGGCTGGTCCTCGAGGGCGCGCTCGGTGGCCGGCCGAGCCCGGAGGCCCTCGACTGGGACGACCCCGGCACCGCGCGGCTCGCCTCCGCCTACGCCGACCTGCTCGCCGCGGCCGGGGACGAGGCGGCCGCACGACCGTGGCAGGAGGCCGTCGCGGAGCACGCGCCCGACGACGACGTCGAGGTCACCGAGATCGAGGAGACGGCCGACGAGGGCGGGGCCACGGCCGCGGACGGAGCCCCCGCGCCGGAGGACGGCGCCGCGCTCGAGGCGCCTCCCGGCGCGGCGCCCGGACTCGACCCCGCCGCCGGCCGGGACACCGGGGGCCGGGCCGGGTCACCGGCCGACGTTCGACGAGGAGGTCGGGGCCGAGGTGGCCGAGCTGCTCGGTGAGGACGGCTCCGACGCGGAACCGCAGGTCGACCGGCCCGGGGACGACCCCGACAGCACGCTGCACTGACCTGGGACGGAACCGGCCGCGGTGTCCACACGCAGCGGCCGGTTCCACAGGCGGGCGCCGCGCTCCGGGCGGGCGGCTCCCGGCGGCGAGGCTCTCGGGCATGACCGTCGCAGTGATCGACCGCAACGACGTGGTGCTCCGCGGCCGGCTGTCCGCACCGGCAGAGGTCCGCAGCCTGCCCAGCGGGGACGCGCTGGTGACCTTCCGGCTGGTGGTCCGCCGGCCGGAACCGCGTGTCCGGGGCCAGTCGGTCGACGTCCTCACGTGCATCTCCTACGACCGGGCGCTGCAGCGCCGGGCCGCCGCCTGGGTCGCCGGGGACGTCGTGGAGGTGCAGGGCGCCCTGCAGCGGCGCTTCTGGCGGACGCCCTCGGGAACCGCGTCCGTGTGCGAGGTCAACTGCCTCCGGGGACGCAAGGTGCTGCGGGCGAGCGCGGGGTGAGGGCCGCGGCACCACGCCGGCACCCCTGCCCGGCACCGGGCCGGCGGCGCCGTCAGTCGTCGTGCGGGCGCAGCACCAGGCCGGTCCGGGGCTTGGGGACGAACAGCGTCGACTTGCGGGGCATCCGCGCTCCGGCACGCGCCACGGCGGCCACCGCCGCGGGCGAGGGGCCGCGCAGCAGCACGGCCACCCCCCGCCGCGCCCGCGCCTCGGCGAGGGCGGTGGGCAGGTCGTGGGCGATCACCAGCTCCCCGGGGGCGTCCCCCCGGCCCCACAGCCGCCGCAGCAGCCCGTGGTGGGCGAGCACCACGTCGAGCCCGCGCCAGGCCACCGGTGCCTCCGCGGGCACCGCGTCCCGCACGTCGGGTGCCGGGTGGTGCAGGCGGGCCAGCCGGGTCCCGTCGGTCACCAGCAGGCCCGGTGCTCCGGGGTCGGCGAGCTCCCGCGCGGCCGCGGTGGCGACGTCCGCCACCGGCAGCTCGGTGACCGCGAAGCCGGCCGCCGCCGCCGACACCGCCGCATCGAAGCCGAGCCCGGGGACCACGCGGTGGATCCCCTCGACCCGCAGCCCGCCCGGGCCCATGGGTGTGAGCAGCGCCAGCACGGCCGGCTCCGGGCCGGCGTCGCCCTCGCGGGCGTACGCGCAGGCCGCGGCGAAGCGGTGGTGACCGTCGGCGATGACGGCTGCCGTGCGCGCCAGCCCGCCCGACACGGCGGCGAGGACCGCGGGGTCGACGACGCGCCACAGCCGGTGCCGGACCCCGTCGGCGTCGTCCACCTGCAGGACGGGCTCGGCGCTGCGGACGTTCCGGCCGAGGGCCTCGACCTGCTCCTCCGGGTCGTGGGCCAGCACGATCGGCTCCAGGTCGGTGCGGGTGGCGGCCAGCAGCGCCCGGCGGCCCTCGACCGCCAGGGGGAAGGTGTCCTCGTGCGGGAGCACCGCCGTCGAGCCCGCCTCGGGCAGCGCCACCGCGCCCAGCCAGCCCAGCGTCGCCGGTGCCCCGTCCGGGGGGGCCATCTCGTAGAGCCACAGCGCGGGCTCGTGGTCCCGCTCGAGGACCTCCTCCGCGGTCCAGGCCCGCAGCGTGGCCGCTGCCTGCTCCACCCCACCTCCGGCGCCGGCCTCGTAGCCGGGGACGGGCGGCACGAGGGGCAGGATGAGGCGCACGACGTTGTGCGGGTCGGCGGCGACCAGCCGCTCCCGGCCCTCCGGGGTGACCAGGTCGTAGGCTGGCGAACTCACCCGGGCGAGGTGCCCGGGGTCGCGTCGGCGGTAGGTCAGGGCCCGGAAGGGGCGCACCTCCAGGCCGTCCCGGGCGGGATGCGGGGGACCCACCGGCGACGAGGACACGAGGGCGATCGTAGGAGCGTCCGGGCGACCCCCGCCGCGGGCGGGGGGCGCCGGACACCCGGGGCGGTGACGCGAGCGCCGACCACGGGACCGGAGGGGGCGGGAGTGGCCGACGAGGAGGGTGCCCCGGAGGGGGACGTCTACGAGTGGTACCAGCGCGGCCTCCGGCTGCTGGCCGGCGGGGACCCGGCCGCAGCCGCCACCCTGCTGTCCCGGGCCGTCGCCGCGGAACCCGGCTCGCGCAGCCTGCTGGAGGCGCTGGCCCGGGCGCAGTTCGACGCCGGCCGCTACGACGAGGCCATCGGCTCGTTCAGCCGGCTGATCCGCGGCAACCCCGCCGACGACTACGCCCAGTTCGGGCTGGGGCTGGCCGCCAGCCGGGCCGGGGACCTCGACCTCGCCGCCGAGCACCTGGCCCTGGCGGTGGCCATGCGCCCCGACGTGGGGGACTACGCACGCGCGCTGCGCCGGGTCCGCGCGCGCCGCTCCTCGGGGTCGGCGTGACCCCTCCCGTGCCCCTGACCGGGGGCTGCGCGCACCCCCCGGCGGCCGTCTTCGACGTCGCCCTGCTCGACCTCGACGGCGTGGTCTACGTGGGCCCGGACGCCGTCCCGGGGGTGCCGGCCGCCCTGGCCCGGGTCGCGGCGGCGGGCATGCGGCTGGGCTTCGTCACCAACAACGCCTCCCGGACCCCCGAGGAGGTGGCCGCCCACCTGCGCGAGCTCGGGGTGGCCGCGTCCGCCGGCGACGTCATCACCAGCTCCCAGGCGGCGGCGACCGTGGTGGCCGACCGGCTGGGACGCGGGGCACGGGTGCTCGCCGTCGGCGGGCCCGGCGTGGCAGCCGCCCTGACCGCGGCCGGGCTCACCGTCGTCGGGGACGCCGGCGACCGGCCGGAGGCCGTGGTCCAGGGCTACGGCCGTGACGTCGGCTGGGCGGAGCTGGCCGAGGCGGTGGTGGCCGTCCGGAACGGCGCGGAGCACGTCGCCACCAACGCCGACGCCACCATCCCCTCGCCGCGCGGCCCGCTGCCGGGCAACGGGGCCCTCGTCGACGTCGTCAGCGCGGTGACCGGGCGCGCGCCGCTGGTCACGGGCAAGCCGGACCCCGCGATGCACGCCGAGTGCGTCCGGCGCACCGGTGCCCGCCTCCCGCTGGTGGTGGGCGACCGCCTGGACACCGACGTCGAGGGGGCCCGGCGGGCCGGCGCGGCGAGCCTGCTCGTGCTCAGCGGTGTCACCGACGCCCGCCGGCTGCTCGCCGCGCCCCCGCACCAGCGGCCGGACCTCCTGGCGGGTGACGCGGCGGGCCTGCTGGCGGCGCACCCCGCCGTGGTGACCGCCGAGGGCGGCGCCCACCGGTGCGGGCGGTGGACGGCGCGCGCCGCCGGCGGCGCGGTGGAACTGGTGGCGGGGGAGGGCGACCCGGCGGCGGCCCCCCGGGAGGCCCCGGACGACGGGCTCGACGGGTTGCGCGCCCTCTGCGTCGCCCACTGGTTCGCGGTGGACCGCGCGCCGGGCGACCCGGCGCCGCACCCGCGGGCCGCCGGTCCCGCGGCCGCCGCGGCCCTCGCCCGGTGGGGGCTGGAGGGGCGGTGAGCCGGCCGGTCCCGGGCTCGGCTCAGAGCAGGGCGCGCAGCCGCAGCAGGTCGCGGAGCCCGGCCTCGAGCTTGACCCGGCCCGAGGCCCACGCCGGCCCGAAGGACAGCTCGCCCCGGGTCAGCGCGACGAGGTCGTCGCTGTCCATGGTCAGCCGGATGTCGGCCTTCTGCAGCGACTCCGCCGCCGGCTCGGCGCGCAGGTCGCGCACGGCCCCGCGCGACAGCCGGGCCCGGAACACCTCGCCCAGGTCGGGCAGGTGGCAGGACAGGCTGCGGTCCAGTCCCCGCGCCGCCGGCTTGGCGGCCAGGTCACCCAGGACCGACTCCAGCGCGGTCCGGCACTCGTCGGTCGTCGCCACGGCCCGCAGACCTCCTCGTTCGTCGGTGCACCGGCGGGGGAACCGTAGCCCCCGCCTCGGCGGCCCGTGGCCGTCGTCCCCGGCCGGTACCCTCGCGAGCCGGGGGTGCGGTGCCCGGCGCGTCCGCCACCGTCCCCCCGCCGTCGCCCCAGCCCCGCCGGAACCCTTTCGTGAGAGGCCAGCCCCATGACCGAGCCCAGCCGGCCCCGCCCGGTCCCGGGCCCGCCGGTGGCCCCGCGCGGCCCGGCACCGGGCGGCACGGTGCCGGGCAGCACGGTGCCGGGCAGCACGGTGCCGTCGCCGGCCCTCGCCGGCCTCGGGGACCTGCCGGTCGCCGAGCACGTCGCCGTCCTCGAGGCCGAGCACGCCCGGCTGCAGCGCGAGCTCGCCTCGATCGACCAGCTCTGATGGTCCGTCGCAGCCGCCTGGACGCCGAGCTGGTGCGCCGCGGCCTGGCCCGGTCGCGCGAGCACGCGGTGAGCCTCATCGCCGAGGGCCGCGTCGCGGTCTCCGGGCGGGCCGCGACCAAGCCCGCGACCGGGGTCGACGCCGGCACGCCGGTCGTCGTCCGCACCGACCCGGACGAGCCCACCTGGGTGTCGCGGGGGGCCCACAAGCTGCTCGGCGCGCTGGCGGCCCTGCCCGTCGAGGTGGCGGGCCGGCGGGCGCTCGACGCGGGGGCGTCCACCGGCGGGTTCACCGAGGTGCTGCTGCGCCGGGGGGCCCGCGAGGTCGTGGCCGTCGACGTCGGGTACGGCGAGCTGGCCTGGTCGCTGCGCACCGACGACCGGGTGCGCGTGCTGGAGCGGACCAACGTCCGGTCGCTCACCCCCGAGCAGGCCGGGGGCCCGGTCGACCTCGTCGTCGCCGACCTGTCGTTCATCTCGCTGGAGCTGGTGCTCCCCGCCCTGACCGGCTGCGCCACCGAGGGCGCCGACCTGCTGCCGATGGTCAAGCCGCAGTTCGAGGTCGGCCGCGACCGGCTGGGCTCCGGCGGGGTCGTCCGCGACCCGGGCGCGCGCGAGGCCGCCGTCCTCGAGGTCGCCCGGGCCGCCGCGGGGCTGGGCTGGGGGACCGCCGGCGTGGTCGCCAGCCCGCTGCCCGGGCCGGCCGGCAACGTCGAGTACTTCCTGTGGCTGCGCCGGGACGCCGGCCCGCCGCGCCCGGAGGACGTGCACCGAGCCGTCACCGAGGGGCCGTCGTGACCCCGCCCCGCCCCGAGGAGGCACCGTGAGCCAACCCGGTCCCGGCGTGTGGCCGCCCAGCGGCAGCAGGCACGTCCTGCTCGCCGTCCACACCGGCCGCGCCGACATCGTCGCGCTCGCCCGCAGCTCGGCCGCCCGGCTGGCGCGGGCCGGCATCACCGTCCGGCTCCTGGACGACGAGGCCCCCGAGCTGGGGATCGAGGGTGCGGAGGTGGTCGCGGCCGATTCCGAGGCCGCCCGCGGCGCCGAGATCGTCATGGTCTTCGGCGGCGACGGCACCTTCCTGCGGGCCGCGGAGCTGGCGCGGTACAGCAACGCCGCGCTGATGGGCGTCAACCTCGGCCGGGTCGGCTTCCTCGCCGAGACCGAGCCCGAGGCGGTGGAGGAGACGCTGACCGCGATCGAGCAGTGCGAGTACGCCGTGGAGAAGCGGCTGGCGATCGAGGTCGACGTGCTCGACCGGACCGGCGCGGTCGTCGGCGGCACCTGGGCGCTCAACGAGGTCTCGGTGGAGAAGTCCCAGCGCTCCCGGGTCCTGGACGTCGTCATCGCGATCGACGGCCGGCCGCTGACCAGCTTCGGCTGCGACGGGGTGCTGTTCTCGACCCCCACTGGCTCGACCGCCTACGCCTTCTCCGCCGGCGGGCCGGTGGTCTGGCCCGACGTCGAGGCGCTGCTCATGGTGCCCTCCAACGCCCACGCCCTGTTCTCCCGGCCGCTGGTGACCTCGCCGGACTCCGTGCTCAGCGTCGGCATCCCCGCCGACGGCAACCGCGCGCGGGTGTCGGCCGACGGGCGGCGGGCGCTCGACGTGCCGGAGGGCGGCCGGGTCGACGTGCGGCGGGCCGGCCGCCCGGTGCGCATCGCCCGCGTCCACCAGGCCACGTTCGGCGACCGGCTGGTGGCCAAGTTCGGCCTGCCGGTGCGCGGGTTCCGCGAGCGCTCGCACGACCCCGGGCGCGAGCTGTCGACGAGCCGCAACGTGCTCATGCGGGACGAGGTCAGCATCGACCCCCTCGTCGGCGGCGCCCGGGGCGAGGGGAGCCCGCACGACGGGCGGACGGGAGGTGCCGGTGGCGGCGACGCGTGAGCGGACCGGGCGGACCCGGGCGCCGGGCCGCCGGGCGCCGGAGGCCTCGGCCCCCGACGCCGGGTCGGGGGGGCTGGTCCCGGCCGGGCAGCGGCCGCCGCCGGCGGTGCCCGGGGAGGAGCGGGGCCGGCTGACCGAGCTGCGCATCCGCGGGCTGGGGGCCATCGACGACGTCACCCTGGAGCTCGGCGACGGGCTCACCGTCGTCACCGGGGAGACCGGGGCCGGCAAGACCATGGTCGTGACCGGCCTGACCCTGCTCTTCGGCGGCCGGGCCGACCCCGGGCGGGTGCGCGCCAACGGCCGCGCCGGCGTCGAGGGCCGCCTCGCCCTGCCCGCCGACTCCCCGGTCTGGGAGCGGGCCGCCGACGCCGGCGCCGACCCCGACGACGACGGCAGCCTCATCCTGGCCCGCACGGTCAGCGCCGAGGGCCGCTCCCGCGCCCACCTCGGCGGCCGCAGCGTGCCCGTCGGCGTGGTGGCCGAGCTCGCCGAGGGCCTGCTGGCGGTGCACGGCCAGAGCGACCAGCTGCGGCTGTCCCGGCCCGCCGAGCAGCGGCGGGCGCTGGACCGCTACGCCGGGGCGGAGCACCTGGCGCTGCTCGAGGCCTACCGCACGGCCCACGCCCGCTGGCGGGAGCGCAGCGCCGACCTCGAGCGCCGCCGGGGGCAGGCCCGGGAGCTGGCGCAGGCCGCCGACGTGCTGCGCAGCGGGCTGGCCGAGATCGAGGCGGTCGCCCCGCAGCCGGGCGAGGACGACGAGCTCGACGCCCAGGCCCGCCGGCTCGGCGACGCCGACGCCCTGCGGGCCGCCGCCGACGAGGCCCGGCTGGCCCTGGTCGGCGACGTCACCGGCGACCTGGGCGGCGAGGGGGTCCCGCAGGACGCCGGTGCCGCTCTCGCCGTCGCCGAGCGGGCGCTGGCCGGCTCCGACGACCCCGCCCTGGTGCTGCTGGCCAAGGACCTCGCCGACGCGGTGGCCGTCGTCTCCGACGTCGCCACCCAGCTGGCCGGCTACGTCGCCGACCTCGACGCCGACCCCGCGCGGCTGGCCGAGGTGCTCGACCGCCGGGCGGCGCTGACCGCCCTGGTGCGCAAGTACGCCGACCCCGGCGACGGGGTGGCCGGGGTGCTGGCCTGGGCCGAGGACGCGCGGGGCCGGCTGGCGGAGCTCGACGTCTCCGACGAGGCGCTCGAGGCCCTGGAGCGAGCGCGCGAAGCCGCCCGCGCCGAGGTCGACGACCTCGGGGCCCGCGTCTCGGCCGGTCGTCGGGCCGCGGCCGACGGCTTCGCCGCGGAGGTCGGCCGGGAGCTGGCCGGGCTGGCGATGAAGAGCGCGCAGGTCTCCTTCTCGGTCGAGAGCGACCCGGCCGCCCCGGGCCCGGAGGGCGTCGACGAGGTGGCACTGCTGATGTCCGCCCACCCCGGCGCCCCGCCGCGCCCGGTGCACAAGGGCGCCTCCGGCGGTGAGCTCTCCCGGGTGATGCTCGCCATCGAGGTGGTCTTCGCCGGGGCCGACCCGGTGCCGGTCATGGTGTTCGACGAGGTGGACGCCGGGGTGGGCGGGCAGGCCGCGGGGGAGATCGGCCGCCGGCTGGCCCGGCTGGCCCGCCGGCACCAGGTCGTCGTCGTCACCCACCTGGCGCAGGTCGCCGCCTTCGCCGACACCCACCTGGTCGTCGACAAGGCCCCGGACGCCGGGGCGGGCGTCACCGCGACCGACATCCGCGCCGTCGACGGCGAGGACCGCGTGCGCGAGCTGGCCCGCATGCTCTCCGGCCTGGCCGACAGCGACACCGGCCACGCGCACGCCCGCGAGCTGCTCGCCGTCGCGGCGGAGGCCCGCGCGGCGGCCTGACCGGGCGCTGCGTCACCGGGACGGGGGACGACGCGTGGGCGCGCGGGCCCCGGGGTAGGGGCCGGTCGTGTGCAACCGAGAAGAGCCCACCGTGGACCCCCGGCCGGCCGCCGGCGCGATCGAGGGCCCCGCCCGGTGAGCTGCTTCTCCTCCGCGGACGAGTCGGCGCACTACGGCTTCAGCGTCTGCATGCTGCTGCAGCAGTACCGGGACGAGCTCGGCTGGGCGGGGCAGGGGGTCGACGAGCTGGGCACCGGGGACGCCACCGCCATCGCCGACGTCGTCGCCGGCCTGCCCGGGCTGCGGGTGCGCAGCTGCGACATCAGCGCGCCGTCGGTGGAGGCCGCCCGCGCCAACATCGCCGCGCGCGGGGTGGCCGACCGCTACACCGTCGAGCTCGGCGACTTCTTCGACCGCGCGGACTCCGGTGACCACCCGCGGGTGCGCACGGTCATCGCCAACCCGCCCTACATCCCCGCGCCGGACCGGGACATCCTGATGCCCGAGCTGTGGGGCGGGGTGTACGGCAACGACCTGGTGCTGCAGTTGCTCAAGGCCGGGTACACCGACGTCCTCACCGCCGTCCCCAGCTACTCCGACCCCGTGGCCACGGTGACGACCGCCGGGGACCTCGGCTACCGGGTGGTCAACTTCCTCGCCATGGCGCTGGACTTCGGCCCCTACAGCGCGGAGCCGAAGGTGCGCGAGCACGTCCGGCGGATGTGCGCCGAGGGGCGCGCCTGGGCCGGCGAGGACGGGTACATGGTCGCCGTCGCGCTGTTCACCGCCGACCCGGACATCCCCGGCGACCGCGCCGCCCAGCTCCTCCGCGCCCTCCAGGTCGCCTGAGCCGTCACCGCCGCTTGGCGTAGCCGGCCAGCCCGAACTGCAGCAGAGCCAGCCCGCGGTCGCCGCGGGCGCGCAGCTCGGCCGACAGGCGGGGGCCGGTGACCCCGGCGAGCACGCGGTCGCGGGCGAGGTCGAGCAGCGCGGCGTAGAGGCCGAGCACCGCGTGCGCGGCCAGCCACGGCGCCGGGTCACCCGGCTCGGCCCGCGTCTCCGTGGCGATCTGGTCGGCCAGCGCCGTGGTCAGCTCGCCGAGGATCTCCCGCTCGCGCAGCTGCAGCGTGTGGCTGCCGCGGATGACGCGCGCCATCCCGGCCACCCCGTCGGCGGCCTCCGGGGCGCCGAGCATGCTCATCGCGCGCACCACGAACGTGCCGGCGGCGGCGGTCACGGATTCGCCCCGCGGCCGGGTGGCCACGGCGTGCAGCAGCGCGGCGCGGATGGGCGGGTCGGCGTCGAAGACCAGCCCCTCCTTGACCGGGAAGTGGTTGAACACCGTCTTCTCGACCACCCCGGCCCGCTGGGCGATCTCCACGACGCTCACCGCGTCGAAGCCGCGCTCGGCGAACAGCTCGGCGGCGGCGTCGACGATGCGGGCCCGGGTCTGCTGGCGCCGGCGCTCACGGATCCCCGGGCCGCGCAGCCCGCGGCGGCTGCGCCGGCCGCGAGCGCCCTCCTCGCCGCCATCGGCCGCGGGGGCGGGCGGCGCTCCCGCCCCGGGCACGGGCGGCACCGCCGGGGCCGGCCCGCCGTCCGGGCCGCCGGGGCCGGCCGGGGCGTGGTCGGCGGGGGTGTGGTCGGCAGGGGCGGGGTCGGGGTCGGTCGGGGCGCGGTCGACGGCGACGTTGTCGCGGCGCAGCGCGCGGACCGCCGCGTCGGCCGTCCCGGGCCGGACGTCGTCACCGGCCTGCGTGCCGCCGACCGCGGGCGCCCCTTCCGTCACGCGCGTAACGCTAGACACCGGGTACGGGTGGTCCGGCAGGGGGAGCGCACGCCGGGGGCCGGGCGGGTGGGTGCTGTCGTGGTGTCGCGCACTGTGAGTGAGCACGCGGTGGCCGTCGCGCGTCGGGGGCAGCGGTGCGGAGGCCCCGTGGGAGCATGGCCTAATGCGCCTCGGCTCCCTCCGTCGCGGCCGCGCACCCGAGTCCGCGCCCGGAGTGGCCGGCACCGTGCGCCTGGACCGCCGCACGAAGAACCTGACCAAGCGCCTGCGACCCGGCGACATCGCCGTCATCGACCACACCGACATCGACCGGGTGAGCGCCGACTCGCTCGTCGCGTGCAAGGTGGCCGCCGTCGTCAACGCCTCGGCCAGCATCTCCGGCCGCTACCCGAACCTGGGCCCGGAGATCCTCACCGCCGCCGGCATCCCCCTGGTGGACAACGCCGGCAAGGAGGTGCTCTCCGCGGTCAAGGAGGGCAGCCGGGTCCGGCTGGACGGCGACACGCTGCTGCTCGAGGACGGCACCGTCCTGGCCACGGGCACCCAGCAGACGCCGGAGACCATCGCCGAGGCCATGGCCGAGGCGCGGGCCGGGCTCTCCACCCAGTTGGAGGCCTTCGCCACCAACACGATGGAGTACATGAAGCGCGAGCGCGCGCTGCTGCTCGACGGGGTCGGCGTGCCCGACGTGGAGACCAGGATCGAGGGCCGGCACGTCCTCGTCGTCGTCCGCGGGTACGACTACAAGGAGGACCTGCAGGCGCTGCGTTCCTACATCCGCGACTACCGGCCGGTGCTCATCGGCGTCGACGGCGGCGCCGACGCGCTCAAGGAGGCCGGCTACCAGCCGGACATGATCATCGGGGACATGGACTCGGTGAGCGACGACGTGCTGCGCTCGGGCGCGGAGGTCGTGGTGCACGCCTACGCCGACGGCCGCGCCCCCGGCCTGGCCCGCGTGCAGGACCTCGGGGTCGACGCCATCACCTTCCCGGCCGCGGCCACCAGCGAGGACATCGCGATGCTCCTGGCCGACGAGAAGGGCGCCAAGCTCATCGTCGCCGTCGGCACCCACGCCACGCTGGTCGAGTTCCTCGACAAGGGCCGCGGGGGCATGGCCTCGACCTTCCTCACGCGGCTGCGCCTGGGCGGCAAGCTGGTCGACGCCAAGGGCGTCAGCCGGCTCTACCGCAGCCGCATCTCGACCACCGCCCTCGTCGTCCTGGTGCTGGCCGCCTTCGTGGCGATCGGCTCGACGCTCGCGGTCTCGGCGGCCGGCCGGGTCTACCTCGACCTGCTGCTCGACCAATGGAACAGCTTCGTGTTCTGGCTGGAGAACCTCTTCTCGTGATCGACTTCCGCTACCACCTGGTCTCGCTGATCGCGGTCTTCCTGGCCGTCGCCCTGGGCATCGTGATCGGCACGACCCAGCTCAACCAGCCGATCCTCGAGGACATCCGCAACCAGGTCAGCGCGCTGGAGCAGGACAAGCGCGAGTTGGAGAACACCACGCAGCAGCTGCAGGCCGAGCTGGACGACGCCGGCTCCTTCGCCGAGGCGGTCGCCCCCGCCCTCGTCGAGGGCACCCTGGCCGGCCAGGGGGTGGTGCTGCTCACCACCGGCGACGACGTGCCCACCGAGACGGTGGACGAGGTCACCGCGCTGCTGGAGGAGGCCGGCGCGGAGGTCACCGGGCAGGTCACGCTGCAGCCGGAGTACAGCGACCCCGCGACGGCCTCGCAGCTGCAGAGCTACGTGACCGGCCCCGGCCTGCCCACCGGCGTGACGCTTCCGGAGACCGACGACACCGGGCAGCTGGTCGCCGCGCTGCTGGCGCAGACGCTGATGGTGCCGGCGTCCGGGGGTGCGGCGGCACCGGACGACGCCGCACCCGGGTCGACCCCGGCCGGCCCGGCGGCGCCGGACACCGCCGCCCTGTCCTCCGTGCTGGCCGGCCTCTCGGCCCTCGACGTCCTGACCCAGGAGTCCGCGTCGGTCACCCCGGCCGACCACGCCGTCCTGCTCACCGCCGGCGCCCCGGAGGGCGACGACGCCGCGGACCGCTCCGACGCCCTGGTCGACCTGGTGTCGGCGCTGGACGCCGCCGGCTCGGGCGCCGTCGTGGCCGGCGACGGCGCGACGGCCGGCGAGACCGGTGTCATCGGCGTCATCCGCGCCGACCCCTCGCTGTCGGCGGCCGTCTCCACCGTCGACAACGTCGGGTCGGCCACCGGCCGGGTCAGCACGGTCCTGGCCCTCGGCCAGGAGAGCGAGGGCACCTCCGGCAAGTACGGCACCGGCGAGGACACCCAGCCGGTGCCGCCGGTCCCGGCCGCCGCCCCGTGACGCCGGACGGCGCGGCGCGCAGGAAGGTGGGGCTCGCGCTCGGCGCCGCGGTCGCGGCCCGGGCCGGGCTGGCGGCCGCCGCCGCGCTCACCGCCCGACCGGCGGGCGCCCCGTGGCGGCGGACGAACTACGCCGGGCGCCCGGTGACCCTGCTCGGCGGCCCGGCGCTCGCCGTCGCCGCCACCGGCGGCGCCGTCGCCGGCGCGCCCGCCGGGTGGCGGGGCGCGGCCCTGGTGGCCGGCTCGGTCTCCGGGCTGGTGGGGGGCTACGACGACCTGGCCGGCGCCCGCCCCGAGCAGGCCCGGGACAAGGGGCTGGCCGGGCACCTCGCGGCGCTGCGGGCCGGGCGGGTCTCGGCCGGCGCGGTGAAGGTGGCCGGTATCGGTGCCGCCGCGGCCGTGGCGGCGCTGCTCACCGGCCGGGTCACCGGCCGTGGCCGCGGCGCCGGGGCGGTCCCCGACGCGCTGCTCACCACCGGCCTGGTCGCCGGCACCGCCAACCTGGTCAACCTGCTGGACCTGCGCCCCGGCCGGGCGGCCAAGGCCGGGGCGCTGCTCGCCGCGGCCACCTCGGGCGGCCCCGCCGGCCCGCTGGTCGCCGGCCCGCTGGGGGCGGCGCTCGCCGTGCTGCCGGCCGACCTCGGGGAGCGGGTGATGCTGGGCGACAGCGGCGCCAACGCCCTGGGTGCCCTCCTCGGCCTGCGCCTGGCGGCCCTGCGCGGCCGCGGTCTGCGGGCCGGGCTGCTCGGGGGCGTCGTGGCGCTCACGCTGGCCAGCGAGCGGGTCAGCTTCACCCGCGTCATCGAGGCCACCCCCGGCCTGCGGGAACTGGACCGGCTCGGCCGCCGCCCGGCATGAGCCGCCGGCAGGCGCTGCAGGGGGTCGCCGGTGCCGCGGCGCTGATCGCCGTCCTCACGGTCCTGGCCCGGCTGGCCGGCTTCGGCCGGACGCTGGTCTTCACCAACGCCGTGGGCGCGGGCAGCACCGGCGACACCTACCTGGCCGCGAACACCGTGCCCAACATCGTCTTCGAGGTGGTCGCCGGCGGGGCGCTGGCCAGCCTGGTCGTGCCGATGCTGGCCGGCGGGATCGCCGCCGGGGACCACGAGCAGGTCCGCCGCACCGCCTCGGCGCTGCTGGGCTGGAGCCTGCTCGTGCTCACCCCGCTGGCGGTGCTCGTCGCGGTGCTCGCCGGGCCCATCGCCCGGCTGCTGCTCGGGTCGGCCGACGACGCCCAGGTCGACCTCGCCGCCCGCTTCCTCGTCGTCTTCGCCCCGCAGGTCCTGCTGTACGGCATCGGCATCGTGCTCACCGGCGTGCTGCAGGCGCACCGCCGCTTCGCGATGCCCGCGCTGGCCCCCCTGCTGTCCAGCCTGGTGGTCGCCGGGGCCTACCTCGTCTTCGCCGCGCTCGGTGGCAGCCGCTCGGCGGCCGACCTGTCCACGCCCGCCGAGCTGGTCCTCTCGGTGGGGACGACGCTCGGCGTGGCGGCGCTGTCGCTCAGCCTGCTCGTGCCGATGCGGCGGCTCGGGCTGGGCCTGCGGCCGTCGCTGCGCTTCCCGGTGGGCGCCGCGCCGCGCGTGCGCCGGCTGGCCGTCGCGGGCGTGCTGACCCTGGCCGGGCAGCAGCTGCTCGCGGCGGTCGCGATCCGGCTGGCCAACACCGGCGCCCCCGACGGCACCCAGGTGGTCTACGTCGCGGGGCTGACGCTCTTCCTCGTGCCGTGGGCCGCGCTGGCGGTGCCCCTGGCCACCTCGGCCTACCCGGGGCTGTCCGAGCGCGCCGACGCCGGCGATGAGAGCGGCTACCGGGCGGTGCTGGCGCCGGTCACGGTCCTCGTCGTGACCGCGTCCCTGGTGGCGGCCGCGGTGCTGGTCGCCGTCTCCGGCCCGATGGCGCGGGTCTTCCTGGCCGCCGGCCCGCCGGAGGCCGTGGCCGCCCTGCGGGACACCATCGTCGCGTTCGCGCCCGGGCTGGCCGGCTACGGGCTGGTGGCGGTGCTGACCCGCGCCCTCTACGCCCGCGGGCTGTGGCGGGCGCCGACCGCCTGCGTCGTGGCGGGCTGGCTGGTCGCCGTCACCGCCGACGTGGTCCTGGCCGCGGTCCTCCCCGCCGCCGACCGGGCCACCGCCCTGGGGGCGGGGCACAGCGCCGGGGTGACCGTCGCCGGGGTGGCGCTGCTCGTCGTGGTGCTGCGGGTGACCGGCCCGGCGGGGCTGGCCGGCGTGGCGCGGGTGGGCGGGCCCGCGCTGGTGGCCGCCGGGCTGGCCGCGGCCGCCGGGCTGGCGGTCGCCGGCGCGCTCGGCGCCGACCCGGTGCCGCGCGGGAGCCTGGTGTCGGTGGTCGGCGCCGGCGTGCTGGCCGCGGCGGCTGCGCTCGCCGTCGCCGGTGCGGTCATGATGGGGACGGCCTGGCGACCGCTGCGAGCGGCCGTGCGCGGGCTGTGACGGCGGGGGACGGCTGGACGACCGGGACGGCAGGAGGTGCACGGTGGCCGATGCGCTGCCCCTGCGGGGACGCCGCGTGGCCGAGGTGCTCGCCACGAGCACCGGCGGGGTGGGCACGCACGTGCGCTCGGTGCTGCCCGCGCTGCGGGACGCCGGTGCCGACCCCGGGGTGTGCGGCCCGGCGGCCACCGAGGAGCTGTTCGGCTTCACCGCGACCGGGGCGCGGTTCGCCGCCGTGGAGATCGCCGCGGGGCTCTCCCCGGCCGCCGACGCGCGGGCCGTGGCGCGGCTGCGCCGGGTCACCGCGGACGCCGACCTGGTGCACGCCCACGGGCTGCGGGCCGGCCTGGTCGCCGCCGCGGCCCGCCGGCTGGGCGGCCCCCGGGCGCGGCCGCTGGTGCTGACCCTGCACAACGCCCTGCCCGAGCGCGGCGGCGCGGTGCGCCGGGTCCTCGCCCGGGCCGAGCGGGCCACCGTGCGCGCCGCCGACCTGGTGCTGGCGGCCTCCGGCGACCTGGCCGCCAACGCCCGCCGGCTCGGCGCCCGCGACGTCCGGGTCGCCCCGGTCTCGGCGCCGCCGCTGCCGCCGCCCACCCGCGACCGGGCCGCCGTGCGCGCGGAGCTGGGCCTGCCCGACGGGCGCCCGCTGGTCGTCGCGGTGGGCCGGCTGCACCCGCAGAAGGGCTACGACGTGCTGCTCGACGCGGCCGCGCGGTGGGCCCGGGAGCCGGTCGCGCCCCTGGTGGCCGTCGCCGGCGACGGCCCGCTGCACGACGCGCTCGCCGGCCGCATCGCCGGGGAGGGGCTGCCGGTCCGGCTGCTGGGCCGCCGCGCCGACGTCGCCGACCTGCTGGCCGCCGCCGACCTGGCCGTGCTGCCGTCGGTCTGGGAGGCCCGCTCGCTGACCGCGCAGGAGGCGCTGCGCAGCGGCACCCCGCTGGTGGCCACCCGCACCGGCGGCCTGCCCGAGCTCCTCGGGGACGCCGCCGAGCTCGTGCCCGTGGGGGACGCCGACGCGCTGGCCGCCGCGGTGAGCGGGCTGCTGGCCGACCCGGCGCGGGCCCGCCGGCTGGCCGGGGCCGGGACCGCGCGGGCGCGCACCTGGCCCGACGAGGCGGCCACCGCCCGCCACCTGGTCGCCGTCTACCGCGAGCTGCTCGGCCCGCCGCCGGTCCCGGTCGGGGGCACGGCGCCGTGACCCGGGCCGCGGCGCGCCCGCCCGCCGTCCTCACCGCCGCCCTCGCCGCCGTCGTCGCGGCCGTGCTCGCCGCGCTGGTGGTGCTGGCCGGGCCCGCCGCCGCGGCCCCGGCCGAGGAGGACGCGGTGCCCGCCGGCACCGACGGGGCGCCGACCGCCGACACCGACGGCGCCACCGCCGACCGGGTGGTGGTCGTCGGCGTGCCCGGCCTGGTGTGGGACGACCTCGACCCGCAGGCCACCCCCGAGCTGTGGGCGCTGGCCGGGGAGGCGCCGGTGAGCGCGGTGTCGGTGCGCGCGGCCCGCGCCACCAGCTGCCTGCTCGACGGGTGGGCCACGCTCGGCGCCGGGAACCGGGCCCGCTTCCCGGCGCCGGACGAGTCGATCCCCCCGGTGCCGCTGCCGACGGTTCCCCTGCCCGGCGAGGTGCCGGGCACGGGGGAGGGCCCGGCCGGGGACGGCGCGGACGGCGACGGCGCGGACGGCGACGGCGCACCCCCGGACCAGGCCGTCCCGGTGCCCCCGGCCACCCCCGCGCTGTCGCACTGCGGCCTGCAGGAGCGGCTGGCCGCCGCCGGGCTGGCCGACCCGCGGTCGGCGGTGGCCGCCGTCGCCGGGGACGCCGGCACCGCCCGGTTCGGCGCCGAGCCGGCCGCGCTCGGCGCCGCGGTCGGCTGCGCCACCGTCGTCGGCCGCGCGCCCGCCCTGGCCGCCGCCGCGCCCGGGGTCGACCTCGACCAGCGGGAGCGGCTGCCGGCCGACCCGGCCGGGCTGCTGACCGGCTGCCCCCTGGCACTGGTCTCCCTCGACGCGCTCGTCGACGCCGGGGAGCCCGACCTCGACGGCAGCGACACCGGCACCGACCCCCTCCCGCGGGCCGAGGCGCTGGCCGCGATCGACGACGCGGTCGGCCGGCTGGCCCGGGCGGCCGAGGCCGCGCCCGGCGAGACCCTGCTCCTGCTGCAGGGCATCTCCGAGGTCAACGACGGCCGCCCCCAGCTGCACGTCGGCATCGCCTCCGGCGCCGGCTTCGACGGGCAGCGGTGGCTGACCTCGGCCAGCACCGGGCGGGCGCCCTACACCCAGCTCATCGACGTCGCGCCCACCGTCCTGGACGCGCTGGGCCTGGACCGGCCGGCCTCGATGAACGGCCAGCCGCTGCGGGTCGACGGCGCGCGGCCGCCGCTGGCCGAGGCGGTCGCCGCGCTGGACCGGACGAGCACCGCCGCCTCCGCGCACTACCGCAGCACCAGCACGTTCTTCTGGGCGGTGGTGCTGCTCGACGCCGCGGTCGTGGCCCTCGGGCTGCTGGCGGCCGGCGGCCGCCGCCGGGGGGCGGCCCCGCGCCCGGCGGGGGAGCGGCTGCGCGGGGCGGTCCGCCCGGTCGCGCTGGCGGCCGCGGCCCTCCCGGCGGGGACCTACCTGGCCGGGCTGCTGCCGTGGGAGCGGGCGGGGTCGCCGCGCCTGGCCCACGCGGGGGCGGTGCTGCTGGCCACCGCGGTCGTGCTCGCGGTCGCCGCGCTGGGCCCGTGGCGGAGGCACCGGCTGGGCCCGCCGGTCGCCGTCCTCGCCGTCACCCTCGCCACCCTGGTCGGGGACGTCCTCACCGGCTCCACCCTCGAGCTCAACGGCCTGCTCGGCTACGACGCGATCGTGGCCGGGCGGTTCACCGGCTACGGGAACCTCACCTTCGGCCTGCTGTCGGTCAGCGCGCTGCTGCTCACCGCGGCCGCGGCGACGGCGGTCGGGCGGCGGGCCCCGCAGCGGCGCGCCCGCGCGGTGACCGCCGGCGTCGTCCTGGCCGCCGGCGCGCTCGCCGTCGTCGTCGTGGGGGCCCCGTCGCTGGGCCGCGACTTCGGCGGCGTCCTCGCCGTGCTGCCCGGCTTCCTGCTGCTGGCGATGCTGCTCACCGGGACGCGGGTCACGGCGACCCGGATGGCCGGGGTGCTGGGCCTGGCCGTGGCCGCCGTGGGCACCCTCGCCTGGCTGGACTGGCTGCGGCCCCCGGCCGAGCGCAGCCACCTGGGCCGCTTCGTCGACCAGCTGCTCACCGGTCAGGCGTGGACGGTGGTCAGCCGCAAGGCCGAGGCCAACCTCGGCATCCTGCTCGGCAGCCCCCTGGCGTGGGCGCTGGCGGTGGCGCTGGTCGCCGCCGTCTGGCTGGTCCGCCCCGGCGGGCTGCTGCCGGGGCCGCTGCGCGGGCCCGGGCTGCTGCGCGGCCGCACCGACCTGCTGCCGGCCCGCGACCTGGCCGTCCTGCGCGCCGGGCTGCTCGCCGGCGCCCTGAGCCTGACCCTCGGGGCGCTGGTCAACGACTCCGGCGTGGCCCTGCCGGCCACCGCGGCCACCCTCCTGGTGCCGCTGCTGGTGGAGCTCGCCGCGGCGCCGCGCGGCGGCGGCCCGGACGCCGCGGGGGTGTCGGACGGCACCCCGCGTCCGGAGCCGGGGGAGGACCCCGACCGTGTTACGGTCGTCTCCCGTGGATCGACCGCATGGCAGGCCTGACGCGTCCTACGCACCACCGGTAATCCTCCACAACTCCCAGCCGACGAAGTTCGTCTTCGTCACCGGCGGCGTTGTCTCCTCCCTGGGCAAGGGCCTGACGGCCAGCTCGCTGGGCGCGCTGCTGTCCAGCCGCGGGCTGCGGGTGACCATGCAGAAGCTGGACCCGTACCTCAACGTCGACCCCGGGACGATGAACCCGTTCCAGCACGGCGAGGTCTTCGTGACCGAGGACGGCGCCGAGACCGACCTCGACATCGGCCACTACGAGCGCTTCCTCGACACCGACCTCGACGGCCGGGCCAACGTCACCACCGGCCAGGTGTACTCCGACGTGATCGCCAAGGAGCGGCGCGGGGAGTACCTCGGCGACACCGTCCAGGTCATCCCGCACATCACCAACGAGATCAAGGCGCGGATCCTGGCCGGCGCGGACGTGCCGACCGGCGAGGACGGCCGCCGCGTCGACGTGGTCATCACCGAGATCGGCGGCACCGTCGGCGACATCGAGTCGCTGCCGTTCCTGGAGGCCGCCCGGCAGGTGCGCCACGAGATCGGCCGGGACAACTGCTTCTTCCTGCACATCTCGCTGGTGCCCTACATCGCCCCGTCCGGGGAGCTGAAGACCAAGCCGACCCAGCACTCGGTGGCGGCGCTGCGCAACATCGGCATCCAGCCGGACGCGCTGGTCTGCCGCGCCGACCGGGAGATCGGCACCGGGCTCAAGCGCAAGATCAGCCTGATGTGCGACGTCGACGCCGAGGGCGTCATCTCCTGCGCCGACGCGCCGTCGATCTACGACATCCCCAAGGTGCTGCACCGCGAGGGCCTGGACGCCTACGTCGTCCGGCGGCTGGGGCTGCCCTTCCGGGACGTCGACTGGACCGTCTGGGGCGACCTGCTCGACCGGGTGCACGCGCCGAAGCAGACCGTCACCATCGCGCTGGTCGGCAAGTACATCGACCTGCCCGACGCCTACCTGTCGGTCACCGAGGCGCTGCGCGCCGGCGGGTTCGCCCACCGCAGCCGGGTGGAGGTCCGCTGGGTGCCCTCCGACGACTGCCAGACCCCCGAGGGGGCGCGCCAGGCGCTCGCCGGCGTCGACGGGGTGTGCATCCCCGGCGGTTTCGGGGTGCGCGGCATCGAGGGCAAGCTGGGCGCGATCACCCACGCCCGGGTCGACGGCATCCCGACCCTGGGGCTGTGCCTGGGTTTGCAGTGCATGGTCATCGAGGCCGCGCGCAACCTGGCCGGGCTGGCGAAGGCCAACTCCGCGGAGTTCGACCCCGACACCCCCGACCCGGTGATCGCCACGATGGCCGACCAGGTGGAGGTCGTGGCCGGGCGCGGCGACATGGGCGGGACCATGCGGCTGGGCAGCTACCCGGCCAGCCTGCAGCGGGGCTCGGTGACGGCGGCGGCCTACGGCGGTACCGAGATCACCGAGCGGCACCGGCACCGCTACGAGGTGGCCAACGCCTACCGGGACCGGCTCGCCGAGGCGGGGCTGGTGTTCTCCGGCACCTCGCCCGACGGCACGCTCGTGGAGTTCGTCGAGTACCCGGCCGACGTGCACCCGTTCTTCGTCGGCACCCAGGCGCACCCGGAGCTCAAGAGCCGCCCGACCCGGCCGCACCCGCTGTTCGCCGCGTTCGTGAAGGCGGCCATCGACCGCTCGGAGTCCGCCCGGCTGCCGGTGCCCGTGGACGAGGCCGAGAAGGTGGGGATCTGACCGTGGCCGGCGGGCCCCGCGACGGTGCTCCCCGCGACGGTGCCGCCCCGCACGAGTACCGGGTCGTCGGCCGGGAGCAGGTCTACCAGGGCCGGGTCATCGAGCTGGTCCGCGACACCGTGGCCATGCCCGGGGGCGGGGACAGCGTCCGGGAGGTCGTCCACCACCCGGGCGCGGTCGCCGTCGTGGCCCTCGACGAGCAGGACCGCGTCGTCCTGCTGCGGCAGTACCGGCACCCGGTGGGTGGCTACCTGTGGGAGCTGCCGGCGGGGCTCCGCGACACCGACGGCGAGCCGCCGGCGCAGACCGCCCGCCGGGAGCTGGCCGAGGAGGTGCGGCTGGCCGCCGAGCGCTGGTCGCTGCTGACCACCACCTACAGCACGCCCGGCTTCTGCGACGAGCTCGTGCTGGTCTACCTGGCCGAGGGCCTCTCGGACACCGAGGTGCCGGAGGGGTTCACCCTCGAGCACGAGGAGCTGGACATGCAGGTGGAGCGGGTACCGCTCGCCGAGGCCGTGCAGCGGGTGCTCGACGGCGACATCCGCAACGCCGCCGCGGTCATCGGCCTGCTCGCCGCCGCGCAGGCGCGGGCCACCGGCGCCCGGCTGCGCCCGGTCGAGGCCACCTGAGACGGCCGGCGGCGGCGTTCAGCCGACGGTGACCGGCTCGGACGTGCCCACCTGCACCCAGCGCGCCGAGAGGCTGTCGGTGACCTCCTCCTCGAGCCAGAACACGTACCGGGCCCCCGGGGTCAGCCCGGCGACCGTCGCGCCGACCACCGCGCAGCCGCCGGGCTGGCCGACCACCACCTGCGGCGGCGCGGCCCGGCGGCCGGGCAGCGCCGACTGCTCCACCGCCTGCACCCGGTAGCCCCGCACCTCGGGTGCCGAGTCCGCGCGCCAGGACAGCCGCACCGCGCCGGGCCCGGCCGGCTCCACCGCGGGCACGATGCGGGTCGGGCTGCCGTACGCGCTGCAGGGGTCGTCCGGGCGCGGATCGAGCTCGGGGACGACGCCCACCGGGACCATCGGCTGCGGGACCTCGACCCGCAGGCCGCCCACCGGCGCCGGCCCGGTGGCGACCACCGGCGGCTCGACCGGGGCGGGGCGGGTCACCACCGCCGCCGGGGCGGGGAGGGCGACGGCGCGCGGCGCGGCGACCGGAGCGGGCGCGGGCGAGGAGGTGGCCGTGAGCGCGGCGGCCAGGTCGCCGGCCGGCGCGCTGAGCACGAGCAGCCCGAGGGCGAGGGCGGCCACGCCGCCGAGCGCGACCCCCGGGGCCCCGCCGCGCCGACGGTCACGCCCGGTCCGCGCCCGGCCCCGCCGGGCCGCGGTGCCCGGTGCCGGTCGTGCTGCCCGTCGCCGTCCCCGTGCCGCCGCCACGGCAGCTTCTTCGGCAGCGGGGCGGCCGGCCTCAACGCGAAGCCGGCAGCTGCGGCCCCGGTTCGGGCGCCAGCCCCAGGCGGTCGAGCTCGAGGGCGGCGAGGGCCCGCTCGGCGCCGGCGTCCCCGGCCCGCCAGGCCGCGACCGTGCCCGGCGGGAGGGCGGCCAGCCGGTCCAGCGGCGCCGTGGCCACGGCACGGACGGCGAGCACGGCCGGGTCGGCCGCGGCCAGGCGGCCGGCCGCGCCGGCCGCCCGCACCCAGCCCAGCCGCCACGGCAGCCAGCGCAGCAGGTAGCCGGCGACCGGGAGGACGACGAGGGCGGCGGCGAGGACGGCGGCCAGGGTCGCCACCGCGTCGGCGGCCCCGGTACCCGCCCCGCTGACCGAGGCGCCGGCCAGGCCGAGGCCCTCCAGCGGCGCGGCCAGGTCGTCGCCCACCACCGGGACGCCCCCGGCCGCCTCGGCGGCGCGGGCCATGCTCCCGGCGACCGAGCCGCCCAGCTCGGCCACGGCGTCGCCGGGCTCGGCGAGCACGAGCACGGCGCGGTGCGCGGCGCGGGCGGCCAGCACCCAGGCCGCGGTCCAGGCCAGCAGGCCGAGGTCGGCGGCCACCTGGCGGGCGCGCAGACCCGGGCGGGGCGCGTAGAGGGGCATGCGGGTCCTCCGGGGAGCGGCGGGCGGCCGGTGACCCCTACCCGGCGCACCGCCGGGGGCACCCCTCCGGGTGGCCGGCTGCCCGCCCCGGCCCGGTGCGGCCGCCCCGGCCCCTAGACTCCGCCGAGGCAGGCCCCGACCGGGCCGCCCACAGCGTGGTGGGTGCCGCCCCCGTCACCCCGGGGTCCGACTCCCGCCCCTACCGAGGAGAGCGCATGAGGGTCGGGGTCCCCCGAGAGGTCAAGAACCGCGAGTACCGGGTCGCGCTCACCCCCGCCGGGGTGACCGAGCTGGTCCGCGCCGGGCACACCGTGCTGGTCGAGCGCGGGGCGGGGGAGGGCTCGTCGATCCCCGACGCCGACTACACCGCCGCCGGCGCGACCATCCTCGACACGGCCGACGACGTCTGGGCCGACGCGGACCTGCTGCTCAAGGTCAAGGAGCCGATCGAGGAGGAGTACGGCCGCCTGCGCGCCGGGCAGACGCTGTTCACCTACCTGCACCTGGCCGCGTCCAAGGCCTGCACCGACGCGCTGGTCGCCTCCGGCACCACCGCCATCGCCTACGAGACGGTCCAGACCGCCGGCGGCGCGCTGCCGCTGCTCGCCCCGATGTCGGAGGTGGCCGGGCGGATGGCCCCGCAGGTGGGCGCGCACACCCTCGAGCGGGCCCACGGCGGCCGCGGGGTGCTCCTCGGCGGGGTGTCGGGGGTCTACGCCGCCAAGGTGGTCGTCATCGGCGCCGGCGTCTCCGGCATGAACGCCGCCGCGATCGCCCTGGGCATGCAGGCCGAGGTCGTGGTCATGGACAGGGACATCGACAAGCTGCGCGCCGCCGACCGCATCTACCAGGGGCACATGCAGACCGTGGCCTCCAACGCCTACGAGGTCGAGCGCGCGGTCCTCGACGCCGACCTGGTCATCGGTGCGGTGCTGGTGCCCGGCGCCAAGGCCCCGACCCTGGTCAGCAACGAGCTGGTCAGCCGGATGAAGCCCGGTTCGGTGCTGGTCGACATCGCCGTCGACCAGGGCGGGTGCTTCGAGGACACCCGGCCGACCACGCACGACGACCCGACGTTCCGGGTGCACGACTCGGTCTTCTACTGCGTGGCGAACATGCCCGGCGCCGTGCCCAACACCTCGACCCACGCGCTGACCAACGTCACGCTGCCCTACGTCATGGCCCTGGCCAACGAGGGCAACGTCGCCGCGGTGCAGGCCGACCCGGCGCTGGCGCGCGGCGTCAACGTGGTCTCCGGCCAGGTCGTGCTCGCCGAGGTCGCCGAGGCCCACGGCATGGCCGCCGCCCCGCTGGAGGAGGTGCTGACCTGACGACCGCCCCCGCCACCGCGGGCCCGGCCACCGCGAGCCCGGCCACCGCGGGCCCGGCCACCGCGGGCCCGGCACCCGTGGGCCCGGCCACCGCGGGCGATGTCGCCCGCGTCGTCACCGGCTACCTGGACCACCTCGCCGTCGAGCGCGGCCTGGCGGCGAACACGATCGCCTCCTACCGCCGCGACCTGCGCCGCTACACCGCGTTCCTCGGGGCGGCCGGCGTCCGCGGGCTGGGCGAGGTCGCCGAGGCCGACGTGGCGGCGTTCCTGGCCGCCCTGCGCCAGGGGGACGACGAGCACCCGCCGCTGTCCTCGACGTCCGCGGCGCGCGCCGTGGTCGCCGTGCGCGGGCTGCACCGCTTCGCGCTGCTGGACGGGCTGGTGCCCAGCGACGTCGCGCACGAGGTGCGCCCGCCGGCCCCCGCCCGCCGGCTGCCCAAGGCCATCCCGGTGGAGTCGGTGGTGGCGCTGATCGAGGCCGCCGGGTCGGTGGAGGGCCCGCGCGGGCTGCGCGACCGGGCGCTGCTGGAGCTGCTCTACGGCACCGGGGCGCGGATCTCCGAGGCGGTCGGGCTGGCCGTGGACGACCTCGACCGGGGGCAGGCCGTGGTGCGGCTGGCCGGCAAGGGCGGCAAGCAGCGGGTGGTGCCGGTCGGCTCCTACGCGCTGCGCGCCGTGGAGGACTACCTCGTGCGGGCCCGGCCGGCCCTGGCCGCGGCGGGCCGGGGCGGCGTGCGCGGCGGGGCACTCTTCCTCAACGCGCGCGGCGGCCCGCTGTCCCGGCAGAGCGCCTGGGCGATCCTGCGGACGGCGGCCGAGCGGGCCGGCGGCCCGGACGGCGAGCTGGCCCGGCGCGTCTCCCCGCACACGCTGCGGCACTCCTTCGCCACGCACCTGCTCGACGGGGGCGCCGACGTCCGGGTGGTGCAGGAGCTGCTCGGGCACGCCTCGGTGACCACGACCCAGGTGTACACGCTGGTCACCGTCGACCGGCTCCGCGAGGTCTGGGCGACCAGCCACCCGCGGGCGGTAAGCTGACAGCCACGCCCGCAGGTCGACGGCAGGTCTTGCCGTCTGGAACGGCTCGGGGTGGGGTGCCCGTAGGCAACCGTCGCCAAGTCGACACGGCGCGCGGCGTGCCTCCTCGGTGAACGCTGTCGTCCTCCCTAGCGTCGGGGGCACCCGGCGGGCGGAACGGCCGCCCGGGGCCCGGTGACCGGCCGGGACGGGCACGAGGTGGAGGCAACAGACCGATGGCGATGCGAGGGGACGCGGCCGGCCCGGCCGTCGCGCTCCCGACCGACACCGGACCCGAGATGGGCGCCGCCGCCTCGCGCGGGCTGGACCCGGCCCGCGCGCGGGTGCGCCCGCTGCCCGAGCCGCGGCCGCTCACCCAGCACGGCCCCGCCCGGGTCGTCGCCCTGTGCAACCAGAAGGGCGGCGTCGGCAAGACGACCTCCACCATCAACCTGGGCGCCTCGCTGGTGGAGTACGGCCGGAAGGTGCTGCTGGTCGACCTCGACCCGCAGGGCGCGCTGTCGGTCGGCCTGGGCGTGCCGGCGCAGAACCTGGACCGCACCATCTACAACGCGCTGATGGAGCGGCGGACCTCGCTGAAGGACGTTCTGGTGCACACCGACGTCCCGGGTCTGGACCTCATCCCCAGCAACATCGACCTCTCCGCCGCCGAGGTGCAGCTGGTCAGCGAGGTCGCCCGCGAGCAGACCCTGCTGCGGGTGCTGGCCGACGTGCGGGCGGACTACGACTACGTCCTCATCGACTGCCAGCCCTCGCTCGGGCTGCTGACGGTCAACGCGCTCACCGCAGCCCAGGGCGTGATCATCCCGCTGGAGTGCGAGTTCTTCTCGCTGCGCGGGGTGGCGCTGCTCGTCGACACCATCGAGAAGGTCAAGGAGCGGCTCAACCCCGACCTGGAGATCTCCGGGATCCTGGCCACGATGTACGACACGCGCACCGTGCACTGCCGCGAGGTGTTCAGCCGGGTGGTCGAGGCCTTCGGCGACACGGTGTTCCAGACCGTCATCCAGCGCACCGTGCGCTTCCCGGAGACCACGGTCGCCGGGCAGCCGATCACCACGTGGGCGCCGACCTCGTCGGGCGCGTCGGCCTACCGCGACCTGGCCAAGGAGGTGCTGGCGCTGTGACGCGGCGTCCCGTCCTCCCCGGGGCGGCGGAGCTGTTCCGGCGCACGGACGCACCCGAGACGCCCGAGGTCACCGAGCTGCCGAGCATCAGCGCCACGGTGAGCTCCCCGGCGCTGCGCGGGGGCGGGGCCCGGGTGGCCTCGCCCGCCGCCCCGGCCGGGGGCGAGGCCACCCCGCTCACCCTGGTCCCCGGCGGCGCGCAGGACGACCCGCTGGCCGCCTACCGCGCCCCGGCGCCCGCGCCGCCGGCGCGCCCGACCCGCGGCCGGGCGCAGCGCACCGAGCGCACCCGGCACGACGAGAAGATCACCGTCTACCTCTCGGCCGAGGAGCTGCTGGCGCTGGAGAGCGCGCGGCTGTCGCTGCGCGCGGAGCACGGCGTGGCGGCCGACCGGGGGCGGATCGTGCGGGAGGCGATCGCGGTGCTGCTGGCCGACCTCGCCGACTCCGGCGCCGACTCGGTGCTCGTGCGGCGGCTCACGGGGCGGTGAGCCCCGGGCTACCGTCGGTGGTGTGAGCGCAGACCCGGCGGCGGAGGCGGCGCCCCGCTTCACCGTGCGGCTCACCAACTTCGAGGGCCCCTTCGACCTGCTCCTGCAGCTCATCGGGCGGCACAAGCTCGACGTCACCGAGATCGCCCTGTCGCGGGTCACCGACGAGTTCATCGCCCACCTGCGGGCGCTGGGCGACGAGCTCGACCTCGACCAGGCCAGCGAGTTCCTCGTCGTCGCCGCCACCCTCCTCGACCTCAAGGCCGCCCGCCTGCTGCCGGCCGCCGACGTGGAGGACGACGAGGACCTCGAGCTGCTCGAGGCCCGCGACCTGCTCTTCGCCCGGTTGCTGCAGTACCGGGCCTACAAGCAGGCGGCGGGGTTCCTGCGGGAGCGGGAGGCCGTCGCCGTCCGCCGGTACGCCCGGGACGTCGCGCTGGAGCCGCGGTTCGCCGACCTGGTGCCCGAGGTGCTGCTGGGAGTGACCCCGCAGCGGCTGGCCGAGCTGGCCGCCCGCGCGCTCACCCCGCGCTCCCCGGCCACGGTGAGCACCGCGCACCTGCACGCCCCGCCGGTCAGCGTCCCCGAGCAGCTGCTCCTGGTGCGCAACCGGCTCATGACCGCGGGGACGGCGAGCTTCCGTGCGCTCACCGCCGACTGCACCCGCACGCTCGAGGTGGTGGCCCGGTTCCTCGCCCTGCTGGAGCTGTACCGCCAGCAGCGGGTGGTGTTCGAGCAGCTGACCCCGCTCGGTGAGCTGCACGTGCGCTGGACCGGGGGAGAGGAGCCGGACGCCGTGGCACCGGACCCCGTGCCGCCCCGTGCCGTGGAGGAGGTCCCGTGAGCGGGGAGGAGCGCCCGCCCGTCTCCTGGGAGGCCCTGGCCGCGGAGCTGGCCGCCACCCGCGAGGAGGCGGAGGACCACGGCGCCGACCCGGCGACGTGGGACGCCGTGGCCGCCGAGCTGGCCGCCCGCGTGGCCGAGCGCCCGCCCGCGCGGCCCGCGCCGCCGGCCGACCCGGTCGCCGAGCCGCCCGCGCTGCCGCCGCCGTCGGCACCGCCGGCGTCCGGACCGGCGGCGGAGCCCGAACCCGGACCCGGACCCGGACCCGGACCCGAGCCGGAACCGGACCCCGAACCGGACCCGGCGGCGCTGCTCGGCGGGCTGGAGGCCCTGCTGTTCGTCGTCGACGGCCCCGCCGAGGAGGCCGCGCTGGCGGACGCGCTGCGCTGCTCGCTGCCGCGGGTCCGGGCGGCCCTGGCCGAGCTGGCCGCCGGCTACGACGCCCGCGGCGCGGGGATCACGCTGCGCCGGGTGGGCGGGGGCTGGCGGCTCTACACCCGGGAGGAGCACGCCGAGGTGGTCGAGCGGCACCTCGTCGGCGGGCAGCGCAGCCGGCTGACGCAGGCGGCGCTGGAGACCCTCGCGGTCATCGCCTACCGGCAGCCGGTGACCCGGGCGCGGGTGGCGGCGATCCGCGGCGTCGGGGTGGACGGGGTCATGCGCACCCTGCTCGCCCGCGGCCTGGTGCAGGAGGTCGGCAGCGACCCCGACAGCGGCGGCGGCCTGTACGCCACGACGCCGCTGTTCCTCGAGCGGCTCGGGCTGAGCGGCCTGGACGAGCTCCCCGAGCTCGGCCCGCTGCTGCCCGACCCCGCGGCGCTGGTCGACGAGCACCCCGACGTCTGAGCACCCCGACGCCTGAGCGCCCCGACGGCTGAGCGCCCGGACGGCTGAGTGCGCTGCCGGCCGCGCACCGGTCCGCCCGGCCGCAGGCGCTCCGGGTGTCCCGTCCGGGTTCCTACGGCAGTGAGTGCAGGTGCACGCAGAGACGTAGGTTCCCGGACCGGTGCCGTGCCGGGCGGTGCCCGGCCCGGGGCGGGCAAGCCCGGGGCGGGCACCGGACGGCCGGCGCGCCGCGCGCCGCCGCGCGGGTGGGAGACTGGTCGGCGATGGACACCGCCCCGCAGGACGACAGCACCCCCACCGGCCCCGGGTGGCCCGACGGCGTGGAGCTGGCCCCGCCGCACCCGGCCGACCGCGCCGCGGAGCCCGAGGGGGACCCGCAGGGCGAGCGGCTGCAGAAGGTCCTGGCCCGCGCCGGCGTGGGTTCCCGCCGGGTCTGCGAGGACATGATCGAGGCCGGGCGGATCGCCGTGAACGGCCGCCGCGTCACCGTGCAGGGCATGCGGGTCGACCCGCGGCGGGACCGCATCTCCGTCGACGGCGCCCGGCTCGAGCTGCGGGACGACCGGGTCACCTACGCCCTGAACAAGCCCGCCGGCGTCATCACCGCGATGAGCGACGACCGGGCCCGCCCGACCGTGGGGGACATGGTCGGCGACCTCGCGCCCGGCCTGGTCCACGTCGGGCGGCTCGACCAGGACACCGAGGGGCTGCTCCTCGTCACCAACGACGGGGAGCTGGCCCACCGGCTCGCTCACCCCTCCTACGAGGTGCCCAAGACCTACCTGGCGCAGGTCTCCGGGTCGGTGCGCCGGGACCTCGCGCGCCGGCTGCGCGCCGGGGTGGAGCTGGAGGACGGCCCGGTGCGGGTCGACTCGTTCGCGGTGGTCGACACCCACGCCGGCCAGTCGGTGGTCGAGGTGGTGCTGCACGAGGGGCGCAAGCACGTCGTCCGGCGGCTGCTCGCCCACGTCGGTCTGCCGGTCTCCCGGCTCACCCGGACCGCCGTCGGCCCGGTGCAGCTGCAGCGGATGCGCTCCGGCTCGATCCGGCGGCTCTCGCGTGCCGAGGTCGGCTCGCTGCAGGAGCTCGTGGGGCTGTAGGGGCGGAGAGCCAGCGGGCCGGGTCGGCCACCACCTCGGCGAGGACCCGCAGCGCCGCCCCGGTCGCTCCGGCGGCGGGCGCGGCGACGGCGGCCTCGACCCGCGGGCGGCGCCAGCGGGCCGACAGGACGCGCCGCGCCAGGTGCTCCTCGACCCGCGGGGCCAGCGGCCCGCCGAGCTCGCCGAGCTGGCCGCCCAGCACGACCACGGGGACGTCGACCACGTTGAGCACGCCGGCCAGCGCGACGCCCAGCGCCCACGCGGCCCGCTCCAGGGCCGCCCCCGCGGCGGCGTCGCCGGCCTCGACGCGGTCGGCCAGCTCGCGCGGGGTGGTGTCCCGCGGCAGCCCGGCGGCGGCCATCAGGGCGTGCCGGCCGGCGTACTGCTCCAGGCAGCCGGTCGAGCCGCACCGGCAGGTCGGCCCGCCGGGGTCGACGCACACGTGCCCGATCTCCCCGGCCCAGCCCGCGCTGCCGGCCAGGGTCGCCCCGCCCAGGACGACCGCCCCGCCCACCCCGATCTGGCCCGAGAGGTAGAGCAGGTCCCGGTGACCCCCGGGCCGGGCCGGGGCGGCCTCGGCGACGGTGCGCGCGGCCAGGTCGGCCTCGTTGCCCGGAACCGGGACCAGCCCCGGCGGCAGCAGCCCGGCGAGGGTCTCGGCGGGCCGGACGGCGGACCAGCCGAGGTTCGGCGCCCGCAGCAGCACCCCGCTGCCGGGGTCGACGATGCCGGGCAGGGCCAGGCCCGCGCCCACCACGCGCACCCCGCCCGGCAGGGCGGCCAGCACCTCGCCGGCCAGCCGGGCCAGCCGGGTCAGCGTCGGGCCGGGCGCGCTGCCGACGAGGTCATCCTCCACGACGCGCTCCGCGCGCACCCGGCCGCGCAGGTCGAGCACCCGGGCGGCCAGCAGCCCGGCGTCCACCTGCAGGCCGAGCGCGGCGACGCCGGCGCCGGGCGCCAGCGGGGTGGCCGGGCGCCCGCGTCGGGCCGGGGCCGGGCGCTCCACCTCGTCGAGCAGGCCGCCGGCGACCAGGTCGTCGACCAGCCGGGAGGCCGTGGCCCGGGTGGTGCCGGTCGCGCCGGCCACGTCGGCCCGGGACGGGGTGCCGTCCCAGCCGCAGACCGTGCGCAGGACGCGGGCCAGGTTGGCCGGGCGCAGCGACGGCGCGGGGACGGCTCCCCCGGGATCGGGCACGCTGCGAGGCTAGCTGTGACGCGGATTATGTTCCACACTAATACAAAGTCCGGCCCCCATCGGGTCGACCCGCAACCCCCGGAGGAACGAGATGACGACGCCAGCGACGACCACACCCCAGCCCACCGCCGACGACCGGTTCTCCTTCGGCCTGTGGACCGTCGGCTGGCCGGCCCGCGACCCGTTCGGCGACGCCACCCGCCCCGACCTCGACCCGGTCGCGTCGGTGCACCGGCTGGCCGAGCTCGGGGCCTGGGGCGTGACCTTCCACGACGACGACCTCGTCCCGTTCGGCAGCGACGACACCGCCCGCACCCGGCGGATCGAGGCCTTCAAGAAGGCGTTGGCCGACACCGGGCTGGTCGTGCCGATGGTGACCACCAACCTGTTCACGCACCCGGTGTTCAAGGAGGGCGCGCTCACCGCCAACGACCGCGGCGTGCGCCGCTTCGCGCTGCGCAAGGTCATGCGCAACATGGACCTCGCCGCCGAGCTCGGCGCGCAGACCTACGTGCTGTGGGGCGGGCGCGAGGGCGCCGAGGTCGACAGCGCCAAGGACCTCCGGGCCGCGCTGGATCGCTACCGCGAGGGCATCGACACCCTGGCCCGGTACTCGGAGGACCGCGGCTACGGCCTGCGCTTCGCCCTGGAGCCCAAGCCCAACGAGCCGCGCGGCGACATCTTCCTGCCGACCATCGGGCACGCGATCGCCTTCATCGCCACCCTCGAGCACGCCGACCTGGTGGGCGTGAACCCCGAGGTCGGGCACGAGCAGATGGCCGGCCTCAACTACACGCACGGCATCGCCCAGGCGCTGTGGCAGGGCAAGCTCTTCCACCTGGACCTCAACGGCCAGAAGGGCCCGCGCTACGACCAGGACTTCGTCTTCGGCCACGGCGACCTGCTGTCGGCCTTCGCCACCGTCGACCTGCTGGAGAACGGGTTCCCCTCCGGCGGCCCGCGCTACGAGGGCCCGCGGCACTTCGACTACAAGCCGCTGCGCACCGAGGACGTCGCGGGCGTCTGGGAGTCGGCGGCGGCGAACATGCGCACCTACCTGCTGCTCAAGGAGCGGGCCGCCGCGTTCCGCGCCGACCCGGAGGTGCAGGAGGCGCTCGCCGACGCCGCGGTGCCCGAGCTCGCGCAGCCCACCCTCGGCGACGGCGAGACCCACGAGCAGCTGCTGGCCGACCGCTCGGCGTTCGAGGACTTCGACGCCGCGGCCGCCGGCGCCCGCCGCGGCGGCCAGGTGCGGCTGTCCCAGCTGGCCCTCGAGCACCTGCTCGGCGCTCGCTGATGGCCCTGGTCGCGGGGGTCGACAGCTCGACCCAGGCCTGCAAGGTCGTGGTCCGGGACGCGGCGTCCGGTGCCCTCGTGCGCGAGGGGCGGGCACCGCACCCCGACGGCACCGAGGTGGCCCCCGCGGCCTGGGCGGCGGCGCTGGAGCGGGCGGTGGCGCAGGCCGGCGGTCTCGACGACGTCGCCGCGGTCGCCGTCGGTGGGCAGCAGCACGGCATGGTCTGCCTCGACGAGGACGGCCGGGTCGTGCGCGACGCCCTGCTCTGGAACGACACCCGCTCCGCCGGGGCGGCCGCCGACCTCACCCGCGAGCTCGGCGGCCCGCAGGCCTGGGCCGACGCCGTCGGCCTCGTGCCGGTGGCGTCGTTCACCGTCACCAAGCTGCGCTGGCTGGCCGAGCACGAGCCGCCCAGCGCCCGGCGCACGGCCGCGGTCTGCCTGCCGCACGACTGGCTGACCTGGGTGCTGGCGGGGAGGCCGGACCTGGACGCCCTGGTGACCGACCGCGGCGACGCCAGCGGCACCGGCTACTGGTCGGCGGCGACGGGGGAGTACCGCCCCGACCTGCTGCAGCGTGCGCTCGGCAGCACCCCGGTGGTGCCGCGGGTGCTCGGCCCGGCCGAGGCCGCCGGGACGTCCACCACCGGTGCGGTCCTGGGCCCGGGCACCGGCGACAACGCCGCCGCCGCGCTCGGGCTGGCCGCCGGGCCCGGCGACGTCGTGTGCTCGATCGGCACCTCCGGCGTCGTGTCGATCGTCTCGACGACACCGGCCGCCGACGCCAGCGGGGCCGTGGCCGGGTTCGCCGACGCCACCGGCAACTACCTGCCGCTGGTGGCCACGCTCAACGCCGCCCGGGTGCTCGACGCCACCGCGCGGCTGCTCGGGGTCGACCACGACGAGCTCTCCCGGCTGGCGCTGTCGGCCCCGCCCGGTGCCGGTGGCCTGGTCCTCGTGCCCTACCTCGAGGGCGAGCGGACGCCGGACCGCCCCGACTCGACCGGCGCGCTGCACGGCCTGACGCTGGCGACCGCCACCCCGGCGCACCTGGCCCGCGCCGCCGTCGAGGGGCTGCTGTGCGGCCTGGCCGACGGCCTCGACGCCGTCCGGGCCACCGGGGCGCAGGTGCGCCGGGTGCTGCTGGTCGGCGGCGGGGCCCGCTCCGAGGCGGTCCGCCGGATCGCCCCCGCCGTCCTCGGCGTGCCGGTGCTCGTGCCGCCGCCGGGGGAGTACGTGGCCGACGGCGCCGCCCGCCAGGCCGCCTGGGTGCTGTCCGGTGGCGACCGCCCGCCGGAGTGGCCCCGCCCCGGCACCGAGGTGCACGAGGCCGACCCGACCGCCGCCGTCCGCGAGCGGTACGCCGAGGTGCGCGACCTGACCGCCGGGCGCGCCTGAGCGCCCGTGGCGGTCGGGTGACCGGCGGCGCCGGGGAGCCGGTGGCGGGCGCTCCCTAGACTCGACCGAGGGGCACGCCGGACGCGTGCCCCTCGCCGATCGAGGGGAGTGCTGTGGCCGTCCGCGCCATCCGGGGCGCCACGCAGGTGGACGCCGACGACCGCGAGGAGATCCTCGCGGCCACCCGCGAGCTCGTGAGGACCGTGATCGAGCGCAACGGCCTGACCTCCGAGGACCTGATCAGCATCCTGTTCACCGCCACCCCGGACCTCGTCGCCGAGTTCCCGGCGCTGGCGGCGCGGGAGCTGGGGCTCGGGGACGTCCCGCTGATGTGCGCGACCGAGATCGACGTGCCGCACGCGCTGCCGCGGGTGCTCCGGCTGATGGCGCACGTGGAGACCCCGCGGCCGCGGGCGCAGGTGCAGCACGTGTACCTGCGGGGGGCCGTGGCGCTGCGGAGGGACATCGCACAGTGAGCGAGCGGAGCGAGCGGATGAGCGCTGTGCGGGTCGGGTTCCGCGGGCAGGTGACCCTCGACGGGCCGTCGGGCACCGGCAAGTCCAGCGTGGCGCGGGCGGTGGCCGCCCGGCTGGGCGCGGCCTACCTCGACACCGGGGCGATGTACCGGGCGGCGACCGTCGCGGTGCTCGACGCCGGCGTCGACCCGGAGGACCCCGCGGCCGTGGCCGCGGTGGTCGGCCGGGCGCGCATCGAGGTCGGGACGGCGGCCGACACCGAGCTGGTGCAGGTCGACGGCGTGGACGTGGCGGCGCGCATCCGCGGGGCCGAGGTGACCCGGGCGGTGTCGGCGGTGTCGGCGGTGCCCGCCGTCCGCCGGCAGCTGGTGGACCAGCAGCGGACCCTGGTGGCCGAGGCGGACGCCGTGGTGGTCGAGGGCCGCGACATCGGCACCGTCGTCCTCCCCGGCGCGACGCTGAAGGTCTACCTCACCGCCGCCCCCGAGGCCCGGGCCGAGCGGCGGGCCGCCCAGCTGGGCATCACCGACCCCCGGGAGGTGCGCGCGCTGGCCGCCGACCTGCGCCGCCGCGACGAGTACGACAGCAGCCGCGCCGACAGCCCGCTGCGGCCGGCCGCCGACGCGGTGGTCGTCGACAGCACCGACCTCTCCCGCGAGGGCGTCGTCGACCGGGTGGTCGAGCTGGCCACCTCGGCGGTCGGGGCGCGGTCGTGAGCGTCGAGGGCAGCGGCGGGCCGCTGCCGGTGGTGGCGGTCGTCGGCCGGCCCAACGTGGGCAAGTCGACCCTGGTCAACCGCTTCCTCGGCCGGCGGGCCGCCGTCGTGCAGGACGTGCCGGGGGTGACCCGCGACCGCATCGCCTACGAGGCGCTGTGGAACGGCAAGCGGTTCACCGTCGTCGACACCGGCGGCTGGGACCCTCGCGCCGCCGGCCTCGGTGCCTCGATCACCCGCCAGGCCGAGCACGCGATGCGGACCGCCGACGTCGTCGTCCTCGTCGTCGACAGCTCGGTGGGCGCCACCGACACCGACCTGGCCGCCGCCCGCGTCCTGCGGCGCAGCGACCGGCCGGTCCTCGTGGTGGCGAACAAGGTGGACGACGAGCGCAGCGAGGCCAACGCCGCCGAGCTGTGGTCGCTGGGCCTGGGCGAGCCGCAGCCGGTCAGCGCCCTGCACGGCCGGGGCAGCGGCGACCTGCTCGACCTGGTGCTCGACGCGCTGCCCGAGGCGCCGCGCGAGCAGCCCGAGGCGGGCGGCCCCCGCCGGGTGGCCCTGGTCGGGCGGCCGAACGTCGGCAAGTCCAGCCTGCTCAACCGGCTGGCGAAGGACGAGCGGTCGGTCGTCGACGCGGTCGCCGGCACCACGGTCGACCCGGTGGACTCCATCGTCACCCTCGGCGGCGAGGAGTGGCGGTTCGTCGACACCGCGGGGCTGCGGCGCAAGGTGCACACCGCCAGCGGCACCGAGTACTACGCCAGCCTGCGCACCGAGGCCGCCATCCAGGCCGCCGAGGTCGCCGTCGTCCTGCTCGCCGCCGACGAGGTGATCAGCGAGCAGGACCAGCGGGTGATCAGCCAGGTGGTGGAGGCCGGCCGGGCACTGGTGCTGGCGGTGAACAAGTGGGACACCCTCGACGAGGACCGGCACGCCCAGCTCGAGCGGGAGATCGAGCGCGACCTCGCCCGGGTGCGGTGGGCCTCGCGGGTGAACATCTCCGCCACCACCGGGCGCGGGGTGGGCAAGCTCGCCCAGCACCTGCGCGACGCGCTGGCGTCCTGGGAGACCCGCGTGCCGACCGCGGAGCTGAACACGTTCGTGCGGGCCCTGGTGCAGGAGACCCCGCCGCCGGCCCGGGGCGGCCGCGCGCCGAAGATCAAGTACGTGACCCAGGCCGACGTCCGCCCGCCGCGGTTCGTGGTCTTCTCCACCGGGTTCCTCGAGGCCGGGTACCGGCGCTTCCTGGAGCGCAAGCTGCGCGAGCGGTTCGGCTTCCACGGCACGCCGATCGACATCTCGGTGAAGGTTCGCGAGGGGCGGGGCACCGACCGGCGCGGCTGAGCCTCACAGCCGGGAGCGCCAGTCCTCCCGCAGCCGGTAGCCGCGCCCCCGGACCGCCTCGACGGCGGGGGCCACCGGGCCCAGCTTGCCGCGCAGCGTGTGGACGACCGCGTCCACCACGTTGCTGCCCCCGGCGTACTCGGTGCCCCACACCTCGCGCAGCAGCTCGGCCCGGGTCACCGTGTGCCCCTCCCGCTGCCGGAGGTGCTCGAACAGCCCGAACTCCAGCGGCGTCAGGGCGACCGGGACGCCGCCCACGGTCAGTGCCCGGCTCTCGGCGTCGAGAGCCGGCTCCTCGGCGACCCCGAGCTCCCGCCCCAGCAGGTCGAGCAGCCACCCGTCGACCGAGCGCTCGCCGAAGTCCAGCACGACGGAGGTGTACTCGACGCCGTCCAGGGCCACCGGGGCCGCGGGCAGCGGTCGGAAGCCCAGCTCCCGGACGACCGGCCAGAAGGACGGCACGTCGTGCACCACGACGTACATCCGGCGGAGCACGGGGCGCAGGGCCAGGTACGTCCGCTTGACGTCCAGCCAGCAGGCGGCCTGCATGGGGCCGGGCGCCTCGCCGCGCTCCCGGTCGAGCCAGCGGCGCAGCCCCAGGGCGAGCTCGCCGCGGCCGAGGGGGTGGCTGCGCAGGTGCCGCGCCCACGACTCGACGACCGGGTCGTCGCCCACGGGCGGTCGCTGCAGCTGGGCGCTGCGGAGCAGGAGGAAGAAGCCCGCGCTGCTCCCGTCCCGGTCGCGGCAGACGGAGAAGGCATCCGGTGCCACCGTCCACCACCGGGTCAGGATCCGCGCCGACCGCACCCCGTCGTGCCGACGCGCGATGGTCTCGACCGCCGGGCCGTCGAGGGCGGTCGCGGGCTCCACCGCGAAGGTCTGGGCGTCGCTGGGGAAGAAGGCCTCGCGGACGACGGGGTTGTCGAGGAGGTACAGGATGTCGGCGGTGTAGCTCCACAGCTCCGCGGGAGCGGCCGCCCGCATCTCGGAGCGCAGCCGTCGCCAGGCGGCACGCCGGTACTCCCGGTACCGGACCGGGTCGGTGCTGCGCAGGTGCCCCGCCACGGCGTCGCGGACGGCCTCGTGCACGAGCGTGCCGTCCCGGGCGGGGACGACGAACGGCAGGCCGAGCAGCCGCTGCAGGGCGAGGGCGCCCTCCCCGTCCAGCATCGCGTCGAGCAGCGACCCGGTGGCCCGGCGCACGACCGAGGCGGCCTCGAGCGCGCGCCGGGTGAGCGGGTCCTCGACGTCCTCGAAGTACAGCCGGGTCAGCTCCTCGACCACCCGGCTCAGGGCCGCCTCCTCCAGCGCGAGCCGGGGGTTCTCGACGGCACCGGCCGAGGCCAGCACGAGCGCCAGCGGATGCCCCCGGGCGATCCGGTTCAGCCGGGCCGCCTCGGACGCCGGGACCCCCTGCCGTGCCAGCAGCGCGAGCGCGTCGGTCTCGTCCAGCGGGCCGAGCGGGAGGGAGGAGAAGTCCGGGACGCCGAGCCAGGCGGCCAGGGGACGTTCCCGGCAGCCGACCACCAGCGCGACACCGTCGGGGAGCGCCGGGACGAGCACGTGCCGGAGCCAGGTGTCCATCAGCCGGAAGTTCTCGTACTGGTCCAGGACGAGGACCGCCGGGGCGCGGGCCCGCAGGTGCGCCAGGAGCGCGTCGATCCCCGTGCCCCCGCCGGCTGCCCGCAGGAAGCCCCGCTCGGTCGGCTCGACGGCGCGGCAGTCGAGGGCGACCACGTGCATCCCGCGGGCCCGGGCGTCCTGGGCCACGGCGGTCAGCAGCGCGGACTTGCCCACCCCGGGCAGGCCGTGGACATACGTCGTCCCGCCGGCCCGCACCGCCTTGGTGACCAGCGCGAGCTCACGCTCCCGTCCGACGACGACGGGACCGGTGCGGGACCGCAGGGCCGTCCCCATGCGCGCAGCCTGCCACCGGGCGCGGGGACGGCAAGATCCGGAGGTCCCTGTCCGGCCGACGCCCCGGGCGCCCCGGGCGCCCCGGGGCGCTACCGCGGATCTCATCGACCTCTCATCGACCGGTCATCGGTCCCGCCCGGCGCCGCCCTAGCGTCGCCCGTGCCCGCCCGCCGCGGGGACCTCGAGCACCAGGGAGGCTGAGATGGGACACGGGAACGCGGTGCGGCCGAGGGTCGTCGCCGTCGGTGCCGGCGCGGTGCTCACCTGCGCCCTGGTGCCGGGCACCGCCCACGCCGATCCCGACCACAGCGACTGGATGCGGCCCGCGCCCATCCCGCCGGTCGCGGCGGTGGCCTCCGAGCCGCTGGCCCGGGGGGCCGCGGGCGAGTTCGCCATCCAGGACCGGGAGACGGGGGTCCGCGTGGCGGCGACCGAACCGACGGACGTGGTGCTGGTCCGGGCCACGCTGCCGCCGGAGAGCTCCACCGGCTGGCACCGGCACGCCGGGCCGTCGGTGGTGGTGGTGAACAGCGGCACGCTGCGCATGGTCGCCCCCCAGCACGGGGACGGGCACGGCTGCTCCGAGGAGACCTTCGCGTCGGGGACCGCGTTCGCCCACCCGTCGAGCACGCACACCTTCGCCAACGACGGCCCGGAGCCGCTGGTCTTCTCCATCGTCTACTTCGTCCCCGAGGGGGCGAGCCCGGCGCCGATCCCGGCCGACCCGCCGCACGGCTGCTGAGGCCGCACGCCGGCGGGCCGGGGGGCAGGCTGCCTCCCGGCCCGCTCAGGGGGGACGGCCGTGAGCCGGCGCCCGCGCGGGGATGCGGACCGTGGGCCGGGGTCCGGCCGGCCCCCGGCGGTGCGGTAGTCTGCTCAGGCAGCGCGCACGGTGACACCGCGCCGCGCTCGGGCTGTAGCGCAGCTTGGTAGCGCACTTGACTGGGGGTCAAGGGGTCGCAGGTTCAAATCCTGTCAGCCCGACAGCGAAACCGCAGGTCAGGGGTCGTATCCGGAGATGTCCGGGACGGCCCCTGACCGCTATCGAGGCAGGTCGACCACCGGTGTGGCCACCACCAGGTCACGCATGAGTGGGCGCACGACGTCCATCCGGGTCTCGGCGGGTGGGGGAGCACGTGTGCCGCTCCGGGCCGGGGCACCCCTCCGGCCGCCGCGCTGCGACCGGCTGGCCGCCCGGCATCGGACCGGGCGTCGGCGCGGGCAGCGGCACCGGTCATCAGACGTCAGCCCGGCAGTAGCCGCAGGCGGACCAGGCGGATGTCCACCTCACCGCCAGGGGCTGCGGTGGCCAGGGCGTCGGTGAGCCGGCGCAGGGCCCTGCCGTGCTCGCGGGCGTAGTCGCGCAGGAGCGAGGCGGCATCCTCCTCGCCGAGCAGCTCCGCCCGGGCGGGCCGGTCGCGGATCCGGCCGGTGCTGACCCGGACGGCCGGGTTCGCCTCCAGGTTGCAGTACCACTGTGCTCGCCGGCCGAAGCCGGAGGCCACGACGACGTGGTCGGCGTCCGGGCGGGACAGGACCTCCACGAGGACGTGCCGCCTGCGGCCGGACGTCCGGCCGACGTGCTCCAGCAGCAGGAACCGGGGGCCGAGCAGCCACCCCAGGCGCAGCCGGTACAGGAGGATCGGCGCGCGCACCAGCCGGCGGGTGCGCAGGAGCCGGCCGGCCACCCGGGCGGCGACCTGCTGCGTCATCCCGCCGCCCGGAACTCGGCCACCAGTACGTCCTTCTGCCCTCGACGTCAGCCTCGCCTCCAGCGGACGGGTCCGGTCGCGGTCGGCTGCGGCCCGCGCTCGTGCATACCGTCCGGCCAGCGCCGCCAGGCCGGCCGCCGCCGCGGTGCCCGCCGCCTGGGCCACCGTCGCTCCCAGTCGTCTCCGGTGCGTCATGGCAACCTCCGCGTCCCATGGGGAGGACGGGAGCGGCGCGCACCCGTGGGATCAGGAGCCGGTGGGGGACCGCCTCGTCGTCTCCGCGGGATCGACGACCTCCCCGCAGGCCTGGCAGGTGACCTCCGGGACCAGGAGGTGCCCGCAGGTGTGCTCGAGCACCAGCGGGGGACCCTCCGGGCCGGCCAGGTGCTCGTCGCCCCAGCGCAGCAGGGTCAGGATGACCGGGTAGAGGTCCCTCCCGGCGGTCGTGAGGTGGTACTCGAAGCGCTGCGGGTGGTCGCTGTACCGGTGACGCTGCAGGATGCCGGCCGCGACCAGTGTGCGGAGCCGGGCTGTCAGCGTGTCCCGCGGTGCACCGGTGCGCCGGATCATCTCGTCGAAGCGGCGGTTGCCCAGGAAGACCTCGCGCACGGCCAGCAGTGCCCACTTCTCGCCCACCACCTCGAGCGCGCGAGCGATGGAGCAGACGCGCGGGTCCGCGGGTGCCGCCATCCTGCAAGGCTATCGCGTGAAGTCTGACATCTGGACGGACTCCCTCCGGTCGGGCTAGCGTGCGTCCAGAATTCGGACCGACCCGGAGGGGCCCTCCATGAGGCTTGGCACGAGGTCGTCCTCATCCGCTGCACCCGAACCCCGGTCGAGCGGTGGGACGGCGGGGGTCGTGGCGGTGCTGGCCATCGCGGTGTTCATGTCCAGCCTGGACCTGTTCATCGTCAACCTGGCGTTCCCCTCGATCGGACGGGAGTACCCGGGGGCGGAGCTGGGCTCGCTGTCGTGGGTCCTCAACGCCTACACGATCGTGTTCGCGGCAGTGCTGGTCCCCGCCGGGCGTTGGGCCGACCGGGGCGGGCGCAGGCGCGCCCTGGTCGCGGGCCTGGCCGTGTTCACCACCGGGTCGTTGCTGTGCGGCCTGGCCCCGGGGGTGGGCTGGCTGGTGGCGGCCAGGACGGTGCAGGCGGTGGGGGCCGGTGTGATGGTGCCGGCATCGCTGTCGCTGCTGCTGGCCGTCATCCCGCACCAGCAGCGCGCCCGCGCGCTCGGGTCCTGGTCGGCGATGGGCGCCCTGGGCGCGGCCCTGGGGCCGGTGATCGGTGGTGGCCTGGTCGAGATCGGCTGGCGCTGGGTCTTCTGGGTGAACCTGCCGGTGGGGGTCGTCGCGATGCTGCTCGCCCTGCGCCTGGTGCCCGAGAGCCGGGACGAGGCGCGGGGTAGCCGCCCCGACCTGCTCGGCGCGCTGTTCCTCGCGCTGGCCGTCGGCCTGGTCGCCGGGGCGCTGGTCGAGGCGGCGGACCGGGGCTGGGCATCGGCCGGCGTCCTGGGCCTGCTGCTGGCGGCGGCCTCGTGCGCCGGAGCGGTCGTGGTGCGCTCGCTGCGCCATCCGGCGCCGGTGTTGGAGCCGGGCCTGTTCCGGTCCCGCACGTTCTCCGGGGCCGGAGCGGCGTCGGTGCTGTACTACGCGGCCTTCGGTGCCTTCCTCCTCAACACCGTCGAGTTCCTCACCTCGGTCTGGCGCTACACGCCGTTGGAGGCGGGCCTGGCCATCGCCCCGGGGCCGCTCATGGTGCTGCCGTTCGCACGGCTGGTCGCGCCCCGGCTCATCCCGCTGCTGGGCGGGGTCGGGCGGGTCGCCGCCCTGGGCTGCGTGGTGGGCGCGGCCGCGCAGGGGCTGTGGCTGGTGCTCCTCCAGAGCGAGCCGGCCTACGCGACGCACCTGCTGCCGGCGCAGTTGCTCGGGGGGGCCGGGGTCGGGCTGGCCATCCCCTCGCTGCTGGGAGCCGGGAGCGCCGGACTGCCCGCGGCGCACCTGGGCACCGGGAGCGGGATCCTGAACATGGCTCGGCAGGTCGGCACGGTGCTGGGCGTGGCTGCGCTCGTCGCGGCGCTCGAGGTTCCCGCTCCCGATCCGCTCACCGCGTTCCGGCACGGCATCTCCCTGACCATCGCTTTCTTCGTCGCGGCGGGGGCCGTATGCCTCGCCGTCCTGGCCCGGCGCGGCCGGCCGGCCGCGGTGGCCGCTGCGGCGTCCCACCCCCGACCGGAGGAGATGGCCTGAGACCGGGTGAAGGCCCACACCCGACGCCTGGGACGATCCGCGGTCGCGGACCGTCACCTGGTGGGACCCGGTGGTCGGCGCCCGGGCGATGCGCGGTCTCAGCGGCCGCGACTGCCTGCGGGCGATGATCGACGGACGGCTGCCCCCCGCACCGATCGGCGGGCATCCTGCCGGCGCGCTCGGCGGCTCTCGCCCACGCCGGTGGCCTGCCCGGTCCCGCGTCGCACGTCGGCGGCCGGTCCCACCGAGCGGTCGAACACCACCAACGGGAGGAGTTCCCATGCTGATGCAGGTGGCGGAGGGCGTCCTGGTCCACCGGAGCGAGCTGCTCCGGAACAACGCCGTCGTCGTGCAGGGGCGGGCCGGCGTGCTGCTCGTCGACCCGGGGATCCGGGGCGAGGAGATGGCCTGCCTGGCACGGGACCTGTCCGAGCTGGGCCGGCCCGTCGTGGCGGGCTTCGCGACGCACCCCGACTGGGATCACGTGCTCTGGCACGCCGACCTCGGTGACGCGCCCCGCTACGGCACCGCCCGCTGCGCGGCGTACCTGCGCGACCTGCGGTCGGACCCGGACTGGCGGGCCCGCGTCGCCGAGGGGTTGCCGCCGGAGATCGCCGAGGAGGTACCGCTGGACCTGTTCGGCCTGGTCACCGGTCTGCCCGCCGGAACCGCGCGGGTCCCCTGGGACGGCCCCCGGGTCCGGATCGTCGAGCACCCGGCCCATGCCCCGGGGCACGCCGCCCTCCTGGTCGAGGAACGAGGCGTCCTCGTGGCCGGCGACATGCTCTCCGACGTCCTGGTCCCGATGCTCGACGACCCGGGCGACACCGGTTACCCGGTCGAGGACTACCTCGTCGGGCTGCAGGTGCTCGAGGGCGTGGCGGACGACGTCGACGTCGTCGTCCCCGGTCACGGGTCCGTCGGCCGGGGGGCCCGGGTACGCGCCCGGATCGAGCAGGACCGCGCGTACGTGCGTGCCCTGCGCGACGGCCGGGCTCCCGACGACCCGCGGATCGGTCCCTCCGTCGAGCCCGGTTGGGAATGGGTGCGCGACGTGCACGCCGGGCAGGTCCGGAGCCTCGCCCGGCGGCGGGCGCAGGACGGGATCCCGGGGTAGCGATCGGCCGGCGCCGAGGAGGGTCCGGGCCGCGGCCTGGGTGTGCCCGCGCCGCCGCCGGGGAGGCGGCGGCGCCGCGCAGCGTCGGCATCGGCATCGAGCCCCGGGGGGAGGACCGAGCGCGACCGCGGGGGTGGCCGCGGCCGCTAGCGTGGGCTCGCCAGAGCCGAGTCCCCCCGTTGGGCCGTGTTGCGAGGACTGCCGTGTCCATCCGGACCCCGGACCAGCGACTCCGGGTCTTCGTCAGCTCGACGATGCAGGAGTTGGCCGCCGAACGGGTGGCCGTGCGCGCTGCAGTCGAGCGACTGCGGCTGACCCCGGTGCTCTTCGAGCTGGGGGCGCGGCCGCATCCCCCGCGTGAGCTCTACCTCGCGTACCTGGAGCAGAGCCACGTGTTCGTCGCCGTCTACTGGCAGCAGTACGGGTGGGTGGCGCCAGGTCAGGCGCTCTCCGGTCTGGAGGACGAGTACCTGGCGGCGGGGGGCAAGCCGAAGCTGGTCTACCTGAAGACGCCGGCCCCCGACCGGGATCCGCGACTGTCCGCGATGATCGACCGGATCCGGTCGGACGGCCTGTCCTACCGCAGCTTCGCGACGGCGGACGAACTCGCCGCGCTGGTGGCCGACGATCTCGCCGTCCTGCTCAGCGAGCGGTTCGACGCCCCGGAACCCCCCGCGGACGGCGAGCCCGCCGTCAACTGGCAGCTACCCGCTCCGGTCAGTTCGCTGATCGGCCGGGAGCACGAGGTCGCCCGGCTCCGCGAGCTGCTGACCGGGCCGACCACCCGGCTGGTGACGCTCGTCGGGCCGGGCGGCATCGGCAAGACGCGGCTCGCGCTGCGCGTCGCCGGGGAGGTCCGGAGCGCCTTCCCCGACGGGGTCGCGGCCGTACCCCTCGACGCCGTGCGATCACCGGACCGCGTGGCCGGCGCGGTGGCGACGGCACTCGGCCTGGCGGACGGGGGCGGGCCGTCCCCGCAACGAGCCCTGACGGTGTTCCTCGGACCGCGGCGCGTGCTCCTGGTGCTCGACAACCTGGAACAGGTCGTCGGGGCGGCACCACTGATCACGGAGCTCCTGTCGGCAGCCGGGCGGCTCACCGTGCTGGCCACCAGCCGAGAGGTCCTCCACCTCACGGGTGAGCGCGTGGTGCTCGTGCCTGCGCTGCAGACGGCCGATCCCGGTGCACCGCTCCAGGCGGCCGTCGCGAGTGAGGCCGTGCGGCTGTTCCTGGATCGGGCGCGGGCCGCCCGCGCCGACCTGGACCTGGACGGGCCGCAGCTGCAGGCCGTGGTCGACATCTGCCGACGACTCGACGGGTTGCCGCTGGCGATCGAGCTGGCAGCAGCGCGGGTGCGGCTGCTGGAGCCGGCGGAGATGCTGCGGCGGTTGGACTCCCGCCTCGCCGTCCTGACCGGAGGGGCCCGTGACCTCCCGGAGCGCCACCGCACGATGCGCCGGACGCTGGAGTGGAGCCACGACCTGCTCGGCGACGGTGAGAAGGTGTTGTTCGCCCGGCTGGCCGTCTTCGCCGGGAGCTTCTCCTTGTCGGCGGCGGAGTCGGTGTGCGGGGACCGGCGGGTACCCGACCCGGTCGACACGGTGGGGTCTCTCGTCGACAAGAGCCTCGTCCGCCTCGAACACCCCGCCTCCGGAGAACCACGGTTGGCGCTGCTGGACACCGTTCGCGAGTTCGCCTCGGAGCGGCTGGTGGCCAGCGGTGAGGCCGAGCGGGTGCGCGCGGCGCACGCCGAGTTCTTCCGCGCCCTCGCGTCCCGGATCAGGTCCCGGGAACGGGAGTCCCTGCACGCGTCGACAGCAGGGGACTTCGTGGCAGACGCCGCGAACTTCGACGCGGCCATGCGCACCCTGCTGGATCGGGACCGGGCAGCGGCGGCCGCACTCGGCCGGAGCCTGTGGCAGTTCTGGTGGCTGCACGGCCTCTTCCGCCGGGGCATCGGCTGGATGGACGAGTTGTCGGCGCGCGGGTCGGAGCTGGCGGCCCCCGTGCAGGCCGACGCATCGCTGGTGCTCGGGATGCTGACCTTCGGTCTGGGTGACGGTGGTCGCGCGCTGCCGGCATTGCGGACGGCGGTCGAGCTGTACCGCGGCCTCGGCGACCGTCACTCCTCTGCTCTCGCGCAGATCCCCCTGGGTCTCCTGGTGGCGGGCACCGACCCCGGTGCCGGTCAGGAGCTGCTCGCGTCGGCCGTCGCCGCCTTCCGGCAGCTCGACGAGCCGTGGGGGCTGGCCTTCGCCCTGCTCTCGCTCGGCGGGGCCAAGCTGTTCCGGGACGAGCCGGAGGAGGCGGTGCCGCTGCTCGAGGAGAGCGTCGCCCTGGCCCGGAGGACCGGGACGGAGGTCTTCCTCGGCAATGCCCTGGTCAACCTCGGCCTCGCCCTCACCGAGCGCGGGGATCTCGACGGCGCAGCCCGGGTCCTCCGCGAGGCGTTCGGGCACGGCCGCGGCGTGGGCAGCCGGGAGACCGCAGCCAGGGCGCTCGAGGGACTGGCGAGCGTCGCCGTGGCCTCGGAGGACCTGGACGGTGCTGCGCGTCTCGCCGGTGCTGCGGAAGGCATCCGCCGGTCGATCGCGGCCGCCGTCTTCCCCACCGACCGGTCGGTCTGGGCGCGTACACGAGCCGCCCTCGAGAACAGGTGGGGCGAGGCGGGCGCTGCCGCCCGCATCGAGGTGGAAGCCGGCCGCCCCGTGGCGGAGCTGCTCTCCGCCGACCGGTGACGGCGACCACCGACCGGTGGGAGCGAGCGGAGCGGGCCACCCGCCCGCTCCGCACCAGCCAGGCAGTTCCGCCGGTACGGATCCGTCCTCCTGGTGGCCGGCGTGCCGACCGTCGGCGTGGGCCTGGTGCGGCACGGGTCCGGAGCCGGGGCCGGGAGCCGGCGACGGTCCTCAGCCGCGTCCCGCGGTCTCACCGCCTCCGCGGGCCGGTCGCAGCCGCGCTGGCCAGGCGGGCGGTGGCGTCGTCCCACGAGATCGGCAGCTGGCTGCCGGGCACCGTCCAGCTCACGAAGCGCGTGGCGCCCATGTGCGGACGGAGCTTGCCCATCACCGCCCGGTGCGGCATCGCCCGGACGAAGGCGCCCAGCGCGTCGTGGTCCGCCCAGGCCGACAGCGTCCAGAAGGTCTTGGCCAGCGGCTGTGCGCGCAGGCTGTAGCCCATCAGGCCGGCGGTCCGCTCCAGCTGACGGACGACCGAGACGGTCAGTCCCATGAACCACGGGACCCGCGTGATCGAGCGCAGGGGCAGGCGGCTGGCCAGGACGACGTAGTCGGTCGCGGGCTCCGGGGTGGCGGCGCTGCGCCACGGGATGGTGGGCATGTCAGGCCTCCGGTCGAGGTGCTGCGGGGGGAGACGGGAGCTGGAGCGGTCGGGAGATCCGCCGGTAACGCGGGCGGAGCCACAGGTGGTGGAGCAGCCGCAGCAGGAGTGGTTGCGCGGCCAGCAGGCGGGCGCGCTCCTGGGGGGTGGCGTGGTCGAGGACCCACGGGCCGGCGAACACCACGGCGCGGGCGCCCACCACCTTCCAGGCCGCCCTGCCCAACTCGGTGAACTCCTCCGCGGTGAAGGCGCGCCGGTAGCGGGAGAACGCGACGTCCTCCTCGTGGCGGGTGTGCGTGTCGATGATCTCCCGCAGCGCCGCGGCCGCGAGGACGGCCTCGGCAGCCTCCCGCTCCCAGGACGGACCGCCGGCCGCCGACGCCAGCCCACCGAGGCTCTCCCGCGCGACGGTGAGGCGGTCGGCCAGGATCCGGTGCTGCCCCTCCAGCTCTCCGTCGGCCCGGGCGAAGGACGGGTCCCGTTCCAGCAGCGCCGGGTAGACCACCGCCTCCTCCGCGGTGTGGTGGTCGTGGATCGCGCCCTCGTAGCGGGCGTACCAGGCGGCCACCGCCTCCAGCCGCTCGCCGTCGGACGGCTGGGCGGCCGCGACCAACCGGCCCAGGCGCTCGGCGTCGGCCCGCATGGCGCGGTGCTCCAGGTAGCTGGGGCGCAGGTCGGGTTCGAGCTGGGTGGTCATCGCGCCCCCTTGCAGCGGCTCCGTCGGGTGGATCGACGCTAGGGCCGAGGGGTGCGGGGACGCACCGGCGAAAATGCCGGGATCCGTCGCCGGGCGCGACCTCAGCCTCGATCCACCGTCGATCTTGGTGGAGTCCGCGAGCGCCTGATCTGATCTTGGTTGGCTGGCGTGGCCGTGGGTGAGCCGCCGGTCTGTCCGGCTCTTCCACTGTCGGTCTCCGTCGGGCCCGG
>NZ_QVQH01000031.1 GCF_003428645.1 Geodermatophilus marinus | reverse complement strand
GCTCCTTCGAGGTGGTGCGGTGGTCAGAGACCGCCATCCTCGGAGGAGCCCCCGCCGTCTCTGGCGGAGCTCCACGGGTGGGGACTTTCAGTGAGCAGCTCTGGGGAGATTCACCTGAGCGCCGTCAGGGCTGCCGGGGTGGGCGAAGAAGATGCCCTCGGCGAAGAACTCCGACAGCTGATCATGGCGGGCCATCTCCGAGCCCTGGTCCCAGGTCAATGTCTGCCGGGCCAGGGCCGGCACCGCGGCCAGGACCGGCGGCATCGCCACGCGCAGCTGCTCGGCGCCGTGTCCATCGGGTAGGTGCACCAGGCGCAGAAAGCCGGTGCGGCGGTCGACGAGGGTCCCGATCGCCGAGCGGCTCATCCGCCCGACGATCAGGTCGCCCTCCCAGTCCCCGATCCGGGTGCGCTGCTCGACCTCCGCGGGACGCTGGTCGATGAGCCGAGCCGGAGCGAGGAAACGAGCGACCGGGCCACCGCGCTGCGACGGCGCCGGCGCAGCGGCCGGCCGGTGCGCAGCTTCTTGGTCAACGTCCTGCTCAGGCCGCCCTTTCCGCCGTGGTAGAGGGCCTGGTAGATGGTCTCGTGGCACAGGTGCCACTCGCTCCGGTTGGGATAGGCCTCGCGGAGGTGGGCGGCGATCTGCGCCGGGCTCCACTCCAGTTCCAGCTTGTCCTGCACGATGCGGCGCAGCTCGGGCTCACGGGCCAGCAGCGGTCGCCGCGGCCGGCGCCTCCTCGCGGGCCCGGGCGTGGGCCAGGTCGCCGTCGTAGATGCCCCGGTCGTGTGGCCGTAGACGGCGCAGCTCCCGGCTGATCGTCGACGGGGCCCGGCCCAGTCGGCGGGCGATCTCGCGGACGCCGAGTCCGCGGCCGCGCAGGGTGGCGACCCGTTGGCGCTCCAGTAGGGAGAGGAACCGGGTGGAGCGGGAGGACTCGGCCAGCCGCGCCGGCGGTAGGCCGCCGTTCTCGGGGCCAGCGGTAGCCGGTCTTGCGGCCGATGCCCAGCAGCTTGCACGCCACCACCGTGCCGACGCCGGAGGCCAGCAGCCTCCAATACTCGGTCTCCAGATCTAGTGCTCCGTCGCGGTCCTGGTTGATGTGATCACGCCGCGGGGCCGACCATTTCTTATGCCTGCACATGTGCGGACGGTCGAGGTAGCGGAGGCCGATCGGCGGGAGCTGGAGCGGCGGGTGCGGGACAAGGGAGCGCCGGCCCGGGTGGTTGAGCGGGCGCGGATCGTGCTGCTGGCCGCCGACGGTGTGCCGGGCAAGCAGATCGCGGCGATCGTCGGCTGCGCCGAGGGCACGGTGGTGACCTGGCGCGGGCGCTACGCCGAGCACGGCCTGGCCGGACTGGAGGCCCTGCCCCGGCCGGGCAAGCCGGCGCAGTTGCCCGAGGCGCTGCGCGATCGGGTGCTGGAGCTGACGCTGACCGAGCCGCCGGCCCAGTTCGGGGCCACGCACTGGTCCTCGCGGCTGCTGGCCGTGGCGTTGGCCGGTGAGGGCACGCCCATCTCGCACGCCACCATCGCCCGGATCTGGCACCGCTTCGGCGTGCAACCGTGGCGGGCGGCGACGTTCAAGTTCTCCACCGACCCCGAGCTCGAGGGCAAGATCCGCGACGTCGTCGGGCTGTACCTACATCCACCCGAGAAGGCCGTGGTGCTCTGCGTGGACGAGAAGCCGCAGATCCAGGCGCTGGAGCGGACCGCCCCCACGCTGCCGGTGCGACCCGGGCATCCGGCGGCGGCCAGCTTCGACTACGTCCGGCACGGCACCACCACGCTGTTCGCAGCGCTGGAGGTGGCCACCGGCAAGGTCACCGAGGCGTGCACCGAGCGGCATCGGCACCAGGAGTTCCTGGCCTTCCTCAAGCAGGTGGCCGCCGCCTATCCGCGCCGCGAGCTGCACGTGGTGGTCGACAACCTGGCCACCCACAAGCACCCGGCGGTGCGGGCCTGGTTGGGTCGTCATCCCCGGGTGACGCTGCACTTCACCCCGACCTCGGGATCCTGGCTGAATCTAGTGGAGGCATTCTTCTCGATCATCACCCGCCAGGCGCTGCGCCGCGGCAACTTCCCGACCGTCACCGACCTGATCGCCGCGATCGAGCGGTTCATCGCCGCCTGGAACGACCGCTGCGCTCCGTTCACCTGGACCAAGGACCCCGACACGGTCATCGCCAAGGCCACCGACCCGCGACGCCGCAAGACACCAACCGCGTCAGTTACGGAGCACTAGTAGGTAGTACTGCGCGCCAGTGTTCAGCAACCGATGGAACACGATGTTGAGACGGTTCGATCGCTCGTCGCTGTGAGCAGGGTCGAGCTTGTAAAACTCGTCGATGACAAAGAAGTCCAGCGGCGGCAGCTCGCGGACCTCGAGCAGCCGTTCCTGCGTCATGACGAACAGGTTCCTTGCCTCAAGGGCCTGCGATCCGTGTGTCACGATCTTGTACTTATGGTCAAGCCTGGACATCCGGCGACGGCACTCATCCATGAGGGCGATGGTGGGGACGACGACGGCGGCGTTGCGGAAGTCCTGCCGCGCGAGAATGGCGTCGACGACGAGGCTCTTGCCAAAGCTGGTGGGCGCGGAGAGCACGACGTTTTCTCCAGCAAGGAGGCGCTCATAGACGAGCGCCTGCTCGGTGTGGAAGACGATGCGGTCGTCCGTCATGCTTTCGGGGCGGTGCGCCTCGTAGGCGAGGCGGTCGGCGACCGACAGTTCCACAACGTCTCGGAGGTAGGGGTATAGGCCGTGCTCGCGGACGAGGGCCTGAAGGAGACCGTCGGCGCCGGGAGGAATCTTGTTACGCCGTGCGAGCAGCCGGATGAGCAGTTCACGGGCCTGGTCCCGGTCGCCGACCGAGCCGCGGCGAGCGACTGCGACAAGGACGTCGAAGGTGTTGTTTCCGGCGAGGTCCCCCCGCGCGACGAGGCCGCGGGCCTCCGTGAAAGTCACACTCAACGGCCCAATTCCTCGTGCAGGGCGGCGAGAAGCGCGGTCGTGTCGGCCATCGGCACCAAGAACAAGCGCACGGTAACGGGGAGGGCGGCGTCGACGCCGCGGGAGAACCGCAGCCACGCGCGCCGTGCCTCGGCCTCCAAGGCCTCGTGGTATTCGGGGCAGAGCCTCTCGTGCTTGCTCGTCGCGTCGCTGTCGTACGCAATCAGCACGGGGACGACGATGCGGTCGAACACCTCATCGAGCGAGGTGTGGGGGTGCATGAGCCGTCGCAGCTCGTCGGCGTGCGGGTGGCTGTCGTCAATCTTCTCCGCCACGATGGCGAACTCGTTGCGGAGGTAGCCGCGGCGCAGGTGCTCCTCCAGGTCGTCCAGCGCGGCTCGGATCGCGGATTCGAGGCTGCGATAGAACTTGGCCTCGCCGAGCCACAGTTCCAGTTCGTCAAGGTGGTTGTGCACGCAGTGGACGCCGTCGAACCCCTTGTAGGTGTCGTTGTCGGCGGTCTTGAAGAAGACCTTGCTGATGACAGTGTCACTGCCGAAAAACTGGCGGCAGACGGCATGCAGCAGGATCTCGCCCGGCACGCCGCGATCCGTGCCGTTGCCGAACGTCGCCTCAACTGCGCGACGCATGACCGCACGGGCTCGGCCCGGGTTCAACGGACGCCGCTCCTCGGGCCGCAGCGCGAAGTCGAGTACCCAGTCGAGGATGTGGTTGGCGAGGGCGTCGGCCCGCCAGGTCTTGAGTTCGTACCCGACGCCGAGAACGGCCAAGGGCGGGGCGATGTTCTGATCCTCGAGGTGCGTGTGGAGGAGGGGCTCTGGCAGTTCGTCCGGGTCGGGGCGGCAGCGGCACTCTCCATGGCGCGCAGGCAGCGCCGCAAGGCCCATATCGTCACCCCCTGCTGTCAAGCCAAAGCGTATCGTGTCGGTCTAGCCCATGCCGGCAAGACCCCGTGGTGTGATGCGTGCAGGTCGGGCTAGCAGCGGGGTCACGTCACGGGGAACACCGGCTCACAGTCGATCTCCGAGGCCGAGACGCCGGTGCGCGTCGTGCGCGCGCTCGACCGCTGTCGAGGCGGCGTAGCGGGACAGCATGTCGTCCGAGCGCCAACCGGCGAGCATCATCAGGTCCCGCTCCTGTCCTCCTCCGGCCAGCCAGCGGTGGGCGAAGGTGTGCCGGAAGCGGTGCGGGTGCACGTCGGCGACCCCGGCCTGCGCCGCTCGGATGTGGAGGACGTCGCGGGCGCCATCGGGCGTCATCGGGCCACGCTGGCCCAGCAGCAGCCGCGTCGACCGAGCGTGCGGGTGCAGCGCTCGCACCCGCAGGTAGCGGTCCACCGCCTGCGCGGTCTTCGCACCGAAGGGCACCACCCGCGGACGGGAGCCCTTGCCGGTGACGTAGGCCAGCTCCCGGTCGAGGTCGACGTCGGTCAGCTCAAGGCCGCACAGCTCCGAGACCCGTACGCCGGTGTCGAGCAGCAGGCGCAGGACGACCTCGTCTCGACGCCCGAGGAACACGGTGCGGTCGAAGCTCCCGGGCCGGCCGCGGCCGACCGCGCAGGCCTTCAGCAGGGCGGCGATCTCGTCGTCGGTGAGGATCGGCACCGGCTTATCGGGCGGGCTGGGGATCTCGATGCCGTCGGTGGGGGCCTTCTCCAGTTCCCCTTCAGTGACCAGCCAGCGGCAAAACCGGCGCATCCCGCGCAGCCGGGTGCCGACGGTGGAGGGCTCGCACGTCTCGGCGAGCTCCGCCAGCCAGGCGCTGATCGCGTGCCTGGTCAGCTCGTCCAGTGTCGCCGGCCGGCTGCGATCGGCGAGCCAGCGGCTGAAGTACTCGACGCTCTGGCCGTACAGCTCGATGGTCCGGGGCGCCTTGGCGGCGGCCCGGAGGTGCCGCCGGAAGGACGCCAGCAGGTCCTCGAGCCGGATCGCCACGGCGGCAGGTTATCGGGCGAGTGAGCGCTGTGCTAGGCCCGCGAAAGCGTCGGGATCACTCGTTCTCGCTGGTAGGGCGCTTAGCCCGGCTCGGCTGGACCCGCATCGGCTCGCCCGGCATCTTCGGGTAGTCCGGCGGGTAGGGCAGGTCGCCGAGGTCGTCGTCCCTCGCCTGGCGGTCGGCCAGCTCCAGCAGCGGCTCGATGCCGAAGGCGTGCTCGGCCAGGCCGGCGTGCTTGTCGCCGACCTCGCGGAACCGGGCGGGCATGGTGAGGACGTCGAAGTCCTCGGGCCGGACGTCGGGCAGCTCGTCCCAGTCGACCGGCGCCGACACCGGCGCGTGCGGCCGGGGCCGGATGGAGTAGGCGCTGGCGATCGTGCGGTCCCGGGCCATCTGGTTGTAGTCGATGAAGATCTTCTCGCCGCGCTCCTCCTTCCACCACGACATGGTCACCTGGTCGGGCAGCCGGCGCTCCAGCTCGCGGCCGAAGGCGATCACCGCGCGGCGGACCTCGGTGAAGGTCCACCGCGGCTGGATGGGCACGTAGACGTGCACCCCGCGCCCGCCGGAGGTCTTCGGCCAGCCCTGCATGCCGAACTCGCCCAGCAGCTCCCGGACGTGCGGGGCCACCCGCACGGCGTCGGCGAAGTCGGTGCCCGGCTGCGGGTCGAGGTCGATGCGGAGCTGGTTCGGCGACTCGACGTCGGTCTTGTCCACCGGCCACGGGTGGAAGGTGAGCGTCCCGAGGTTGGCGCACCACGCGACGACGGCGACCGAGTCGGGTGCGATCTCGTCCGCCGTCCGCCCGCTCGGGAAGGTGATGTGCGCGGTCGGCACCCAGTCGGGGGCGTTCTTCGGCACCCGCTTCTGGTAGAAGGCGTCGCCGGTGTTGTCCACCCGCGTCGACAGCCGCGCCCCCTCGAACACCCCGCCCGGCCAGCGCTCCAGCGTCGTCGGCCGGTCCCGCAGGGCGGCCAGGACCCCGTCGCCGACAGAGAGGAAGTACTCGACGACGTCGATCTTGCGGATCCCGCGCTCGGCGAAGTACGGCTTCTCCGGGTTGGAGACCCGCACCTCCCGGCCGTCGACCTGCAGCAGGACGGCGTCCTTCGACGACGCCATCACCGACCGGACCCGGGGGAGGAGCTCACCCCGCGGACCCTAGGGGAGTCAGGCCGGGCAGGTCAGCCCGTCCTGCGGGACCACCAGGTCGACGAGGTAGGAACCCACCGCCTGGGTGACGCAGTCGGTCTTCGGGTAGGCGGTGTGGCCCTGCCCCTCCCAGGTGAGCAGCACGCCGGACTCGAGCTCCTCGGCGAGGTCCTGCGCGCCCGTCAGCGGGGTCACCGGGTCGCCGGTGTTCCCGACCACCAGGATCGGCGCGGCCCCCGCGGCGTCCCGCTCCGGCAGCGGCGTGTGCTCGGCCTCCCAGACCGAGCAGGTGTGGAGGCCGGTCGCCGAGCCCGCGCCGAAGAGCGGGTAGCGCTGACCCCAGTCGGCGGCCAGCTCGCGCACCCGCTGCTCGTCGACCTGCTCGTCGGGGTCGCTGTCGGCGCAGTTGACCGCCAGGTTGGCGTCGATGAGGTTGGACCACGTGCCGTCCTGCAGCCGGCCGTAGTAGCTGTCGGCCAGGGAGAACAGCTGCTGGGAGTCGCCCTGCTGCGCGGCCGCGAGGCCCTGCGCCAGCTGCGGCCACGCGCCGGTGTCGTACAGCGCGGCCTGCACGGCGGTGAGGACGACGCCGGGGGTGGCCTGCCGCGTCTCGCCCTCGCGCGCGCTCGGGATCGGCGCCTGCGCGGCCTGCGCCAGCAGGTCCTGCACGAACCGGCGCGGGTCGTCCCCCAGCGGGCACCCCGATACCAGCTTCGTGCAGTTGGCCGCGAAGGCGTCGAAGCCGGCCTCGAAGGAGGCGGCGCTGGTCTCGGCGTCGGTCACCGGGTCGGTGTCGGGGTCGACCGCGGCGTCGAGCACGAGCGCGCGCACGTTCTCCGGGAACAGCTCGGCGTAGGTCGAACCCAGCGTGGTGCCGTAGGAGTAGCCGAGGTAGGTCAGCTGCTCGTCGCCCAGGGACTGGCGCAGCAGGTCCATGTCCCGGGCGGTGTCGACGGTGTTGAAGGTGCCGAGCGCGTCGCCGTACTCCTCGGCGCAGCCGTCGGCGACCTCCTGCGCGAGGGCGAAGGTCTCGTCGAGCTGCTCCTCGGTGGTCGGCCGCGGCTCGGCGGCGACCAGCCGGTCCTTCAGCTCCGCCGGGACGCACTCGACCGGGGTGGACAGGCCCACCCCGCGCGGGTCGAAGCCGATCAGGTCGAAGCGGCGCAGCACGTCCTCCGGCAGCGTCAGGGCCGAGCCGATCGCCGCGTCGGCGCCGGACCCGCCCGGCCCGCCGGGGTTGACCAGCAGGGAGCCGATGCGGTCGGTCTGACCGGCCAGCCGCGCCCGGACGAGGAACAGCGGCAGCGTGGCGCCGTCGGGCTCCTCGTAGCTGATCGGCACCTCGGTGCTGCCGCACTCGAAGGCGAGGTCGCGCTCGCTGCCCGGCGTCCCGGCGATCAGCGGGTCGATCTGCTCGTCGCAGGGCGTCCACCGGATGTCCTGGGCGATCGCCTCGGCCGGCGCGGACGACGTCGACGACGGTGCGGAGGCGGCCGGCTCGTCACCGGCGGACGAGCAGCCGGTGACGGCCAGGAGCAGGCCGGAGGCAGCGGCCAGCAGACCGCGGGACAGGCGCATGATCGTCGAGGGTAGGTGGCCGACGGCGGCGGTGCAGACGCCCTGGCCGCGAAGGACCCCGCCGACCCGGCCGCTGACCTCGCGGTCCCGCCGGCACCGCAGGGGCCGCAGCGTCACCAGGATCACAGTCGGCGCCCGGCGTGCCGGCCGGCGAAGACCCCGGCGAGGTCCCGGCCGGCGAAGACCCCGGCGAGGTCTCAGCCGGCGAAGACCTCGGCGAGGTCGTACCGGACCGGGACCTCGAGCTGGTCGTACGTGCAGCTGCGCGGCTCCCGGTCGGGCCGCCAGCGCAGGAAGTGCCCGGTGTGCCGCAGCCGCCGGCCCTCCAGCTGGTCGTACTTGACCTCGACCACGAGCTCGGGTCGCAGCGGCACCCAGGAGAGGTCCTTGCCGGCGTTCCAGCGGCTCTGCGCCCCGGGCATCCGGTGCTCGCCGTCGCCGTTGACCTGGGCGTTCGCCCAGTCCTGCCAGGGGTGCCCGTCGAGCGCGCCGGCCCGGTACGGGGCCAGCTCGCGGACCAGCTCGGCCCGCCGCTTCATGGGGAAGGACGCCGCCACCCCGATGTGCTGCAGCCCGCCGTCGGAGTCGTAGAGGCCCAGCAGCAGCGACCCGACGACCGGGCCGCTCTTGTGCCAGCGGAACCCGGCGACCACGCAGTCGGCGGTGCGCACGTGCTTGACCTTGGTCATCAGCCGCTGGTCAGGGCCGTAGGGCAGGTCGGCGGGCTTGGCGAGCACCCCGTCCAGGCCGGCCCCCTCGAACTCCTGGAACCACCGCTGCGCGGTGGCGGGGTCCTGGGTGATCGCGGTGACGTGCACCGAGCCGGTGCCGGTGACCACCTCCCGCAGCCGGGCCTGCCGCTGCCCGAACGGGGTCTCCACGAGCGACTCGTCGCCGAGGGCGAGCAGGTCGAAGGCGACGAACGAGGCCGGGGTCTGCTCGGCCAGGAGGTTGACCCGCGACTCGGCGGGGTGGATGCGCTGCAGCAGCGCCTCGAAGTGCAGCCGGTCGCCCTGCGGGACGACGATCTCGCCGTCCACCACGCAGCGCTCGGGCAGGGCCTCCTTGACCGCCGCGACCACCTCCGGGAAGTAGCGGGTCATCGGCCGCTCGTTGCGGCTGCCCAGCTCCACCTCGTCGCCGTCGCGGAAGACGATGCAGCGGAAGCCGTCCCACTTCGGCTCGTAGTAGAGGCCGTCGGCGACGGGCAGCGTCGTGACCGCCTTGGCCAGCATCGGCTTGACCGGCGGGAGGAGGGGCAGGTCCATGGCGGTCAGTCAAGCAGCAGGCGACCACGACCGGAGCGCACCGACTCCGTCGTCACCGGTTCGGGCGCTCCGCGGGACGACACGTGCCGCCGCGAATAGACTAGGTCACATGACTACGTCGGTCGGGGTGCACGAGGCCAAGACGCACCTGTCGCGGCTGCTGGAGAGGGTCGCGGCGGGTGAGGAGGTCGAGATCACCAATCGTGGCCGGGTGGTGGCGAGGCTGGTCGGGCCGGCCCGGCGGACACCCAACTTCGACTTCGACCGCGGCAACGTGTGGATCGCCGACGACTTCGACGACCTGCCCGAGGACCTGCAGCGGGCGTTCGAGGGCGAGGAGTGAAGGTCCTCCTCGACACCCACGTCGTCGTCTGGGCCACCCACCAGTCGGTCCGGCTGGGCGCGGCCCGGCAGCTGCTGCTCGATGCGGACCAGCGCCTGCTCTCGGCGGTGTGCGTGTGGGAGCTGGCGATCAAACAGCGCCTGGGCACGCTCTCCGTCGGGACAGACGTCCGGACGTGGACGCGTCGCGTCACGACCGAGCTGGTCCTCGAGCACCTACCGGTCACCCCCGAGCACGCCGCCGGGGTCGAGCACCTGCCCGACGTCCACCGCGACCCGTTCGACCGGCTCCTCGTCGCCCAGGCGGTCGCGGAGGGCGCTGTCCTGCTGACCGCGGACGGGCGGCTGGCGGGCTACGGGGACGTGGTGCGGATGGTGGGGGACCGGCCGACGGCGTAGCGGGTGAGCAGGACGCCGTCGTCCTCGAGCAGCTGCACCAGGCGCGGGCGGACGACGTCCGCCAGCCGGCCGGGCAGCAGCCGGGCCTCCCCGCCGACCAGCGCCGGCGCCAGCGTCAGGTCGAGCTCGTCGACCACCCCCGCCTCCAGCGCCGCGGCGAGCAGCGACGGGCCGCCCTCGCACAGCACCTGCTCCAGGCCCCGGTCGGCCAGGAGGTCCAGCGCCGTGGGCAGGTCGACGTCGTCGTCCCCGCACACGAGCACGTCGACCCCCGCGGCGGCGAGCGCGGCCCGCCGGCCGGGGTCGGCCGCGGCGCAGGTCACCAGCAGCGTGGGGGCCACCGCCAGCCGGTCGCCCGGCGCCAGCGACGCCCGCCGGGAGACGACCGCGATCGGCGCGACCGGCGGCCGGCCCAGCTCCCGGCGCAGCCGGCCGACCGCGGAGTCGGCGGCCACCGGCCGGTACCCCTCGCCGGCCGCCGTGCCGTGCCCGACCAGCACGACGTCGGCCAGCGCCCGCAGCAGCCGGAACACCCGCTGGTCGCCGAGGGAGCCGAGGCCCTCGCTGCGCCCCTCGACGGTGATCGCCCCATCGAGGGAGACGACGAAGTTGACCCGCACCGAGCGGCCGGCCGGCAGGCGGTAGGCGTCGGCCAGCGCGGCGTCGTCCTCCAGCGCGGCGTCGTCCTCCAGCGCGGCGTCGTCCAGCGGCCCGGGGGCGGGCAGCAGCCGGCGCACGTCAGGCGGTGGTGAGCACGGCCGCGCTCTCGGCGGGCAGCGTCACCGTCCGGCCGTCCACGGCGGGCTCCTCGCCGGAGCCGAGGTGGGCGCCGGTCGCCAGGAGGACACCGGTGGCCGGCCGGTCGAGGTCGATCTCGCGCGGGGCGCCGGCCAGGTTGACCACCACGCGCAGGGCCCCGCGGTGCACGACCAGCCAGCGGTCCTCGTCGTCCCACGCGACCGCGACCCGGGAGAGGTCGGGGTCGACGAGGTCGGGCTGGGCCCGGCGCAGCGCCAGCAGGGCACGGTGCAGCGCCAGCAGCCCGGCGTGCGGCGCCCGCTCCGGCTCGCCCCAGTCCAGCTTGGAGCGGGTGAAGGTCTCCGGGTCCTGGGGGTCGGGCACCACGTCGGCGTCCCAGCCGTGCTCGGCGAACTCGTTGCGGCGCCCCTCCGCCGTCGCCCGGCCGATCTCCGGGTCGGTGTGACTGGTGAAGAACTGCCACGGCGTCGCGGCGCCCCACTCCTCGCCCATGAACAGCATGGGGGTGAACGGGCTGGTGAGCACCAGCGTGGCCCCGACGGCGAGCAGGCCGGGGGAGAGCGACGCCGACACGCGGTCGCCGACGGCCCGGTTGCCGATCTGGTCGTGGTCCTGCAGGTAGCCGAGGAACTTCCAGCCGGGCAGCAGGGCGGTGTCGACCGGCCGGCCGTGGTGCCTCCGGCGGAAGCTGGACCACGCCCCGTCGTGGAAGAAGGCGCCGGTCAGCGTCTTGGCCAGCCCGGCCGGCCCGGCCGCGGCGAAGTCGGCGTAGTAGCCCTGCCCCTCCCCGGTGAGGACGGCGTGCAGCGCGTGGTGGAAGTCGTCGCTCCACTGCGCGTGGATGCCCGTGCCGCCGGCCACCCGCGGGGTGACCATCCGCGGGTCGTTGAGGTCGCTCTCGGCGATCAGCGTCAGGGGCCGGCCCTCGGCGACCGAGAGCCGGTCGACCTCCTGCGCCATCTCCTCGAGCACGTGCGTGGCCCGCTCGTCGACCAGGGCGTGGACGGCGTCCAGGCGCAGCCCGTCGACGTGCATGTCGCGCAGCCACATCAGCGCGTTGTCGAGCACGTAGCGGCGCACCCCGTCGGAGTCCGGGCCGGAGAGGTTGACCGAGCTGCCCCAGGTGGTGGCGCCGCCCTCGCTGAAGACCGGCATGAACAGCGGCAGGTAGTTCCCCGACGGGCCGAGGTGGTTGTAGACGACGTCCTGGAGAACGCCGAGGCCGCGCTGGTGGCAGGCGTCGACGAACCGCTGGTAGGCCGCGGGGCCGCCGTAGCTCTCCTGCACCGCGTACCAGAGGACGCCGTCGTAGCCCCAGTTGTGCGTGCCGTCGAACCCGTTGACCGGCAGCAGCTCGACGAAGTCGACGCCGAGGTCGACCAGGTGGTCGAGCTTCCCGATCGCCGCGTCGAGCGTCCCCTCGGCGGTGAACGTGCCGACGTGCATCTCGTAGACCACGCCGCCGGCCAGCGGCCGCCCGGTCCACGCGCGGTCGCCCCACGCGTGGGCCGCCGGGTCGAACCGGCGGGACGGGCCGTGCACGCCCTGCGGCTGCCGGCGCGACCGCGGGTCGGGGTAGAGCTTGTCGTCGTCGCCGAGCAGGAACCCGTAGTCCGCCTCCGGCGCGGCCTCGACGCTCGCGCGCCACCAGCCCTGCTCGTCCCGCGTCATCTCGTGCACGGCGCCGTCGACCTGGACCCGCACCCGCTCCGGCAGCGGGGCCCAGACGGCGAACTCGGCGGGTGCGGACATGCGGGCGCCTCCGGAGGGGGTGCGGGGAGCGGACGACGGGTCGATCATGCCCGCGGAGCCGACCGCCAACCGTCCCACCGCGGAGAGAGGGCAGGCCGTGGCCGAGCGGGTGGAGCTGCGCGTCCACGGCGTCAGCGGGACGCCACCGGACTACCTGCTGGGCGGCGCGCACACCGTCGAGGTCGCCCGGGGACGACCGCAGCCGCTGCTTCCGCCCGGCCGACGCCCTCGGGCGCGAGGTGCGCGCCGCGGACGGGCGCGTGCTCGAGGCCTTCCACTGGGGCCGGTGGACGTCGGGCACCTGGAGCCAGGGCCTGTGGCTGCTGCTGGTCCCCTTCGGCGCGGTGAACGCCGCGCAGTTCGTGCTGCCGCCGCCCGGGCGGGGCGCGGCCCGCGGCGTGCACGCCCTCTGCGGCGCGCTGCTGCGCACCGTCGCGCTCGTGCTCACCGCCCTGTTCGCCCTGGCCGCGGCGCTGGTCGTCGTCGACCTGACCGCCTGGCAGGCTGCTGGCCGCCGCCGGGCTGCTGCTGGCCCTGGCCGCGGTCGCCGGCGCGGCGGGCCGGCTGCGCGGCACGTCCGGGCGGTGGCCGGTGTCGGCGGGCACAGCGGGTACCGGGAGGACCCGGACTGGCCGGCGGCGCTGGCCGCGGTGCGCGCCCCCGCCCCGGCCGCGGACGGGGCCGCGGAGGACCGGCGCGCCGGCCCCCCGCGGCCCCGCGGCACGGTCAGAGCGCCAGGACCTGACCCGGCATGATCACGTGCGGGCTGCTGAGGACGCCGCTGTTCTTCTCGTACAGCGCCTGCCAGCCGCCGGCGACGCCGTGCTGCGCCGCGATCTTCCCGAGCGTGTCGCCGGCCACGACGGTGTGCGTGGCGCCGGACGCCGCGGCCGGGGCCGGCGCGGGCGCCGGAGCGGGAGCGGGGGCGGCGGCCGCCGTGCCCGCCTCGGGGGCCGACGGGTCGAGGGCCGTGCCGCAGGTCGGCCAGGCACCCGGGCCCTGGACGTCGAGCGTGCGCTCGGCGGTGGCGATCTGCTGCGCCTTGGTCGCCAGGTCGGCCCGGGCGGCGTACTGCAGGCCGCCGAAGCCCTCCCAGGTGCTCTGGCTGAACTGCAGGCCGCCGTAGTAGCCGTTGCCGGTGTTGATGGCCCAGTTGCCGCTGGACTCGCACTGGGCGACGGCGTCCCAGTCGTTCGGCGCGGCCGCGGAGGCGGGAAGGGCCGTCACGCCGAGTGCGGCAGCGGTCGCACCCGCCGTGAGGAAGGCACGGCGGAGCAGGGAGGTGGACATGCGCATGGGAGAACTCCGATCCGCCGCCTGCGAGGTGAGCTGTCGGGTTCGGAGCGATCGGTGCCCCGGCCGCGCGTGACGCGGCTTCACCCCGAGACGCCGGCGGCCGTCGGCCGCGGGCGTCGAAGTGGGTCCCCCGCCCCCGTCCTGGAGCGGTGCAGGTGGTGCGGTGGCCGACGGACGGGGTTGGGCGGATCGGCACCGGCGCCCGCCTCGGTGCGGCGGGCGCCCGGCAAAGGTAACGAGCGGGTCACGCGGGGACGACACCGCCCCCCTGCGCCCCACTGGTGGACGGCGGGGGGCGCGGCACAGGAGGCTCTGCCCGCGTATCCGCCCCGGATACGCGGGCAGAGCCTCCTGTGCTGGTCAGGGTGGGGCGGGGACCCGGGCCCGGGTCCTCCGACCCCGGACCCCGGACCCCGGGCGCCGCTCAGTCTCGGACGAGGAGCGCGACGGGCAGCCGGGCGAGCGCCGCGGAGACGGGCACGCCGGCGGCGTCGGAGACCATCCGCGTTCCGGTGAGCAGGTCCCGCCAGGAGCCGGTCGGCAGCCGCAGCGCGGTGTCCCCCCAGCCGCCGGCGGCCTCCAGCGCCACCGGCAGCCGGGTCGCCACCGTCACCGCCCCGCCCCGGTCGAACGCGACCGCGTGCCCGGCCGCGGACCCGGTCGCGGTCACCGGCTCGTACCCGGAGAACAGCTCCGGGGAGTCGCGGCGGGCCCGCAGGGCGCGGGAGACGACGAGCAGCTTGGCCGCGCCCTCGTCGTCCACCGGCGGCAGCCGGCCCTCGTCGAGGCGGGCCAGCAGCCGGCGGCGGAGGTCCCAGTCGACCGGCCGGCGGTTGTCCGGGTCGACCAGCGAGAGGTCCCACAGCTCGGTGCCCTGGTAGACGTCCGGGACGCCGGGCATCGTGAGCTGCACCAGCTTCTGCGCCAGCGCGTTGGCGCGGCCGTACGGCGCGATCCGGGCGACGAACGCCCCCACCTCGGCGGAGGTGGCCGGGTCGTCGAACGCGGCGTCCACGAGGGCGTGCAGCCGGGCCTCGAAGGCCTCGTCGGGGTCGGTCCAGGTGGTCGACGTGCCGGCCTCGCGGGCGGCCTTCTCCGCGTAGCCGTGCGCGCGCTCCCGGGACAGCGGCCAGGCGCCGACCAGGTTCTGCCACACCAGGTGGGCCAGCGGCCGGTCGGGCAGCGGGTGCCGGGACAGCCACCCGCGGACCAGGTCCGCCCACTCGGTCGGCACCTCCGCGAGGACGGCGAGCCGGGCGCGGACGTCCTCGCTGCGCTTGGTGTCGTGCGTCGACAGCGAGGTCATCGACCGGGGCGCGCGGGCCAGCCGGCGCGCCTGGGCCTCGTGGAACCCCTCGACCGTGCGGCCGAAGCGGGCCGGGTCGCCGCCCACCTCGTTGAGCGCCACGAACCGCGCCCACCGGTAGTAGGTGCTGTCCTCGACACCCTTGGCCATCACCGGCCCGCTGGTCTGCTCGAAGCGGGTGGCCGCCTCGGTGCCGGCCCGACCCAGGACGGGGTGGAGGGCGTCGAGGGCCGCGGTGAGGTCGGGGCGCCGGTCCCGGACGGCGGCGACGGTGGCGTCCAGGTGCTCGCGGCCGTCGGGGAGGTAGGTGCGGTAGACGGGGAAGGAGGCCAGCAGCTCGGCGAGGGCCTCGGTCTGCCGGGCCCGGTCGATGCCCGGCAGCTCCCCGATCACCCGCACCAGCCGGGCGACCTCCGACCCGAGGATGCCGTCGGTCACCTCCCGCTTGGCGTCGTGCACCAGGCGGGGGTAGTCGACCGGGCCGTCGGCCAGCTCGGTGTCGAGCGCGGTCAGCGCCGCCTCGCCGGCGGGGTCGACCAGGACGTCGCCCACCTCGGCCAGCGCGTCGTAGCCCGTCGTGCCGGCGGCCGCCCAGCTCTCCGGGAGCTCCTCGCCCGGCTCGAGGATCTTCTCCACGACAGTCCAGCGGCCGCCGGAGATCCCGGCCAGCCGGTCCAGGTACCCCTTCGGGTCGGCCAGCCCGTCAGGGTGGTCGATCCGCAGCCCGTCGACCGCACCGCCCTCCACCAGCTCCCGGACCAGCGCGTGGGTGGCCTCGAAGACGGCGGGGTCCTCGACCCGCAGCCCGGCCAGGGTGTTGATCGCGAAGAACCGCCGGTAGTTGAGGTCCCGGTCGGCCCGCCGCCAGTCGACCAGCTCGTAGTGCTGGCGGTCGTGCACCTCCTGCGGGGTGCCGTCCCCGGTGCCGGGCGCGACGGGGAAGCGGTTGTCGTAGTAGCGCAGCTCGCCGTCGACCACCTCGAGCTTCTCGACGTCGTCCGCCGACCCCAGGACGGGGATGCGCACCCGTCCGCCGCCGAACTCCCAGTCGATGTCGAAGGCGTCGGCGTGCGCGCTGCCCCGCCCGTGCCGCAGGACGTCCCACCACCAGGGCACCTCGGCCGGGTCGGCGACGCCCATGTGGTTGGGCACCAGGTCGAGCACCAGGCCCAGGCCGTGCTCGTGCAGGGCGGCCACGAACCGGTCGAGGCCCTCCCGGCCGCCGCGGGACTCGTCCACGTGCGCGTGGTCCACGGTGTCGTAGCCGTGCGTGCTGCCGGCCGCGGCGCGCAGCAGCGGCGAGGAATAGGCGTGGCTGACGCCGAGATCGGCCAGGTAGCCGGCCAGCCCGGCGACGTCGTGCAGCGTCTGGTCCGCGGTGACCTGCAGCCGGTAGGTGGCGCGGGGCGCCTGCCGGCCGTCGGTGCCGGTGCCCGTCACGAGCGCCGCTTGGCCGACAGCACGATCATCGACCGGTCCTGCAGCATGACGGACTCACCCGGCTTGAGCTCGCGCGGCTCGACGTCCCCCATCTCCGCCGTGTCGAGGACGACGGTCCAGGACTGGGCGTACTCCTCCGGCGGGAGGGTGTACTCGATCGGCTCGTGCCAGGCGTTGAACGCCAGGTAGAAGTGGTCGTCGACGACGTCCTCGCCGCGCTCGTCGGTCGAGCGGATCCCGTGCCCGTTGAGGTAGACCCCGATGGACTTGGCGTAGGCGGCGTCCCAGTCCTCCTCGGTCATCAGGTCGCCGGCGTGGGTGAACCAGGCGATGTCCGGCACCGGCTGACCGGCCTCGCGGCGCACCGGCCGGCCGTGGAAGAAGCGGCGCCGGCGGAACGTGGGGTGCTCGGCCCGGATGCGGGTGACCAGCCGGGTGAACTCCAGCAGCCCGGCGTCGACGTGCTCCCAGTCGATCCAGGTCAGGGCCGAGTCCTGGCAGTAGCCGTTGTTGTTGCCCTTCTGGGTCCGGCCGAGCTCGTCGCCGTGCAGCACCATCGGCACGCCCTGGCTGAGCATCAGCGTGGCCAGGAAGTTGCGCCGCTGGCGCGCGCGCAGGGCGACGACCTTCTTGTCGGTCGTCGGCCCCTCGACCCCGCAGTTCCAGCTGCGGTTGTGGCTCTCGCCGTCGTTGTTGCCCTCGCCGTTGGCCTCGTTGTGCTTCTCGTTGTAGGAGACCAGGTCGGTCATCGTGAAGCCGTCGTGCGCGGTGACGAAGTTGATGCTCGCCACCGGGCGGCGGCCGGAGTGCTGGTAGAGGTCGGAGGACCCGGTGATCCGGCTGGCGAACTCGCCCACCGTGGCGTCCTCGCCGCGCCAGAAGTCGCGCACGGTGTCGCGGTACTTGCCGTTCCACTCGGTCCACAGGGCCGGGAAGTTGCCGACCTGGTAGCCGCCCTCGCCGACGTCCCACGGCTCGGCGATGAGCTTGACCTGGCTGACGACCGGGTCCTGGTGCACCAGGTCGAAGAAGGCCGAGAGCCGGTCGACGGCGTGCAGCTCGCGGGCCAGCGTCGAGGCGAGGTCGAACCGGAACCCGTCGACGTGCATCTCGGTGACCCAGTAGCGCAGCGAGTCCATGATCAGCTGCAGCGCCTGCGGGGTGCGGGCGTTGAGCGAGTTCCCCGTGCCCGTGTAGTCCATGTAGTACGTCGGGTCGTCGTCGACCAGCCGGTAGTAGGCCCGGTTGTCGATGCCCTTGAACGACAGGGTGGGGCCGAGGTGGTTGCCCTCCGCCGTGTGGTTGTAGACGACGTCGAGGATGACCTCGATGCCCGCCTCGTGCAGGGTGCGGACCATCCCCTTGAACTCCTGCACCTGCATGCCGTTGTCGGTGTTGCTGGCGTACTCGTTGTGCGGGGCGAAGAAGCCGATGGTGTTGTAGCCCCAGTAGTTGCGCAGGCCCTTCTGCTGCAGGGTGTCGTCCTGCACGAACTGGTGCACGGGCATGAGCTCGATCGCGGTGACGCCGAGGTCCTGCAGGTGGTTGACCACCGCCGGGTGGGCGATGCCGGCGTAGGTGCCGCGCAGCTCGTCGGGCACGTCGGGGTGGGTCATGGTGAGGCCCTTGACGTGCGCCTCGTAGATGACCGTCTTGTGGTACGGGATCTTCGGGGGCCGGTCGACGCCCCAGTCGAAGTACGGGTTGATGACGACGGACTTCGGCATGTGCGGGGCGGAGTCCTCGTCGTTGCGCTCGCCGCTGTCGAAGTCGTAGCCGAAGACCGAGGGGTCCCAGTCGACCTGCCCGTCGATGGCCTTGGCGTAGGGGTCGAGCAGCAGCTTGTTCGGGTTGCAGCGCAGGCCCTGCGCGGGGTCGTACGGGCCGTGCACCCGGTAGCCGTAGCGCTGGCCGGGCTGGATCCCGGGCAGGAAGGCGTGCCAGACGTAGCCGTCCATCTCGGGGAGCCGGATCCGCTCCTCGGTGCCGTCGTCGTGGAACAGGCACAGCTCGACCCGCTCGGCGACCTCGCTGAAGATCGCGAAGTTGGTGCCGGTGCCGTCGAACGTGGCGCCCAGCGGGTAGGCGGTACCGGGCCACACCTGGGTCATCTGGGGGGTCCTCCTGCGCGTTGCGCCCCGCGGGGTGGGGGCCGGTGGCCTCCCCGGGTGCGATGCGGGGAGGTCGGTGCACCTGCTGCTCCGGGATCCCCGTGCCCCCGACGGCGGGCACGCAATCCTCGGCCCGGCGGCGGCGGCGGAGATCCCGCTCACCCCGATCCTGCCCGGGCGCCCCGGACGGCCCGCCGGAGGGGCTCCCCGGACGACGACGGCCCCCGCGGTGTCCTCCCGCGGGGGCCGTCGTGCGCAGGTCCGGCCGGGGCAGCGGAACCGGGGTCCGACCTCGCCCGGGCCCGGCCCGGGTGGCGCTGGACCCCGGCGGGTCCGCTCCTGCGGTCCGGGACGCTAGGGGGCCGGATACCCCGGGGCAAGCACCGGGGGCAAGCCGACCGCCCCGGCCACCCCTCGCGTACCCTGCCGCCCCACCCGCGCCCTCCCGTCACACCGCCGTCCTGTCACACCGCCGACGTACCGTCGTCCCCGTGCGCGCGACCACCGACATCCGGCCCACCCAGGGGCGTTTCCGCGTCGTCAGCGACTTCGAGCCCGCGGGTGACCAGCCGGCCGCGATCGCGGCCCTCGCCGAGCGGGTCAGGGCCGGGGAGGCCCACAGCGTGCTCCTCGGCGCCACCGGCACGGGGAAGTCGGCGACCACCGCCTGGCTCGTCGAGCAGGTGCAGCGCCCGACCCTGGTCATGGCGCCGAACAAGACCCTCGCCGCGCAGCTGGCCAACGAGTTCCGCGAGCTGCTGCCCGACAACGCGGTCGAGTACTTCGTCTCGTACTACGACTACTACCAGCCCGAGGCCTACGTCCCGCAGACCGACACCTACATCGAGAAGGACTCCTCGATCAACGAGGAGGTCGAGCGGCTGCGCCACTCGGCGACGATGAGCCTGCTGACCCGGCGGGACGTCGTCGTGGTGGCCACCGTCTCCTGCATCTACGGCCTGGGCACCCCGCAGGAGTACGTCGACCGCGCGCTGCGCATCCGGGTGGGGGAGGAGCGCGACCGCGACGAGCTGCTGCGCACCCTCGTCACCGAGCAGTACACCCGCAACGACCTGTCGTTCACCCGCGGCACCTTCCGGGTGCGCGGGGACACGGTCGAGGTGTTCCCGGTCTACGAGGAGCTGGCCGTCCGCATCGAGATGTTCGGCGACGAGGTGGAACGCCTCTATTACCTGCACCCGCTCACCGGCGAGGTCGTGCGCGAGGTCGACGAGCTGTTCGTCTTCCCGGCGACCCACTACGTCGCCGGGCCCGAGCGCATGGAGCGCGCCATCACCTCGATCGAGGCCGAGCTGGAGCAGCGGCTGGCCGAGCTCGAGCGCCAGGGCAAGCTGCTCGAGGCCCAGCGGCTGCGCATGCGCACCACCTACGACATCGAGATGATGCGCCAGGTCGGCTTCTGCTCCGGCATCGAGAACTACTCGCGGCACATCGACGGCCGCGCGGCCGGCAGTGCCGGCTCCTGCCTGCTCGACTACTTCCCCGACGACTTCCTGCTGGTCATCGACGAGTCGCACGTCACCGTGCCGCAGATCGGGGGCATGTACGAGGGCGACATGAGCCGCAAGCGGACGCTGGTGGAGCACGGCTTCCGGCTGCCCTCGGCGATGGACAACCGGCCGCTGAAGTGGGAGGAGTTCACCGACCGCATCGGCCAGACCGTCTACCTCTCGGCCACGCCCGGCCCCTACGAGCTCGGCCGCACCGGCGGCGAGGTCGTCGAGCAGGTCATCCGCCCGACCGGCCTGGTCGACCCGGAGGTCGTGGTCAAGCCGACCAAGGGCCAGATCGACGACCTGGTGCACGAGATCCGGCTGCGGACCGAGCGGGACGAGCGGGTGCTGGTCACCACGCTGACCAAGAAGATGGCCGAGGACCTCACCGACTACCTGCTCGAGCTCGGCATCAAGGTGCGCTACCTGCACTCGGAGGTCGACACCCTGCGCCGGGTGGAGCTGCTGCGCGAGCTGCGGCAGGGCGAGTACGACGTGCTGGTCGGCATCAACCTGCTGCGCGAGGGCCTCGACCTGCCGGAGGTCTCGCTGGTGGCCATCCTGGACGCCGACAAGGAGGGCTTCCTCCGCTCGGGGACCTCCCTCATCCAGACCATCGGCCGCGCCGCCCGCAACGTCTCCGGCCAGGTGCACATGTACGCCGACTCGGTCACCCCGTCGATGGCGCAGGCGATCGACGAGACCAACCGGCGCCGGGAGAAGCAGATCGCCTACAACGCCGAGCGCGGCATCGACCCGCAGCCGCTGCGGAAGAAGATCGTCGACATCCTCGACGGCATCTACCGCGCCGCGGAGGACGCCGACGACGTGACGGGGAGGGCCGCCACCGAGCTGCTCGGCGGCTCCGGCCGGCAGCAGTCCCGCGGCAAGGCGCCGGTGCCCGGCCTCTCCTCCCGGAGGACGGGGGCCAAGGCGGGGTCGATCGAGGTGGCCGGCCTGCCGCGCAACGAGCTGGCCGACCTCATCGCGCAGGTGAACGACCAGATGCTCGCCGCCGCCCGGGAGCTGCAGTTCGAGGTCGCCGCCCGGCTCCGCGACGAGCTGGCCGAGCTGAAGAAGGAGCTCCGCCAGCTCGACGCGGCGCACGCCTGAGCAGCGGCCGCGCACCGGCGCCGGCGGTCGCCGAGCCGGCCGCGCCCGGGCCGCGCCGCGCCGGGAACACCGTCCGGCACCCGTCCGTTGCCCCCACGGTCCCTCGTCGTGCTGCGGCAGGGTCCCGAGGAGGGGAGTATCCCCACTGCGGCAGCGTCGTCAGCACGGGGCCGACCGGCCCCCGGCGCCGTCGGTCACCCGGCCTCCCCGGGCGGCGGGAGAGACCTCCGGGCTGACAACCGCCAGTTCTCCGGAGGTAACACCGCATGGACGTCCCGTTCTGGGTCTGGGCGATCACGATCGCCGCGATCGTCGGCATGCTCGTCTTCGACTTCTACGGGCACGTCCGCACCCCGCACGCTCCCACGCTGCGCGAGTCGGCGACCTGGTCGGCGATCTACATCGGCATCGCCCTGGTCTTCGGCCTGCTCGTGCTGCTGTTCGCCGGGCCCACCTTCGGCGGGGAGTACTTCGCCGGCTTCATCACCGAGAAGAGCCTCTCGGTGGACAACTTGTTCGTCTTCGTCCTGATCATGGCGAGCTTCGCGGTGCCCCGGGAGCTGCAGCAGAAGGTGCTGCTGTTCGGCATCGCCTTCGCGCTGGTCCTGCGGACGATCTTCATCTTCCTCGGCGCGGCCGCGATCGAGAACTTCAGCTGGGTCTTCTACATCTTCGGCGGCTTCCTCATCTACACCGCTTGGGCGCAGGCCAGGAGCGGCGGCCACGACGAGGAGGAGGAGTTCAAGGAGAACGCATTCCTCCGGCTCACCCGCCGGATCCTGCCGACCACGGAGGACTACCACGGCGACCGGATGGTCACGAAGGTGCGCGGCAAGCGGTACATCACGCCGCTGTTCATCGCGCTCGTCGCCATCGGCAGCGCCGACATCCTCTTCGCCGTCGACTCGATCCCGGCGATCTTCGGGCTGACCCAGGAGACCTACCTGGTGTTCACGGCCAACGCCTTCGCCCTGCTGGGCCTGCGCCAGCTGTTCTTCCTCATCGACGGGCTGCTCGACCGGCTCGTCTACCTGGCCTACGGCCTGTCGGTCATCCTCGGCTTCATCGGCATCAAGCTGGTCATCCACGCCCTGCACGAGAACGAGCTGCCGTTCATCAACGGTGGCGAGCACGTCACCGTCATCCCCGAGGTGCCGACCTGGCTGTCCCTGCTGGTCATCGTGGTCACCCTGCTGATCACGACCGTGCTGAGCCTGCGCAAGAACCGCAGGGACGCCGAGGCCGGGCTGGTCAGCCCCACGGGCGCCGGCGACAAGGGCGCCGGCCGCGAGGGGCGGCACGTCGCGGCCCCGCAGGTCCACGACGAGCTGCCCACCGAGGGCCGGGGCGACGCGCCGCCGACCGGCCGCACCGCCGCCGTGACCGGCGCGGAGGACGACCGCGCCCGGTCCGGAGAGGGGCGGCACCGGCCGTCCTCCGGCGCCGGCGGCTGACCGCACCACCAGATACGGACGGGATCGGCCCGTCGGCCCGGGGTGCCTGTCGCTCCGCCGGTGCGTGGTGCAGGATCCCGACGAACGTCCGCTCCCCGCGGTGCACGCCGCGGGGAGCGGCGGCGGGGGCCCGAGCCGGGCGTGCGCGCCCGGTGGACGCCGGACGGCGTCGTCCCCCGCCGACCCCCGCAGCGGCGACCGCCGCTGCGTCACGACGACCGATTGGGAGTTCTCCACATGGGTGTCAGCCTCTCCAAGGGCGGCAACGTCTCGCTGACCAAGGAGGCGCCCGGCCTGACCGCGGTGAACGTGGGCCTGGGCTGGGACGTCAACACCTTCTCCGGCGGCGACTTCGACCTCGACGCGTCGGCGATCATGCTCGACCCGGGCGGCCGGGTCACCCCCGACGACTCGGGCTTCATCTTCTTCAACAACCTGCGCAGCCCCGACGGCTCCGTGGTGCACGTCGGTGACAACCTCACCGGCCAGGGCGAGGGCGACGACGAGGTCATCCAGGTCGACCTGCAGGCCGTCCCGCCGAACTGCGACAAGATCGTCTTCCCGGTCTCCATCTACGACGCGGACACGCGCAAGCAGAACTTCGGCGCCGTGCGCAACGCCTTCATCCGCGTGGTCAACCAGGCCAACGGCCAGGAGATCGCCCGCTACGACCTCACCGAGGACGCGTCGGTCGAGACGGCCATGGTGTTCGGCGAGCTGTACCGCAACGGCCCCGACTGGAAGTTCCGCGCCGTCGGCCAGGGCTACGCCTCCGGCCTGCGCGGCATCGCGCAGGACTTCGGCGTCAACGTCGGCTGACGCATCCCGCGGGTCGGCCCGGGGGCAGCCGCCTCCGGGCCGACCCCCCGTGCCCGCAGCCGCCCGCACCGCACCGGAAGGGACCGTCATGGTCGACTACACCCGCCCGCCCAAGCGCCCCGCCACCCCCTCGGGCGGCGTCTCCATGAGCAAGGTGACGCTGACCAAGAGCGCGCCTGCGGTCTCGCTCACGAAGGGCCGCGGTGCCGGCGGCCGCATGCGCGTCAACCTCAACTGGAACGCCGGCGCGCAGAAGCGCGGGCTGTTCACCAAGAGCCCCGCCGTCGACCTCGACCTCGGCTGCCTCTGGGAGACCGCCGACGGCCGCAAGGGCGTGGTGCAGGCGCTGGGCAACGCCTTCGGCTCGCTGGACCAGCCGCCCTACGTCCTGCTCGACGGCGACGACCGCTCCGGCCGGGTCGAGGGCGGCGAGAACCTGGTGGTCAACCTCGACCACCTGGACCGGATCCGCCGGATCCTCGTCTTCGCCTACATCTACGAGGGCGTGCCGAACTGGGCCGCCGCCGACGCCGTGGTCACCCTGTTCCCGCAGGAGGCCGCGCCGATCGAGGTCCGCCTCGACGAGCACGCGCAGAACGCGCGCTCGTGCGCCATCGCGCTGCTGTCGTCCTCCGGTGGTGCGCTGACCGTGCAGCGCGAGGTGCGCTACCTGCCCGGGGTCCAGCGCGACCTCGACGCGGCCTACGGGTGGGGCATGAACTGGACGTCGGGGCGCAAGTGACCCACGTCCTCACGCCCGGCGGCAACGTGGGGCTGGCCGCCGCCGGGCTGACCGGCCCGGTCGTGGTCACCCTCACCTGGCGGACGGCGCCGGGGGTGGACGCCGACCTGTCGGCCTTCCTCACCACGGGCGCGGGCCGGGTGCGCAGCGACGCCGACTTCGTGTTCTACAACCAGCCCACCGGCGCCGGCGGCGCGGTCACGCACCTCGGCAAGGCCGCGCTCGGGCCGGCCACCGTGGACCGGGTCCGCATCGACCCGGCCCGGCTGCCGGCCGACGTCGAGCGGGTGGTGATCGGCGCCTCCCTGGACGCGGGCACGTTCGGGGCGCTGTCGGCGGTGGCGGTCGAGGTGGCCGCCGACGCCGGCGCGCCGCCCGCGGTGCGCTGCGAGCTGACCGCGGGGCCGGAGACCGCGCTGGTCTTCGCCGAGGTCTACTGGCGCGGCGCCGAGTGGAAGGTCCGCGCGGTCGGGCGGGGCTTCACCACCGGCCTGGCCGGGATGGCCACCGACGTCGGGGTGGACGTCGACGACGAGCCGGCTCCCGCGCCGCCGCCCGCCCCCACCCCCGCACCGGTGGGCGCCGCACCGGTCAGCACGGAGAAGCGCCGGCTGGTGGACCTGGAGAAGAAGCTGGCCGGCTCGGCCCCGCAGATGCTCTCCCTGGTCAAGACCGCCGGGGTCAGCCTCGAGAAGCGCGGCCTGGGGGAGCACACCGCCCGGGTCGCGCTGGTGCTCGACATCTCCGGCTCGATGGCCCGGCTCTACCGGTCCGGCGCGGTCCAGCGGCTGGCCGAGCGGGTGCTCGCGCTCGGTCTGCGCTTCGACGACGACGGCGTGGTCGACGTCTTCCTCTTCGGGAAGGACGTGCACCAGCCCGAGACCGGCCTGCGACTGGACGGTCACCAGGAGTTCATCTCCGCCGTGACCAGGCGCCACCGGCTGGAGTACGACACCCGTTACGGTGCCGCGATGTCCGCCGTCCGGAAGCACTACTTCGGCTCCAGCGGGGAGCGCGCCGAGCCGCTCCCCGACGCGGTGCCGGTGTACGTCATGTTCCTCACCGACGGCGCGCCCAGCGACAAGGGTGTCGCGACCCGGCAGCTGCGGGCGGCGTCCTACGAGCCGGTGTTCTGGCAGTTCATGGGCATCGGCTCGCCGCGGGAGTTCAGCTACCTGCAGCGGCTGGACGACCTCGACGGCCGGTTCACCGACAACGCCGACTTCTTCGCCGTCGCCCCCGACGAGCTCCTGGGACGGCGGCCGATCGGGGACGACGAGCTGTTCGACCGGCTCATGACCGAGTACCCGGACTGGCTCCGCCGGGCCCGGGCCCAGGGGCTGCTGACCCGCTGAGCCCCGGCCACCCCGACCCCCTGACGCCGTGGCCGGCCGCACCACCCCCCACCACCCCTCAGACGCGGGAGGCCCCCGTGCGCCACTTCGGCTACCTGACCGACGACGAGCGGCAGCGGCTGTTCGCCGTGCCCCCCGGCTCGGTGACCCCGGCCAGCCCGCGCAGCGACCTGGCGCTGGCCCTCGGGGCGACCCTCTACACCCCCGCGACCCGCGGTGCCCTCGACGTCGACGCCGCGCGCGCCGCCGCGATCGGCACGACGAGCACGGTCTGGTGCCTCGAGGACGCCATCCCGCACGCCGAGGTGGCCGCGGCCGAGGCCAACGTGGTGGCCGCGCTGCAGCGCATCCGGGCCGCGGGGCGCGCCGACGAGCTGCCCCTGCTGTTCGTCCGGGTGCGCTCGGCCGAGCAGGTCACCCGGCTGGCCGAGGAGGCCGGGCCGGCGCTCGGCTGCCTCACCGGCTTCAGCCTGCCCAAGGCCACCGGGCCGGATCTCCGCGGCATGCTCGAGGCCGTGGCGCGCGCGGGCGCCGGCGGCGAGCACCCGCTGTACGCCATGCCGATCCTCGAGACCGCCGACGTGGCCTGGGCCGAGACCCGGGCGGCGGCGCTGGCCGAGGTGGCCGCCGTGGTCGCCGACTTCGCCGAGCAGGTGCTGTGCCTGCGGGTCGGGGGCACCGACCTGTCCGGGCTGTTCGGGCTGCGGCGCGACCGGGACACCACCATCTGGGACGTCGCCGTCGTCCGGGACTGCCTGGCCGACATCGTCAACCGCTTCGCCCGCAACGCCGAGCACGTGGTCAGCGGGGCGGTCTGGGAGCACATCCCGGGCCCGCGGCTGTTCAAGCCGCAGCTGCGCCAGTCGCCGTTCCTCGACCAGCACGAGGGGGCGCTGCGCCGCGAGCTCATCGACGACGACATCGACGGGCTCATCCGGGAGGTCGTGCTCGACAAGGCCAACGGGATGCACGGCAAGACCGTCATCCACCCCGCGCACGTGTCGGTGGTCAACTCGCTGCTCACCGTGGCCCGCGCGGAGTACGACGACGCGCTGGAGATCATGACCGCGCGGTCGGACGGCGGCGTCCGGGCCTCGGCGCACGGCCGGATGAACGAGATGGGCCCGCACGCCCTGTGGGCCGAGCTGGTCAGCCGCCGGGCCGCGGTCTACGGCGTGGTCGCCGACCAGTCCGCGCTGGTCGACCTGCTGGCGGCCGGGCAGCGCCGGCTGGCCACGGTCTTCCCCGGCCCCGCGGTGCAGCCGGCATGACCGGCACCCTCGCGCCGGGCGTCCCGCTCTCGGCCACGGTCGCCGCGCTGCTCGACGTCCGGGTGTCCGGTCCGGGTGCCGAGGGCCTGCCCCGGTGGGCGGGCCTGGCGCTGCGGGACAACCCGCGCCGCGCCCAGCTGGTCGTCTCCCGGGTGCTGGCCAAGCACGTGCCGGCCGACCCCGCCGACGTCCTGGGCGCCGGCGCCGCGGTGGGGGACGCCGTCACCGCCGTGCTCGGGGACGAGCCGGCCGGCCTGGTGATCGGCTACTGCGAGACCGCGACCGGTCTGGGGCACGCCGCCGCCGACCGGCTCGGCGCGGCCTACCTGCACACCACGCGCCGGCTGCACCCGGCCGTCCCGGTGGCGCTGGGCTTCGAGGAGGAGCACTCGCATGCCGTCGGGCACGCCCTGCAGCCCGCCGGCCCGGTGGACCTGGCCGGGGACGGCCCGCTCGTGCTGGTCGACGACGAGCTGACCAGCGGCCGGACCGCGCTCAACACCGTCGCCGCGCTGCACGCCGTCGCACCCCGGCCGCGCTACGTCGTCGCCGCGCTGCTCGACGCCCGCACGGCCGGGGCCCGGGCCGTGTTCGCCGCCCGGGCCGCCGAGCTGGGGGTGCGGGTCGACGTCGCCGCCGTCCTCACCGCGCAGCTCGCCCTGCCCGCCGACGCGCTCGCCCGGGCGGCGCGGGCCCGGGCCGCCCTGCCGGCGCCGGCGCCGCCGCCGGCCGGCCCGCCGGCCGACGTGGTGGCGCACGCCGGGCTGTGGCCGGACGGCGTCCCGGTGACCGCCCGCCACGGGCTCACCCCGGCCGGGTCGGCCCGGCTCGCCGCGGCCGCCGACGCCGCCGCCCAGCGGCTGGCCGGTGCGCTGGCCGGCAGCCGGGGCGTGCTCGTGCTCGGCACCGAGGAGCTCATGCACGCCCCGACGGTGCTCGCCGCACGGCTGGCCGACCGGCTGCCCGGGGTCCCGGTGCAGGTGCAGTCCACGACCCGCAGCCCCGCGCACGCCGCCGACGACCCCGGCTACGCCATCCGGCGCGCCGTCGTCTTCCCCGCCCCCGACGACCCGTCGCGCACCGCGCGGGTGCACAACCTCGCCGATCCGGCCGCCGTGCCGCCGCCGGGCACCGCGTGGTCGGACCTGCGCGCCGACGACCTGGTGGTCGTGGTCGACGCACCCCCGGCCGCCTGCGCCCCGATGCTCGCCGCGCTGCGCCCGCACGCGGCCCGTGCGGTGCACCTGGTCACCGTCCCGCCCGCCGAGCCCGAGGAGTCCCCCCGATGACGCTGCTGGAGGCCCGGCCCCCCGCCGCGCGCCCGGCCCTGCGGCCGGCCGAGCCCGGCCGGTTCGGCTCCTACCCGGCCGAGGACGTCACCTGGCTGCTCACCGACCTGTCCGCCGTCGCCCTCGAGCGCGGCACGCAGGACCGGGAGGAGGCCATCCAGGGGGGCACGCACTACTCGGAGATGCTGCCGGTCGAGTACCAGCCCGACGCGGCCTACCTCGACCTCTACGCCGCCGCCCTGGAGCAGACCGCGGACCGGCTGGCCGGTGCGGTGGCCCTGGTCGGCGAGCTGGTGCGCGCCGAGGCGGCCGGGGCCGGGCACGAGCCGGTGCTGGTCTCCCTGGCCCGCGCCGGGACGCCGGTCGGCGTGCTGCTGCGCCGCTGGTTCCGCGCCGCGCACGGCGTCGACGTGCCGCACTACGCGATCTCGATCATCCGCGGCCGGGGCATCGACGAGGTCGCCCTCGCGCACGTCCTCGACCGGCACCCGGCGGCCGCGGTCCGGTTCGTCGACGGCTGGACCGGCAAGGGCGCGATCCAGCGCGAGCTGACGGCGGCCGTGGCCCGGTGGCGCGCCGCCCACCCGGGGCACGCGGCCCTCGACGACCGGCTGGCGGTGCTCGCCGACCCGGGCGGCTGCACCGACCTGTTCGGCACCCGCGACGACTTCCTCATCCCCAGCGCCTGCCTGAACAGCACCGTCTCCGGCCTGGTGTCGCGCACCGTGCTGCGCGCGGACCTCATCGGCCCGGGCATGTTCCACGGCGCCAAGCACTACGCCGAGCTCGCCGCGGGCGACGTGTCCAACGCCTTCGTCGACGCGGTGGCCGCCCGCTTCCCCGCGGTCACCGGGGACCTCGCCGCCCGGGTCGCCGCGCACTCCGCCGCCGACCGACGGCCGACCTGGGAGGGCTGGGCCGCCGTCGAGCGGATCGCGGCCGACCACGGCATCGCCGACGTCAACCTGGTCAAGCCCGGGGTGGGGGAGACCACCCGGGTGCTGCTGCGCCGGGTGCCCTGGCAGGTGCTGGCACGGCCCGACCGGGCCGCCGACCTGCGCCACGTCGTCGCCCTGGCCGCCGCCCGCGGCGTGCCGGTGGTGGAGGTCCCGGACCTGCCGTACTCCTGCGTGGGCCTGATCCGCCCGGTGCGCCCGTGACCGCCGTCCTCACCCCGGCCCTGGCCGCGGTCGACCTCGACCGCACGCTCATCTACTCCGCCGCCGCGGCCGGCGACCCGGTGGCGCTGCCGCCGCTGCGGGTCGTCGAGCACTACGAGGGCGCGCCGCTCTCGCGGGTCACCGAGCGGGCCTGGGCGCTGCTGGCCGACCTCATGGACCGCGCGCTGCTGGTCCCGGTGACCACCCGGACCGAGGCGCAGTACCGCCGGGTGCGGCTGCCGCGGGTGCCGGCGTTCGCGCTGTGCGCCAACGGTGGTGCGCTGCTCGCCGACGGCGTCCGCGACCCCGCGTGGGACGCCTGGGCCCGCGAGGTCGCCGGCCGGGCAGCGCCGCTGCCGGAGGTGCTGCGGCTGCTGGAGGCGGTCGCCGGGCAGCCGTGGGTGCGCAGCGTGCGCGCCGCCGAGGACCTCTTCGTCTACCTGGTGGCCCAGCGGCGCGCCGACGTGCCGGCGTCCTGGCTGGCCGACCTCACCGCCGCCACCGCCGCGGCCGGGTGGACGCTGAGCCTGCAGGGCCGCAAGGTCTACGCGGTGCCCGCGGGCCTCACCAAGGCCGGCGCGCTGCTGCGGCTCCGCGACCGCGTCGCCGAGCGCGCCGGCCGGCCGGTCCGGCTGCTGTGCGCCGGCGACAGCCTGCTCGACGCCCCGATGCTGGTGGCCGCGGACGCCGCCGTGCGGCCGGCCCACGGGGAGCTGCACGAGCAGGGGTGGACCGCCGATGGGGTGGCGGTCAGCGGGGCCAGCGGGGTGCTGGCGGGGGAGGAGATCCTCGGCTGGTTCCTCGACCGCGTCGGCTGACGTGCCCTCAGTCCACCCGCGCCGTGCGGACCATGGCGGCCAGCCCCTGCTCGATCGAGCGGGCCTCGGTCACCACGTGCCCCCAGTCCGGCCGGTGCCCGCGGACCTCGGTCTCCAGCACCCGCAGCCGGCGGGCCAGGTTGTCGAAGGTCGACCGGTAGCGCTCGCCCCGCCCCTCGGGCAGCGCGGCGAGGAAGCGCCGGGCGTCGACGAGGTCGCGCTCCACCCCGCCGAGCAGCCGCCCGGGGTCGGTGGCGACGGCGTCGAGCTCCTCCAGCCGGCCGGTGGCCGAGGCGATCTCCTGGTCGACCCGCGCCGAGGCGCCGCGCACCTGCTCGAGGGCGAGCGCGGCCGCGGGCACGTCGAGGGGCGGCGCGGCGAGCAGGCCGGCCAGCCGGTCGAGGGCGTCGTCCACCTCGGCCAGGGCCGCGGCCGCCCGCTCCGGGGCCCGCTCGACGTCGGCCCAGGCGCGGTGGGTGTAGCGGCGCCGCAGCTCGCTCATCACCGGCGCCAGCCGCGCGTGCCGGGTGCCGAGGGCCTCCCGCCGGGTCCGCACGGACGCCGCCCCGCGGCGGACGTCGGCGGCGCGGGCGGGGAGGGAGGCCGCCCGCGCCGCCACCGATTCCGCACCGGCCCGGGCGCGCTCGGCGGCCGCACCCCCGGTGACGGGCCGGCCGGCTGCGAGGGCCGCCCCCGCCTCCCGGGCGGCGCGGACGGCGGCGTCGAGGTCGCGACCGAGCGCCGGGTCGGTGACCTCCTCGCCCGCTGCCGCGAGCGCCGCGCGGGCGCGGGCGACCGCGGCCTCGGCCTCGGCCAGCCGGCGGGGGCCGAGGGTGCGCGCGCCGCGGGCGCTCCCCAGCGGGCCGGCGTGGCGGGCGCGGAAGTCCCGGACCAGCGGCAGCACCTCGTGCAGGGCCCGGGCCGAGCCGCCGAGGGCGTCGCGGGTGGTGCGGACCCGCACCACGTCGTCGTCCTGCGCGGGGTCGGCGGCGGACAGCGCGGCCAGGTACCGGCCGATGACGGCGTCGGTGCGCGTGGACAGCTCCTGCCACTGCTGCACGACCGGGTCGGCGGCGGGTGGGCGCTGCGCGGCCACCCGGGCCGTCCCGGCGTCCTCGTGCGCCGCGACGTCCTCCGACAGCCCGCTCAGCTCGGCGTCCAGCGCGAGCATGGCGGCCGCGGCCGCCTCGCGGGCCGCGGCGGCCTCGGAGCGGGCCTGCGCGAGCGCGGCGTCCCGGCCGCGGCGCCACCAGCGGCCCCGCGGCTCCGGGGCCCCCGTGTGCCCGCCCATGCCTGGTTCCACCCTCCCGTCCGGACGCCGGTGCCGTCCCTCGCCCCGTGCGCCGATGCCTACCACGCGGGGAGGCAGCCGCGCCGGACCCGCCGGCGGTGCGGCCCCCGCTCCGTGTGACCAGATCGAGCGCGCCACCGGGAACCGGTCCCCGCCGGTCCGTGTTGAGATGACGCGCCCCCGCCCCGGTGGCGCCCCAGGAAGGAACCCCATGCTCCGCTATTTCGGCTTCTCGGTCGGCCTGACCGCGGCAGCCCTCGTCACCGCCGTCTGGTTCGGCGGCCCGGCCGCGCTGCTCGCCGTCGCGGTGCTGGGCGTGCTCGAGGTCTGCCTCTCGTTCGACAACGCCGTGGTCAACGCCAAGGTGCTCCGCAGGATGAGCCCCTTCTGGCGCAAGATGTTCCTCTACGTCGGCATCTTCATCGCCGTGTTCGGCATGCGGCTGTTCCTGCCGATCGTGCTCGTCTCGGTGACCGCCGGCCTGTCCATCCCCGAGGTCTGGGACCTCGCCCTCACCGACTCGGCCGCCTACGCCGAGAACGTCGAGGCCGCAGCCGAGGCCATCTACACCTTCGGCGGCATCTTCCTGTTGATGATCTTCCTCAACTTCCTCTTCGACGAGGAGCGGGAGATCCACTGGCTGGCGTGGCTGGAGCGGCCGCTGGCCAAGGCCGGGAAGCTGCCCTACCTCGCGATCGTCATCGCGCTGGCGGTCATCTACCTCGGCTCGCAGCTCGCCGACGACGACAAGTACGCCACCGTCCTGGCCTCGGGCCTGGCCGGTCTGTTCACCTACCTGCTCATCGGCGGCCTCAACGAGCTCATGGAGGCGCCGGAGGCCGACGAGGGGGCCGACGACATCTCCGCCGAAGGACGCTCCACCGGGAGCGGGACCGCGACCGGGACGGCCACCAAGGCCGTCGCCGGGGCGGGCCTCGCGGCGTTCCTCTACCTCGAGGTGCTCGACGCGTCGTTCTCCTTCGACGGCGTCATCGGCGCGTTCGCGCTGAGCAGCGACATCTTCGTCATCGCGCTGGGCCTGGGCATCGGCGCCTTCTGGGTGCGGTCGCTGACCATCTACATGGTCGACAAGGGCACCCTCGACCAGTACCGCTTCCTCGAGCACGGCGCGATGTGGGCCATCGGCTTCCTCGCCACGATCATGATCCTCGAGCTGCGGTTCCACATCAGCGAGTACGTGACCGGCCTGACCGGCCTGCTCTTCATCCTCGCCGCGGTGGCCAGCAGCGTCGTGACCCAGCGCCGTGAGCAGTCCGCCGAGCCGGTGGGCGACGCGGAGGTGGTCGAGGAGGTCGGCGCCGGGCGGCGCTGAGCGTCCCCGGGCCCGGGCCCGGGGCCGGCCCCGGCCGCCGGCCGATGACCAGCTGACCTGGTCATCGGGGGGCCTGGCTCACCACCGGGGGTGAGCCAGGCCCGGCGGCCGTGAGCCCACCTGATCCCCGGGGGGCCGGCGTCTCCTGGCGGTGGGTCCAGGATCGGGGCGACCCGGCGGCGCGGGGCCTACCGCGGCCGGGGCCGGGCGGTTACCGTCCGGCGCCGGCACCGCCCCCACCCCGGAGAGGACCTCGTGGCCCAGCTATCCGCCGAGAAGCGCGTCCTGCGCGCAGACCTCCACGGCGACCGCATCCGAGCCGCCAGCGGCTCGATGGTCGCCTACGAGGGCAACCTGGACTTCAAGAACGCCGGGATGGGCGGGGGCGGTGGGATGCGGGCGGCCCTCAAGCGGGCCGTGGCGGGCGAGAGCCTGTCCCTCATGGACGTCACCGGCCAGGGCCGCGCCTACCTGGCCAAGGACGCGATGGACGTCCTCGTGGTCGACCTGGGCGGCGACACCCTCACCGTCGAGAGCGAGCACATCCTCGCCCACACCGAGGGGCTGCGCCTGGACGTCCAGTTCGCCGGCCTGCGCGGCATGACCAGCGGCCACGGCCTGGCCACCACCACGGTGACCGGCAGCGGCCAGGTGGCCCTGGTCTCCGAGGGGCCGGTCATGGCCCTCGAGGTCGCGCCGGGCCAGGACCTCGTCGTCGACCCGGACGCCTACGTCGGCTCGCGCGGACAGCTGTCGATGAACCTCGTCAGCGGCGTGTCCTGGAAGTCGCTGCTCGGCGAGGACGCCGGCGAGCCCTTCTCCCTCCGCTTCACCGGGCACGGCCTGGTGCTCGTCCAGTCCTCGGAGAGCTGACCCGTGCCGTTCGAGACCGTCAACAGCAAGGTCGTGCGCGCCCACGTCGGCCCGCAGACCCCCGTGCTCGCCCGCCGCGGGGCCATGCTCGGCTACTCCGGTGCGGTGACCTTCCGCCCGGTGCACGGCCAGGGCCGCGGGGTCGGCGGCATGGTCGGCGCCGCGCTCTCCGGCGAGTCCAACCCGATGATGGCCACCGAGGGCCAGGGCGAGGTGCTCTACGGCTACAAGGGGCTGCACATCACCGTGCTGGAGCTCGACGGCTCGGCGCCGCTGGTCTGCGAGGCCGACCGGCTGCTCGTGCACGACGCCGGCCTGCAGACCGGCGTGCAGTTCCTCGGCTCGGGCGGGCTCCGGCAGGCCGTCAGCGGGGCCATGACGGGGCAGGGGCTGTTCACCACCAACGTGCACGGCCGCGGCTCGGTCGCGCTGCTCTCGCACGGCGGGGCGTTCCCGCTGCACCTGGCCGGCCAGCAGGTCGGGGTGGACCCGCAGGCCTACGTCGGCCACGTCGGCCAGCTCTCGGTCGACCTGGCCGCCAAGGTGGGGTTCCGCGACGTCGTGGGCCGCGGCTCCGGCGAGGCCTTCCAGTTGAGGATCAGCGGCCACGGCACCGTGTACGTGCAGGCCAGCGAGCAGAAGTTCTGAGGACGGCGACGATGACCTACCCCCCGCCCGGTCAGCACCCCGGGAACCCGCAGCCCGGCTACGGTCCGCCCGGCTACGGCCCGCCGCCGCCCGGCTACGGCCAGCCGGGCTACGGCCCGCCGCCGCCCGGCTACGGCCAGCCGGGGTACGGCCCGCCGCCGCCCGGCTACGGCCAGCCGGGGTACGGCCCGCCGCCGCCCGGCTACGGCCCGCCCGGCCCGCACGGCGGCCCGCCCGGCGCTCCCGGGGGCGGGGCCGGCGGCATCCCGAGGACGCTGTCGGCGCAGTCGCTCCCGTCGGACGACAACGTCAACCCGTACGTGTTCTGCATCGAGCTCAGCGGCGACTGGTTCATGAGCAAGGGCGCGATGCTGGCCTACTACGGCGACGTCCGGTTCGAGGCCGTCACCCAGTACTCCTCGGCGCAGGCCTGGGTCGCGGCCCGCTTCTCCAGCCCGGTCTACGTCCACGACTGGGTGGTGGCCAGCGGCCGCGGCAAGGTGCTCATCGGCGATCGCGGGTTCGACCTGAACAGCTACGACCTCGACGACGGCAACCTGACGATCAAGGCCAACAACCTGTGCGCCTTCTCCCCGCAGCTCGAGCTCAAGCAGTCGATCGTCCCGGGCTTCGTCACGCTGATCGGGACGGGGAAGTTCATCGCCTCCTCGAACGGGCCGGTGATCTTCGTCGAGCCGCCGTTCCGGGCCGACCCGGACGCGCTGCTGGGCTGGGCCGACTGCCCCTCGCCGTCGGTGCACCACGACGCGGAGTGGATGACCCGCAGCATGCTCGGCGGGCTCTCCGCCGCGTTCGGCCGCGTCTCGGGGGAGGAACGGCAGTACGACTTCACCGGCCAGGGGACCGTGCTGCTGCAGTCCTCCGAGGTGGCGCGCGAGGACCCCGCGGTGCTGCGGCTGGTCGAGTCGCAGACCGACCTGCTCTCCACGAGCCAGGCCGGCCAGCTGGGGCAGCGGCTGATCGCCCGCGCCCAGCAGCAGCAGCACTGAGGCGCCGCCCGGGTGCGCGGCCCTCGTGGTCGCGCACCCGGGCGCCGCACCCGGCGTCGTGACGCTCCGTGCGCGCGCAGGTGGGTTAGCGTCGCGACCATGCGCCCGGCCGACCTCGCCCTGCTGCGCACGCCGGGAGCCCCCGCCGTGTCGCCGGACGGGCGGATCGCGGTGGTCGCGGTCGAGCGGCTCGACCTGGCCGCCGACGCCGTCCGCAGCCAGCTCTGGGCGGTCCCGACCGACGGTTCGGCGCCCGCCCGGCCGCTGACCACCGGGGCACGCGACACCGACCCGGCCTTCTCGCCGGACGGGCGGTGGCTGGCCTTCCTGTCCGCGCCGACCGGGGAGCCGCCCCAGGTGCACCTGCTGCCGACCGCCGGTGGCGCGTCGCGGCGGCTGACCGGACTGCCGCTGGGCACCGGCGCGCCCGTGTGGGCCCCCGACTCGCGGCGGCTGGCCTTCGTGGCGCGGGCGCCCGGGCCCGCCGCCGAGCCCGGGGCGCCCCGGCTGGTCACCACGCTGACCGCGCGGGCCGAGGGTGTCGGCTTCCTGGCCGGGCGGCGCAGCGCCGTCCACATGCTCGACCTGCCACCGGACGGTGCCGGGGACGACGTCCCGCTGCCGGAGCCGCGGCGGCTCACCGACGGGGTGGTCGACGGCACGGCCGACGACCACGACGTGGCGTGGAGCCCGGACGGCACCCTCCTGGCCTTCGTGTCGGCGCGGCACGGCCGGGCGGACCGCGACCTCGCCCGCGACGTCTACACCGTGCCGGCCGAGGGCGGGCCGGTGCGCCGGCTCACCGACGGGCACGCCGTCTGCCGCCGGCCGGCCTGGCTCCCCGACGGGACGGCGCTGGCCGTGACGGCGCAGGTCGGGCTCGGGCCGACCGGGCGGGACGTCGCCGGCCGCAGCGCCACCGTGTGCCGGGTACCCGCCGGCGGCGGCCCGCTCGAGCCCCTGCTGGACCCGGCCGACTCCCACCGGGGCGACCGGACGCCCGCCACCGTCGTCGCCGGCGGCGCGGTGCTCACCGGGGTGGAGCGGCTCGGGGCGGTGGAGCTGCTGCGGGTGCCGCTGGACGGCGGGCCCGTGCAGACCCTGGTCGAGGGACCGTTCACCGTGGACGGCATCGGGACCGGCGGCGGCGTGGTCGTGGTGACGGTGGCGCACGACGCGTCCGCGGGGGAGCTGGTGGCGATCACGCCCGGCCGGCGCCGGTTGCTCACCGGCTTCGGCCGCGCGCTGGGTGCCACCGGGCGGGTGCACCGGCTGCGCACCACCACGGTGCACGCCCCGGACGGCGCGGCGGTGCGCGGGTGGGTCACGGCGCCGGCGGGGCCGGGCCCGCACCCCGTCGTCCTGGCCCTGCACGACGGTCCGCACCGGCAGGCGGGCTGGCGGCTGTCGGTGGACACCCAGGTGTGGGTCTCGGCCGGGTACGCCGTGGTGCGCTGCAACCCGCGCGGGTCCTCCGGCGCCGGGCAGGCCTGGGGGCGCGCCGTCCGCGGGGGGTGGGGCACCGTGGACGCCGACGACGTGCTCGCCTCCCTGGACGCCGCGCTCGCCGACCCGGCCCTGGACGCCGACCGGGTGGTGGTGCACGGGCGGGGCTACGGCGGCACCCTCGCCGCGCTCCTGCTGGCCCGCACCGAGCGGTTCGCCGCCGCCGTCGTGGAGGAGGCGCTCACCGACGCGGCCGGGTTCGCCGGGTCCTCCGACGTCGGCTGGTGGTTCGTCGAGGAGCACCTCGGCGGCGACCCCGCCGCGCTCGCCGCGCAGAGCCCGGTCACCGTCGCCGACCGGATCACCACGCCGACGCTGCTGGTGCACGGCGAGGAGGACCTGCGCTGCCCGGCCGAGCAGTCGTGGCGGCTCTACACCGCGCTGCGACGTCGCGGCGTGCCCGCCGAGCTGCTCCTGTTCCCGGGGGCCGGGCACGAGCTGGCGCGGACCGCGGCGCCGCGGCAGCGCCTGGCCCGGCTGGAGCACCTGCTGCGCTGGTGGGCGCGGTGGCTGCCCCCGGCGGGCGACGGCCGGGGGACGATGGCCGTGCCGTCCGCCCGGGCACCGGGCGGCCCGGCGCCCGGGCACCGGTACGTGCCCGCGGACGTGGGGTGAGCCTCGCCTAGGGTCGGCTCCGACGACCGCCGTCCGTCCCACCGCGCTCCGGCCGGGACGACCGAGGGGAGCCCGATGGTCGACTACACCAAGCGCCCGAAGCCGCCGGCCGGGCAACCGCAGCCGTCCGGACGGCCCGCCGACGCCCGGCCCGCCGCACCCGGAGCGCCGGGGGTGTCGCTGAGCAAGGTGACGCTGACCAAGGCGGCGCCCTCGGTCTCGCTCACCAAGACGGCGGGCACGTCGGGCGTGCTGCGGGTGAACCTCAACTGGAACGCCCGCCCGCAGGGCGCGGCGCCGGGCGGCGGGTTCCTCAAGCGGCTGGCCGCAGCGGCCTCCGGCGGGGCGATCGACCTGGACCTGGGCTGCCTCTACGAGTACGCCGACGGGTCGAAGGGCGTGATCCAGGCGCTCGGCAACGCCTTCCGCGGCCAGCACACCCTGCCGAACGGTGAGCTGGTCGCCTGGCTCGACGGCGACGACCGGTCCGGCCGCAGCACGGGCGGGGAGAACCTGCTCATCGACCTGCGGCACACCGCGCACATCCGCCGGATCCTGGTGTTCGCGCTGATCTACCAGGGCGTGCCGAACTGGGGCGCGGCCGACGCGGTCGTGACGATGCACCCGGCCTCCGGCCCGCAGGTGGAGGTGCGCCTCGACGAGCCGGACCCGCGCGCGCGGATCTGCGCCGTCGCGCAGTTCGCCAACGAGGGCGGGCAGCTCGTGGTCCACCGCGAGGTGCGCTACGTGCACGGCGGCCAGGACGTGCTCGACCGCCGGTACGGCTGGGGGATGGAGTGGGCTCCCGGCCGCAAGTGACCGGGGTCGACACCGAGACGAGGAGGTCCGGAGTGGTCGAGCGCCGCGCGCCCCGCTGGTCCGAGCTGCGGGAGCTGGTGCGCACCCGCCCGCGCACCGGCGACGCCACCGACCGCCGGCTGGCCCGGGCGGTCACCGTCGGCGACCTGCGGGAGATCGCCCGCCGCCGCGCCCCGCGCGCGGTGTTCGACTACACCGACGGCGCGGCCGGGCGGGAGATCGGCATCCGGCGGTCCCGGGAGGCGTTCGAGCGGGTCGAGTTCCGGCCCAGCGTCCTGCGGGACGTCTCGGTGGTCGACCCGTCGACCACCGTGCTGGGCCGCCCGTCGGCGCTCCCGCTGGCCTTCGCGCCGACCGGGTTCACCCGCCTGATGCACACCGAGGGCGAGGTCGCGGTGGCCCGCGTCGCCGAGCGGGTCGGCGTCCCGCACGCCCTGTCCACCATGGGGACGACGTCGGTCGAGGCCCTCGCCGCCGCCGTCCCCGGTGCCCGCCGGTGGTTCCAGCTCTACCTCTGGCGCGACCGGGAGGCCAGCGCGGACCTGGTCGCCCGCGCCGCGGCGGCCGGCTTCGAGGCGCTGGTCCTCACGGTCGACACCCCGGTGGCCGGGCCGCGGCTGCGCGACGTCCGCAACGGCTTCACCATCCCGCCGACGCTCACCCTCCGGACCGTCGCCAACGCCGCCCGCCACCCGCACTGGTGGGTCGACCTGCTCACCACCGAGCCGCTCGAGTTCGCCTCGCTGCGTTCCTGGGGCGGCACCGCGGCCGAGCTGGCCGACCGGGTCTTCGAGCCGGCCGCCACGCTCGCCGACGTCCGGGAGCTGCGGGAGCGGTGGTCCGGGTCGCTGGTCGTCAAGGGCGTGCAGACGGCGGACGACGCCCGGGCCGTCGTCGACGCGGGCGCGGACGCGGTCGTCGTCTCCAACCACGGCGGCCGCCAGCTCGACCGGGCGCCCACCCCCCTGGAGGAGCTGCCCGCCGTCGTCGCCGCGGTGGGGGACCGGGCGGAGGTGTACCTGGACGGCGGCATCCTGGACGGGGCCGACGTGGTCGCCGCCGTGGCCCTGGGCGCACGGGCCTGCCTCGTGGGGCGCGCCTACCTCTACGGGCTCATGGCCGGCGGCGAGCGTGGCGTGCAGCGGGTGGCCGACATCCTCGCCGCGGAGATCGCCCGCACCCTCCAGCTGCTCGGCGTCCCGCGCGTCGCCGACCTCACGCCGGACCGGGTGCGCCTGCGCGGCTGAGTCGTTGCCGACGCGACCAGCGCGTTCGTAGGGTGCGGCATGGACGTCGTCGAGGTCGTGCCCACGCCCGAGCAGTACGCGTACACCTTCGGCGGCGTCGCCCCGCTGCGACGGGTGAGCCCGGGCACCGCCTTGCGGGTGTGGTCCGACGACGCCTTCGGCGGGGCGCTGCGGTCGACGGCCGACCTCTGCAGCGAGAAGGTCGACCTGCGCTTCGTCAACCCGCAGACCGGGCCGTTCTGGGTCGAGGGCGCCGAGCCCGGCGACACGCTGGCCCTGCACTTCGTCGCGATGGAGCCGGCCCGCGACTTCGGCGCCTCGGCGGCGATCCCCTTCTTCGGCGGGCTGACCAGCACCGACCGGACGGCGACCCTCCAGGACCCGCTGCCCGACACCACCTGGATCTACGAGCTGGACCGCGCGGCCGGCACCGTCACCTTCGCGGCGCGGCACACCGACCTGCAGATCGCGCTGCCGCTCGAGCCGATGCTGGGCACGGTCGGCGTGGCCCCGCCCGGCGGCGAGGTGCGCAGTTCGCTGGTGCCCGAGCGCTTCGGCGGCAACATGGACTCCCCGCAGATGCGCCCCGGCACCACCTGCTTCCTGCCGGTCTTCGTCGAGGGCGCGCTGTTCTCCGTCGGCGACGGGCACTACCGACAGGGCGAGGGCGAGGCCTGCGGCACCGCCGTCGAGGGCGCGATGACCAGCACGTTCGTCGTCGAGCTGGTAAAGGCCGGTGCCGCGGCGGCCCCGGCGTGGCCGCGGCTGGAGGACGACACCCACTGGATGACCGTCGGCTCCAGCCGCCCGCTCGAGGACGCCTGGCGGATCGGCCAGGTCGAGCTCGTCCGCTGGTTCGGCGAGCTCTACGGGCTGCACCCGATGGACGCCTACCAGCTGCTCTCGCAGACCGTCGAGGTGCCGATCGCCAACGTCGTCGACGCGAACTACAGCGCCGTCGTCAAGGTCCGCAAGGGCCTCCTGCCGCCGGCGACCGCCTTCGGCGGGCTGCACGACGACCTCCGCCGCCGCGCCGCCGGCCTGCTCTGACCCGCCCACCCGAGAGAGGAACCCCATGGACCTGCAGCTCACCGGTGCCCGCGTGCTCGTCACCGGCGGGACCCGCGGCATCGGCCGCGCGGTCGTCGAGGCCTTCGTCGACGAGGGCGCCGTCGTGGAGTTCTGCGCGCGGGACGCCGCCGAGCTCGAGGAGACCGAGAAGGCGATCGCCGGCCGGGGTGGCCGGGCGACCGGCTCCCGGGTGGACGTCGGCGACGGGGCGGCGCTCACGGCGTGGGTGGCGGCCGCGGCGGGTCGGCTGGGCGGCATCGACGCGGTGGTGGCCAACGTCAGCGCCCTGGCCATCCCGGACACCGACGAGAACTGGGAGCTCTCCTTCCAGGTGGACCTCATGCACACCGTCCGCCTGGCGCGAGCGGCGCTGCCGCACCTCGAGGCCGCCGGGACGGGCTCGATCACCGCCGTCTCGAGCGTCTCCGGCCGCGAGGCCGACTTCGCCTCCGGGCCCTACGGGACGATGAAGACCGCGATCGTCGGCTACATCAGCGGCCTGGCGTTCCAGCTGGCCGGGCGAGGGGTGCGGGCCAACGTCGTCTCCCCGGGCAACACCTTCTTCGAGGGCGGTGTCTGGGACCAGATCAAGAGCGGGAACCCGGAGCTGTACGCGATGGCCCTCGGGCTCAACCCGACCGGGCACATGGGCACCCCGGAGGAGATGGCCCGTGCGGTCGTCTTCCTCGCCAGCCCGGTGTCGAGCTTCACCAGCGGCACCAACCTCGTCGTGGACGGCGCGCTGACCCGCGGCATCCAGCTCTGACCGGCCCGGCCCAGCGCCGGACCGACCGGACTCGCCCGTCCCGACGGGCGACCCGGCGGGACCTGCGGCCCTGGCTCCGCGCGGCCGTGCCCCGGTAGGCAGGCGCCGTCCGGTGCAGGGAAGGGGAGGCGCGCCATGACCGCGAGCACCGATCGGGAGCAGGGGATCCGGACACTGGTCCGGCGGCTGGAGGAGGCGATGAACGCCCGCGACCTCGACGCCCTCGACGCCGTCCTGGCCCCCGACCTCGTCCGCCACTGCCAGGCGACCCCGCAGCTGCAGGTGACGTCCCGGGAGCAGTTCACGGACTTCCTGCGCCAGGACGCCGCCGCCTTCCCCGACAACGTGCAGACCTTCCACCAGGTCCTCGTCGACGGGGACCGCGCCGCGGTGTGGGCGACCTACGAGGGCACCCAGACCGGCCCGCTGGGGCCCTTCCCGGCGTCCGGCCGGCGGGCTGCCTTCGACTTCGCCGGCGTGTTCCGCGTGGCCGACGGCCGGATCGCGGAGATGTGGATCACCTGGGACAACGTGACGGTGCTGACCCAGCTGGGGCACATGCCCGTCGGGTAGACCGGCTCACCGGCCCCGCTCGCGCCACTCCGCGAGGTGCGGGCGCTCGGGGCCGATGGTGGTCGTCCCCGGGGCATGGGGGTGGCTCCGCCGGTGTGGCCGACAGGGGTCCTTCGCCGCTACCGGGACGCCTCCTGCGCTCCTAGACTTCCGCTGTGCTGCGGTGGGTGAAGGAGCGCAGTCGGTCTCTCTGGGTGTCGGTGGCGATCGGGATCGTCGCCGCCGCTGCCGCCTGGCCCACGTTCACCGACCCCTGGCCGAGCAGTGCCGGCGGCTTCGTGTTCGTCAGCGTCGTCGTGACCGCGCTCGTGCGCGGCTTCATCGCGCTCGGCCATGCCTTCCTGCAGGGATGGCGCGAGCCGCGGCGCAGCATCGAGCGGTAGGCCTCCTGGCACCGCGCCGGCCGCTGCGACGACCGGTTCGACCGTCCTCCACGCGACCGAGACCACGCGGCAGGTCTACCAACCGCGTGCCCTCCACTCGGGGATGTGCGGACGTTCTGCACCGAGGGTGCTGTCCTTGCCGTGCCCCGGGTAGAACCACGTCCCGTCGGGCAGGGGGAAGATGCGCGCCTCCAGGTCGTCCATGAGGCTCGCGAAGTCGTCCGGGTTCGTCGTCCTCCCGGGACCCCCCGGGAAGAGGCTGTCCCCGGTGAACACGTGGGTGCCGGCGTCCCCGCCGCGCCAGACCAGCGCGATGCTCCCGGGCGTGTGGCCGCGCAGGTGCACGACCTCGAGCGCCTGCCGGCCCACGGTGACGGTGTCGCCGTGCTCCACGGGGCGCTGCACGGGCACCGGGAGGTCCCCGGCGTCAGCGGGGTGCGCCACGGTGGTGGCCCCGGTGGCCGCGACCACCTCGGGCAGCGCCCGGTGGTGGTCCCAGTGCCCGTGGGTGGTGACGACCGTGCGCACCCCCGCGCCGTCGACCAGCCGGAGCAGCGCCTCGGGCTCGGCCGCCGCGTCGACGAGCAGCGCCTCGCCGGCCTCGGGGTCGCGCAGCAGGTAGACGTTGTTCGCCATCTCGCTGACCGCGAGCTTGGTGATGGTCAGGCCGGGCAGCTCCCGCACGTCGGCCGGCCCGCCCACCTCGACGTCGCCGGTGTAGCTCCCGTCGCTCATCGCTGCTCCCGTTCGGAAATCGTCGGCTGCCGCGGATACGGTCCGTGCCATGGACGCTAGCGGAGGTGTCGGCACCGCTGCGCTCGTCGGCTGGCCGGCCACCGAGCTGGCCGCACGGGTCCGGGCGGGCGGGGTCAGCGCGGTGGGGGTGGTGCGCGCGCACCTCGCCCACCTCGACGCGGTCGACGCCCGCATCGGCGCCTTCCGGGTGGTGCGCCGGGAGGCGGCGCTCGCCGAGGCGGCGGAGGTGGACGCCGACCCGCGGCGGGCGGAGCTGCCGCTGGCCGGGGTGCCCGTCGCGGTCAAGGACAACGTGCCCGTGGCGGGGGAGGCGTGCACCGACGGCTCGCCGGCCTGCCCGCTGCGCGTCGCGGACGCCGACCACCCCGTGGTGGCCCGCCTCCGCGCCGCGGGTGCGGTCGTCGTCGGGCTGACCCGGATGCCCGAGCTGGGCCTCTACGCGGCCACCGACGGCCCGGGCACGGTCACCCGCAACCCCTGGGACACCGCCCTGGCCCCGGCCGGGAGCTCCGGGGGCAGCGCCGCGGCCGTCGCCGCCGGGGTGGTCCCGCTGGCGGTCGGCAACGACGGCCTGGGCTCGCTGCGGCTGCCCGCGGCCGCCTGCGGCCTGGTCACGCTCAAGCCGGGCCGGGGCGTGGTGCCCACCCTGGCCGTCGACTGGTCCGGCATGGTGCAGAACGGGGTGCTGGCCACCACCGTGGGCGACGTCGCGCTCGGGCACGCCGTCCTGGCGGGGGAGCAGCCGGGGCGCCCGCCGGGCTGGGAGCGGCCGCTGCGGGTCGCGGTGTCCACCCGCTCACCCGTGCCCGGCGTGCGTGCCGACGGCCCCACCCGGGCGGCGGTGGAGCGCGTGGCCGCCGAGCTGGCCGCCGCCGGGCACACCGTCGTCCGCCGGGACCCGCCCGTGCCGCCCTCGGCGGCCCTGGGGGTGGTGGCGCGCTGGCTGGCCGGGGCCGCCGACGAGGCCGCCCACCTCGGCATCCCGCTCGCCGAGCTGCAGCCCCGCAGCCGCACGCACGCCCGGCTCGGCCGGCTGGCCCGCGGCGCCGGCCTGGTCCGGCCCGCCGACGCCGAGCGCTTCCGCGACCGGCTGACCGCCTTCTTCGACGACGACGTCGACCTCCTGCTCGGCCCGGTGGCCGCCGGCCCGCCGCTGCCCGCCCGGCCCTGGCACGAGCGGGGCTTCCTGGCCAACGTGACGGCCAACACCCGCTGGGCGGCGTGGGCGCCGGCGTGGAACCTGGCCGGGCTGCCGGCGCTGGTCCTGCCGGCCGGGCCCCGGCCCGACGGGCTGCCCGTCGGGGTCCAGCTGGCCGGCCCCCCGGGGGCCGAGACGCGACTACTCTGGACCGCCGGAGAGCTGGAGCGGCGGCTGCCGTGGCGCCGGCACGCGCCGGTCTTCGACCCCGCCGCACCCCAGGCCCCCGCACCCGTCTGACCACCGGTCCCGGCACTGCCGCCGGGCCGGCCCGCGCCGCGGGCGGCGACCCTCCGGAATCGGATGGCAACCGTCCGGAACACGCACCACCACCCGGAACCACCCCGCGGTCGGCCCCCGCCGGCCACCCGAGCGACAGGGAACACATGGACCGCCTCGTCGTCCGCGGCGCCCGCGAGCACAACCTCAAGGACGTCCACCTCGACCTGCCCCGCGACGCGATGATCGTGTTCACGGGTCTGTCCGGGTCGGGGAAGTCGAGCCTCGCCTTCGACACGATCTTCGCCGAGGGCCAGCGCCGCTACGTCGAGTCGCTCTCGGCCTACGCGCGCCAGTTCCTCGGCCAGATGGACAAGCCGGACGTCGACTTCATCGAGGGCCTGTCGCCGGCGGTGTCGATCGACCAGAAGTCCACCAACCGCAACCCGCGGTCCACGGTCGGCACGATCACCGAGGTCTACGACTACCTGCGGCTGCTCTACGCCCGAGCCGGTCAGCCGCACTGCCCCAACTGCGGCAAGCCGATCGCGCGGCAGACGCCCCAGCAGATCGTCGACCAGGTGCTGGCCATGGAGGAGGGCACCCGGTTCCAGGTGCTCGCCCCCGTCGTCCGGGCCCGCAAGGGCGAGTACGTCGACCTGTTCAGCTCCCTGCAGACCCAGGGTTTCTCCCGCGTCCGGGTCGACGGGGTGGTGCACCCGCTCACCGAGCCGCCGAAGCTCAAGAAGCAGGAGAAGCACACGATCGAGGTGATCGTCGACCGGCTCACCGTCAAGGAGAGCGCCAAGCGGCGGCTCACCGACTCCGTCGAGACCGCGCTCGGGCTGGCCGGCGGCCTCGTCGTCCTCGACTTCGTCGACCTGCCCGAGGGCGACCCGCAGCGCGAGCGGACCTTCTCCGAGCACCTCGCCTGCGTCGACGACGGGCTGTCCTTCGAGGCCCTCGAGCCGCGCTCGTTCTCCTTCAACTCGCCCTTCGGGGCCTGCCCCGAGTGCACCGGCATCGGCACCCGCAAGGAGGTCGACCCGGAGCTCGTCGTCCCCGACCCCGAGAAGAGCCTCGCCGACGGCGCCATCGCCCCCTGGGCCGGGTCGATGAGCAACGAGTACTTCCAGCGGCTGCTCACCGGCCTGTCGCAGCAGCTGGGCTTCTCGATGGACGACCCGTGGGAGCGGCTGCCCGCCAAGGTGCAGAAGGCGGTCCTGCACGGCTCCCCGGACCAGGTGCACGTCCGCTACAAGAACCGCTACGGCCGCGAGCGCAGCTACTACGCCGCCTTCGAGGGCGTGCTGCCCTTCCTCGAGCGCCGCCACGAGGACACCGACAGCGAGTACATGCGGGACAAGTACGAGGGCTACATGCGCGACGTGCCCTGCCCCGTCTGCCACGGCACCCGGCTCAAGCCGGAGATCCTCGCCGTCAAGCTCGCCGGACGCTCCATCGCCGAGGTCACCGGGCTCTCCATCGGGGACGCCGCCGAGTGGCTGGGCGCCCTCGAGCTCGGGGAGCGCAAGCGGGCCATCGCCGACCGCGTGCTCCGGGAGATCCAGGCCCGGCTGTCCTTCCTGGTCGACGTCGGCCTGGACTACCTCTCCCTCGACCGACCCGCGGCCACCCTCGCCGGCGGCGAGGCGCAGCGGATCCGGCTGGCCACCCAGATCGGCTCGGGCCTGGTCGGCGTCCTCTACGTGCTCGACGAGCCCTCGATCGGGCTGCACCAGCGGGACAACAGCCGGCTGATCGAGACGCTGGTGCGGCTGCGCGACATGGGCAACACGCTGATCGTCGTCGAGCACGACGAGGACACCATCCGGACCGCCGACTGGGTGGTCGACATCGGCCCCGGGGCCGGCGAGCACGGCGGCGAGGTCGTCGTGAGCGGCACCGTCGAGGACCTGCTGGCCAGCGAGCGCTCGCTGACCGGCGCCTACCTGTCCGGCCGCAAGGAGATCGCCGTCCCGCAGGTGCGCCGGCAGCCGACGCCGGGCCGGGAGCTGGTCGTCAAGGGAGCACGGGAGCACAACCTCAAGGGCGTCGACGTGACCTTCCCGCTCGGCTGCCTGGTCGCCGTCACCGGCGTCTCGGGCTCGGGCAAGTCCAGCCTGGTCAACGACATCCTGTACACGGTGCTGGCCAACGAGCTGAACCGGGCGCGGATGGTCCCCGGGCGGCACCGCACGGTCACCGGGCTGGAGCACCTGGACAAGGTGGTCCACGTCGACCAGTCGCCGATCGGCCGCACCCCGCGCTCGAACCCGGCCACCTACACGGGTGTGTGGGACCACGTCCGCAAGCTGTTCGCCCAGACGTCCGAGGCCAAGATCCGCGGCTACCAGCCCGGCCGGTTCTCCTTCAACGTCAAGGGCGGGCGCTGCGAGGCCTGCTCCGGCGACGGCACGCTGAAGATCGAGATGAACTTCCTGCCGGACGTCTACGTGCCGTGCGAGGTCTGCAAGGGCGCCCGCTTCAACCGGGAGACCCTCGAGGTCCACTACAAGGGCAGGACCGTGGCCGAGGTCCTCGACATGCCGATCGAGGAGGCCGCCGACTTCTTCGCCGCCATCCCGGCGATCGCCCGGTACCTGCGCACCCTCACCGACGTCGGGCTGGGCTACGTCCGGCTCGGCCAGCCGGCGACCACCCTCTCCGGCGGCGAGGCGCAGCGGGTGAAGCTGGCCAGCGAGCTGCAGAAGCGGTCGAACGGCCGCAGCATCTACGTGCTCGACGAGCCGACCACCGGGCTGCACTTCGAGGACATCCGCAAGCTGCTGCTCGTCCTGCAGAGCCTGGTCGACAAGGGCAACTCGGTCGTGGTCATCGAGCACAACCTCGACGTCATCAAGAGCGCGGACTGGATCGTCGACATGGGCCCGGAGGGCGGCTTCCGCGGCGGCACGGTCGTCGCCGAGGGGCCGCCGGAGTTCATCGCCGGGGTGCCCGAGAGCCACACCGGCCGGCACCTGCGGCCCTACCTCGACCCGGAGGCCGTCGCGCGGGCGGCCGAGCCGAAGAAGCGGGCCCGGCGCAAGGCCAGCTGACCGGCCCGGTCGGCGGGGTCCCCGGAGCGGGGGAGGGGACGGCGGCCGTCTTGAGCCGGGAGCGGGCCGCCCCCTACCCTCCCGTGTGACCGACGTCACCGCTCGGCGCCCGGTGCCCGGCACGGCGTGGTCCTCGGCGAGAGGAGACGCCCGTGCGTGCTGTCCGCTCCGAACCCCGGGGTGTCCCGGTGGTGCCTCTCGGCCCGGCCTGCGACCCGGACATGTCCCAGACGTGCCCGGTCACCGGTCGCCCGGTGCGCAGCGGGGGCGGCGAGGGGTCCGCGGTCGTGCTCGTGGCGGTCCTCGGGGTGGCGCTGGTCGTCGCCGGGAGTCTCGCCGGGACCGGTGCGGTGCTCGCCGGGGGCGTCGCGCTCGCCGGCGGGCTGCTGCTCGCGCGGCACGCTGCCCGCGCGGCCCGCCGGGGCGGGGTCGCCGTCCCCGGTCCGTGGGCGGACGCCCGCCGCGCCTGATCCCGCTGCGCCTGATCCCGCCGCGCCTGATCCCGCCGCGCCTGATCCCGCGGTGCCGGGTGCGCCGTCCCCGGCTTGCCCCGCGGACCGGGGCCCGGTAGGCCGGGGGCCGACGACGACGTCCGAGGAGGCCCCGTGACCGCCGATGCCAGCACCGCCCCCGTCACCTGGACCGAGCGCCCCGACGGCGCCCGCCTCGCCGAGCGCCGCTGGCGCCCCGACGGGGAGGTCCGCGGCACCGTCCAGGTGGTGCACGGGCTCTCCGAGCACGCCGGCCGCTACGACCGGCTGGCCCGGGCGCTCACCGCGCGCGGCCTCGCGGTGGGGGCGCTGGACCAGCGCGGCCACGGCCGGAGCTCCGAGTCCACCGGCCCGGGCCGGTTCGGCGACGGCGTCGACCGGGACGCCGTCCTCGACGACGTCCGCGACCTGCAGGAGCGGCTCTCCGCCGACCACCCCGGCGTGCCCGCGTTCCTGCTCGGCCACTCCCTCGGCTCCGCCGTCGCCCTCGCCTCCGCCCAGCGCGACGGGGCCGGCCTGGCCGGCCTGGCGCTCTCCGGCGCGATCGGCGTGGCCGACAACCTCGCCGAGGTCGTGCCCCAGCTGGAGGGCGCGGTCGCCGGCGGGATGGGGGACACGGCGATGGACGCCCTCGGCGGCTTCAACGCGCCCTTCGAGCCGGCCCGCACCCCCTACGACTGGCTCAGCCGCGACCCGGCCGAGGTCGACGCCTACCTGGCCGACCCGCTGTGCGGCGACGACGTCCCGCCCACCTACGGCTACGGCGCCGCGATGTTCGACCTGATCGTCCGCGTCGCGGGCGAGGACGCGATCGCCGCGCTGCCCGACGGGCTGCCGGTGCTCCTGCTCGCCGGCCGCGCCGACCCCGTGGGCGGGCAGGACGCCGCGCAGGTCAGCGCGCTCGCCGACCGGCTGCGGGCCCGCGGGCTGCCGGTGGAGCTGCGGCTCTACCCGGAGGCGCGGCACGAGGTGTTCAACGAGACCAACCGCGACGAGGTGACCGCCGACCTGCTGACCTGGCTGGAGGGACGGCTGGGACTGCCCCCGGTTCAGTTGACTCCTTGCCTGTGAGGCTGCGGCCTCGCTGGAAGGATCAGCATCGTGCCCAAGCCGTTCCCGCCGGAGTTCCGGCGTGACGTCATCGCCGTGGCCCGTAAGGG
>NZ_QVQH01000030.1 GCF_003428645.1 Geodermatophilus marinus | reverse complement strand
CAACGGACGACTCGAGCACCTCCGAGGCTCCGCGCTCGGCTTCCGCAACCTCACCAACTACATCGCCAGGAGCCTGCTCGAAACCGGCGGCTTCCGACCCCGACTACACCCCCGATCGTGAAGAGCCGCCAGAACGCTCAGCGACGGGGGCGCGGTTGCTTCGTCGTCGCCCCGACGTTGTCGGCCAGCCAGTCGTTGAGGGCCGTGAGCGCTCGCCACGAGTCGCGCACGCGCTCCAGCGACCCGCGGGTGTGCAACCAGCCGGCCGGCTCCCAGTGCCGGCTCGCGTGCAGCGTCTTGTGCCGGAGCAGGTCGGCGCGCGGACCCTCCGGGGGGAAGCCGGCGGGGACCCGCTTGAGCCGCTCACCGTCCACGGTCCAGCCGCTCCCGGTCAGCCGCGACAGCTCCTGCTCGAGCCGCTCACCGGGGACGTCCTCGGCCACGGCGCGACGGTACCGGGCCACCTGGTCGGACTCCAGCCGCCAGGCCCCACCGGCCACCATGAGCCCGTCGGCGGACACCTGCACGTACCAGGCCCCCGCGCCCCGGCCGTCAGGCGTGACGACCGCGCCCTGGTGGGTCTTGTACGGCGTCTTGTCGTTGCTGAACCGGACGTCGCGGTAGGGGCGGAACACCTTCGCCGTCCCGAACTCCCCGGCGACCTCGTCCAGGAGGGCCTGCAGCGGCGCGCGGACGCAGTCGTCGTAGACGGCGCGGTGCCGGGTCCAGTAGGTCTTGCTGTTGTCGGCCTCCAGCCCCTCGTAGAAGACCAGCCCCTCGTCGGGGAACCCCTGGAACCTCATCCGCCCGCCTCCTCCAGCAGTGCGTGCCAGCGCACCTCCCGCACCGGTGCCGCCCCGGTGTCCAGCGTGCGCACCCACCCGTCCGGTGCCCAGCCGGCCGACTCGAGGAAGCGGGCGGACACCTGGTCCTGCTCGGCCAGCCACGTCTGCAGCCGGCGGGCTCCGGATCCCCGGGCGAGGTCCGCCACCGCGGCCAGCAGCCGGCTGCCGTGCCCCCGGCGTCCCCAACGCGGCTCCACCAGCAGCGTGGCCACCTCGGTCGTCGGACCGGCGCCTGCGGCGGTGTCCCCGGCGACGACCTTGGGCGGGCCGTAGGCCGCGAAGCCGACGACCGCCTCCCGCTCGCAGGCGACCAGGACGCCGTGGGCGGGCGTCGGCGGGGCCGTGATGGCCGCGCCCCACGACCGGGCCGCGGCGTCGTCGTCCCACTCGTCGAGCACCGCCGCGGGCAGGAGGGAGCGGTAGGCCGTCCGCCAGGTGACCACCTGGACGCGCGCCACCTCGGGGGCGTCCGCGGCGCGGGCCGGGCGCACCGAGACCTCGGCGCTGCCCGTCAGGCGCGGGAACGGCGAGGTGGGGTCCACTCGGCGAGCGTAGGCGGCGGGCGGGGTGTCGTACCCGGCCGGCAGTATCGGACCTCGTGGGAGAGCCTGCCGACCGACGCCGTGCGGTGGACGACCGCACCGTCGACCACCGTGCCGTCGACCGCCTCGCCGCCCCGCTGGCGCGGCGGATCGCCTTGGCCGCGCAGGGGCTGGCCGACCCGCGTCCGGACGGTCCCGTCGACGCCGGCCGGCTGCGCCGCACCGCGGAGCGTCTCGCCGTCCTCCAGATCGACTCGGTCAACGTGCTCTCCCGGGCCCACTACCTGCCGGCGTTCAGCCGGCTGGGGCCTTACCCGAGGGCCGCCCTCGACGGGCTGTCCGGGCGCCGGCACCTGCTCTTCGAGTACTGGGCGCACGAGGCCTCCTTCCTCCCCGTGCGGCTGCACCCGCACCTGCGCTGGCGGATGGCAGCGGCGGAGGAGCACGCCTGGGGGTCGATGGTCCGGGTCCAGCGCGAGCGGCCCGGGTACGTCCAGGAGGTGCTCGACCGCGTCCGGGAGGGCGGGCCCCTCAAGGCGAGCGACCTCGCCGAACCCCGGCCCGACCGGCCCGGCAGCCTGTGGAACTGGCACGCCGGCAAGGCAGCCCTGGAGTGGCTGTTCTGGTCCGGCGTCGTGACCGCCACCCGTCGCACCGCCGGGTTCGAGCGCGTCTACGACCTCACCGAACGGGTGCTGCCGGCCGAGGTGGTCCGCGCGCCCACCCCCGAGCCGGCCGACGCGGTGCGCGAGCTGGTCCGCACGGCCTCGCGGGCGCTGGGCGTGGCCACCGAGCGGGACCTCCGCGACTACTTCCGGCTGCGCCCGGCCCCGGCCCGCGCCGCCGTCGCCGAGCTGGTGGAGGCCGGGGAGCTCCTGCCGGTCGAGGTGGCCGGCTGGTCGGCGCCCGCGTGGCTGCACCCCGGGACGCGCCGGCCCCGGCGGGCGCTCGCCCGCGCCCTGGTCAGCCCCTTCGACTCGCTGGTCTGGGAGCGGCCACGCGTGGAGCGGCTGTTCGGCTTCCGCTACCGCCTGGAGATCTACACGCCGGCCGCGCAGCGCGTGCACGGCTACTACGTGCTGCCCTTCCTGCTCGGCGACCGGCTCGTCGCCCGCGTCGACCTCAAGGCCGACCGGCGGGCGGGGGCGCTGCTCGTCCAGTCCGCCCACGCCGAGGTCGGGGTCGACCGCCGCGAGGTCGCGGCAGAGCTCGCCGAGGAGCTGGCGCTCATGGCCGCCTGGCTCGAGCTCGACCGGGTGCTCGTGGCCGGGCGCGGGGACCTCGCGGCGGACCTCACGGTGTCGACGTCCGGGCACCCGGCGGTCGGCGCCTAGGGTGGGCGGCGTGGGGAGCACGGGCGGCCGGCCGCTGGACACGCAGTACGAGGACCTCCTGCGCCGGGTGCTGGAGACCGGCGCGCCCAAGCGGGACCGCACCGGCACGGGCACGGTCAGCCTGTTCGGCGAGCGGCTCCGCTACGACCTGTCCCGGTCCTTCCCGCTGGTCACCACCAAGCGGGTGCACTTCAAGTCGGTGGCCGTCGAGCTGCTGTGGTTCCTCCGCGGGGACGGCAACGTGCAATGGCTGCGCGACCACGGGGTCACGATCTGGGACGAGTGGGCCTCGCCGACCGGTGACCTCGGGCCGGTCTACGGCGTCCAGTGGCGCTCGTGGCCGGCGCCGGACGGCCGGAGCATCGACCAGCTCGCGGCCGTCCTCGACACCCTGCGCACCGACCCCGACTCCCGGCGCATGGTCGTCTCCGCGTGGAACGTCGCCGCGCTGCCCGAGATGGCGCTCGCGCCCTGCCACGCGCTGTTCCAGTTCCACGTCGCCGACGGCCGGCTGTCCTGCCAGCTCTACCAGCGCAGCGCCGACCTCTTCCTCGGCGTGCCCTTCAACATCGCCAGCTACGCGCTGCTGACCCGCATGGTCGCCGACCAGGTGGGCCTGGCGCCCGGCGACCTGATCTGGGTCGGCGGTGACTGCCACGTGTACAGCAACCACGTCGAGCAGGTGACCGAGCAGCTCTCCCGCGAGGCGCGGCCCTTCCCGTCGCTGGAGCTGGCCCCCGCGCCGTCGCTGTTCGACTACACCTACGAGCACTTCGCCGTGCACGGCTACGACCCCCACCCGGCGATCAAGGCCCCGGTGGCGGTGTGACCGGGCCCGCGAGGCCCCCGGGGCGCCCGTGAGCGTCGGCGTGGTGTGGGCGCAGGGCCGGGGCGGTGTCATCGGCGCCGACGGCGGGCTGCCCTGGCACCTGCCCGAGGACCTGCGCCGCTTCCGGGACCTGACCACCGGCTCGACGGTCGTCATGGGCCGGCGCACCTGGGAGTCGCTGCCCGAGGGGGTGCGGCCGCTGCCGCGGCGCACGAACGTCGTGCTCACCCGCGACCCGGGGTGGCAGGCCGAGGGAGCGCACCGCGCCGGCTCGGTGGCCGAGGTGCTCGCCGGCCACCCCGACTGCTGGGTCATCGGGGGCGGGCGGGTCTACGCCGCCTTCCTCCCGCACGCCGACCGGGTGGTGGTCACCGACGTCGACGTGGCGGTCGACGGCGACACGTGGGCGCCGGCCCTCGACGGGAGCTGGACGCGCGTCGACCGCCGGCCCGCCGACGGCTGGGCGACCTCGGCCACCGGGCTGCGCTGGGCCGTGTCGGAGTTCCGCCGCGCCGGGGCCGATCCGCGGGGCCGGGGCGCGACCGGCGACGGTCGGTAGATTCACCCCCATGACCCGCGACCCCACCCGGCCCTTCGGGCGTGTCCTCACGGCGATGGTCACCCCCCTGGCCGAGGACGGCTCGATCGACCTCGCCGGCGCCCAGGAACTGGCCGCCCACCTGGTCGACCGCGGCGCCCACGACGGGCTCGTCGTCGCCGGGACGACGGGGGAGTCGCCCGCGCTCAGCGACGCGGAGCAGCGCGCCGTCCTCGAGGCGGTCCTCGACGCGGTCGGTGACCGGGCGACCGTGGTCGCCGGCGTGGGCACCAACGACACCGCCCACTCCATCGACAAGGCCCGCGACGCCGAGCGGCTCGGTGCGCACGGCCTCATGGTGGTGACGCCGTACTACAACAAGCCCCCGCAGGCGGGGCTGCTGCGGCACTTCACCGCCGTCGCCGACGCCACCGACCTGCCGGTGATGCTCTACGACATCCCGCCGCGCACCGTCGTGCCCATCGAGGTGGAGACCCTCGTCCGGGCCGCCGAGCACCCGCGCATCGTGGCCGTGAAGGACGCGAAGGGGGACCTCGGCGCCGTCGCCTGGACCCTCGCCCGCACCGACCTGGCCTACTACAGCGGCGAGGACATGCTCAACCTGCCGCTGCTGGCCCTCGGCGCCGTGGGCGTGGTCAGCGTGGTGGGCCACCTGGTCGGCCCCCGGCTCGCCGAGCTCATCGCGGCCGTGGAGTCCGGGGACCTCGCCAAGGCCCGTGAGGTCAACGACGGCCTGCTGCCGGTCTACACCGGCACCTTCCGCACCCAGGGGGTCATCCTCGTCAAGGCGGCGCTCAACGCGCTCGGCCTGCCGGCCGGCCCGGTCCGTCCCCCGCTGGTCGACGCCACGCCCGAGCAGGTCGAGCAGCTGCGCGCCGACCTGGCTGCCGGCGGGGTGGTCCTGTGACCGCCTCCGGCTCCCAGCCGCACCTGGACCTCCAGGCGCCCCCGCCGCTGCCGGACGGCGGGCTGCGGGTCATGGCCCTCGGCGGCCTGGGCGAGATCGGCCGCAACATGGCGGTGCTGGAGTTCGACGGGAAGCTGCTGGTCATCGACTGCGGGGTGCTCTTCCCCGAGGCCGAGCAGCCCGGGGTCGACCTGATCCTCCCGGACTTCGGGGTCATCCAGCACCGGCTCGACGACATCGCCGCCGTCGTCCTGACCCACGGGCACGAGGACCACATCGGCGCCATCCCCTACCTGCTGCGGATGCGCGGCGACATCCCGCTGGTCGGGTCGCGGTTCACCCTGGCGCTGGTGCGGGCCAAGCTCCGCGAGCACCGGATCGACCCGGTGCTGGTCGAGGTCGCCGCCGGCGACGACCACCTCGCCGGCCCGTTCCACTGCGAGTTCATCAGCGTCAACCACTCGATCCCCGACGCGCTGGCCGTCGCCGTCCACACCCCGGCCGGGCTCGTGGTGCACACCGGCGACTTCAAGATGGACCAGCTGCCCCTCGACGGCGTCCTCACCGACCTCGGCGCGTTCGCCCGGCTCGGCATCGAGGGCATCGACCTGCTGATGGCCGACTCGACCAACGCCGAGGTGCCCGGTTTCGTCACCTCCGAGCGGGCCATCGGGCCGGTCATCGAGGACGTCTTCCGCCGCGCCACCCAGCGGCTGATCGTCTCCAGCTTCGCCAGCCACGTGCACCGCATCCAGCAGGTGCTCGACGCCGCGGAGGTCCACGGCCGCAAGGTGGCCCTCGTCGGCCGGTCGATGGTCCGCAACATGGGCGTGGCCCGGGACCTCGGGCTGCTGCGCGTGGCGCCCGGGCTCGTGGTGAGCCTGGACGAGGCGACGAGCATGCCGCCCGAGCAGGTCGTGCTGGTCAGCACCGGCTCCCAGGGCGAGCCGCTGTCGGCGCTCGGGCGGATGGCCCGCGGCGAGCACCACCAGGTGACCATCGAGGCCGGCGACACCATCGTGCTGGCCTCCTCCCTGGTGCCCGGCAACGAGACGGCCGTCTACAAGGTGATCAACGGCCTGGCCCGGCTCGGGGCCACCGTCGTGCACAAGGAGACGGCGATGGTGCACGTCTCCGGGCACGCCCCGGCCGGGGAGCTGCGCACCCTGCTCAACGTGGCCAAGCCGCGGCACCTCATGCCCGTGCACGGCGAGTGGCGGCACCTGCGCGCGCACGCCGCGCTCGCCGGGCAGACCGGCATGGCCGCCGACCGGGTGATCCTGGCCGAGAACGGCGTGGTCGTCGACCTCGTCGACGGCAAGGCCGCCATCGTCGGCAGCGTCCCGGTCGGGGACGTCTACGTCGACGGCCTCAACGTCGGCGACGTGGGGGAGGAGTCGCTGCAGGAGCGGCGCATCCTCGGCGACGAGGGGTTCGTGGCGCTCACCGTCGTCATCGAGCCCTCGACCCGCACCATCGTCCGGCCGGTCCACCTCTCCGCCCGCGGCTTCGCCGACGACCCGTCGGTGTTCGACCCGGCGCTGCAGCTGGTCGAGGACGCGCTGCGGCGCACCCTCGCCGACGGCGAGACCGATCCGCACCGGCTCTCGCAGGTGATCCGCCGGACGGTCGGCAAGTGGGTCTCGGACACCCACCGCCGCCGGCCCATGATCATCCCCACCGTCCTCGAGGTCTGATCGAACGCGGCCGCGCCGCCCCCCGTATCCCCTGACGTCCGGCGCCAACCGGCGCGGTCACGGAGGACCACGAGGGAGACGACGACATGCGGACGAGACGACTGGCAGGAGCCGCGGCCTCGGCCGTGGCGTTGGGCCTGCTCACGGCCGGCCCCGCCATGGCCGACGACCACGGCCACCGCTGGGGAGGGGACCGGCCGCACGGCGAGAGCTGGGGGTCCGACGACCGTGCCGACCGGGGAGACCGCGATCGCGGTGCCAGCGACCGGCTGCGGGTCACCACGGCCGCCGACAGCGCGGACACCGCGCCGGGGGACGGCCGCTGCGCCGACGGCTCCGGCGCCTGCTCGCTGCGCGCGGCGGTCCAGGAGGCCAACGCCCTCGGCGGGGGGACGATCGAGCTGGGGAAGCACACCTACGCGCTGACCCTGGGCGGCACGGGGGAGGACGCCGCGGCGACCGGCGACCTGGACGTGACCGGCCGGGTGACGATCCGCGGCGGCGGGGCGACCGTCGACGCGCGCGGCCTGGACCGGGTGTTCGACGTCCGCCCCGGGGCCTCGCTGCGGCTGGAGCACGCCACCGTCACCGGCGGCGCGGCGCAGGGCACCGGGGTGCCCGCCTCCGGTGGCGGCCTGCTCAACGCCGGCACGCTGCACCTGGAGGGGAGCACCGTCACCGGCAACACCGCGGTGCGCGCCGGCGGCGGCATCGAGGCCTCGGCCGGCTCCAGCACCACGGTGCACCGGTCCACGCTGTCGGACAACGCCACGGGCGCCGGTCCCGGCAACGGCGGCGGCCTGCACCTGACCGGTGCGGGCACGGTCACCGTCGAGCGCAGCGCCGTCACCGGCAACACCGCCGCCGCCGAGGGTGGCGGGTTGTGGAACTCGGCCGACGGCACCATGACCGTCGACCGGAGCACGGTCGTCGGCAACGCCGCCGGCGGCGCCGAGGCCACCAACGGCGGCGGCGGGCTCTTCAACGACGGCGGGGAGCTCACCGTGCGGCGGACGGAGGTGCGGGACAACCGCGCCGACGGGGCCGCCGGCTCCGGCGGAGGTGTCCTCAACGACCAGGGCCGCCTGGTCGTCGAGCGGTCGGTGCTCAGCGGCAACAGCTCCTCGCGCGCCGGGGGCGGGGTGGAGGCCAACCTCGGGGAGACCGTCCTCGACCGCACCCGCCTCACCGGCAACACCACCGGCGCCGCGCCGGGCAACGGCGGCGGCCTGCACCTGACCGGTGCGGGCACGGTCACCGTCGAGCGCAGCGCCGTCACCGGCAACACCGCCGCCGCCGAGGGCGGGGGCCTGTGGAACTCCGAGCCCGGGACCATGACCGTCACCCGCACCGAGATCCGGGACAACCGGGCACCCGTCGGGCCGGACGTGTTCCAGGACGGCAACGGCACCGGCTTCACCGTCGACGGGCGCACCGTACCGGCGAACGGCAGCTGACAGCCCGAGGACCGGCCCCGGCCCTACGGGGGTGGGCCGGGGCCACCGACCGCGCCGGGCGGGGGGAGACCCCGCCCGGCGCGGCCGCGTCCGGGGCATGCGGGCCGCGCCGGGAGGGTCAGAACCGCGAGGTCAGGACGACGTCCCCCGCGGCGTCGACGACGGTGAAGCCGACCGCGTCCTCGCGCAGCACGAAGGCGTTGAGGTTGCAGTCCAGCTGCTCCGGCCCCACGCCGATGAACCCCCCCGCGGGTACCTCGGCGCCGGCCTCGTCGGTCACCCACACCCGGTGCGCCTCGCCGGCCGTGAAGCCCTGGCCGGACAGCCGGACCTCCACCCCCCAGGTGTGCGGGATGACGTCGGCGGTAGCGCGCACGCCCTGCTCCAGCACCTCGACCGCGACCGCCTCCAGCGGGGGCGGTGGGGGCACCGGCCGGACCAGCCAGCCGACGCCGAACGCCGACGCCGCGACGGCGGCGGCCGCCCCGGCCGTGGCCAGCCGGCGGCGGGTGACCAGGGGCGTCGGGCGTGCCCGCTCCTCGGCGATGCGGGCGAGGATCGCCTCGCCGAGCCCGGGCGGCGGGGTGGGCGTCTCGTCGAGGCGGTCGGGGTCCACCGCGTCCAGCCGGGCGGCCAGCCCCACCAGCGGTGCCAGCTCGGCGCGGCACTCCGCGCAGCCGTCCAGGTGCGCCCGCACGGCCGCGCGCTCCTGCGGCGTGCCGTGCCCGAGGGCGTACACACCCAGCTGCTCGCGGAGCGAGCGGTGCTCCTCCCGCGGCAGGTCGCTCACGGTTCCACCCCCAACTCGTCGAGCGCGAGGCGCAGGGCCTTGAGGCCGTAGAAGACGCGGCTGCGCACCGTGCCGATCGGGACGCCCAGCTCGGCGGCCACCTCGGCGTGGGGACGGCCGCGCAGGTGGGTCTGCACGATCGCCGCCCGGTGCTCGGAGGAGAGCCGCCGCAGCGCCTCCTCCACCACCCAGGCGTCGACCACCCGGTCGTCGAGCCCGCCGTCCGGGGGGAGCTGCACGTCCTGCGGTTCGGTGAGGCTGCGCTGCCAGGGCCGGGCGGCGCTCCGGCGCGCCTCGTCGACCACCACGTTGCGGGCGATGGCGAACAGCCAGGTGCGCAGGCTGGCCAGCTCCGGGTCGAAGGAGCCCGAGGCCCGCCAGGCCTTGAGGAACACCTCCTGGACGACGTCCTGGGCGCTGTGGTCGTCGCCGAGCTGGCGCAGCGCGAACCGGTACAGCTCCGGCCCGTGCGCGGCGTAGGCGGCGCGCACGTCGATCGGCCCGGCGCCCCCGCGCCTCCGGGCGGGCCTCGTCACGGTGCTCCCGGGAGTCGGTCCACGGCGTGGTCTACGGCGCAGGGGCCTGCCGCGTTCACCCGGCCGGCCGCACGACGTCGACCGGCGCGATCCCCTCGCCCTCCGGCAGGTCGAAGCCCCACACCTGGGCGTAGAACGACAGCTCGCCGTCGAGGGCGGCCCGGATGCTCTCGGCCCTTCGGAACCCGTGCTGCTCCCCGGGGAAGAGCAGGTAGGCGTGCGGGACGCCCTTGGCGCGGAGGCCGGCCACGATCGACTCGGCCTGCTCCGGCGGGACGACGCGGTCCTCCTCGCCCTGGAAGACGGCCAGCGGGGTGTCGAACGCGTCGACGTGGGTCAACGGCGAGCGCTCGGCGTAGACGTCGGCCCCGGACGGCCACGGCGCGACCAGCCCGTCGAGGTAGCGGGACTCGAACTTGTGCGTGTCCCGGGCCAGGGCCGCGAGGTCGGCGACGCCGAAGTGGCTGGCCCCCGCGGTGAAGACGCCGGGTCGGAGGCACAGCGCCGCGAGCGTCGTGTAGCCGCCGGCCGAGCCGCCGCGGATCGCCATCCGGGCCGGGTCGACCCGGCCCGTGCCGGCCAGGTGCCGGGCGCAGGCCACCACGTCGTCGAGGTCGACGACGCCCCAGTTGCCCTTCAGGGCCTCCCGGTACCGCCGTCCGTAGCCGGCGGAGCCGCGGTAGTCGACGTCGGCCACGCAGAACCCGCGGGAGGTCCAGTACTGCACCGCGAGGTCGAGTGCCGCGGTGGCCGCGGCCGTCGGCCCCCCGTGCACCACGACCAGCAGCGGGGGCAGCTCGCCCTCGGGGGCGGCGACTCCCGGGTTGGTCGGCGGGTAGACCAGCGCGTGCGCCTCCGCGATGCCGGTGCCGCGGTCCTCGGTGGGGAAGGTGACGTGCTCGGGCCGGGAGAACCAGGCCGGGTCCAGCCCCAGGTCGCGCGCCGGGCGCAGGACCTCGGCCGCGCCCCCGTCCACCGGTACCCGCAGCACGACGGGCTCGGACGCCGGACCGGCCGCGACGCAGACGACCGCGCCGTCCGCCGCCGCCGTGACGTACCGGAACACCGTGTGCGGCAGGTCCAGCTCGCGCGGCCCGCCGTCCCCCGCGACGGCGAGCCGGTCGCGACCGTCCCGGGCGTAGGCCAGCACCACCCGGCCGTCGGGCAGCAGCGCGTACCGGCTCTGCCCGAACACCCACTGCGGCCCGGCGATGTCGCCGCCGACGTCCGCGACGCACTCCACCTCGCCGTGCGGCCGGCGCCGGTAGAGCGACCAGACGTCGGACCGGTCGCTGAGCCACCACAGCGCGAGGTCCTCGCCCCACACCGGCTGCACCACGGACTCGCCCGGCCCCCCGGCCAGCACGTGCTCGGTGCCGTCGGCGGCCCGGACGACCAGCTGCGCGGCGTCCCACGGCATGTCCGGGTGGTCCCACCGCAGCCAGGCCAACGTGACGCCGTCGGGTGCCGGCCGGGGGTCGGAGACGAAGTCGGTGCCGCCGGCCAGGACCTCGGTCGTGCCGTCGGGCCGGATGCGGACGATCTCGTTCACGACGTCGGTGGCCGCACCGCCCGGGGCGTGGGTCTCCCGGACGGCGAGCAGCCCGCCGTCCGGCGTCGCGGTCAGGTCGGCGAAGCGCACCCCGGAGGGCACGTCCGGCTCCGGCGTCACCGCCACCGGCTCCGCCGCCCCCGGGGCGAGCCGGTAGAGCCGCTGGTCGGTGAACTCGGTGAACCACAGGACGCCGTCGCGGACCGCCCAGGCCCCGCCGCCGTACTCGTGCACGCGGGTGCGGGCGTTCCAGGGGGCGGGGAGGACGTCGGTCGTGGTGCCGTCGGCCGAGCGGCGCACCACGACCGAGCGGCCGCCCTCCTCGGGACGGCCCTCCGACCACCAGACGTCCGTGCCGTCGACGCGCACCTCGCCCAGCCGCGCGGCGGCCCGGACGACCAGCTCGGAGGTGATGGGCGTGGGCCAGCTCCCGGGGGGCAGGCTCCCGGGGGACGTCGTCGGCATGCCCCGACCGTAGGTGGCGGACACGTCGGCGTCGCCTGCCCCCGGCGCGGGCCGGGGGAGATTACGGTCTGACGCATGCCTGCTCGCAGCACGACCACCCGCACCTCGGGGCGGTCGTCCGCGCGCGGCCGCTCCGGGTCGACCGCGTCCCGGAAGCGGCCACCCGCCAAGCGACCCGCCGCGAAGCGGCCCGCCGGGGGCCGCAGGCCCGCCGCCGCGCGTTCCTCGGGCCCCGGCCTGTGGGGCGTGGTGAGCGGCACCTGGTCGCTCGTGGCCCGCGGTGCCGGCGGCCTGGCCCGCTCGGTCGCCCGCCCGGCGGAGGCCGAGCCGCTGGCCCCCGAGCACCGGCGGGACGGCGTCGGGCTGGCCGTGCTCGGCCTGGCCGTGGTGCTCGGTGCCGCCGCGTGGACCACCGGCATCGGCCCGGTGGGCGCGGGGCTGGCCGGTGCCGTGCGCTGGGTCGTCGGCTCGCTGGTCGTGCTGCTGCCGGTCGTCCTCTTCCTGGCCGCGCTGCGGCTGCTGCGCCGGGGCCCCCGGCCTGAGGCGCGCGGCCGGCTGGCGATCGGCTGGCTGTGCACGGTCATCGCGGTGCTCGGCATCGCCCACGTGGTCGGTGAGCCCGCCGTGCCGGCCGCCGGGCGCCCCGGCTCCGGTGGGCTGCTCGGCTGGGCCGTCGGGACGCCGCTGGAGGCGGGGGTCGGCGCCGTGGTCGCCGTCGTCCTGCTGGTGCTCGCCGCCTTCTTCGGCCTGCTCGTGCTCACCGCCACCCCGGTGCACCAGATCCCCGAGCGGCTGCGCGACCTCGGCGACCGGCTGCTCGGCCAGGCCCCCGACGACGAGGCCGACGACGGGGCGCACGACGACGAGGACGGCTACGACGGCTGGGACGGCGACGACGAGGAGCCGGCCGAGCTCCCCGCCCCGCGGCGCTCCCGGCGCCGGGCGTCGCTGTCGGAGGACCTCCTCGAGACCGGCCCGGTCGACCTGCCCGCCGTGGACACCGCCGCCTACGACGAGGCCGGCGACGCCGTCCGCGTCGAGCCGCCGCCCCCGCCGGTGCCCACGCGCGGGGCCCCGGTGGTCGACCGCACGGCCCCGCCGGAGGAGCTCGAGCCGGTCACCGAGCCCGAGCAGCTGCGGATCGAGCCGGTCGAGGGCGAGTACACGCTGCCGTCGGTGGCGCTGCTGCGCCCGGGCACCCCGCCGCGCAAGGAGTCGCAGGCCAACGGCGTGGTCGTCGAGGCCATCCGCGGCGTGCTCACCCAGTTCAACATCGACGCCGACGTCACCGGCTACACCCGCGGCCCGACGGTCACCCGCTACGAGGTCGAGCTCGGCCCGGCGGTCAAGGTCGAGAAGATCACCGCGCTGACCCGCAACCTCGCCTACGCCGTGGCCAACGACAACATCCGCATCCTCGCCCCGATCCCGGGCAAGTCCGCCGTCGGCATCGAGGTGCCCAACGCCGACCGCGAGACGGTCAGCCTCGGCGACGTCATGCGCTCGGCGGCGGCCAAGCAGGACCCGCACCCGATGCTGGTCGGCCTCGGCAAGGACATCGAGGGCGGTTTCGTCTGCGCCAACCTGGCGAAGATGCCGCACCTGCTGGTCGCCGGCGCCACCGGCGCCGGCAAGTCCAGCTGCATCAACTCGCTGCTGACCTCGCTGCTGCTGCGGGCCAGCCCGGAGCAGCTGCGGATGATCCTGGTCGACCCGAAGATGGTCGAGCTCACGCCCTACGACGGCATCCCGCACCTGATCACGCCGATCATCACCGACCCCAAGAAGGCCTCGACCGCGCTGGCCTGGCTGGTCGAGGAGATGGAGCAGCGCTACCAGGACATGCGGGCCACCGGGGTCCGGCACATCGACGACTTCAACCGCAAGGTCGAGCGCGGGGAGATCACCGCCCCGCCCGGCAGCGAGCGGGTGTACCGGCCCTACCCGTACATCCTCACGATCGTCGACGAGCTCGCCGACCTCATGATGGTCGCCCCCCGCGACGTCGAGGACTGCATCGTCCGGATCACGCAGAAGGCCCGCGCCGCCGGCATCCACCTGGTGCTGGCGACCCAGCGCCCGTCGGTCGACGTGGTCACCGGCCTGATCAAGGCCAACGTGCCCTCGCGGCTGGCGTTCTCCACCTCGAGCCTCACCGACAGCCGGGTCATCCTCGACCAGCCCGGCGCGGAGAAGCTCATCGGCATGGGCGATGCCCTCTTCATGCCGATCGGCGCGGGCAAGCCGCAGCGGGTGCAGGGCGCCTACGTCTCCGACACCGAGATCGAGGCGGTCGTCGAGTTCACCAAGCGGCAGGCCGAGCCGGAGTACCGGGAGGAGGTCTTCACCGCCGGCGGTGGCGAGAAGAAGGAGATCGACGAGGACATCGGCGGGGACCTCGAGCTGCTGGTCCAGGCCGTGGAGCTCGTCGTCACCAGCCAGTTCGGCTCGACCTCGATGCTGCAGCGCAAGCTCCGGGTCGGCTTCGCGAAGGCCGGCCGGCTCATGGACCTCATGGAGAGCCGCGGGATCGTCGGGCCCTCCGAGGGGTCCAAGGCCCGCGACGTCCTCATCAAGCCCGAGGAGCTCGAGTCGGTGATGTTCACGCTGCGCGGCGAGTCCTGATCCCCGGACGCCCTCGCTGCAGGGGCCCGTCGCCGGCCCGCTCCGGAGGCCCACCCCGAGCCGGTGCGGGGCGCGGGGACGGGGTCCTCGCGCGGCGGGGGGCGGCAGGCCCGTCGACTACGATGGACCGGTGAGCGCCGTGCCCGACCCCGCCCGGACCGTGGCGGTGGTGACCCTCGGGTGCGCCCGCAACGAGGTCGACTCCGAGGAGCTGGCCGGCCGGCTCGCCGCCGACGGCTACCGGCTCGTGGAGGACCCCGACGGGGCCGACGCCGTCCTCGTGAACACGTGCGGCTTCATCGAGTCGGCGAAGAAGGACTCGGTCGACGCGATCCTGGCCGCCACCGACACCGGGGCCCGGGTGGTCGCGGTCGGGTGCATGGCCGAGCGGTACGGCTCGGAGCTGGCCGGGGCGCTGCCCGAGGCCACCGTGCTCGGCTTCGACGACTACGCCGCGATCGGCCACCGGCTCGACGACGTCCTCGCCGGCCGGTCGCTGGTGCCCCACGACCCGCGCGACCGGCGCACCCTGCTGCCGATCAGCCCGGTGGCCCGCGGTGCGGCGGCCGCCGCCGAGGACGCCCCGGCCATCCCCGGCCACGGGTGGGTGCAGCGCCGGCGGCTGGCCGGGGGTCCCTCCGCGGCGCTCAAGCTGGCCTCGGGCTGCGACCGGCGCTGCGCCTTCTGCGCGATCCCCGCCTTCCGGGGGTCCTTCGTGTCCCGCCCGCCGGCCGAGGTGCTCGGGGAGGCGCAGTGGCTGGCCGGGCAGGGCGTGGCGGAGCTGGTCCTGGTCAGCGAGAACTCGACGTCCTACGGCAAGGACCTCGGCGACCTGCGGTCGCTGGAGCGGCTGCTGCCGCAGCTGGCCGCGGTGGAGGGCGTCGCCCGCGTGCGCGTGGCCTACCTGCAGCCGGCCGAGCTGCGGCCCGGCCTGCTCGAGGTCATCGCCACCACCGACGGTGTGGCGCCGTACTTCGACCTGTCCTTCCAGCACTCCTCGCCCGGCCTGCTGCGCCGGATGCGCCGGTTCGGCGGCACCGACGACTTCCTGGCCCTGGTCGAGCGGGCCCGGTCCCTCGCCCCGGGGGCCGGCTTCCGCACCAACGTGATCCTCGGGTTCCCGGGCGAGACCGAGGAGGACGTCGCCGAGCTCGAGCGGTTCTTGACCGGCGCGCGCCTGGACGCGGTCGGGGTGTTCGGCTACTCCGACGAGGAGGGCACCGAGGCGATCGGCCTGGGCGGCAAGCTGGACCAGGCCGAGATCGACGCGCGGGTCCGCCGGATCACCGACCTGGTCGAGGAGCTGACCGCGCAGCGCGCCGAGGACCGCATCGGCGAGCGCGTCGAGGTGCTGCTCACCGAGGACCTCTCCCCCGAGGAGGGGGAAGGGGTGTGGCTCGGCCACGCCGCGCACCAGGACCCCGAGTCCGACGGGACGACGACGGTCACCGGCGTGCCGGCGGACGCCGCCCCCGGCCGGGTCGTGGCCGCCGAGGTCGTCGACACCGAGGGGATCGACCTGGTCGCCGCCGCGCTGGTGCCCGCGGTGCGCGCATGACCCCACCCGCCGGCCCGGCCGCCAGCCCGCCCGCGTCGAAGCGGGTGCTCAACCTGCCGAACGCGCTGACGGTCCTGCGGTTGGCGGTGGTGCCGGTCTTCGCCGCCCTGCTGCTCACCGACGGCGGCATGGACGACGACCGGCGCTACTGGGCGACGCTCTTCTTCGGGCTGGCGATCATCACCGACCGCTACGACGGGATGATCGCCCGGCGGTGGGGCCAGGTGACCGAGTTCGGCAAGCTCGCCGACCCGATCGCCGACAAGGCGCTCACCGGCACCGCGCTGATCGGCCTCTCGGTGCTGTCCCTGCTCCCGTGGTGGGTGACGGTGGTCATCCTGGTCCGCGAGATCGGGGTGACCCTGCTGCGGTTCTGGGTGCTGCGGCACGGGGTGATCGCGGCCAGCCGGGGCGGCAAGGCCAAGACGGTCGTGCAGGCCCTGGCGATCGGCCTCTACATCCTGCCGCTCGAGGGGGCGCTGGCCACCGCGCGCTGGTGGGTGATGGCCGTGGCCGTGGTGCTCACCGTGCTCACCGGCCTGGACTACGTCTGGCGGGCCCTGGTGCTGCGCCGCACCAGCGCCCGGGCGATGCGCGCGGCTGCCGCCCGTCGGGCCGCGGGACGCCCCGGCGGCTCCCGCAGCGACGCCGCCGCCTGAAGCCTGCCCCCCAGCGCTCGCGAGCTCGCGCCGGGACCCTGCAGGGGGCCACCGTCCTCCCCACCCCTCGCGGGCTCGGGGCGGGGCCCGGGACGGGGCCACCGGCCTCCCCGCCCCCCTCCGCTCGACGCGGCCGGGTCGGGAGCCGTCGGCGCGGCGACGGGAAGGGCCGATCGACCCGGGGCGTTACGCCCTGAGCGGACGCGCCCGGGATGGCGCGGTCCCCGTCGGGGGTGCCGCGTACCGTGAGCGCACGGCGCCCTCGAGGGAGCCGCCGTACCCCGCACCGGCAGGACAGGAGACGGCCATGACGCTGCTGCGCACCCAGCTCGGGAGCACCCTGCGCGGCCACCGGCTGCGCCAGCGCCGCACGCTGCGGGACGTCTCCGGCGCCGCCCGCGTGAGCCTGGGGTACCTCTCCGAGGTCGAGCGCGGCCAGAAGGAGGCCTCCTCCGAGCTGCTGGCCTCCATCTGCGACGCCCTCGACGTGGAGCTCGCCGACCTGCTCGCCGAGGTCAGCCGCGAGTTGCGGCACGCCGACGGCGGCGTCCGTCCGCTGGCCCCCGCCGAGCCTGCCGTCGCGGCGGCGGAGGGCGCCGGGGTGGCGCCCGCCGAGGAGCCGGCGCTCGCGCTGGTCGGCGGCCCGGCCCCCGCCCGCGCGTCGCTCGGCCACGGTGAGGCGGTGTCGCTGGCCGCCTGAGCCACGACACGCGCGGGCCCGGTCCTGCTTGACCGGGTCGCCGACGCGTGCCAGACAGGAGGCCGTGTCGAGCCCCGGTCGGACGCTCCTCGGCGGTGCGGTCCCGCCGCCCCCGGAGCACGTCCCGGGCACCCGCAGCCGGGCGGGCAACGCGATGGTCCGCACCCGCGCCGGGCTGCTGGAGGGGGCCGCTCGCGCGTTCGCCGAGCGGGGCCTCCGGCGCAGCACGATGCAGTCCCTGGCCGCCGCCGCGGGGGTGGCCAAGGGCACGCTCTACAACCACTTCCGCACCAAGGACGACGTCGCCCTGGCGCTGCTGGCCGCCGAGCTGGACCGGCTCGGGGACCTCGCCGCCGGCCGGCCCTCGCCGGGGGCGGCGGTGGCCGCCCTGGCCGAGGAGGTCGCCGAGCACCCGGTGCTGCGGCGTCTGGCCGTCGACGAGCCCGCCGCGCTCGCCGCGGTGCTCGCCCCGGCCCCGGAGGGGTGGGCCGCGGTGGTCACCCGGCTGGCGGGCGTGCTGGGCACCGACCCGGTCGCCGCGGCGGTCGTCGCCCGCTGGCTCGTCTCGCTGGTCCTGCAGCCGGGGTGCCGGGCCACGCGGCAGGCCGAGGCCCGCCGGCTGGCGGCGCTGGTGACCGGGGGCCCGGCCGTCCCGGGGCCCTGAGCGCCGCACCGGGCGGCGTGGCAGGGTGGTGACCACCGCCCGGGCAGGGCGGTGCGGATGCTGCGCGTCACCAACGGAGGTCGCCGTGCGGTACCTCTTCCGCCCCCCGGGGACCGAGGGGGCCGGGCTGCTCGCGCTGCCCTGGCACCTGCCCCTCGAGGAGTGGGACCCGGCGCTGCTGCTGGAGGTCCCCCAGCGCGGCATCTCCCGGCACGTGGTCCGCTTCGTCGCCGAGCAGGGCCAGGTGTTCGCCCTCAAGGAGATCCCCGAGCCGCTGGCCCGGCACGAGTACGCGCTGCTGGGGGAGTTCGAGGAGGAGGGCCTGCCCTCGGTCTCGGTCCTCGGCATCTGCGTGGACCGGCCCGACGGGCAGGACGCCGTCCTGGTCACGCGCTACCTCGAGTACTCGATGTCCTACCGCTACCTGTTCTCCCGCCCCACCCACGGCCACTCGGTCGACGCCCTGCTCGACACCCAGGTGGAGCTGCTCGTGCGGCTGCACCTGGCCGGCGTCTTCTGGGGCGACTGCTCGCTGTCGAACACCCTCTTCCGGCTCGATGCCGGCACGCTCGCCGCCTACCTGGTCGACGCCGAGACCGCCGAGCGGCACCCGCGGCTGTCCACCGGCCAGCGCCACTACGACGTGGACCTGGCCCGCGAGCGGGTGGGGGCCGAGCTGCTCGACCTGCGCGCCGGCGACCTGCTGCCGGCCGAGGTCGACCCGATCGACGTCGCCGACAGCCTCCCGGTGCGCTACGAGGCGCTGTGGGACGAGGTGACCCGGGAGGAGGTGTTCACCGCCGAGGAGCAGCGCTACCGCGTCATCGAGCGGTTGCAGCGGCTCAACGACCTCGGTTTCGACGTGGGGGAGGTGGAGCTGGTCACCGACGCCGAGGGGGCGCGGCTGCGGGTGGAGACGCGGGTCGCCGAGCCGGGCCAGAACCGGCGGGAGCTCTTCCGGCTCACCGGGCTGGAGGTGCAGGAGAACCAGGCCCGCCGGCTGCTCAACGACCTGCGCTCCTTCCGCGCCTACCTGGAGCAGAGGAGCGGGACCCCGGTCGCCGAGACGGTCGCGGGCTACCGCTGGCTGGCCGAGGTCTACCGCCCGGTCGTCGAGGCGATCCCCTCAGAACTGGCCGGGCGGCTGGAGCCGGCCGAGGTCTTCCACGAGGTCCTCGAGCACCGCTGGTTCCTGTCCGAGCGCGAGGGGCGCGACGTCGGGACGACGGCCGCGACCCGTTCCTACGTCGAGAACGTCCTGGCGCGGACACCCGAGGAGATGACCACGCCGTCGATCATCGCGCGGCGCACCTGACCCGTTCCGGTACGGGGGTCGACGCAGGTCAGCCGCGTGTCACGGCGGGGTCTCGTTCGAGTTGACAGCCCTTGTGGCCTGGGCCACGTTAGGCAGACCGCGGTGATCGAAGACTCCCTCGCCAACGGAGGCGATGTTCGTGTCGAGAACAGGCAACGGGGCGCCGCCGGTTGGTCGCGTCCTCCCCTCGCGCCGGCGTGCGCTCGGTGGCATGGCCGGTGCCTTCGTACTGGCCTCCACCCTCACCGCCTGCGGTGGTGAGGGCGGCGGCGCCAACGTCCTGAACTGGTACATCAACCCCGACTCCGGCGGGCAGGCGGAGATCGCGGCACGGTGCTCCGAGCAGTCGAACGGCGCGTACACCATCACCGTCTCGCAGCTGCCCCGTGACTCGCCCGCCCAGCGCGAGCAGCTCGTCCGCCGGCTGGCGGCCAACGACAGCTCGATCGACCTGATGAGCCTGGACCCGCCGTACATCCCGGAGTTCGCCCAGGCGGGCTTCCTCGCCCCGGTCCCGGACGACGTCGCCGAACGGACCAGCGAGGACGTCGTCCAGTCCGCCATCGACGGCGCGACCTGGGACGACGAGCTGGTCACCATCCCGTTCTGGGCCAACACCCAGCTGCTCTGGTACCGGAACTCGGTGGTGGAGGCGGCCGGCCTGGACATGAGCCAGCCGGTGACCTGGGACCAGTTGATCCAGGCGGCGCAGGACCAGGACGTCATCCTCAGCGCGCAGGGGCGCCGGTCCGAGTCGCTCGTCGTCTGGCTCAACGCCCTGATCGAGTCCGCCGGTGGCTCGATCATCCAGGAGAACTCGCCCGAGGACCCGACCGGCATCGAGTTCGGGCTCACCACGGAGGCGGCCGACCGGGCCGCCGAGGTGATGAACGCCGTGGCCACCTCCGGCGTCGTCGGCCCGGCGTTCTCGACGTCGAGCGAGGACACCAGCGCGACGGAGTTCGAGGGCGAGCAGGGCGGGTTCCAGGTGAACTGGCCGTTCGTCTGGCCGCGCGCCCTCGCGGGGGTCGAGGCCGGCACGCTGGACGAGTCCCTGCCCGACGACATCGGCTGGGCGCTGTACCCGCGGGTCAACGAGGACGAGGAGACCGCGCCCCCGTACGGCGGGATCAACATCGGCATCGGCGCCTTCAGCGAGAACGTCGACGCCGCCTTCGAGGCCGCCGAGTGCATCGTCTCGGAGGAGAACCAGGCGTACTACTTCATCACCAACGGCAACCCGGCCTCGAAGGCGTCGGTGTACGACGACCCGGAGGTCCTCGAGGTGTTCCCGATGGCCGACACCATCCGGGAATCCCTCGAACTGGCCGCGCCCCGGCCGCAGACCCCGTACTACAGCGAGGTCTCCGGAGCGCTCCAGCGCGAGTACCACCCGCCGTCCAGCGTCGGTCCGCAGACCGGTGAGCAGGCCCAGGCCCTGATCGAGGCCGTCCTGGCAGGAGAGCAGCTGCTATGACCCAGACGACGCTTCCCCCCACGGAGAAGACCCAACCGGTCTCGGCGCCTGCACGGGGGCTGAGTGACCGATCGCGCGCCGAGCGTCGGCTCGGCTGGTTGCTGGCCGGCCCGGCGTTCCTCGTCATGCTCCTGGTCACCGCCTACCCGATCCTCCAGGCGGTCTACTACTCCCTGTTCAACTACCGGCTGACCGACCCGGAGAACCGGTCGTTCACCGGGCTGTCCAACTACGCGGTCGTCCTCACCGACGGCCTGTGGTGGCAGTCCCTGTGGGTGACCGTCGTCATCACGGTCGTGACCGTCGCGGTGGAGCTGGTCCTCGGGTTCGCGCTGGCCCTGGTCATGGCCAAGGCGCTGAGCGCGATCCGCCCGGCCCTCCGCGCCGCGATCCTCATCCCGTACGCGGTCATCACCGTCGTGTCCGCGTTCGCCTGGGCGTTCGCCTTCGACATCGACACCGGCTTCGTCAACAACTGGTTCGCCTGGCTCCCCGGCGTCTCGGAGACCACCGACTGGTTCGGTGGCCAGTGGTCCTCCATCGCGGTGGTCTGCCTGGCCGAGATCTGGAAGACGACGCCGTTCATCTCCCTGCTGCTCCTGGCCGGGCTCGCGCAGGTGCCCGAGGTCCTCCAGGAGGCCGCCAAGGTCGACGGGGCGACCTGGTGGCAGCGGATGCGGCGGGTGACGCTCCCGAACATGAAGGCCGCCATCATGGTGGCCCTGCTGTTCCGGACCCTGGACGCGTTCCGGATCTTCGACGCCATCTTCATCATGACCGCGGGCGCGAACAACACCGAGACCGTCTCCTTCCTGGCCTACCGGCAGACCATCGCCCGCGTGGAGATCGGACTGGGTTCGGCGGTCTCGGTGCTGCTCTTCCTCTCGGTGGTGCTCATCGCGTTCAGCTTCATCAAGGGTTTCCGAGTCGATCTGTCGCAGGCGAGGGGGGACAAGTAGATGTCTCGTCGGGAGAGAAACTGGTGGATCGTCGGCGGGATCGCGATCGTCATCTACTGCCTGTTCCCGATCGCCTGGATCGTGTCGCTGTCGTTCAAGGCGCCGGCTGACATCTTCAACGGGCAGTTCCTGCCGTCCAACCCGACGTGGGAGAACTACTCGACCATCATCACCGGGACGGCGAGCGACCTCTTCCTGCCGGCGCTGCGCAACAGCTTCGGCATCTGCCTGATCGCCACGGCCATCTCGTGCATCCTGGCGATGTTCGCCGCCTACGCGATCGCCCGGCTGGACTTCCGGGGGAAGACGCTGATCCTCTCGACGGCGCTGGCGGTGGCCATCTTCCCGGTCATCTCCATCGTCACGCCGCTGTTCAACCTGTGGCGGCAGATCGGGCTGTACGACACCTGGCCCGGGCTGATCATCCCGTACCTGTCGCTGACCCTGCCGATCTCCATCTGGACGATGTCGGCGTTCTTCCGCGAGATCCCGTGGGAGATGGAGCAGGCCGCCCAGGTCGACGGCGCCACCAACTGGCAGGCGTTCCGCAAGGTGATCGTCCCGCTCGCCGCTCCCGGTGTGTTCACCACGGCGATCATCGCCTTCTTCATCGCCTGGAACGACTTCGCCTACGGCATCTCGCTGACGTCGACGAGCGCGGCGCGGCCGGTGCCCGCGGCGCTGGGGCTGTTCTCCGGCGCCTCGCAGTTCGAGGACCCGACCGGGGCGATCGCGGCCGCGGCCGTGGTCGTCACCATCCCCGTCGTCGTCCTGGTCCTGCTCTTCCAGCGGCGCATCGTCGCCGGCCTCACCAACGGCGCCGTGAAGGGCTGACCCCGGTGCTGCGCATCCCACCGACCTCCCGAGAGGACGAGATCTGATGGCCTCCATCGAGATGAAGAACATCGTCAAGCAGTACGGCGACGGCTTCCCCGCCGTGAACGACGTCAGCCTGGACATCGCCGACGGCGAGTTCATGATCCTGGTCGGCCCCTCCGGCTGCGGGAAGTCGACGCTGCTGCGGATGATCGTCGGGCTGGAGGACATCACCAGCGGGGACATGGTCATCGGCGGGAAGCGGGTCAACGACCTCGCCCCGCGGGACCGCAACCTGTCGATGGTCTTCCAGAACTACGCGCTCTACCCGCACATGACCGTCTACGAGAACATCGCGTTCCCGCTGCGGCTGTCGAAGACCCCGGACGACGAGGTGCGCCGCCGGGTGACCGAGGCGGCCGACGTGCTCGAGCTCAACGAGCACCTCGAGCGCAAGCCGGCCAACCTCTCCGGCGGTCAGCGCCAGCGGGTGGCGATGGGCCGGGCGATCGTCCGGCAGGCCGAGGCCTTCCTCTTCGACGAGCCGCTGTCCAACCTCGACGCCAAGCTGCGCGGGCAGATGCGCACCGAGATCTCCCGGCTGCAGCGCCGTCTGGGCATCACCACCGTCTACGTCACCCACGACCAGACCGAGGCGATGACCCTCGGGGACCGGGTGTGCGTGCTGCGGAAGGGGAAGATCCAGCAGGTCGCCTCCCCCCGGGAGCTCTACGAGCAGCCGGTCAACCTGTTCGTGGCGGGCTTCATCGGGTCCCCGCCGATGAACTTCCTGCCGGCCACGCTGGAGGGCGACAAGCTGCGGACGCCCTTCGCCGAGATCACGCTCGACGAGAAGCGGCTGGCCGCGGTGCAGGGCCGCGAGCTGCTGCTCGTCGGCATCCGACCGGAGTACTTCGAGGACGCCACGCTGGTCGACGAGGCCAAGCGGCCGCACGGCTCGACCTTCCGCGCTCCGGTGGACGTCACCGAGTGGCTCGGGGACTCGCAGTACGCCTACATCCCCTACGAGGCACCGGATTCCATCCGCACCGAGCTGCGCGACCTCGCGAAGGAGCTGGACTCGGAGGAGCTGCGCACCCAGGCGATCGTGTCCATCGACGCGACCAGCCGCATCCGCGAGGGCCGGGAGGCCGAGTTCTGGCTCGACGCCCGCAAGGTGCACGTCTTCGACCCGGAGTCGGGCGAGAACCTCACCCGTGACGCGGAGGCCGGCGCTCGACTGACGCAGATGGCCGTGGAGGACCGGGAGGAGCAGGTCCAGCAGGCCCAGCGCGAGGGGCAGACCATCAGCGGTGAGTCCGGCGGGTCGCCGGGCCCGTCGGGCGGCGCGCACCGCGCCGGCGCGGCCTGAGCCCCGCGGACGGCGCCGGGGCCCGCGAGGCCCCCGGCGCCGTCCCGCGCGTCCGGACACCGATGCACCGACGGGAGCGCGCGATGCCCACCGGGGCCCTCCCGGACCGGCCACCGTGGTGGCGGCGCGCCGTCGTCTACGAGGTGTACCTGCGCAGCTTCCAGGACTCCGACGGTGACGGGATGGGGGACGTCGACGGGCTGCGGTCCCGGATCCCCTACCTGGCCGGCCTGGGCGTCGACGCCGTGTGGGTCACGCCCTGGTACCCGTCACCGCTGGCCGACGGCGGGTACGACATCAGCGACCACCGCGACATCGACCCGAGGCTGGGCACCCTCGGCCAGGTCGACGCGCTGATCGCCGAGGCGCACGCGGCCGGCCTGCGCCTCGTCGTCGACCTCGTCGCCAACCACACCTCCGCGCAGCACCCGTGGTTCGTCGCCGCGCTGACCGGCGGTCCCGGCGCCCCCGAACGGGAGCGCTACTTCTTCCGGGACGGCCGGGCCGGCGGGGAGCTGCCCCCGAACGACTGGATCAGCGCGTTCGGCGGTCCCGCCTGGACGAGGGTGCGCGAGCCCGACGGCCGGCCCGGGCAGTGGTACCTGCACCTGTTCGCCCCGGAGCAACCCGACCTGGACTGGGCGCACGAGGCGGTCCGGGCCGAGTTCGACGACGTGCTCCGCTTCTGGCTCGACCGCGGCGTCGACGGGATCCGGGTCGACGCGGCCCCGGCCATGGCGAAGCTCCCCGGCCTGCCGGACGCCGGGCACGCGCCCGGCGCGCTGTTCGCCTCCAGCGAGTGGGTCGACAACCCGCACTGGGACGTCGACGCCGTGCACGAGATCTTCCGTCGGTGGCGGCGGATCGGTGACGCCTACCCCGGCGACCGGCTGTTCGTCTCCGAGGCGGTGGTCAACGGCCCGGACCGCCTGAGCCGCTACGTCCGGCCGGACGAGCTGCACACCACCTTCAACTTCGACTACCTGAAGGCCCCCTGGGACGCCCGGCGGCTGCGCGAGGTGGTGCAGGGGACGCTCGACGCGCTGCGACCGGTCGGCGCACCACCGACGTGGGTGCTGTCCAGCCACGACGAGACCCGCCACGTCACCCGGTTCGGCCGGGCCGACAGCGGCGCGGCCACCATGGGCTTCGACACCCCGGGGGCGCCCGCGGACCTCGACCTGGGCCTGCGACGCGCCCGCGCCGCCGCCCTGCTGACCCTCGCGCTGCCCGGCGGGACCTACCTGTACCAGGGGGAGGAGCTCGGGCTGCCGGAGGTCGAGGACCTCCCCGAGCACGTCCTGACCGACCCCACCTGGGAGCGGTCGGGGCGGACGGCCCGCGGCCGCGACGGGTGCCGGGTGCCGATCCCCTGGTCGGGCGACGCACCGCCGTTCGGCTTCACCGCCGACGGGGTCGAACCGTGGCTGCCGCAGCCGGCCGGCTGGTCGACCCTGACCGTGGCGGCCCAGGAGGCGGACCCGGGCTCCACCCTGCGGCTGCACCGCACCGCCCTCCGGCTGCGCCGCGAGCTGCCCGACCTGGCCGGCGAGGACCTGAGGTGGCTGGAGGCGGGGGAGGACGTCCTCGCCTTCCGCCGCGGTCGCCGCTTCCGGTGCCTGGTCAACCTGTCCGCCACCCCGGTCCCGCTCCCGGGGGACGGCGCGGTCGCGCTGGCCAGCGCGGACGTCGGCGATCGGCTCCCGCCCGACACCGCGGTCTGGCTGCTCGACGGCTGATCAGGTGCGCAGCGACCGGGTGAGCACCACCCGGTCCTGCCCCGGGCCCTCGCGGTCCGGCGCCGGGTGCGGGACGGCCCCCAGCGCGGCGGCCAGGCCCAGGGCCGCCGTGTCCCCGGGCCGGGCGACGCCCTGGACGACGCGCGCCCCGGTGCCCGCCGCCAGGTCGGTGAACCACCCGAGCAGCGCCCGCCCCAGACCGCGGCGGCGGACGTCGTCGCGGACCGCCAGCAGGTGCACGACGGCGAGGCGGTCGGCGGTGACCACGCCGAGCAGGTAGCCGGCGTCCGCGCCGTCCGCGCTGCGGGCGAGCACGCCGAAACCGCCGAACTGGTCGAACCACACCGGGTCGTGGCGGGCGCGGGTGTCGACGTCCCAGAACCGGTCGTGCGCGGCCAGCAGCCGGGCGCGCACCACCCCGGCGGAGAGGTCGGAGAGGGCGACGAGGGCGGGGGTCACCGCCGGGCCGCGGCCAGCTCCGCGCGGGTGGGCGGGTCGGCGCCGGGGCGCGTGCAGTTGAGCGCGGCGACCAGGGCGGCGTCGTCCACCACGGCGAGCAGCCGGTCGTCGTCGAGCCGGTCGAGGGCCGCGCGGGTGGTGACGCCCGCGTCGAGCAGGCCGGCGAACAGCCCCGCGGCCAGCGAGTCACCGGCGCCGACGGTGTCGACCACGGTCACCCGCGGTGGCTCGCGGTGCACGAGCGGCCGGCCGGGGCGGGCCACCCGCAGCGGTGCCCCGCCGTCGGTCAGCACGACCAGCCCCCGGCCCCGGGCGGCCCACCGCTCGGCGGCGGCGTCGAGGTCGTCGAGCGCCTCGGGCTCGAGCCAGGCGAGGTCCTCGGCGCTGACCTTCACCACGTCGGCCACCGCCAGCAGCCGGCCGAGCCGGGCCCGGACGTCGGCGGCGGTGTTGCCCAGCGCCGTCCCGACGGGCCCGTCGGCCAGCATCGGCCGGATGTTGGGGTCGACGCTGACCAGCGCCCGGCCCGAGGCCGCCACCCGCTCGACGAGCCGGGCGATCGCCTCGCACCCCGGCGGGGTCCAGCTGGAGATCGACCCGACGTGCAGGACCGCGGTGGCCGGCGGCAGGACGGCGGCCAGCTCGTCGTCGGTCCACTGCCAGTCGGCCGCGCCGAGGACGTGGAAGCCGTAGTCGGGGGAGCCGTCGGGGCCCAACCCCACCACGGCCAGGCTGACCGGCTCACCGGCCACGACCAGCCCACCCGGGTCGACGCCGGCCAGCTCGACGTGCCGGCGCAGGCCCGCGGCCAGCGGCCCGGTGCCCAGCCGGGCGAGCAGGCGGACGGGGACGCCGAGCCGGCCGGCGGCCACCGCCACGTTGAGCGCGTTGCCCCCGGGGCGGGCGACGTAGCGGGGAGCGGTGCCCAGCGGGTCGGCCGCGGGATCGGGATCGGGGATCAGGTCGACCACCAGTTCGCCCAGGACGCTCAGGACCGCGTCACCGCCCGCCATGGACCGACCCTATCGGGGGACCGCTCCGGGGTCTCCCTGGTGGCCCGGGGGGTACCGCACCTGGGACGATGGGGGACGACGACGACCGCTGCGGCCCGCCGGACCGGCAGCCCGGCCGCGGACGACCCGCGCGGAGCAGGAGGAGCACATGCCCAACCCGTTCGTGAAGTTCTGGAAGTACCTCACGGCCTCGGCGAACGCGCAGATCGACCAGCGCGCGGACCCGAAGATCCAGATCGCCCAGGCGATCGAGGCCGAGCAGCAGCGCCACCAGGCCCTCGCGAACCAGGCGGCCGCCGTGCTCGGCAACCAGCGGCAGCTCGAGATGCGCCTCAACCGGCAGCTCGGCGAGGTCGAGAAGCTGCAGGCCTCCGCCCGCCAGGCGCTGGTCCTCGCCGACCAGACGCGGGCCAAGGGGGACGCCGCGAAGGCGGCGGAGTACGAGAACGCCGCGCAGGCCTTCGCCACCCAGCTCGTCGCCGCCGAGCAGTCGATGGAGGACCTCAAGCGCAGCCACGACGAGGCGCTGCAGGCCGCCGAGCAGGCCCGCGGGGCGGTGGAGCAGAGCCGGATGCGGCTGCAGACGACGCTGGCCGAGCGCACCAAGCTGATGAGCCAGCTCGAGCAGGCCAAGATGCAGGAGCACGTCGCCGCCTCGATGAAGTCGGTCAACGAGCTCTCCGCGCCGGGCAACACCCCGAGCCTCTCCGAGGTCCGCGACAAGATCGAGGCCCGCTACGCCAACGCCCTGGGTCAGGCCGAGCTCGCCCAGAGCTCCGTCGAGGGCCGGATGCTCGAGGTGGAGAAGGCCACCCTCGACGTGGCCGGCGCCTCGCGGCTGGACCAGATCCGCGCCTCGATGGGCGGGCAGACCGCGGTCGAGGGCGGCACCGGCGCGGCCGGCGCCATCGGCCCGGGGACGCCGGCCCCGTCGTTCGAGAAGGCCGAGCAGCCCGTCCAGCAGCCCGTCCAGCGGCCTGAGCAGTAGGCCGTCCGGCCCGCCGCCGGCGTCCGCAGCGGGGGCAGCACCTCCTCAGTGGGCGCCGGCCAGCGGGGGCGGGTGGTCCGGCTCCCCGGTGCGGGCCCGCGGGTCGACGGGGGCGTCGGTGGCCTGGCAGGTGGGGCACCAGTAGGTGATCCGTTCCTGCAGGTCGGGGCCCTGGTCGCCGCGCAGGACCGGCGTGCCGCAGCGGTAGCAGGGGCGGTCCTTGCGGCCGTAGACCCAGTGGTCGCGGCCGCGGCGCAGGTCGCCGGTGGTGCTCTGCTCGGGGCGGTCGCGGTTGGCGAGCATCAGCGCCCGGGTGCGCTCGACCAGCCCGGGGAGGTCCGCGACGTCGGCCACCCGCATCCACGGGTGGACGCCGCAGACGAACAGCCCCTCGACCTTGTAGAGGTTCCCCGGGCCGCACAGGTTCCGCTGGTCGAGGATCGCGACCCCGATCTGCTCGTCCGGGTGGGAGCGCAGCCGGCGCAGCGCCTCGTCGAGGTCCCAGTCGGGGCCGAGCACGTCGGGGCCGAGGTGCCCGACGACGGTGTCCTCCTGGGTGGTGGGCACCAGGGCGACGTCGTGCAGCCGGTAGCCGACGCAGTCCCACCGGTCGGTGGCCAGGACCGCGCGGATGGAGAACGCCGGGCCCCCGCGCCACCGGGCGCCGTGCCGGTAGATGTGCCAGGAGCCGTCCATGCGGTAATGCGTGCGCAGCGTCCAGCCGTCGGTGAAGCGGGTGAGCAGGTGCTTGCCGCGCGGCACCACCTCCGCGACCGTCCGCCCGGCGAGGTCGGTGGCGGCCAGCTGGGGGACCCGCAGCTCGCCGCGGCGCAGCCGGGCACCGGCGAGCGCGGTGTTCATCCGCTTCGCGGCCAGCCAGACGGTGTCTCCCTCGGGCACGGGGCCCAGTGTCCCCCGCGGCCCGGAGCGGGGCACCGCCGCGCGCCGGCGGGGGAGGACGGGGCCGGGGCGAGCCAGGTCACCCGAGGGCCGGGAAGGGCCGGGCCGGTCGCGGCGCTGGACCCTGCGTGCCCCGACGTCCCGAGCCCAGCACGCCGGCCGGTGCCGCCTCCGGTGCCGCCTCCGGTGCCGCCTCCGGTGCCGCCTCCGGTGCCGCCTCCGGTGCCATCGCCCCCGCCCACGTCGCCGCGGTCGCCGAGCCGGTCACGGTGACCGTGGCCCGTGACGTGCGCCCCGACCAGCGGGCGGCGTTCGAGCAGTGGGCCGCCGAGGTCCTCGGCCTGGCCGGGGCCTTCCCCGGCAACCTGGGCACCAGCCTGCTGCGGCCCGGGCCGGGCTCCGACCGCTACCACCTGGTGTACCGGTTCGCCGACGGCGAGTCCCTGGCCCGCTGGGAGCGCTCACCCGAGCGGCAGGCCGCCCTCGAGCGGGTCGAGCACCTGGCCGAGAGCGCCGACTACGCCCGGGTGGCGGGCCTCGACAGCTTCTTCACCGCGCTCACCCCGCCGCGGCCGGGCCCGCGCTGGCGGCTCACGCTGCTCACCATCGCCGCCGTCTTCACCATCACCCTGGCGTTCCAGCTGCTGCTCGGACCGTGGCTGGTCTCCTGGCCGCTGCCGGCCCGGCTGCTGCTGTCGGCCACGGTCGTCGTCGTGCTGCTGGGGCAGGTCATCATGCCCCGGCTGACCCGGTGGTTCGCCCCCTGGCTGCGCGGGCGCCGCTGACCCGACGGAGCCGGTGCCGGCACGGGCACGGTCCCGGCGACGAGGTCAGCCGCGCAGCCGGAGCCCCCGCGGGGTGGCGGCGAACCCGGCCGCCTGGAGCGCGGCCGACAGCGGCGTCGACTCGTGCACCGAGGCGCCGTCGGCCTTCTGCACCACCATCCGGCCCAGCGCGCCGGCGGCGACCGCGCCGGAGAGCGCCGTGGCCGCCTCCTTGAGCACGGTCTCCTCCTCGGTCCAGGACAGCAGGCTCTTGCCGCCCCGCTCGACGTAGAGCACCAGCTCGCCGGCGACCAGGACGACCAGCGACCCGGCCTTGCGCCCGGCCCGGTGCCCGTTGCCGCCGCGCCGCTCGCCGCCGGCCCGCTGCACGCCGCCCTCACCGACGTCCACCGCGGCGTCCACGGCGACCTGCGCGGCGCCCTCCCCCCCGGCCGCGCCCCCGCGCTCGGGCCACGGCAGCGCCGCCCCGTAGACGTTGGCCGGGTCCGTGGCGGCCAGCACCACGGCTCCCTGCGGCGGGCGGTCGGGCGAGGCGAAGCCGCGCAGCCGGTCCACCGACCCGGGGGTGCCGAACTGGGCGGCGCCGAGCGTCTCGACGAAGTACCCGCGGCGGGCCCGGCCGTTGTCCTCGAAGGCCCGCAGCACCGGGTACACCGCGGAGAAGCCGCCGGGCACCTGCTCGGCGGTGACCGCGCCGCGGGTCAGCACGCCGTGCCGCTCCAGCAGCGCCTCCGCGCGGGCGGTGGCGCGGCGGGTCGGCTCGGTCTCGCGGTCGGGCAGCCGCGACCAGCGCCCGGCCACCGTGGGCGGCCCGGTGCGCGTGGGCATGGCCGGCCGGCCCGGCCGCGCCCGGCCGTACCGGGTGCGGTCGAGCCGGGCCCGCGGCGCGGCGGGCCGGCTGCGGTGCGTGCCGCCGCCCGAGAGCCGGGTCCGCAGCGGGGCCAGGGTGTCGTTGGTGAGCCGCCCGGCCCACACGAGGTCCCAGACCAGGTCGGCCAGCGCCGCGTCGTCGGTCGAGCCGAGCAGGTCCGAGAGCCCGCGGAAGAACAGCGCCTGCCCGCCGGCCAGGACGTCGAGCACCGGGCCGCCGGCCTCGGGCACCTCCAGGGCGTCCGGCAGCAGCAGCGGGGCGAGGTCGGCGGGCACCAGGCTCACCCAGCCGTCCCCGCCGGGCAGCCCCCCGGCGCCGCACCACAGTACCTCCCCGGCGCTGGTCAGCTCGTCGAGCATCGCCGGCGCGTAGTCGCGCACCCGCGACGGCAGCACGAGGGTCTCCAGGGCGCTGGCCGGGACGAGGGCGCCGGCGAGCTGCTCCACGACCGCCAGCACGCCGTCCGGACCGCGCAGCCGGCTGCCGACCGACTGCCAGGACGGCGTGAACCGGGCCAGCGCGTCGACCGGCACCGGCTCCACCTCCTGGCGCAGCCGGGCCAGGCTGCGCCGGCGGACCGACCGCAGCACCTCGGCGTCGCACCACTCCTGGCCGGTGCCGCCGGGCCGGAACTCCCCGGTGACCAGCCGGCCGGTGCCGGTGAGCCGCTGCAGGGTGGCGGTGACCACGGCGACCCCGAGACCCAGCCGCCGCGCGACCTCGCTGGGGAGGAAGGGGCCGTGGGTGCGGGCGTAGCGGCCCACGACGTCCCCGAGGGGGTCGGCGACCGGCTCGGTGAAGACCTCGGGCACGCCGACCGGCAGCGCCGTGCCGAGGGCGTCGCGCAGCCGGCCGGCGTCCTCGATCGCGACGAAGCGCTCCTCGCCGGCGATGCGCACCTGCAGCGCCCGTCGGGCGGCGACCAGCTCGTCGAGCCACTCCCGCGGCACCCCCCGCGCGGCCGCCTCGGCGGGCGTGAGGTCGCCGAGCACGCGCAGGAGGTCCGCGGCGCCGTCGACGTCGCGGGGGTGGCGCTCGGCGGGCAGCCGCTGCAGCTCCCGCTCGATCTCGGCCATCGCGTCGGCGTCGAGCAGCTCCCGCAGCTCCGAGCGGCCGAGCAGCTCGGCGAGCAGGCCGGAGTCCAGCGCGAGGGCCTGCGCCCGCCGCTCGGCCAGCGGGGCGTCGCCCTCATAGAGGAACTGGCCGACGTAGCCGAACAGCAGCGACTGGGCGAACGGCGAGGCGGTCTGGGTCTGGACGTCGGCGACCCGCACCCGGCGGGCCCGCACGTCGCGCATCAGCTCGACCAGCCCGGGCACGTCGTAGACGTCCTGCAGCACCTCGCGGGCGGCCTCCAGCGTGATGGGGAAGCCGGGGAACTCGGCGGCCACCGACAGCAGCTGGGCGGCCCGCTGCCGCTGCTGCCACAGCGGGGTGCGGCGGCGCGGGTCGCGGCGGGGCAGCAGCAGGGCGCGCGCGGCGCACTCGCGGAACCGGCTGGCGAACAGCGCCGAGTTGCCGACCTCCGCGGTCACCTCCCGCTCGACGTCGTCCGGGTCGAGGACGGCGAGGTCGGCCTCCGGCGGCTCGCCGGTCGTGTCGGGCAGCCGCAGGACGATGCCGTCGTCGGAGTGCATGGAGGCCACGTCCACGCCGTAGCGCTCCCGCAGCCGCGCGGCCAGCACCAGCGCCCACGGGGCGTTGACCTGCGCCCCGAAGGGCGAGTGCACGACCAGCCGCCAGTCACCGAGCTCGTCGCGGAACCGCTCGACCAGCAGTGTGCGGTCGTCGGGCAGGTGCCCGGTGGCCTGCTTCTGCTCGGCCAGGTAGGCGAGCAGGTTGGCCGCGCCCCACTCGTCCAGGCCCGCCGCCCGGGCCCGCTCCAGCCCGGCCTCGGGCGTCGCCGCGCCCACCTCGCGGAGGAAGGCACCCAGCGCGCGGCCCAGCTCCAGCGGGCGCCCGGGGGCGTCGCCGTGCCAGAACGGCATCTTCCCGGGCTGTCCGGGGGCGGGGGAGACCAGCACCCGGTCGTGGGTGATCTCCTCGATCCGCCACGAGGAGGAGCCGAGCAGGAAGACGTCGCCGACCCGGGACTCGTAGACCATCTCCTCGTCGAGCTCGCCGACCCGCCGCCCGCCGGCCCCCTCGCCGCCGACGAGGAAGACGCCGAACAGACCGCGGTCGGGGATCGTGCCGCCGCTGGTGACCGCCAGGCGCTGCGCGCCGCCGCGGGCGGTCAGGGTGTCGGTGACGCGGTCCCAGGTCAGCCGGGGCCGCAGCTCGGCGAAGGCGTCGGAGGGGTAGCGGCCGGCCAGCATGTCCAGGACCGCGTGCAGCGCGGACTCGGGCAGCGCGGCGAACGGTGCCGAGCGGCGCACGAGGGCGCCCACCTCGTCGACGGTGCGCGGCCGCTCGCTGACGATCGCCACCACCTGCTGGGCCAGCACGTCGAGCGGGTTGCGCAGGTAGCGGACCGACTCGATGGCCCCGGCGCGCATCCGCTCGGCGACCAGCGCGCACTGCACCAGGTCGCCGCGGTACTTCGGGAAGAGCACCCCGCGGCTGACCGCCCCGACCTGGTGGCCGGCGCGGCCGACCCGCTGCAGCCCCGAGGCGACCGTCGGCGGGGCCTCGACCTGGACCACGAGGTCGACCGCGCCCATGTCGATGCCGAGCTCGAGGGAGGACGTGGCCACCACCGCCGGCAGCCGGCCGGACTTCAGCGCCTCCTCGACCACCGCCCGCTGCTCGCGGGACACCGAGCCGTGGTGGGCGGCGGCCACCGGCGCCACCCCCTCGGGCACCCCGCCGCCGGAGCCGGCCTGGGCCATGAGGGCGGCGGCGTTGGTGCCGGGCGGGACGGTCTCGCCGGTGGCCCGCTCGTAGGCCAGCTCGTTGAGCCGGCTGGTCAGCCGCTCGGCCAGCCGGCGGGAGTTGGCGAACACGATGGTGCTGCGGGCGGCCTGCACCAGGTCCAGCACCCGCTCCTCGACCGCCGGCCAGATCGAGGTCCGCGGCTGCGCGCCGGCCGCCGAGCCCTCCAGCTCGCCGGTGGGCTGGCCGAGCGTGCTCATGTCCTCGACCGGGACGACGACCGTGAGGTCCCACTCCTTGGCCGACCCGGGGGCCACGACCTCGACCGGGCGGCCCCCGGCCAGGAAGGCGGCCACCTCCTCGACCGGGCGCACCGTCGCCGACAGGCCGATCCGCTGGGCCGGCCGCTCCAGCAGCTCGTCGAGCCGGTCGAGGGAGACCGCCAGGTGGGCGCCGCGCTTGGTGTCGGCGACGGCGTGCACCTCGTCGACGATCACCGTCTCGACGCCGCGCAGCGCCTCGCGGGCCGAGCTGGTCAGCATGAGGAACAGCGACTCGGGCGTGGTGATGAGGATGTCGCTGGGCCGGCGGGTGAAGGCGCGGCGCTCGTCGGCCGGGGTGTCGCCGGAGCGGATCGCGACCCGGATGCCGGGCCGCTCCAGCCCGAGCCGCAGGGCGGCCTGGCCGATGCCGGCCAGCGGGGCCCGCAGGTTGCGCTCGACGTCGACGGCCAGCGCCTTGAGGGGGGACACGTAGAGGACGCGGCAGCGCGCCTGCTCGTCGGCCGGCGGTGGGGACGACGCCAGCCGGTCGAGCGACCACAGGAACGCCGCCAGCGTCTTCCCCGAGCCGGTGGGCGCGACCACCAGCGCGTGCCCGCCGCTGCTGATCGCCCGCCAGGCGCCCTCCTGCGCGGCCGTCGGCTCGGCGAACGCGCCGGTGAACCACGCGCGGGTGGGCTCGGAGAAGCGCTCCAGCGGGCTCGGGCGGGTCGGCACGCTGCCAGTGTCGCCCCGGGGTACGACGTTCCGCCGCGCCACGGTCCCCCCGTCCGGCGGACGGGTCCCGGGGAGCCGGTGCCCTGCGGCACACTCCCGGGTATGCGCCGATCGCTGTACGAGGCCGAGCACGAGGACTTCCGGGCCACGGTCCGGGCGTGGGCGGAGAAGACCGTCGTCCCCTTCCACGACCGGTGGGAGGCCGACGGCATCGTGCCCCGCGACGTGTGGACCTCCGCCGGCGCGCAGGGGCTGCTGGGCACGGACCAGGAGGAGCGCTTCGGCGGCGGCGGGGTGCGCGACTTCCGCTACCTCGCGGTGGTCGACGAGGAGCTCATGCGGGTGGGCGCCACCGGCGTGGGGTTCTCCCTGCACAACGACGTCGTCGGCCCCTACCTGCGCGACCTCGGCACCGAGGAGCAGAAACGGCGCTGGCTGCCGCGGTTCTGCAGCGGAGAGCTGATCACCGCCATCGCGATGACCGAGCCGGCCGCCGGCAGCGACCTGCAGGGCATCCGGACGACGGCCCGCCGGGACGGCGAGGGCTGGGTGCTCAACGGCACCAAGACCTTCATCACCAACGGCATCAACGCCGACCTCGTCGTCGTCGTCGCCCGCACCGACCCCGACGCCCCGGGCGCGAAGGGCACCAGCCTGCTCGTGGTGGAGCGGGGCACCCCGGGCTTCACCCGCGGCCGCAACCTCGCCAAGGTGGGCCTCAAGGCCCAGGACACCGCCGAGCTGTTCTTCGACGACGTCCGGGTCCCGGCCGAGAACCTGCTGGGCACCGAGAACCGCGGCTTCGCCCACCTGATGGAGAACCTGCCGCAGGAGCGGCTGTCGATCGCCGTCAGCGCGGTGGCGGCGGCCGAGACGGTGCTGGCGCAGACCGTCGAGTACGTCACCTCCCGCACCGCCTTCGGGCGGCCGGTGGGCAGCTTCCAGAACAGCCGGTTCGTCCTCGCCGAGCTGCAGACCGAGGTCACCGTCGCGCGCACCTTCGTCGACGAGTGCATCCGGCAGCTCGACGCCGGCGACCTGACCCCCGTGGACGCGGCGATGGCGAAGTACTGGACCACCGAGCTGCAGAACAAGGTCGCCGACCGCTGCCTGCAGCTGCACGGCGGCTACGGCTACATGGACGAGTACCCGGTCTCCAAGGCCTGGCGCGACGCCCGCATCCAGCCCATCTACGGCGGCACCAACGAGATCATGCGGGAGATCATCGGCCGCTCGATGGGGCTGTGAGGTCCCCGTGAGCACCACGACCGCGCCGGACGTCGCCCGGGTCCAGCGCCGCACCGTCGGCGTCCTCGGCGGCGGCGTCGCCCTCGGCGGGCTGGGCGTGACCGTCGGTATCACCGTCGGCGGCCTGCTCGCCCGCGACGTCGCCGGCACCGACACCGCCGCCGGGCTCGGCCAGACCGCCGGGGTGCTGGGGGCCGCCGTCCTCGCCGTCCCGCTGGCCCGGATCAGCGACCGGGCCGGCCGGCGGGCGGGGCTGGCGGCCGGCTACGCGGTCGCCGTCGCCGGGTCCCTGCTCACCGTCGTCGCGGCGGTCCTCTCGTCGCTGGTGCTGCTGCTCGTCGGGCTCTTCGCCTTCGGCGCCGCGACCGCCTGCGGGCTGCAGGCCCGCTACGCGGCCGCCGACCTGGCCGAGCCCGCCCACCGCGGCCGGGCGCTGTCCCTGGTCGTCTGGGCCACCACGGTGGGCTCCGTGCTCGGGCCCAACCTGGCCGGCCCGGGCGCCGACCTCGGCGACGCGCTCGGCCTGCCACCGCTGGGCGGCGCCTTCGTCGTCGCGGTGGCCGTGTTCGCCGTCGTGGCCCTGGGGCTGCTCGCCGGGCTGCGGCCGGACCCGCTGCTGCTGGCCCGCCGGCTGCGCGGGGACGGCGCTACGGCCCCCGCCCGCCCGCGCCGGGCGACGACCACCGCGCTCCGCGCGGTGTGGGCCGACCCCGGTGGCCGGCTCGGGCTGACCGCGGTCGTGGTCTCGCACGCGGTCATGGTCGGCGTGATGGTCATGACCCCGGTGCACATGGGGCACGCCGGCGGCGACGAGGGGACGACGCTGCGGGTGATCGGCCTGGTCATCAGCGTGCACGTGGCCGGGATGTACCTGTTCTCGCCGCTCGTCGGCCTGCTCGCCGACCGGGCCGGCCGCCGCGCGACCGTGGCCCTCGCCGCCGTCCTGCTCCTGGCCGCCGCCGCGCTGGCCGGGACCGCCGCCCCCGGGGCGGCCTGGCAGCTCGGCGCGGGGCTGCTGCTGCTCGGGCTCGGCTGGTCCTGCGGCCTGATCGCCGGCTCCACGCTGGTCACCGAGGCGGTGGGGGAGGGCCAGCGCCCGACGGCGCAGGGCGGCACGGACCTGCTCATGGGGCTGGGCGCGGCGCTGGCCGGGGTGGTCGGCGGTCCGCTGCTGGCCCTCGGCGGCTACGGGCTGGTGGCGTCGGTGTCGGCGGTGCTGGTCGTGCCGCTGCTCGTCGTCTGGGCGCGGACGCCGGCGGCGGCTCAGCGGCCCCGGTAGTTCCGCCAGAGCAGCACCAGGGTGATCAGCAGCACGACCGCGATGCCGATCTCCAGGACCAGGTCCCACGTGGCCGAGCCGGTACCGGGGAACACGCCTCCCAGCGTAGGAGCCCCGACGGCGGTGGCGCGGGCGCGCTAGCGTCGCGGCGTGCGTCTGCAGGAGTTCTGGGCCCGCCTCGACGACCAGTTCGGGCCGGTGCGCGCCCAGAGCGTCGCCCGCGACCAGGTCTTCGCGTCCCTCGGCGGGCGCACCGCCGTCGACGCGCTCGAGGCAGGGCTGCCGGTGCGGAAGGTGTGGCTGGCGGTGTGCGAGGCCTTCGACGTCCCCCGCACGGAGCGCTGACCACGCCGGGACGACCGGGGCGGCGCTGCCGCCCGGGTACTCCGGAGGGAGTAGCCCGGGGCGCGCGAGGTCCGTCCGGGCGGCGGACGCGGGGACCGGGTCGGCGCCGCCAGCATCGTCGGCGTGATCGAGATCCGTTCCCTCACCAAGCGCTACGGCGAGCGCACCGCCGTCGACGACCTGACCGTCACCGTCCTCCCCGGCCGCGTGACCGGCTTCCTGGGCCCCAACGGGGCCGGGAAGTCCACCACCATGCGCGTGGTCGTGGGCCTCGACCGGCCGACGTCCGGCAGCGTCCGGGTCAACGGCCGGCGCTACGCCGACCTCCCCGTCCCGCTGCGCGAGGTCGGCGCGCTCCTCGAGGCCCGGGCCGCGCACCCCGGCCGCACCGCGCGGGACCACCTGCGGGTCCTCGCCGCCACCGCGGGGCTGCCGCGCCGGCGGGTCGACGAGGCCCTCGACCTCGCCGGGCTGTCGTCGGTGGCCGACCGGCGCGTCGGGGGCTTCTCGCTCGGGATGGGCCAGCGGCTCGGCGTCGCCACCGCCCTGCTCGGCGACCCGGCCACGGTGGTCCTGGACGAGCCGGTCAACGGGCTGGACCCCGACGGCGTCCTCTGGATCCGCACCCTCGCCCGCGCGCTGGCCGCCGAGGGTCGGACGGTGCTGGTGTCCTCCCACCTCATGAGCGAGGTGGCGGTCACGGCCGACCACCTCGTCGTCCTCGGCCGCGGCCGGCTCGTCGCCGACGAGCCCACCGGGTCGTTCCTGCGCCGCGCCGGCGGCGGGTCGGTGCGGGTGCGCAGCCCGCAGGCCGACCGGCTGGCCTCCCTGCTCGCCGGGAACGGCGTCACGCTGACCTCGCCGGAGCGCGGGCTGGTGGAGGTGGCCGGGCTCGACGCCGCCGCGATCGGCGACCGCGCCGCCCGGGCCGGGATCACGCTGCACGAGCTGAGCCCCGTCGCCCCCACGCTCGAGACGGCGTTCATGGACCTGACCCGCGAGGACCGCGAGTACCGGACCGGCCCGGCGGAGGTGGCGGCGTGAGCGCCCTGACGGTGACCCGGACCCCCGGGCGCCTGGCCGGCGGCGGGGCCACGGGCCTGCTCACCGGCCAGTGGCTGGCGGTCCGCTCGCTCCGGACGACCTGGTGGGTGCTCGGCGGGGCGGCCGCGGCGATGGTCCTGTTCGGCCTGCTGTTCAGCGCGACGGCCGGCAGCGGTGGGCCGGGCGGGCAGGGCGGGCCGCCGGGGCTGGACGGCTCCGACCCGGTCGCCCTCAGCCTCGGCGGGTACCGGCCGGCCGCGCTCGCGGTCGGCGTCCTCGGGGTCCTCCTGGTCACCGGTGAGCACACCAGCGGCGCGCTGCGCGTCCTCTTCGCGGCCGTCCCCGCCCGCTGGCCGGTGGTGCTGGCCCGGACCGCGGTGACGGCGGCCGTGTCGCTCGCCGTCCTCCTGCCCGCCTCGCTGGCCGCGCTGCTGGCCGGGCAGGCCGCACTCGGCGACCGGGGCGTCTCCCTCGGCGATGCCGGTGTCCTGCGGGCGACCGTCGGCACGGCCCTGTACGTGACCGCGATCGGCCTGATGGGAGCCGCCCTCGGCTGGCTGCTGCGCTCCACGGCCGGCGCGGTGGGCACGCTGTTCGGTGTGGTGTTCCTCCTCCCGGTCCTCGGGGGGCTGCTGCCGTCGAGCTGGGGTCCGGACGTCGTGCGCTGGCTGCCCGGTCAGGCCGGTGCCGGCGTGACGGAGGTGCTCCCCGGGCCTGACGAGTTCGCGCCCTGGACGGGGTTCGCGGTCCTGTGCGGCTACGTCGTCCTCCTGCTCGCGGTGGCGGTGGTCGTGGTGCGGCGCCGGGACGCGTGAGGTCCCACCGGGGCCGCACGGGGGGCAGGATCCCTCCCGTGCGGGCGGTGCTGCGGACCGGTGGGCCGGTGCTCGCGGGCTTCGTCCTGAGCCTCGGCCCGCTGACCCGCCTCGGCGGCCCGACGCCGGCCGACGTCGCCGTCTCGGCGCTGGCCTGGGCCCCGGCGCTCGCCCGCCGGCGGGCACCGTTCGCGGCGTTCCTCGCCGCGGCCGCGGTCGTGCTGGGGTGGTGGGCCCTGAACGGGTTCGCGCTGCGGGGCCTGCTGCCGGCCGGCGTGGTCGTCTGGTGGCTGCTGGCCGCGGTGGCCGACCGGTGCGGGCCCCGGCGGGTCGCGCTGGCGCTCGGGATCTGCGCGCTCCCGCCGCTGGTCGTGGCCGTGGGCGCGGCGGCCGGCCGGCCGGGCGTCGAGGCCCTGGTGCCGTTCGTGACGGTGACGGTCACGGCCGCGGTGGTCGGGCGCGACCGGCGCACCCGCCGGGCCTACCTGGAGGCGCTCGAGGACCGGGCGGCCCGGGCCGAGCGGGAGCGCGACCAGCTGGCCCGCATCGCGGTGGCGGAGGAGCGTGCCCGCATCGCCCGGGACCTGCACGACGTCCTCGCCCACGACGTGTCCGTCATGACCGCGCTGGCAGACGGCGCCGGGTTCGCCCCGGGGACGGAGCAGGCCCGCCGGGCGGTGGCGCAGATCGCGGCCACGGGGCGCCAGGCGCTCGGCGAGATGCACCGGCTGGTCGGCGTCCTGCGGGCCGACGACGAGGACCCCGACCCGGCCGGCGGCCTCGCTCCCGCCCCCGGGCTGGCCGGGCTCGGCGGTCTCGTGGAGCAGGTGCGGGCGGCGGGGCTGCCGGCCACGCTGACGGTCACGGGGGCGCCGGTGCCCCTCGCCGCCGGCGCGCAGCTGGCCGTGTACCGGCTGGTCCAGGAGGCCCTCACCAACACGCTGCGGCACGCCGAGGGCGCCGGGCGGGTCGAGGTGCACCTCGCGTGGGGCGGGGACGCCCTCACGGTGGAGGTCGGCGACGACGGCCGGAGCACGGCGGGCGCCCCGGTGCCGGGGCACGGGCTGGTGGGGATGCGCGAGCGCCTCGGCGCCTTCGGCGGCGCCGTGGCGGCCGGTCCCCGCCCCGGTGGCGGGTGGCTGGTGACCGCGACGCTGCCCCTCGCAGCGGCGCGGGCACACGCCGGGCGGGCACCCGTGGGTGCGGCGTGAGCACCACGGTGCTGCTCGTGGACGACGAACCCCTGGTCCGGCTGGGCCTGTCGATGGTCCTCGGCGCCCAGGAGGACCTGGAGGTGGTGGGGGAGGCGGGGGACGGCGAGCGGGCGGTGGAGCTGGCCCGCCGGCTGCGCCCCGACGTCGTGCTGATGGACGTCCGGATGCCCGGGGTGGACGGCGTGGCGGCGACCCGCCGCATCGTCGCCGAAGGGCTGCCCGCGCGCGTGCTCGTGCTGACCACGTTCGACCGGGACGACCACGCCTTCGCCGCGCTGCGGGCGGGCGCCAGCGGTTTCCTGCTCAAGAACAGCGAGCCCGCGGCGCTGCTCGCCGCCGTGCGGGCGGTGGCCCGGGGCGACGCGGTCGTCTCGCCGCGGGTCACCCGCCGGCTGCTGGAGACCGTGGCGCACCGGCTGCCGGACGGTGCGCCCCCCGACCCGCGCGTGACCTCGCTCACCGACCGCGAGCGGGAGGTGCTCCGCTCCGTCGCGCAGGGCCGGTCCAACGCGGAGATCGCCGGGGACCTGGTGCTGTCGGAGCTGACGGTGAAGACCCACGTCGCCCGGATCCTGGGGAAGCTGGGGCTGCGGGACCGGACCCAGGCCGCGGTCTTCGCCCACCGGCACGGGCTGGACTGAGCACCGGCCGCACCGCCCGCGTGTCGCTCGCATCGAACGTGTGTTCGGCCTATCCTCGCGTCCACAGGCGGGTCGGCTCTCCACAGGGCCGCCGGATCCCCGGAACTGTCGGACCTCCGCCCTAGCGTCGGACCCGACCGCTCCACGCAACTTCCGAAGGTGAGCCCCATGGCAGCAACGCTCGACCGCGACAAGGCCCTCGACATGGCCCTGGCCCAGATCGACAAGCAGTTCGGCAAGGGCTCGGTGATGCGGCTGGGCGACAACCCCGCGCAGGCGATCAAGGTCATCCCGACCGGTTCCATCGCCCTGGACATCGCCCTCGGCATCGGCGGGCTCCCGCGCGGTCGCGTCATCGAGGTGTACGGCCCCGAGGCCTCCGGCAAGACGACGGTCGCCCTGCACGCGGTGGCCAACGCCCAGGCCGCCGGCGGCATCGCGGCGTTCATCGACGCCGAGCACGCCCTGGACCCGGAGTACGCCCGGTCGATCGGCGTCGACACCGACGCGCTGCTGGTCAGCCAGCCCGACACCGGTGAGCAGGCGCTCGAGATCGCCGACATGCTGATCCGCTCCGGCGCGCTCGACATCATCGTCATCGACTCGGTCGCCGCGCTCGTGCCGCGCGCCGAGATCGAGGGCGAGATGGGCGACAGCCACGTCGGCCTGCAGGCCCGGCTGATGAGCCAGGCGCTGCGCAAGATCACCGGTGCGCTCAACAGCTCGGGCACCACGGCCATCTTCATCAACCAGCTGCGCGAGAAGGTGGGCGTCGTCTACGGCTCCCCGGAGGTCACCACCGGTGGCCGCGCGCTGAAGTTCTACTCCTCCGTGCGGCTCGACGTCCGGCGCATCGAGACCCTCAAGCAGGGCACCGAGGCGGTCGGCAGCCGGGTCCGCGTGAAGGTCGTCAAGAACAAGGTCGCCGCCCCGTTCAAGCAGGCCGAGCTCGACCTGCTCTGGGGGCAGGGCTTCAGCCGCGAGGGCGGTCTCATCGACGCCGGCGTCGAGCAGGGCTTCATCCGCAAGTCCGGCGCCTGGTACACGTACGAGGGCGACCAGCTCGGCCAGGGCAAGGAGAACGTCCGCAGCTTCCTGCGCGACAACCCCGACCTCGCCGACGAGATCGAGAAGAAGGTCAAGGAGAAGCTGGGCATCGGCCCGCAGGTCGACGCGCCGGCGCCGACCGATGCTCCCGACTTCTGAGCCCGGTGGCTACTGCTGGCTCCGGCCCCGCCGGCCCCGGGCGCCGGCAGCGGCGCGGGCCCGGCTCGTCCCCTGACCCGGACGGGCCGGGCCCGGCGCCGACCCGCTCCGGCCGGGCGGCCCGGCGCGGCGACCACCGCACCGACCGCCACGGCGACACCTCCGAGGGCCCGGGTGACGTCGGCGGCGCTGACCCGGTGCAGCCCGGCGACGACCCGGGCGACCCCGAGCAGGTCGCCCGCTCGATCTGCCTGCGGGCCCTGACCGGCGCGCCGAAGACCCGGCGGCAGCTGGCCGACCTGCTCGGCAGCCGCGGCGTCCCGGACGACGCCGCCGAGCGGGTGCTCGACCGCTTCACCGAGGTCGGGCTCATCGACGACGCCGCCTTCGCCCGCGCCTGGGTCACCTCCCGCCAGAGCGGGCGCGGCCTGGCCCGCCGGGCACTCAAGGCCGAGCTGCGCGCCAAGGGCGTCGACGGCGAGGTGGCCGAGGAGGCCCTCGGCCAGGTCGAGGACCAGGACGAGTGGGACGCCGCCCGGCGGCTGGTCGCCCGCCGGGTACCCGGTCTGCGCCGGGTCGATCGGGCCACCGCCGAACGGCGGCTGGTCGGGATGCTGGCCCGGCGGGGCTACGGCGGCGGCCTGGCCGGCTGGGTGGTGCGCGAGGCCCTCGACGCCGACCGCGGCGGGGGCGACCCCTCCGACGAGATCACCGAAGGCGGCGTCGGCCTCGACGCCTACCTCCCCTGAGCCCGCGGGCGACGGTCCCCGGCACCCGGCGAGCCGGTTCGGACGCCGGATGACGCTGCGGCCCGCCCCCTCGGGGGCGGGCCGCAGCGTCATCCGGGGTTCCTGCTCAGCCCGCCGTGGCCTCCGGCAGCGCGGCAGCGGCCGCGCGGGCGGTCCACGCGGGCACGTCGACGGCCACGCCGTCCTCGGCCTCGTCGTCGGGCACCAGCCACGGCCCGTCGGAGCCCAGGGACTGCGCCAGGTAGGCCTGCACCTGCAGGTCGAACGCGCGCTCGCCCCGGGCGGTCGGACGGCTGACCGGGCCGAGCAGCGTCACGTCGCGCTCGTCGCCGTCGGCGAAGCGCAGCACCACCCGGCAGCGGGCCCGGCGGTGCCGCGCCGGCGGCACCACCTCCCGCACCACGGCGGTGTCGGCGCCGGCGGCCACGGCGAAGTCCGGGCCGGCCGCGCGGAGCCGGGTCACGAACTCCTGCGCGGCGTCGGACGGCCCGTCGGACCGGCGCACGAGGGCCGGCAGCGGGGGGACGACGGGGCGCAGTGCGGTGTCCACGGCTCCCTCATCGGCAGCCCCGGGCGCCCGCGGTACCCCCTCGGAACGCCCGCGGTGCTACCGGCCGCCCGGCTCGGCCACCATGCCCCCGCCGCCGTCCATCTGGACCTCCGCCGGCAGCTCGCCCTTCCCGGCGGCGGACCTGGTGTCGCGGCGGGTGCGCGACTCGACCCAGCGCGCCAGCTGGGAGAGCAGGACGTTGACGATGATGTAGATGAGCGCGGCGGCCGTGTAGAGCTGGAACGTGTAGATGTTGCCGAACTGGAAGTTGAAGAACTCCACCAGGCTGCGCGCCTGCCGCAGCAGCTCCACGTAGCCCACGATGAAACCCAGCGAGCTGTCCTTGAGCAGCACCACCAGCTGGGCGACGAGGACCGGGAGCATCCGCCGGACCGCCTGCGGGAGCAGCACCAGGGTCATCACCTGGCTCTTGCGCATGCCGAGGGCGAAGGCGGCCTCGCGCTGGCCGCGGTCCACCGACAGGATGCCGGCCCGGAAGATCTCGGCCAGCACCGCCATGTTGTAGAGCGTCAGGCCGAGGGCCAGCGCGCGGAAGGCCGTCATGGAGACGCCGACCGTCGGCAGGAAGAGCAGGCAGAACAGGATCAGCACCAGCAGCGGCACGGCGCGGAAGAACTCGATCACCAGGGTCACCGGGGCCCGCACCCAGGCGTGGTCGGAGAGCCGGCCGACGGCGAGCAGCGCGCCCAGCACGGTCGCGGCCACCATGCCGACCGCCGCCACGGCGAGGGTGTTGAGCAGCGCCTCCCACAGCGCCTGCGGCACCCCGGCGGCCGGGTCGAAGAGGATGGCCCAGCGGTTGGGGTCCAGCTGCCCGTTGGCCCCCAGCCGCCACAGCGCCAGCCCGACGAGGCCGAGGATCAGCAGCACGCCGATCACCGTGCCGATCCGCTGCCGCCGGCGGGCCCGCGGTCCGGGCAGGTCGAAGAGGACGGTCTGCGCGCTCATCGGATGATCGCCACCCTCTTCTCGATCACGCGGATGGCCCACGCCGAGGGCAGCGTGATGGCCAGGTAGCCGGCCACGATCGCCGCGAAGACCAGCAGCAGCCGGTCGGCGTTGGCGTTGGACAGCCGCTGCAGGGCGGCGGTGAGGTCGGCGACGGCGAAGCCGGCCGCGATCGAGGTGTTCTTCGCCAGCGCGATCCAGACGTTGCCCAGCGGCGGGACCACGGTGCGGAAGGCCTGCGGGAGCACGATGGTGCGCAGCGTCTGCCCGAAGTCGAGGCCGAGCGCCCGGGCGGCCTCGGCCTGCCCGGGGGGCACCGCGTTGATCCCCGAGCGCAGCGCCTCGCAGACGAACGCGGCGGTGTACAGCGACAGCGCGGCCACCGCGGCGGCGAAGCGGCTGGGGAACTGCAGGTCGATCTGCACGATCCCGAACACCAGGAAGAAGAACACCACCGTCAGCGGGGTGTTGCGGAAGACCTCGACGTAGAAGGTGGCCAGCCCCCGCAGCGGCGGGACGGGGCTGACCCGCATCCCGGCCAGGACGGTGCCCAGCACGAGGGCGCACAGGCCGCTGACGACCGCCAGGGACAGCGTCGTGAGGAACGCGCCCCACAGCAGGTCGATGTTGTCGGAGAGGAAGTCCACTGCGCCCTCGCCAGGTCAGGGGTGGTGCGGCGTCGCCGGGCAGGGGCCCCGCCCGGCGACGCCACGGAACTCAGTACCGGTCGACCGACGGCGGCTCGGGGGCGGGCTCGCCGGTGATGGCGCCGGCGGTGCGCTCCCAGGCCTCGGCCCAGCGGCCGTCCTCGTAGGCCTCCTCGAGGACGTCGTTGATGAAGGAGCGGAACTCGTCGTCACCCTTGGGGACGCCGATGCCGTAGGGCTCCTCGGTGAACGGGTTGCCCACCAGCTCGAAGCCCTCGGGGTTGCCCGCGACCAGGCCGGTGAGGATGACGTTGTCGGTCGTCACCGCCTGCACGTTGCCGTTGGACAGGTCGTCGGCGCACTTGGAGTAGACGTCGTAGGTGACCAGGTTGGCCTCCGGGTAGTTGTCCCGGATGTTCTGGGCCGGCGTGGAACCCTCGACCGAGCACACGGTCTTGCCGGCGAGGTCCTCGGGGCCCTGGATGCCCTCCGGGTTGCCGGCGGCGACCATGATGTCCTGGCCGGCGACGTAGTACGGCCCGGCGAAGTCGACGACCTGCTTCCGCTGGTCGTTGATCGTGTAGGTGGCCACGACCATGTCGACCTGGCCGTTCTGGATGAACGGCTCGCGGTTGGCCGACACCGTCTCGGTCCACTCGATGTCCTCGGGTGCGATGCCGAGCTCGCCGGCGACGATCTTGGCGATCTCGACGTCGAAGCCCTCGGGCTCGCCGTCGGGGTTCAGCAGGCCGAAGCCCGGCTGGTCGTACTTGGTGCCCACGGTGATCGAGCCCGCCTCGGCGAGCTCGGCCATCGTGGTGCCCTCCTCGAACTGGACGTCCTCGGCGACGGTGGGCGCGGAGGCCGCCTCGTCCTCGGCCTGCTGGCCGGCCTCGCTGGAGCACGCGGCCAGTGCCAGGCCGGCGACCGCCAGGGTGGCGGCGTAGCGGGTGGTGCGCATCGGTTCCCCTCTCTCGGGTGGGCTCAGTGGTTCAGGATCTTCGAGAGGAAGTCCTTGGCCCGGTCGGACTGCGGGTTGGTGAAGAAGCTCTCGGGGTCGGAGGACTCGACGACCCGGCCGCCGTCCATGAAGACCACCCGGTTGGCCGCCCGGCGGGCGAAGCCCATCTCGTGGGTGACGACGATCATCGTCATCCCCTCGCGGGCCAGCGACGTCATGACGTCGAGGACTTCGTTGATCATCTCCGGGTCGAGGGCCGAGGTCGGCTCGTCGAAGAGCATGACCTTGGGCTCCATGGCCAGCGCCCGGGCGATGGCCACGCGCTGCTGCTGCCCGCCGGAGAGCTGGGCGGGGTACTTGTCGGCCTGCGCCGCCACCCCGACCCGCTCCAGCAGCTCCCGGGCCCGCCGCTCGGCGTCCGCTTTCGACTTCCGGCGGACGCGGGTCGGCCCGAGGGTGACGTTCTCGAGGATCGTCTTGTGGGCGAAGAGGTTGAAGCTCTGGAACACCATGCCCACGTCGCTGCGCAGGCGGGCCAGGGCCTTGCCCTCCTCCGGCAGCCGTTCGCCGTCGATGCTGATCTCCCCCTGCTGGATGGACTCCAGCCGGTTGATCGCGCGGCACAGCGTGGACTTGCCGGACCCGGACGGCCCGATGACCACGACGACCTCACCGCGCTCGACGGAGAGGTCGATGTCCTGCAGCACGTGCAGGTCGCCGAACCACTTGTTGACGCCGGTGAGGCGGACGAGAGGCCCTCCCGCGGCGCGGGTCTCGCCCTTCGCGAGGCTGGTCACCCCGGAGACAGTAGGGCGGCGCGGCCACGAGAACCGCACCCGCCGATCACGAAGACGTAACGAAGCCGCTGCTCACGACAGCGGCCTCGCCCGATCGGGCGTCGCCCTACCCGGGCGGGCGGCAGCCGTACCCTCGCAGACGACATGGGTACCGAGCTCCGCCCCGCGCGCACCTACCGGGTGCGCACCTACGGGTGCCAGATGAACGTGCACGACTCCGAGCGGCTGGCCGGGCTGCTGGAGGCGGCCGGCTACACCGCCGCGGCCGAGGGGGACGACGCCGACGTCGTCGTCCTCAACACCTGCGCCGTCCGGGAGAACGCCGACAACCGGCTCTACGGCAACCTCGGCCACCTGCGCCCGGTGAAGGACGCGCGCCCGGGCATGCAGATCGCCGTCGGCGGCTGCCTGGCGCAGAAGGACCGCGGCGAGATCGTCCGGCGCGCGCCGTGGGTGGACGTCGTCTTCGGCACCCACAACGTCGGGTCCCTGCCGGCGCTGCTGGAGCGGGCCAGGCACAACGCCGAGGCCCAGGTGGAGATCGCCGAGGCCCTCGAGGTCTTCCCGTCGACGCTGCCGGCCCGGCGGGACTCCGCCTACTCCGGCTGGGTGTCGATCAGCGTCGGCTGCAACAACACCTGCACGTTCTGCATCGTCCCGGCGCTGCGCGGCAAGGAGAAGGACCGGCGCCCCGGCGAGATCCTCGCCGAGGTGCAGGCGCTGGTCGACCAGGGCGTGCTCGAGGTGACCCTGCTCGGCCAGAACGTGAACGCCTACGGCGTGGACTTCCGGGACCGGGGCGCCTTCGCCGACCTCCTGCGCGCCACCGGCCGGATCGAGGGCCTCGAGCGGGTCCGGTTCACCAGCCCGCACCCGCGCGAGTTCACCGACGACGTCATCGAGGCGATGGCCGGGACCCCGGCGGTCTGCCACCAGCTGCACATGCCGCTGCAGAGCGGCTCGGACGACGTGCTGCGCCGGATGCGCCGCGGGTACCGGCAGGACCGCTACCTCGGCATCCTCGAGCGGGTGCGGGCGGCGATGCCGGACGCCGCGATCACCACCGACATCATCGTGGGCTTCCCCGGGGAGACCGAGGAGGACTTCGCGCAGACCCTCGAGGTCGTGCGCGCCGCCCGGTTCTCCGGCGCCTTCACCTTCCAGTACTCCAAGCGCCCGGGGACGCCGGCCGCCGAGATGGCCGGGCAGCTGCCCAAGGCGGTCGTCCAGGAGCGCTACGAGCGGCTGGTCGCGCTGCAGGACGACATCGGCTGGGCGGAGAACCGCACCCAGGTGGGGCGGACCGTCGAGCTGCTCGTGGCGGCCGGGGAGGGCAGCAAGGACGCGCGCACCGGCCGGATGTCGGGCCGGGCGCGCGACGGCCGGCTGGTCCACTTCACCGGGACCGACGGGGTCCGCCCGGGGGACGTCGTCGAGACCGTGGTCACCCGGGCCGCGCCGCACCACCTGGTCGCCGACGGGCCGCTGCGCTCGCACCGGCGGACCCGGGCGGGGGACGCGAGCGAGGCCGGCACCCGGCCCACCACGCCCGGCGTGCTGCTGGGCATGCCGCGGATCGGCGCCCCCGCCCTCAGCCGGTGAGCTCGAGCAGCAGGTCGGCCACCTCGCGCGGGCGGTTCTGCGGCAGCATGTGGGTGGCGGCGAGCTCCCGGTAGGTCCACGCCGCCGACGTCCGGGCGCGCTCGGCGGCCGCGGCGAAGGCCGGGCTGGGCGGCACGCCGGGTTCGGCCTCGGTGGCCCGGACGTAGGTGCGCGACAGCGGCCACTCCTCCACGGGCCGGGAGAGGCGCACCGGCTCGGTGAAGCAGCGCACCGGCTGCGGGGTGCGCCGCGGCACCGAGAAGGCCTCCTCCGCGGGGTCCTCGTACACGCGCCGCGGGCCGTCGACCAGCCAGGGTGCGCCGAGGCCGGCCGGCGGTGGGGGGACGCCGAGCAGCCCGTACACCGAGTCGCCGTCGTCCGGCACGAACGCGTCGAGGTAGACCAGCGCCCGCACCCGGTCGCCGATCTCGTCCAGGGCGCCGGTGACGACCATCCCGCCGTAGGAGAAGCCGACCAGCACCACGTCGGTCAGGTCCTCGTACCGCACGTGGTTCACCACGTCGGTGACGTGCGTGTCCAGGCCGACCTGGGGGCCGGTCAGGTGCACCCGCTCGCCGATGCCGGTCAGGGCCGGGGCGGTCACCTCCTGGCCGGCGGCGGCGAGCAACCGGCGCACGGAGCGGAACCCGTGGGCCCCGCCCCAGGCGCCGTGGACCAGGACGACCGCGGTCACCGGCTCAGCGGCGGGACGCCGTCTTCTCCGCCTCGGCCAGCCACTCGCGCCGGGTGGCCAGGTTGGCGCGGGCGTCCTCGATGCGCCGGGTGTCGCCGGCCGCCTCGGCCTTGGCCAGCTGCTCCTCGGCCTTGGCGACCGCCTGCCGCATCGAGGTGACCATCGGGTTCTCCGGGGCCACCCGGGCGCGGGTGGAGTCGGCGGCGCCGCGGACCCGCTGCTCGACGGCCTGCATGCGGTCCTCGAGCTGCCGCATCGCGCCGCGGGGGACGTGCCCGATGGCGTCGTAGCGTTCCTGGAGCTTGCGCAGCACGGCCTGGGCGCCGCGCAGGTCCGAGCTGGGGTCGAGCTTCTCGGCCTCGGCGAGGATCTCCTCCTTCGCCTGCTGGTTGGCCAGCTGCTCGGCGTTGCGGTGCTTGTCGTTCTCGGCGCGCGCGGAGAAGAAGACGTCCTGGGCCGCCCGGAACTGCTTCCACAGGTCGTCGTCGCCGTCCCGGCCGGTGCGCGGCACGGCCTTCCAGCGCTCCATCAGGCCGCGCATCGCCGCCGAGGTGGGCCCCCAGTCGGTGGAGCCGGAGAGCCGCTGCGCCTCGGCGATGAGCTCCTGCTTCTGCGCCCGGGCCTCGCTGCGCTGCGCGTCGAGCGCGGCGAAGTGCGCGCCCCGGCGGCGGCCGAAGGCGTCGCGGGCCGCGGCGAACCGGGTCCACAGCGCCTCGTCGGTCTTGCGGTCGATGCCCCGGATGGTCTTCCACTCCTCGACGATGGCCTTGAGCCGGTCGCCGGCCGCCTTCCAGGAGGTGGACTCCGCGGCGATCTGCTCGGCCTCGGCGGCCAGCGCCTCCTTGCGGGCGATCTGGGCCTGCCGGGCCGCGGCCTTCTCCGCGCGCGACTCGGCGGCGGCCTCGTCGGCGGTGCCGACCATGGCCCGGGCCCGGGCGGCCAGGCCGTCGAGGTCGCCGACGGCGGCGGCGGCCGGGATGGAGTCGGCCAGCGTCTGCGCCTTGGCCTTGATCTCGCTGGGGTTGCCGGTGTGCGCCCGCAGCCGCGCCTCCAGCAGCGTGACCTCGGTGGCCAGGTCGTCGTAGCGGCGGGCGAAGTGCGCCAGGCCGGCCTCCGGGTCGCCGGCCTGCCAGGAGCCGACGGCGCGCTCGCCGTCGGCGGTGCGCACGTACACCGTGCCGTCCTCGTCGACCCGGCCCCAGTGCGCAGGGTCCGCGGGTGCCTCGGGCGCGGGCGGGGCGGCTTCGGCGGGAGCTGCCGGGGGTGCCGCCTCGGCCGGGGGTGCCGCCTCGGCCGGGGGTGCCGCCTCGGCCGGGGGTGCCGCCTCGGCCGGCGGTGTCGCCGGGTCGGGCGCCTCCCCGGCGGTCCCCGCGGGTGCCGGCTCCTGGCCGGCGGCTGCCGCCGGGTCGGCCAGCGCGGCGTCGCCGGGGGTGGGCGCGGCGGGCGTCCCGGCCTCGGGGGCGACCGCCTCGGACCCGGCGACGGTGGCCGCGGGGTCCTGCGGGGCGGGGCTTCCGACGTTCTCCGTGCTCGACACGCCCCGGAGTGTCCCACGCCGCATCGGGGAGACTGCTGCGGTGACCTCCCTCCCGGGCGAGGACCGGGGCGCCCGGGCCGCCGCCGCGCCGGTGGCCGTCGCCTTCTGCCCCGGCCCGCCCCTGCTGCTGCCGCAGGTCGCCGGCCGGGCGGCCGCCGGCACCGCCGGACTGCGCGCCGCGTGCGCGCAGGCGCTCGGCGACCTGCTGGCCACCGGCCCGGCCGTCGTGGTCGTGGTCGGCGTCGGCGGGCGGGGTCGCTACGGGCCCGGGGACGCCGGGGACCTGCGCGGGCACGGGGTCGACCTCGAGGTGCCCTTCTGCCGCCCGGCCCGGCCAGGGGGACGGCGCACCCCGCTGGCGCTCACCGTGGGCGCGTGGCTGCTCGACGGGGTGGGCCACCGCGGGCCGCGTCTCGGCGTCGCCCCCGCGGACCTCGCGGCCGCGCTGACCGGGTTGCCGGGACCGGCCGCGGTCCTCGCGGTCGGTGACGGCTCGGCGCGGCGCACGGCGAAGGCCCCCGGGTACCTCGACGACGCCGCCGCCCCGTTCGACGCGGCCGTCGCCGCCGCGCTGGCCGGCGGGGACGCGGCGGCGCTGGCGGCGCTCGACCCCGCCGAGGGGGAGCGGCTCCTGGCCGCGGGCGTCCCCACCTGGCGGGCGGTGGGAGCCCTGCTCGCCGGCCGGCCGGTCACCGCGCGCCTGCTCGCCGACGAGGCCCCCTTCGGCGTCGGCTACCTGGTCGCGAGCTGGGTGCCGCGGTGACGCCGACGCCGCCCCCGGGCGGCCCGCCCGTCGTCGCGCTCGTCGGCCCCACCGCCACCGGCAAGACGGCGCTGGGTGTGGCCCTGGCGCGGCGGCTCGGCGGGGAGGTCGTCAACGCCGACTCCATGCAGCTCTACCGCGGGATGGACATCGGCACCGCCAAGCCCGACGTCGCCGAGCGCGGCGGCGTCCCGCACCACCTGCTCGACCTGTGGCACGTCCGCCACGCGGCGTCGGTCGCCGAGTACCGGCGGCGGGCCCGCGGGGTGATCGACCGGATGCGCGCCGCGGGCGTCGTCCCGCTGCTCGTGGGTGGGTCGGGGCTCTACGTCCGCGCGGTCCTCGACGAGCTGGACCTCCCCGGCACCGATCCCGCGGTGCGGGCCCGGCTGCAGGCCGAGCTGGCGGAGCGGGGGTCCGCGGCGATGCACGCCCGCCTCGCCGCGGTGGACCCCGCGGCCGCCGCCGCCGTCCTGCCCGGCAACGGGCGGCGCGTGGTGCGCGCCCTGGAGGTGGTGGAGCTGACCGGCGGGCCGTTCCGGGCCACGCTGCCCGAGCCGCGCCCGCACTACCCGGCCGTCGTCCTCGGGCTGGACCGCGAGCCGGCCGAGCTCGACGCCCGGGTGGCGCAGCGGGTGGACCGGATGTGGGCCGCCGGGTTCGTCGCCGAGGTGGAGGCGCTGGCCGCCGACGGGCTGCGCGAGGGGCCGACCGCCTCCCGCGCCCTCGGCTACGCGCAGGTGCTCGCCCAGCTCGACCGGCGGCTGACCGCTGCCGAGGCCCGCGAGCGGACGGTGTCGGCGACCCGCCGGTTCGTGCGGCGGCAGCGCTCCTGGTTCCGCCGGGACGCGGCCACCACCTGGCTGGACGCCGCCCGCCCGGACCTCGTCGACGCGGCGGGGGCGGTCCTCGACGCCCGTACGCTGGGGGCGTGAGCGCGCGGGTGCTGGTCGGGCACGGCACGGAGAACGACTTCGTCGTCCTCCCCGACCCCGACGGCACCGCCTGGCCCGAGGAGCGGCTGGACGCCGCGCTGGTCCGGCGGCTGTGCGACCGGCGCGCCGGGCTCGGTGGCGACGGCGTGCTGCGCGTCGTCCGAAGCGTGCACGTGCCCGACGCCCCGGCGGTGCTGGGGGAGGGGATCGCCCGCTGCGAGTGGTTCATGGACCACCGCAACGCCGACGGCTCGTACGCGGAGATGTGCGGCAACGGCATCCGGCTGTTCCTGCACGTGCTGCTCACCGAGGGCCTGCTCGACCGGGCGGCCTGCGCCGACGGCGTCTGGGTGGGTACCCGGGGCGGGCCCCGCCGCGTGGGTGCCACCGCCGACGGCGGCTACTGGGTGGACATGGGCCCGGCCCGGCCGTTCGGGGCGGGGGCGGCGGTGCTGGGCGGCACGGCCTTCCCGGGGCGGGCCGTCTCCATGGGCAACCCGCACCTGGTCTGCCTGACCGACGTCGACGTCGACGCGCTGGACCTGACCTCCGCGCCCGCCGTGGACGGCGCGCTGTTCCCGGAGGGCGTCAACGTCGAGCTGGTCACCGTGCTCGACCCGGGGGCGCACGTGCGGCTGCGGGTGTCCGAGCGCGGGGTGGGGGAGACCCGGTCGTGCGGGACCGGCGCCTGCGCCGCGGCGTGGACGGCGCTGGAGGCGGCGGGTGCGGCCACCGGGACCGTCGCGGTCGACGTCCCCGGTGGCCGGCTGTCGGTGCGGGTGGAGCCCACGACCACGGTGCTGACCGGGCCGGCCGTCGTGGTGGCCGCCGGCGAGCTCACCGCGGAGTGGCTCGGCAGCTGACCCCGGTCAGGGGCCGCCCTTCTCGCTGCCGGTCGGCGGCTCGTCGGGCTTGCTGCCGGCCCGCCGCTCGGCCTCGGACGGGCGCTGCGGCGTGTACCCGGGCTCGGCGGTCGTGCCGCCGGGCGCGTCGAGGATGTCGCGGGGCGGGTGCAGGCCCACCGGGTCGCGGCCCGGGTCGTCGATCTCCTCGTCGGCACCGGGCGCGTGCGACCCGTGCTCGGACTCGCTAATCGGCGTACCTCCTCGCGGTCGTCGTCCGTGCGGCCCTACCCGCCGGGGTCGCGCTCACGCCTGGGATGGGGTCGGGCCGTGCCGGTGTTGCACCGGGCGATGACAACTGAGCCTCGATCCACCGTCGAATAGGCGGGTGACTGCGCGTCGGAAAGCACGAATGCCCCTCTGACGAGGAACGATCGGGCTTGTCTAAGGCTTGACCGGTCCGCGCAGAAGGGCATCCGCTGGAT
>NZ_QVQH01000003.1:215620-339624 GCF_003428645.1 Geodermatophilus marinus | reverse complement strand
CAGACCCAGGCCCGACCCCCCACCGCCGCCGAACTCGCCCTCACCGGCACCCGGCTGCTCGCCACCCGCCCCGACCCCCCACCCGAGACCGACACCCCCGACGCCGCCGACGACCCACCGCCGTTCTAGTGCCGCCAACGGCAACCGTCGCCCTGAAGGCAGCTTCAGGAACAGAGGGATGCATGGACGTCACTCATCGAGGGCCAGGAGCGTTGTCCTCGAGTGGGCCCGTTCAGGGCGAAGGTTGCCGGTCGGGGTACTAGCGGCGCGGTCACCACGCTCCGCCCTGCGCTGCGCCGCCCCACCCGTGGCAAGGGGGCGGTCAGGTCCTGCCCACGGCGCTCCGCTGGCCGACGACCAGCGCCGCGAGCCCGGCCGCCGCCGGGACGATCACCTGGCCGACGTCCGCGCCTTGAGTGCCGGTCAGCCGCGCGAGCGCGTAGCCGATCAGCGGTCCACCGACCAGGAACAGTGCATGGCTCACCCAGCTCACGGCTGGCTTCTCCCTGTCCGGCACGACCACTCCCCCATGCGCGGCGCCGAAGGTCGTGCCCCTCCCGTGCCCGGCTCGGCAGGCGCCACACCCGGATCCGGGAGGTGAGGTCGTCCGTCGGCCGGTCGGTGCGGCAGGTCGGTGCACGGTCGTGCCCCGTGGGCGAAGCCTTGGTGGTCCTCCACCGCCGCATCGACGGACCGCCCGCCTGTCCCCGCATGGCTGTCGTGCAGCGCCGGGTAGGGGCCCGTCCATGGCTGTGGACACCCCTGCCCGCTACGACGGATTCGACCGCATGCCCCTCGCCGGCACCTGGCGCGAGGGCGGCTCGGAGCGGACCGCGACCGACACCGACCCCTACACCGGCGAGACGCTCACCGAGATCCGCCTCGCCGACGCCGCCGACCTCGACGCCGCCTACGCCGCCGCCCGGGAGGCGCAGCGGGAGTGGGCCGGCCGCCTGCCGGGCGAGCGGGCGGCGGTCATGCGCCGCGCCGCCGACGTCATGACGGCGCGCAAGGACGAGATCGTCGACTGGCTGATCCGCGAGACCGGCTGCGCGGCACCGGTGGCGGAGTTCCAGTGGGCGATCACCCAGCGGGACTTCTTCGAGGCGGCGTCCTACCCGTACCGCGTGGAGGGGCGGATCCTGCCCGCCGACATCGAGGGCAAGGAGAGCCGGGTGTACCGCCGCCCGGTGGGCGTGGTCGCCGTCATCAGCCCGTGGAACGTGCCCATGCACCTGTCCAACCGCTCGGTCGCGCCGGCGCTGGCGGTGGGCAACGGCGTCGTCCTCAAGCCCGCCGGGGACACCCCGGTGACCGGTGGGCTGGTGCTGGCCCGGATCTACGAGGAGGCCGGCCTGCCCGACGGGCTGCTGTCGGTGGTCATCGGGTCGGGCAGCGAGATCGGCGACGCGATCGTGTCCCACCCGGTGCCGCGCGTGGTGTCGTTCACCGGCTCCACCCCGGTCGGCAAGGGCATCGCCGAGAAGGCCGGGCTGAAGAAGCTGTCACTGGAGCTGGGCGGCAACGGGCCGCTGGTCGTGCTCGACGACGCCGACCTGGACTACGCGGTCGACGCCGCCGTCTGGGGGAAGTTCTTCCACCAGGGCCAGGTCTGCATGATCACCAACCGGTTGGTGGTCGACGACCGCGTGCACGACGAGTTCGTCGACCGGTTCGTCGCGAAGGTCGCCGGCCTGCAGGCCGGCGACCCCCGGGACCCGGCCACGGTGATCGGGCCGATCATCAACGGCAAGCAGCTCGAGGGCATCCAGGACAAGGTCGCCCGCGCCCGGGACGACGGCGCCCGGCAGCTCGTCGGCGGAGACCCCACGGGGCCGATCGGCTCGGTGCTGCCGGCGCACGTGCTGCTGGGCGGCAACGACGTCGCCACCGCGCGCGAGGAGGTCTTCGGCCCGGTGGCCACGATCATCCGGGCGCGCGACGAGGACGACGCCCTGGCCATCGCCAACGACACCGAGTACGGCCTGTCCAGCGCGGTGTTCACCGAGGACACCGCGCGCGGGGTCCGCTTCGCCCTGCGCGTCGAGGCCGGCATGACCCACGTCAACGACTCCCCGCTCAACGACGAGAACAACACCGCGTTCGGCGGGGAGAAGGAGTCCGGCCTGGGCCGCTTCGGTGGCGAGTGGGCGATCGAGGAGTTCACCACCGACCACTGGGTGAGCGTGCAGCACACCCGGCGGCGGTTCCCCTTCTGAGCCGTCCCGACCGGCCGGGCCGATCGTCCCGGCCGGTCGGGACCCAGGACCCCCGGCGGTGGCGGCGGGGCGTGGGCACCGTGGGGTGGACCGCCCGCCACCCGCGTCAGGAGACCCGTGTCGACCGGCCTGTACATCACCCTCGTCGTCGTGCTCTGGCTGGCCTGCGGGCTGGGCGCGGCCTTCTTCCTGCTGGCCCGGCACGGCTACCGCGACCGCCGCTGGTACCTCATCGGGGGCGCCCTCGGGCCGCTGTTCGTCCCGATCGCGGTCGAGCGCGGACGCCGCTCGTCCGGGGTGCTGGAGCGGGCCGGCGCCGACCCGGCGCCCGGTCCGGCGGCGGGGACGGGCCCGGCGCCCGACACGGGACGGGTCCCGGTGGTCGTCGTCGGCCTCGACCGCTCGGCCGGCTCGGACGACGCCGTCCGGCTGGCCGGCCGGCTCGTCGACGGCAGCGGCGCCCGGGTGGTGCTGGTCAGCGTCCTCGACCCGGACGTCGGGGAGTTCGGTGACCGGCGCACCCAGCAGGAGTGGCACGACCACCTGGCCCAGCGGTGCCGGTGGCTGCGGCCCGGCGCGGAGGCACCGGTGCTGGAGATCTGCACCGGCGACCCCGGCCCGGCGCTGGTCGGCGTCGCCCGCTCCGAGGGCGCCGACGTGCTGGTCGTCGGCCGGCGCGGGCGGGGGCTGACGCACCGGCTCCTCGGCAGCGTCGCCGACCACGCCCTCCGGCACGCCGACGTGCCGGTCCTGCTGGTCCCCCCGGCCCGGTGAGCGGGCCGGCTCGGGTTCAGCTCGTGCGGCGCAGCAGCGCGAGGAACATCGCGTCGGTGCCGTGCCGGTGCGGCCACAGCTGGCCGTGGCGGCCCCGCTCGACCCCGGGGACGTCCGGGAACAGCGGCGCCACGGGGAGCACCTCGACGTCCTCGCGGCCGGCGGCCGCCTCCACGACGGCCACCGTCTCCGCCGGGTGCGGTGAGCAGGTCACGTAGGCGACCAGGCCGCCCGGCCGGACGGCCGCCAGCGCACCGGCGAGCAGCTCGCCCTGCAGCTCGGCCAGCGGCGCGACGTCCTCCGGCGTCCGCCGCCAGCGCACCTCCGGCCGGCGCCGCAGCGCACCCAGCCCGGTGCACGGCGCGTCGAGCAGCACCCGGTCGAACGAGCCCGGCGCCCACGGCCCCGCCCGGCCGTCGGCGACGAGCACCTCGGTGCCCGGCTCGCCGCTCAGCGCGCCGCGCACCAGCTCGGCCCGGTGCGGCGACCGGTCGGCCGCGGTGAGGTGCACGCCCGCGGGGCGGACGGCGGCCAGCAGCGCCGCCTTCCCGCCCGGCCCGGCGCAGACGTCGAGCCATGCGGCGTCCGGCCCGTCGAGCGGGGCCCGGGAGAGCAGGAGGGCGGCCAGCTGGCTGCCCTCGTCCTGCACCGCCGCCCGTCCGGATCGCACGGCGGGGACCCGGGCCGGGTCCCCGCCGGCGAGGCGGACCGCGTACGGCGACCACGGCCCCGGGGTGCCGCCGGACTCGGCGACCAGCTCCGTGCGGGCCAGGCGGCGGGCCACCAGGTGCACCTCCGGCGCGGCGTTGTCGGCGCGCAGCGCGTCGGCGAGCTCGTCACCGCCCTCCTCGGGGGCGCAGCCGGCCAGCGCGTCCCGCCAGGCGTCCACCACCCAGCCGGGGTGGTCGGTGGCCAGCGCCAGCCGCTGCCGCTCGTCCCCGCCGAGTCGCTCCAGCCAGGCGGCGCGGCCCCCGCCCGCCGCCACCTTCCGCAGCACCGCGTTCACCAGGCCCGCGGCACCCCCGCCGACGACCCCGCGGGTGAGGTCGACGGTGGTCGCCACGGCGGCGTGCGCGGGGACCCGCAGGTCGAGGAGCTGGTGGGTGCCCAGCCGCAGCAGGTCGAGCACCCGGGGGTCGAGGTCGCCCAGCGGCCGGTCGACCAGCCGGGCCAGCACCGCGTCGAGGGTGCCGCGGGCGCGCAGCGTGCCGTAGGCCAGCTGGGTGGCGAAGGCGGCGTCGCGCTCGTCGAGGTCGCCGGCCCGCTCGCGCAGCAGCCGCGGCAGCAGCAGGTTGGCGTAGGCCTCGCGCGAGGTGACCGCGTCCAGGACGTCGTAGGCGGTCAGCCGGGCACCGTCCAGCCGCGGGCGCGGCGGGCGACGGCCCTGGCGCGGCGCCTCGCGGCGGCCCCGCCGCGGGCCGCCGCCGGGACGGCGGGGCGGGCCGCTCATCCCGCCGCTCCCTCGTCCCCGACCCGCTCTCCGGGCGCCGGGCGGGCGCCGCGGGCCCAGTCCGCGGCCGGCAGCACCCGCTTCCCGGCCGGCTGCACCGTCGTGAGCCGGACCGCGCCCCGGCCGGTGCCGACGAGCACGCCCGTGGGGCCCACCGACAGCTCACCGGGCGCCAGGCCCAGGGACGTCGGCAGCGGCTCCACCGGTGCGAGCCGCAGCCGGTCCCCGCGCCACGTCGTCCAGGCGCCCGGCGCCGGGGTCACGCCCCGCACGCGGCGGTCGACGACGTGCGCCGGCAGCGACCAGTCGACCCGGGCGTCGGCCGGCTCGATGCGCGGCGCGAGGCTGACCCCCTCGGCCGGCTGCGGCTCGGGCACGACGGTGCCGTCCGCGATGCCGTCCAGGGTGGCCACCAGCAGCCGGGCCCCGCTGAGCGCCAGGCGGGCCAGCAGGTCGCCGGCGGTGTCCCGCTGCCCGACCGGCTCGGTGACCACGCCGTACACCGGGCCGGTGTCCAGGCCGGTCTCCAACCGGAAGGTGCAGGCCCCGGTGACCTCGTCGCCGGCCATCACCGCGTGCTGCACCGGGGCGGCCCCGCGCCAGGCCGGCAGCAGGGAGAAGTGCAGGTTGACCCAGCCGTGCCGCGGCAGGTCCAGCGCCGCCCGGGGCACGAGCGCGCCGTAGGCCACCACCGGCGCGCAGTCGACGGCCAGGCCGGCGAGCGCGGCGAGGAACCCCGGGTCGCGCGGCGAGCCCGGCTGCAGCACCGGGATGCCCGCGGCGTCGGCCCGCTCGGCGACGGGCGAGCGGCTCACCCGGCGCCCGCGCCCGGACCGGGCGTCGGGGCGGGTGAGGACGGCGACGACCTCGTGCCGCTCCGAGGCGAGGAGGAGGTCCAGCGAGGGGACGGCGACGTCCGGCGTCCCGGCGAACAGCAGCCTCAGTGGGGGCTCACCTCCACGCGCGGGGTCCAGGCCGCGGCACCGGCCCAGTCGGCCTCGGCGATCTCGGCCAGCGCGGCGGCGCGGGCGGCCGGGTCCAGCCGGTCGACGAACAGCACGCCGTCGAGGTGGTCGACCTCGTGCTGCACCGCACGGGCCAGCAGGTGCGAGCCCTCGACGCGGACCGGCTCGCCGTGCGCGTCCAGCCCCGTGGCCACCACGTGCAGGGAGCGGCGGCAGTCGTAGCCGTAACCCGGGATGGACAGGCAGCCCTCCGGGCCGACCTGCATCTCCTCCCCCACCGTCGCGACGACCGGGTTGACCAGGTGGCCGAGCTCCCCGTCGACGTACCAGGTGAAGACCCGCAGGCCCACGCCGAGCTGGGGCGCGGCCAGGCCGGCACCGCCGGCGGCGGCCATGGTGTCGGTCAGGTCGGCGACCAGCTGCCGCAGCTCGGCGTCGAAGTCGACGACGGGCGCGGCGGGGGTCCGCAGCACCGGGTCACCGAGCAGCCGGATGGGGGTCACGCTCACCGGTCGATCGTAGAAGAAGGCCCCCTCGGCCCCCGCCGCGCGCGGGCTCGCGACCGATCCCCTGCCGAGCGGCCGCCGGGCGGGCCCGGACCTGGCTACCGTGCGCACATGGCCTCAGCGACGTCCCACCGCGCTCGCGCCGTCACCAGCGCCGCCCTCGACGGCCTGGTGGTCGGCGCCGCCGAGGCGGCTCTCGAGCTGCCCGCCCGCTCCCGGGGCCGGGCCGGGGTGTACCTGGCGAGCGGCGCGGCGGTGGCGGTCGAGACCGTCGTCCGCGAGCTGCCCGCGCTGCGCCGGGCGGTGCGCGGGCTGCCCGCGCTGCCCGACGAACCGCACGACCGGGCGGCCCGGGTGCACCAGGCGCTGGCGACCACCGGCTGGGGGCTGCTGGTCACGGCCGTCGACGGACCGCTCGCCCGGGCGCTGCGCCGCCGCGGGCACGCGCGCCCCCACCTGCTGCTCGGGGCGGCGGTCGGCCTGGCCACGGCCGCCACGACCGTGCCGGCGTGGTGGCGCCGGGCCACCGCCCTGATCACCGCCGACCGGGTGGCCGCGGGGCTGGACGACGAGCTCGCCGAGCTGATCCGGCAGTCGTCGGGCTGAGCCCCTCGGCGCCACCGTGCCCCCTCCCGGCCGGCGCTCAGACGAGGTCGAGCGGGTCGAGCTGCACCCGCACGTGCTCGGCGGCCTTCTTCGCGCTGCGCACCCCCTGGACGGCGGCCAGCGCGTGGGCCAGGCCCGCCCCCTCCGCGCGCGGCACGCGCACCAGGAAGCGCTCGCGCTCCCCCTCGTCCCCCGGCCGCGCCGGCTCGGGCACCGGGCCGAGCACGTCGGCGTCCCCGGGCAGGCGGGTGGCCGCCAGGAACTCGGCGAGCGCCGCGGGGGACCCGGAGAGCGCCGCCATGCGGGTGGCCGGCGGGAAGCCGAGCTCCCGGCGGTCGGCCAGCTCGCGGCCGGCCAGCCAGGCCGGGTCCCAGCGCACCAGGGCCTGCACGACCGGGTGGGCGGCGTCGGCGGCGACCACCACCTGGCCGCCGGCCGACGCCGGCCGGACGAGGGTCGCCGCGTTGAGCCACCGGCGCAGCGTCTCCTCACCGGCGCGCAGGTCGGCCCGGCCGAGCAGCGCCCAGGAGTCCAGCAACAGCGCCGCCCCGTACCCGCCCTCGGCCACGGGCTCGGCGCCCGGGGTGGCGACCACGAGGCCCGGCCCGCCGGGGACCGAGGCGAGGACGCCGGACCCGCGGCCGGAGACCCGCACCGCGGCCCCGGGGAAGGCCCGGCCGAGCTCCTCGGCGGTCCGCCCGGCGCCCACCACGGTTGCCCGCAGCTTCGTGCCGTGGCAGTGCGGGCAGTCGAAGGCGGCCGCCGGGCGGGCGCACCACCGGCAGGCGGGAACCCGGGAGCCGCCCGGGCCGGGCGCGGCGGGGATGCCGAGCGGACCGGAGCACGCCGGGCAGCGGGCCGGCGACCGGCAGCGGTCGCAGGCCAGGCCGGGCGCGTAGCCGGCCCGGGGCACCTGGACGAGCACCGGGGCGCCGTCGGCCAGCGCCTGGCGGGCCACCCGGTGGGCCAGGCTGGGCAACCGGGCGGTCCGCGCGGCGGGGTCGCGGGCCAGCTCGGCGTCGGCGCCGAGGGCCTGCACCCGCGGCGCGGCCGCGCGCAGGGTGGCCCGGTCGGCGGCCAGCTCGTGCGCCCAGCCGCTGTCGACCAGCAGCTGGGCCTCCGCCGTGCGCGCGGTGCCGGCGACGACGGCCGCGCAGGAGGCCAGGTGGGCGCGGTGCACGAGGACGTCGCGGGCGTGCGCGTAGGGCGCCCGGGGCTCGGCGTGCAGGTCGTCCCCGTCGTCCCAGACGGCGACCAGGCCGAGGTCGGCGACGGGGGCGTAGACCGCGGCCCGCGCGCCGAGGACCACCCGCGCGCTGCCGCGGGCGGCGTCCAGGAACCGCCGGTAGCGCGCGTCGGGCGCGGCGTCGGCCCGCAGGACGACGAACGACCCGGCCGGCAGCCGCTGCTCGGCCGCGGCGGCGAGCCGGTCGAGGTCGCGGCCGTCGGGGACGACGACCAGCGCCCCGCGACCGCCGCAGAGCGCGGCCCGGCAGAGCTCGGCGAGGCGGGCGGGCCAGTCCTCGCCGGGCAGCGCCGTCCACACGGCGCGGGCGGGGCGGCCCTCGGCGACCGCGGCCAGCAGCGAGGGCCCGGCCGGGTAGCGGGCGAAGCCGGCCGGGTCGGGCGCCGCCGGCGCCGGCGGCGGCTCGGCCGGCGCCCGCTTCTCCGCCGCCGCGCGGCGCGGCGGGACCGCCAGGCGCAGCACGTCGGGCACCGTGCCGCCCCAGCGGTCGGCGACCGCGCGGGCCAGCGCCAGCACCTCCGGGGTGAGCACCGGCTCGGGCGAGACCAGCTTGGCCAGCGGGGCGAGCCGGCCGCCGTGCTCGGTGCTGTCCCCCAGCTCGGCGACGAAGCCGTCGACCAGCTGCCCGGCGAAGCGCACCCGCACCCGGCAACCGGGGACCACCCGGCCGGCCAGCTCGTCGGGCACGGCGTAGTCGAAGGTGCGGTCCAGGTGGGCCAGCGGCACGTCGACGACGACCCGGGCCACCCGCGGGGTGCGGGCTCCCGGGTCCTCGTCCGGGGTGGGCGGGGCCGAGGTCAGCGACGTCTCCGTTCGGCGGGCGGGGCGGCTCGGGCCAGTGTGGCCGCCGGGTCCGACACCGCTGCGCCGCTGCGCGGCCCCGCCGCCGGCGTCGGGCGGCGGGGCTCCGGGGCCCTCGCTCAGACCCCCGTGGCCGCGCGCAGCGCCTCGACGCGGTCCAGCCGCTCCCAGGGCAGCTCGACGTCGGTGCGCCCGAAGTGCCCGTAGGCGGCGGTCGGCCCGTAGATGGGCCGCAGCAGGTCGAGGTCGCGCACGATCGCCCCCGGCCGCAGGTCGAACACCGTGCCGATGGCCTTCTCCAGGACGTCGTCGGCGACCGTGCCGGTGCCGTGGGTGTCGACGAACAGCCCCACCGGGTGGGCGGTGCCGATGGCGTAGGCGACCTGGACCTCGCAGCGGCGGGCCAGGCCCGCGGCGACGACGTTCTTGGCCACCCAGCGCATCGCGTAGGCGCCGGAGCGGTCGACCTTGGACGGGTCCTTGCCGGAGAAGGCGCCGCCGCCGTGGCGGGCCATGCCGCCGTAGGTGTCGACGATGATCTTGCGGCCGGTGAGCCCGGCGTCGCCCATCGGCCCGCCGATGACGAACTTGCCGGTGGGGTTGACCAGCAGCCGGTAGCCGTCGGTGGGCAGGCCGAGGGCGGCCAGCTCCGGCTCGACGACGAGCTCCTGGACGTCGGGGGCGAGCAGCTGGTCGATGGAGATGTCCTCGGCGTGCTGGGAGGACACGACCACGGTGTCGACCCCGACCGGCCGGTCGTCCTCGTAGACCACGGTGACCTGGGTCTTGCCGTCGGGGCGCAGGTAGGGCACCGAGCCGTCCTTGCGCACCGCCGACAGCCGCCGGGAGAGCCGGTGCGCGAGCGCGATCGGCAGCGGCATGAGCTCGGGGGTCTCGTCGGTGGCGTAGCCGAACATCAGGCCCTGGTCGCCGGCGCCCTGGCGCTCGATCTCGTCGTCGGTGATGCCGGCGGTGCGGGCCTCGTAGGCGGTGTCGACGCCCTGGGCGATGTCGGGGGACTGCGAGCCGATGGACACGCTCACGCCGCACGAGGCCCCGTCGAAGCCCTTGCGCGAGGAGTCGTAGCCGATGCCGAGGATGGTGCGCCGGACGATGTCGGCGATGTCGACGTAGCCACCGGTGGTGACCTCGCCGGCGATGTGCACCTGGCCGGTGGTGATGAGCGTCTCGACCGCGACCCGGCTGCGCGGGTCCTGCTCCAGCATCGCGTCGAGGATCGCGTCGCTGATCTGGTCGGCGATCTTGTCCGGGTGGCCCTCGGTGACCGACTCGGACGTGAAGAGACGGCGTGGCACTCGGGGCTCCTAGGGGGTCGGGGGCACTCTCGCGGCACCGGCGCGGCCGGTGCGTCCGGCGTGCACGTTACCGGCGGGGGCGGGGGCCGCGCCCGCCGCTCCCGCCGGTCACGCCAGCCGGGGGACGACGGCGCTCCAGATGGCCGCGGCGACGGCGTCCTTGCTGCCCTCGGGGACCTCGGTCGCGCTGCCGTCCGCGGCGAGCACCACCGCGGCGTTGTCCGGGCGCCCGAAGACCCGCCCGCCGGAGACGTCGTTGACCACGAGCAGGTCGCAGCCCTTGCGGACCAGCTTCGCGCGGGCGTGGGTGAGCACGTCGCCCTCGTCGTCCCCGGTCTCGGCGGCGAAGCCGACCACCAGCTGGCCGGCGGGGCGGGTCTGCACCAGCTCGGCGAGCACGTCGGCGGTCCGCACCAGGGCCACCGCGTCCGGCTCGGAGGCCCCGCCCTTCTTCAGCTTGGTCCCTGCCGCCGCGGCCGGGCGGAAGTCGGCGACCGCGGCGGCCATGACGACCACGTCGGCGTCCGCCGCCTCGGCCGTCACGGCCACGCGCAGCTCCTTCGCCGTCCCGACCGGGACCACGCGGACCCCGAACGGCGCCGGCTCCTCGACGTTGGCGGCCACGAGCACCACCTCCGCGCCCCGGGCGGCGGCGACCCGGGCCAGCGCCCAGCCCTGCCGGCCGGAGGACCGGTTGCCGAGGTAGCGCACCGGGTCGAGGGGCTCGCGCGTACCCCCGGCGCTGATGACGACGCGGCGGCCCTCGAGGTCGCGGGCCAGCGCGCCGGCGCCGCAGCCGAGGACCACGCCGGCCAGGGCCGCCACGTCGCCCGGCTCGGGCAGCCGGCCCGGCCCGGAGTCGGGTCCGGTGAGCCGGCCGACGGCCGGCGGCAGCACGACCGAGCCGCGGCGGCGCAGCGTCGCGACGTTGTCCTGGGTGGCCGGGTGCAGCCACATCTCGGTGTGCATCGCCGGGACGAACACCACCGGGCAGTGCGCGGTGAGCAGGGTGGCGGTCAGCAGGTCGTCGGCCCGGCCGGCCGCGGCGCGGGCCAGCAGGTCGGCCGTGGCCGGGGCGGCCACCACCAGGTCCGCGGTCTGCCCGATGCGGACGTGGGCGACCTCGTCGACGTCGGCCCAGACGTCGGTGGTGACCGGGTTGCCCGACAGCGCCTCGAAGGTCGCGGCGCCGACGAAGCGCAGCGCGGCCGGGGTCGGGACGACGCGGACGTCGTGGCCGGCCTCGGTGAACGCCCGCAGCAGCAGGGCGGCCTTGTACGCGGCCACGCCACCGGCGACGCCCAGGACGATGCGGCTCATGGGGACATCCTCCACGCACGGCGACGCCCCCGGCACCGCGTGCCGGGGGCGTCGTCACCACCGGGGGCGACGGGCGGCCCCTCTGCAGGGTCCCGCGCCGAGCGTGCGAGGCGTGGGGGGCAGAGGGGTCCTCTTCAGTTCTCGCCGGCGGTGTGGGTGAGCAGGCCCTCGTTGATCTCGCGGAGCGCGATGGACAGCGGCTTCTCCTGCGGCGCGGTGTCGACCAGCGGGCCGACGTACTCCAGCAGGCCCTCGGAGAGCTGGCTGTAGTAGGCGTTGATCTGCCGCGCACGCTTGGCGGCGAAGATCACCAGGCCGTACTTGCTGCTGGTGCGCTCGAGCAGCTCGTCGATCGGCGGGTTGGTGATGCCCTCGGGGGCGGGTGCGACTCCGGACACGGGCGGGCGTGCTCCTCAGCTCGGTGGCGTGGGCGGGCGGCCGGGGCCGCGCGCTCACTCGGTGGCGCCGGTCTCCTGACGCGGGCGGGGCGACGGCGCAGTCAGCAAGCCTACCAACTCGTCCGCGGCCCGGGCGACGTCGTCGTTGACCACGACCACGTCGAACTCCCCCGCGGCGTCCAGCTCGGCCTGGGCGATGGCCAGCCGGCGCTCCTGGACGGCCGGGGGCTCGGACCCGCGCCCGGCCAGCCGGCTGACCAGCTCGGCCCAGGACGGCGGGGCGAGGAACACCAGCTGGGCGTCGGCGTCCCGGGCCCGCACCTGGCGGGCCCCCTGCAGCTCGATCTCGAGCAGTGCCGGCGCCCCGGTGGCGAGCTGCGCGCGCACCGGGGCGGCCGGCGTGCCGTAGCGGTTGCCGGCGTACTCGGCCCACTCCAGGAGGCCGTCCTCGGCGACGAGCCGGTCGAACTCGGCGTCGTCGACGAAGTGGTAGTGCACCCCGTCGACCTCACCGGGCCGCGCGCGGCGGGTCGTCGCCGACACCGACACCCACACGTCGGGGTGCCGGCGCCGGACCTCCGCGACGACCGTGCCCTTGCCGACCCCGGACGGGCCGGAGAGCACGGTCAGCCGCGCGGGGGACCGCTGGGGGGCGACACTCGCCACGCGTCGTCCTCGACCTCCGGGTGCCTCGACGTGCGGGTCAGGCCTCGACGGCGGCCTGGTCGGCGGCCACCTTCTCGCCGCCGAACTCCGCTTCGAGGGCCCTGCGCTGGTTGGCACCCAGGCCGCGCACCCGGCGGGTCGGGGAGATCTCGAGCCGCTCCATGATCTTCGCAGCCCGCGCCTTGCCCACGCCGGGCAGGGACTCCAGGACCGCGGAGACGCGCATCTTGCCGATCACCTCGTCGGTCTCGCCCTGGCGGAGGACGTCGCCGACGGTGGCACCCTTGCTCTTGAGCCGCTCGCGCAGCTCGGCCCGGGCCTTGCGGGCGGCGGCGGCCTTCTCGAGGGCCGCGGCGCGCTGTTCGGGGGACAGGTCGGGAAGGGGCATGGTGCGACCCAATCTCGTCGTCGCCGGCCTTCGGGCTCGGCCGGCGGGGCTCGTGCTGATCTCGTGGTGCCGGTGCTCTGTGCTGAGCCTGGCGATCAACCTAGTTCCCGGGATATGCGCAGGTCACGCCCGGTCCGCACGGACTTTCCGGGCAATTCGTGACCTACCGGTCACTCTGCGTGCCAAGGGGTGCTCACGCTCCGTCAGGAGCGCAGGTCAACCCCGGTTGCGTGACGGCTGCGTTGCCCCCGTGTCACGACGGCTCGCGCCCGACACGCCGGTCCCGACACGCCGGGACGCCGCTCAGCGCCCCCGCCGGCCGAGCGGCCGGCCCCGGGTGGCGGGCGCGCCCGGGCGGGCCCGCCTCACGCCAGCGCGGCGGCCCAGCGACCGGCGGCCGCCCGGAGCGCCGCCGCGTCGGGCCCGGCGGCCAGCACGTCCCGCGACACCGCGGGGACCACGGCCGCGCCGTCGCCGAACAGCCGGCGCAGGTCGGCCGGCGAGCCGCCCTGGGCGCCGAGCCCCGGCGCGAGCACGGGACCCCCGAGGCCGCTCAGGTCGACGTCGCACTCGGCCAGCGTGGCGCCGACGACGACGCCGAAGGAACCCGTGCCCGGGCCCCAGCGGCTGCCGAGGTCCTGCACCGCGCCGAGGTCGGGCGGCGGGTCGCCGACCACCCAGCCGGGGGTGTTCCAGCCGCGCACGGCGTCGACGACGACCTGCGCCACCGACCGCTCCCCCACGAGCGCGTGCTGGAGGGCGCCGGCCCCGGGGTTGGAGGTGCGGGCGAGGACGAACAGCCCCCCGCCGTGCTGCCGGGCGGTGTCGACGGCCGGCTGGAGCGAGCCGGGACCCAGGTAGGGGCTGACGGTCATGGCGTCGACGGCCAGCGGGTGCTCCGGGCGCAGGTAGTCGGCGTAGGCGTCCATGGTCGAGCCGATGTCGCCGCGCTTGGCGTCGAGCAGGACCAGCGCCCCGGCCGCCCGGGCACGGGCGACGGCGTCCTCCAGGACCGCCAGCCCCCGCGAGCCGTGCCGCTCGTAGAACGCCAGCTGCGGCTTGAGGACGGCGACCGTGCCGGCCAGCGCGTCGACCACGGCGTCGGTGAACCGCGCCAGCCCCTCGGGGGCGTCGGGCAGCCCCCAGCGCTCCAGCAGCGGCAGGTGCGGGTCGATGCCGACGCACAGCGGGCCCCGGGCGGCGACGGCGTCGGCCAGCCGGTGCCCGAACGGGGCGATCACGGCCCCACCGCGCGCGGCAGGGTCTCCCCCAGCGCGGCGGTGCAGTCGCGGGCCAGGTACGGGGAGGCGAAGGCCCCGGAGGCCGACTGCACCGCGTCGGCGCCGGCGGCGAAGAGCGCCGCGAAGGAGGCCGGGTCGGTGACCCCGCCCATCGCCAGGACGTCGAAGCGCGCCCCCGCCGCCTCCCGCAGGCCCACCAGGCGCCGGGTGAAGTCCAGCGCGGAGGCCCGCACGGCGATGCCCGAGAGCCCGGCGAGCTCGCGGCCGGGGAACGTCGGTGCGCCGTCGCTGCGGCGCACCCGGGTCTGGACGGTGTTGATGCCCGCGATGCCGTCGACCAGCGGGGCGATCCGCGGCACCAGCGCGGCGAGCCGCCCGGTGTCCAGCCAGGAGAGCTTGGCCACCAGCCCCGTGCGGTCGTCCAGGGCCCGCCGGACGCCCTCGACGACGGCCACCGTGGCATCGGCGTCCAGGCACAGCGGCGGGCGCACGCCGGCCGTCGAGCGGTCGCGGCTGTTCGGGCAGGACAGGTTGAGCTCGACGACCGGCGCCCCGGCCTCCTCGGCCAGCCGCGCCGTGCGGGCGAAGTCCGCGACGAGCTCGGCCGCGTCGGCGGCCTCGCCCATGACGCTGACCAGGAGCAGCTGGTCGTCGTCCACCGCGGCCAGCGACCGCTCGAGGTCGGGCATCCACTCCTCCGGCGCCGGGGAGGGCACGCCGAAGGAGTTGACCGTGCTCACCGCCGCCGAGCCGGGCGGCACCCAGTCCCAGGGGTCGGCGGTGACGTCGGCGGCCGCCCCGGGCGGCAGGCCGGCCGTCTCGCGCGCGGCGAAGGTCCAGTTGGGCTGCGGGTTGGGGTCGTGGGCGCGGCTGCGGACGGTCTTGTAGGTCAGCACGTTCCACCCGTTGGCGGCGTGGTGGCGCACCCAGGCCTCGCCGCCGTTGAGCACGCAGGCCGGCACCCCGATGGGGAAGCCGACCGACCGGCCCAGCACCGGCCAGCGGCGCCGGGCGGCCGGGCGCTCCGGCAGCCGCGGCCCCACCGGGGTGGTGAGGTTGTCGCGGTAGGAGCCCAGCACGTCGTAGGCCGGGGTCGGGACGCCCGCGGCGGCGAGGACCCCGGCGTGCCCGGCGAAGAAGACCACCCGGGTCAGCAGCGGCAGGTCCTCGTCGCCGACCGCGCCGGAGGCCAGCCGGGCGGCCAGCCCGCGCGCCGCCGCGGCCAGCGCGTCGAGCTCCGGCTGCGGCGGCCGCGCGAACCGGGTGACCCCGGCGAGGAAGGCGTCGGGCAGGACGTCGACCGCCCCCCGGGCCACGAGCCCGTCGCGCACCCGCTGCACGGCCGCCGCCGGCGGGGCCTCGGTCACGACCGCGCCGGGGCCGCGAGGGCGGCGTGCACCTGCTGCAGGCTGCGGACGCCGACGTCCCCCCGGCGGAGCGACTCCACGCCCTGCACGGCCGCGGCCAGCCCCTGCACCGTGGTGATGCACGGGATGCCGGCGGCCACCGCGGCGGTGCGGATCTCGTAGCCGTCCAGCCGCGGCCCGCTGTTGCCCGGCGTCCCGAACGGGGTGTTGACCACGATGTCGACGTCCCCGGCGAGGATGCGCTCGACGACGTTGCCCGGGCCCTCGCTGAACTTGCCCACCACCTCGCAGTCCACCCCGTTGCGGCGCAGCACCTGCGCGGTGCCGGCGGTGGCCAGCACCCGGAAGCCCAGGTCGGCGAGCCGCTTCACCGGGAAGATGGCCGAGCGCTTGTCCCGGTTGGCCAGCGAGACGAAGACGGTGCCCTCGACCGGCAGCGACCCGTAGGCGGCGGCCTGGGACTTGGCGAACGCCGTGCCGAACCCGGTGTCGAGGCCCATGACCTCGCCGGTCGACTTCATCTCCGGCCCGAGGACGGTGTCGACGTTGTGCCCCTCGACGGTGCGGAAGCGGTGGAAGGGCAGGACCGCCTCCTTGACCGCGATCGGCACGTCCGCGGGCAGGTCGGCCCCGTCCCCGGAGAGCGGCAGCACGCCGGCGCGGCGCAGGTCGGCGATCGACTCCCCTACCGCGATCCGCGCGGCCGCCTTGGCCAGCGGGACGGCGGTCGCCTTGGACACGAACGGCACCGTCCGCGACGCCCGGGGGTTGGCCTCCAGGACGTGCAGGACGTCGTCCTTGACCGCGTACTGGACGTTGACCAGGCCGCGCACGCCGATCCGCGCCGCGAGCTGCTCGGTCGCCGCGCGGATCCGCGCGACGTCGGTCTGGCCCAGCGTGATCGGCGGCAGCGCGCACGCCGAGTCGCCGGAGTGGATGCCGGCCTCCTCGATGTGCTCCATCACCCCGCCGAGGAACAGCTCGGTGCCGTCGTAGAGGGCGTCGACGTCGACCTCCACCGCGTCCTCGAGGAACCGGTCGACGAGCACGGGGTGCTCCGGGCTGACGTCGGTGGCCTTGGCGATGTAGGCCTCGAGGGTGGCGTCGTCGTAGACGATCTCCATGCCCCGCCCGCCGAGCACGTAGGAGGGCCGCACCAGCACCGGGTAGCCGACGGCGGCGGCGATCCCCCGGGCCTCGGCGAACGTCGTCGCGGTGCCGTGGGCGGGCGCCTGCAGCCCGGTGTCGGCCAGCACGCGGGAGAACGCGCCGCGGTCCTCCGCGTCGTCGATCGCCTCCGGGGCGGTGCCCAGCACCGGCACCCCGGCGTCCTTGAGCCGCTGCGCCAGGGCCAGCGGGGTCTGGCCGCCGAGCGTGCAGATGACGCCGGCGACCGGGCCGGCGGCCCGCTCGGCCTCGTAGACCTCGAGCACGTCCTCGAAGGTGAGCGGCTCGAAGTACAGCCGGTCGGCGGTGTCGTAGTCGGTGGAGACGGTCTCCGGGTTGCAGTTGACCATCACCGCCTCGTAGCCGGCGTCCTGCAGCGCCATGACCGCGTGCACGCAGGAGTAGTCGAACTCGATGCCCTGACCGATCCGGTTCGGCCCCGAGCCGAGGATGAGGACGGCCGGCCTCTCCCGCGGCTCCACCTCGGTCTCCTCGTCGTAGGACGAGTAGTGGTACGGCGTGCGGGCGGCGAACTCGGCGGCGCAGGTGTCGACCGTCTTGTACACCGGGCGCACGCCCAGCCGGCGCCGCAGCGTCCGGACGCCGTCCTCCCCGGCCAGCTCGGGGCGCAGGGCGGCGACCTGCCGGTCGGACAGGCCGTGCCGCTTGGCCCGCCGCAGCAGCTCCGGGGTCAGGGACGGCGCGTCCCGGACCTCGGCGCCGACCTCGGAGACGAGCGCGAGCTGGTCGACGAACCACGGGTCGAAGCCGCTGGCCGCGGCGACCTGCTCGACGCCGGCGCCGGCGCGCAGCGCCGCCTCGGCCAGGTACAGCCGGCCGTCGACCGGGGTGCGCAGCGCCTCGAGCAGCTCGTCGACCGGGCGCGACGCCAGGTCCTCGCCCGCCCCGGTCCAGAAGCCGGCCCGCGAGGTCTCCGTCGAGCGCATCGCCTTGCCCAGCGCCTCGGGGAAGTTGCGGCCCAGGGCCATGACCTCGCCGACGCTCTTCATCGTGGTGGTCAGCCGCGGGTCGGCGCCGGGGAACTTCTCGAAGGCGAACCGCGGGATCTTCACCACGACGTAGTCCAGCGTCGGCTCGAAGGCCGCCGGCGTGACCCCGGTGATGTCGTTGGTGATCTCGTCGAGGGTGTAGCCGATGGCCAGCTTCGCGGCGATCTTGGCGATCGGGAAGCCGGTGGCCTTGGACGCCAGCGCCGACGAGCGGGAGACCCGCGGGTTCATCTCGATCACGACCAGCCGGCCGTCGACCGGGTTGACCGCGAACTGGATGTTGCAGCCCCCGGTGTCGACGCCGACCTCGCGCAGCACCGCGATGCCGACGTCGCGCATGTGCTGGTACTCGCGGTCGGTCAGCGTCATGGCCGGGGCGACGGTGACCGAGTCGCCGGTGTGCACCCCCATCGCGTCGACGTTCTCGATCGAGCAGATGACGACGACGTTGTCGCTGCGGTCGCGCATCAGCTCGAGCTCGTACTCCTTCCAGCCGAGCACCGACTCCTCGACGAGCACGGTGTGCACCGGGGAGTCGGCCAGGCCGTGGGTGGCCATCCGCCGGAGCACCGCCTCGTCGGTGGCGAACCCGGAGCCGAGGCCGCCCATGGTGAAGCTGGGCCGGACCACCACCGGGTAGCCGACCTCGGCGGCGGTCTCCACCGCCTCCTCGACGCTGCCGCAGACCCGCGAGCGGGGGGCGTCGGCGCCGACCGACCGGACGATGTCCTTGAACAGCTGCCGGTCCTCGCCGCGGTTGATCGCCCCGACGTCGGCGCCGATGAGCTGCACGCCGTAGCGCTCGAGGACGCCGCTGTCGTGCAGGGCGATGGCGATGTTCAGCGCGGTCTGCCCGCCCAGGGTGGCCAGCAGGGCGTCGGGGCGCTCGGCGGCGATCACCTTCTCGACGAACTCCGGCGTCAGCGGCTCGACGTAGGTGGCGTCGGCGACCTCGGGGTCGGTCATGATCGTCGCCGGGTTGCTGTTGACCAGGCTGACCCGCAGCCCCTCGGCCCGCAGCACCCGGCAGGCCTGGGTGCCCGAGTAGTCGAACTCGGCGGCCTGGCCGATGAGGATCGGCCCGGAGCCGATCACCAGGACGTGCGAGATGTCGGTGCGCCTGGGCATCAGGCCTGCTCCCCCGTCGTGTGCTCGACGACCGGGGGCGGGCCGCCGGCGACGGCCGAGCCCTCCCGGGCGGTCTCCATGAGGTCGACGAACCGGCCGAACAGCGGCGCGGCGTCGTGCGGCCCGGCCGCGGACTCCGGGTGGAACTGCACGCTGAAGGCCGGCGCCTCCTGCAGCCGCAGGCCCTCGACCACGTCGTCGTTGAGCCCGACGTGGCTGACCTCGACCGGCCCGTACGGGGTGTCGGTCGGCCGGTCCAGCGGGGCGTCGACGGCGAAACCGTGGTTGTGGCTGGTCACCCGCACCGTGCCGCTGACCCGGTCGAGCACCGGCTGGTTGAGCCCCCGGTGCCCGAACCGCAGCTTGTAGGTGCCCAGCCCGAGCGCCCGGCCGAGGATCTGGTTGCCGAAGCAGATGCCGAAGAGCGGACGGCGGGCGTCGAGCACCCCGCGCACCGCCGCCACGGCGTAGTCGGCCGCGGCCGGGTCGCCCGGGCCGTTGGACAGGAACACCCCGTCGGGCCCGGCGGCCAGCAGGTCCGCGGCGGTGGCGGTGGCCGGCAGCACGTGGGTCTCCACGCCGAGCTCGGCCAGGTACCGCGGGGTGGCGGTCTTGATGCCCAGGTCGAGCGCGGCGATGGTGAACCGCTTCTCCCCCACCGCCGGGACGACGTACGGGTCGTTCGCCGTGACCGCCGGTGCGAGGTCCGCGCCGGCCATGCCCTCGGCCCGCCGCACCCGGGCGAGCAGCTCGTCGGCGTCGAGCCCCTCGCTGCTGATGCCGGCGCGCATGGCCCCGCGCTCGCGCAGGTGCCGGGTCAGCGCCCGGGTGTCGACGCCGCTGATGCCGACGACGCCCTGGCCGGCGAGCGCGTCGTCGAGGCTGCCGGTGGCCCGCCAGTTGGCCGGGCGGCGGGCGGGGTCGCGCACGACGAACCCGGCCACCCACATCCGGCGGCTCTCGTCGTCCTCGCCGTTGACCCCGGTGTTGCCGATGTGCGGGGCGGTCATGACGACGATCTGCCGCGCGTAGCTGGGGTCGGTGAGGGTCTCCTGGTAGCCGGTCATCCCGGTGGCGAAGACCACCTCGCCGAGCGTCGTCCCCACCGCGCCGTAGGCCTCGCCGCGGAACGTCCGCCCGTCCTCCAGGACCAGGACCGCGGGCCTCACCGCTGCGCCTTGCCGTCGAGCACCGTCGGGACACCTCTCAGGAACGTGTGGACCACCCGGCCGGGCAGCTCCCGGCCGGCGTAGGGGCTGTTGCGGCTGCGGCTGGACAGGGCGGCCGGGTCGACCACCGACCGGGCCGCCGGGTCCAGCAGCACCAGGTTGGCCGGCTCGCCGGGAGCCAGCGGGCGGCCGTGCGCCAGCGGGCCCCGGCCGTCGAGCCGGCCGATCGCGGCCGGGCGGGCCGACATCCGGTCGGCCACGCCGCGCCAGTCGAGCAGCCCGGGCTCGACCATGGTCGCGAGGACCACCGAGAGCGCCTGCTCCAGGCCGAGCATCCCGGGCCGGGCGGCGGCCCACTCGCTCTCCTTGTCCTCCACCGCGTGCGGCGCGTGGTCGGTGGCGACCGCGTCGACGACGCCGTCGGCGAGCGCCTGCCGCAGCGCCTGCACGTCGGCGTCCGTGCGCAGCGGCGGGTTGACCTTGAACACCGGGTCGTAGCTCTCGGCGCAGGCGTCGGTGAGCAGCAGGTGGTGGGGGGTGACCTCGGCGGTGACCTGGACGCCGCGGCTCCTGGCCCAGCGGAGGATCTCGACCGAGCCCGCGGTGGAGACGTGGCAGACGTGCAGCCGGGCGCCGACGTGGCCGGCCAGCAGCACGTCGCGGGCGATGATCGCCTCCTCGGCGGCGGCCGGCCAGCCGGTCAGGCCCAGCCGCGCGGAGCGGTCGCCCTCGTGCATCTGCGCCCCGGCGGTCAGCCGCGGCTCCTCGGCGTGCTGGGCCACGACGCCGTCCAGCGCCTTGACGTACTCCAGCGCCCGCCGCATGAGCGCGGGGTCGGCCACGCACATGCCGTCGTCGGAGAAGACCCGCACGCGGGCGGCGGAGTCGGCCATCGCGCCCAGCTCGGCCAGCCGCTGCCCGCCCAGCCCGACGGTCACCGCGCCCACCGGCACGACGTCGACCAGCCCGGCGTCCCGGCCCAGCCGCCACACCTGCTCGACGACGCCCGCGGTGTCGGCGACCGGGTCGGTGTTGGCCATGGCGTGCACCGCGGTGTACCCGCCCAGCGCCGCGGCCCGCGAGCCGGTCTCGACGGTCTCGGCGTCCTCCCGGCCGGGCTCGCGCAGGTGGGTGTGCAGGTCGACCAGCCCGGGCAGGGCCACCAGGCCGGCCGCGTCGACGACCTCGGCGCCCGGCGCGGACAGGCCCGGCCCGATCCCGGCGATCCGGCCGTCCTCGAGCAACAGGTCGGCCGGGGCCTCGCCGTAGGGGCGGGCGCCGGTGACGAGGTAGGTGCTCACTGGGCGCCTCCGAGCAGCAGGTAGAGCACGGCCATGCGCACGGAGACCCCGTTGCCGACCTGCTCGACGATCGTGGAGCGGACGGAGTCGGCCACCTCGGCGGCGATCTCCATCCCGCGGTTCATCGGGCCCGGGTGCATGACGATCGCGTCGTCGCCCAGGGCGGCCATGCGCCGGGCGTCGAGGCCGTAGCGGCGGCTGTACTCGCGGGCGCTGGGGAAGAACGAGGCGTTCATCCGCTCGGCCTGCACCCGCAGCATCATGACCACGTCGGCCTTCGGCAGGACGGCGTCCAGGTCGTAGGAGACCTCCGCCGGCCAGCTGCCCACCCCGACCGGCAGCAGCGTGGGCGGCGCGACCAGGGTGACCTCCGCGCCCAGGGTGTGCAGCAGCCGGACGTTGGAGCGGGCCACCCGGCTGTGCAGCACGTCGCCGACGACGGCGACCCGCACGCCCTCGAGCCGGCCGAGCCGCCGCCGGACCGTGTAGGCGTCCAGCAGCGCCTGGGTGGGGTGCTCGTGGGTGCCGTCACCGGCGTTGACGACGCTGCCGCGCACCCAGTGCGCCAGCCGGTGCGGCGCGCCCGAGGCGGAGTGCCGGACCACGATGGCGTCGCTGCCCATCGCCTCGAGGGTGAGCGCGGTGTCCTTGAGGCTCTCGCCCTTGGAGACGCTGCTGCCCTTGGCGCTGAAGTTGATGACGTCGGCCGACAGCCGCTTGGCCGCCAGCTCGAAGGAGATGCGGGTGCGGGTGGAGTCCTCGTAGAAGAGGTTCACCACGGTGCGGCCGCGCAGCGTGGGCAGCTTCTTGACCTCGCGGCCGGCCAGCGCGGCGTCGATCTGCGCAGCGGTGTCGAGGACCAGCGTCGCGTCGGCGCGGTCGAGGTCGGCCGCCTCCAGCAGGTGCCGCTTCACCGCGCATCCCCGGTGAGGAGGACCTCGTCGACGCCGTCGACCTCGGTGAGGTGCACCCGCACCGACTGGCTGCGCGAGGTGGGCACGTTCTTGCCGACGTAGTCGGCCCGGATCGGCAGCTCCCGGTGCCCCCGGTCGACGAGGACGGCCAACTGCACGGCGCGGGGCCGGCCCAGGTCGCGCAGCGCGTCGAGCGCGGCCCGCACCGAGCGGCCGGAGAACAGGACGTCGTCGACCAGGACCACGAGCCGGCCGTCGATGCCCGCGTCGGGCAGCACAGTCGGCTCCAGCGCGCGCACGCCGCGGGTCCGCAGGTCGTCGCGGTGGAGGGTGATGTCGACGGTGCCGGTGCCGACCGCGGTGCCGGAGAAGGCCGCCACGCGGGCGGCCAGCCGGCGGGCCAGCGGGGCGCCGCGGGTGGGGATGCCGACGAGGACGAGGTCGGCGAGCGACTCGCCTGCCTTCTCGATCAGCTGGTGGGCCATCCGGTCGACCACGCGGGCGACGTCGGCGGCGGAGAGCAGCGCTCCCGGCGCTGCGGGGCTGCCCAGGGCAGCCGGGGACGAGCCGGCCATGAGGCCTCCTTCCCCGCCTCACGGGACGGGTCGTTAAAGGAGAGGGGTGGACCGGGGACGACCGTACTGCACCGCGACCGGTGACCCGCGGCACGCTCCGGGTGGGTCCCGGGGCGCCCGGCGGCCCGGCCGGTCCCCCCGGCGGCCACCTCCGCGCGTGAAGCCGCAGGACATCCCGCTCACCCGGGGGAGTGCCCTGGTGTCGCCGTCCCCGCGAGATCGGTACGCTCCGTGACGACAGAACGCCTCCGACGACGGACAGTGAGCAGGAACGCGATGAGCACCGACTACTCACGGGCCCTCGGTGCCCGGCTCCGCGCCATCCGCAACCAGCAGGGACTCTCCCTCCAGGGGGTGGAGGACAAGTCGCACGGCCGCTGGAAGGCCGTGGTGGTCGGCTCCTACGAGCGCGGCGACCGCGCGGTGACCGTGCAGCGGCTCTCGGAGCTCGCCGTCTTCTACGGCGTCCCGGTCTCCGAGCTGCTGCCCGACCCGCGGCCGAGCTCCGCGGTGACCTCGACGACGAAGATCGTGCTGAACCTCGAGTCGCTGGGCTCGCTGCCCGCCGACGAGGCCGGCCCGCTGGCCCGCTACGCCTCCACCATCCAGGCGCAGCGGCACGACTACAACGGCAAGGTCCTCTCCATCCGCGCGGAGGACCTCAAGTCGCTGGCGATCATCTACGACATGAGCCCGGACGAGCTGACCAGCCGGCTGATCGAGTGGGGCGTCCTCTCCCCCGGCATGGAGGGCATCGCCGGCGGCGACGACGAGGACGACGAGGCCTGGGGCAACGACCGCCGGCGCGCCCAGCGCTGAGGGGGCGACCCGCCGGCCGGGGCGCCCCCGCCCCCCGGGCCCGCACGGGCCGGGGGGCGCGGGGCGCTCAGCGGGTGGGGACCTCGGCGTCCAGGATCGCGCCGAGGACGCCGTTGACGTAGGCCGGGGAGTCGTCGGTGGACAGGCTCCTGGCCAGCTCCACGGCCTCGTCGATGACCACCGCGTCGGGCACGTCGTCGGCCCACAGCAGCTCGAAGACCGCCATGCGCATGATGGCGCGGTCGACGTCGGGCAGCCGCGCCAGCGTCCAGCCGCTGGCGTGCCGGGCGATCAGCTCGTCGATCCGCGCGCCGTGCTCCACGGCGCCCTCGACGAGCCGGATCGCGTGGTCGGGGATCGGCGGGGCGGCGAGCGCCACCCGCTCGCGCAGCAGCTCCAGCGGGTCGCTGCTGCGGACGTCGGCCTCGTAGAGGACGTCGACGGCGCGCTTGCGCGCCTTGGACCGGGCGGCCATGTCGGGGCGGGGCCGGGGACGGGCGGGCCGTCAGTTGGCGCGGCCGAGGTACCGGCCGTCGCGGGTGTCGACCTTGAGCCGGTCGCCGGTGTTGACGAACAGCGGCACCTGGATCTGCGCGCCGGTCTCCAGGGTGGCCGGCTTCGTGCCGCCGGTGGAGCGGTCGCCCTGCAGCCCCGGGTCGGTGTGCTCGACGACCAGCTCCATGGTCACGGGCAGCTCGACGTAGAGCGGGGTGCCCTCGTGGACGGCGACCACGGCCTCGGTGTTCTCCAGCAGGTAGTCCGCCCCGCCGCCGACGGTCTCGGCCGGGACGGGGATCTGGTCGAAGGTCTCGCCGTCCATGAAGACGAAGTCGGTGCCGTCCTTGTACAGGTAGGTCATCGACCGCTTGTCGACGGTGGCGGTGTCCACCTTCGTGCCGGCGTTGAAGGTCTTGTCGACGACCTTGCCCGAGAGCACGTTCTTCAGCGTGGTGCGCACGAAGGCGCCGCCCTTGCCGGGCTTGACGTGCTGGAACTCGGTGACGGCCCAGAGCTGGCCGTCGAGGTTGAGGACCATGCCGTTCTTGAGGTCGTTGGTGGTAGCCATCTAGAGGACCAGCAGTTCCTTGCTCGTGAGGGTCAACAACTCGGGCTCGCCATCGGTGACGACCAGCGTGTCCTCGATCCGGACACCGCCGTGGCCGGGCAGGTAGACGCCCGGCTCCACGGTGACGGCCATGCCGGCGGCCAGCGTACCCGCGCCGAGCGGGCCGATGCCCGGCGCCTCGTGGATCTGCAGGCCCACCCCGTGGCCCAGCCCGTGGGTGAAGTGCTCGCCGTGCCCGGCGGCGGCGACGACGTCGCGGGCCGCGGCGTCGACCGCGACCACGTCGGCCCCGGGTGCGAGCGCCGCCCGGCCGGCCGCCTGGGCCGCGGCGACGAGGTCGTACACCTCGCGCTGCCAGTCGGACGCGTGGCCGAGGACCAGCGTGCGGGTCATGTCCGAGTGGTAGCCGTCGACGGTGGCGCCGAAGTCCAGCTTGAGCAGGTCGCCGGCGCGCAGCTCCGTGCCGTCGGGCCGGTGGTGCGGGATCGCCGAGTTCGCGCCGGTGGCGACGATGGTCTCGAAGGACGGCGCCTCGGCGCCCATGGCCAGCATCCGGGCGTCGAGCTCGCGGCCGACCTGCAGCTCGGTGCGGCCCGGCCGCAGCGCGCCCTCGGCGGCCAGCTCGGCCAGGGCGGCGTCGGCGATCGCGCAGGCCCGGCGCAGCGCGTCGACCTCCTCGTCGTCCTTGACCGCGCGCAGCGCCTCCACCGCGCGCCCCAGACCGGTCAGCTCCGGCACCTGGCCCCCGGCGGCGTCGGCCACCGCCGACTCCAGCGCGCGCAGCCCGTCGACGGTGACGTGGTGGCCCTCGAAGCCGATCCGCCCCGCGCCCGGACCGCCCGACCGCGGGCGCACCGCCTCGCGGGCCAGGGCGGTCGCGGTCGCCCGGTCCACCAGCAGCTCGACATCGGGCACCTGGGTGCCGGCCTGGGTGGTGTAGCGGCCGTCGGTGCCGAAGACGTCGGGGTGGGCGGGGGACGGATCGGTGCGCAGCAGCAGCGCGCCGTTGGAGCCGGTGAACCCGGTGAGGTACCGCACGTTGTGCAGCTCGGTCACCAGGACGGCGTCCAGCCCCCGCTCGGCGGCGGCCGCCCGCAGCCGGTCCCGCCGGCCGGCCTGACGCGCACCCATCTGCAGACCTCCTCCTCCGGGGCCGTGCCCGGACCCCGCCGCGGTGCCCACCCGCTGCCGCCTCACCGCACGCCCCGCGCGGCCAGCCACTGCAGCGCGAGCACGTAGCCCTGCACCCCGAGACCGGCGATGACCCCGTCGGCCACGCCGGACACGTAGGAGTGGTGCCGGAACCCCTCGCGGGCGTGGATGTTGGTGATGTGCACCTCGACCAGCGGGCCGTTGAGCGCGGCCAGCGCGTCGCGCAGCACCACCGAGGTGTGCGACCAGCCGCCCGGGTTGACGACCACCGCGTCGCCGGCGTCGGAGGCGGCGTGCACCCAGGTGAGCAGCTCGGCCTCGGAGTCGGTCTGGCGCACCAGGACCGCGACGTCCAGCTCGCGGGCGGCGTGCTCCAGCAGCGCGACCAGCTCGGCGTACGTCGTCGTCCCGTACTTCTCCGGCTCCCGCAGGCCGAGCCGGCCCAGGTTGGCGCCGTTGAGCACCTGGATGGTCATGCCGTCCCCCCACGGACCGCCGCCTGCGCGGCCCCTCCGTCCACCGCCGCCCACGCGGCGTCGAGCCAGGCCTGGTCCGGGTCGGCCAGGATCCTCGGGTTGCCGAGCCCGTCGAGGACGACGAAGCGCAGCGACGCACCGCGGGCCTTCTTGTCCACCCGCATCACCGACTGCAGCCGGGGCCAGTCACCGGCGTAGCGGGTCGGCAGCCCGATCGCGGCGACGAGGTCGCGGTGCCGGGCGACCTCGGCGGGCGTGAGCAGCCCCGCCTGCCCGGCCAGCTCGGCGGCGAACACCAGCCCGACGCCGACCGCCTCGCCGTGCCGCCAGCCGAAGTCCTCGACCCGCTCGATCGCGTGGGCCAGCGTGTGGCCGTAGTTGAGGTGCTCCCGCACCCCGGTGTCGAGCAGGTCCTGCCCCACCGCGTCGGCCTTGACGCGCACGGCCCGCTCGATGAGCTCGGCGGTGTCGCGGCGGCCGGTGGGGTCGGCCTCGAGCAGGGCCAGGACGGCCGGGTCGGCGATGAACCCGCACTTGACGACCTCGGCCAGGCCCGAGCGGAACTCCGCCGCGGGCAGCCCGGCCAGCACGTCGGTGTCGGCGAGCACCGCGGCCGGTGGGTGGAACGCGCCGACGAGGTTCTTGCCCGCGGCGGTGTTGATGCCGGTCTTGCCGCCGACCGCGGCGTCCACCATGCCCAGCAGGCTGGTCGGCACCTGGACGACCCGCACCCCGCGCACCCAGGTGGCGGCGAGGAAGCCGGCGAGGTCGGTGACCGCGCCCCCGCCCACGCCGACGACCGCGTCGGAGCGGGTGAGCCCGAGCCGGCCGAACTCCTCCCAGGCCGCGGCGGCCACCGCTGCGGTCTTGGCGGCCTCGCCGTCGGGCACGACGACGGCCTCGGCGGCCACCCCGGCGGTCTGCAGCGCCTCCACGGCGGCGCCGGCGCGGGCGGCCAGCGGTGGGGCGTGCACGACGGCGGCCCGGGTGGTGCCGGCCAGCACCACCCCGAGCTCGGCCAGGGCGCCGGGGCCGATGACGACCTCGTAGGGCCGCTCCCCCGCGACGGGGACGCGCCTCACGAGCGGGCCCGCTGCGCGCCCACGGCGGCGAGCACGTCGGCGACCACCTCGGCCGGCTCCCGCCCGCCGGTGGGGACGGTGGCCGAGGCGACCTCGGCGTAGAGCGGGGCGCGCGCCTGCAGCAGGCTGCGCAGCGTCGCCCGCGGGTTGAGGCCCAGCACCGGCCGCTCGCGGCCCAGGCCCACCCGCCGGGCCGCCGAGGCCAGGTCGACGTCGAGCCACACGACCGTGCCGCCGGCGCCGCGGTGGGCGGTCAGCAGGGCCCGGGTCTCCTCCGCCAGCACCGCCCCGCCGCCCAGGGCGAGGACGCCGTCGTGCCCGGCCAGCGCGCGGTGGACCGCCTCCCGCTCCAGCGCGCGGAAGTGCTCCTCGCCGCGCTCGACGAACAGGTCGGCGACGGTCCGGCCCGTGCGCGCCTCGACGTCGGCGTCGGTGTCGCGGAACGGCACGCCGAGCGCCCGCGCCACCGCGGTGCCCACGGTGGTCTTGCCCGACGACGGCGGGCCCACCAGCACCAGGACCGGGCCGCTCACCGGACGGCCAGCGCGTCGAGGTAGGCCCGGGCGTTGCGCCGGGTCTCGGCGAGGGAGTCCCCGCCGAACTTCTCCAGCGCCGCGTCGGCGAGCACCAGCGCGACCATCGCCTCCATGACGACGGCGCCGCGCGGCACCGCGCAGGCGTCGCTGCGCTGGTTGATCGCGACGGCCGGCTCGCCGGTGGCCACGTCGATCGTGGCCAGCGCCCGCGGCACGGTGGAGATCGGCTTCATCGCGGCGCGCACCCGCAGCACCGCGCCGTTGGTCATCCCGCCCTCGACGCCGCCGGCGCGGTCGGTGAGCCGCTGCACCCGGCCGTCGGCGAGCACGATCTCGTCGTGGGCGACCGAGCCGCGGCGGCGGGCGGTCTCCAGGCCGTCACCGACCTCGACGGCCTTCACCGACTGCACGCCCATCAGCGCGGCGGCCAGCCGGGAGTCCAGCCGGCGGTCCCAGTGCACGTGGCTGCCCAGCCCCGGCGGGAGGCCGTGCACCACGACCTCGACGACGCCACCGAGGGTGTCGCCGTTCTTCCGGGCGTCGTCGACCTCGGCCACCATCTGCGCGCTCGTGGCCGGGTCGGCGCACCGGACCGGGTCCTCGTCGACGCGCGGGTTGTCCTGCGGGCCGGGGACCACGCCCGGCGGGACGACGACCGGGCCGATGCCGACGACGTGGCTGACCACCTCCACGTCGAGGGCCTGGCGCAGGAAGGCGCGGGCCACCGCCCCCAGCGCCACCCGGGCGGCGGTCTCGCGGGCGCTGGCCCGCTCGAGCACCGGGCGGGCGTCGTCGAAGCCGTACTTCTGCATGCCCGGCAGGTCGGCGTGCCCCGGCCGGGGGCGGGTGAGCGGGGCGTTGCGCGCCTGGCCCTCGAGGACCGCCGGGTCGACGGGGTCGGGCGACATCACCGTCTCCCACCTCGGCCACTCGGTGTTGCCGATCTGGACGGCGATCGGCCCGCCCTGCGTCAGGCCGTGGCGCACCCCCCCGGTGAGCGTGACGACGTCCTGCTCGAAGGACATCCGCGCGCCGCGGCCGTGGCCGAGCCGGCGGCGGGCCAGGTCGGCGTCGAGGTCGGCGGTCTGCACCCGCACACCGGCCGGGAGGCCCTCGAGGATGGCGGTGAGCTGCTGGCCGTGCGACTCACCGGCGGTCAGCCAGCGCAACATGCCCCGGATTCTGCCAGTAGCAGGACGCTCCCCCTCCGGCCTCCCTGCTGGATCCCACGGCGAGCCCGCGAGTCGTGGGGGGCAGGGAGGTCCTCTCTCCCTCGCACGCTCGGGGTGGGTCCCGGGAGGGGGCCGTACCCCACGTCCACCTCAGCGGAGCCCGAGCGCGGCCCGCATGGCCTCGATCGGCGCCGGCCGCCCGGTCATCAGCTCGACCTGGACGGTCGCCTGCCAGAACAGCACCTCCAGCCCGCCGGCCACCGTGCCGCCGGCCGCGGTCACCGCCCGGGCCAGCGGGGTGGGCCACGGGTCGTAGAGCACGTCGAGGACCGTCTGCCCCGCCCGCCAGCCCAGCGCGGCCACGGCCGGCTGCCCGGCGACGGGCACGGTGCTCACCACGACCGGGGCCGGCACCGGCCCCCCGGACATCGGGAGCACCCGTGCGGGCACCTCCAGGGCGTCGAGCACCCGGAGCACGTCCTCGGTGCGCGCGGGGTCGCGGACGACGACGTCCACCGCCTCGGCGCCGAGGGAGGCCAGGGCCACCGCGGCCGCCGCCGCCGTCCCCCCGGCGCCCAGCAGCGCCGCGTGCGACACCTGCTCCACGCCGGCCAGGCGGAGCGCCATGCCCACGCCGGTGACGTCGGTGTTCTCGGCCCGCCAGCCCGCCCCGGTGCGGACCAGGGTGTTCGCCGCGCGCAGCAGCCGCGGCAGCGGCTCCACCACGTCGGCGACCTCGACCGCCGCCTGCTTGCACGGCATGGTCACCGAGAACCCGCACCACTCCTCGCCGAGGCCGGCGAGCAGGACGGGCAGGTCCTCGGGGCCCACGTCGAGGGCGTCGTAGGTCCAGCCCTCCAGGCCCAGCGCGGCGTAGGCCGCCCGGTGCAGCAGCGGGGACAGCGAGTGCCCGACCGGCCGCCCCAGGACCGCCGCGCGCCTGCCCGTCCCCGCCGACCCGGAGGGGTCAGCCACCGCAGCCCAGGCCGGCCTCGGCGCAGCGCTGCCGGGCGGCCAGGAACTCCTCGTAGCTGCTGGTGAAGAAGTGGTTGCCGTCCTGCGACTCCAGCACGTAGTAGAGGAGGTCGCCGGTCGAGGGCGCGAGCGCGGCCTCGAGGCTGGCCTCCCCCGGGGAGCTGATCGGCGTGGGCGGCAGCCCGGCCCGCGTGCGGGTGTTGTACGGCGAGTCGGTCTCCAGGTCGGTCACCGTGAGCTCGTTGCCGTTCTTGCCCAGCCCGTAGGCCAGCGCCGCGTCGATGCCCAGCGGGATGCCCTGCTCCAGCCGGTTGTAGATGACCTGCGCGACGTCGGGCCGCTCCTCGTCCAGCCGGGTCTCCGACTGCACCATCGAGGCCACGATCACCACCTCGAGCGGCGAGCGCCCGGCGGCCGCCGCGCGCTCCTCCAGCTGGATGCGCGCGGCGGTGTCGGTGAAGGCCGACACCATCGCCCTCAGCATGTCCGCCGGGGTGTCGTCCGGCGTGAAGTCGTAGGTGGCCGGGAACAGGAAGCCCTCCAGCTGACCGCCGGCCCACTCCGGCACGCCCAGCGCCGCCGGGTCGGCCGCGGCGGCGCGGAACTCCTCGACGGGCCGCTCGGTGGCCTCGGCCAGCCGCTGCAGGGTCTGCTCGACGGTGAAGCCCTCCGGCACGGTGACCCGGGCGAACAGCCGCGAGGAGGGGTCGAGCAGCAGGTCGAGGGCGGCCTGGCCGCTCATCTCCTCCCGCAGGGCGTACACGCCCGGCTGGATGCCGGTGGCCGCCGGGTTGGCCTCGGCGGCCGCCACGAACGGGCTGACGGAGGCGATGACCCCGGCGTCGACCAGGCTGCGGCCGATGTCGCTGAGGGTGTCCCCCACGGCGACGCGGACCTGCACCTCCCCCGTGCCCTGCCCGGTGTAGTCCTCGGCCGCCGGGTTCACCAGGCCGATGAGCGCCCGGCCGCCGACGACGATGCCGCCGACCAGTGCGACCAGCACCGCCAGCGACAGCACGATCGCCAGCGGGCGGCGGGCGCCGCCGCGGCCGGCGCCGCCGCGCCCCCGGGGGGGCCGGCCGCGGTGGTCGGTGTCCTGCGCGTCCGCGCCGAGGACCTCCAGCCCGCCGGTGGCCTCGGGGTCGTCGTCCCAGTGCGGCTCGTGCCCGTGCGGGTCCGCCGGGTACGGGTCGATCGCGGCGGTCTCGTCGTCGCCGGCGGGCGGCCCGCCCGGCGCGCCGGGGCCGCCGGGCAGCGGGACGGCGACGGTCGCGTCCTCGTCGGCCCCGTCGCGGCGCGGCAGGCGCGACCAGGCGCCCGCGGGCCGCGGCGGGAGGTCGGGCAGCGGCGCGGAGGGGTGGGCCGCACCGGCCCGCCGGCCCGCACCGTCGCCGGGCGGGACCAGCGGACCGGTGCCGTCGTCCGGCCCGGCGGTCCCGGACGCGTGCCGGCCCCGCGCCCCGCGCGGGGCCGGGTCGGTCACGATCGCTCCTGCTGCGCGTCCAGGTAGGCCTGGAGGATGACCACCGCCGCGGCCTGGTCGATCACCGACCGCTGGCGGCGGCTGTCGAGGCCGTTGGCCCGCAGGGCGCCCGACGCGCTCACGGTGGACAGCCGCTCGTCGACGAGGTGCACCGGCACGCCGCCGAGGCGCCCGGCGAGGGCCCGGGAGTACGCGCGGGCCTCCCGCGCCGACGCGCCGGACGCGCCGGACAGGTGCCGGGGCTCGCCCACGATCACCTCGGTCACCTCGTGCTCGGCGACCAGGGCGGCGATCCGGTCGAGGTCGGACTCGTCCCGGGCCCGGGGCACGGTCTCCAGCGGGCTGGCCAGCGTGCCGGTCGGGTCGGACAGCGCCACGCCCACGCGGACGCTGCCGACGTCGATGCCCAGCCGGCGGCCCTGCCGGGTCCGGCGCGGCGGGATGGGCAGCCCGCCCGGCAGGCCGCCGGAGAGGTCGATCTGCGCGGTCTCGTGCCGGACCGGCGGGAAGCCGGCGCGCAGGTCGATCTGCTCGGTGCGGTGGTGCACCGGCTCCTGCGGCGTGCTCCGGGGCCGGGACGGCGGCACCGCCGGGCGGCTCACCCGCCGCTCCCCCACCGGACCGGTCTCGTCGGGGCGCTGCTCGGGCACGTCCCTCACCTCCCTGCGGCGGTCGCGACCGCCTGTTCGCCGGCCTCGAGGGCCGCGGGGATGCCACTCGGGTCGGTCCCCCCGCCCTGGGCCACGTCTGCCTTGCCCCCGCCCCGGCCGCCGACGGGGACGGCGGCGGCGCGGAGGACGTCGTTCGCCGTCAGGCCGCGCTCCTGGGCGGCCGGGGTCAGGGCCGCCACGAGGGCCACCTTGCCGCCGGACTCGGAGGCGAGCAAGACCACCGCCGGGCGATCGGCCAGCCGGCCGCGGACGTCGAGGGCCAGGGTGCGCAGGTCACCCCCGCCGAGGCCCGCAGGCGCGCCGGTGACGACCGCGATCCCGGTCACCTCGCGCGCCGAGCGGGCCAGCTCGCCGGCCGCGGCGAGGGTCTGCTGCCCCCGCAGGTCGGCGACCTCGCGGTCGAGGTCGCGCATCCGGGCCAGCATGCCGGCGACCCGGTCGGTCAACCCGTCGGCCGGGGTCTTGAGCAGGTCGGCGAGCTGGCGCACCAGGTCGCGCTCGCGGGCCAGGTAGCGGAACCCCTCCAGGCCCACGGCCGCCTCGACGCGCCGCGAGCCCGAGCCGACCGACGACTCGCCGGTCAGCGCGAGGGTGCCGATCTGGGCGCTGCCCTGCACGTGGGTGCCGCCGCAGAGCTCCCGTGACCACGGGCCGCCGATCTCCACCACGCGCACCTGCTCGCCGTAGGTCTCCCCGAACAGCGCCAGGGCGCCGATGGCCTGGGCCTCGGACAGCGTCATGAACGCGGCGCTCACCGCGTGGTCGGCGCGGACGGCGGCGTTGGCGACGTCCTCGACGTCCCGGCGCTGCTGCGCGGTCAGCGCACCCTGCCAGGCGAAGTCCAGCCGCAGGTAGCCGGGCCGGTTGTAGGAGCCCGACTGCAGCGCCTGCGGGCCGAGCACCTGGCGCAGCGCGGCGTGCACCACGTGGGTGCCGGAGTGCGCCTGGCAGGCCGACAGCCGCCACTCGCGGTCCACCTCGGCGACGAGCTCGGCGCCGTCGCGCAGCTCCCCCTCGAGGACCCGGACCTGGTGCACGACCAGGCCCTTGACCGGGCGCTGCACGTCGAGCACCTCGGCGCGGCCACCGTCCCAGGTCAGGGTGCCGGCGTCGGCGACCTGGCCGCCGGACTCGGCGTAGAAGGGCGTGCGGTCGAGCACGACCCGGGTGACCTCCCCCGGGCCGGCGACGGCCGGGCCGTCCTCCTCCAGGTCGGTGACGACGCCCAGCACGCGCGAGTCGGTGCGCAGGGTGGAGTAGGCCCGCCAGTCGGTGGCCCCGTGCTCGGCCAGCAGCCGGCGGTAGGCCAGGACGTCGACCGAGCCGGTCCGCTTGGCGCGGGCGTCGGCGCGGGCCCGGTCGCGCTGCTGCTGCATGAGCGCCCGGAACCCCGCCTCGTCGACGGTGACGCCCTGCTCGGCGGCCATCTCGAGCGTGACGTCGATCGGGAAGCCGTAGGTGTCGTGCAGGCTGAAGGCTTGCTCACCGGACAGCGCGGGGGCGCCGGCGGCCTTGGCCTGGGCGACGGCGGTGTCGAACAGGGCGGTGCCGGAGGTGAGGGTGCGCCGGAAGGCGTCCTCCTCGGCGTAGGCCACCGACGAGATGCGGTCGAAGTCGGTCTCCAGCTCCGGGTAGCTGGCCTTCATCGCGTCGCGCGAGACGGGCAGCAGCTCCGGCAGGGTGGCCGCGTCCACGCCGAGCAGGCGCATCGACCGGACGGCGCGGCGCAGCAGCCGGCGCAGGATGTAGCCGCGGCCCTCGTTGCCGGGCGTGACGCCGTCCCCGATGAGCATCAGGCCGCTGCGCACGTGGTCGGCGACCACCCGCAGCCGCACGTCGGTGTCGTGGTCCTTGCCGTAGGTGACCCCGGCGAGCTCGGCGCCCCGGTGCAGCACGGGGGCGACCTCGTCGATCTCGTAGAGGTTGTCCACGCCCTGCAGCAGGTAGGCCACCCGCTCCAGGCCCATGCCGGTGTCGATGTTCTTCCTCGGCAGGTCGCCGACGATGCGGAAGTCCTCCTTGCTGCGCACGTCGGCCAGCTCGTACTGCATGAAGACCAGGTTCCAGATCTCCAGGAACCGGTCCTCGTCGACGACCGGGCCGCCGTCGGGGCCGTGCTCGGGGCCGCGGTCGTAGTAGATCTCGCTGCACGGGCCGCCGGGGCCGGGCTGGCCGGTGTGCCAGTAGTTGTCCTTCAACCCGCGGCGCTGGATGCGCTCCTCGGGCAGGCCGGCGATCCGCTTCCAGGCGTCGGCGGCCTCGTCGTCGTCCAGGTAGACGGTGACCCAGATGCGGTCGGGGTCGAAGCCCAGCTTGCCGTCCTCGACCGACCCGGTGACCAGGTCCCAGGCGTGCTGGACCGCCCCCTCCTTGAAGTAGTCGCCGAAGGAGAAGTTGCCGTTCATCTGGAAGAACGTGCCGTGCCGGGTGGTCCTGCCCACCTCCTCGATGTCGAGGGTGCGCACGCACTTCTGGACGCTGGTGGCGCGCGGGTACGGCGCGGGCTCGCGGCCGGTCAGGTACGGGATGAACGGCACCATGCCGGCCACGGTGAACAGCAGCGACGGGTCCGGGGACACCAGCGAGGCGCTGGGGACGACGGTGTGCCCGCGCTGGGCGAAGTGCTCGAGGAAGCGGCGGCGGATCTCGGCGGTCTGCATGTCCTACTCGGTCGGTGTGCGGGTGGTCAGTCGGCGGCGTGCGCGCCGCGCCGGGGCAGCTGCGCCGGGCCGCCCTCGGGGAGCGGGGCGTCCAGGCCGGTGCCGGCGCGGATCTCGGCCTCGCGCTCGGCCATCGCCTCGCGGACGTCGGCACCGAACGCGCCGATGGCGTCGGCGAGGTCGCGCAGGCCCTCGGCGATCGAGGCGCCGACCCCGGCGGGGGTCATCCGCTCCGCGGCGCGGGACATCTTGCGGACGAGGAGGGCGCCGATGGTGACGCCCATCGCGAGCCAGAACAGCCGGCGCATCAGGCGGCCCTCCGAGCGGCGCGGCGCGCACGCCGGTCGGCCTTGTCGCGGGCGGCGGCCTCGGCGATGGCCTGGCCCTCGCGCTTCTTGCGCGCCGCGCTGCGCACCCCGTAGCTGAACGCGGCCACCTTGATCAGCGGGCTGCCGACGGTGGCGGCGACGACGCTGGTCAGCGCGGCGACGTTGCTGGAGACGTTCGCCGCGTTGCCGGTGATGTCGTCCACGCGCTCGAGGTTGCTGTTGACGTGGGCGACCGTGGTGGAGGCCTGGGTCAGGATGGGCTGCGCCTGCTCCCGTGCCTGCCGGATGGTCAGGGTGGCCTCGTCCAGCGTGCGGCCCAGCTTCAGCAGCGGGATCGCGAGCAGGGCCACCAGCAGCACCAGGGCCAGGGCGGCGATCAGGCCGGCCCACTCTCCTGCGGACACGCGGGGTCTCCTCGTCCTCGGCGACGCCGGTGCTCCGGCGTCGTCTGGTCGACGTCGTGGGCACGGCGGGCGCTCGGACCGTCGTGCTCTCGTCGTCATGTCGGCGTCTCGTCGGCGCCACCGTCTCGGCGTCGCCGGCCGGGCCCGGCACCGGCCGGCGGGCGTCGACCCGGCGTGGCCACAGTAGCCGCGGCCGCCGGGCGGTGTCCGTGCCCCGCCGGGACCGCAGGCCCCGGGCGGCGGTCGCTCAGGCCCCGCGCCGCCGGAGGATCGCGCGCAGCTTGCCCAGCCGCGCCGCGATCGGGCCCTCGGCGCCGCGCGAGGTCGGCCGGTAGTAGTCGCGGCCGACCAGCGCGTCGGGCGGGTACTGCTGGGGGACGATGCCCTCCGGCGAGTCGTGCGGGTACCGGTAGGTGGTGCCGTGGCCGAGCTTCCGGGCGCCCGCGTAGTGGGCGTCCCGCAGCCCGGGGGGCACCGGCCCGGCCAGACCGGCGCGCACGTCGGCGACGGACTCGCCGATGGCGACGGTGACGGCGTTGGACTTCGGTGCCGTCGCGAGGTGGACGACGGCGTGCGCCAGGGGGAAGTGCCCCTCGGGCATGCCGATGAGGGCGACGGCCTGCGCGGCGGCCACGGCGGTCTGCAGCGCCGTGGGGTCGGCCATGCCGACGTCCTCGCTGGCGGAGATGACCAGCCGGCGGGCGATGAAGCGGGGGTCCTCCCCCGCCTCCACCATGCGGGCCAGGTAGTGCAGCGCGGCGTCGACGTCGGACCCGCGGACGGACTTGATCAGCGCGCTGGCCACGTCGTAGTGCTGGTCGCCCTGCCGGTCGTAGCGGACCGCGGCCTGCGCCACCGCGGTCTCCAGCGTGGCCAGGTCGATCACGGTGCCGCCGGCCGAGCGCGCCGCCCCCGCGCCGGACTCCAGCGCGGTGAGCGCCTTGCGGCCGTCGCCGCCGGCGATGCGCACCAGGTGCTCCTCGGCCTCGGGCGCCAGCGTCACCGCGCCGTCCAGCCCCCGCTCGCTGGTCAGCGCCCGGTGCAGCAGCGCCCGGACGTCGTCGTCGGCCAGGGGCTGCAGGGACAGCACCAGGCTGCGCGACAGCAGCGGGCTCACCACGGAGAAGAACGGGTTCTCCGTGGTGGCCGCGACGAGGCTGACGATGCGGTCCTCGACGGCGGAGAGCAGGGAGTCCTGCTGGGTCTTGGAGAAGCGGTGCACCTCGTCGATGAACAGCACGGTGCGCCGGCCGGCGTAGGTCAGCTCGCGCTTGGCCGCGGTGATGACCGCGCGGACCTCCTTGACCCCGGCGTCCAGCGCCGACAGCTGCACGAACTGCCGCTTGGTGGCCAGCGAGACGACGTGCGCGAGGGTGGTCTTGCCGGTGCCGGGCGGGCCGTGGAGGACCAGGGACATCGGCTCGTCGCCCTCGACCAGGCGGCGCAGCGGCGCACGGGGGCCGAGCAGGTGCTGCTGGCCGACCACCTCGTCCAGCGACCGGGGGCGCATGCGCACGGCCAGCGGCGCCCCCGGGTCGACCGCCGGGCCCCCGGGCCCGTCGTCGGCCGGCTGGTCGAACAGCGAGCTCACGGTTGCCGACGCTACCCGGGGGGCACGACAGGCCCCGTGCAGCAGCGACGCATCGGGGACACGACCGTCAGCGCGATCGGCCTGGGCGCGATGCCCCTGTCGACGAAGGAGGACCGGCCGGGGCCGGAGGAGGCCGAGGCGGTGGTGCACGCGGCGCTCGACAGCGGCGTGACGCTCATCGACACCGCCGACGCCTACGCCCGGGACGAGGGCGAGTTCGGCCACAACGAGGAGCTGGTCGCCCGGGCGCTGCGCTCCTACGGTTCGGCGCCGGACGTGCTGGTGGCCACCAAGGGCGGGCACACCCGCCGGGGCAGCGACTGGGAGCTCGACGGCTCGCCGGCCTACCTGCGGCGGGCCTGCGAGGCCTCGCTGCGCCGCCTCGGCGTCGACGCCATCGACCTGTACCAGTTCCACCGCCCCGACCCGGCCACGCCGTGGGAGGAGTCGATGGGGGCGCTGCGGGAGCTTGCCGACGCCGGCCTCGTGCGCACGGTCGGCATCTCCAACGCCGACGTCGCGCAGATCGACGTCGCCCGCTCGATCGTCGGCCCGGCGCTGGTCAGCGTGCAGAACCAGTTCTCCCCCGGCTGGCGGCACTCGCGCGACGAGCTGGCGCACTGCGCCGGCCACGGCCTGGCCTTCCTGCCGTGGAGCCCGTTCGGCGGCGTGTCGGCGGCCGGTTCGCTGGACGCCGCGGCGCCGGCGTTCGCCGAGGTCGCCGAGGAGCTCGGCGTGTCGGTGTACCGGGTGACGCTGGCCTGGCACCTGGCGCAGGCCGACGTCGTCGTCCCGATCCCGGGGGCCTCGCGGGCCGGGTCGATCCAGGACTCCGCCGCGGCCGCCGAGGTCGAGCTGACCCCCGAGCAGCTGGCCCGCCTCGACGCCTGACGCGGCCCGCCCGGCCGCAGGGGGTGGCCCGTGGAGTCGCGCGGCGGGCCGCGAGCGGCGACGCTCGGGAGGTGCGCGTACTGGTCACCGGGGCATCGGGGTTCGTCGGCGGGCGGCTGGCGAGCGCCCTCGTCGAGAAGGGGCACGAGGTGCGGGCGATGACCCGGCACCCCGACCGCTACGGCGGCGCCGGCAAGCCGGTGGCCGGCGACGTCGGGGACGAGGACTCCCTGCGCGCCGCCCTGACCGACGTGGACGCCGCCTACTACCTCGTGCACTCCCTGGGCGACCCGGACTTCGAGCGCAAGGACGCCGCCGCCGCGCGCGCCTTCGCCCGGGCGGCGGCCGGCACCGGCGTGGGCCGCATCGTCTACCTCGGGGGCCTGGGCAAGGACGACGACTCGCTGTCGCCGCACCTGCGCAGCCGCCGCCAGGTCGAGCGGCTGCTCGGGGAGACCGGCGTCCCGGTGACCGCGCTGCGGGCCGGGATCGTCGTCGGGCACGGCGGCGTCTCCTGGGAGATGACCCGCCAGCTGGTCGCCCACCTGCCGGTCATGATCACGCCGCGCTGGGTGCACACCCGCACCCAGCCGATCGCGATCGCCGACATGGTCCGCTACCTCGTCGGCGTGCTGGAGACCCCCGGGACGGAGGGGCGGGTCTTCGAGGTGGGGGGCGCGGAGGTCCTCGAGTACCTGGAGATGCTGACCCGGGTGGCGGAGATCCAGGGCCGGCACATGTTCGTCCTGCCGGTGCCCCTGCTCTCGCCGCAGCTGTCCTCGCGGTGGCTGTCGCTGGTCACCGACGTCGACGTGAAGACCGGCCGCTCGCTGGTGGACTCCATGACCAACGAGGTGGTCGTGCACGACCCCGCCATCCGCGACGTGGTGCCCTTCGAGCCGATGGGCTACGACGAGATGGTCCTCGCCGCGCTGGCCGAGCGGGCCCGCGAGCGGCGGGAGCAGCGGGGCGCTCCCCGCCGGCTCGGGCACCTCGCCCGGGGGGCCCGGGCGTGAGCCGCCGCGGCCTGCTCGACCGGGTCACCGACCGGCTGGTCGACCGGGTGGCCCCCCGGCTGCCGCACTGGCTGGTGGAGAAGGTCCCCCGCGACCACTGGGAGAGCGACGCCGCCTTCCGCCGCCGCCGGCGGGTCACCGGCGCGGTCGCCGTCACCGGCGCCGGCCTGCTCGGCCTGTCGCTGTCCCGGAAGCCGAACACCCCCGCCTTCTACGGGCTCACCCTCGCCGTCGCCGGCACCTGGACGGCGGGCGGGCTGCTGTCGGGCCCGCTGCACCTGGGCTGGATGCGCCGCTCCACGCAGGAGGCCATGACCCGGCCGGTGCTGACGCCGGTGCTCACCGGGGCCGGCGCCTTCGGCGTCTTCTACGGCGCGGCGCTGGTCGCCAAGCAGGTCCCGGTGCTGGACCGGGCGATCACCCGGGTGCTGCGCTACGCCCACCAGGGGTCGCTGCCGCTGGTGCTCACCACCACGCTGGCCAACGGCCTGGCAGAGGAGGTGTTCTTCCGGGGCGCCCTGTACGCCGCGGTGGGCAGCCGGCGGCCGGTGCTCACCTCGACCGCCGTCTACGGCCTGGCCACCACCGCCACCCGCAACCCCGCCCTGGTCCTGGCCTCGCTCGCCATGGGCCTGCTGTTCGGGCTGCAGCGACGGGCCAGCGGCGGCATCCAGGCACCGATGATCACGCACGTCACCTGGTCGGTGCTCATGCTGCGCTACCTGCCGCCGCTGTTCGCCGACGAGCCGTCGATCGACGACCCGCGGGAGGGGACGAAGGACTGACCGGCGGGTGGGACGGCGGCGCGCCGGTCAGCCGGTCGGGTCGGTGGGGCCCGGGGCGCCGGGCTCGCCGGGCAGCGGCGGCTCGTCGGGTTCTGCGTCGATGCCGGCCTCCTTGCGCTGGGCGGCGGTGATCGGCGTGGGGGCGCCGGTGAGCGGGTCGTACCCGGCGCCGGTCTTCGGGAAGGCGATCACCTCGCGGATGGAGTCCACCCCGGCCAGCAGCGCGCAGGTGCGGTCCCAGCCGATGGCGGCCCCGGCGTGCGGGGGCGGGCCGTAGGCGAAGGCCTCGAGGAAGAAGCCGAACCGCTCCCGGGCCTCCTCGCGGGACATCCCGAGCGTCTCGAACACCCGCTCCTGCAGCCCGGCGTCGTGGATCCGCACCGACCCGCTGGCCAGCTCGTTGCCGTTGCACACCAGGTCGTAGGCGTCCGACAGCGCCGCGGCCCTGTCCTCGGCGAAGCGGTCCCGCCACTCCGGCGTGGGCGAGGTGAACGGGTGGTGCATGAACGTCCAGTCGCCGTCCTCGGTCTGCTCGAACATCGGGAAGTCGACGACGAAGAGGAACGACCAGCTGCCCGGCTCGATCAGCTCGAGCCGGCGGGCGATCTCGTTGCGGGCGGCGCCGAGCAGCTCCTGCGCGGAGCGGCGCGGGCCGGCGGCGAAGAAGACGCAGTCCCCGGGCTGCGCGCCCACGGCCTCGACCAGGCCGGCGCGCTCGGCCTCGGAGATGTTCTTGGCCACCGGCCCCCCGAGGGTGCCGTCCTCGGCGACGGTCACGTAGGCCAGGCCGCGGTAGCCGCGGGACTTCGCCCAGTCCTGCCAGGCGTCGAAGGCCCGCCGCGGCTGCGAGCCGCCGCCGGGCATGACGACGGCCCCGACGTAGGGCGCCTGGAAGACGCGGAAGGGGGTCCCGGCGAAGAACGCGGTGAGCTCGGTCAGCTCGAGACCGAAGCGCAGGTCGGGCTTGTCCGACCCGAACCGGTCCATCGCCTCGCGGTAGCTCATCCGCGGGATCGCCGGCACCCGGTACCCGGCCAGCTCCCCCCACAGCGCGCGGACGACGTCCTCCACGACGGCGAGGACGTCGTCGCGCTCGACGAAGCTCATCTCGAAGTCGAGCTGGGTGAACTCCGGCTGCCGGTCGGCCCGGAAGTCCTCGTCCCGGAAGCAGCGGGCGATCTGGTAGTAGCGCTCGAGCCCGCCGATCATGAGCAGCTGCTTGAACAGCTGCGGCGACTGCGGCAGCGCGTACCACTTGCCCGGCTGCAGCCGGACCGGGACGACGAAGTCCCGGGCCCCCTCGGGCGTGGACCGGGTGAGGTCGGGGGTCTCGACCTCGACGAACCCGTGCCGGCCCATGACCTCGCGGGCCACCCGGTTGACCTCCGACCGCAGCCGCAGGGTGCGCGCCGGACCCTGCCGGCGCAGGTCCAGGTAGCGGTACCGGTAGCGGACGTCGTCGGAGGCGGCCTGGTCGGTCTCGACGGGGAACGGCAGCGGCGCCGCCGCGGAGAGCACCTCGAGCCTCGAGGCGGCCACCTCCACGTCACCGGTGGGCAGCTCCGGGTTCTCGTTCCCCTCGGGGCGGCGGCGCACCGCACCGGTCACCAGCACGCAGAACTCGTTGCGCAGCGCGTGCGCCTCCTCCTCGCGGACGACGACCTGCACGTACCCGGAGGCGTCGCGGAGGTCGACGAAGACCACGCCGCCGTGGTCCCGGCGGCGGGCCACCCAGCCGGCGAGGGTGACGGTGGAACCGGCGTCGGACACGCGCAGCGTGCCGGCGTCGTGGGTGCGGAGCACGGTGTTGCCTCTCGGGGTGGTGGGGGGCAGCAGGGGCGCTGCGAGGGGGCAGCGGGGTGGTGCGGGGCCTACCAGCGGTCGTGCACGTGGGCGCGGACGCGCTCGTCGTACACCCGCTCGAGGTCGGCCTGCTGGCGGTCGGTCAGCGGGGGCAGCGCGGCGGCGGCGACGTTGCCGCGGACCTGCTCGACGGAGCGGGCGCCGGGGATGACGGTGGTGACGCCGGGCTGGTCGATCACCCAGCGCAGCGCGAAGGCCGCGGTCGGCGCGTCGCCGGCGATCTCGGCGACCTCGCGGGCCGCGGCGACGCCGATCTCGAACGGGACGCCGGAGAAGGTCTCCCCGACGTCGAAGGCCTCCCCGCCGCGGTTGAAGTTCCGGTGGTCGTCGGCCGGGAACGTCGTCGACTCGTCGTACTTGCCGGTGAGCAGCCCGCTGGCCAGCGGGACCCGGGCGAGGACGCCGACCTGCGCGCGGGCGGCCGCCGGCAGCAGCTCCTCGAGCGGCTTGCGCCGGAAGGCGTTGAGGATCACCTGCAGCGACTGCACGTTCGGCCGCTGGAGGGCGCGCAACCCCTCGGCGACGGTCTCCACCGACACCCCGTAGGCCGCGACCGCCCCCTCCTCGACCAGCGTGTCGAGGGTGTCGTAGACCCGGTCGTCCTCGTACGTGGCCGGCGGCGGGCAGTGCAGCTGGACCAGGTCGAGGGTGTCGACGCCGAGGTTGCGCCGGGACCGGTCGACCCACGCCCGGAGGTTGTCCGGGGTGTACTGCGCGGCCTCGAACGGGTCGGCGCGCCGGCCGGCCTTGGTGGCCACGAAGGGGCGCTCGGCGCGCGGGGCGAGCGCCTTCCGGATGCGCTGCTCGGAGCGGCCGTCACCGTAGACGTCCGCGGTGTCGAGCAGGGTCACCCCCGCGTCGAGGGCGGCGTCGAGCACCTCGGCGGCGGTGGCGTCGTCGACGTCCCCCCAGTCACCGCCGAGCTGCCACGTGCCCAGGCCGACGACGCTGACGTCGGCCCCCGTCCGCCCCAGCGGGCGCTGTTCCATCCCGGTCACCCCCCTACCGTTGCACGCACCGCGTCGAACAGCTCAGCGACGGGGACGGCGCGCTGCTCGCCGGTGCGCATGTCCTTGAGCTGGCCCACGCCGTCGGCGAGGTCCCGCTCGCCGATGACGACGACGTGCGAGGCCCCGGACCGGTCGGCGGCCTTCATCGCGCCCTTGAGCCCGCGGCCGCCGTACACCGTGTCGGCCGAGACGCCCGCCGCGCGCAGCCGGCCGACCAGGCGCACCGCCAGCCGCCGGGCCTCCTCCCCCAGCGGGACGACGAAGGCCTGCACGCCGGCGGCGACGCCGATGTCGAGCCCCTCGGCCCGGACGGCCAGCAGCGTGCGGTCGACCCCCACCGCGTACCCGATGCCCGACAGGTCCGGCCCGCCGAGGGACGCCGACAGCCCGTCGTAGCGCCCGCCGCCGCCGATCGCCGACTGCGCACCGAGGCCGGAGTGCACGAACTCGAACGTCGTCTTCGTGTAGTAGTCCAGCCCGCGCACCAGCCGCGGCGCCTCGGTCCAGGTCACGCCCAGGTCGGTGAGGTGCTGGCGGACGGCGTCGTAGTGGGCCCGCGCGGAGTCCGACAGGTGGTCGACCATCAGCGGCGCGTCCTCCAGCTGCGCCTGCACCTCGGGGCGCTTGTCGTCGAGCACCCGCAGCGGGTTGATCGCCGACCGGCGCCGGGTGTCCTCGTCGAGGTCCAGCTGGTCCAGGTGGGCGACCAGCTTCTCCCGGTACTGCGGCCGGCAGGTCGCGTCGCCCAGCGAGGTGAGCAGCAGCTCGAAGTCGGTGAGCCCGAGGTCGCGGAAGCCCTGCACACCCAGCGCGACCACCTCGGCGTCCAGCGCCGGGTCGTCGACGCCGAGCGCCTCCATGTCGACCTGCGTGAAGTGCCGGTAGCGGCCGGCCTGCGGCCGCTCGTAGCGGAAGCAGGACCCGACGGTCCACAGCTTGACCGGCAGGGCGCCGGTGTACAGGCGGTGCTCGTTGAAGGCCCGCATGAGGCCGGCGGTGAGCTCGGGGCGCAGCGTGAGCGAGCGGCCGCCGCGGTCGTCGAAGGTGTACATCTCCTTCGTGACGACGTCGGTGGACTCGCCGACCCCGCGCGCGAAGACGGCGGTGTCCTCGAACACCGGCGTCTCCACGTACCCGTAGCCGGCCCGCCGCAGCGGGGCGGTGAGCACGTCCCGGACGGCGAGGAACCGGGCCGACTCCGGCGGGAGGACGTCGAAGGTGCCCTTCGGCGCGGTGAGCCCGCTCACAGCCCGCGCCCCCGCGGCGCCGGCCCCGCCCCCGCGGCCGCCTCGGCCAGGTAGGGGTTGGTGGCCCGCTCCCGGCCGACGGTGGTCGCCGGGCCGTGCCCGGGGAGCACGACCGTGGCGTCGTCCAGCGGCAGGACGACGTCGCGCAGCGAGGTGAGCATCGCTGCCCAGGACCCGCCGGGCAGGTCCACCCGGCCGACGGAGCCGGCGAAGAGCACGTCGCCGGCGAGCAGGCCCGGGGCCTCCCCGAGGTCCAGGGAGAAGACCACCGAGCCCTGCGTGTGACCGGGCGCGTGCCGCACGGTGAGCTCCACGCCGGCGAGGGCGAGGACGGCGCCGTCGTCGAGCGCGCGGACCTCGGACGGGTCGGGCAGCCGCACGCCGCTGACCAGCGGGGCCAGCGCGGGGCCGTGCCAGCGCACGGGGTCGGCGAGCATGCCGTTGTCTGCCGGGTGCAGGTAGGCCGGGATGTCGTAGCCCTCGCAGACCGGGAGCACGGAGAAGGTGTGGTCGAGGTGGCCGTGGGTCAGCACGACCGCGACCGGCTTGAGGCCGTCGTCGGCGAGCATGCGGGCCAGCGGCTCGACGGCGTCCATCCCGGGGTCGACCACCACGCACTCCTGCCGCGGCCCGGGGGCGACGGCGTAGCAGTTGGTCCCGAACGCGCCGGCGGGGAACGAGCGGATGAGCACCCGTGCAGGTTACGCGGGGGTGATCACGGCGCTCCGCGCGTCTCCGGCTGCCAGGGAACGGACAGGACGGCCACCTACACTCGCGGATCGACCAGCGGTGCGCGGGCGCGCCGTGGCCCTCGTCCCGCGCCCCACCGCAGCAGCCGTCCGTCCGAGGAGCAGCACGTGCCCAGCAACAAGCAGCGGCGGCAGGCCGCCCAGCGCCGCCTGCAGCGCCAACTCGAGCGTCGCGCCGAGCTGGCCCGCAAGCGCCGTCGCAACCTGCTGGTCGGCGCCTCCGTCGTCGCCGTGCTCGTCGTGCTGGGTGCCGTCTGGCTGCTCACCGGCCTCGGCGGGGACGACGAGGCCCCCCAGGCGGCCGCCGACCCGACGCCCACGACCGCCCCCGTGGTGGACGGCGCCGACGGCACCTGCGACTGGGCGCCGGCCGACACCGCGGCCAACCCGAACCTGCAGGGCGACAGCGGCACCCCGCCCGCGGAGGTCACCGCCACCGGCACCACCCCGGTGACCATCACCACGAACTTCGGCCCCATCGGGCTCACGCTGGACAACGCCAACGCCCCGTGCGCGACGGCGAGCATGGCCTACCTGGCCCAGCAGGGCTACTTCGACGGGACCGTGTGCCACCGCCAGACCGACAGCGAGGGGCTGAAGGTGCTGCAGTGCGGCGACCCGAGCGGCACCGGCGCCGGTGGCCCGGCCTACCAGTTCCCCACCCAGGTGACCGGGGACGAGACCTACCCGCGCGGCACGGTGGCGATGGCCAACAGCGGCCAGGGCTTCGACGGCAGCCAGTTCTTCCTCGTCTACGGCGACAGCCAGCTGCCGCCGTCCTACACGGTGCTCGGCACGATCGACGAGCCCGGCCTGGCCACGCTCGACACCATCGCGGCGAACGGCAACGACGCCAGCAACGGGCCGAACGACGGCGCGCCGACGCAGGAGGTCCGCATCGAGTCCCTGACGGTCGCCGCGTGACGCGTCGGCCGCTGACCGCCACGGCCGTCCCCCTGCTCGCCGCGTCGCTGCTCGGCCTGGCCGGCTGCGCGTCGACCGTCGACGGCAGCGCGAGCTCCGCGGACGGCGGCGCCGGCGGCGGTGCGCGCGGCTCCTCCGGGGCGGGCACGGTCGCCTGCGACTGGTCGGCCGCCCCCTCGGCCAACCCGTACCTCATCGAGGTGCCGCCGCCGGCCGAGGAGGTGCCCGCCGAGGGCAGGGTCGGGCTGCGGCTGGTGACCGACGCCGGGGAGATCCCGCTCACCCTCGCCCGCGACGGCGCCCCGTGCGCCGTCGCCAGCCTGGTGCACCTCACCGGCCAGGGCTTCTTCGACGGCTCGCCGTGCCACCGGCAGACCGACACCGAGGGCCTGCAGGTGCTGCAGTGCGGCGACCCGACGGGCACCGGCGCCGGCGGGCCGACCTACACCTCTCCCACCGACGTCTCCGGGGACGAGACCTACCCGCGCGGCACGGTGGCGATGGCCAACAGCGGCCAGGGCTTCGACGGCAGCCAGTTCTTCCTCGTCTGGGGCGACAGCCGGCTGCCGCCGGCCTACACCGTGGTCGGCACCGTCGACGACGCCGGCCTGGCCGTCCTCGACGCGATCGCGGCCTCCGGCAACGACGGGTCCAACGGTCCCGGTGACGGCGCCCCGGCCGTCCCGGTGACCGTCGAGTCGGTCAGCGTCGGGGCCGGCTGATGGGCGGCGCGCCGGAGCGCCGGGACCCCTACGCCGGCTTCCCGGCGGGGTTCTTCGCCCGCGCCGACGAAGGCCCCGACGGGCGGTTCTACGCCCTCCCCCGGCTGGTCACCCACATCGACGACGCCGCGGTGACCGCCGTGGGCCACCTCTACGCCGAGCTCGGGATCGACGGCTCGGCGGGGCGGCCACGGCGAGTGCTGGACCTCATGTCGTCCTGGGTGTCGCACTTCTGCGTGCCACCGGCCGAGCTGGTCTGCTCGGCCTGAACCGGGAGGAGCTGGCCGCCAACCCGGCGGCCACCGAGCGGATCGTCCACGACCTGAACGCCGACCCGCGGGTCCCGCTGCCCGACGCCGACGTCGACGCCGCCGTCTGCTGCGTGTCGGTCGACTACCTGACCCGGCCGATCGAGGTGCTCGCCGAGGTCGGCCGGGTGCTGCGCCCGGGCGGGCCGGTGGCGATCACCTGCTCGAACCGGTGCTTCCCGACGAAGGCGGTCCGCGGCTGGCTGGCCACCGACGACGAGCGGCACGGCGCGCTGGTGGCCGAGCTCCTCCGGCGGACCGGGCGGTTCACCGAGCCGGTGGTGACGCTGCGCACCGAGCCCGGCGTCGGGGACCCCCTGTACGCGGTGGTCGCCACCCGCCGCTGAGCCGGCCCGCCGCGAGGCGTGGGGGGACGGGTGGTCCTCTTTCAGGCGGTGACGCGCTCGACGTCGAAGACGCCCTCGACGTTGCGCACGGTCTGCAGGACCGAGCCCAGGTGCGCCGGGTCGGCCAGCTCGAAGGTGAACCGGCTGATGGCCACGCGGTCCCGGCTGGTCTGCACCGAGGCCGAGAGGATGTTGACCCGCTCGTCGGCCAGGGCCCGGGTCACGTCGGAGAGCAGCCGGTGCCGGTCGAGGGCCTCGACCTGGATGGCGACGAGGAACACCGACCCGGGCTGGCTGGCCCAGTCGACCTCGACCAGGCGTTCGGGCTTGCGCTCCAGGTCGGCCGCGTTGGTGCAGTCGGTCCGGTGCACGCTGACCCCACCGCCGCGGGTGACGAAGCCGAGGATGTCGTCCCCCGGTACCGGGGTGCAGCACTTGGCCAGCTTGGCCCACACGTCGTTCATCCCGTGGACGACGACGCCCGGGTCCCCGCCCGCCGGGCGCCGGTGCACCGGCCGGCGGGCCGGGATGGCGGTCTCGGCGATGTCCTCGACCGCACCCTCGGTGCCGCCGAGCGCGGTCATCAGCTTGTCGACCACCGAGGCGGCCGAGATCTGGTTCTCCCCGACCGCCGCGTACAGCGCGGTCACGTCGGCGTGGCGGAGGTCCTTGGCCAGCGTGGACAGCGCCTCGCCGCCGAGCAGCCGCTGCAGCGGCAGCCCCGCCTTGCGCATCGCCCGGGCCAGGGCCTCCTTGCCGGCCTCGACGGCGTCCTCGCGGCGCTCCTTGGTGAACCACTGGCGGATCTTCGTCCGCGCCCGGGAGGACCCGACGAAGGACAGCCAGTCCTGGGACGGGGCGGCCGTGGGCGACTTGGAGGTGAAGATCTCCACGACGTCGCCGTTGTGCAGCAGGCTGTCCAGGGAGACGAGGGTGCCGTTGACCCGCGCGCCGATGCACCGGTGCCCGACCTCGGTGTGCACGGCGTAGGCGAAGTCGACCGGGGTGGAGTTGCCCGGCAGGCTGACGACGTCCCCCTTGGGCGTGAAGACGAAGACCTCCTGCGGGCCGAGGTCGTAGCGCAGGGTCTCGAGGAACTCGCCGGGCTCCTGGGCCTCCCGCTGCCAGTCCAGCAGCTGCCGCAGCCACAGCATGTCGTCGGGCGAGCCGGCCTTCGTCGCTCCGAGGTCGTTGCGCGCCCCGGCCCGGCCCGGCTGGGCCTTGGCCTTCTCCTTGTACTTCCAGTGCGCCGCGATGCCGTACTCCGCGGTGCGGTGCATGTCGTGGGTGCGGATCTGCAGCTCGACCGGCTTGCCCTGCGGCCCGATGACCGTCGTGTGCAGCGACTGGTACATGTTGAACTTCGGCATCGCGACGAAGTCCTTGAACCGCCCCGGGACCGGCTGCCAGTGCGCGTGCATGATGCCCAGCGCCGCGTAGCAGTCCCGCACGGTGTCGACCAGGATCCGGATGCCCACGAGGTCCCAGATGTCGGTGAAGTCCCGGCCGCGGACGATCATCTTCTGGTAGATCGAGTAGTAGTGCTTGGGCCGGCCGGTGACGACGGCCTCGATGCCGGCGGCCTTGAGCTGCTCGGTGACCGCGGCGGTGACCTCGGCGAGGTAGGTGTCCCGAGACGGCGCCCGCTCGGCGACCAGCCGGACGATCTCGTCGTACCGCTTGGGGTAGAGCGTGGCGAACGCGAGGTCCTCCAGCTCCCACTTGATGGTGTTCATGCCCAGCCGGTGCGCCAGCGGGGCGAGGATCTCCAGCGTCTCGCGGGCCTTCTTCTCCTGCTTCTCCGGCGGGAGGAAGCGCAGCGTGCGCATGTTGTGCAGCCGGTCGGCGAGCTTGATGACCAGCACCCGCGGGTCGCGGGCCATCGCGACGATCATCTTGCGGATCGTCTCGGCCTGCGCGGCGTCGCCCAGCTTGACCCTGTCGATCTTCGTGACGCCGTCGACCAGGTGGGCGACCTCGGGCCCGAACGCCTCGGTGATGGACTCCAGCGTCTGGCCGGTGTCCTCGACCGTGTCGTGCAGCAGGGCCGCGACCAGGGTCGTGGTGTCCATCCCCAGCCCGGCCAGGACGGTGGCCACGGCCAGCGGGTGGGTGATGTAGGGGTCGCCGCTCTTGCGCTTCTGCGTGGCGTGCGCGGTCTCGGCCACGTCGTAGGCCCGCTGGAGCAGCGCCAGGTCGGCCTTGGGGTGGCTCTGGCGGTGCAGCGCGGCCAGCGGCTCGAGCACCGGCCGGACCACGCCGGCGCGCTGCCCGGAGACGATGCGGCGGGCCAGCCGGTCGCGGACCCGGCGGCGCGGTGCACCGGCCCCGCCCTCGCCCGGGGGCTCGGCCGACACGTCGTCGGGGCGGCGCACCGCGGGGCGGGCCGGCAGCGGGCGGCGGTCCTCGGGGACGGCGGGCGGCTGGCCGCTCTCGGGCTCGGCGGCCGGCAGGGCGGCGGGCCGCGTGGCAGCCACGTTCGTGGCGTCCGGGCCCATGGCGACTCCTGCTCGGCGGCGAGGTGCGACCCTCACCATGCTAGCCGGGCCCCACCTGCCCGCGAGCGCGGCTCGGGGTCATCTCCCTCTCAGGTGGTCCAGAGCGCGTGCACGGCGTGCGGGGCCACCCGCTGGCGGCCGCCGAGGGCGCTGAGCTCGACGACGACCGAGACCGCGGTGACCACCCCGCCGAGGCCCTCGACCAGCGAGACGGCCGCGGCCAGCGTGCCGCCGGTGGCGAGCACGTCGTCGACGACCAGCACCCGCTGCCCGGGGACCACGGAGTCGGTGTGCAGCTCGAGCGTCGCGGTCCCGTACTCCAGCGTGTACTCGGCCGACAGCCGCTGCCGCGGCAGCTTGCCCGCCTTGCGCACCGGGACGACGCCGACGCCGACCTGCAGCGCCACGGCCGCGGCCAGCAGGAAGCCGCGGGCCTCGACCCCCACGACCAGGTCGTAGCCGGGGCCGCCCCGCCCGTCGGCCAGTGCCGCCGCGCGCGGGTCGACCAGCGTCGGGGTGGCCAGCCCGGTCACCGTGCGGCGGAACGCGGCGGGGTCGGCGAAGACCGGGGTGAGGTCGCGGAAGACCACGCCGGGGCTCGGGAAGTCGGGCACGTCGACCGACAGCGCGGCGATCACCTCGTCGAGCGGGCGCTCGGCGTCCGCCGCCCCCGCGGCCCCCGGGCCGCCCACCGGGGAGGTGGTCACCGGCGCTTCCGGCCGCCCGAGCGCCGGCCGCCCTGCGGCCGGGCCCCCGGCCGCGGCGCCGTCGTCCCCCGCGGCTCGGGCCGGACCGACTCCGGCGACTCGACGACGACGTCGGCGCGGGCCGGGCCCAGGTCGGCGTCCCGCTCGGCCACCGCGACGCCGCCGCCGCGCCGCGCGGCGCCGCCGGAGCGGCGGGCGTTGCCCACCACGGCGCGGCCGGCGTCCGGGCGCACGCCGGCCTGGCGGGCCTGCGACGACCGCCGGGCGAGCACCCGGCGGCGCAGCGCCTGCACCTCGGGCTCCCGGTTCTTCAGGTCGGCGACGATCGGGGTGGCCAGGAAGATCGACGAGTAGGTGCCGGCGGCCAGGCCGACGAAGAGCACCAGCGCGAGGTCCTTGAGCGTGCCCACGCCGAGCAGGCCGGCCCCCACGAAGAGCAGCCCGGCCACCGGCAGCAGCGCGATCACCGACGTGTTGATCGAGCGCATGAGGGTCTGGTTGACCGCGAGGTTGGCCGCCTCGCCCCAGGTCATGCGGCTGCCCGAGGTCAGGCCGCGGGTGTTCTCGTCGACCTTGTCGAAGACGACGACGGTGTCGTAGAGGGAGAAGCCGAGGATGGTGAGGAACCCGATCACCGTGGAGGGGGTCACCTCGAAGCCGACCAGGGCGTAGACCCCGGCGGTCAGCACGATGTCGTGGACCAGTGCGGCCATGGCGCCGACCGCCATCTTCGGCTGGAACCGGAGCGCGAGGAAGAGCACGACGGCGACGAAGAAGACCGCCAGGGCGATGAGCGCCTGGTCGGTGATGTCGCGACCCCACTCGGCGCTGACCGCCTCCGGGCTCACCTGCGAGGGCTCCACCCCGGCGGCCGCCGCGACCGCCTCGACGACGCTGCGCTCGGCCTCGTTGTCGAGCGCCTCGGTGCGCAGCAGCAGCGTGTTCCCGCCCACCACCTGGGCGCTGGCCACCGACGCGCCGGCGTCCTCCGCCGCCTCCCGCACCTCGGTGAGCTGCTCGGAGGTGCCGGGCAGGCGCAGGCTGTTGCCGCCCTCGAAGTCGATGCCGAAGTTGAACCCGCGGAAGACCATCGCGGCGATGCACAGGAGCACGACGACCGCGGTGATCCGGTAGATCAGCCGGCTCCGGCCGACGACGTCCAGGCCCGCCTCGCCGTTGTAGAGGCGGTGCGCCAGCGACGAGCGCCGGCCGGTGCCCGCCCCGCGGGCACCCCCGGGGCCCAGGCCGGCGTCGGCCAGCGCCGCGTCGTCGGCGGCGGTCGCGGCGTCCTCGGTGGCCGAGGAGGTGTCGGTCGCCTCGTCCGCGGCGGTGCCCACCGGCAGCGTGCCGTCGGTGGTCGCGTCGGTCGTGTGGTCGCGGCGGCTCATGCCTTGCTCCTGTCCTGGCCGGCGGCCGTCGCACCGGTCGTCGTCGCACCGGTCGTCGTCGCACCGGCGGCGCGGCCGGCCCCCACGAGCTCGCGGTCCGGCGTGCGGCCGGGACGAGCCGGCCCGGCGGGCCGGTCGAGGCTGCGGCCGAGGCCGGAGAACCGGCTGCTGCCGAAGCCGCGGAACCGGGCCAGCACGACCATCAGGGGGTGGGTGAAGAGGAAGACGACGACCAGGTCCAGCACGGTGGACATGCCGAGGGTGAAGGCGAAGCCCTTCACGTCGCCGATGGCCAGCACGTAGAGGATCGCCGCGGCCAGGAAGCTCACCGCGTCGGCCGACAGGATCGTCCGCCGGGCGCGCACCCAGGCGCGCGGCACGGCCGAGCGCAGGGTGCGGCCCTCCCGGATCTCGTCCTTGAGCCGCTCGAAGTACACGACGAAGGAATCCGCGGTGATGCCGATGGCCACGATGAACCCGGCGATGCCGGCCAGGCTCAGCGTGAAGCCGATCTGCCGGCCCAGCAGCACCAGGACGGCGTAGACGACGACCGCCGAGAGCACCAGGCTCGCGATCATCACCAGGCCGAGCAGCCGGTAGTAGAACAGCGCGTAGACGAAGACCAGCCCGATGCCGATCGCGCCGGCGATCAGCCCGGCGCGCAGCTGCTCGGCGCCCAGCTCGGTCGAGATGGACTGCGCGGTGGCCTGGGTGAAGGTCAGCGGCAGCGCGCCGTAGCGCAGCTGGTTGGCCAGCTCCTCGGCCGTCTCCTGGTCGAAGGAGCCGGTGATCGTGGTCGGGTTGCTGGTGATCGCGCCCTGGATGGTCGGCGCGGAGATCACCCGCCCGTCGAGGGTGAAGGCGACGTTGGCCCCGACGTTGGCCGCGGTGTAGGCGGCCCAGGTGTTCTCGCCCGTGGAGTTGAAGTCGAGCAGCACGACCCACTCACCGGTGGCCTGCTGCGTGCCGGCCTGGGCGTCGGTGATGTCGGTGCCCTCGAGGATGGCCGGGCCGAGCAGGTACTTGGCGGTGCCGTCCTCGGTGCAGGCGGCGACGTAGCTCTCCGGCTGCGCCACGTCGGGGCTGGCGTCCTCGGGGTCGCAGGTGAGGGTCGCGTACTCGGCCGCGGCCTCCTCCTGGGTGACCGGGGGCGCGTCCGGGTCCGGCGCGGTCGGGTCCTCGACCGCCCCGCCGGTGGGCTCGGCGGCGTCGGTCGGCTCAGCCCCGTCGGTGGCGGCCGCCGGGTCGGTGGGTTCGGCGGCGTCGGTGGGTTCGGCGGCCGGGGTGGCCGGCTCGGGGCCCTGGACGACCGGCCGGAAGCGCAGCTGCGCGGTCTGCCCGACCTCGCGCGCCTCGTCGCCCTCCTCGCCGGGCACCGAGATGACGATGTTCGAGTCGCCCTCGGTGACCACCGACGCCTCGGCGACACCGAGGCCGTTCACCCGCTGCTCGATGATCCGCCGGGCCAGCTCGAGGTCCTCGGGGGCCGGCGCCTGCCCGTCGGGGGTGCTCGCGGACAGGGTGACGGTGGTCCCGCCCCGCAGGTCGAGCCCCAGCTGCGGGGTCCGGGTGTCACCGGTGAGGAAGATGAGGCCGTAGAGGACGGCGACGATCAGGACGAAGGCGCCGAAGTACCGGCGCGCGGGGAAATCGCGGCGGGCCACGGGGGGCCCGTCAGCGGGCGGCCGAGGAGCCGCCGTCGGCGTTCCCCGGGGTGTCGTCACCGGGCACCGCGGGCCCGGAACCGGTGGCCGGGGTGCGGACCTCGAGGATGGCCTGCCGCTGGAAGGTCACGACCACCCCCGGGGCGATCTCGAGGTCGACCGTGCCCTCGCCGAGGCTCGCGACGGTGCCGTGCAGCCCGGCCGTGGTCATGACCGGGGTGCCCACGGTCAGCGACTCCTGCATCGCCCGGGCCTGCGCCTGCATCCGGCGGCGCTGCCGCGCCGGCAGCACGATGAGCAGCACGAAGGCCAGGGCCAGCAGGACGAGCGGGAAGAACTGCTCCACGACTGATGTGCCTCTCTACCGCGCGGCGGGGGCCCGCGGTGGGTGCGATCCGGGACGGGACCGCTCGGGTGCGTCGGCTGCGACGCGGACGTCCGGCCGGGCGAGCTCGCCGGCGGTCGGCGCACGGCCACGGCGCGGGCGGGTTCGCGCGCCAGCGCCTGACAGTCTATGCGTCGAAGAGCGTCTCTGACGACGACCCTGCGGCCTGCGGGTCCGCTGTGACCCGCCCGAGGGGGACACCGCCCCGCGGCAGCGGCTGGCCGAGGTGCGCCCACGCCGCCTCGGTGGCGACCCGCCCGCGGGGCGTGCGCGCCAGCAGCCCCGCCCGCACCAGGAACGGCTCGCACACCTCCTCGACGGTGTGCGGCTCCTCCCCCACCGCGACGGCCAGCGTCGCGACGCCGACCGGCCCCCCGCCGAAGCGCATGACCAGGGCCTCCAGGACCGCGCGGTCCAGCCGGTCCAGCCCGAGGTGGTCGACGTCGTAGAGCGCCAGCGCGGCCCGGGCCACCTCGAGGGTCACCCGCCCGTCGGCCCGCACCTCGGCGTAGTCGCGCACCCGCCGCAGCAGCCGGTTGGCGATGCGCGGCGTCCCCCGGGACCGGCCGGCGATCTCCGCCGACCCCTCGTCGGTGAGCTCGACGCCGAGCAGGTCGGCGCTGCGGGCGAGCACCAGCTGCAGCTCGGCGGGCTCGTAGAACTCCATCTGGCCGACGAAGCCGAAGCGGTCCCGCAGCGGGCCGGTGAGCAGGCCCGCCCGGGTCGTGGCGCCGACCAGCGTGAACGGGTGGATCTCCAGGGGGATGGCGGTGGCGCCGGGCCCCTTCCCGACGACGACGTCGACCCGGAAGTCCTCCATCGCCATGTACAGCAGCTCCTCGGCGGGCCGGGCGATGCGGTGGATCTCGTCGATGAACAGGACGTCGCCGGGGCCGAGGTTGGACAGCATCGCCGCGAGGTCGCCGGAGCGCTCGATCGCCGGGCCGCTGGTGATCTTCACCGAGGTGCCGAGCTCGGAGCCGATGATGAGCGCGAGGCTGGTCTTGCCCAGCCCGGGCGGCCCGGAGAGCAGCACGTGGTCCGGCGGCCGGCCCCGCCGTTTGGCGCCCTCCAGCACGAGGTCCAGCTGGCGGGCCACCTTGGGCTGGCCGATGAAGTCGGCCAGCGAGTGGGGGCGCAGCGCCGACTCGACCACCCGCTCCTCGTCGCCGGCCCGCGGGTCCACGGCGTCGTCGCGACCACGCCCCGGGCCGGCCTCGGCCGCCGGGAGGCCCCGGTCGATGGGGCTGCTCACGAGCGGCCCAGCAGGCGCAGCGCCTGCCGCAGGAGGACGGCGACCTCGACCGCACCGGTGGCCGCGACCTGCTCGTCGGCGATCGGGGCCAGCTGGGTGACCGCGGCCTCGGCCTCCCTGCTGGTCCAGCCGAGGCCGACGAGCGCGCTGGTGAGCTGGTCCCGCCAGGGCGCCACCGGGGTGACCGGGGCGCCGCCCGCCGGCGCGACCGGCCCGTCGAGCGCCGTGTCGGTCGTGGTGGCGCCGAGCCGGTCGCGCAGCTCCAGGATCAGCCGCTCCGCGCCCTTCTTGCCGATCCCGGGGACCTGCATGAGCGACTTCACGTCGCCCGTCGAGACCGCCCGGCGCACCTCGCGCGGCGGGTGGATGGCCAGCACCGCCTGCGCCAGCCGGGGCCCGACCCCGTTGGCGGTCTGCAGCAGCTCGAACAGCTGCCGCTCGTCGTCGTCGGCGAAGCCGTAGAGGGTGAGGGAGTCCTCCCGGACCACCAGGCTGGTGGCCAGCCGGGCCGGCTCCCCGACCTGGAGGCGGGCGATCGTGCCCGGGGTGCACTGCACCGCCAGGCCGACCCCGCCGACCTCCACCACGGCGCCGTCCGGCGACACCGCCGCCACCCGGCCGTTCACGCTCGCGATCACCGTCGTCCTCCAGTCCAGCGCGGCAGCGTGGTGGTCCGCACCGGGGCACCGATCCCGCCGGCCAGCGCCGCCACCCGCAGCCGCTGCTGCGCCGGCCCCCGCCACGCGTGGCAGACCGCCAGTGCCAGCGCGTCGGCGGCGTCGGCCGGCTTGGGTGGCGAGGCCAGCCCGAGCACGCGCGTGACCATGAGGGTGACCTGCTCCTTGTCGGCCCGGCCGCTCCCGGAGATCGCCGCCTTCACCTCGCTGGGCGTGTGCCAGGCCACCGGGCGGTCGGCCTGCGCGGCGGCGAGGGCGGCCACCCCCGCCGCCTGGGCGGTGCCGGTCGCGGTGCCCTTGTTGTTCTGGGTGAACACCCGCTCGATGGCCACCACGTCGGGCCGGTGCTCGCGCAGCAGCGCGGTCACCTCCGTGTGCAGCTCCAGCAACCGCAGCTCCAGGTCCAGCTCCGCGGCGGTGCGGACGACGCCCACCCCCACGGCCACCGGCCGGCTGCCGGGGCGGCCGTCGACCACCCCCCACCCGCACCGGGTGAGGCCCGGGTCGATGCCGAGCACCCGCATGGCCGCGCCCCCTGCCGTCGCCGAACTGGTGTTCGAGGCAACGGTAACCGGCGCCGCCGACGCGCGGGCGCCGGAACACGCCGCGTCGTGCCGCGGACGCAGTGGCGACGCCCCGGTCCGCCGTCGTGGCGGGGCGGTCCTCAGCCGACCTTCTCGAGCACCTCGTCGGAGACGTCGTAGTTGGCGTAGACGTTCTGCACGTCGTCGCAGTCCTCGAGCGCGTCGATCAACCGGAACACCTTGCCGGCGGCCTCCTCGTCGAGCTCGATGGTCGTGCTGGGCACGAACGCCGCGTCCGCCGAGTCGTAGTCGACGCCGGCGTCCTGCAGCGCCGTGCGCACGGCGACGAGGTCACCCGGCTCGCTGACCACCTCGAAGGAGTCGCCCAGGTCGCGGACCTCCTCCGCACCGGCCTCGAGCACCGCCATGAGGACGGTGTCCTCGTCCACGCCGTCGGCCTTGGGCACGACGACGACGCCCTTGCGGGAGAACAGGTAGGAGACCGAGCCCGGGTCGGCCATCGATCCACCGTTGCGGGTCATCGCCGTCCGGACCTCAGAGGCGGCCCGGTTGCGGTTGTCGGTCAGGCACTCGACGAGGACCGCCACGCCCCCGGCGGCGTAGCCCTCGTACATGATGGTCTGCCAGTCGGCGGCGCCGGCCTCCAGACCGGCGCCGCGCTTCACCGCCCGGTCGATGTTGTCGTTCGGGACCGAGGACTTCTTCGCCTTCTGGATGGCGTCGTAGAGCGTCGGGTTGCCGCCCGGGTCGCCCCCGCCGACGCGCGCGGCGACCTCGACGTTCTTGATCAGCTTGGCGAAGAGCTTGCCGCGCTTGGCGTCGATCGCGGCCTTCTTGTGCTTCGTCGTCGCCCACTTCGAGTGGCCGCTCACGAGTCCTCCTCGCTGGCGCTCGTCGGCCGCGTTCGCGGCCCCGCTGCTCTGCTCGTCGGTGAGCTCGCGAGCTCGCTCACGCTGGCACCTCCTCGTTCCCGGCGTGCACGCCGGCCCTCTCGGCCAGGTGGGATCTGACGATCTGCACGAACAGCGCGTGCACCCGGCGGTCCCCGGTGAGTTCCGGGTGGAAGCTGGTGGCCACCAGGTCACCCTGGCGCACGGCGACGATCCTACCGTCGGCCGGTCCGCCCACGACCCGCGCGAGGACCTGCACCCCCGGACCGGCCTGCTCGACCCAGGGCGCACGGATGAAGACCGCCCGGAGCGGCCCACCGGGCAGGCCGTCGAGCCCCAGGTCGGCCTCGAACGAGTCGACCTGGCGGCCGAAGGCGTTGCGCCGGACGGTGACGTCCAGCCCGCCGACGGTGACCTGGTCGGCGGGGGCGTCGAGCAGCCGGTCGGCCAGCAGGATCATGCCGGCGCAGGAGCCGTACACCGGCAGCCCGGCCGCGACCGCGTCGCGCAGGGGGTCCAGCAGCCCGGTGCGGGCCGCGAGCTTGGCGATCGTCGTGGACTCCCCGCCGGGCAGCACCAGCCCGTCGACGGCGGCGAGCTCGTCGGGCCGGCGCACCGGCACGGCTCGCGCGCCCTGCTCGCGGAGGGCGGCGAGGTGCTCCCTGACGTCGCCCTGCAGCGCCAGCACGCCCACCACCGGATCCCTCAGCACGAGGGACCAATCTACGAGGGCCGGTCCACGGGGCGCCGGTCCACGGGGCGCCGGTCCACGAGGCGCCGGCCTACGGGACGGCGCCCGCCGGGGCGCGGCCGCCGGCCGCCCGCGTGGAGCTCCAGGTGAGCAGCAGCTCCAGCGGACCGGGGCCCAGGATCAGCCGCCAGGCGGTGGCCCCGACCACCGCCACCGCGCAGAACCACAGCCACAGGCCGGTCCCGGCGGGGAACCCGGGGTCCAGCCACGCGAGGGCGACGAGGTGCGCGCTGTAGACGGTGAGCGCCAGCGCACCCACCGACGCCAGGGGGTACACCAGCCGCGGCAGGAGGTCGGCCAGCACGAGGAACACGCCGAGGACCGCGAGCGCCACGCCGGTCGAGCCGACCACCTCGAACGGCGTCCCGCTGTGCGGTGCCGCGCCGCTGAGCCAGGCGGGGTCCCACTCGCCCAGGGCGTCGAACCCGTCCTCCGGGCCGGCCGAGGGCTGCCCGCCGGCCAGCGCCAGGGTGGTCATCCGCCCCCCGCTGTAGCCGGTGAGGGCGAGCGCGACGCCGGCGAGCACCAGCCGGGCGCGGGTCCGCGGCGCGGCCAGGTCCAGGCGGCCCACCCCGAGGCCCACCAGCACGAAGGTCCACCAGATGAGCGCCGGGTAGGTCCCCGTGAGCACCAGCTGGGCGAAGGGCTGGTCGGCGTCGGCGTTCTCGGTCACCCACTGGCCGAGCAGCAGGTCGGCCACCGGCGTCACGACGGCCAGCACGGCGGCCAGCCCGAACAGCCGGGCCGGCGGCCAGCGGAGGAACGGCACGGCGAGCACGAACAGCACCGCGTAGACGACGAGGATGACCGCGACGAAGGTGTCGAGCAGCTCGAGCAGGCCGCCGATCAGGAAGACCCACGCCGCCCGCACCAGCACCCGCAGCCGCGCCCGGACCAGGTCGTCGCCGGTCACGGGCCGGTCCCGGCCCGAGATGAGCGCGACCGACAGCCCGGCCAGGACGGCGAACAGGATGGAGGGCCGCCCGTCGACGACGGCCGGCCAGGTCCCCGGCGACCAGGAGAGCTCGGTGAGCCGGCCGACCCCCATGTGGGCGCCGAACATGCCCAGGACGGCCAGGCCGCGGGCGAGGTCGACCCCGCCGATGCGCCGGCCCGCGGGTGGCCGGGCACCGGCCGGGCGGGCCGCCGTCCGCTCCTGCTGCGCGGTCACCGGGTCGCTCTCACCAGCCGCGGGTGGCGTACCGCTCGCTGTCGGGGAGCGTCGAGACGTTGATGCCGACCATGGGCTCGCCGAGCCCGCGGGAGACCTTGGCGATCACGTCGGGGTCGTCGTGGAAGGTGGTGGCCTGCACGATCGCCGCGGCGCGGCGGGCCGGGTCCCCGGACTTGAAGATGCCCGAGCCGACGAACACCCCCTCGGCGCCCAGCTGCATCATCATCGCCGCGTCGGCCGGGGTGGCGATGCCGCCGGCGGTGAACAGCACGACCGGCAGCTTCCCGAGCCGCGCCACCTCGGCGACCAGGTCGTACGGGGCGCGCAGCTCCTTGGCCGCGACGAACAGCTCGGTCCCGTCGAGGGTGCCCAGCCGCCGGATGCCGGCGCGGATGGCCCGCATGTGCCGGGTGGCCTCGACCACGTTGCCGGTGCCGGCCTCCCCCTTGGAGCGGATCATCGCCGCCCCCTCGGCGATCCGGCGCAGCGCCTCACCGAGGTCGGTGGCCCCGCACACGAACGGCACGGTGAAGGCGCGCTTGTCGATGTGGTGGGCCTCGTCGGCGGGGGTGAGCACCTCCGACTCGTCGACGTAGTCCACGCCGAGGCTCTGCAGCACCCGGGCCTCGACGAAGTGCCCGATGCGGGCCTTGGCCATCACCGGGATCGACACCGCGGAGATGATGCCGTCGATCATGTCGGGGTCGCTCATGCGGGCGATGCCGCCCTGGGCCCGGATGTCGGCGGGCACCCGCTCCAGGGCCATCACGGCGACGGCGCCGGCGTCCTCGGCGATCCTCGCCTGCTCGGGGGTGACGACGTCCATGATGACGCCGCCCTTGAGCTGCTCGGCCATGCCGCGCTTCACGCGGTCGGTGCCGGTGGTCGTCCGGCCCTGCTCGGCCTGGGGGTTCGGGTCCTGCTCGCTCACTGCTCGCTGCCTCGGGTCGGGGGTGGGTGCCCGCGATGGTACGGCCGGTCAGGCGCGGGACCGCCCGGCGCCGGTGGCGCTGGTGACCTCCTCCAGGCCGTCCTCGATGTCGAAGAAGCGCGGCAACGGCCGCGAGGCGTGCAGCCGCATCAGCCAGGGCAGCCGGCGCTGCCGCAGCAGGTGGGTGTCGCGGACGGCATCGTTGTAGAAGCGGCGGGCCAGCCCGATGCGGGTGGCGGTGCCCGCCAGGTCGGCCCGGAGCGCGGCCGGCACCGCGAGGTCCGGCGGGAGCTCCCGCAGCCGGCGACCCAGCGCGTTCTCGGCCAGCTCGCGGTCCCCGCTGCGCGGGCGGCGGGCCGCGGCCGCGGCCGCGGCCAGCCGGGCGGCCCGCTCCTCCCCGAGCGCCGCCGCGTGGTCGCGGGCGAGCTCGGCGGCCAGCGCGCTGCGCCGGGCCAGCTGGGAGTCCAGCGCGGTCCAGGCGCGGTCCACCCGCGCCTCGAGGCGGCGCAGCCGGGTCAGCGTCCAGGTCGTCCAGGCGGCCAGGAGGACGACGACCAGGGCGGCGAGCAGCAGCCAGGCGTCGGTCGTCACGACGGCTCAGGCTAGCGGTCCACCCACCGGCGCAGTGCCGCCCGCGCGCGGGCCGTCGCGGGTTCGTCGTCGTCGGCGGTCAGGCCCGGCAGCGCGCCGTCCCCCGTGGCGGTGACCGCCCCGGCCCCAGGGAGGACGACGGTCTCGTACACCGCCAGCACCCGCCGCGCGATCACCGACCAGTCGTACCCGGCGGCCACCCGGGCCCCGGTCGCGGTGAGGGCGGTCCGCCGCGCCGGGTCGGCCAGCAGGTCGCCCAGCGCCTGGGCCAGCGCCCGCGGGTCCCCCCGGCGGACCAGCACGCCGGCCGCGCCGTCCTCGAGCACCCGGGCGAAGGCGTCGAGGTCGCTGGCGACGATCGGGGCCCCCGCGGCGAGGGCCTCGATGAGGATGATCCCGAAGGACTCCCCCAGCAGGTTGGGCGCGCAGTAGACGTCGACCGAGCGCAGGAACGCCGCCTTGTCCGCCTCGCTGAGCTCGCCGAGCAGCGCGACGTGCGGGCGCAGGTCGGCGGGGACGAGGTCGCGCACCTCGTCGGGGTCCCCCCGGCCGGCGATGAGCAGCCGGGCGCCGGGGTGCCGCCGGACGACGGCCGGCACGGCCTCCAGCAGGACCGGGAGGCCCTTGCGCGGCTCGTCGTAGCGGCCGAGGAAGCCGATGGTCGGCCCGTCGACGCCGCGCGCGTGGCCCGGCAGCGTCGGCCCGGAGGCGAAGGCGGCGACGTGCACGCCGTTGGGGATGATCACCGCGTCGCCGCCGAGGTGCTCGACCTGCACCCGCCGGGCGAAGTCGGAGACCGCGATCCGGCCGCTGATCTTCTCCAGCCACGGCCGGATCACCGGCCCCCACGCGGCCAGCCACTTCGAGCGGGTGGTGGCGGCGTGGAAGGTGGCCACGATCGGCCCGTCGGCGATCATGCAGACCAGCAGGCCGATCGACGGCGGGGCCGGGTCGTGCACGTGCACGACGTCGAAGTGCCCCTCGCGCAGCCACCGGCGCACCCGCGTGGCCGACACCGGGCCGAACTGCACGCTGGCCATCGAGCCGTTGTACGGGATGGGGACGGTCCGCCCCGCCCACGTGACGTGCTGCGGCGGCAGGGACTCCTCGCGCTCGGCCGGGGTGAGCACCTCCACGTGGTGCCCCATCCCGCGCAGCGTCTCGGCGAGGTCGCGGACGTGGTACTGCACGCCGCCGGGGACGTCCCACTGGTAGGGGCAGACCAGGCCGATGCGCATCAGCGGCGCCCCGCGGGGTCCGGCGGGACGTCGGCCCAGATCCGGCCCGGCACGTGCCAGTCCTCGGGCCGCCGGGCGATCGTCGCCGCGAAGGCGTCCGCGACGTCCTGGGTGGCCCGGGCGACCCGGTCGCGCAGCCGGCCCGCTCCGGCGACCGGGACCTCGGGGTGGACCACGAAGCGCCAGCCGCGGCCGTCGAACTGGCAGACGGCCGGGTGCAGCGCGGCCCCGGTGCGCGCGGCCAGCAACGCCGGTCCGCCGGGCATCGTGGTGCCGTGGCCGAAGAAGCGGACCGGCACCCCGCCCGCGGAGAGGTCGCGGTCCACCAGCAGGCACACCGACCGGCCGGCGCCCAGCCACTCCTGCAGCACCGCGGAACCGGGCCGCGGGCCGCCCGTGAGCGGGGTCACCCGCATGCCCAGCGACTCGCGGTAGGCCAGGAACCGGCGGTAGAGGGACTCCGGCTGCAGCCGCTCGGCCACGGTCATGAACGGCCCGCCGAGCCAGTCGACGAACCACACGCCGGCGGCGTCCCAGTTGCCGCTGTGCGGCAGGGCCACGACGACGGGGCGGCCGGCGGCCCGGGCGGCCTCGAAGTGCTCGACGCCCGTGGCGACCGTGTCGCGGAGGATCCGCGCGGGGCCCAGCGAGGGCAGCCGGAAGGCCTCCTGCCAGTAGCGGGCGTAGGACCGCAGCCCCCGGAGGGTGAGGTCGTCGAGGGCGGCGTCGTCCAGCCGGCCGCCGGTGACCACCCGCAGGTTGGCGCGCAGCTGGCGCACCGCCCGGCCGTCCCGTGCGGCCGCCCAGCGGGCGCCGGCGTCGAACGCCGCGACCGCCACCGGCTCGGGGAGCAGCCGGACGGCGCGCCAGCCGGCGGCGTAGCCCAGGTCGGTCAGCCGCGCCGACGCGCGGGCGCGCCGCCCGGGCGCCGGGACGGGCAGCACCGGCGCCGGAGCGGCCGGCGGGGACGCCGGCCCCCTCACGTCGGGCTGCCCGGCGGGGGCGAGGGCGCGGTCGGCAGGGGCCGGCCGCGCGACTGGCGGCGGACGGCGGCGAACCGCTGGCCGACGGTGACCGCGCTGCCGACGAGCAGCAGGCCCAGCGCGACGTGCAGGGCGTAGGGGATGCCGAGGCCGGCGAAGCCGGTGCCGGTGAGCACGAGGATGAGCCGCTCGGTCCGCTCGACGACACCGACGTCGCAGGTCAGGCCGAGCCCCTCGGCGCGGGCCTTCACGTAGGAGGTGAGCACGCCCAGCACGAGGCACAGCAGCGCCAGGAGCACCAGCAGCCGGTCGTCCCCCGCGCCCGAGAACCACCAGACCAGCGCGCCGAAGACGGCGGCGTCGGCGGCCCGGTCGCCGGTGGAGTCGAGCACCGCGCCGAACAGCGACCCCCCACCCTGGGCCCGGGCCAGCGCGCCGTCGAGCATGTCCAGCAGCACGAACAGGGTCACGGTGAAGGCGCCCCAGAACAGCCGGCCGGTGGCGATGAGCAGCACCGACCCGGCGACGGCACCGAGGGTCCCGGTGACGGTCACGGTGTCGGCCGTGACGCCCAGGCGCAGCAGCCGGGCGGCCACGGGCGCCCAGAACCGGCCGACCGCGGCGCGCGCGTTGCCGCCGAGCACGTCAGACCCCCCGCGCCGGCCCGTCGCCGGACGGCCAGGAGGCGGCGAGCAGCGCCCGCGTCTCCCGGAGCACCTGCGGCAGCACCCGGGTCAGGCCGATGACCGGCATGAAGTTCGTGTCGCCGCCCCACCGGGGCACGGCGTGCTGGTGCAGGTGGTCGGCGATCCCGGCGCCGGCGACCGACCCCTGGTTCATCCCGATGTTGAAGCCGTGGGCCCCCGAGACCGCCCGGACCACCCGCATGGCGGTCTGGGTGAACTCGCCGAGCTCGGCGACCTCGTCGGTGGTCAGGTCGGTGTAGTCGGGCACGTGCCGGTACGGGACCAGCATCACGTGGCCGGCGTTGTACGGGTACAGGTTGAGGACGGCGAACACCCGCCGGCCACGCGCGACGACCAGGCCCTCCTCGTCGTCCATCCGAGGGATGAGGCAGAACGGGCAGTCGTGGACCCCCGTGGGCTTGTTCTCCCCCCGGATGTAGGCCATCCGGTACGGCGTCCACAGGTGCTCGAAGACCGCGGCCGGGCCCCCGTCGTCGCTGGGGACCTCGACGCGGTAGCTCTCCCCCGGCCCGGTCATCGCGCCCCCAGCGCCTCGGCGGTGGGATCGGTGTTGTGCCGCGCCGCCACCCAGCGCGCCACCGCATCGACGGCGTCGGCCACGGGGACGCCGTTGTGCTGGCTGCCGTCGCGGAACCGGAAGGACACCGCGCCGGCCTCGGCGTCCGTGGCCCCGGCGATGAGGACGAACGGCACGCGCTGTTTGCTGGCCGTGCGGATCTTCTTCTGCATGCGGTCGTCGGAGTCGTCGACCTCCACCCGGATGCCCCGTGACCGCAGCCGGAGCGCGACGTCGCGCAGGTAGGGCACCTGCTCGTCGGTGACCGGGATGCCCACCACCTGCACCGGCGCCAGCCAGGCCGGGAAGGCGCCGGCGTAGTGCTCGGTGAGGACCCCGAAGAAGCGCTCGATGGAGCCGAACAGGGCGCGGTGGATCATCACCGGGCGCTGCCGGCTGCCGTCGGCGGCGGTGTACTCGAGGCCGAAGCGCTCCGGCAGCATGAGGTCGACCTGGATGGTCGACATCTGCCAGGTCCGGCCGATCGCGTCGCGCGCCTGCACGGAGATCTTGGGCGCGTAGAACGCCGCGCCGCCCGGGTCGAGGACCAGCTCCAGGCCGCTGGCCTCGGCCGCCTCCCGCAGCGCGTCGGTCGCCCGCTCCCAGTCCTCGTCGCTGCCGATGGACTTCTCCGGGTCGCGGGTGGACAGCTCCAGGTAGAAGTCGGAGAGCCCGTAGTCGGCCAGCAGGTCGAGCACGAACTGCAGCAGCGAGCGGATCTCGGCCTGCATCTGCTCGGGCGTGCAGTAGATGTGCGCGTCGTCCTGGGTGAACCCGCGGGCCCGGGTCAGGCCGTGCACCACGCCGGACTTCTCGTAGCGGTACACCGTGCCGAACTCGAACAGCCGCAGCGGCAGCTCCTTGTACGACCGGCCGCGGGAACGGAACACCAGGTTGTGCATCGGGCAGTTCATCGGCTTGAGGTAGTAGTCCTGCCCCTGCCGCCGCACGGCCCCCTCGGCGTCGCGCTCCTCGTCGAGGTGCATCGCCGGGTACATGCCCTCCGCGTACCACTGCAGGTGGCCGGAGGTCTCGAACAGCTGCCCCTTGGTGATGTGCGGGGTGTTGACGAAGGAGTAGCCGGCCTCCTCGTGCCGCCGCCGGCTGTAGTCCTCCAGCTCCCGGCGGATGACGCCGCCCTTGGGGTGGAACACCGGCAGCCCGGAGCCGATCTCGTCGGGGAAGCTGAAGAGGTCGAGCTCGGCGCCCAGCCGGCGGTGGTCGCGCCGCTCGGCCTCGGCGACCTGCTCCAGGTACGCCTTGTGCGCCTCCCTGCTCTCCCACGCGGTGCCGTAGACCCGCTGCAGCTGCGGGTTCTTCTCGCTGCCGCGCCAGTAGGCCGCCGCGGACCGGGTGAGGCTGAACGCCGGGATGCTGCTGGTGCGGGGCACGTGCGGCCCGCGGCACAGGTCGGTCCAGACCCGCTCGCCGGTGCGCGCGTCGAGGTTGTCGTACATGGTCAGCGCGGCGCCGCCGACCTCCACGTCGGCGCCCTCGGCCGCCTCCCCGGCACCGCCCTTGAGGCCGATCAGCTCCAGCTTGTACGGCTCGTGCGCGAGCTCTGCCTCGGCGTCGGCGTCGGCGATCTCCCGCCGGGAGAACCGCTGGCCGGCCTTGACGATCTCCTGCATGCGCTTCTCCAGCGCCCGCAGGTCGTCGGGGGTGAAGGGCCGCTCGGGGTCGAAGTCGTAGTAGAACCCGTTCTCCACCGGCGGTCCGATGCCCAGCCGGGTTCCGGGGAACAGGTCCTGCACGGCCTGGGCCAGGACGTGCGCGGTCGAGTGCCGGATGACCGCCCGGCCCTCGGGGCTGGCCGCGGGCACCGGGTCGACCTCGGCCTCGGCCTCCGGGGCCCAGCCGAGGTCCCGGAGCTCGCCGGTGGCCAGGTCGCGGACCACCACCGCGCCGTCGGCGCCCTTGAGCGGCACCCCGGCGTCCTTGAGCGCCTGCTGCGCCGTGGTCCCGGCCGGCACCCGGATCGGGGCGGCGGCGGTGGACGGTGGCGGGGTGGACACGAGAGCGCTCCTGGGGACGGCGAGACGGACTCCCCGAGCCTAGTGCGCGGCGCCCCCCACCCCGGGACGACCGCCGGCCCGGCCTCGCCCGCCCCCCGCCGCTCGAGCACGTCGGTGACCCGCGCCGCGGTCGCCGGGCCGGCCGGGACGACCCGCACCGCGTCGGCGCCGATGTCGATCGCCGGCGGCACCGCCTCCGCGCGCGTCACCGCGACCCGCCCGCCGTCCCACCAGCACGTCGTCCCTGGCGACAAGGGTGATCCCGTCCGGGGGCTGCGCGGTGGCGGCGGGGGTCGGCGGCGGGTCGCCCGGCGCGGCCGACGGGGTCTGCCCGCACGCGGCGACCAGCAGCAGCGCCGGGACACCGGCCCGGCGCCTCACACCCCGTCGTCCTCGACGGCGGGATCGACGACGGGGTCGACGACGACGGGGTCGCCGACGGCCACGGTGCCCGGGCGCAGCACCTCGGCGTAGACGCCCAGGCAGTGCTTGGGCAACCGGCTCACCTCGAGCAGGGCACCACCGACCCGCAGCCTCCGGCCCACCCAGGCGCGCTCGTCGCCGCCGGCCCCCAGGGCCAGCACCAGGTTGGCGCGGGGGTCCTCGGCGGCGCAGCCCTCGGGCACCTCCCCGGCCGCGGCCCGGTCCAGCGCCCGCCGGGACACCAGGTGGACCGCGGCGCCCGCGGGGCCGGTGCGCGCCTCCAGCCGGACCGGCGCCCCGGCGAGGCCGCTGAGCGCGGCCGCGTCGCGGTCGGGGTCGCCGGAGGGGGCCAGGTCGTGCAGACCCGGGACGTCGCGGGCCTGCAGCGCGGCCCCGCTGGCGGCGTCGACGGGGACCCACGCGCGGTCGCCGGCCAGCCCGTCGGGGCCGAGCTCAGCGGCCGGCCGGCTGCTGCCCGCCAGCGACTTCACCGGGTAGACGACGACCCGTTCCACCGTGCCCGCCTGCACGGTGACCACGCTACGCACCGGCGGCGGCCGGGCCGCGGCGGCGCAACCGGCGCAGCTGCGCGTCGAGGTAGGGACGGGCGCGCCGCTGCCCACCGCGCTCGGCGATGGCGGCCGCGAGGCCCGCCAGCACGCGGCCCAGCCGCGCCTCGTCGGGGCACCAGCCCCGCCGGGTGCACTCCTCGAGCCACTCGACCGGCGCCGTGTGCCCGCGCGCGGCGTTGCACCGCCGGCAGGCGGCGACCTCGTTCTCCAGCCACGACGGGCCGCCCTTGACCCGCGGCACGACGTGCTCGGTCGTGGGCGCCACCGGCCCGGTCAGCTCCCGGCCGCACCAGATGCAGGTGGGACCGTCCCGCTCGGCGGCGGCGGCGAGCCGGGCGGCGCGGTCGAGGGCCATCGCCACCCATCCTCCCCCGCTCGGCGCGGCACCGCCCGCAGACGGCGGGAGGCCCGGGTCTCGACGACCCGGGCCTCCCGGTGCGGTGGGCGATACTGGGTTCGAACCAGTGACCTCTTCGGTGTGAACGAAGCGCTCTACCACTGAGCCAATCGCCCGGCTGCGGCTGCCATTGTGCCAGACGCAGTGTGCCAGACGCTCACCGCCAGAGCGGCACCCACCCCGGCACCCAGTCCGGCACACCGGTCATGTGGAGGGTGACCACCAGGACGCCGTAGACGAAGGCCGCGGTGCCGGCGCCGACCACCATGCGCACCCAGGACGGCTGCCGGCCGAGCCACTCCGTCCAGGCCCGCACGTGCCGCCGGGTGAAGTCGAGCAGCCGCTCGGCCCAGAAGAACTCGGAGGCCAGGACGAACAGCCCGGCGATGACGGTGAGCCAGCCCGGGCCGGGCAGCGGGATCGTGACCAGGCCCAGCGCGACGACCACTCCACCGACGACCCCCACGGCCACGCGGTAGGTGTGGTCCACCGCCCGCCGGGCGGCCAGCCACCGCCGCCAGCGGGTGCCGGCGATCCGCTCGCGCAGGCTGCGGATGCCGTCGTCGTCGAACCGCTCGCGCAGCTGCTCGGCGGTCTGGTGATGACGGCGCTCCCGCGCGGGGGGAACCTCGGTCTCCGGTGCGCTCAGCTGGTCACCTGCCCGGTCGCGACGATCTCCGTCGGGTCCGACGGAGCCTGCCGACCGGGCTCGAGGCTGATCCCGTACTCGGGGAAGGCGTCCAGACCGGTCGATGCCGAGCCTAATGTGTGCAGGTCCATCCGTGGTGTGACCACGTCGAACGTCCCCAGCGGGCGGGGGTCACCCGCCCCCATCCCCCACACCACGTAGGTCTGGGCGGCCTCGTCGTTGACCCGCAGGCCGTGGGTGACCACCTGCACGCGGTCCGGGCGCGCCACGACCGTGGCCAGCGGCCCGCCGTCGTCGTCCGAGAGGGACGCGATGGTCGCCTCCCCGGGGACCAGCAGCTGGTCGACGACGGCCGCCTGGCGGGCGGCGGCCGCGCGGGCGTCGTCCCGGGCGGTGCTGAGCACCACGATCCACGTGCCCAGCGCCAGGAGGGCCGCCACGGCGACCGCGGCCAGCGCGTTGGGCAGCACCCGCCGCCAGGGCGTCGGCGCCGCCGGCCGCGGCGACCCGGCCGGCAGCGGCGCCGGCAGGTACCCGGGGAACCCGGTGGCCGCCGGCGGGTCCTCCGGCGGCCGGGGCTCGTCGGGCTCGGGGGGCACCTCCCGCATCGCCGGGTGCGACGGGGGCGACGGGGACGGGGGCGACGGGGACGGGGACGACGGGGCCGCGACCGGCGGCGGGGTCAGCTGCCCGGTCTCCTCGACCGCGGCGCGCAGCCGGGTGCGCAGGGCCTCGGAGGGCCGGGCCTGCGGCAGGTCGGCGGACAGGGACGCCATCACCTCGGTGGCCTCCGTCACGGTCTCCCGGCAGCGCGGGCAGCCGGGCAGGTGCAGGCCGAAGCGGTCCTCGTCCTCCGGCTCCAGCGCGTGCAGCGCCCACCCGACGGCCAGCTCGTCGTACTCCTCGTGGCCCCCCGCGCGGTGCGCGGTACCCGGCGCCCCGGTCACCGGCCCGGCCCCTCGACCGGGGCGGCGCCGAGCGCACCGCCGGGGACGACGCCCGGCACGGCGCCGAGCTCCCGGCGCAGCCGCCGCATCCCGGCCAGCATCCGGGTCTTCACCGCCCCCAGCGGTGCGCCGGTCAGCGCCGCCACCTCCCGCTGGGTGTACCCGCCGTAGTAGGCGAGGGTCAGCGCCTCGCGCTGGGCGTCCGGGAGCGCGCCGAGCGCGTCGCGGACCCGCTCGGAGACCAGCCGCTGCCAGGCGTCGTCCGCCGCGTCCTGGGCGCCGACCGGCCGGGCGAGGGCCTGCTCGGCCCGCGCCCGGCGGCGGCGCTGGGACTCCTCGCGGCGGACGGCGTCGACGGCCCTGTGGTGCACCGTCGCCAGCAGCCACGAGGAGAAGCCGCCCTGGGCCTCGTCGTAGGCCGACGCGTCGCGCCAGAGGCCGACGAAGACCTCGTGCAGCACGTCCTCGGCGAGCGCGTCGTCGGCGAGGACCCGCCGGGCCAGCGCGAAGGCCCGCCGGCCGTACCGGTCGTAGAGGTCGTCGACCGCCGTCCGGTCACCGGCGCGCACCCGCAGGACGAGGGCGGCGTCCCCGGGGTCCTCCCCGGGACGCCGTGCCGGACGGCTCACGGCTCCCATCGTCACACGCCGGGTCCGCGACTGGCAGAGTCCGCGGTTCAGCCGGGTCGAGAACGGGCATCCAGGGTGCCCACAGGCGGAACAGACCGCAGGACTCCTCCGACAGGGAAGGTCGCGCAGGGATCATGGCCAGCCGCTCCACCCCCGGGTACACGTGCCCCACGACCCTCCACCTGATCGGTCCGCAGTCCTGGACGGAGGTGCCCGCGGTCCTCGGCTACGACGTCTCCGACCCGTACGCGGTGCGCATCACGTTCGGTGACGGCACCGAGGGTGACGAAGGCATCTGCTGGCTGGTGGCCCGGGACCTGCTGCAGGCCGGCCTCGAGCGGCCGGCCGGGGAGGGCGACGTCCGGCTGTGGCCGTCCCGGTCCACGGGCGACGTCCTCTTCCTGCACCTGCGCGCCCCCTCGGGGGAGGCGCTGTTCGAGGTGTCCCGCGCCGCCGTGGCCGGTTTCCTGCAGCTCACCGAGGCGGCCGTGCCCAGCGGCGAGGAGTCCGCCGTGCTCTCCGTCGACGACGAGCTGGCCGCCCTGCTGTCCGGCGGCGGGGCGGATCCCGGGGCCCGCTGACCCCCTCGGAGGGCCCCCCGTCGAACCCCCGTCGCAGGGTCGGGTATGGTTCTCCCCGTACGACAGCAACGCGGACGTGGCTCAGCTGGTAGAGCATCACCTTGCCAAGGTGAGGGTCGCGGGTTCGAATCCCGTCGTCCGCTCGGGACCTCGGGCGCTGGTCGCGAGACCGGCGCTCGTGTGCGGTGGAGTGGCCGAGAGGCGAGGCAACGGCCTGCAAAGCCGTCTACACGGGTTCAAATCCCGTCTCCACCTCGGCGCGCCGCCGACGCGGTGGAGCGCTCCGGCCGGCAGGCCGGGCCGGGCGATTGGCTCAGTGGTAGAGCGCTACCTTGACACGGTAGAGGTCACTGGTTCGAACCCAGTATCGCCCACCGCACCGGGAGGCCCGGGTCATCGCGACCCGGGCCTCCCGCCGTCTCCGGGCCTGCCCCGCCGGCGGTCAGCGCACCGCGGGCGCGACGCGTTCGCCCCAGAACCGGTCGACCTGCGCGGCGAGGTCCGCCAGCGACCCGCTGTTGTCCAGGACGACGTCGGCCACCGCACGCCGCTGCTCGTCGGTGGCCTGCGCGGAGATGCGGGCACGGGCGTCGGCCTCCGCCACCCCCCGCTCGGCCAGCCGGGCCAGCCGGGTCGCCAGGTCGGCCTCGACGACCAGCACGAGGTCGTAGGACGCCGCCTGACCGGTCTCCACGAGCAGCGGGACGTCCTGGACGACGACGGCGTCCGGCGGGGCGGCCGCGACGAGCTCGGCGGCGCGGGCCCGCACCAGCGGGTGCACGAGGCCGTCGAGGCGCTGCCGGGCCGCCGGGTCGGCGAAGACGAGGGCGGCGAGCGCCGGCCGGTCCAGGGCCCCGTCGGCGGTGAGGACCCCCTCACCGAACTCGGCGGCCACCGCCGCCAGGCCGGGGGTGCCCGGGGCGACCACCTCGCGCGCGAGGGCATCGGCGTCCACCACCCGGGCCCCGCGAGCGGCCAGCAGGCCGGCCACCGTGCTCTTCCCCGACCCGATCCCGCCGGTCAGCCCGATCCGCAGCATGCACGGACAGTAGCCAGCACGCCGGTCCCGATCACGGAGGGGTAACACCTGCCCGTCCAGCCCGGCGCGTCGCTCCAGTCACATGCGTCACCGGACCTAACTTCTGCCCCGGCGACCTCCCCGACGCCGAGAGAGGCAGGACCAGCCACCATGTCCGTCACGGCTCCCACGGCCCCCTCGTCGACCCCGGCCTCCCCCGGTCGCGGCCGGCACCGGATCGAGCGCTCGGGCGGGGTGCGGGTCACCGACCTGCCCGGTGTCCGAGCGCGGATGGAGCACAACGCCGCCGTCCGCCCCCGCAACGCCTTCCTGCGCTGGCTCTCGTCGGGTGTGCCGGCCGGCCGGCACACCTGGCAGTTCCTCGCCGGCTCCGGCGGCCGGCCGCGCAGCGCGTTCGCGATCATCCTCAGCCTCTGAAAGACCCCCTGCAGGACCCCCTGCCCCCCGCCACTCGCAGGCTCGCGGCGGGTCCTGCAGGGGGCCACTCGCCTCGCGCGCTCGGGGCGGGCCCCTGGACGGGGCCACTCCGCCGTGCCGGGAGCCGCTCCCCTCGCACGCGGTCACTCCCCTTCGCAGGCGGCCGGGCCTGCGGGGGGCTACGGGGCCCGCACAGGCGGCCGGGCCTGGCGGGTCCGACGGGGCCCCGTGGACGTCCTCGTCCGCGGGGCCCCGCACGTCCCTCCTCGGGGATGGGGGGGAACACGGGAGAGGCCCAGGACCCCTCGGGGTCCTGGGCCTCTCCGCGTCTCAGCGCGACGTCAGCCAGGCGTCAGCCCGGCGTCATTCACCGCCGGCGAGCTTGGCCCGCAGGGCGGCGAGTGCCTCGTCGCTGGCCAGCGTGCCACCGGAGGTGTCGCTGCTGGGCTCGGCCTCCCCGCTGGAGTAGCTGCCGCCGGCCGCGGCCTCGGCGTCGGCGGCGCGCGCCTCGGCGATCTGCTTCCGGTGCGCCTCGAAGCGGGCCTGGGCCTCGGCGTACTGCCGCTCCCAGGTCTCCCGGGCCTCCTCGTAGCCCTCGAGCCACTCGCCGGTCTCGGCGTCGAAGCCCTCGGGGTAGATGTAGTTGCCCTGCTCGTCGTAGGACGCGGCCATGCCGTAGGCGGCCGGGTCGAAGGTCTCCTCGTCGCCGACGACACCCTCGTTGGCCTGCTTGAGCGACAGCGAGATCCGGCGCCGGTCGAGGTCGATGTCGATGACCTTGACCAGGATCTCGTCGCCGACCTGGACGACCTGCTCCGGGATCTCCACGTGGCGCTCGGCCAGCTCGGAGATGTGCACCAGGCCCTCGATGCCCTCGTCGACGCGGACGAACGCACCGAAGGGCACCAGCTTGGTGACCTTGCCGGGCACGACCTGGCCGATCTGGTGGGTCCGGGCGAACTGGCGCCACGGGTCCTCCTGCGTCGCCTTCAGCGACAGCGAGACCCGCTCGCGGTCGAGGTCGACGTCGAGCACCTCGACGGTGACCTCCTGGCCCACCTCGACGACCTCGGACGGGTGGTCGATGTGCTTCCAGGACAGCTCGGAGACGTGCACCAGGCCGTCGACGCCGCCGAGGTCCACGAACGCACCGAAGTTGACGATCGAGGAGACGACGCCGGTGCGGACCTGGCCCTTGGCCAGCTTGTTGAGGAACTCGCTGCGGACCTCGGACTGGGTCTGCTCCAGCCACTGCCGCCGGGAGAGCACGACGTTGTTGCGGTTCTTGTCGAGCTCGATGATCTTCGCCTCGAGCTCGCGGCCCACGTAGGGCTGCAGGTCGCGGACGCGGCGCATCTCGACCAGCGAGGCGGGGAGGAACCCGCGCAGGCCGATGTCGAGGATGAGGCCACCCTTGACGACCTCGATGACGGTGCCGGTGACGACCTCGTCGGCTTCCTTCTTCGCCTCGATCGTGCCCCAGGCGCGCTCGTACTGGGCGCGCTTCTTGGACAGGATCAGGCGGCCCTCCTTGTCCTCCTTCTGGAGGACGAGGGCTTCCACCTCGTCGCCGACGCTGACGACCTCGTTGGGGTCGACGTCGTGCTTGATGGACAGCTCGCGCGAGGGGATGACGCCCTCGGTCTTGTAGCCGATGTCCAGCAGGACCTCGTCACGGTCGACCTTGACGATGACGCCTTCGACGATGTCGCCGTCGTTGAAGTACTTGATCGTCTGGTCGATCGCGGCGAGGAAGTCCTCCGCGGTGCCGATGTCGTTGACGGCGACCTGGGGGGTGCTGCTAGGACGGACCTGGGTGGAGGTCATGTGGTCGGGTGCTCCGGACGGGGGGTGCGTAGGGACAGGACGACCCGCGGCCGGGTGACCGCGGGTGGGCGGTGGAGAGCCGGCGCGCGCCGAACCCCGGTGGGTGCAGCACTGACAGACCTCTGGCGCATCCCCCATGGTACGGAGCCGCGGGGGGACGGGTCCACCTGGGGCGTCGGTCACCCCGGGCGTGCGGCGTGTCACGATCGGCGTGTCATGCCCCCCCACCCGCCACCACCGCTACCCCTCGGCCCCGACGGCTACCCGGCTCCCGGCGGCGTCGCCCGGCGCACGACGGGGACGGCGGAGTCCCGGCGCGCCAACCGGCGGTGGTGGGACGCCGCGGCACCGGCCTACCTCGCCGAGCACGGCCCCGACCTCGGGGACGTCGACTTCCTCTGGTGCCCGGAGGGCCTGCGGGAGTCGGAGGCGCACCTGCTCGGGGACGTCCGCGGCCGCCGCGTGCTCGAGGTGGGCTGCGGGTCCGCGCCCTGCGCCCGCTGGCTGCACCGGGCCGGAGCCGAGGTGGTCGCGCTGGACCTCTCCGCCGGGATGCTGGCCCGGGCTGCCGGTCTCAACCGGTCGACGGGGGTCCCCGTCCCGCTCGTGCAGGCCGACGTGGGCGCTCTGCCGGTGGCCGACGCGGCGTTCGACCTGGCGTGCTCGGCGTTCGGCGGCCTGCCGTTCGTGGCCGACGTGCGGGCGGCGCTGGCCGAGGTCGCGCGGGTGCTCCGCCCGGGCGGGCGCTTCGTCGCGTCGGTGAACCACCCGTTCCGCTGGCCGTTCCCCGACTCGCCCGACCCGCGGGACCTGCGGGTCGAGTCCTCCTACTTCGACCGCCGCCCCTACGTCGAGACCGACGACGAGGGGACGGCGGTCTACGTCGAGCACCACCGCACCGTCGGGGACTGGGTGCGGGCCGTCGTCGGCGCCGGCCTGGTGCTCGAGGACCTCGTCGAGCCGGAGTGGACGCCCGGCCGCACCCAGGAGTGGGGGCAGTGGTCACCCGGGCGGGGGGCGCTGGTCCCCGGGACGCTCGTCCTCGTCGCAGGGCGACGGACGTAACGGTCTGGCACGGCCGCCCCAGGTGCCGCCCTGGGCCCGCGAAGGGCGGGCCCCTGGGGCGAGGTCCTCCGTCAGTGCGCCGCGGCGTCCCAGCTGGCGCCCAGGCCGACGGAGACCTCCAGCGGCACGGACAGCTGCGCGGCGCCGGCCATCTCACGGCGGACCAGCGCCTCCAGCGCCTCCCGCTCGCCCGGAGCCACCTCCAGCACCAGCTCGTCGTGCACCTGCAGCAGCATCCGGGAGCGCAGCCCCTCGGCCTCGATGGCCCGCTCGACGCCCAGCATCGCGACCTTGATGACGTCGGCCGCCGAGCCCTGGATCGGGGCGTTGAGCGCCATCCGCTCGGCCATCTCCCGGCGCTGCCGGTTGTCGCTGGTGAGGTCGGGCAGGTAGCGGCGCCGGCCGAGCGTCGTCTCGGTGTAGCCGGTCTGCCGTGCGTCGTCGACCACGCCGTCGAGGTAGTCGCGGATCCCGCCGAAGCGCTCGAAGTAGGCCTGCATCTGGCCGCGCGCCTCCTCGGGGCTGATGCGCAGCTGCTGGGCCAGCCCGTAGGCCGACAGCCCGTAGGCCAGGCCGTAGCTCATCGCCTTGATCCGGCGGCGCATCTCCGGGTCGACCTCGGAGATCGGGATGTCGTAGGCCCGCGAGGCGACGAAGGAGTGCAGGTCCTCCCCCGACGTGAAGGCCTCGATCAGCCCCGCGTCACCGGAGAGGTGGGCCATGATCCGCATCTCGATCTGGCTGTAGTCGGCCGTCATCAGCGACTCGTAGCCTGCTCCGACGACGAAGGCCTGGCGGATCCGGCGACCCTCCGCCGTCCGGATGGGGATGTTCTGCAGGTTCGGGTCGGTCGAGGAGAGCCGGCCGGTCGCGGCGATCGTCTGCTGGAACGTGGTGTGGATGCGCCCGCCGTCGTCGACCATCGGGATCAGGCCGTCGATGACCGTGCGCAGCCGGGTCACGTCGCGGTGCCGGAGGAGGTGCTCGAGGAAGGGGTGCCCGGTCTGCGCGAGCAGCGAGGTGAGCGCCTCGGCGTCGGTGGTGTAGCCGGACTTGATCCGCTTGGTCTTCGGCAGCCCGAGCTCGTCGAAGAGCACCGCCTGCAGCTGCTTGGGCGACCCCAGGTTGACCTCGCGGCCGATCACGGCGTAGCACTCGGCCGCCGCGTCGGCGACGCCGTCGGCGAACTCCCGCTGCAGCTCCCGCAGGAAGTCCAGGTCGGCGGCGATCCCCCGGTGCTCCATCGCGGCCAGCACGCGGGTCAGCGGCAGCTCGATCGAGCCCAGCAGCGCGTCGCCACCGCGCTGCCCGAGCACGGACTCCAGTGCATCGGAGAGGTCGTTGACCGCGACGGCCTTGAGGACGTCGGCGTGCGCGGCCTCGCGGGCGACGTCCTCCTCCGACGGGCCCATCCCGTCGAGGGTGAGCTGGGCCTCCTCGGCGGTGGAGTCGACCAGCTCGCGGCGCAGGTACCGGACGGCCAGGTCGGCCAGGTCGAACGAGCGCTGCCCGGGCAGCGCCAGGTAGGCCGCCAGGGCGGTGTCGCTGACGATGCCGGCGAGGTCCCAGCCGCGCGCCCAGATCGCCAGGAGCGGCCCCTTGACCTCGTGCACCACCTTGGGTGCCGACGGGTCGGCCAGCCAGGCGGCCAGCGCCTGCTCGTCGCCGGTGTCGAGGTCCGGGCCGAGGTCGACGAAGGCGGTGTGGTCGTCGGCCGCGGCCAGGGCGAGGCCGGTCAGCTCACCGGTGCCCCGGCCCCAGCTGCCCCGGAAGACCACCCCGGTGCGGCTCGTGCGGGCGTGCGCGGCCAGCCAGTCGCCCAGGCCGCCGGCGGGCACGTCGTCCACCGTGACGTCGAAGCCGCCCTCGACCTCGGGCTCGGCGCTGCTCAGGGTCGCGAAGAGCCGGTCCCGCAGGACGCGGAACTGCAGGTTGTCGAAGAGCGTGTGCACCTCGTTGCGGTCCCAGGCGCGGACGGCGAGGTCCGCGGGGCCGAGGTCGAGCGGCACCGACCGGTCCAGCTCGGTGAGCCGGCGGTTCTGCAGGACCGCGGAGAGGTGCTCGCGCAGCTTCTCCCCGACCTTGCCCTTCACGGTGTCGACCCGGTCGACGAGCTGGTCGAGGGACCCGTACTCCCGCACCCACTTGGCCGCCGTCTTCTCGCCGACGCTGGGGATGCTGGGCAGGTTGTCGCTCGGGTCGCCGCGCAGCGCGGCGAAGTCGGGGTACTGCGCCGGGGACAGCCCGTACTTGGACTCGACCTCCTCGGGCGTGAACCGGGTCAGGTCGGAGACGCCCTTGCGCGGGTAGAGCACGGTGACGTGCTCGCCGACCAGCTGCAGCGCGTCGCGGTCGCCGGTGCAGATGAGCACGTCCATGCCCTGCTCGACCGCCTGCACCGTCAGGGTGGCGATGACGTCGTCGGCCTCGTAGCCCTCGGCGGTGATCACCGGGACGTGCAGGGCGCCCAGCACCTCCTGGATGAGGCTGACCTGGCCGCGGAAGTCGGTCGGGCTCTCGGCGCGGTTGGCCTTGTACTCGGCGTAGATCTCGCTGCGGAAGGTCTTCCGCCCCACGTCGAAGGCGACGGCGAGGTGGGTGGGCTGCTCGTCGCGCAGCACGTTGATCAGCATCGACGTGAAGCCGTAGACGGCGTTCGTGGGCTGCCCGGTCGTGGTGGAGAAGTTCTCCACCGGGAGGGCGAAGAACGCGCGGTAGGCCAGGGAGTGGCCGTCGAGCAGCAGCAGCCGCGGGCGCGCCCCGGCTCCTGCGGTCGGGGCGGCGGGGGCGGGGGCGGAGACCGAGGCGGACATCGGGGCTGATCCTAGAAGGACCCCGGTGCCCCCCCGACGCCCACGAGCTCGCGCCGGGCCCCTGCACCGGGGCCGGCACACGGCACGGGCACGCCCGACCCGGTGCCCCCCGACGCCCACGAGCTCGCGCCGGGCCCCTGCACCGGGGCCGGCACACGGCACGGGCACGCCCGACCCGGTGCAGGGGCCACCATGCGGCACGGGACCGCCTGGCTACCGTGCCCCCGTGTCCCTCACCCGCCCCGACTGGTTGCCGCCCGGACTCGTGAGCCCTCTGGACGAGAAGCTGGGTATCGAGATCCTCGACCACGACCCGGACCACCTCGTCGCCCGCATGCCGGTCGAGGGCAACCAGCAGCCGGCCGGGCTGCTGCACGGCGGCGCGACCTGCGCGCTGGTGGAGACGGTCGGGTCCTGGGCCGCGGCGATCGGCGCCGGGCCGGGCCGGCGGTGCGTGGGCGTGGAGCTCAACGTCAGCTACCTGCGGGCCGCGACGCGGGGCTGGGTGACCGCGGTCGCGACGCCGGCGCGGCGCGGGCGCACCCTCGCCACCTTCCAGGTCGAGGTCTCCGACGACGGGGGCCGGACGACGGCGACCGCCCGGCTCACCTGCCTGCTCGCCGACGCCTGAGCCGGCGGGCGGCACCTCCCGGGGAGATCCCGCTCAGGCCTCGGCCGCGGCACCGAGCACCGGCTGGACGCGGCTCACCGGCCGGCGGCGCAGCACCGGCCGCCGGGGCGGGGGCACGAGCACGCCGCCGCGCTGCCAGGCCGCCAGTGCGCGGGCCAGGGTCTCCCGAGGGACGATGCGCCGTGTGGTGAGCGGGGCGAACCCCATCCGCGAGAAGAAGCGCTGCCGCTCGGCCTCGTGGCCGCCGACCGACCCGACGACGTGGTCGGCGCCGACCTCCTCGGCATACCGGACGGCCGCACCGAGGAGCGCGGCACCGGCGCCGCAGCGCCGGTGGTCGCGGTGCACCACCAGGTTGTCCACGGTCACCTGCGCCACCCCGAGGACGACCGACAGCGGGTCCACCCCGAGGATCGCCAGCCCCACGACGGACTCCCCCGTCCCGGAGCCGCGCGCGACGTCCGCGCCCGGGAGGACGGCGAGCACCACCCGGTGCTCCGCGTCGGCGAGCAGGCGGCGGAACCCGGGGGCGGCGGCGGCTCCCGGCGTCTGGCCGGTGAGGACGCCCTCGGCATGCGCCTCGGACCGGTGCTGCCGCACCAGCGCCAGCACGGCGGCGAGGTCGTCGGGACGCGCCGCGCGCGTCGTGACGGGGGACCGAGCACCGGCTCCTGCCACAGAACCCTCCCTGGACGGTGGGCACAGCGTGCCGGGCGGATCGCCCTGCGTGACGGCGACGCGCCGCCGTGGTGCGCGCGGGGCGGGTGCGGTCATCTCTTCCAGGTCACATCTCGCCCTGTGGGAACCGTCGTAGGCCGCCGCTGGGTTACGGTCCTGCCCACTCAGACGCCAGGGAGGTCGAGTGACGCACGCGCACAACCGTGCCGGCAGGCGCGCCGGCAGAGGCGCGCCCTCGCACGTGGACGCCCGCCGCACCGGCACGGGAGGTGGACGGCGGGGGCCGCTGCGGCTGCTCCTGCTGGCCGTCCTGGCGGGGTCGTTCGCCCTGCTGGTCCCGGGCACGGCCGCCGCCGAGCCCGAGACTGCCGCCGAGTCGGTCTCCGGCACGTTCCGCACCAGCCTCAGCGGCCCCATCGAGGGCGTCGAGGTCACGGTCACCACCCCCGACGGCCAGGAGATCGGGACGACCGAGTCCGACGAGAACGGGCGCTGGTCGGTGGACCTCCCCGGGCCGGGCCAGTACACCGTCACCATCGACGAGGACGCCCTGCCCGAGGGCGTCACGCTCAACGGGGAGAACAGCCGGACCGTCACCGTCGACCCCGGCCGCGACCAGGGTGTGCTGATCGGGCTCAACGACGGCAGCCGGAATTCCGGCGGCGGCACGGTGCAGTGGATCCAGCTCTTCGTCGACGGGCTGCGCTTCGGGCTGCTCATCGCCATGGCCGCCATCGGCCTGTCGCTCATCTTCGGCACCACCGGCCTGACCAACTTCGCCCACGGCGAGCTGGTCACCATCGGCGCCATCGCGGCCTGGTTCATCAACGTCGAGGGCGGCGTGCCGCTGATCCCCGCCGCGCTCCTGGCGATGGTGGTGGGCGCCGGCATCGGCGCGCTCAACGAACTGGCCCTGTGGCGGCCGCTGCGCCGCCGCGGCACCGGGCTGGTCGCCGCGCTGGTCATCTCGATCGGGCTGTCGCTGCTGCTGCGCTACCTGTACCAGATCATCTACGGCGGCCGGTCCAACGCCTACGCCGACTACCGCGGCCAGCGGGCCGTCGACTACGGGCCGTTCACGATGACCAACGCCGACCTGGCCTCGATCGTCATCGCGCTGGTCGTGCTGCTCCTGGTCGCGGTCATGTTGCAGAAGACGAAGATCGGCAAGGCGATGCGTGCCGTCGCCGACAACCGCGACCTCGCCGCGTCCTCCGGGATCGACGTCAACCGCGTCATCCTCGTCGTCTGGATGATGGGCGGTGCGCTGGCCGCCCTCGGCGGCGTGCTGCTGGGCCTCTCCGACGAGGTGCAGTGGGACATGGGCTTCCGGCTGCTGCTGCTCATGTTCGCCGGCGTCACGCTCGGCGGGCTGGGGACGGCCTACGGCGCCCTCCTCGGGAGCATCGTCGTGGGGGTCTTCGTGCAGATGTCCACGCTGGTGATCCCCAACGACGTGAAGTACGTCGGCGGCCTGCTGCTGCTGATCGTCATCCTCATCGTGCGGCCGCAGGGGATCCTCGGCAGCCGGGCTCGGGTGGGCTGAACCGTGGCTGAACTCATCGACGCCTTCGCGATCGCCCTCAAGGCGGCGATCGGCTTCCAGGCGGTCTTCCTGGCGCTGCTGGCCCTCGGCCTCAACATCCAGTTCGGCTACACCGGGCTGCTCAACTTCGGCCAGATCGCGTTCGCGCTGCTCGGCGGCTACGGCATCGCGATCTCGGTCTCCCAGTGGGGCCTGCCGTTCTGGGTGGGCGTGGTCATCGGCCTCGCTGCCGCGGTCCTGCTCGCCCTCCTGCTCGGCATCCCGACCCTGCGGTTGCGCGCCGACTACCTGGCCATCGCCACCATCGCCACGGCCGAGGGCCTGCGACTGCTCTTCCGGTCGGTGTCGGCCACCCCGGTCACCAACGGCACGCGCGGCCTGTCCGGCTTCAACCAGGACTTCATCGCGCTCGCCCCCTGGGACACCGCCGAGCGCTACGACCTGCTCGGCACCCGCTGGAGCGGCGCCGACCTGTGGGTGGCGCTGGTCGGGTGGGTCCTGGTGGCGCTGACCTGCCTGCTGACCTGGCTGCTCGTGCGCAGCCCCTGGGGTCGCGTCGTCAAGTCCATCCGCGAGGACGAGGACGCCGTGCGCGCGCTGGGCAAGAACGTCTACGTGTACAAGATGCAGGCCCTGGTGCTCGGCGGCGTGCTCGGCGCCCTCGGCGGCATGGTCTACGCCGTCGGCACCGGGTCGGCCACCCCGGACCAGTACCAGAACGCCAACACCTTCCTGGCCTACGCCGCGCTCATCCTCGGCGGGGCGGCACGCGTGCTGGGTCCCGTCGTGGGGGCCATGCTGATGTACTTCATCATCCAGTTCGCCGACACGGGGCTCCGGACGCTGATCAGCAACGGGGTCATCCCGGAGGACCTGCTCTCGGCCACCGACGTGGCCCAGATCCGGTTCGTGCTCATCGGGCTCGGGCTGATCCTGCTGCTGGTCTTCCGCCCCCAGGGCATCTTCGGCGACCGACGAGAGGTGATGCTCGATGCCCGCTGACCCGACCCCGCACGGCGCCACCGCCGCAGGAGCCGGCGCCCCCGCCTCGCTCGGCAAGGGCGCTGCCCCGCAGCGGCTGGCCCAGGCCGCGCTGCGCGACGTCCCCTGGGAGGTCGGCGTCGCCAAGCCCGACGCGGCCATCGTCGTGGACGACGTCACCCGCACCTTCGGAGGGCTGACGGCCGTCGCCGTCGACCACCTGGAGATCCAGCGCGGCGGCATCACCGGCCTCATCGGGCCCAACGGTGCCGGCAAGACGACGCTGTTCAACCTGCTCACCGGGTTCGACCAGCCCGACAGCGGCACCTGGTCGTTCAACGGCCGCCCGCTGGGCAAGCTGTCCCCGCACCGGGTCTCCCGGCTGGGCGTCGTCCGCACCTTCCAGCTGACCAAGGCGCTGTCCCGGCTGACCGTGCTGCAGAACATGCTGCTCGGCGCCCAGGGGCAGAAGGGCGAGGGCTTCTTCCGCGCCCTGGTCCCCGGCGTGTGGCGCTCCCAGGAGCGGGAGAACACCGAGAAGGCGTTGGAGCTGCTGCGGCGCTTCAAGCTCGACGCGAAGAAGGACGACTTCGCGGGCACCCTCTCCGGCGGGCAGCGCAAGCTCCTCGAGATGGCGCGCGCGCTCATGACCGACCCCGAGGTCGTCATGCTCGACGAGCCGATGGCCGGGGTGAACCCGGCGCTCACGCAGAGCCTGCTCGGCCACGTCAAGGACCTGCGCGAGCAGGGCATGACGGTGATCTTCGTCGAGCACGACATGGACGTCGTCCGCGACATCAGCGACTGGGTGGTCGTCATGGCCTCCGGCAAGGTGATCGCCGAGGGCCCGCCCGAGTCGATCAGCCAGAACCAGGCCGTGGTCGACGCCTACCTCGGCGCCCACCACGACGCGCCGCTGACCGTGGACGAGGAGGACCGGGTGCTCGCCGAGGCGGAGCGCTCGATCGCGCAGGAGGAGGGCACCGGCGGGGACGTCATCGACCCCGAGCGCCGGCCCCGGCACGGAGGGCAGCGATGACCGACCCGCGGCACAGCACCGACCCCGCTCTGGAGTTCGACCGACCGGTCGACGCCGGGGACGACACCGACGCGGGCACGACCCGCGCGGGGACCGCAGGGGCGCCCGCGGGCACCCTGTCCCCCGCCGAGAAGGCCGCCACCCGCGAGGAGCACCTGCGCCTCGCCGAGGGCGCCCTCGTCCGGGCCGACGACCTCGTGGCCGGGTACGTCCCGGGCGTCAACATCCTGCGCGGGTGCGACTTCTACCTGCAGGAGGGTGAGCTCGTCGGCATCATCGGCCCCAACGGCGCCGGCAAGTCGACGCTGCTCAAGACCATCTTCGGGCTCATCCCGGTCCGCTCGGGCGCGGTCTCCCTGCGCGGCGAGGACATCACCTCGGCCCCGGCGCACCGACTGGTGTCGCTGGGCGTGGGCTACGTGCCGCAGAACAACAACGTGTTCCCCTCGCTGACCATCGAGGAGAACATGCAGATGGGCGCCTACCTGCGGCCCAAGGTGTTCAAGGAGCGGTTCTCCTACGTCTCCGACCTCTTCCCCATGCTCGGGGAGCGGCGCAGCACCAAGGCCGGGTCGCTGTCCGGCGGCGAGCGGCAGATGGTGGCCATGGGGCGGGCTCTGATGATGGAGCCCTCGGTGCTGCTGCTCGACGAGCCGTCCGCCGGCCTGTCACCGGCCTACCAGGACGAGGTGTTCATCCGCTGCCGGCGGATCAACGCCACCGGGGTGTCGATCATCATGGTCGAGCAGAACGCGCGGCGGTGCCTGCAGATCTGCGACCGCGGCTACGTGCTCGACCAGGGCCGCAACGCCTACACCGACACCGGGGAGTCGCTGATGCACGACCCGAAGGTCATCGAGCTCTACCTGGGGACCCTGGCCAAGGCCCGCTGAAGGAGGGATCCCCTCGCCCCCCACCGCTCGCAGGCCCGCGGCGGGGCCCTGCGACGGGGGCCGGGCGGGCCCCGCAGGCCCGGCCGGCGTCGCCCACGACGGCGCCCCGCTCCTCCACGGGAGCGGGGCGCCGTCGTGGGTAGGGGCCGGGGATGAACTGGACCTGGGACCTGCGCTCCCGTGACGGCGGCATGAACGGCCTCGAGCACGCGCGCGCCCTCACCGCCGGCGGCTTCTCCCGCGTGCTGGTCCACGCCGCGCCGGCGGCCCTCGCCGTGCGCGTGACCGCCGACGACGACACCGTCGTGGCGCGGGGGGACGCCGACCGCACCGGGGACTACTCCCCCCTCACCCTGCTGGAGCTCCGCGACGGCGGGGTGCAGCGCAGCGAGGTGTGGCCCGACGACCGGATGCACGGCCTGCCGGTGGTCCTGCCCGGTGGCGAGGTCGGCGTCCTGACCGCCTGGGAGCACGCGCCCGACCGCAGCTGGTGGCGCTGGTCGGTCGAGTTCTCCAACCACGTCGGCCGGCCCGCCGACTGGGCCCCCGACGGGCAGCGGCTGCAGCGCTGACCGACCTCGCGGACCGCGGGCGCCCGGCACCGGCGCCTCGTCGGACGGGCGGCACGGGACAGCACAGCGGCCCGGCACCTGCTGGTGCCGGGCCGCTGCGTGGTGTCCTCAGCGGGGGCTCGGGGCCCCGCCGGAGGGGATCAACGCGCCGGGCCGATGCCCTGCGAGTTGAGCCCCTCGATGATCCGCGCGGACTCCTCGAAGCCGATCACCACGATGGCGTCGGGGTTGAGGTCCACCATCTGCTGGACCTCGGAGTCGTAGTTCGCGGCCTGCGGGTCGTAGGTCAGGTACTCGATGCTGTCCTCGGAGAGCCCGCTGTCGATCAGGTTCTGGCGGAGGTTCTCGGCCAGCCCGGTCCCGTACGGGTCGTTGAGGGCCAGGATCCCGACGGTGTTGTTGCCGTCCTCGATGACGAGGTCGGCCAGGGCCCGGGCCTGCAGCGTGTCCGGCGGGGCGGTGCGGAAGTACAGCCCGTTGTCGTTGTAGTCGGTGAACTGGTCCGACGTGTTGGCCGGGGAGAACTGCAGGACGCCTGCGCCGGTGATCCGGTCGATCACGGTGAGGCTCACGCCCGAGGACGCCGCCCCGATGATCGCGTCGACGTTGGCCTGCAGCAGCCGGTCGACGGTCTGGGTGGCGGTGTCGGTCGAGGCGTCACCGGAGTCACCCTCGACCAGCTCCACCGGCAGGCCGAGCACCCCGCCGGCGTCGTTGATCTCCTGGACGGCCAGGCGGGCGCCGGCGACCTCGGGCGGGCCGAGGAAGGCCAGGTTCCCGGTCAGCGGCAGGAGCGTGCCGATCACCAGCGGGTTGTCCGCCGTGGTGCCGGGAGCCGCGGGCGCCGGGCCCTCGTCGGTGGCGGCGTTGGCCTCGTCCCCGGCGATCTCGTAGGTGGTCTGCGTCTCGTCGAGCTGGTTGTCCTCGCCGAACTGCAGGATCCCGAAGCTGGCCTGGGCCGGCTCACCGGGCTCGGTGAAGCTCAGGGGCCCGGAGACGCCGTCGTAGTCCGGGTTGCCCCCGTTGTTGATGATGTCCAGGCAGGCGCTGAAGCTGTCGCAGGCCTCACCGCCGAACGTCACGCCGTTCACGTACGGCGCGAAGTCCGGCGCCTGCGTGCTGCCGGCCAGCTGGGCGGCCAGCGCGGTGATGATGATGGCGTCGTAGGTCTCGGCCGAGTAGTTGAAGTCCTGCAGGTTCGGGTCGATGGCGAGCAGCCGGTCCTGGAACTCGGTGCCGAGGTCGGTGAGCGGCGTCGTGCCGCGCATGCCGGCCAGCGCGCCGTCCGTGGAGAAGGACTCCCCGAGCGCGTTGCCCATGTTGCCGTCACTGCCGTAGACGTTGACCTGCTTCTCGCCGCTGTCTCCGCCACCGCCGGCCGAGCCACCACCCTCGTCGTCGCCGCCACAGGCGGTCAGGACGAGCAGGGCGGCGGCCGAGACCGCGGCGCTCCGGGCGAGGATGCCAGTGCGCATCAAGCAACTCCCACTGTTGTGTCGTGGTGCACGAGGCCGGCCTCCGAGGGGACCGGCCCGGTCAGTGGGGGGACGTTAGCTGGCGATCTGCCGCCAGAAAGCCGGGTCGCCCGGACCGTGACAGGGTTGTGACCTGCCGGAGGGCGGAGGGCCGGCCCCTGCGGGCCGCTCAGTCCGAGGGCGTCTCGGCCGTCGCCGGCTCCAGGATCCGCTGCGCGAGCGCCTTCATCGACGTCCGCTCGTTCATCGCCGTGCGCTGGATCCAGCGGAAGGCCTCGGCCTCGGTGAGGCCCTGCTCGGCCATCAGCTTGCCCTTGGCCCGCTCCACGACCTTGCGCGCCTCCAGCCGCTCCTCCAGCGTGCGCACCTCGCCGTCCAGCGCGGTCAGCTCGGCGAAACGGGCGCGGGCCACCTCGATCGCGGGCACGAGGTCGTTCTTGGAGAACGGCTTGACCAGGTAGGCCATGGCGCCGGCGTCGCGCGCCCGCTCGACGAGCTCCCGCTGGCTGAAGGCGGTCAGCACGATCACCGGGGCGACCCGCGACGCGGCGATCTGCTCCGCCGCCGCCAGCCCGTCCAGGACCGGCATCTGGATGTCGAGGATGACCAGGTCCGGCCGCAGTTCCGCGGCACGGTCCACCGCCTGCTGGCCGTCCCCGACCTCGGCCACGACGGAGTAGCCCTCCTCCTCCAGCATCTCCTTGAGGTCGAGGCGGATGAGCGCCTCGTCCTCGGCGATGAGGACCCGGATCGACTCGCTGCTCACCCGCGAGAGCCTATCGATGCCGGTCGGCCGGCACCGCCCCGCTAGGCTCGACCGCGCACCGCCCTCCCCGCAGGACGGCGCTGCCCCCGTACCCCAACGGCAGAGGGAGCGGATTCAAAACCCGCACAGTGTGCGTTCGAGTCGCACCGGGGGCACTCCCGGGAGCTGACCGTCGGTCCCCGTCCGGCCGGACCGTCGGTCCCCGGGCTCGTGCGGGTGGGCGAGCGCACGTTCCGGGAGGCGCCGCGCCCTGCCGATGACGATCCGGCGGCCCCGGGTGTCCGGCGGTCCTCGGTGCGACGCGCCGCCCGGTTCGCCCGTCACCGACCGCCGGCCTGGTGGCGGTCGGCACCGCCGTCCGCCCGGTCGGTCACGGCCGCCGACCCCGTCACCGACCGAGGAGCACGGATGACCACCATGCCGGCGACCCTTGCCGGCGCGGCCGCCGTCCGGTGCCCGCCCTGCCCGCGGCACCGGCGCGGTGCCGCCCCGTGACCGGCGTCCTGCTCGCCCTGATCGTCGCCTGCGAGGCCGGGTTCTGGTTGCTGCTCGGCGCCGGCCTCGTGACCCGTTACGTGCTGGGCCGGCGGCGCGCCGGTGCGGTCCTGCTGGCCGGCGCCCGCCTTCGGGTCGAGCACGCTGCGGTGGGCCGATCAGCGGTTCGCGTACCGCTTCGCCGGCGGGCAGCCGGTCCGATGACCACCCCCACTGCGCCCGACGCGGTCGCGACACCGTCGCCCGCCAGCACCGCCCGGAGGAGACACCCATGACCAGCACCCCGCGGACCGCGCCGCCGGCCTCGGCCGGCGACGCGATGACCGTCGACGAAGCCCGGCGCAGCGCGTCGGCCTCCGCGGCAGCGGGGGCACCGTGGCTGATCGCCTACGCACTGACGCTGGGCGTCGTCGCGGCGCTGTCGTTCGTCCTGGACACCCGCGCCGCGGCGCTGGCCACCCTGTTCCAGGGCGGCGTGGCACTGCCGCTGGCGTTCGCGCTGGAGCGCCGGCTCGGCCGAGGCGCGATGCCGGCCGACCACCCGCTGCGCAGCCTGTCGGTGCAGCTGGCGATGGTGCAGGTCGTGGCGCTGCCCGCGGTGATCATGCTCTACCCGGACCACCCCGAGCTGGTCCCCGCCGCCCTGGCCGCCGTCGGGGGCGCGCACTTCCTCCCCTACGCCTGGCTGCACGGGACGCGCGTCTACCTGGTGCTGGCGATCGCGGTGTCGGTGGTCAGCTGGGTGCTGGCGGGCGCCTTCGGCGCCGATGCCCACCGGGCCGTCCTCGTGTGGTGGGCTGCCTGCTACGTCGCGGCCGCGGTCGCGCTGCTCCGCCTGGCCCGCAGCCGCACCGCGCCGCCCTCGGCGGCCGCCCGGTGACACCCCAGGCGTCCGGGATCACGGGACGAGCGGGCACCCCGCGCTGCCTCCTCGGCGGCGGGGGTCCCCGGGTCGGCGATTACGGTGAGCCGGTGACTGCGCCGTCCGAGATGCCCGCCGTCCCGCACATGACGCCCGAGGAGTTCCGCCGGCACGGGCACGAGGTCGTCGACTGGATCGCCGACTACTGGACCCGGGTCGGCAGCCTGCCGGTCCGCTCCCCCGTCGCCCCCGGTGACGTCCGCGAGGCCCTGCCCGCCGACCCACCCGAGCACGGGGAGCCCGTCTCCGCGGTGCTCGCCGACCTCGACCGGGTCGTCGTCCCCGGGCTGACGCACTGGCAGCACCCCGGCTTCTTCGGCTACTTCCCGGCCAACACCTCGGGGCCCTCGGTGCTCGGCGACCTGGTCAGCGCGGGCCTGGGCGTGCAGGGCATGTCCTGGGTGACCAGCCCGGCCTGCACCGAGCTCGAGCAGCACGTGATGGACTGGTTCGCCGGCCTGCTCGGCCTGCCGGACTCCTTCCGCTCGGACGGGTCCGGGGGTGGCGTCGTCCAGGACTCCAGCTCCGGGGCGAACCTGGTGGCCCTGCTGGCCGCCCTGCACCGGGCCAGCGGCGGGGCCACCGTGCGCGAGGGCGTGCGACCCGAGGAGTGCACCGTCTACGTCACCGCCGAGACGCACTCCTCCATGGAGAAGGCGGTGCGGATCGCCGGCCTCGGCAGCGACTCCGTGCGCATCGTCGAGGTGGACGGCGACCTGGCGATGCGCCCGGCCTCGCTGCGCGCCCGGCTCGAGCGGGACACCGCCCGTGGCCTCACGCCGGTCCTCGTGTGCGCCACCGTCGGGACCACCTCGACCACCGCGGTGGACCCCCTCGCCGAGCTCGGCCCCGTCTGCCGCGACCACGGCGTGTGGCTGCACGTCGATGCCGCCTACGCCGGGGTCAGCGCGCTCGCCCCCGAGCTGCGCGGGTTGCAGGCCGGCGTGGAGTGGGCCGACAGCTACACCACCGACGCGCACAAGTGGCTGCTGACCGGCTTCGACGCGACCCTCTTCTGGGTCGCCGACCGGGCCGCCCTCACCGGCGCCCTGGCGATCCTCCCGGAGTACCTGCGCAACGCCGCCTCCGACGCCGGCGCGGTGGTCGACTACCGGGACTGGCAGATCGAGCTGGGCCGCCGGTTCCGCGCCCTCAAGCTGTGGTTCGTGCTGCGCTGGTACGGCGCCGAGGGGCTGCGCGCGCACATCCGCTCGGGCGTGGCGCTGGCCCAGCAGCTGGCCGACAGGGCGGCGGCCGACGACCGCTTCGAGGTGGCGACGCCGCACCCGCTGTCGCTGGTCTGCCTGCGCCCGCGCTGGGCTGACGACGTGGACGCCGACGTCGCCACCATGACCCTCCTCGAGCGGCTCAACGACGGCGGCGAGGTGTTCCTGACCCACACGACCGTGCGGGGGCAGGTGGTGCTGCGGGTCGCGGTGGGCGCGCCCACGACCACCCCCGCGCACGTCGCCCGGCTGTGGGCGCTGCTGTGCGAGAACCACGACTGGCTGGCCGCGGACTTCGCCGAGTCCGCCGCGGAGCGCGCCCGCGAGGAGGCCGAGCGGCGGGCGGCCGCGGAGCGGGCGGCCACCGCCGAGCCGGCGACGCCCGCGGGGGGCGGCCCGGCCGGCGGCGGGCCCGAGACCCCGGCCGGCCAGGACGAGACGGCGCGCCAGGCCCGGGACCAGCAGGGCCTGGCCGCCCCGCCGCCCGGCCCGGCCGGCGACGAGACCGGGAGCACTGCGGCCGCCGAGGAGCGGGGGGACGACGCGGTGGACGACGCCGGGGAACCGCCCGCGCTGACCGAGACGGCGGCCGTCCTGGACGAGACCGACGCCGCGGTGCGGCCGGGGGGCTGAGCCGCGGTGCGGCCGGGGGGCTGAGCCGCGGTCAGCCCCGGGCGCGCAGCAGGCCCTCCTGGGCCACCGTGGCGACGTGGGTGCCGTCGGCGGACCAGATCTGCCCCAGGCACAGCGCCCGCCCGGCCGAGGCCGAGGGGCTGTCCCCCTCGTACAGGAACCACTCGTCGGCCCGCGCCGGGCGGTGGAACCAGACGGCGTGGTCCAGGCTCGCCCCGACGAAACCGCCCCAGCCGGCGCCGAGCCGGGCCACCCCGGCCGAGAGCAGGGTGAGGTCGCTGGCGAAGGTCAGCGCGGCGGCCTGGACGGCGGGGTCGTCCGGCAGCCGGCCGCGCACGCGCAGCCAGGTCCGCTGCTGGGTGTGCGGTGGGCTCTTGGGCTCCGGCGCGAACGGGTCCTCGAAGAAGCGCTGCTCCACGGCGGCGCTCATCGCCTTCATGGCCGCGCCGACGTCGGGGTGCCGGCCGACCATCTCGGGGATGCCGGGCAGGTCGTCCGGGCCGGCCACGTCGGGCATCGGCAGCGCGTGCTCGGCCAGCGCCTGCTCGCCGGCGGTGAAGTCGGCGGTGAGCCCGAAGATGGCGACGTCCTCCCCGCCCCGGTGCTGCCAGGCGAGGACCCGCCGGGTGGTGAACGTCCGGCCGTCGCGGATGCGCTCGACCACGTAGCGGATCTCCTCGTGCGGGTCGCCGGGCCGCAGGAAGTAGGAGTGCAGCGAGTGCACGCCCCGGTCGGCCGGGACGGTGAGGCCCGCGGCCCGCAGCGCCTGCCCGGCCACCTGCCCGCCGAAGATGCGCTGCTGGCGCGTCGTGGGCGTCTTGCCCACGAAGACGCCCCGCTCGCGCTCCTCGAGCTCCAGCACCGCCATCAGGGGGGCGCCCCCCGCCACGTCGTTCACGAGTCCGTGCCCACCTCGTGCACCCGGATCAGGTTGGTCGAGCCGACCGTGTTCGGGGGGCTGCCGGCCACCACCACGACCCGGTCGCCCTCCCGGAGCCGGCCGATGGCCAGCAGGGAGAAGTCGACCTGCTCGACCATGTCGTCGGTGTGCTCCACCGTGGGCACCAGGAAGGTCTCCACGCCCCAGGAGAGGGCGAGCTGGCTGCGCACGCGGCCGTCGACGGTGAAGGCGAGCAGCGGCTGCCGGGGGTGCAGGGCGGCCAGCCGCCGGGCGGTGTCGCCGGTCTGCGTGAAGGTGGCCAGGGCCTTGACGTCCAGGGACTCCCCGATGTCGCGGGCGGCGCGCACGATCGCCCCGGACCGCGACCGCGACCGGCGGACCAGTTCGGGGGCGCGCACCTGGTCGCCCTCGACCGCGGCGATGATCCGCTCCATGGTGCGGACCGCCGCGATCGGGTGGCGGCCGACGGAGGTCTCCCCGGAGAGCATCACGGCGTCCGCCCCGTCGAGGACGGCGTTGGCGACGTCCGAGGCCTCGGCGCGGGTCGGCCGCGAGTTCACGATCATGGACTCGAGCATCTGGGTGGCCACGATGACCGGCTTGTTGCGCTCGCGGGCGGCCTGCACGGCGCGCTTCTGGACCAGCGGGACCCGCTCGAGGGGCAGCTCGACGCCCAGGTCGCCGCGGGCCACCATGACCCCGTCGAAGGCCTCGACGATCGCCTCGAGGTCCTCGACGGCCTCCGGCTTCTCCAGCTTGGCGATGACCGGGACGGTCACGTCCTCCTGGCGCATGATGTCGCGGACCAGCTCGACGTCGCGGGGCGAGCGCACGAAGGACAGCGCGACGAAGTCCACGGACAGGTGCAGCGCGAAGCGCAGGTCCTCGGCGTCCTTCTCCGACAGCGCCGGGACGCTCACGGCCACGCCCGGCAGCGAGAGCCCCTTGTTGTTGGAGACCTCGCCGCCCTCGACGACCAGGCACCACACGTCCGGGCCGTCGACCTCGACGACCGAGAGCGCGAGCTTGCCGTCGTCCACGAGCAGCCGGTCGCCGACGCGCACGTCGGCGGCCAGGCCCTTGTAGGTGGTGGACACCCGCTCGGCGGTGCCCTGGACGTCGTCGACGGTGATGCACACCCGGCTGCCGGTGCTCCACTCGACCGGCCCGGTGGCGAACGTGCCGAGCCGGATCTTGGGGCCCTGCAGGTCGGCGAGGACGGCGACGGCCCGGCCGGTGCGGTCGGACGCCTCGCGCACCATGCGGTACGCGCGCTCGTGGTCGGCGTGCGCGCCGTGGCTGAAGTTGAGCCGGGCGACGTCCATCCCGGCCTCGACCAGGGCGGTGACCTGTTCCTGGGAGCCGGTGGCGGGCCCGAGCGTGCAGACGATCTTGGCGCGGCGCGTCATGGTCAGAACGCTAGTGGTCCGCGGGCCGGGCCTCTCACGCGGCCGGGGCCGTGTCCGTCACGTGACGGGCACCGCCCCGGCCCCGTCCAGGGCACCACCCCGAGCCTGCGGGGGGTGGGGAGGACGGCGGCCCCTCTGCAGGGCCGCCCCGAGCCTGCGAACGGCGGGGGCAGAGCGGCCCCGTCCAGGGCACCACCCCGAGCCTGCGAGGGGTGGGCAGGACGGGGTCCTCTCTCAGCGGAGGGCGACCGCCGTCGGGGTCACCGGGCGGGGCAGCATCGAGCTGCCGGTCAGCCACTCGTCGACCGCCCCGGCGGCTGCCCGGCCCTCGGCGATGGCCCACACGATCAGCGACTGCCCGCGCCCCATGTCGCCGGCGACGAACACCCCGGGGACGGTGGACATGAACTCGCCGTCGCGGGCCACGTTGCCGCGGCCGTCGACCTCGACGCCGAGCGTGTCGACCAGCCCGGTGCGCTGGGCGCCGGTGAAGCCCATCGCCAGCAGCACCAGGTCGGCCGGCAGCTCGCGCTCGGTGCCCTCGACCTTCTGGAACCGGCCCTCGACCCGCTCGACGTCGTGGATGAGCAGCGCCCGCACCCGGCCCTGGCCGGGGCCCTCCTCGTGGCCGAGGAAGCGCTCGGTGTTGACCGCGTACAGCCGCTCGCCGCCCTCCTCGTGGGCGCTGGAGACGCGCATGACCATCGGGTAGGTCGGCCAGGGGTTGGCCGCCTGGTCCCGGCGGTCCGGCGGCGCGGGCATGATCTCCAGCTGGGTGACCGAGGCCGCACCCTGCCGGTGGGCGGTGCCGAGGCAGTCCGCGCCGGTGTCGCCGCCACCGATGATCACGACGTGCTTGCCGCGGGCGTCGATCGGCGGGGTGTCGATCTCGCCGAGGGCCTGCCGGTTGCCGTGGGGCAGGTAGTCCATGGCCAGGTGGATGCCGTCGAGCTCGCGGCCGGGGGCCGGCAGGTCGCGGCCGACCGTGGCCCCGCCGGAGAGGACGACGGCGTCGAAGGCCCCCCGCAGCTGCTCGACCGACAGGTCGTCCGGGCCGCTGCCGCCGACCTCGACGCCGGTGACGAACCGGGTGCCCTCGGCGCGCATCTGGTCCAGCCGCCGGTCGAGGACGGCCTTCTCCATCTTGAACTCGGGGATGCCGTAGCGGAGCAGCCCGCCGATGCGGTCGGCCCGCTCGTAGACCGTCACGTCGTGCCCGGCGCGGGTGAGCTGCTGAGCGGCCGCGAGCCCCGCAGGGCCGGAGCCGATGACGGCGACCTTCTTGCCGGTCTGCTCCTGTGGGACGACCGGGGTGACCAGGTCGCGCTGGAACGCCTGGTCGATGATCTCCCACTCGATCTGCTTGATCGTGACCGGCGACTCCTCCAGGTTGAGCACGCAGGCGCCCTCGCACGGCGCCGGGCACAGCTTCCCGGTGAACTCCGGGAAGTTGTTGGTCGCGTGCAGCCGCTCGATGGCCTCGGACCAGTCGTCCCGGCGGGCGAGCTCGTTCCACTCCGGGATGAGGTTGCCCAGCGGGCAGCCGTGGTGGCAGAACGGGATGCCGCAGTCCATGCAGCGCGCCGCCTGCCTGCGGACCTCGGCCACCGGGAACACCGCGTCCTCACCGCTGTCGCGGGTGAGGTAGACGTCCTTCCAGTCCAGGATCCGGACGTCCACCGGCCGGCGCGGCGGCAGCGCCCGGTCGTGCTTCAGGAACCCCGTCGAGTCAGCCACGTGCGGCCTCCATCACTGCCACGTCCACGTCGGTGCCGGCGGCCTCCGCGGCGCGCCGGGCCTCGAGCGCGCGACGGTAGTCGCGCGGCATGATCACGCTGAAGCGCTCGGCCCAGCGGCCCCAGTCGGCCAGCAGCGCCGCCGCCACCGGGGAGTCGGTGTCGGCGCGGTAGCGCACCAGCACCTCGCGCAGCCACTGGGCGGACTCGCCGTCCAGGGGCTCGACGTCGACCATCTCGGCGTTGACCCGGTGGCGGGCCAGGTCGAGCACGTAGCCGATGCCGCCGGACATGCCGGCCGCGACGTTGCGGCCGGTCGGCCCGAGGATCACCGCGCGGCCGCCGGTCATGTACTCCAGCGCGTGGTCGCCCACGCCCTCGACGACGGCCAGTGCACCGGAGTTGCGCACGCAGAACCGCTCGCCGACCCGGCCGCGCAGGAAGATCTCCCCGCCGGTGGCGCCGTAGCCGATGACGTTGCCGGCGATGACGTTGTCCTCCGCCGGGAAGGTCGCCTCCCGCGCCGGCCGGACGACGATCCGCCCGCCGGAGAGGCCCTTGCCGACGTAGTCGTTGGCGTCGCCGGACAGCCGCATGGTGATCCCGCGTGGCACGAAGGCGCCGAAGGACTGCCCGGCCGACCCGGTGAAGGTCAGGTCGATCGTGCCGTCGGGCAGGCCCTCGCCGCCGAAGCGGCGGGTGACCATCGAGCCGAGCATCGTGCCGACGGTGCGGTTGACGTTGCGGACCGGCAGCTCGAGGGTCACCGGCCGGGCGTCGAGCAGCGCGCCCTCGCACAGCTGGATCAGGGTCTGGTCCAGCGCCACGTCGAGACCGTGGTCCTGCTCGCGCACCCGGTGCCGGACGCCGCCCTCCGGCAGCGCGGGCACCGCCAGCATCGGGGACAGGTCCAGCCCCGCGGCCTTCCAGTGGTCGACTGCCTTGCGGGTGTCGAGCAGCTCGGCCCGGCCGATCGCCTCGTCGAGGGTGCGGAACCCGAGCTCGGCGAGGTACCGGCGGACCTGCTCGGCCAGGAACTCGAAGAAGGTCACCACGAACTCCGGCCGCCCGGTGAACCGCTTGCGCAGCTCGGGGTTCTGCGTCGCGACGCCGACCGGGCAGGTGTCGAGGTGGCAGACGCGCATCATCACGCAGCCGGAGACCACCAGCGGGGCGGTGGCGAAGCCGTACTCCTCGGCGCCGAGCAGCGCCGCGATGATCACGTCGCGGCCGGTCTTCATCTGCCCGTCGGCCTGGACGACGATCCGGTCGCGCAGGCCGTTGGCCAGCAGCGTCTGCTGCGTCTCGGCCAGACCCAGCTCCCACGGCGAGCCGGCGTGCTTGAGCGAGGTCAGCGGCGCCGCGCCCGTCCCGCCGTCGTGCCCGGAGATGAGGACGACGTCGGCGTGCGCCTTGCTCACGCCGGCCGCGACCGTCCCGACACCCACCTCGCTGACCAGCTTGACGTGGACCCGCGCCTCGCTGTTGGCGTTCTTCAGGTCGTGGATCAGCTGCTTGAGGTCCTCGATCGAGTAGATGTCGTGGTGCGGCGGCGGGCTGATGAGGCCGACCCCCGGCGTCGAGTGCCGGGTGCGGGCCACCCACGGGTACACCTTGGCGCCGGGGAGCTGGCCGCCCTCGCCGGGCTTGGCGCCCTGCGCCATCTTGATCTGGATGTCGTCGGCGTTGACCAGGTACTCGCTGGTGACCCCGAACCGGCCGCTGGCCACCTGCTTGATCGCCGAGCGGCGCAGGTCGCCGTTGGGGTCGGGCTCGAAGCGGTCGGGGTCCTCGCCGCCCTCGCCGGTGTTCGACTTGCCGCCGAGCCGGTTCATGGCGATCGCCAGGGTCTCGTGCGCCTCCTGCGAGATGGAGCCGTAGCTCATCGCGCCGGTCTGGAAGCGCTTGACGATCTCGCCGGCCGGCTCGACCTCCTCGAGCGGCACGGGCGGGCGCTCGCCGGTGCGGATGTCGAACAGCCCGCGCAGGGTCGCGGCCTCCACCGACAGCGCGTCGACGGTGTCGGTGTAGCGCTGGAACACCTCGAACTGCCGGGACCGGGTGGCGTGCTGCAGGAGGAACACCGTCTCGGGGTTGAACAGGTGCACCTCCCCCTCGCGGCGCCACTGGTACTCCCCGCCGGTCTCCAGCCGCCGGTGGGCCCGCTCGGTGGGGTTCTCCGGGTAGGCGCGGCGGTGGCGCATGGCCACCTCCTCGGCGAGCACGTCGATGCCGACGCCGCCGAGGGGGCAGGAGGTGCCGGTGAAGTACTCGTCGACGACCTCGCGGGAGAGCCCGACGGCCTCGAAGATCTGCGCCATCGTGTACGAGCCGACGGTGCTGATGCCCATCTTGCTCATCACCTTGAGCACGCCCTTGCCGAGCGCCTTCACCATGTTGCGGTTGGCCTGCACCGGCTCGATGCCGGTGAGCACGCCGTCGCGGATGAGGTCCTCGACGCTCTCGAAGGCCAGGTACGGGTTGACCGCGGCCGCGCCGTAGCCGAGCAGCAGCGCGACGTGGTGCACCTCGCGGCAGTCGCCGGACTCGACGACCAGGCCGACCTCCATGCGGGTCTTCTCCCGCACCAGGTGGTGGTGGACGGCGGCGGTCATGAGCAGCGACGGGATCGGGGCGCGGTCCTCGTCGCAGTCCCGGTCGGAGAGCACGATGATCCGCGCACCCGCGGCGATGGCCTTGCTGACCTTGGTGCGCAGTTGCTCGATGGCGTGGCTCAGCGCCGGCCCGCCGCCGGTGACGTCGTAGTGGCCGGTCACCCGGACGGCGGCGTACCCGGGCAGGTCGCCGTCGTCGTCGATGTGCAGGATCTTGGCCAGCTCGTCGTTGTCGATGACCGGGTAGGGCAGGAACACCTGCCGGCAGGACGCCGGGGTGGCGTGCAGCAGGTTCTGCTCCGGCCCGAAGGTCCGCCCGAGGCTGGTCACCAGTTCCTCGCGGATGGCGTCCAGGGGCGGGTTGGTCACCTGGGCGAACAGCTGCCCGAAGTAGTCGTAGAGCAGCCGCGAGCGGTCCGACAGCGCCGCGACGGGGGTGTCGGTGCCCATCGACCCGATCGGCTCGGCGCCCGTGGAGGCCATCGGCGTGAGCAGGACGCGCAGGTCCTCCTCGGTGTAGCCGAACAGCAGCTGGCGGCGGACGACGGACTCGTGGCTGGGCCGGGCCCGCCGGCGCTCCGGCAGCGAGGGAAGGTGCACCAGGCCGGCGTGCAGCCAGTCCTCGTAGGGGTGCTCGGCCGCCAGCGCGCCCTTGACCTCCTCGTCGGAGACGATCTTCCCCGCCGCGGTGTCGACGAGGAACATCCGGCCCGGCTGCAGCCGGCCCTTGGCGACGACCTCGGAGTCGGGGACGTCGAGGACGCCGACCTCGCTGGCGAGGACGACGAGGTCGTCCTTGGTGTGCCACCAGCGGCCCGGGCGCAGCCCGTTGCGGTCGAGCACCGCGCCGATGAGCGTGCCGTCGGTGAAGGCGACCGCGGCCGGCCCGTCCCACGGCTCCATGATCGAGGAGTGGAACCGGTAGAAGGCCCGGCGGGCCGGGTCCATCTCGTCGTGGTTCTCCCAGGCCTCCGGGATCATCATGAGCACCGCGTGGGGCAGCGAGCGGCCCGACAGGTGCAGCAGCTCGAGCACCTCGTCGAAGGTGGCCGAGTCGCTGAAGTCGCTGGCCGTGACCGGAAAGAGGCGGTCGAGCCCCAGCTCGGAGGCGGGGCCGGCGGGGCCGTCGAACAGCGCCGTCTCGAGCTTGGCCTCGCGGGCCCGCATCCGGTTGCGGTTGCCCTTGATGGTGTTGATCTCGCCGTTGTGGGCGATGACCCGGAACGGGTGGGCCAGCGGCCAGCTCGGGAAGGTGTTGGTGGAGAACCGGCTGTGCACGAGGGCGATCGCCGACGCGTAGCGCTCGTCGCGCAGGTCCGGGAAGAAGGCGGGCAGCTGGTCGGTGGTCAGCATGCCCTTGTAGGTGATGGTCCGGGAGGACAGCGAGGCCACGTAGAGGGAGCTGCCGGCCTCGGTGGCGGCGCGCTCGGCCCGCTTGCGCAGCACGAAGGCCCGCCGCTCCAGCCGGGTCACCCCGTTGACGGCCACGTTGCCACCGAAGGCCGTGGAGTCGGCGCGGGCGCCCATGGTCTCGGCGACGAACACCTGGGCCAAGTGCGGCATGACCGCGCGGGCGGTCGGCCCGACGTCGGCGCCGTCCGGGTCGGTCGGCAGCTCGCGCCAGCCGAGGACGGTCAGCCCCTCCTCGCCGGCCAGCCGCGCGACGTCGGCGACGCGGGCGGCCCGCTCGGCCTCGTCGACGGGCAGGAAGGCGATGCCGACGGCGTACTCCCCCAGCGGCGGCAGGTCGAAGGCGACCTCGGCCCGCAGGAGGGCGTCGGGGATCTGGGTGAGGATGCCCGCGCCGTCCCCGGAGTTCGGCTCGGAGCCGGCCGCCCCCCGGTGGTCGAGGTTGTGCAGGGCGGTGAGGCCGGCGGCCACGATGTCCCGCGAGCGGCGGCCCTGGACGTCGGCGACGAAGGCGACGCCGCAGGCGTCGGAGTCGAGCGCCGGGTCGTAGAGGCCCTGGGCGGCCGGGACGGCCGAGAAGGGCACGGCCGTCCCCGGTCGCGGTGCGACGGCGGTCCCGCGGACGGGGGCTGCGGCGGGGGCGGTGGACTCGGACATGTCACTCCCGTCGTCGGCGCACCACCCGGGGTCCGTCGTCGGCGACGGGGGGCGGTGGGGCTGGTGCCCGGGCCGGTGGTCGATGAGGGCGGAGGGGGTGGCACTGCGGGAGAGCCGGGGGCCGGCGGTCGGGCGGACCACCGGGCCGGCCGGCTCGCGAGCCCAGGGGGTGGGTGCCCCCGGGGCTGTCGTCCGCGGGGCGGCGCTGGCCCGGTTCCGACGCGTGCGACCCCCGCCAGGATCGCTGGGAGGGTCTGGCAAGAGGGTACACACGCGTCACACGGGCACCCCCCGGTGAGCCCGGGGTGGCGGCGTGCCGCCGTCAGGGTTCTCGGCGTGGCGCGGTGGCGTCCCCACCTGGCGTTCCGCCGTCCGCGGCGGGGCCCGGGGTGGACGGCGCCGACCTGCCCGCCCGGCCGTGCCGCCGCGGACCCGCCGCGGTGTCGGCCATGTCACGGCCCCGGGTGATGACCTCCCGCGGGCGCCCGCGCTGCCACACCATGTAGGCCACGGCGAGCAGGCCGACCACCACCGAGGTGACGACGTTGAGCCGCACGCCGAGGAGAGTCTCGGCCGGGTCGGTGCGCAGCACCTCGATCCACACCCGGCCCGCGCAGTAGCTGGCGACGTAGAGCGCGAAGGCGCGGCCGTGGCCGAGCCGGAACCGCCGGTCGGCCCACACGACGACCGCCGCCGCGGCCAGGTTCCACAGCAGCTCGTAGAGGAAGGTCGGGTGGAAGGTCCCGAGCACGACCGGGGCGCCGTCCGGGCCGCGGACCGCCTCGGTGCCGGTCCACTCGTAGATGCGCAGCGCCCAGGGCAGGTCGGTGGGCCCGCCGTGGAGCTCGTTGTTGAACCAGTTGCCGAGCCGGCCGATGGCCTGGGCGACCAGCAGCCCGGGGGCGAGGGCGTCACCGAAGGCCGGCAGCGGGATGCCCATCCGGCGGCAGGCGATCCAGGCGCCGACCGCGCCGAGGGCGATGGCCCCCCAGATGCCGAGCCCGCCCTCCCAGATGGCGAAGGCGCGCAGCGGGTCGCCGCCCTCGCCGAAGTAGGCCCGGGGGCTGGACACGACGTGGTAGAGCCGGCCGCCGACGATGCCGAAGGGCACGGCCCAGACGGCGATGTCCAGGACGTCGGAGGCGGCGCCGCCCCGGGCGACCCAGCGGCGCTGGGTGATCCAGATGGCGGCGACGATGCCGGCGATGATGCACAGCGCGTAGGCCCGGATCGGCAGCGGGCCGACCTCCCACACCGCCTGCGTGGGGCTCGGGATCACGGCCAGGTTCACGCCGGGACCCGGTCCCGCACGCCGGTGGCCAGCTCGGCGGCCAGCCGGCCGGCCGCGGCGGCGCCCCGCTGCACGTCCCCGTCGGCGTCCAGCACGGTGCGGACGAAGGCCGAGCCGACGATGACGCCGTCGGCGAACCCCGCCACCTGCGCGGCCTGGGCGGCGTCGGAGACCCCGAGGCCGACGCAGACGGCGAGGCCGGGGGCGACCGCGCGGGTCCGGCCGACCAGCCGTTCCGCCGCGTCGCCGACGGTGGCGCGGGTGCCGGTGACGCCCATCGTGGAGGCGGCGTAGACGAACCCGCGGCAGGCCGCGGTGGTGGAGGCCAGCCGCGCGTCGGTGGACGACGGGGCGACGAGGAAGACCCGGTCGAGGTCGTGCTCCTCGGCGGCGGCCAGCCAGGGACCGGCCTCCTCGGGGATGAGGTCGGGGGTGATCGTCCCCGCTCCCCCGGCGGCCGCCAGGTCGGCGGCGAACCGGTCGACGCCGTAGCGCTCGACGGGGTTCCAGTAGGTCATCACCACGGGCACCGCCCCCGCGTCGGCGACCGCCTCGACGGCCCGGAGCACGTCGCGCATGCCCACGCCCGCACGGACGGCGACGTCCACCGCCTGCTGGATGACCGGCCCGTCCATGCCCGGGTCGCTGTAGGGGACGCCGACCTCGACGACGTCGGCGCCGTTCTCCACCGCCGCGACCATCGCCGCGATCGACCCCTCGACGCTGGGGTAGCCGACCGGCAGGTAGGCGATCAGCGCCGCCCGGCCGTGCGCCTTGGTCCCGGCCAGGACCTCCGCCAGGTGCGAGCTCACGCCGCTCCACCCGCCTCCCGGCCGGCGACGGCCTCGTCGTTGCTGACCGCACCCTCGGTGGGCCGCTGGTCGGTGTCCATGCCGGCGCCGGGCTCGACGTGCCCGGCGTCGCCGAGACCGAACCAGCGCGAGGCGGTCTCGACGTCCTTGTCGCCCCGGCCGGAGAGGTTGGCCAGCAGCAGCGCGTCCGGTCCGAGCTCGCGGCCGAGCCGCATCGCGCCTGCCAGGGCGTGCGCCGACTCGATCGCCGGGATGATGCCCTCGGTGCGGCACAGCAGGGCGAAGGCCTCCATGGCCTCGGCGTCGGTCACCGGGCGGTACTCCGCCCGGCCGATGTCGTGCAGGTGGGAGTGCTCGGGGCCGACGCCGGGGTAGTCCAGGCCGGCGCTGATCGAGTGCGACTCGACGGTCTGGCCGTTGTCGTCCTGCAGCAGGTAGGAGCGGGCGCCGTGCAGGACGCCGGGGCTCCCGCCGGTGATGGTGGCCGCGTGCCGACCGCTCTCGACGCCGTCCCCACCGGCCTCGAGGCCGAGCAGCCGGACCCCCTCGTCGGGCACGAACGCGGTGAAGATGCCGATGGCGTTGGAGCCGCCCCCGACGCAGGCCAGCACGGCGTCGGGCAGCCGGCCCTCGCGCTCGAGCACCTGGGCGCGGGCCTCGTCGCCGATGACCCGCTGGAAGTCGCGGACCATCTCCGGGAAGGGGTGCGGCCCGGCGACGGTGCCGAACACGTAGTTGGTGGTCTCCACGTTGGTGACCCAGTCGCGGAACGCCTCGTTGATCGCGTCCTTGAGGGTGCGCGACCCGGTGGTGACCGGGACCACCTCGGCACCGAGCAGCCGCATGCGGGCGACGTTGAGCGCCTGCCGGCGGGTGTCCTCCTCGCCCATGTAGACGGTGCAGGACAGCCCCAGGAGCGCCGCCGCCGTCGCGGTGGCGACGCCGTGCTGGCCGGCGCCGGTCTCGGCGATGACCCGCTGCTTGCCGATCCGCCGGGTCAGCAGCGCCTGGCCCAGCACGTTGTTGATCTTGTGCGAGCCGGTGTGGTTGAGGTCCTCGCGCTTGAGCAGCACCCGGGCGCCCCCGCAGTGCTCGGCGAAGCGCGGCACCTCGGTGAGCGGGCTCGGCCGGCCGGTGTAGTCGCGCTGCAGCTGCGCGAACTCGGCGAGGAAGGCCGGGTCGACGCGCATCGCCCGGTAGGCCTCGGTGAGCTCGTCGAGCGCGGCGACCAGGGCCTCGGGGACGAACCGGCCGCCGAAGACCCCGAAGTGGCCGGTGGCGTCGGGCCAGCTCGGCCGGGGCGGCTCGAGACGGTCCTCCGGCGGTGAGACGGCGCTCGTGGTCATGACGCCAGTGTCCCGCGCGCGGCGGGTGTGGTGGTGGAGGGGTGGACGCGACCGGCGGTTCGGTCCCGGTGGGGACCGGGACCGAGCGCGCCGCGGCCCCTGTCCCGGCACCGCCCCGCGCGGAGCGCGGGGTGGGGAGGACGGGGTCCCGCCTCGGCTCCTGGCCCCGTCCCGGGCACCGCCCCGCGCGGAGCGCGGGGTGGGGAGGACGGGGTCCCGCCTCGGCTCCTGGCCCCGTCCCGGGCACCGCCCCGCGCGGAGCGCGGGGTGGGGAGGACGGGGTCCTTCTCAGCGGGTGGTGCGCGGGGTGGCCGGGTGCGACCCGGCGGTCACCAGGTCGGCGACGGCCTGGCGGGCGTCGCCGGCGGTGACCAGGCCCTCGCCGACGAGCACGGCGTCGGCGCCGGCCGCGGCGTAGGAGATGAGGTCGTGGGGGCCCCGGACGCCGGACTCGGCCACCTTGACGATCTCCGAGGGCAGGCCCGGTGCGATCCGCTCGAACGTCGAGCGGTCGACGGCCAGCGTGGTGAGGTCGCGGGCGTTGACCCCGATGACCGAGGCGCCGGCGGCCAGCGCGCGGTCTGCCTCGGCCTCGGTGTGCACCTCGACGAGGGCGGTCATGCCGAGCGACTCGACCCGCTCCAGCAGGCCCAGGAGGGCGTTCTGCTCGAGCGCGGCGACGATGAGCAGGACGACGTCGGCCCCGTGCGCGCGGGCCTCGTGCACCTGGTAGCTGGAGACCACGAAGTCCTTGCACAGGACCGGGACGTCGACGGCGGCCCGGACGGCGGCGAGGTCGGCCTGCGCCCCGCCGAAGCGCCGCCGCTCGGTGAGCACGCTGATCACCCGGGCGCCGCCGTCGGCGTACTGGCGGGCGAGCACCGCGGGGTCGGGGATGTCGGCGAGCGCGCCCTTCGACGGGCTCTGCCGCTTGACCTCGGCGATCACGCCGACGCCGGGGGCGCGCAGCGCGGCCAGGGCGTCCAGCGCCGGCCGGGTGTCCCGGGCGGCGGCCTTCACCTCGGTCAGCGGGGTCCGCGACTCCCGGGCGGCGAGGTCCTCGCGGACCCCGGCGACGATCTCGTCGAGCACGGACACGAGCGCTCCCCGCTGCCGGTGGTTCGGTGGGCGTCCCCCGCCCGGGTCGGTGCGCCCCACTCTAGGTGCGGCGCCCCCGGGCCGGACCGCGGGGTGGGACGGGCGGGTGTCCAGCGCCCGCCCGGTGGGTAGCCCGCACGGTTGCCGTCGGCGGCCCCGGCCGGTCCCCGGTCGGGTCGTCGGTCGGGCCATCGGCCCGGTCCCCGGTCGGGTCGTCGGTCGGGGCGTCGGTCGGGTCGTCGGTCGGGTCCTCGCCGCGGTCGAGCGCCCGCCAGGCGTCCAGGGCGCGGTCCCCGTCGGTGCGCGGGCGGGCCGCCGAGGGCTGCCCGGTCCGCTCGTGGCGCCGTCCCAGGCCGGGCCAGGACGGCCCGCGCAGGACGGTGAGCAGGCCCGCCGCGACCGCGACGACCCCGGCTGCGACGGCGAGCAGCGGCCAGCCGGCGTGCACGTCGGCGCTCGCGCCGACGCCGGCGGCCGGGTCCCCCACCAGCGGGCGCAGCCCGGACCAGCCGAGCACGCCCCCGGCCAGCGCGGTGAGCAGGCCGACCACCCGCCGCCCGGCGCCGCGGGCCGCGACGACGGCCACCGCGGCCGCGAGCAGGAGCAGGCCGGCCGCGGGGACCAGCGGGGCGGTCTCCCCGCCGGTGAGGACGTCGGTCGTCGGCGGCAGCGGGGCCGGGCGGGCGACCGTCAGCGTCAGCCAGGCCTGCCCGCCGGCGGAGAGGGCCAGCCCGCCGGCGAGGGCCGAGCCCACGACGGCCGCGGTCGTCTCCCGCCGGTGCCCGCGGGCCGCCGCACCGGTCGCCGGTGCCCCACCGGCCGCCGGCGGCCCGCCCGGCTCGCGCCCCTGGCTGCTCACCGCAGCTCCCGCATGCCCTCCGCCGTGGCGATGGCGGTGAGCACGGCCCGCGCCTTGTGCCGGGTCTCGGCCTCCTCGGTGGCGGGGTCGCTGTCGGCCACGATCCCGGCCCCGGCCTGCACGTACGCCCGGCCCTGGTGCAGCACCGCGGTGCGGATGGCGATGGCCATGTCCAGGTCGCCGCTGGCGTCGACGTAGCCGACGGTGCCCGCGTACAGCGCGCGGCGGGTGGGCTCCAGGGACTCGATGATCTCCATCGCGCGCGGCTTGGGCGCACCGGAGACGGTGCCGGCCGGGAAGGTCGCGTCGACGACGTCGAGGGCGTCCCACTCGGGGGCGACCTCGCCGGCCACGGTGGACACCAGGTGCATGACGTGGCTGTAGTGCTCGACCCGCATGAAGTCGGGCACCTCGACGGTCCCCGGGACGCACACCCGGCCGAGGTCGTTGCGGGCGAGGTCGACCAGCATCACGTGCTCGGCGCGCTCCTTGGGGTCGGCGAGCAGCCCCTCGGCCAGCCGGAGGTCCTCCTCCGGCGTCGCCCCGCGCGGGCGGGTGCCGGCCGGCGGGTGCACCACCGCGGAGCGGCCGGTCACCGTGACCAGGGCCTCGGGCGAGGACCCCACGACGTCGAAGGGTGACTCCCGGCCGGCGAAGCGCAGCAGGTACATGTACGGCGAGGGGTTCGTCGCCCGCAGCACCCGGTAGAGGTCGAGCGCGTCCACCCGCGTGCGGACCTCGAACCGCTGGGCGAGCACCACCTGGAAGGCGTCGCCGGCCCGGATGTGCTCGCGCACGGTCTCCACGGCGGCCTCGTACTCCCCCGGCGCCATGGTGCTGGTGACCGGCGGCGGCTCGGCCGTGGCGAAGGTGGCCACGCCGGGGGAACCGGCCTTGGTGAGGTCGGCGGTCATGGCGTCCAGCCGGGCGACGGCGTCGTCCCACGCAGCACCCGGGTCCGCACCGGGGCGCAGCGCGTTGGCGATGAGCAGCACCGTGCCGTCGTGGTGGTCGAGCACCGCCAGGTCGGTGACCAGCGACATCGCCAGCTCGGGCATGCCCAGGTCGTCGGTGCTGGTCTCCGGCAGCCGCTCCAGCCGGCGGACGACGTCGTAGCCCAGGTAGCCGACCAGGCCGCCGGTCAGCGGCGGCAGCCCGGGGTCGCGGGGCGAGCGCAGCCGGCGGGCCAGCGTGCGGACGGCGGCCAGCGGGTCGGCGGGCAGGTCGTCGGTCAGCCCGGGCAGGGGGTCGCCCAGCCACCGGGTGGCGCCGTCGGCCTCGGTGAGCACGCCGGCGCTGCGCACCCCCACGAAGCTGTAGCGGGCCCAGCGCTTGCCCTGCTCGGCCGACTCCAGCAGCACGGTCCCGGGGCGGTTGCCGGCGAGGGCCCGGTAGACCCCGACCGCGGTCGCGCCGTCGGCGAGCAGCCGGCGGGTGACCGGGACGACCGGCTGGTCGAGGGCCGCGAAGGCCTCCCGGGACGGGACGGTCTCACCCAGCCGCACGGGTCACCTCCAGGGGGCGGGAGAAGCAGCTGCGGCTGCCGGTGTGGCAGGCCGGGCCCTCCTGGTCGACCAGCACGAGCAGGGCGTCGCCGTCGCAGTCGAGGCGGACCTCGCGCACCCACTGCCGGTGCCCGGAGGTCTCCCCCTTCACCCAGTACTCCGCGCGGCTGCGCGACCAGTAGGTGGCCCGCCCGGTGGCGAGGGTGCGCCGCAGGGCCTCGTCGTCCATCCAGGCGACCATGAGGACCTCGCCGCTGTCGTGCTGCTGGACGACGGCGGCGACCAGCCCGGCGGCGTCGCGGCGCAGCAGCGCGGCGACGGCGGGGTCCAGGGCCGGTTCGGCGGCGGGGGCGGGCATGCGCCGATCGTCCCACCCGGCCGCGACCGCCCCGCTCACCGCCCGGCGGCTCCCCCGCCCGGGGACGCGGCAGGCCCCGCGCCGGAGAACCAGGCGCGGGCCGGGGCACCCACGAGGAGGCCGAGCCCGACGGCCGGCATCGCGGCGAAGCACAGCACGGCCACCAGCAGCACCCCGGAGGCCCCCGAGCCCACGGCCGCCCCGGCCAGCGACACCAGGCGCACCCCCCAGTACACGGCGAGCGCCACCTGCACGCCGTGGGCGGCCAGCAGGCTGCCGCGGGCGGCCCGGCCGCGGCGGGTGAGGGCCAGCACGCCGGCCGCGACGAGGAGCACCACGGAGGCGATCTGCACCAGCGCCAGCGCGGTCGCCTCGGTGGCCAGCGCCCCGCCGTCCCAGGGGAACGCGGGGTCGCCCCCGGAGAGGGCGAACACCGAGGCGACCAGCAGCAGGTAGGCCGAGGTCAGCCCGACGAGGGCGGCCTGCACGAAGGCGAGGACGGCGGCGGCCACCACCTGCCCGGGGCGGCGGGGGCCGGCGGGCGGCGGCCGGCCGGGATCCGCCCACCCGGGCGGCACCGGCCCCCAGCCGGGTGGCGCCGGCCCCCAGCCGGGTGGCGCCGGCGCCCAGCCGGGTGCCGCTCCCCAGGCCGGCGGGGGCACCGTGGCCGGGGGGCCGGCGTAGGGCGCGCCGGGCGCGGTGTCGGTGGCCGGGTCGGCCCAGGGGTCGCGCGGCGCGGTCACAGCGCCGCGGCCAGCGCGCGGCCGGCCACCCGCCCGGAGAACAGGCAGCCGCCGAGGAAGGTGCCCTCGAGCGAGCGGTAGCCGTGCACGCCGCCGCCGCCGAAGCCGGCGACCTCGCCGGCGGCGTACAGCCCGGTGAACACGGTGCCGTCGGGGCGCAGCACCCGTCCGGACAGGTCGGTCTCCAGCCCGCCGAGGGTCTTGCGGGTGAGCAGGTTGAGCCGGACGGCGACCAGCGGGCCGGCGGCGGGGTCGAGCAGCCGGTGCGGTGGGGCCACCCGGATGAGCTTGTCGCCGAGGTAGCTGCGCGCACCCCGGACCGCGGTGAGCTGGAGGTCCTTGGTGAACGGGTTGCCGACCGCGCGGTCGCGCGCGACGACCTCGGCCTCGACGGCGGCGAGGTCGAGCTCGGGCTCGCCGCCGGTGACCCGGTTCATCCCGGCCACCAGCTCGGGCAGGGTGCGGGCGACGACGAAGTCCTCGCCGCGGTCGAGGAAGGCCCGCACCGGCTCGGCGACCCCCGCGCGGACGCGGGTGAGCAGCAGCCGGAGGTCGCGGCCGGTGAGGTCGGGGTTCTGCTCGGAGCCGGAGAGCGCGAACTCCTTCTCCACGATCTTGCGGGTGGCGACGAACCAGGTGTGCTCGTGGCCGGTCGTCCCGATGTGCGCCAGGGTGCCGAGGGTGTCGAAGCCGGGGAAGAGCGGGACCGGCAGCCGCCGGCCGGTGGCGTCCAGCCAGAGGGACGACGGGCCGGGGAGGATGCGGATGCCGTGGCGGTCCCAGACCGGGCTGTGGTTGGCCACGCCCTCGGTGTAGTGCCACATGCGGTCGGAGTTGATGACGTGGGCCCCGGCGGCCTCGGTCGCCTGCAGCATGCGGCCGTCGACGTGCGCGGGGACGCCGGAGAGCAGCCGGCGGGGCGCCGGGCCCAGGCGCGCCGGCCAGTTCTGCCGCACCAGGTCGTGGTTGCCGCCGATGCCGCCGGAGGTCACGACCACGGCCTGGGCGCTCACCTCGAACGCCGCGGTCGCCACCCGGGAGCTGGCCTGGCCGCGGGCGGCGTCGCTGGGCTCGAGGACGGCACCGCGCACCCCGGTCACCGCCCCGCCGTCGACCACGAGCCCGTCGACCCGGTGCCGGCACCGCAGCTGCACCAGCCCGCGCTCCACCGCGGCGCGCACCCGGCGGGCGAACGGCTCGACCAGCCCCGGGCCGGTGCCCCACACGATGTGGAAGCGCGGCACCGAGTTGCCGTGGCCGGTGGCGGTGTAGCCGCCGCGCTCGGCCCAGCCGACCACCGGGAAGAAGCCGACGCCCTGCTCGCGCAGCCAGGCGCGCTTCTCCCCCGCCGCGAACCGGAGGTAGGCCTCGGCCCAGCGGCGCGGCCAGTGGTCCTCGGGGCGGTCGAAGCCGGCCGTGCCGAACCAGTCCTGGCGGGCCAGCTCCAGGGAGTCGCGCACCCGCAGCCGGCGCTGCTCCGGGGAGTCGACGAGGAACAGCCCGCCGAAGGACCAGAAGGCCTGCCCGCCCAGGGACGCCTCCGGCTCCTGCTCGAGCAGCACGACCCGGTGGCCGGCATCGGCCAGCTCGGCGGTGGCGACCAGCCCGGCCAGCCCCGCACCCACCACGACGACGTCGGTCTCCGTCACGGACCGAACGCTAGCGGGCGCGGGCCGCCGTCCGGGGTGGCCTCGGCCGACGCGTCGCCCGGCGGGGTGCGGTCCACTCCCGGACCGGGCGACGGGTGGCCAGCACCAGCGCCGCGAGCGGGCCGACGAGCAGCAGCAGCGCCCACGGCAGGGCCCGCCCGCCGCCGAGCGCCGCGAACAGCCCGGCGAGACCGAGCACGCCCAGCAGCGGGAGGGCGGCGGCCGCGGCGAGCACCTGCCAGCCCCGGGGCCGGCCCCGCCAGACCAGCGCCGCGCCGAGGACGGCGAGCGCGATCGGCAGCGCCAGGGCCACCAGGTACCAGTGCCAACCGGGCTCCGGCTCCCACAGCAGGTAGGCGAGGTGGATCTCCTGGGCCGCCACGAGCACCCCGGAGGCCGCGGCGGCGCTCGCCGGCCGCGGCCTCCGGGCGCCGGCGGGCGTCTGCGGGAGGGCGTCCGGCCGGGGCGGGCGGCGGGCCCCGGTCCGGGTGCGCGCGGGCGCCGACCGCAGGCCCCGGACCACCGCCATGCCCGGGACTGTAGGGCCGGCGGGGCGCCGGGCGGGGGCTGCCGGCGCCGGCAGGTCAGCGCCCGCGGCGCGGCCGGCCGGCCACCCAGCGGCGCACCCGGGCCGTGGCCGCCAGCACGGCCGCGCCCACCGGCGCGACGAGCAGCAGCAACGGCCAGCCCAGGCCGGAGGGCTCGGCCGCCTGGGCGGCGGCCCAGATCACCCCGCCGGTGAACAGCCCCACCGGCAGCACGGCCAGGACCGTCGGCAACCAGGCGCGGCGGGCGAGGAGCAGCACGGCCGCGACCGCCTGGACGACCGGGACGGCCAGGAGCAGGTACGTCCACGGGTCGGGGCCGGCGTCGGCGGTCAGCCCGCCGAGCGCGACGGCGAAGAAGGCGACGAAGGCCGGCGGCAGCGCCCCGACGAAGCCCAGGACGACGGCGCCGATCGCGGCACCCGGCATCCGGGGGTCGGCCGGCGGGACGTCGCCGCGGGCGCTGCGGCCGGTGGAGGGGGGCACGGGTCGAGAGGGTAGGGGCAGCCGCCGCCCGGCAGGCGGGGCACGCCGGGCGGCGGCGACCACGGCGTCCGGTGGCTCACCCGGCGGGCCGGGCCTCCCCCGAGGACGACCGGCGCCAGGAGGCGTGCAGCCGGGCGTAGGGCCCCTCGGCGCGGACCAGCTGCGCGTGCGTCCCGCGCTGGACCACCCGGCCGCCGTCGACGACGAGCACCTCGTCGGCCCGCTCGGCGGTGGACAGCCGGTGGGCGATGGTGAGCGTCGTGCGGCCCGCGGTGAGGGCGTCCAGGGCCCGGGTCAGCCGCCGCTCGGTGGCCGGGTCGACCGCGCTGGTCGCCTCGTCGAGCACCAGGAGGTCGGGCTCGGCGACGTGGGCGCGGGCCACGGCGACCAGCTGCCGCTCCCCGGCCGACAGCGACTCGCCGCGCTGGCCGACCCGGGTGGCGACGCCGTCCGGCAGCCCCGCGACCCACGCGGAGAGGCCCAGCTCGTCGAAGGCCGCGCGCACCGCGTCGTCGGTCAGCCCCGGCCGGCCGTACCGGACGTTGTCGGCGATCGAGGCGTCGAGGAGGTAGCCGTCCTGGGGCACCATGACCACCCGCTCGCGCAGCGAGTCGAACGCCACCTCGGCCAGGGGGATGCCGCCGATGAGGACCCGCCCCTCCCCGGGGTCCATCAGCCGGGTGACCAGCTTGGCGAACGTCGTCTTCCCCGAGCCGGTCTCGCCGACGACCGCCACCCGGCGGCGCGGGGCGATCTCCAGGTCGACGTCGACCAGCGCCGCCCGGGCGCCGGGGGCGTACCGGAAGGTGACGTGCTCGAAGCGCACGCCGAGCGGGCCCGGCGGCAGCTCGCGGGCGTGCGCGGGGTCGACGGCGGCGGGGTCGCGGATGTCGGGCTCGAGCTCCAGGACGTCGAGGACCCGGCGGAAGCCGGCGACGGCGTTCTGCGCCTCGTTGAGCACCTCGGTGGCGGTCTGCACCGGGGCGACGAACAGGGTGACCAGGAACAGGAAGGCGACGAGGGTCCCGGCGGTGAGGTCCCCGCCGACGCCGAGCAGCACGCCGACCACGACGACGGCGATGTTCGCCACCGCCGCGACGAACTCGCCGCTGACGAACACCGCGGCGGTGACCCGCTGGGCGCGCACCTGGCTGGTGTAGTGCCGGCCGACGGCGCGGTCGATGCGGGCGGCGGTGCGCTCACCGATGCCGTAGGCGCGCACCGTGGCGGCGCCGACCACCGACTCCGACACCGCGGCCAGGAGGTCGCCCACCCGCTCGCGGACCAGGCCGTGGGCCTCGGCCAGCAGACGGGCGAAGTGGCGGACCGCGACGGCCAGCGGGACGAAGCAGACGACGACGAGCAGGGTCAGCTGCCAGGAGTAGACGGCCATGACGGCGGTGGCCACGAGCAGCTGGCCGAGGCTGACCACGCCGAGCACGCCGCCCCACTGCATGAAGGTGGAGAGCTGGTCGACGTCACTGGTCACCCGGGAGACCAGCGAGCCGCGGCGCTGCCCCTGCTGGTGCAGCACGGACAGGTCGTGCACGTGCCGGAAGGCGCGCACCCGCAGGCCGGCCAGCGCGGTCTCCGTCGTCCGGAACAGCCGGACGTTCATCCGGTACACCGCCACGGCGGTGATCACGACGACTCCCGCGCTCAGCAGCACCACGTCGCGGACGAGGTCCAGGTCGGGCCCGCCGGGGCCGGCCAGGCCGCGGTCGATGACCTGCTGGACGGCGATCGGCACCACGACCCGGCCGGCGGTGGCGACCAGGGCGAGGGCGAAGGTGGCCGGCAGCCCGCGGCGGAACTCCGGCATCATCGCCAGCCCCCGCCGCAGGGTGGCCAGCGCCCCCTCGGTGCGGTGCGCCGCCGCCGGCCGGGCCGCGGGGTCCGCGGCCGGCGGAGCGGTGCGGGTCACGCCGCCACCTCCGCCTGGCCGTAGGCCCGGACCAGCGCCGCGTAGCCGGGGACCGAGGCGAGCAGCTCCTCGTGCGAGCCGCGGGCGGCCACCCGGCCCCCGGCCAGCCACACCACCTCGTCGGCGAGGGCGATCGTGGCCTGCCGGTAGGCGACCACCACGACCGTCGTCGGGCGCTCGCTGTCGCGCAGCGCGTCGAGGATCCGGGCCTCGACCGCGGGGTCGACCGCGCTCGTGGCGTCGTCCAGCACGAGCAGCCGCGGCCGGCGCACCACCGCGCGGGCCAGCGCCAGGCGCTGGCGCTGGCCGCCGGAGAGCGTCGCGCCCCGCTCCCCCACCCGGGTGTCGAGGCCCTCGGGCAGCCGCGCGACGAAGCCGTCCGCGGCGGCCGCCCGCAGCGCGGCCCACACCTCCTCGTCGGGCAGGTCGGCGCCGAGGGTGACGTTGCCGCGCACGGTGTCGTCGAACAGGAAGGTGCCCTGCGCGACGAAGGCCGCCTGCCCGCTGACCTCCCCCTCGCGCAGCGCCCGGACGTCCACGCCGTCGAGCAGCACCGCGCCGCTCTCGGGGTCGACCAGGCGGACGAGGAGCCCGGCCAGCGTCGACTTGCCCGAGCCCGTGGGCCCGACGACCGCGACGGTGCTCCCCGCCGCGACGTCGAAGGTGACGCCCTCGAGGGTGGGCCGCTCGACGCCGTCGAAGCGGAAGGCGAGCTCCCGGACGGCCAGGTCCGCGCCGCCGCCGCCCGCGGCGGTCGCCGGGGTGTCCCCGTGCACCGTCTCGCCGGTCGCGTCGAGCACCGGCGTCACCCGGTCGAAGCCGGCCAGGGCGCGCGGCAGGTCGGCCAGCACCCAGCCGATCGCGCGGATCGGGAGGGCGAGCAGGGTGAACAGGTAGGCGATCGAGACCAGGGCACCGGCGTCCGTGGCGCCGTCGGCGACCCGCCCGGCGCCGATGAGCAGGACGGCGAGGGTGCCGAGGTTGGGCAGCGCCTCCATGAGCGGGTCGAACAGCCCGCGCACCCGGCCCACGGCCACCAGCCCGTCGCGCAGCTCGGCGGCGCGGGCGGCGAACCGGCGGGTCTCGACGTCCTCCCGGCCCAGCGTCTTGACCACCAGGCCGGCGTCGAAGCTCTCATGGGCGATCTCGCTGACCTCGGCGCGCAGTTGCTGGGCCCGCGCCATCCGCGGGGCCATCACCTGCGAGTAGACCGCGTTGACCACGAACACCAGGGGGAACACGACCAGCCCGACGAGGGCCAGCCACGGGTCGGTGGCCACCAGGGCGGCGACGGTGATGGCGATCATGACGATCGCGCCGCAGGCGAAGGGCAGCGGCGCGACGAAGAACCAGGCCGCCTCGACGTCGGAGTTGGCGTTGGACAGCAGCTGCCCCGTCGGGTGGCGCTGGTGCCAGGACAGCGGCAACCGCAGGTACTGGGCGGTCACCCGTCGCCGGTAGGCCGCCTGCAGCCGGTAGCTCATCACCCCGGCGAACAGCCGCCGGCCGATGATGCCCAAGATCTTGAGGACGGCGACGCCCAGGACGGCCGCGGCGGTGAGGGTGAGCGCGGCGGCGGTCGTCGCCCCGCGCTCGAAGGCCGGGAGGACGACCCGCTCGGTCACCTCGCCGATCACGTAGGCGCTGGCCACCGTCATGGCGCCGTAGAGGCTGCTGGCGACGAAGGCCAGCGTGAACATGCCCGGCTGCTCGCGGATGGCGCGGGCGACGTGGCGCATCCCTCGCCGGAGCGTGGCGTCTCGGCGGCGGGGCACGGGTCTCCTCGGTGCTCGTGACGGGCGGTGCCCACGACTCTACTTAGGGCGGCTAAGCGATCGCCTCCGGTTTCCCGGGCCCGCCCCGTCGGTAACCCCGTCCGGTGACCGAAGCTTCCCGGCCGCTGGACCAGCGCGAGCGCGCCGCCCTCGCCGACCTGCTCGACCGCACGGGCCCCGACGCCCCCACCTGCTGCGCCGGCTGGACCACCGCCCACCTCGCCGCCCACCTCGTGGTCCGCGAGCGCCGGCCCGACGCGATGCCCGGGTTCGGCCTGGAGCAGGTCGCGCTGGCCCGGCCGCTCACCGAGCACGCGCACCGGCTGGAGGACCGGATGCGGGAGCGCACGCCCTACCCGCAGGTGGTCGCGGCGGTGCGGTCGGGTCCGCCGGCCTGGTCCCCGCTGGCCTGGCCGCCGGTGTCGCGCCTGGTGAACACCGCCGAGTTCGCGGTCCACCACGAGGACGTCCGGCGGGCGCAGCCGGGGTGGTCCCCGCGGACGCTGCCCCGCGCCGACCAGGACGCCCTGTGGCCGGCCGCCGTCCTGTTCGCGCGGCGGGTGCCCGGTGGGGCGGTGCTGCGCCGCAGCGACGTGCCGGGCCGCGAGAAGCGCGCGGGGGCGGGGCGCCGCACCGTCACCGGGGAGCCGCTGGAGCTGCTGCTCTGGGCTTCCGGCCGGCGCGACGTCGCACGCGCCGAAACGTCCTAGCGGAGTGGATCCGTCGGCGTCACACCGATCGGCGTCACACCGACGGATCCACTCCGCCGCGCAGGGGCGTGTCGGCCTCGGCGCGCACGGGGACGCCCGCGCCGGCCAGCGCGGCCTTGACCTCGCCGATGCGCATCCTGCCGAAGTGGAAGACGGTGGCGGCCAGGACGGCGTCGGCCCCGGCCGCGACCGCCGGCGGGAAGTGGTCGGGCCGCCCGGCGCCCCCGCTGGCGATGACCGGCACGGTGACCTCCCGGCGCACCGCCCGGATCAGCTCCAGGTCGAAGCCGGCCTCGGTGCCGTCGGCGTCCATCGAGTTGAGCAGCACCTCCCCGACCCCCCGGGTGGCGGCCTCCACCACCCACTCGACGGCGTCGCGGCCGGTGCCGCGCCGCCCGCCGTGGGTGGTGATCTCGAACCCGGAGCCGGTGACCGCGCCGTCCCGGCACCGGCGGGCGTCGAGCGAGAGCACGAGCACCTGGTTGCCGAACCGGTCGGTGATCTCGTCGATCAGCTCGGGGCGGGCGACCGCGGCGGTGTTGACCGCGACCTTGTCCGCCCCGGCCCGCAGCAGCCGGTCGACGTCCTCGGCGCTGCGCACCCCGCCGCCGACGGTGAGCGGGATGAACACGCTCTCGGCGGTGCGGCGGACGACGTCGTAGGTGGTCTCCCGGTCACCGGAGCTGGCCGTGATGTCGAGGAAGGTCAGCTCGTCGGCGCCCTCCGCGTCGTACACGCGGGCCATCTCCACCGGGTCGCCGGCGTCCCGCAGGTCGACGAAGTTGACCCCCTTCACCACCCGTCCCGCATCGACGTCCAGGCACGGGATGACGCGCACGGCGAGGCTCATGCCGGTACCTTGCGGACCGCGTCGGCCTCGACCTCGACCAGCATCGCCGGGTCGATCAGCGCGGCGACCTGCACCATCGAGGTGGCCGGGCGGACGTCGCCGAAGACCTCCCCGTGGGCCCGGCCGACCTCCTCCCAGCGCGAGATGTCGGTGACGAACAGCCGCGTGCGGACGACGTCGGCGACGGTGAACCCGGCCCGCTCGAGCGCCTCGGCGAGGTTGGCCAGCGCCTGGCGGGTCTGCGCCCCGGCGTCCCCGGGGTGGACGACGGCACCGGCGACGGTGGCCGTGGTGCCGCTGACCCAGGCCATGTCGCCGTGGACGACGACGCGGCTGTAGCCGACCACCGCCTCCCAGGGCGTGTCGGAGCCGAACCGGACGACGCTCACGCCAGCTCCTCGGTCACCCTCAGCGCCTCGGGCAGCGTGAAGGCGCCGGCGTAGAGGGCCTTGCCGACGATGGCGCCCTCGACGCCGACCGGGGCGAGCGCGGCCAGCGCGCGGATGTCGTCGAGCGAGCTGACCCCGCCGGAGGCGACCACCGGCCGCGGCGTGGCGGCGCACACCTCGCGGAGCAGGTCCAGGTTGGGACCGCGCAGGGTGCCGTCCTTGGTGATGTCGGTGACCACGTAGCGGGCGCAGCCCTCGGCGTCCAGGCGGGCGAGGGTCTCGTACAGCTCGCCGCCCTCGCGGGTCCAGCCCCGTGCCGCCAGCCGGGTGCCGCGCACGTCGAGGCCGACGGCGATGCGGTCACCGTGCTCGGCGATCGCGCGGGCGCACCAGTCCGGGGACTCCAGGGCCGCGGTGCCCAGGTTGACCCGGCGGCACCCGGTGGCCAGCGCCGCGGCCAGCGACTCGTCGTCCCGGATGCCCCCGGAGAGCTCGACGTCCACGTCCAGCTCGCCCACCACCCGGGCCAGCAGCTCCCGGTTGCTGCCCCGCCCGAAGGCGGCGTCGAGGTCCACCAGGTGCACCCACCCGGCGCCGTCCCGCTGCCAGGTGAGTGCGGCCTCCAGCGGGTCGCCGTAGGCGGTCTCGCTGCCCGCCTCCCCCTGGACGAGACGGACGGCCCGGCCGTCGGCGACGTCGACGGCGGGGAGCAGTTGCAGCTTCGGCACGTCCGACAGCGTAGAGAGCCGCCCGGGTCACATCGCTGACATCCCGGCGTCCACGGCGAGCTCGTGCGCGGTGACGTAGCGGCTCTCGTCGGAGGCGAGGAAGAGCACCGAGGAGGCGACGTCCCCGGGTTCGGTCGACTCGACCGGCAGCATGTTGAGCATCGGCCCGGGCCATCCCGCGCAGCGCCCACTTGCTGGTCGTGTGGTGGACCATGAAGGGGGTCGCCTCGAGACCCGCCGCGGAGCTGACCAGCCCGACGGACCCGCCGCCGGCGCGCACCAGGTGCGGGGCGCCGACCATCGCGGTGTTCCAGGTACCGGTGACGTCGATGTCGAGGGTGGTGCGGAACTGCTCCTCGGTGACCTGGTCCCAGGGCGCGGCGCTGCAGATGGCGGCGTTGGCCACGACGACGTCGAGGCGGCCGAGCTCGGCGACCCGGGGTCGACCGCGGCCCGCATGCCGGCGAGGTCCCGGATGTCGGCCACCACCGGTGTGCACCGTCGGCCGTGCGACTCGACCTGCGCGACGGTCTCCTCGAGGTCGGCCGTCGTCGGGTGGGCGTAGGGGATGCCGGGCAGCGGGGCGCCGACGTCGAGGGCGACGACGTCGGCCCCCTCCTGCGCCAACCCCACCGCGATCGCCCGGCCCGGCCCGCGACCGGCCCCGGTCACGAACGCCACCCTGCCCTCGACGCGTCCCGTCATGGAACGGTCTCCTCCCGCTCGGTCGGGGGGGCGGTCTGTCCGCCCGCGACGCTCACCGGTACCCCGTGTCGTCGGCGGGGCCGCCGGCGTCCTGCACCTCGACGACGTAGCGCCACGCGTCCGGCTGCGTGCCGTCGGTGTCGGCGAAGCCGTACACCCGGGCCAGCTCCCCGCTGGAGGTGGACCGGCCCGACCAGCGGGCGCGGTCGGGGTCGCCGGCCAGCGCGGCGACGGCGCGGCCGACGTACAGCGGGCTCTCGGAGATGCAGAAGTGCGGGTGGGCGGCGCACGCCTCCCGCCAGGTCGCCTCCGTCACGCCGTACTCGTCGAGCATCATCTCCGAGCGCAGCCAGCCCGGGGTGAGGGCGACCGCCGTGCCGCCGTGCGGGCGCAGGTCGTGGGCCTGGGCGACGGCCAGCCGGAGCACCGACCACTTCGCCAGGTCGTAGAAGGCGTTCACGCGGACCGTGGTCGCGTTGTACGCCACCGTCCCGTCGGTCATCTCGACGACCAGCCCGCCCGGGCGGCGGCCCAGCAGCGGCAGGGCGGCGGAACTGGTGACGAGGTGGGTCTCGACGCCGAGGCGCAGCAGCCGCAGTCCCCGGTCGAGGTCGTGCTCCCAGAGCGGGACGTCCCACTCGAACAGCAGCTCGCCACCCCACACGTCGTTGACGAGGACGTCGAGCCGGCCGCACCCCACCTCGATGCGGGCGACGAGGGACCGGACCTGCGCCGGGTCGAGGTGGTCGACGACCACGGGGACCCCCCGGCCGCCGGCAGCGGTGACCAGCTCGGCGGTCTCCTCGACCGTCTCGGGGCGGCCGTACTCCGACGGCCGGCCGGCGGTGCTGCGCCCGGTGCACCAGACGGTGGCGCCGGCCTCGCCCAGGGCCCGGGCGATGCCCCGGCCGGCCCCGCGGGTGGCGCCGGCGACGAGGGCGACGGCGCCGGACAGGTCGGGGGTCATGCCGCTCACCCTGCCGGGGCCCACCGACAGGACCGGTCGCGCCCGGCCGGGACGCGCGGTGCGGGCCGGTCGCGGGGTGCCCGCCGCGCGGTGACAGGCTGCGGCCGTGGAGTTCGCCGAGGTCGTCCGCAGGCGGCGCATGGTCCGCGACTACGACCCCGACCGGCCCGTGCCGCCGGAGGTGCGCGAGCGGCTCCTCGAGCACGCGCTGCGCGCCCCGTCGGCCGGGTTCAGCCAGGGGTGGGCGTTCCTGGTCCTGGAGACCCCCGCCGACCGGGAGCTGTTCTGGTCGGTGACCGCGGGCGAGGGGGCCCCGGACGCGTGGCTGTCCCGCATGCGCCGCGCCCCGCTGCTGGTCGTACCGCTGTCGTCGAAGGCGGCCTACCTGGAGCGCTACGCCGAGCCCGACAAGGGCTGGACCGACCGCGACGAGGCGCGCTGGCCGGTTCCCTACTGGGACGTCGACGCCGGGATGGCCGCGCTGCTCATGCTGCTCACCGCGGTCGACGAGGGGCTCGGCGCCTGCTTCTTCGGCGTCCCCGGCGACCGGGTGCCGGCCTTCCGGGCGGCGTTCGGTGTGCCCGCCGACCACCGCCCGGTGGGGTGCGTCTCGGTCGGCTACCCGGGGGACGGCGACCGCCGCTCCCCCTCGCTGCGCCGGGGCCGCCGACCGGTCGCCGAGGTGGTGCACCGCGGACGGTGGTGACGCGGGCTCCGGGCACGGCTGGTTGACTCCACCGCCGTGGCAGACGAGCAGACGTCCCGGCCGGTGCTGGTCACCGGCGCCTCGCGCGGCATCGGGCGGGCGGTCGCGCACGCCTTCGCCGCCGCCGGCGACCGGGTCGCGGTGCACTGGGGCGGCTCCCGGGAGCGCGCCGGACGGGTGCTGGCCGAGCTGCCCGGCAGCGGGCACGTGCTCGTGCAGGCCGACCTGGCCGACGCCGACGCGGTCGGCCGGATGGTGGACGAGGCGGCCGAGCGGCTCGGCGGGCTGCGGGTGCTGGTCAACAACGCCGGCGTCTTCACCGCCCACCCCCCGCTGAGCGTCTCCTACGCCGAGTGGCAGGCCGCGTGGTCGCGCACGCTGGCGGTCAACCTGGTGGGCGCGGCCAACGCCACGTTCCGCGCCGTGCCGCACCTGGTGGCCGCGGGCGGTGGGGCGGTCGTGAACGTCTCCAGCCGCGGCGCCTTCCGCGGCGAGCCGGAGACGCCCGCGTACGGCGCCTCGAAGGCCGGCCTCAACGCCTTCGGCCAGTCGATGGCGGTCGCGCTGGCCCCGCACGGCATCGCGGTGGGCACCGTGGCCCCGGGGTTCGTGCAGACCGAGATGGCCCGCGAGGTGCTCGACGGTCCGGGCGGGGACGCGGTGCGGGCGCAGTCGCCCTACGGGCGGGTGGCGCGGCCCGACGAGGTGGCCGCCGCGGTGCTGTGGCTGGCCAGCCCGGGCGCCCGGTTCGCGACCGGCACGATCATCGACGTCAACGGCGCCTCCTACCTGCGCAGCTGAGCCGGCGCGCCCGGCACGGGTGGGCGCCCGGGCTCGGCTCGCGACTCCCCCGCAGTCGCGGCCGGTGCGCCCGGGAGGGGCGGGGCCCGCAGGGTCCCCGACGAGCGGTGCGGGGCCGCGGGGCTCAGCGGCGGCCGGGGACGGCACGTGGCCGCGGTGCGCCCGGGAGGAGCGGGGCCCGCAGGGTCCCCGACGAGCGGTGCGGGGCCGCGGGGCTCAGCGGCGGCCGGGGACGGCACGTGGCCGCGGTGCGCCCGGGAGGAGCGGGGCCCGCAGGGTCCCCGACGAGCGGTGCGGGCGCACGGCTTGGCGGCGGCCGGGGACGGCACGTGGCCGCGGTGTCGGCCGGAAGGCCGACCATGTCACAGCGTCCGCAGCCAGTTGGTGAGCAGCTGGGCCCCGGCGTCCCCGCTCTTCTCGGGGTGGAACTGGGTCGCCGACAGGGCGGCGTTCTCCACCCCGGCGACGAAGCGGTCGCCGTGCTCGGCCCAGGTGACCAGCGGGGGCGCGAGCGGCGAGGGCGGGCCGTCGGCGCCGAGCGAGAAGTTGCGCACCCCGTAGGAGTGCACGAAGTAGAACCGCTGGTCGGCCAGCCCGTCGAACAGCACGCTGCGCTCGGGCGCCTGCACGGTGTTCCAGCCCATGTGCGGCAGCACCGGGGCCTTCAGCGGCTCCACGACACCCGGCCACTCGCCGCAACCCTCGACGTCGTGGCCGTGCTCGACGCCCCGCTCGAAGAGGACCTGCATCCCCACGCACACCCCGAGCACCGGCCGGCCCCCGGCCAGCCGGCGGCCGATCACCCGCGGGCCGTCGACGGCGCGCAGGCCGGCCATGCAGGCGGCGAAGGCCCCGACACCGGGGACGACGAGGCCGTCGGCCTCCAGCGCGGCCTCGCGGTCGGCGGTGACGGTGACGTCGGCACCCACCCGGGCGAGGGCCCGCTCGGCCGAGCGCAGGTTGCCCGACCCGTAGTCGAGGACGACGACCTTCTTCACGCTGCCCACGCTACCGACCAGCGTTCCCGGCGATGACCGTGTTCCGGCTGGCCGCCGCGTGCGGCCGTGCTCACACTGGACGGCGTGGAGCCACGATCGCCGGGCGCTGCGCGGGCCGGCGATCGACTGCGCGGCGTCGCGGTGGCCGCCGGGGTGGCCGCCGGCATCGTCGGCGGGGTGACCGAGGACTTCGAGGACGGCACCCGCAGCCCGAGCCTCGTCCTCCCCACCCCCTGGGCGTTCGGCATCTGGGGGCCGATCTACGCCGGCGCCGTCGGGTACGCGACGCACACCGCCCGTCCGTCGCGCCGCACCGATCCCCTGCTGCGGCGGACCGGCTGGCCGGTCGCCCTCGCCTACGCCCTGGCCGGTCTCTGGGTCCGGGTGCCCGGGCCGCCGCGGCGGCAGCTGCCCGCCATCGCCGGCACCGTGGCCGCGGCGGCGACCGCCTACCAGCGGGCCGCTCCCCGGCGGGGCGAGGCGGACGGCGCGGCGGAGGCGTGGCTGGTCCGCGTCCCGCTGGCGCTGTTCGCCGGCTGGGTCACCGTGGCGGCAGCGGCCGGCACGACGGAGGTCGTGATCGGCGAGGGGTACGCCGACCTCCCCCCGGGCCGGACGCCGTGGGCGGTCGCCGTCGTCGGCCTGGCCGGTGGGGTCGCCACGTGGGTGACCCGACGGCACCCGGTCTCCCCGGCCTACCCGGCCGCGGTCGCCTGGGGGCTGGGCACCGCCGCGGTGCGGGCGCTGCCGCGCCGCCGCCTCCCAGGGATGGCCGCGCTCCTCGCCGCCGGCGCGGTCGCCGCGGCGGCGCGGCGCTGACGGTCAGAACAGCCGCAGGATCCCGGCCGCGGTCGCCAGCACGGCCGCGACGAGCAGCACCACGGCGAAGAACACCTGCGGGCCGGTGCGGCCGTGGGTGTCGGAGTCGGCCTTCCAGATGCTCCACGCACCGCCGAGCAGGAAGCCACCGACCAGCAGCAGCAGGACCGGGAACAGCACCGCCTACAGCGCGCCCTTGGTCGAGGGGACGTCGGTGACCCGCGGGTCCAGGGCCACCGCGGCGCGCAGCGCCCGCGCCAGCGCCTTGAACTGGGCCTCGACGATGTGGTGGGCGTCCCGGCCGGCGTGGAGGACCCGCACGTGCAGGCTGACCCGCGCGTGGAACGCGAAGGACTCGAGCACGTGCCGGGTGAGCGAGGTCGGGTAGTCCGGCCCGATCACCGGCGTCATGTTCTCCGGCTCGGCGTGCACGAAGTACGGCCGGCCCGAGAGGTCGACCGCGGCCTGGGCGAGGACCTCGTCCATGGGGATGGTGGCGTCGCCGTAGCGGGTGATGCCCTTCTTGTCCCCCAGCGCCTCGGCGAAGGCCTGGCCGAGGGCGATGGCGACGTCCTCGACGGTGTGGTGGGCGTCGATGTGCAGGTCGCCGTCGGCGCGCACGGTGAGGTCGATGCCGCTGTGCTTCGACAGCGCGGTGAGCATGTGGTCGTAGAAGCCGACGCCGGTGCTGATCGAGCTGGTGCCGGTGCCGTCGAGGTCGAGCTCGACGACGAGCTTGGTCTCGCTGGTCTCGCGCTCGACGCGGGCGGTGCGGGCCGTGCCGTTACGGGCCATGCCATTGCGGGCCATGGTGATCAGTCTCCCAGGCGGTGGTCGGGGGCGACCTCACCCAGCGCGGTGAGGAAGGCGTCGGTCTCCTCGGGCGTCCCGGCGGTGACGCGCAACCAGCCGGGCAGCCCGACGTCGCGCACCAGGACGTCGCGGTCGAGCAGCGCCCGCCAGGCCGCGCCGGCGTCGGCGAACCGGCCGAAGAGCACGAAGTTCGCGTCGCTGGGCACGCTGGTCAGCCCGAGGCCGGGCAGCGCGGCAACGATCCGGTCCCGCTGGTCCTTGACCGCGGCCACGGTGGCCAGCAGGGCGTCGGTGTGCGCCAGCGCCGTCCGTGCCGCGGCCTGGGTCAGCGACGACAGGTGGTAGGGCAGGCGGACCAGCTGGAGGGCGTCGACGACGGCGGCGTCCGCGGCCAGGTAGCCCAGCCGCAGGCCGGCCATGCCGAAGGCCTTGCTCATCGTGCGGCTGACCACGAGGCGGGACCGCCCGGGCAGCAGCGCGAGCGCCGACGGGGTGCCGGTGCGCGCGAACTCCGCGTAGGCCTCGTCGACGACGACCACGCCCTCGGAGGCGTCGTAGAGCTCGGCGATCGTGTCCAGCGCCACCGCGGTGCCGGTCGGGTTGTTGGGGCTGGTGACGAACACCGCGTCGGGCCGCAGCTCGCGCACCTGGGCGGCCGCGGCGGCGGGGTCGATGGTGAAGTCGGGACGCCGGTGCCCGTCGACCCACGCCGTCCCGGTGCCCGCGGAGATGATCGGGTGCATCGAGTAGGAGGGCGTGAAGCCCAGGGCCGTGCGCCCCGCTCCGCCGAAGGCCTGCAGGAGCTGCTGGAGGACCTCGTTGCTCCCGTTGGCCGCCCAGACCTGCCCGGCGGTTACCGACTCCCCGCTGGTGCGGGTCAGGTAGGCCGCGAGATCGGCGCGCAGGCCGAGCGCGTCCCGGTCGGGGTAGCGGTTGAGATCCAGCGCCGCCGCGCCCAGCGCCGTCCCCAGGTCGGCGAGCAGGGCGTCGGGCAGCGGGTGCGGGTTCTCGTTGGTGTTGAGCCGGTACCGGGCCGGCAGCTGCGGGGCGCCGTAGGGCGTGCGGCCGCGCAGCTCCGGCCGCAGCGGGAGCTCCTCCAGCGACGTCATGCGCGCTGCCGGGCCCGGACGGCGGCGGCGTGCGCGGGGAGGTCCTCGGCGCCGGCGAGGGCGTCGATGTGCCCGGCGACCGCGGCGAGGGCCTGCTCGTCGTACTCGACGACGTGGATGCCGCGGAGGAAGGACTGCACGGACAGCCCGCTGGAGTGCCGGGCACAGCCGCCGGTGGGCAGCACGTGGTTGGACCCGGCGCAGTAGTCGCCGAGCGACACCGGGGACCACGCGCCGACGAAGACCGCGCCCGCGTTGCGCACCCGGCGCGCGACCTCGCGGGCGTCCCGGGTCTGGATCTCCAGGTGCTCGGCGGCGTAGGCGTCGACGACCCGCAGGCCGGCGTCCACGTCGTCGACGAGGACCACCCCGGACTGGCTGCCCGACAGGGCGGTGGTGATGCGGTCGGCGTGCTTGGTGGCCGCCACCTGGCCCGGGACGAGCTCGAGGACGGCGTCGGCCAGCGCCTCGCTCGTGGTGACCAGCACCGCCCCGGCCAGCGGGTCGTGCTCGGCCTGGCTGATCAGGTCGGCGGCGACGTGCACCGGGTCGGCGGTGTCGTCGGCGAGGATCGCGACCTCGGTCGGCCCGGCCTCGGAGTCGATGCCGATCAGCCCGCGGAGCAGCCGCTTGGCCGCCGTCACGTAGACGTTGCCCGGCCCGGTCACCATGTCGACCGGCTCGCAGGAACCCGCGCCGTAGCCGAAGACGGCGATCGCCTGCGCGCCGCCGACGGCGTAGACCTCCTCGACGCCCAGCAGCGCGCAGGCGGCCAGGACGCCGGGGTCCGGGAGGCCGCCGTGGTCGCGCTGCGGCGGGGAGGCGACGGCGATGGACTCCACCCCCGCGATCTGCGCCGGGACGACGTTCATCACCACGCTGGACAGCAGCGGGGCGAGCCCGCCGGGCACGTAGAGCCCGACCCGCCGCACCGGCACCCACCGCTCGGTGACGGTGCCGCCGCGGACGACCTGGGTGGTGACGTCGCTGCGCGCCTGGTCGGCGTGCACCCGCCGGACCCGGGCGATGGCCTCCTCCAGCGCGGCGCGCACGGCCGGGTCGATGGTCTCCAGCGCCCGCGCGATGGCCGCGGTGGGGACGCGAGGGTCCTCCAGGTCCACCCCGTCGAGCCGCGCGGTGATCTCCCGGACCGCCTGGGCGCCGCGGACCCGCACGTCCTCGCACAGCGGGCGGACCGTGGCCAGCACCGAGTCGACATCGGTCGCCGCCCGCGGCAGCAGCGCGGCGAGCTCCCGCGGGCCGGGGAGGGCGGATCCACGCAGGTCGATGCGGGCGAGCACGGGCGGACCTCCGGGGCGGGGCGGGGCGCGCGGGACGGTGCGCGGGGGCTGACGCGGGAACACCCCAGGGTAGCCGCCGGGCCGCCCGCTCCCCGGGGCCGGACCCCGGGGCGGGGACCGCCGTCCCCGTAGGCTCGGCCCGTGGGCGACACCATCCCGCTGTTCCCGCTCGGGACCCCTCTGTTCCCCGGCGTGGTGCTGCCGCTGCGCATCTTCGAGCCGCGGTACCGGCGGCTGGTGCAGGACCTCCTCGCCCGCCCCGAGGGTCCCGGCCGCTCGTTCGGGGTGGTCGCGATCCGCCAGGGGTGGGAGGTCGAGCAGGTGGCGCCGGCCGAGGCCCTCTACGACGTCGGCTGCACCGCCCGCCTGCAGACGGTCCGCCCGCAGCCCGACGGCGAGTTCGTGGTGGTCGGCGTGGGGGGCGACCGCTTCCGCCTGCTCGACGTCCTGGTCGGCGGGGACACGGCCGACGACCCCCCGTACCTGCGCGCCGAGGTGGAGTGGCTGGCCGAGGAGGAGGCCGCGGAGGAGGCCGCCGGCGACCAGGAGGGCCTGGTCGGGCACCCGGCTCCCGCCGCCGAGGCCGAGGAGGTGGCCTCCTCGGTGGCCCGCGGGTCGATGGCCGTGCTCGTGCGCGGAGTCGGGGACCTGTTCGCCCGGTACGTCACCGCGGTGGCCGGGTTGCGCGCGGAGGTGCCGGCGCCGGAGGCCGAGTCGGCGGCCGGGGAGCTGCTCGGGTCGGTGGCCGGGGACCCGCGCGCGCTGTCCTACCTGGTCGCCTCGGCCGCGTTGCTGACCGCCGAGGACCGCCAGGCACTGCTGGCCGAGTCGGCGACCCGACGGCGGCTGGTCGCCGAGTCGCGGCTGCTGCGCCGCGAGCTGACCCTGCTGGAGACGCTGGCCGCGGTCCCCGTACCGCTGCAGGAGCTGGCCGGGTCGCGCGGGGTCAACTAGGAGGACCCCTCTGCCCCCCCCCCCCCCCCCCCCCCCCCGCCCCCCCCCCCCCCGGCCGG
>NZ_QVQH01000003.1:0-215610 GCF_003428645.1 Geodermatophilus marinus | reverse complement strand
GCCCGCGGGGCGGGCGGGCGGGCGGGGCGGGACCCTGCAGGAGGGCCGCCGCCCCCCCCCCCCCCCCCCCCCCCGCACGCTCGGCGCGGGACCCTGCAGCGGGGCCGCCGTCCTCCTACCCGCCGGCCGGCTCGTGGCTGGGCGCTGCGGAGCTCCTGCCCGGGACCGGGTCGACCCCACCGGGTGGCGGGCCGCCGGCCGAGGGAGCGGGCCGGACCGGGTCGGGCCGGTCGAGGTCCTCGGCCGGGGAGAGGAGCGCGGCGACCACGTAGGCCAGGACGGCGGCGAAGGGCCCCACCGCCAGTGCCGGCAGCGAGGCCAGGTCGAGGCCGGTCGTGAACCGCCCGCCGACCTCGGCGACCTGCTCCGGCGTGGGGCCGGGCGCCAGCAGCTCCCCCAGCTGCCAGGCGACCAGCGCGGCGAGCAGCGTGCCGACCGACAGACCGAGCAGCGTGCCCACGCCGCGGCGGGACCGCCACCACCACGCGCCCGCGCCGGACAGCAGCCCGAGGCCCGCCAGCAGGAGGGTGAACACGGCGTCGGCGGCCACCAGCAGCTCGGCGGAGGGCCGGCCGACGACCACCGGGCCGTCGGCGGTCACGTCGAAGCGGGCCTGCGGGGTCAGCACCACCCAGAGGACGCCGGCCGGCACCCCCGCCAGGGTCAGCGCGGTGGCCAGCAGCAGGGCGGGGCGCCGGTCGGCCCGCAGCTCCGCGGTGCCCGGCCAGCGCCGGCCGCCGTGCCCGCGGGCACGCCGGGGCACGCGCCCGGGCCGGCCGTCGCCGACCGGGACGGGAGGAGGGGTCACCGGACCAGTGAACCCCGGCGGGCCCGGGACGCGCCGGGCCGCCCCTCCTCCGCGACCCACCGGCGGGGCCTGGCTCGGCCCGGGGAGGCGGCCGCCCCGGGCCTCACGGCCGCACCCCGGGCAGGGCGGCCCACAGCAGGGCGGCTCACAGCAGGGCCACGCTGGTAGGCCCCAGCAGGGCCTTGATGTCGCCCATGAGGGCGGTGCTCGGACGGACCCGGAGGCCCTGGTCGAGGCGGAGCACCGTCTCCCGGCTCCCGTTGACGAGCTTGAGCTGCACCTCGGTCGTCCCCGGGTGGCTGCCGAGCACCTCGCGCAGCCGCTCGACCACCGGGGGCGTGCAGCGGGCCGCGGCCATCGACACCAGCACCGGGCCGCGCGGCCCCTCGGTGAGCTCGGGGATGGTGACCTCGGACCCGAACAGCGAGGGCTGGTCGTCGCGGCGGCTGATCCGGCCCTTGACCACGACGATCTGGTCGCGGACCACCTTCTCCGACACCTCGGCCCAGGTCTTGGGGAAGAAGAGGACCTCGATGCCGGACTCGAGGTCCTCGAGGGTGGCGATCGCCCAGGGCGCACCCTGCTTGTTGGTCCGCGGCTGCACCGAGGTCAGGATGCCGGCGATGGTGACGTTCGCGCCGTCCTCGACCCCACCGGCGTTGATCTCCGCGATGGGGGTGTCGGCGTTGGCCGCGAGCACGTGCTCGACCCCGTGCAGCGGGTGGTCGGAGACGTAGAGGCCCAGCATGTCCCGCTCGAACACCAGGCGCTCGGACTTCGACCAGTCGGCCGTGGGGATGGCGATGTCCAGCGCGCCGCCGAACGGGTCCCCCGCACCGTCGCCGTCGGCGCCGAAGCTGCCGAACAGGTCGAACTGGCCCTCGGCCTCCTTCCGCTTGAGCGCCATCGCCGAGTCGACCGCCTGCGCGTGGACGGCGACGATGCCCTGGCGGGAGTGGCCGAGGGAGTCGAACGCCCCGGCCTTGGCCAGGGACTCGATGACCTTCTTGTTGCAGGCCACCGTGTCGATCTTGCGCAGGAAGTCCGCGAAGTCCTTGAAGGCGCCCTTCTCCTCGCGGGCCCGGCGGATCGAGTCGACGACGTTGTGCCCGACGTTGCGCACCGACGCCAGGCCGAAGCGGATGTCGGTGCCGACGGCGGTGAAGTCCCAGGAGGACTCGTTGACGTCCGGCGGGAGCACCTTGATGCCCATGCGCCGGCACTCGGCCAGGTAGATGGGCCGGCGGTCCTTGTCGTCGCCGACGCTGGTGAGCAGGCCGGCCATGTACTCGGCCGGGTAGTTGGCCTTGAGGTAGGCCGTCCAGTAGGACACCAGGCCGTAGGCCGCCGAGTGCGCCTTGTTGAACGCGTAGTCGGCGAACGGGACCAGGATGTCCCACAGCGTCTTGATCGCCGCGGCGGAGTAGCCGCGCTCCTTCATGCCGGCCTCGAAGCCGACGAACTCGGCGTCCAGGACCGACTTCTTCTTCTTGCCCATCGCCCGGCGCAGCAGGTCGGCCTTGCCGAGGGAGTACCCGGCGACCTTCTGCGCGATCGCCATGACCTGCTCCTGGTAGACGATCAGGCCGTAGGTCGTGCCGAGGATGTCCTCCAGCGGCTCGGCCAGCTCCGGGTGGATCGGCGTGATCTCCTGCTGGCCGTTCTTGCGCAGCGCGTAGTTCGTGTGCGAGTTCGCGCCCATCGGGCCGGGCCGGTACAGCGCGCCGACCGCGGAGATGTCCTCGAAGTTGTCCGGCCGCATGAGCCGCAGCAGCGACCGCATCGGGCCGCCGTCGAACTGGAAGACCCCCAGGGTGTCGCCCCGGGAGAGCAGCGCGTAGGTGGCCGGGTCGGTGAGGTCCTTGCTGATCTCGTCGAGGTCGATCGGCTCCTTGCCGTTGGCCACGATGTTGCGCAGCGCGTCGTCGATGACCGTGAGGTTGCGCAGGCCCAGGAAGTCCATCTTCAGCAGGCCGAGCGTCTCGCAGGTCGGGTAGTCGAACTGCGTGATGACCGCGCCGTCGGCCTCGCGCCGCATGATCGGGATGCTGTCGATCAGCGGGTAGCGGCCGATGATCACCCCGGCCGCGTGCACGCCCCACTGCCGCTTCAGCCCCTCGAGCTTGCGGGCCTGGTCGACGACCTCGGCCGCGCCCGGGTCGGACTCGTAGCGGGCCCGGAACTCCGCGGCCTCCCTGTAGCGCGGGTGCGCCGGGTCGAAGATCCCCGACAGCGGGATGTCCTTGCCCATGACCGCCGGCGGCATGAGCTTGGTGAGCTCGTCGCCGACCGAGAACGGCCGGTCGAGCACGCGGGCGGCGTCCTTGATCGCGGCCTTGGCCTTGATCGTGCCGTACGTGACGATCTGGCTGACCCGCTCCTCGCCGTACTTCTGCGACACGTACTGGATGACCTCGCCGCGCCGGCGGTCGTCGAAGTCGATGTCGACGTCGGGCATCGAGACGCGCTCGGGATTGAGGAACCGCTCGAAGATCAGCCCGTGCGCCAGCGGGTCCAGGTCGGTGATGCCCATGGCGTAGGCGGCCAGGGAGCCCGCGGCCGAGCCACGGCCGGGGCCGACCCGGATGCCGTTGTCCTTGGCCCAGTTGATGAAGTCGGCGACCACGAGGAAGTACCCCGGGAAGCCCATCTGGGTGATGATCCCGACCTCGTAGTCGGCCTGCTTGCGCACGTGGTCGGGGATGCCGTTCGGGTAGCGCTTGTGCAGCCCCCGCTCGACCTCCTTGACGAACCAGGAGGTCTCGTCCTCCCCCGGCGGCAGCGGGAACCGGGGCATGAGGTCGGCGCCCTCGGTGAAGGACACCTCGCACATCTCGGCGACCAGCAGGGTGTTGTCGCAGGCGGCGCGCAGGTCCCCCGGGAACAGCGCGCGCATCTCCTCGGCGCTCTTGAGGTAGTAGCCGTTCCCGTTGAACCGGAAGCGGTTGGTCTCGCCCAGCCGCGACCCGGTCTGGATGCACAGCAGCGCGTCGTGCGCCTCGGCGTCCTCCTTGCGCGTGTAGTGCAGGTCGTTGGTCGCCAGCAGCGGGATGCCGAGGTCCTTCGCGATCGCCAGCAGCTGCGGGCGCGTCTTCTGCTCGATGGCCAGCCCGTGGTCCATCAGCTCGGCGAAGAAGTTCTCCTTGCCGAAGATGTCCTGGAAGTCCGCGGCGGCCTGGCGGGCCTTGTCCTCCTTGCCCGCCCGCAGCCACATGTTCACCTCGCCCGAGGGGCAGCCGGTGGTGGCGATGAGACCCGTGCCGTAGCGCTCGAGCAGGTCGCGGTCGAAGCGCGGCTTGCGGTACTGCCCCTCCAGGCTGGCCAGCGAGGAGATGCGGAACAGGTTGTGCATGCCCTCGGTGGTGCGGGCCAGCAGGGTCATGTGCGTGTAGGCGGCCTTGCCGCGCGAGGAGCCGCCCTCGCCGTCCTCGTCGATGAGGTTGTCGCCGAAGTCGAACGGCGCCCGGTCGAAGCGCGACCCGGGGGTGTAGTAGCCCTCCATGCCGATGATCGGCTCGACCCCGGCACCCTTGGCCTGCTTGTAGAAGTCGTAGGCGCCGAAGACGTTGCCGTGGTCGGTCATGGCCAGCGCCGGCATCCCGTACTCGGCAGCGGCCGCGGTGACCTCGGGCAGCTTCGCCGCACCGTCGAGCATCGAGTACTCGGTGTGGACGTGCAGGTGCACGAACGAGTCGGGTGACGGGGTGCTCACGTGCTCAGGGGCTCCTCACGGGTCGTGCGTGCCCGGCCGCCGGGATCCGCGGCGGGCGACCGGCGGGGAAGACCGGCGGCGGGGTGGAGCTCGGCGCGCCGGGCCGGGCGGTCGGGGCCGCCGGAGCCGTCGCACCGGCCGCCGGGTCGACCTCGGCTCGGTGGGGTCGATCCTCGCACCCTGCGAGGTCTACCCCGGGGGACCGACAGTCCGTGTCGCCCGTGTCCGGACCGCTCCGTCACGCCCCGCTCACGGGAGGGTCCGGCGCATCGTGACGTGCGCGATACCGGCCTCCTCGTACTCGTCCCCGACGGCGGTGTAGCCGGCCCGCTCGTAGAAGCCGCGGGCGCTCACCTGGGCGTGCAGCTCGACCTCCGCCAGGCCGCGGGCGAGGGCCTGCCGGTGCAGCACGGCGAGGACGGCGGCGCCGTACCCGCGGCCGCGGGCGGCCGCGTCCACGGCCATCCGCCCCACGACGGCCACGCCGCCGCGCTCGACCAGCCGCCCGGTCGCCACGACCCGGCCCCGCTCGTCGCGGGCCAGCGCGTGCACCGCCGTGGCGTCGAGCGCGTCGCGCTCCACCTCGGCGGGGACGCCCTGCTCCTCGACGAACACGCGGGTCCGCAGCGCTGCGACCTCGGGCAGGTCGGCCCGCGTCGCCACCGCGCCGGCCGGCCTCACCGGGGCACCGCCGGCAGGGCGCGGGCCGGGACGAGCAGGAACCGCAGGTCGACCAGGACGTGCAGGAGGACCGGCAGCAGCAGCGAGCCGGTGTCGACGTAGAGCCAGGCGAACACCCCGCCGAGGACGCCGGTGGTCACCACCCCGGCGACGCCCTGGTAGGCGTGCGCCAGGCCGAAGGCGACCGCGCCGACGACCACCAGCACGGCGGCGGGCGGGCCGCCGAGGACGGCGGCGACGACGGCGAGCAGGAAGCCGCGGTAGAGCCACTCCTCGCAGATCCCGGCCGTGGTGCCGACGAGGGTGAACAGCCGCCGCTCGGCGCGCGTGCGGGGCAGCAGGGCCAGCGTGGCGTGCACCGGCGGCTCGGCGTGCCGGCCCCGGGTGGTCGGGGGGTGACCCGGCTGCTGCGCGACCGCGTCGGCCACCGCCCCCGAGCGCAGGGCCCGGGTCGACACGACCACCAGCAGCAGCACGGCCGCGCCGGCCACGGCCGCGGCCGGACCGGGCGCCGACACCGGCCAGCACAGGCCCACCGCCGCGGCGTCCACCCCCGGGGCCGCCAGCCAGACGACCAGGGCCACCAGGGCGAGCCCCCACTCGAGCACCAGCAGCCGGCGGTAGAAGGAGCGGCGGGCGCCGGGGTCGGTGCGCAGCCTGCCCTCGAAGCGGCGGTGCAGGACCGCACCGACCACCGGCTCGCCCAGCACCAGGTAGCCGGCCACGACCACCGCCGACAGGGCCGCCGGCCCGAGGTCGGCGAGGGAGCCGGGGAGGCCGTCCACCGGCGACCTCAGGCCTCGGCGCGCAGGGTGTCGAGCGCGCCGGCCAGGTCGGGTGGGTACGGGCTGGTGAACTCGACCCAGGAACCGTCGGCCGGGTGCGGCAGGCCGAGGCGGACGGCGTGCAGCCACTGCCGCGACACCCCCAGCCGGGCGGCCAGCGTCGGGTCCGCCCCGTAGGTCGTGTCGCCCACGCAGGGGTGGCGCAGCGCGGCGAAGTGGACGCGGATCTGGTGGGTGCGGCCGGTCTCGAGCCGGACGTCGACCAGGCTGGCGGCCGGGAACGCCTCGACCACCTCGTAGTGGGTCACCGAGGGCTTGCCGCCCTGGACGACGGCGAAGCGCCAGTCGTGACGGGGGTGCCGGTCGATCGGGGCGTCGATGGTGCCCCGCGAGGGGTCGGGGTGGCCCTGCACCAGCGCGGCGTACCGCTTCTCGACGGTCCGCTGCTTGAACGCCGCCTTGAGCGCGGTGTAGGCCCGCTCGCTCTTGGCCACCACCATGAGCCCGGTGGTGGCGGCGTCCAGCCGGTGCACCACCCCCTGCCGCTCGGCGGCCCCGGAGGTGGAGATGCGGTAGCCGGCCGCGGCCAGGCCGCCGACCACGGTCGGGCCCTCCCAGCCGGGGCTGGGGTGGGCGGCGACGCCGACCGGCTTGTCGACCACCACCATGTCGTCGTCGTCGTGGACGACGGTGAGCCCGGGGACCGGCTCGGGTGCCCGCGGCTCGCCCGGCGGCGGGGGCAGCTCGACCTCCAGCCAGCTGCCGCCGGTGACCCGGTCGCCCTTGCCGCGCACCCGGCCGTCGAGGAGCACCCCGCCGGCGTCGGCGAGGTCGGCGGCCGCGCCGCGGGAGAGGCCGAACAGCCGCGACAGCGCCTGGTCGACGCGCTGCCCCTCCAGCCCGTCGGGGACCGGGAGCGCCCGGTGCTGACCCGCGGTGCTGCTCACGCCCCCCATCGTGACAGAGGGAGGACCCCGCCCTCGTCACCGGAGAGGGACCCCGTCCTCCTCACGGCTCGCCCGCTCGCGGCGAGCCCCCGGGACGGGCCGGGCGGGCGGCGGCCCCCGGACGGGGCCCGGCCCTACGGGCGCGCCGGGCCGCCGTCGCCCACCTCGCGGCCACGGGCGTGCCGGGAGCCGTCGAACTCCACGCCGCGCAGCGCGAGCAGGACGCCGAGCACCCCGCCGCAGACGATGGCGGAGTCGGCGATGTTGAAGATCGGGTAGACCCGGCCGTCGGGGGCGAAGACGGACAGGAAGTCGACGACGCCACCGCGCAGGAAACCGGGGTCGCGGAAGACCCGGTCGACGAGGTTGCCCACCGCCCCGCCCAGGACCAGGCCGAGCGCCACCGCCCAGCCGGTGGAGAACAGGCGCCGCGCGGTGCGCACGATGACGACCACCACCACGGCGGCGATCAGCGTGAACACCACGGTGAAGCCCTCGGCGAAGGAGAAGGCCGCGCCGGTGTTGCGGGCATGCGTCAGGTAGAGCGCCCCGCCGAGCAGCCGGATGTTCTCGCCCCGGTCGATGGTGGCGACCACCAGCAGCTTGCTGGCCAGGTCGGCGAGGAGGACGAGCACGGCGATCGCGGCCAGCAGCCGGGTGCGGGCGCGGCGGGCGGGCGGCGTCCCGCCGGCCGGGGCGCTGCGGTCCTCGCGCGGCTCGTCCAGCGGGGCTCCTCGGGTCGTGGGGCGCGGCGGGTGCACGCGGCCTCGCCGCCGACGATAGCCGCGCGGTGCGGCGGTCGGCCCCGCGACGGGGGGGGTTCGGCCCGGCCGTGACGGCTCTCACGGCGGAGTGCGACGAATCTCACCACTCCCGGTGACATGTCCAGGCCGGCTGTGGCCGACGTTGGAGGGGAACCGTTCACCCCGCCGTCACGGAAGGCCGTACGTGTCACCCGAACCCGCGTCCTCGACCGACCCCGACGTAGTCCTCGTCGGAGGCGGGATCATGAGCGCGACCCTCGCCTCGCTCCTCGGCATCGTCGCCCCCGGGTGGAGCACCGTGGTCTTCGAGTCCGGGCCCTCGGTGGCCGGCGAGAGCAGCGGCCCCTGGAACAACGCCGGCACCGGCCACGCCGCCCTCTGCGAGCTCAACTACACCCCGGCCGCCCGGGACGGCTCGGTCGACGTCTCCAAGGCCGTCACGATCAACGAGCAGTTCCAGGTCTCGCGGCAGTTCTGGTCCCACCTGGTGCGCGCCGGCCTGACCGGCTCGCCCAAGGACTTCATCGCCCCCGTCCCGCACGTCAGCTTCGTGACCGGGGACGTCGGGCGCCGCTACATGCGCGCGCGCTGGTCGGCGATGACCGCGCGGCCGCTCTTCGAGGGCATGGAGTACACCGACGACCCGGCCGAGCTGGCCTCCTGGGTGCCGCTGATGATGGCCGGCCGCGACCCCTCCCAGACGGTGGCGGCGACCCGGTCGGCGGCCGGGACCGACGTGGACTTCGGCTCGCTGTCCCGGCTGCAGTTCGCCGCCGCCGAGGCGCGGGGGGTGCAGGTGCACACCGGCCAGCGGGTGACCGGTCTGGCCCGCCGGGACGACGGCCGGTGGGACGTCAGCGTGACCGACCGCGCCGGGGAGCGGCGCCGGCTGCGCGCCCGCTTCGTCTTCGTGGGCGCCGGCGGGGGCGCGCTCCCGCTGCTGCAGGGCTCGGGGATCCGCGAGATCCGCGGCTTCGGCGGCTTCCCGGTGAGCGGCCGGTTCCTGCGGACCCGCTCCCCCGAGCTGGTCTCGGCCCACCAGGCGAAGGTCTACGGGCAGGCCGCCGTCGGGGCGCCGCCGATGTCGGTGCCGCACCTGGACCTGCGGCTCATCGACGGCGACCACTCGCTGCTCTTCGGCCCCTACGCCGGCTTCTCCCCGCGCTTCCTCAAGGCCGGGAAGCTGTGGGACCTCCCGCTGTCGGTCAAGCCCGGCAACCTGGGCTCGATGCTGGGCGTGGCGCGCACCGAGCTGGGGCTGACGCGGTACCTGATCGGCGAGCTGCTCAAGGGCGCCGAGGCCCGGCACGCGACGCTGAGCGACTTCGTGCCCGAGGCCCGGGCCCGCGACTGGGAGCTGATCACCGCCGGGCAGCGGGTGCAGGTCATCAAGCGCGACCCGGCCACCGGCCGCGGCGTCCTGCAGTTCGGCACCGAGCTGGTCGTCGGGGCCGAGGGCACCGTCGCCGGCCTGCTCGGGGCCTCGCCCGGCGCCTCCACCGCGGTGTCGGCGATGCTCGCCGTCCTCGAGCGCTGCTTCCCCGACCGGGTCGAGGGCTGGCGCCCGGCGCTGCAGGAGGCCATCCCCTCCTACGGGCGCCGGCTCTCCGACGACCCGCGCCTGCTGGCCGAGGTCCGCGCCGAGACGACGCAGACCCTGGAGCTCAACGGCTGACCCGGCCGGGTGCCGCACCCCGGGGGTGCGGCACCCGGCCGGTCAGCGCTCGTCCGCCGTGACCCGCCGGCCGCTCTCGCTGGAGAAGACGTGGCCCTCGCCGGCCCGGATCGCCACGTGCACGGTCTCCCCCTTGGCCGGGGGCTTGCGGGGGTCGACGCGCAGGGTGAGCAGCGGGTCGACGGTCTGCCCGGTCGCGGTGGTCAGCCGGCCGTAGGCGTAGGCGTCGGAGCCGAGCTCCTCGACGACCACCACCTCGACGGGGAAGCCCTCGCCGGCGCGCACCAGCTCCACCGACTCGGGGCGGAAGCCCAGCGTCGCGGTGCGCCCGCCCGCGTCGGCCAGCGCGGCGACCGCCGAGCGCTGCAGGGGGACGGTGTGGCCGCCCAGCCGTGCCCCGCCCTCGGTCAGCTCCACGTCGACGAGGTTCATCGCCGGGGAGCCGATGAAGCCGGCGACGAAGGCGTTGGCCGGCTTGTCGTAGAGGTTGCGCGGGGTGTCGACCTGCTGGAGGAAGCCGTCCTTGAGGACGGCCACCCGGTCGCCCATCGTCATGGCCTCGACCTGGTCGTGGGTGACGTAGACGGTGGTGACGCCGAGGCGGCGCTGCAGCGCGGCGATCTCGGTGCGGGTCTGCACGCGCAGCTTGGCGTCGAGGTTGGACAGCGGCTCGTCCATCAGGAAGGCCTGCGGGGAGCGCACGATCGCCCGGCCCATCGCCACCCGCTGCCGCTGCCCGCCCGAGAGCGCCTTGGGCTTGCGGTCGAGGTAGGGCTCGAGGTCGAGGATCTTGGCCGCCTCGCGCACGCGGGTGCCGATCTCGTCCTTCTTCATGCCGGCGATCTTGAGCGCGAAGCCCATGTTGTCGGCCACGGTCATGTGCGGGTACAGCGCGTAGTTCTGGAACACCATCGCGATGTCCCGCTCCTTCGGGGGCAGGTGCGTGACGTCGCGGTCCCCGATGCGGATCGTGCCCTCGGTGACGTCCTCGAGGCCGGCGAGCATGCGCAGGGACGTCGACTTGCCGCATCCGGATGGGCCGACGAGGACCAGGAACTCGCCGTCGGCGATCTCCAGGTCCAGCGCGTTGACCGAGGGCCGGGTGGCACCCGGGTAGGTCAGCGTCGCGTGGTCGTACGTGATGGCGGCCATGGGGTCCTTCCTCGTCCCGGCACAGGTCGGGCACGACTGTGACACGCACGACCGGCCCCCGCCACGGTCCGGTGACCCATTGGGGGCCGATCCGTTACCGGCCGGGCACGGACGGGTGACCGGCCCACCCGGACGGGCTCGGTCAGCCCCATCAGTCCGCGTCGCTGGGCCGCCCGGTCTCACCGCGCCACGTCGCCAGCCGGCCGGCCCGGCTCACCGCGCGCAGCCGGCGCTCGGCCTCCGGCCGGGACTGCCGCGCCGAGACCAGCAGCGCCTGGTCCCCGCGCACGAGCCGCGTGGTGGGGCCCGGGACGAAGGCCCGCCCGTCCCGGACGACGAGCACCACCGCGGCGTCCTCGGGCAGCCGCAGCTCGGGCAGGTACACGCCGTGCAGCCGGGAACCCGGCGGCACCGTCAGCTGCATGAGCTCCGCGTCGAGCTCCTCCAGGGGGGCGGCCTCCACCTCGATGTCGCGCGGCGTGACCGGCGCGGTGATGCGCAGCAGCCGGGCGACCCACGGCAGCGACCAGCCCTGGAGCAGGGTGAAGACCACGACCAGCACGAACACCGTGTCGAAGATGCGCAGCCCGCCGTCCACGCCGGCGGCGACCGGGAAGGTCGCCAGCACGATGGGCACCGCCCCGCGCAGCCCCGCCCAGGACAGGAACGCCTGCTGCCGCAGGGGCATGCGGAACCAGACCACGCTGAGCAGCACCGACAGCGGCCGCGCCACCAGCAGCAGCGCCCCGCCCACGAGCAGCGCCGGCAGCACCGCCTCCCCCAGCCGGGACGGCGAGGCCAGCAGGCCCAGCATCACGAACAGCCCGATCTGGGCCAGCGAGGCCATGCCCTCGGCGAACCCGAGGCTGGCGGCGCGGTGCGGCAGGGTGGCGTTGCCCAGCACCAGGCCGCACAGGTAGACCGCGACGATGCCGGAGGTGGCGGCCAGCGTGGCCGCCGCGAACGCCAGCACGCACAGCGCGAGGGTGGCCAGCGGGTAGAAGCCGGCCACGGGCAGCGCCACCCGCCGCAGCAGCCAGGCACCCGCCACGCCCAGTGCCAGGCCCACCGCCGCACCGCCGACCAGCTGGACCACGACGTCGACGGCCACCCACCACCACGAGTCGGCCGCGCCGGTGGTCAGCTGGACCGAGAGCACCGTGACCAGCAGGATCACCGGAGCGTCGTTGAGACCGCTCTCGGCCTCCAGGGACGCGGCCAGCCGGCGCGGCAGCGGCAGCCGGCGCAGGGTGGCGAACACGGCGGCGGCGTCGGTGGAGCTGACCACGGCGGCCAGCAGGACGGCGAACCCCCACGACAGGTCGAGCAGCCAGACCGAGATGGCCGCCGTCACCGCGACGCTGACCGCGACGCCGACGGTCGCGAGGGTCAGCCCCGGCCCCACCGCCCGCCGCAGGTCGCCCCACCGGGTGGTGAGGCCGCCCTCGGCGAGGATGACCACGAGCGCGGCCACGCCCAGCGTCTGGGTGAGGTCGACGTCGTCGAACTCGATGCCCAGCCCGCTCTCGCCGAGCAGCAGGCCGAGGGCCAGGTAGAGCAGCAGGCCGGGCAGCCCCACGCGGTCGGCCAGCCGCAGCGCGACGGCGGCCACGAGGACGACGAGGGCACCGACGGCGAGCGCGATGGTGACCGTCGTGTTCACCTGTGCCGCCCGTCCACCTGCACAGTCTCCCGTACCGCCCGGCCCGGCCCGGGCGGCCGCCCCGGGGCCGGGCGCGCCCGCCGGCGGGTGCCGGCCGGGTGGGAGGATTCGGGGCGTGAGTTCTCCCGGCCCCTCCAGCGCAACGCCCCCGGGGCGCTTCCGCGCCCTGCCCCCCCAGGTCGACCTGCCCGCCCTCGAGCAGGAGATCCTGCGGCGGTGGGAGGCCGACAAGGTCTTCGCCCGCTCGCTCGAGGCCTCGGCCGGCCGGCCGCAGTGGAACTTCTACGAGGGCCCGCCGACCGCCAACGGCCGTCCGGGGACCCACCACATCGAGGCGCGCGCGTTCAAGGACGTGTTCCCCCGGTTCAAGACCATGCAGGGCTGGCACGTGCCCCGCCGCGCCGGCTGGGACTGCCACGGCCTGCCGGTCGAGATCGCCGTCGAGCAGGAGCTGGGCTTCGCCGGCAAGCCCGACATCGAGCGCTACGGCATCGCGGAGTTCAACGCCCGCTGCCGCGTGTCGGTGGAGCGGCACGTGGCCGACTTCTCCGACCTGACCCGGCGCATGGGCTACTGGGTCGACCTGACCACCGCCTACTGGACGATGGACCCCTCCTACGTCCAGAGCGTCTGGTGGTCGCTCAAGCAGGTCTTCGACAAGGGCCTGCTGGTCGAGGACCACCGGGTCGCGCCGTACTGCCCCCGCTGCGGCACCGGGCTGTCCGACCACGAGGTCGCCCAGGGCTACGAGTCGATCACCGACCCGTCGGTGTACGTCCGGCTGCCGGTCACCAGCGGGGAGTGGGCCGGGAAGGCCGACCTGCTCGTCTGGACGACGACGCCGTGGACGCTGCCCTCGAACACCGCGGTCGCGGCCAACCCCGACGTCACCTACCTGGTGGTCCGGACGACGCACGGCGACGAGCAGCGCACGGTCGTCGTCGCCGAGCCCCTCGTCGACGCCGTCCTCGACGCGGAGGCACCGCGTGAGGTGCTGGCCCGCACCACCGGCCGGGACTGGGAGCGGGTGCACTACCGGCGGCCGTTCGAGCTGGTCGAGTTCCCCGAGGGGCAGGACACCCACTTCGTCGTCCTGGCCGACTACGTGACCACCGACGACGGGACGGGGCTGGTCCACCAGTCCCCCGCGTTCGGCGCCGACGACCTCGCCGTCTGCCGGGCCTACGGCCTGCCGGTGGTCAACCCGGTCGACGCGACCGGCCACTTCCTGCCCGAGATCCCGCTGGTCGGCAGGCACTTCTTCAAGGCCGCCGACCCCGCGCTGGTGGAGGACCTGCAGGCCCGGGGCCTGCTGTGGCGCGAGCAGCGCTACGAGCACAGCTACCCGCACTGCTGGCGCTGCCACACGCCGCTGATGTACTACGCGCTGCCCTCCTGGTACATCCGCACCTCGGCGGTGAAGGACCAGCTGCTGGCCGAGAACGAGCGCACGACGTGGTACCCGCAGACCATCCAGTGGGGCCGCTACGGCGACTGGCTGCGCAACAACGTCGACTGGGCGCTGTCCCGCGACCGCTACTGGGGCACGCCCCTGCCGATCTGGCGCAACGACGCCGACCCGTCGAAGGTCGTCGCGGTGGGCTCCCTGGCCGAGCTCTCGGAGCTGGCCGGGCGGGACGTCTCCTCGATCGACCCGCACCGCCCGTTCATCGACGAGGTCACCTTCACCCTGCCCGGCGAGGAGGGCACCTACCGGCGGGTGCCGCAGGTCATCGACGCCTGGTACGACTCGGGCTCGATGCCGTTCGCCCAGTGGGGGGCGCCCTACCGCGACCAGGCGGAGTTCGAGGCGGCCTACCCGGCGCAGTTCATCTGCGAGGCGATCGACCAGACCCGGGGGTGGTTCTACTCGCTGATGGCGGTCGGCACCCTGGTGTTCGGGCGCAGCTCGTACGAGAACGTGCTCTGCCTGGGCCACATCCTGGCCGAGGACGGCCGGAAGATGAGCAAGCACCTGGGCAACATCCTCGAGCCGATCCCGCTGATGGACCGGCACGGCGCCGACGCCGTCCGCTGGTTCATGCTGGCCGGCGGGTCGCCCTGGTCGGCGCGCCGGGTGGGGCACGAGACGCTCTCCGAGGTGGTCCGCAAGGTCCTGCTCACCTACTGGAACACCGCCAGCTTCTTCACCCTCTACGCCGAGACCAACCGGTGGGGCGGGCCGGGGGCGGACGTGCCGGCCCGGGCCGACCGGCCGCTGCTGGACCGCTGGGCGCTGGCCGAGCTGGCCGCGGTCACCGAGGGCGTCACCGCGGCGCTCGAGGACTTCGACACCGCCGGGGCCGGCCGGCTGCTGGCCGGGTTCGTCGACGACCTGTCCAACTGGTACGTGCGCCGCTCCCGGCGGCGGTTCTGGGACGGCGACCCGGCGGCGCTGGCCACGCTGCACGAGGTGCTCGACGGGCTGACCCGCATGATGGCGCCCTTCACCCCGTTCGTGACCGAGGAGGTCTGGGCCCGCGCGGTCGTGCCGGGCCTGACCGCGGCCGGGGTCGGGGAGGTGCCCGACTCGGTGCACCTGGCGTCCTGGCCGGCCGTCGACGAGGGCGCTCGCGACCCGCGCCTGGTCGAGCAGGTCGACCTGGTGCGGCGGCTGGTCGAGCTGGGCCGCTCGGCCCGGACCTCGGCGAAGGTGCGCACCCGGCAGCCCCTGGCCCGCGCGCTGGTCGCGGCACCGGGCTGGGCCGGGCTGCCGCGCGACCTCGTGGCCGAGGTGGCCGACGAGCTCAACGTGGCCGAGGTGCTGGACCTCTCCGCGGTCGAGGCCGAGCTGGTCGACGTCCGGGTGAAGGTCGACTTCCGGGCGGTGGGCCGGCGGCTCGGCGGGCAGGTGCAGGCCGTCGCCCGGGCGGTGGCGGCGGCCGACCCGGCCGAGCTGGTGGCCGCCTACCGGGCGGGCACGGCGAGCGTCGAGGTCGACGGCGCGCCGGTGCCCCTGGCCGAGGGCGACCTGGTGGTCACCGAGACCCCGCGGGAGGGCTGGACCGTGGCCAGCGGCGCCGGGCTCACGGTGGCGCTGGACCTGGAGCTGACGCCCGAGCTGGAGCGGGCCGGGCTGGTCCGCGAGGCGGTCCGGCTGGTGCAGGAGGCGCGGAAGGCGGCGGGGCTGGCCGTCAGCGACCGCATCGAGCTGTGGTGGGCCACCGACGGGTCCCCCGCGGCCGCCCGCGTCGCCGAGGCGCTGTCCGAGCACGCCGAGCAGGTCGCGGCCGAGGTCCTCGCCGTCCGGGTGCACGCGGGGACGCCGGGCGACGGTGAGCCGGTCACGGGTCCCGGGGGCACCCGGTTCTGGCTGGCCCGGGCCACCGGCTGAGCCCGGGCGGGTCCGGCCGGGTCAGCCGCCGGTCCGGCCGGATCAGCCCCGGCCGGGCCCGCGGCGGCTCCGCGCCGCCAGCGAGGAGACCGGCCGGCACACGGCGCAGGGGGTGAGCCCCTCGTCGCGGGCGTCGGCCAGGGCCCGGCCCTCGGAGGGACGCCCCTCCGCGTGCGGGCACCCCGCCAGGTGGTAGCGCGGCTCCCCGGGCACCACCCGGACCTCCTCACGGCTGTCCATGACCGCCAGCAGGTCGGTGAACTCGGCGTCCTCCTCCGGCGGCACCGGCCCGGACGCCGCCGGCCGGGCCGGCGTGGACGCCCCTCCGGTGCGCTCGGGCGGCGGGGGCGGCGGGCGGTCGGCCGGCCGCATCCGCCGCGGCGCGTCCGGCCCCCCGGCCGTCGGCTCGGTGCCGCGGCGGGCGGCGTCCCGGTCGGCCTCCCGGGTGGCCTCCCGGGTGGCCTCCCGGGTGGCCTCTCGGGTGGCACGGCGCCCGACGAGCACGAGCAGGACGCCGGCGAGCGCGGCCGCGGCCGCGGCGGACCAGAAGAGGACGGCGGTGCCGGTCACCAGCCCCGCGACGAACAGCCCGAGACCGGCCAGGACGAGGACGACGGCGGCCGGGAACACCCGGCGACCCTATCCCCGCCGCCCGCCCGGGGCCGGTCCCGGCCGGCGGCGCGCCCGGTCTCCCCCGACCGGGTGGTGCACGGCCGTGTGACGGGCGTGCTTCATAACGGTTCCATCGCAGGTCACCCGCACAGCCGTCGCGCACGGTTATCGTCCGGCCACCCTGGCGGTCACCGCGGACCCCGCGTGGCCGCCCTCTGCGCACCTGGTGCGCATGCACCACGACACGGGAGGACGAATGACCATGCGCGCGAGAGGCCGGCGCACGGCTGCCCTGGCCGGTGGCCTGGGCGTCGTGCTGGCACTGGCCGGCTGCGCCGACACCGCCGACAGCGGCGGCGGTGCCACCACGGGCGGCGGCACCGCCGACGCCTCCGAGCTGGAGATCGACTGCGCGCCCTACGAGGAGTTCGGCGACCTGGAGGGCGAGACGGTCAGCGTCTACACCTCCATCGTCGACCCGGAGGACCAGCCGCACATCGACTCGTACGTGCCGTTCGAGGAGTGCACGGGCGTCGACGTGCAGTACGAGGGGTCCCGCGAGTTCGAGGCGCAGCTCGTCGTCCGCACGCAGAGCGGCAACGCGCCCGACATCGCCTACATCCCGCAGCCGGGCCTGCTGGCCAACCTGGTCCGCTCCGGCGACGTCGTCCCGGCCCCGGCGCAGGTCGAGGCCAACGTCGACGAGTACTGGGACGAGAGCTGGAAGGGCTACGGCTCCGTCGACGGCGAGTTCTACGCCGCGCCGCTGGGCGCGAACGCCAAGTCCTTCGTCTGGTACTCGCCGGCGGCCTTCGAGGAGGCCGGCTACGAGATCCCGCAGACCTGGGACGAGATGATCGCCCTCTCCGACGAGATCGCAGCCGGCGGCGCCACGCCGTGGTGCGCCGGCATCGGCTCCGGTGACGCCACCGGCTGGCCGGCCACCGACTGGCTCGAGGACGTCGTCCTGCGGACCGCCGGCCCCGAGGTCTACGACCAGTGGGTCAACCACGAGATCCCGTTCAACGACCCGCAGATCGTCGAGGCGCTGAACACCGTCGGCGAGATCCTCAAGAACCCCGAGTACGTCAACGGCGGCCTCGGCGAGGTGCAGTCCATCGCGTCGACCGAGTTCGGTGACGCCGGCCTGCCCATCCTGGACGGCAGCTGCTTCATGCACCGGCAGGCGTCCTTCTACCAGGCCAACTGGCCGGAGGGCACCGAGGTCGCCGAGGACGGCGACGTCTTCGCCTTCCCGCTGCCGCCCATCGGCGACGCCGGCACCCCGCCGGTGCTCGGCGGTGGCGAGTTCACCGCGGCGTTCAACGACGACCCGGCCACCCAGGCGTTCCAGACCTACCTCTCCTCCCCGGAGTGGGCCAACATCAAGGCCCAGGTCTCCGGCCCGGGCTGGGTCAGCGCGAACACCGGCCTGGAGGTCGACAACCTCGTCTCGCCGATCGACCAGCTCTCCGCCGAGCTGTTCCAGGACCCCGAGGCGGTCTTCCGGTTCGACGGGTCGGACCTCATGCCCGGTGAGATCGGCGCCGGCGCGCTGTGGACCGAGCTGACCAACTGGATCGCCAACGACGAGGCCACCGAGTCGGTCCTCACCGACGTCGAGAACGCCTGGCCGACGTCCTGACCGGGCGGGACCGCACCGGCCACCGGCCGGTGCGGTCCCGGCCACCCTCCGGAGCCGGGGGGACCGCGGCGCTGCCACGGTCCCCCCGGCGTCCCGTTCCCCGAGAAGAGGTCTCCAGCGGTGCAGTGGTTCCTCGACGCGAACTCCACCGGGCACAAGTTCGCCCTGATGGCCTTCGCCGTCCTGCTGTTCGCGGCGGTGATGGGCGCGATCCTCTTCGCGGTCGACCGGCCCAGGAGGGTCCCCACGTGGGTCGTGGCGGCCGGCTTCCTCGGCCCGACGCTGCTGCTGCTCCTGGTCGGCCTGGTGTACCCGGCCCTGGCCACGATCCGCGGGTCGTTCTACGACCGGGACGGGTCGGCCTTCGTCGGGCTCGACAACTACGCCACGGTCTTCACCGAGGACAACTTCCAGACCGTGCTGCGCAACACCGTCCTGTGGGTGGTGCTGGTCCCGCTGGTGACGACCGGCCTCGGCCTGGTCTACGCCTACCTGGTCGACCGCACCCGCTTCGAGTCGCTCGCCAAGGCCCTCGTGTTCCTGCCGATGGCCATCTCGATGGTCGGCGCCTCGGTCATCTGGAAGTTCGTCTACGAGTTCCGGCCCGACCAGCCCGGCGTGAACCAGATCGGCCTGCTCAACCAGCTGCTGGTCCTGGTCGGCCTGGAACCCCGGCAGTTCCTGCTCGGCGCGCCGTCCAACACCTTCTACCTGATCGTCGTCATGGTCTGGATCCAGGCCGGCTTCGCGATGACGGTGCTCTCCGCCGCGATCAAGGCCATCCCCGACGACATCGTCGAGGCCGCCCGGCTCGACGGTGTGAGCGGGCTGCAGATGTTCCGCTACGTCACCGTGCCGAGCATCCGCCCCGCGCTGGTCGTCGTCCTCACGACGGTCGCCATCGTGACGCTCAAGGTCTTCGACGTCGTCCGGACCATGACCGGTGGCCAGTTCGGGACCAGCGTGGTGGCCAACGAGTTCTACGTGCAGGCCTTCCGGCAGTTCAACTTCGGCCTCGGCGCGGCACTCGCGGTGCTGCTCTTCGTGCTGGTCATCCCGATCATCGCCTACAACGTCCGCCAGCTGCGCCTGGCCGAGGAGATCCGATGACCACGACGACCCCCGTCGCCGCCCCGGTCCCCCCTCAGGAGCGCAAGCTCTCCCGGGCCGAGCGCCGGGCGGTGACCGCCAAGACCAAGCTCAGCTCGCCGGCGGCGTCGGCGATCGCGATCATCATCGCCGTCCTGTGGACGGTGCCGACCCTGGGCCTGTTCATCACGTCCTTCCGCACCGAGCTGGACATCCGCCGCTCCGGCTGGTGGACGGTGGTCACCGACCCGCTGTTCACCCTGCGGAACTACCAGGAGGTGCTGTTCGGCGGGGGCAACGACTTCGCGACGCTGTTCATCAACTCGCTGGTCATCACCCTGCCCGCGGTGGTCATCCCGATCACCCTGGCGCTCCTGGCCGCCTACGCGTTCGCGTGGATCAGGTTCCCCGGCCGCAACATCCTCTTCGTCGCCGTGTTCGCGCTGCAGGTCGTTCCGATCCAGGTCACGCTCATCCCGCTGCTGACCCTCTACGTCGACACGGGCCTGGCCGGGTCCTTCTGGACGATCTGGCTGTCGCACTCGATCTTCGCGCTGCCGCTGGCGATCTTCCTGCTGCACAACTTCATGAAGGAGATCCCCGCCTCCCTCGTCGAGGCGGCGCGCATGGACGGCGCCGGGCACGTGAAGATCTTCTTCCAGGTGCTGCTGCCGCTGCTCACGCCGGCCATCGCCGCGTTCGGCGTGTTCCAGTTCCTGTGGGTGTGGAACGACCTGCTCGTGGCGCTGACCTTCGCCGGCGGGGCGCCGGACGTCGTCCCGCTGACCGTCCGCGTCGCGGAACTCGCCGGCACCCGCGGGTCGGACTGGTACCTGCTCTCCGCGGGCGCCTTCGTGTCGATCGTGCTGCCGCTGGTGGTCTTCCTCGCCCTGCAGCGCTACTTCGTCCGCGGGCTGCTCGCCGGCAGCGTCAAGGGGTAAGGACCCCCTGCCCCCCACCCCTCGCACGCTCGGGGCGGGACCCTGCAGGGGGCCGCGCTCGCAGGCTCGCGGCGAGCCTCCGGACGGGGCCGCCCTCCCCCGGCGCGCGCCGGGAGCGGCACCAGCACGCGAGAGGGCCCCCGGACCGTCCGGTCCGGGGGCCCTCGCGCGTTCGGTGCGTCAGGCGCCGGCGTGCGTGGCCTGGCGGCTGTTGGACGCCGGCTCGGCCGACCCGCGGCTGTCGAGGTCCCGCAGGTGGGACTCGAGGTAGGACCGCAACCGGGTGCGGTACTCGCGCTCGAACGTGCGCAGCTCCTCGATCTTGCGCTCCAGGCTGCTGCGCTTCTCCTCCAGCGAGCCCATCACCTCGCCGTGCCGGCGCTCGGCGTCCTGCTCGAGGGCGGCGGCCTTGGCGCGGGACTCCCGCTCCATCGTGTCGGCGCGGGTGCGCGCGTCGCCGACCATCGAGTCGGCGCGCATCTTGGCCTCGGAGACCAGCTGCTCGCTCTTGGCGCGGGCGTCGGCGACCATGCGCTCGCTGTTGGTCTGGGCCGTGGAGACCATCTGGTCGGCCTGGGCCTTGGCCTCGTTGACGTACTTGTCGGCGGTCTCGGTGGCCAGCGCCAGCATCCGCGAGGCGCGGGCGCTGTCGTCCTCGCGGGGAGCCGGCGGGGGCGGCGGCGCCGGGGCCGGGGCGGGCGTCGGCTCGGCCTCGGCCGGCCGGGTGCGGCCGGTGGCCGACCCGGACCGCAGCTCGTTGTTCTCCTCGATGAGCCGGGCCAGCTCGGCCTCGACGACGTCGAGGAAGGCGTCGACCTCGTCCTCGTCGTAGCCCCGCTTACCGATCGGCGGCTTCTTGAAGACGACGTTGTGCACGTCGGCAGGCGTGAGTGGCATCGGGCTCACCTCGGGTCGGACAGCGGGCACAGGGAGGTCCGCGGCGGGGTGGGAGCCCCGGGCCGAGGACCGGTCCGGCCGGATCGGCCGCGTGAGGTGGTCACGCGGTGAGGGCCAGCTGGGTCGTGATGCTCCGCAGGATGTACACGGCGATCAGGAGCACCATAAACGCGAGGTCCAGCCGGATCGACCCCAGGTTCAAGGGGGGGATCACCTTGCGGATGGCCTTGAGGGGCGGGTCCGTGGTGGCGTAGACGACCTCCAGGCCGGCGGCGACGAGCCCCGATGGACGCCAGCTGCGGGCCAGGACCATCACCCAGTCAACGACGAACCGCGCGAACAGCAGCACGAGGAAGACGAGCAGGACCGACGACACGATCTGCCAGAAGAGAGCCACGGTCCTCGTTCGGTCAGGGCACCTCGCGTGCCGGCCAGTCGTCCGGCCTCAGGACTGGTTGAAGAAGCCGCCCTCGCGGATCCGCGCCTTGTCCTCGGCCGTCACGTCGACGTCCCTCGGACTGAGGAGGAACACCTTGTTCGTGACGCGCTCGATACTACCGCGCAGGCCGAACGAGAGGCCCGCAGCGAAGTCCACGAGCCGCTTCGCGTCGGCGTCGTCCATCTCGGTGAGGTTCATGATCACCGGCATGCCGTCGCGGAAGCTCTCCCCGATCTGGCGCGCCTCGTTGTACGTCCGTGGGTGCAGCGTGGTGATCCGGTAGGGCTTCGGGGCGGGAGCGGGGGCCGGGGCGGGCGCCGGCTCCGGCGCGGCGGCCACGGGGGCGACCACCGGTTCGCGCACGGCCAGACCCGCGGCACCGCCACCGGCGCCCGCGCCGGGCGAGGACGCCGCGCCGGCCGCGGTGGCACCGGCGGGGGTCAGCCCCGCGGCGCGGAGGGGGCGCTCGGGACGGTCGGCGGAGGGGGCGAGGTCCAGCCGGCGGGCGGGGGCCGGACGGCGCGGGAGCGGGGCGGGCTCGGGGTCCGGGACCGGCGCGGGGTCGGCCTCGGCCTCGAAGTCGTGGTCGCCGTAGCCGGGGTCCCCGTAGTGGTCGTCCTTGTACGGGTCCTCGTACCGGTCACCCTTGTAGGAGGCGCCCTTGTAGGGGTCGTAGCCGTCGTCGTCGGCGTAGCGGGTGTAGCGGCGCTCGTCGGCACCCCGCTCGTCCAGCCGGTCGTGCCGGTCGGCGTACTCGGCCTGGCGGGCGTCGTACCGGCCGTAGGCGCGGGCGTCGTCGTCCTCGACCAGACCGAGGTAGATGCCCATCTTCCGCATGGCTCCGGCCATCAGCCCTTCCCCTCCGGGTGCAGCGCGTCGGTCACCCGGACCCCTGGGACCCGTGTGACTGGTGTGACTCGTCTTCCGGCGAGGGTAGGGGGCGCTCCCCGAAGAGGGCGGTTCCGACACGCACGAGGGTGCTGCCCGCCGCGACCGCCGCCTCGAGGTCGGCGCTCATGCCCGCCGACACCTCCGTGGCCCCGGGGTGGTCGGCGCGGACCCGCTCGGCGAGGGCGGCCAGCCGGGCGAACGCCGGTGCGGGGTCGGCGTCGCGCGGGGCGACCGCCATGAGACCGAGCAGCCGCAGGCCGGGGTCGGCGGCGACGACGTCGGCGAGGGTGGGCACGTCCGCGGGTGCCGCGCCGCCCCGGGCGGCCAGCTCGCCCTCCGGACCGCCGAGGTCGACCTGGACGAGGACCTCGACCGGCCGGCCGGCGTCGGCACCCGCGCGACCCAGCGTGCGGGCCAGGGAGGCGCGGTCGACCGAGTGGACGACCGCGCCCAGCCGGGCGACGGCGGCGGCCTTGTTGCGCTGGAGCTGGCCGACGAAGTGCCAGCGCAGGTCGAGGTCGTCCAGCTCGGCCGCCTTGGCCGTGAGCTCCTGGGCGCGGTTCTCGCCGAAGTCGGCCAGCCCCAGGCCGGCCAGCTCCCGCACGGCGGCGGCCGGCCAGGTCTTGCTGATCGCCACGAGCGACACCGCGGCGGGGTCGCGCCCGGCGGCCCGCGCCGCGGCGTCGACCCGCGCCCGGACCGCGGCGAGGCGGTCGGCGGGTGAGGTCACGCCGCGATACTCCCTCAGCCGAGCCAGACGACCCCGGCCTGGCGTCCGGTCACGTCGTCGCTACGGTGGGAGAACAGCCGCCGGTCCTCGACGGTGCAGCGGGGGTCGTGCACCACCTGGCCGACGCCGGCGGCCCCCAGCAGCTCGGCCACCCCGGCGCGCAGGTCGAGGGCGGGCGTCCCACGGCGGGTGCGCACGGCGGCGGCGGGGGCGACCCGCGCCACCTCCGCCTGCATCGCGCGGGGCACCTCGTAGCAGGCGCCGCACACGGCGGGGCCGAGCAGGGCGGTGACGTCGGCGGGGCGACTGCCCAGCCGGCGCATCGCCGCGAGCGCCGCGGGGACGACGCCCGTCCGGACGCCCTCCCGGCCGGCGTGCACCGCGGCGACCACGCCGGCGGCCGCGTCGGCCAGGAGCACCGGGACGCAGTCGGCGACCAGCACGCAGAGCACCAGGCCGGGCGTGCGGGTCACGACCGCGTCGGTCGCCGGCAGGGCACCCGTGACGGGCCCGTCGACCACCGCCACGCCGGTGCCGTGGACCTGCTGCATCCACACCAGGTGCTCCCCGGGCACGCCGAGCTCGGCGGCGAGGCGGGCGCGGTTGGCGGCCACGTCGGCGGGGTCGTCACCGACGTGGTCGCCGAGGTTGAACGTGTCGTACGGGGCCGAGGAGCGGCCGCCCCGCCGGTCGGTGACGACCCTGCGGGGTCGCACCGCCGGCGAGGCGGCCGGGAGCGAGCTCACGGCACGACGCCGGTGACGCAGTGGAACGGCCACCCCTCAGGGGCCCGCGCCGAGCCTGCGCGGCGTGGGGGGAAGGGTGCGGCCCCTGTGCAGGGGCCCGCCCCGGTGAGGGACTGGAACGGCCCTCCTGCAGGGGCCCGCAGCGAGCGTGCGAGCTGCGGGGGGCAGGAGGGCCCTTTCACTGGCGCAGGAACTCCGGGATGTCGAGCTCCTCGTCGAAGTCCTCGTTGGTCAGCGGGCGCCGCGCACCCGACTGCACCCCGCCCTGCACCGGCGGCAGCGGCGGGACGGTGATCCCGCCGCCGGTGGCCGGCCGCGAGGGCACCTGGGAGGTGGGCGGCGGGGTGCGCTGGGCCTGCGGCGCGGCCGGCGCCTGGCCGACCAGCCGCTCCCCCGTCGGCGCCGGCCGGACCGACCCGACCGGCTGCGACCCACCGGGCAGCCGGGAGGCCGACGGCGTCGCGGCCGGGGCGGCGGCCGCCGGGGCGTCCTTGCGGCCGACGGGCCGCCCACCGTCGAAGCCGGCGGCGATGACGGTCACCCGCACCTCGTCACCGAGGGCGTCGTCGATGACCGCACCGAAGATGATGTTGGCGTCGGCGTGCGCGGCGTCGGAGACCAGCGAGGCGGCCTCGTTGATCTCGAACAGCCCGAGGTCCGACCCGCCGGAGATGGAGAGCAGCACGCCGTGCGCGCCCTCCATGGAGGCCTCCAGCAGCGGGCTGGCGATCGCCTGCTCGGCGGCGAGCAGGGCGCGGTTGTCCCCGCGGGCGCTGCCGATGCCCATGAGCGCCGAACCGGCCCCGGACATGACCGACTTGACGTCGGCGAAGTCCAGGTTGATCAGACCGGGCGTGGTGATCAGGTCGGTGATGCCCTGGACACCGGAGAGCAGCACCTGGTCGGCGGTGCGGAAGGCGTCCATGACGCTGACGTTGCGGTCACCGAGCTGCAGCAACCGGTCGTTGGGGATGACGATGAGCGTGTCGCACTCGTTGCGCAGCTCCTCGATCCCGGACTCGGCCTGGACCGCCCGCCGCTTCCCCTCGAAGGAGAAGGGGCGGGTGACCACGCCGATGGTCAGCGCGCCGAGCTTGCGGGCGATCGAGGCGACGACGGGCGCGCCGCCGGTGCCGGTGCCGCCGCCCTCCCCCGCGGTCACGAAGACCATGTCGGCGCCCTTGAGCACCTCTTCGATCTCCTCGCGGTGGTCCTCGGCGGCCTGGCGCCCGACATCGGGCTGGGCGCCGGCGCCCAGCCCGCGGGTGAGCTCGCGACCGACGTCGAGCTTGACGTCGGCGTCGCTCATCAGCAGCGCCTGCGCGTCGGTGTTGATGGCGATGAACTCGACCCCCTTGAGGCCGACTTCGATCATCCGGTTGACCGCGTTCACCCCGCCGCCGCCGATGCCGACGACCTTGATGACCGCGAGGTAGTTGTGCGGAGGTGTCATGTGGGGCTCCCGACCTCGACCCTCATCCTCAGGTAAAGCCTTATAGTTATGTCAACTGGGTCGACGCGGACGAAGTTAGGTGGGCCCGACAGGTGCGACAAACACCCGCAACGACCCGGCGTGTCGCTGCCGGCCGATCGCAGGGCCCGCATGCGACCCAGAGGTCACACGCGCATCACGATCGGTGACGACCCGCGGCGGGAACGTCTCGAGTGGAGGTCGAAGGCACCGACACGCCGCGAGCGCGGATCCGACGAAGTCACCGGGCCGCCCGGGCGTGTCGCGCCGCCGCGCGTGTCGTCCGCCGATGGGGCCGGCGACGGAACGCGGTCGCTCCGTCGCCGGCGGTCGTCAGCTCCGCGGTAGCCGGCCCATGAGGTAGAACTCCTCGTTCGGCGGGATGGCCGCCCAGTGCGCCAGCCGGTTGGACAGCGCGAACAGCGAGACGATCGCGCCGACGTCCCAGACGTCGTCCTCGGTGAGCCCGTGGCCGCGCAGCCGGTCGAGGTCGGCCGCGGTCACCGCGGCCGGCTCGACCGCCAGCCGCACCGCCACGTCGAGCACCGCGTGCATCCGCGGCGGCAGCGGCGCCTTGCGCCAGTCGACGGCGACCTGGTCGGCGATGTGCGGGTCCCGGGCCCGGATCCGGGCGATGGCCCCGTGCGCCACCACGCAGTACAGGCAGTCGTTGGCCGCGCTGGTCGCCACCACGACGAGCTCGCGGTCGGCCTTGGACAGGCCCGGGGTCTCCTTGTCCATGAGCGCGTCGTGCAGCGCGAAGAACGCCGCCGCCTCGGCCGGGCGCCAGGCAAGGGCGGCGAACACGTTCGGGAGGAAGCCGGAGCGCTCCTCGACGGCGGCGTAGCGCTCGCGCAGCTCGGGGGCGAGCTGGTGGGGCGCGGGGACGGGGAACCGGCTGGCGGGGGTGTCGGACACCCCGACAGCCTGCCCCGGGGCTCAGCGCAGGACCACCGCCGAGGGCGCGCTGACGTCGATCGTCCCGGCCGGGTCGAGCTCACCGGCGGCCACCTGGTCCAGCAGCGCCACCAGCGCGGCAGCCTTGTCGTCGGCCCGCTCCGCCCCGCCCCAGAGCACGGTGGTGCCGTCGGCGAGCTCCAGGGTCACGTCCTCCGCGGTGCGCGCCGAGGCGGAGGCGACCTCCTCGCGCAGCCCCTCCGGGAGGGCGACGAGCGCGGCGAGCGCGGCGCGGGTGGCCGGGTCGTCCGGCCCCGGCGCGCGGACGTCGAGGTCCACCGCCCCGGCCGGCGCCGGGCCGGTGACGGTCCCGAACAGCACGCCCCCGGCGTCGACGAGCGTCCGCGTGCCGGCCTGCTCGACGACGGCGACCGGCACGCGCTCGACCACGGTCACCACGACGCTGCGCGGCCACCCGCGGGTCACCTCGACCGAGGCCACCTGGGGCAGGCGGGAGACCCGCCGCTCCGCGGCGGCCACGTCGACCCGCAGCAGCGGGGTCCCCTCCGCGACGCCGGCCACCTCGACCACCTCGGCGGTGGCCAGCGTGGCGGCCCCGTCGACGCGGACCTCGTGCACCGCCAGCAGCGGGCTGGCCCACAGCGCCCAGGCCAGCGTGGCCAGCACCGCCACGCCGATCCCGCCCCGCAGCCAGAGCCGGCGGCGACGGTCGGCGGGGGTCTCGGCGCGGCGGGCCGGCCGGCGCCGGGCCGCGGCCGGGTCGTCGGCGCGGTCCCGGGTGGTCGTCCCGGCGCGGTTCACCGGTCGGGGTCCGCCGGCTCGGCCAGCCGCGCCCGCAGGGCCTCGAGCACCTCGGGCCCGACCATCGACACGTTGCCGGCGCCCATGGTGATCACCAGGTCACCGGGGCCGGCCCGGTCGGCCAGCGCCGGCGCGGCAGCCGACCACGACGGCTCGAAGCGGACCCGCTCGGGGGGCAGCGGCACCGCCTCGGCCACCATCGCGCCGGTCACCCCGGGCACGGGGTCCTCGCGGGCGCCGTAGACGTCCATCACCACGACCTCGTCGGCCAGGCCGAGCGCCGCGCCGAAGCCGGCCGCGAACTGCCGGGTGCGGCTGTAGAGGTGCGGCTGGAAGGCCACCACCACGCGGCCGGTGCCGGCGACCGCCCGGGCGGCCCGCAGCTGGGCCTCGACCTCGGTCGGGTGGTGGGCGTAGTCGTCGTAGACCCGGACCCCGCCGACGGTGCCCTTGAGCTCGAAGCGCCGGTGCACGCCGCCGAAGCGGCCGAGGCCGGCCACCAGGCCCTCCGCGGGCAGCCCGAGCTCCAGCCCGGCCAGCAGCGCGGCGGCGCTGTTGCGCGCCATGTGCTCCCCCGGCACGCGGATCTGCACCCGGCCGAGCACGCGGCCGTCCAGGACGGCGGTCCACGCGGTGGCCTCGGGGCCGACCTCGACGTCGAGCACCCGCAGGTCGGCGTCCGGGGTGGTGCCGTAGGTGCGCACCCGCGCCCCGGTGGGGACGCCGATCAGCCGGGCCGCACCGGGGTCGTCGGCGCACAGCACGACGAAGCCGGCCGGGTCGACGGTGCCCAGGAACCGGTCGAAGGCCTGCTCGACGGCGGCCAGGTCGCCGTAGTTGTCCAGGTGGTCGGCCTCGACGTTGGTGACCACGGCCCCGAACGGCGACAGCAGCAGGAAGGAGCGGTCGCTCTCGTCGGCCTCGGCCACGAACACGTCGCCCTCGCCGGCGTGCGCGTTGCTGCCGGACTCGTTGAGGTCGCCGCCGATGGCGAACGACGGGTCGGCACCGCAGGCCTGCACCGCGACGGTCAGCATGGAGGTGGTCGAGGTCTTGCCGTGGGTGCCGGCGACGGCCACGCTGCGCCGGCCGGCCATGACCGCGGCCAGGGCCACGGCCCGGGGCAGCACCCGCAGGCCCCGCTCCCGCGCCGCGGCGAGCTCGGGGTTGTCGTCCCGGATGGCGGTGGACACCACCACGGTGTCTGCCTCCCCCAGGTGCGCGGGGTCGTGACCGAGCTCCACCCGGGCGCCGAGGGCGCGCAGCGCGAGCAGGGTCGGGGTGTCGCGGCGGTCGCTGCCGGAGACGGTCACCCCCCGGGCCAGGAGGATCCGGGCGATGCCGCTCATCCCGGCCCCGCCGATGCCCACGAAGTGGACCGCACCCAGCTCCCCGGGCGAGGGCACGGGGCCCGACCAGGCGGCGACGTCGTCAGCGGGCACGGGCCACCTCGAGCACCAGGTCGGCCAGGCGCTCGTCGGCGTCCGGCACCCCGGCCGCCGCGGCGTGCGCGGCGTACCCGGCCAGCGCGGCGGGGTCGGTGACCAGCGGGACCACGTTCTCCTCGATCCAGGACGGCGACAGGTCGGCGTCGTCCACCAGCAGGCCGCCCCCGGCCGCCACGACCGGGAGTGCGTTGCGCCGCTGCTCCCCGTTCCCGATCGGCAGCGGCACGAACGCCGCCGGCAGCCCGACGGCCGAGAGCTCGGCCACGGTGACCGCGCCCGCCCGGCAGAGTGCCAGGTCCGCCGCGGCGTAGGCGAGGTCCATGCGGTCGAGGTAGTCGACGACGACGTAGGGTGCGGCACCCGCCGGCCGGCGGGGCACGGTGACGTCGCTGTTCTTGGGCCCGCGGGCGTGCAGCACCTGCACCCCCGCGGCGGTCAGCGCGCCTGCGGTCCCCGTCGCGGCCCGGTTGAGCGACGCGGCGCCCTGCGAGCCGCCGAAGACCAGCAGCGTCGGCCGGTCGGCGTCCAGGCCGAACGCGGCCCGTGCCTCCGCCCGGGCGGCGGCGCGGTCCAGCCGGCTGATCGCCGTCCGCAGGGGCATGCCGACGTGCACGCCGCCGCGCAGGGGCGTGCCCGGGGTGGTGACCGCGACCCGGGCGGCCAGGCGCGCCCCGATCCGGTTGGCCAGCCCGGGCAGGGCGTTCTGCTCGTGCACGACGACCGGCACCCGCTCCCGGCGGGCGGCCAGGTAGGCCGGCAGGGCGACGTACCCGCCGAAGCCCACCACCACGTCGGCGTCCAGCTCGCGCAGCAGGGCGCGGGTCTCGGCCACCGCGCGGAGCACCCGCCCCGGCACCCTCAGCAGGTCGGGGGTGGGCCGGCGCGGTAGCGGCACCGGCGGGATGAGCCGCAGGTCGTAGCCGCGGGCCGGCACCAGCCGGGTCTCCAGGCCCCGGGCGGTGCCCAGGCAGGTCACCCGCGGCCCCGGTCGGCGGGCGAGCGCGTCGGCGAGGGCGAGCATCGGCTCGATGTGCCCGCCGGTCCCGCCGCCGGCCAGGACGACGGACGGCGCGCCGGCGCCGCCGGTCGCCCCGGCCGCTCCCCCGCCGAGGTCGCCGGTCACCGGGGCCGCCTCGGGGCCTCGGCGCCGGACCGGGCCCGGGGCGGCGGCTGGCGGCGGGCGTCACCCGGCCGGCCGCGGCCGTCGGCCCGGCGTTCGCGTGGCGCCGCGCCACGCTCGCGGGCCGCCCCGGGGGTGACCCGGGCGACGGTGCGGGCGCCGCCGGGCACCACGGGGCGGCGCGCCGGGCGGTCGTCGTCGCGGCCGGGCCGGGACGCGTCGGGCCGGCCGGCCCCGCGGCGGCGCGGGCGGGGCGGCTCCACCGCCGCCGCGGGGACGGGCAGCAGCAGCCGCGCCAGCCACCCGCGCGGGTGGGTGCGCTGGTGCTCGACGGCCGCGGGCTCGGCGCGGGCGAAGCGGATCAGCAGGCCGACGATGAACAGGGTGAGCACCAGCGAGGTGCCCCCCGCCGAGATGAGCGGGAGGGTGACGCCGGTGACCGGGAGCAGGCCGACCACGTAGCCCATGTTCATGGCCGCCTGGCCGATCAGCCACACGGTGATCGCCATGCTGGCGAGCTGGACGAACCGGTCGGCGCTGCGCCGGGCGATCCGGGTGCCCGCGTAGGCGAGCACGCCGTAGAGGACGATCACCACCAGGCAGCCGAGGAAGCCCAGCTCCTCCCCGATGATCGCGAAGATGTAGTCGCTCTCGGCCTCGGGCAGCAGGTTCCACTTCATCGCGCTGTTGCCCAGGCCCACGCCCCACAGGCCGCCGGTGGCCAGCGCGTAGAACCCGCGGATGGCCTGGAAGCCGCTGTCGGTGGGGTCGGCGAACGGGTCGAGGAACGAGGTGATCCGCGCCATCCGGTACGGGGCCACGCGGATCATCACCGCGATCGCCAGCGCCCCGGCGAGGACGAACCAGCCGAAGTGGCGCAGCGGCAGGCCGCCGGCCCAGAGCAGCCCGACGAGCACCAGGCCGAGGGTGACCACGGCGCCGAAGTCGTTCTCCAGCAGGAACAGCCCCGCCATCACGGCGTAGACCGGCAGCAGCGGTACCAGCAGCGTCCGGACGGTCAGGAAGCGGTCCCGCAGCGCGAGGACGTGGGCGCCCCACAGCGCGAAGACGAGCTTGCCCAGCTCGGAGGGCTGGAAGTTGGTGAAGCCGAGGTCGATCCAGGCCCGGGAGCCGTTGTACTCGACGCCGATGCCGGGGACGAGCACGGCGAGCAGCAGGACCCCCACGCCCAGCAGGGCGATCGGCGCGGCGCGGCGCACCAGCCCGATGGGCAGGCGGACGGCGACCAGGAGCGCGACCAGCCCGATCAGGGCGAACACGAGCTGGTCGACGCCGGGGCGCCAGGCGGGCTGGTCGGCGAGGGCGGCCTTCATCGCCGAGGCCGAGAACACCATGACCAGGCCGATCGCGAGCAGCAGCCCGGCGGCGCCCACCACGAGGTGGCAGCTGGACATCGGGCCGTCGAGCCAGGCCAGGCGGCGGCCCGGGCCCGCGGTGCGCGCGCCGCGGCCTCCCCCGGGGGCGCGATCGACTCCGGTGGACTGCATCGGACCATCGTCGCCGCTCACGGCTGCCGCGCCGGGCAGGAGCCCGGGGCAGCGGCCGGCGTGTCGCGCGGGCGCCCGCCTCACAGGCCGGTGATCGCCAGCCAGTCGGCGTAGAACAGCCCGAGACCGAAGGCCACCGCCATCCCGGTCACCAGCCAGAACCGCACGATGACGGTGTTCTCCGCCCACCCGGCGAGCTCGAAGTGGTGGTGCAGCGGCGCCATCCGGAACACCCGGCGGCGGGTGGCCCGGAAGAAGGCCACCTGGATGACCACCGAGAGGGTGACGGCGACGAACAGCCCGCCGAGGACGACGAGCAGCAGCTCGGTGCGGGTGACGACGGCCAGCCCGGCGAGCAGCCCGCCGAGGGCCAGCGAGCCGGTGTCGCCCATGAAGATCCGCGCGGGGCTGGTGTTCCACCACAGGAAGCCCAGGCAGGCTCCCATCCCGGCGGCCGCCACCAGGGTCACGTCGAGCGGGTCGCGCACGGTGTAGCAGCCGTCGATCAGCTGGGTGGTGCAGTCGTGGGTGAACTGCCAGAAGCTGATGATCGTGTAGGCGCCGCAGACCATCGCCGAGCAGCCCGCGGCCAGCCCGTCGAGGCCGTCGGTGAGGTTCACCGCGTTGGAGAAGCCGGCGATGTAGAGGTAGGCCAGGACGACGAACCCGACCGACCCGAGCGCGAGCGGCTCGATGTCGCGGACGTAGGAGACGAACGTCGAGGCCGGGGTGGTGCCCGCCGGGTCGGGGAAGTTGATCGCCAGCACCGCGAAGGCGACACCGACGACCAGCTGGCCGACCAGCTTGGCGGTCTTGTTCAGCCCGAGGCTGCGCCGGTAGCGGATCTTGAGGTAGTCGTCGAGGAAGCCGACGGTGCCCAGGCCCACCATGAGGAAGAGCACCAGCAGGCCGCTGGCGGTGACGCCGCGCCCGGGCTGGTTGAGCAGGAACAGGTGGGCGATCAGGTAACCGCCGACGGTGGCGCCGACGATCACCGTGCCGCCCATGGTGGGCGTGCCCTTCTTCGAGAGGTGGCTCTCGGGGCCGTCGTCCCGGATCTCCTGGCCGAAGCCCTTGCGGCGGAACAGGTGCACCGCCATGGGCGTGGCCAGGATGGAGATCATCAGGCCGAACGCGGCCGCGACGAGGACGGATCTCACGCGCCTGCCCCGGCGTCGCGCGGGCCGGCGCCCGCCGGGTCCCCGCCGAGCAGGTCCATGGCGAGCAGCTCGAGCCCGTGGGCGCGACTGGCCTTGACCAGCACGACGTCACCGGGCACCAGGACCTCCGTCAGCAGTCGACGGGCAGCGGCGCGGTCGGGCACCGCGGCCACCCCCTCCCCCTCGCGGGCGCCGGCGGCGGCCGCGCCCTCGGCTATCCCTACCGCATCGGGCCCCACCGCGATGACGAGGTCCACCCCCGCGGCCACCGCGTCGGCGCCCAGCCGGGTGTGCTCCCCGGTCGCGGCCGGTCCCAGCTCGGCCATCCCGCCCAGGACCGCGACCCGCCGGCGGGCGGGCAGCCCGCCCAGCGCGGCCAGCGCGGCGCGCATCGACTCCGGGTTGGCGTTGTAGGCGTCGTTGACCACGGTCACGCCGTCCGGGCGGCGGGTGACCTCCATCCGCCAGCGGCTGCGCGGGGTGGCCGCCGACAGCGCGGTGGCCACGGCCTCCGGCGTCATCCCCGTGGCCAGGGCACCGGCGGCCGCGGCGAGCGCGTTGGCGACCTGGTGCTCGCCCACCACCCGGAGGGCCACCGGCAGCGACCGACCCGCGGCGGTGAGGGTGAACCGCGCCCGGCCGCCCTCGTCGAGGGTGACGTCCGCGGCGCGCACGTCGGCCTCGGGGCCGCGGCCGGTGGTCACCACGCGCGCCGCGGTCCGGGCGGCCATGGCCAGCACCCGCGGGTCGTCGGCGTTGAGGACGGCCGTGCCCCCGGCCGGCAGCGCGGCCACGAGCTCGCCCTTGGCCTCGGCGATCGCGTCGGCCGAGCCGAACTCGCCGAGGTGGGCCGACCCGACGTTGAGCACGATGCCGGTCCCCGGGCGGGCCACCTCGCACAGCCGGGCGATGTGCCCGCGCCCGCGGGCGCCCATCTCCAGCACCAGCGAGCGGGTGGCCGGGTCGGCCGCGAGGACGGTGAGCGGCAGCCCGATGTCGTTGTTGTACGACCCCGGCGGGCTGACGGTCGGCCCGGCGGTGGCGAGCACCTGGCCGAGCAGGTCCTTGGTCGAGGTCTTCCCGGCCGAGCCGGTGATCGCCAGGGTCCGCAGCCCGCCGGCGGCCAGCCGGCCGTGGACGGCGTGCGCGAGCCGGCCCAGGGCGGCGACCGGGTCGTCGACGAGCACGCAGGGCAGCGCGGGGTCGGGCCGGGTGGCCAGGGCGGCAACCGCGCCCGCGGCCGCCGCGGCGGGCAGGAAGTCGTGGCCGTCGACCCGCTCCCCGGGGAGGGCGACGAACAGGTCGCCGGGCGCGGCGGTGCGGCTGTCGACGGTGACCGCGCCGGTCACGGTGCCGGCCGCGCCGCCGGGCAGCCGCCCGCCGACCGCCGCGGCCACCTCGGCGAGGGTCAGGCTGATCACGGTCGGGTCTCTCCTCCGGCCCGGGCGCACCGCTCCAGGGCCTCGCGCAGCACGGCGCGGTCGTCGAAGGGGTGGACGGTGCCGCCCACCTCCTGGCCGGTCTCGTGCCCCTTGCCGGCGACGAGCACGGCGTCACCGGGCCGGGCCCGGGCCACGGCCGCGGTGATGGCGGCGCGGCGGTCGCCGATCTCGAGCACCTCGGCGCCGGCGGGCACGCCGGCCAGCATCGCGGCGCGGACGGCGGCGGGGTCCTCCGAGCGCGGGTTGTCGTCGGTGACCACCAGCAGGTCGCTGCCCCGGGCGGCGGCCTCCCCCATGGCCGGGCGCTTGCCGGGGTCGCGGTCGCCGCCGCAGCCGAGCACGGTGATCACCCGCCCGCTGGTGGCCGACCGCAGCGCGGCCAGCGCGGTGGCCACGGCGTCGGGGGTGTGCGCGTAGTCGACGACGGCGACGAACGGCTGACCGGCGTCCACCGGCTCCATGCGGCCGGGCACGACCGTGCCGGCCACCCCGCGCAGCGCGTCCTCGACGGCGACGCCGACGGCGTCGAGGAGCGCCACGGCGAGGACGGCGTTGGCCACGTTGAACGGGCCGGGCAGCCGCACCCGCGCCGGCCAGGTCCGCCCGCCCGGCCCGTGCAGGGTGAAGGCCGAGCCGCCGGCGGGGTCGGCGGTGACGCCGGTGGCCCGCCAGTCCGCGGCCGACCCGCGGCCGGAGACGGTGACCGCCCGGCGCCCGTCGAGCATCCCGGTCAGCCGCCGCCCGTGGGGGTCGTCGACGTCGACCACCTCGACCGCCGCCCGGCCGTCGAAGAGCCGCGCCTTGGCGAGGAAGTAGTCCTCGAGGTCGGCGTGGAAGTCCAGGTGGTCGCGGCCGAGGTTGGTGAACCCGGCGGCGGCGAACGGGATGCCGCCGACCCGGCCGAGCACGAGGGCGTGGCTGCTGACCTCCATGACGACGGTCTGCACCCCCTGCCCGGCCATCGTGGCGAGCAGCCGGTGCAGCGCCGGCGCCTCCGGGGTGGTGCGGACGCTCGGCAGCGTGGTGACCGTGGGGCGCCCGTCCGCGGTGCGGCCCCGGGTGCGGGTCTCGACCGTGCCGACCAGGCCGGTGGACCGGCCGGCCGCGGCGAGACCGGCCTCGACCAGGTAGGCGGTGGTGGTCTTGCCGTTGGTGCCGGTGATCCCGACCACCTGCAGCCGCCGGGCGGGCTCGCCGTACACCCGGGCGGCGACGGCACCGAGGACCGCGCGCGGGTCCTCGGTGACGCAGACCGGCAGGCCGGTGGCGCAGGCCTGCGCGCGCCCGGCCGGGTCGGTGAGGACGGCGACGGCCCCGCGGGCGGCGGCGTCCGCGGCGTGACGGGCGCCGTGGGTGCGCGCGCCCGGCAGGGCCGCGTACAGGTCCCCGGCGACGACCTCCCCGGAGGCCAGCGTGACACCGGTGGGCCGGGTGGCCGGGTCCCCCTGCACCGGTGCCCCCACGAGCTCGGCGAGGTCGGCGAGGGACGGGCGCGGCGGCGCGGGGCTGCTCCCCTCCGGACGGGGCGCCGACCCGCCAGGGGGCTGGTTCACGGGGCTCCAATCTACCGGCGGGCCGGTCGCCGTCCGCCGACCACACGCGGGCGGCGGGAGGACCGGCCGCAGCGGAGCCGGGCGGCGGGGCCTCCTACCGCTCCGGCCCGGTGAGGACGAAGTCCGGTCGCGGCGTCCCCGAGGGGACGACGGCGTCGGCCACCAGCACCTGCCGCATGATGTCGGCGAACACCGGCGCGGCCACCTGGCCGCCCTCGGCGTCGCTGGTCGGGCGCTCCAGGTCGACCGCGACCACGTACTGCGGGTCGTCGGCGGGGGCGAAGCCCACGAACGTGGTCACGTAGCCGCCGCCGTCGTAGCAGCCGCACTCGGGGTTGGCGCGCTGGGCGGTGCCCGTCTTGCCGGCGACCCGGTAGCCGTCGACCTGGGCCAGCGGCGCGGTGCCGCCCGGCCCCACGACGGCCTCGAGCATGCCGGCCATCTCCTCGGCGGTCTCGGTGCTCACCACCCGGGTCCCCTCGGGCCGCGGGGTCGGCTCGCCGCCCACCGAGGCGACCACCCGCGGCTCGATGCGCACGCCGTCGTTGGCGAGGGCCTGGTACACCGAGGCCATCTGCAGGGTGGTGACCGAGACCCCCTGCCCGATCGGCACGTTGGCCGCGCGGCTCTGGGTCCAGTCCTCCGAGCCCTCGAGGATGCCGCCGCTCTCGCCGGGCAGCTCGACGCCGGTGCGGCTGCCGATGCCGAAGGCGCGCAGGTAGCGCTCGAGCGTGGCGTCGCCGATCTCCCGGGCCAGCATGATCGTGCCGACGTTGCTGGACTTGGCGAGGATGCCGGTGACCGTCCAGTCGATCGGGTCGTGGTCGTGGGCGTCGGTGACCACCACGTCACCGGCCTGGATGTGCCCGTCGACGGTGAGCACGGTGCCCGGCTCGGCCGCCCCCTCCTCGAGGGCGGCGGCCAGGGTCACCGCCTTCATGACCGACCCGGGCTCGAACACGTCGGACACCACGGGGTTGCCGAGCAGCGCGGGATCGGTCCGGGACACCGCACCGGGGTCGTAGCCGGGGCAGGACCCCATGGCGACGACCTCGCCGGTGTGCACGTCGAGGACGACGGCCGACGCCCGGGTGGTCGCGCCGTCGGCGCACGCCTGCTCCAGCCGCTGCTCGGTGGCGTACTGGACGTCCTCGTCGAGGGTGAGCCGCACGTCGTCGCCGTCGACGGCGGGCGTGGACTCGTCGATGCCCGAGGGGATCGGGTTGCCGCCGCTGCCGACCTCGACCCGCCGCTGACCCGGGGTGCCGGCGAGCTGCTCGTCGAGGGTGCGCTCCACCCCCGCCAGGCCGGCGCCCTCCCGCCCGACGAACCCGACGACCTGGCCGGCGGTGCTGCCGGCCGGGTACAGCCGCACGGGGTCGTCCTCGAAGGAGACGCCGGCCAGCCCGAGCTCGACCACGGCGTCCACCGTCTCCGGCGGGACCTGGGCGGCGAGCACGACGTAGCGGCTGTCGCGGGAGAGCCGCTCGGTCAGCTCGGCGACGGGGACGTCGAGCAGCGTGGTCAGCGCGAGCGCGGTGCGGGCGGGGTCGCCGACGACGGTCGGGTCGGCCACCACGCGCGAGGCCGCCACCGTGTAGGCCAGCGGGTTGCCGTCGCGGTCGGTGATCTGCCCGCGCAGCGCGGCGATCGGGTAGGAGCTGAGGCGGTCGGCCTCGGCGGCGTTGGCGTAGGCCCGGCCGTCCACGCCCTGCAGCAGCACCAGCTTGCCGGTGACGAGCAGGAGGGGGACGAGGAGGAGGGTCAGGCCCAGGGTGGTCCGGCGGGGACCCGGGCGCAGCGGGCGGCGGACGCGGCGGCTGCCCGGGGGGCGGCGCGGCGCGAAGGCGCCGGGACGCCCGGAGCCGCGCTGGCCGCCGCGGCGGCCGGGGGCGGGGTGGCGGACGGTGCTCGCCACCCCTCAGCCCCCCGCCGCGGCCGGCGGGCCCGGTGGCTGCGCCGCAGGCTCGGGCGCGGGGGCCGGCTCGGGCCGGCCGCGGAGGACCACCGACCCGTCGGGGCCGAGCACCAGGTACGCCGCCGTCCCCGCGGGGACCAGCCCCGCGTCGCCCGCCGCGTCGGCCAGCCGGTCGGGGGTGCCGCCCGCGACGACCTGCTGCTCGAGCCGCTGGACCTCCTGGGCGCGCTCGGCGTTGGCGCTCTCCAGCTCGGTGGCCCGGAGCGAGTTCACGGCGATCGAGGTGTTGAGCACCAGCAGGCCCACGGTGGTCGCGGCCAGCAGGGCGACCACGAGCAGCGCGAACGGGGCCCGCCGGACGGCGATGCCGTGCCGCCCGCGGGCCGCCGGGGCGGCCGGCGCCGGGGAGGCGGCCCGGGCGGGCCGGCTGCCGGCACGCGGGGCGCGGGCGCGGAGGGCGCCGGTGCGCACCGGCACGCTGTGGGCCCGGCCGCGGACAGGGCCCGCCGGGGTGGCCGCACCACCGCCCGCCCGCTCGCCGACAGCCGACCGTGGCGCGGGGGCCCGGGAGGGCGGGTCGGTGCGGGCCGGGGCGGGCGGCCGGTCCGGGCCGGCCGCGGTGCGCCCGGCCGCGGTGCGCCCCGCCGCGCTGCGCCCGGCCGCGGTGCGCCCGGCCGTGGTGCGCCCGGCCGCGGCGCCGGGGTCCGTGCGGGGGGCGGGGGTCCGCGGCCCGTCGCCCCGCGGCGGTGCCTCCGCGGTGCGGGCGGCAGCGGAGCCGCCGGTGCGGGCAGCGCCGGCGGCCGGTACCCCGGTCCGGGTGTCCGCCGTCCCGGGGCCGGGCACCGGACGGGGCCGGCGGGTGGCGGGCGGGGCCGTCGGGGTCGGGTCCTCGGGCACCCCCGCGGCGCGGGCGGCGGCGCTCACGCGGCCACCTCGCGGCGGATCCGCTCCGCGGCCCGGACGCGGGCCGAGGCGGCGCGGGGGTTGGCCGCGACCTCGGCGTCCGACGGCGCCTCGCCACCGCGGGTGAGCAACCGCAGCGTCGGCCCGTGCCCGGGCAGCGGCACCGGCAGGCCCGGCGGGGTGCGGTCGGCGGCGCCCGCGGCGAGCACCCGCTTGACCATGCGGTCCTCGAGGGAGTGGAAGGTGATGACCGCCAGCCGGCCGCCCACGGCGAGCGCGGCCAGTGCCGCCGGCAGCGCCCGCTCGAGCACGCCGAGCTCGTCGTTCACCTCGATGCGCAGCGCCTGGAAGGTCCGCTTGGCCGGGTGGCCGCCGGTCCGGCGGGTGGCGGCGGGGATCGACGTCCGCACCAGCTCGGCCAGCCGGCCGGTGCGGGTGAACGGCTCCCGCGCCCGCTCCCGCTCGATCGCGGCCGCGATGCGGGTGGCGAAGCGCTCCTCGCCGTGGACGCGCAGCACGCGGGCCAGCTCCGCGGCGGGGTAGGTGTTCACCACGTCGGCCGCCGTCCGCGGGGCCGCGGGGTCCATCCGCATGTCGAGGGGGGCGTCGACGGCGTAGCTGAACCCCCGGTCGGGCCGGTCGAGCTGCAGGGAGGAGACGCCGAGGTCGAACAGCACCGCCGAGACCTCCGCCAGGCCGAGCCGGTCGAGGACGTCGGGCAGCTCGTCGAAGACCGCGGGGACGAGGGTGGCACGCCCGGTGCAGCCGGCGGCGGCGACGCGGCGGGCGGCCTCCGCGCGGGCGTCGGGGTCGCGGTCCAGGCCGACCAGCCGCAGCCCGGGGTGGGCGCGCAGCAGCGCGAGCGCGTGGCCGGCCAGGCCCAGGGTGGCGTCGACCAGGACGGCGCCGTCCCCCTCGCAGGCCGGGCCGAGCAGCTCGGTGACCCGGTGGAGGAGGACGGGCACGTGCACCGCGGGCCGCTCGGGCTCGGTGCTGCTCATCGTCGGGGCGCTCCTCGGGCGGGTCGGTACCGGCCGCGCCGGCCGGCGGGTCGGACGGGCCCGTCCATGGTGGGGCCGGACGGGGTTCGGCGGGTGGAGGCAGGAGGCGTTTCGCACGAGCCGGTGGCACCGGCGCGCGGTGCGGACGGGGCGGGTGGGCAGCGATGGGCCGGTGGGGAGCAGTGGGGCGGGTGGGGCGCGGTGGGGCGCTCGGAGCGGGTGGGTGGGAGCCGGCGCGCCCCGCGGGGCCCGCCTGGCGCCGGGGAAGTGCGTCAGGTGGGCCCCGCGGGGGCCGGGAGGTCCGTGCCGCGGAGCCGGCTCCTGCCGGCGGCCGGCCGCGGGGCGGCCGGTGCCCGGGGTCGGGGTGCACCGAGTCGCGGGGAAGGCGGCTCGGGGTCACCGACCCGGTCGAGCCGCGGGGAAGTCGGCTCGGCCGGGGGGCCCGGGCGGGGCACGGGGACGGTCAGGAGAGGGTGGGCATCCCCTCGCTCTCCATGTCGGCGAAGGCGGCCTCCTGCTCGGCGACGTAGGCGTCCCAGGTGGCGCTGTCCCAGATCTCGAAGCGGGTGTCGACGCCGACGACGACCACGTCGCGGTCGAGGCCGGCGTACTCGCGGAGGTTCGCCGGGATCGTGATGCGGCCGGTCTTGTCCGGCTCGACCTCGACCATCGAGCCGAAGCTCATCCGCGCACGCATGCGGGCGGCGGCGGTGTCGGCCGGGGCCATGGAGGCGACCGCGGCGCTCTGCTCGGCGACGCGGGCCATGGTCAGGCCGTAGATGCAGCGCTCCTGCCCCTTCTTGATCACCATGCCGCCGGCCACCTGCTCGCGGAAGCGCACGGGGAGGGCGAGCCGGCCCTTCTCGTCGAGGCGGAGCGGGTAGCTGCCGACGAACACCGGATCACCTCCCGCACTGGACCTCCCATGGCTCTCCGGGGACCCCGGAGCGGGCCCTGCTCCCCCACCGCGCCACACCCTAACCCACTGGGCCCCACCAGACACCACTCGACACCATGTCGTGACCGGCCTTCCCCACCGGTCACCGCGCAGGTCAGGGCGTCGTCGGCCACGGGTGGGGCGCGGTGGGGACCGGGTGGGACGGCGGCCCGTCCCCGGCCCCTCCCCGGCCCCCGCGGGCGCGCCCGCGGACCCACCGGTGGGAGCGCGGCCGCGGCCGTCGCACCGCTGCTCCCGCGAACGGCCCGGGGAACGGGTCGGCGACGTACCGTGAACCCCGAGCGCGGGGCCCGCCGGGGCCGGGGGCCGGACGCGCCGGCGGTCGCCGACGAGGAGGAGATGTGACGGAGCTGGCCCGGACTCCGGGGGGGACGGCCGGCGCGCCGCTCGACGTCGAGACCGAGGGACGGCGCATCGCGGCGAGCATGTCCCGCGTCGTCCACGGCAAGCCGGAGGTCGTGCACCTGGCCCTGGTGGTCCTGCTCGCCGAGGGGCACCTGCTCCTCGAGGACGTGCCCGGCGTCGGCAAGACCACGCTGGCCAAGTCGCTGGCCGCCTCGATCGACGCGACGGTGCACCGCATCCAGTTCACGCCCGACCTGCTGCCGAGCGACGTCACCGGCGTCTCCGTCTACGACCAGGAGAGCCGGGAGTTCGAGTTCAAGCCCGGCGCGGTGTTCGCCAACATCGTGGTCGCCGACGAGATCAACCGCGCCTCGCCCAAGACCCAGTCGGCGCTGCTCGAGGCCATGGAGGAGCGCCAGGTGACCGTGGACGGCGTCAGCTACGAGCTGGCCCGCCCGTTCCTGGTGGTGGCCACCCAGAACCCGATCGAGATGGAGGGCACCTACCCCCTCCCCGAGGCGCAGCGCGACCGCTTCACCGCGCGGATCTCCATGGGCTACCCCGACCGCGACGCCGAGCTGGCCATGCTCGACGACCTCACCACCACCGGCGACCCGCTGGCCGCGCTGACCCCGGTCGCCGACGCCGCGACCGTGCGCGAGCTCGTCGCGGGGGTGCGCCGGGTGCACGTCTCCGAGGCCGTCCGCCGGTACGTCGTGGCCCTGGTGGACGCGACCCGCCGGGCCCCCGAGCTGCGGCTCGGCGCCTCGCCGCGGGCCGGGCTGCAGCTGCTGCGGACCGCCCGCGCGTCGGCCGCGCTCTCCGGCCGCGACCACGTGCTGCCCGACGACGTCCAGGCCATGGCCGTCCCGGTGCTGGCCCACCGCCTGCTGCTCGCCCCCGACGCGGCCGCCGGTCGCCGCACCGCCGAGCAGGTGGTCACCGACCTGCTCGGGCACGTCCCGGTCCTGCGCGGGCGCTGACCGTGCGCGGACCGGTCGCCACGGCGCTGTCCTCCCTCACCCTCCGGGGCCGCTGCCTGGTCACCGGCGGGGCCACCCTCCTGGCCCTGGGCGTGCTGCTCGGCGAGACGGCGCTGGTCCAGGTCGCCGTCTTCGTCCTCGCCCTGCCCCTGGTGTCGGCGGCGGCGGTCGCCCGGCACCGGTTCCGCGCCACCTCCCGGCGCACGGTCACCCCGGCCCGGCTGCCGCGCGGCTCGGACGCCGGCGTCCGGCTCGAGGTCGGCAACGCCGGCCGTGGCCGCGGGGGGCTGTGGCTGCTCGCCGAGACCGTCCCCGCCGACCTCGGCCCCTCCCCGCAGTTCACCGTCGAGGGGCTGCCCGGCGGCGGGTCGGCGGTGCTGCACTACCGGGTGCACGGCGGCCGCCGGGGGCGTTACCGCCTCGGTCCGCTGCGGCTGCGGCTGGTGGACCCCTTCGGCCTGGTCCTGCGCACCGTCTCGGGCGCGGACACCGCGCCGCTGACCGTCGTCCCCCGGGTGCTTCCCCTGGGCCCGGGCGGGCCGGCGGGCAGCTCCGGCCGGGGCGGCGAGGGGACCCGGCGCGCGATCGCGGTGCACGGGGAGGACGACGTCAGCACGCGCGCCTACCGGCAGGGTGACGACCTGCGCAAGGTCCACTGGCGGGCGACCGCCCGGACCGGGGAGCTCATGGTCCGGCTGGAGGAGCGGCCGTGGCGCGCCCAGGCCACGCTGCTGCTCGACACCCGCACGCGGGCCCACCTCCTGGCCCGCGGGCACGCCGCGCCGCCGCCCCCGCCGGTCCCGGGTGACCCCGCCCCGCCGCAGGACAGCCTCGAGTGGCTGGTGGAGGCCGCCGCCGGCATCGGCACGGCGCTGCTCCGCCGCGGCGCGACCCTGCGGGTGGTCACCGACGCCGGGGAGCTGCCGCGCACGCCCGGGCACCCGGGCCTGGGCGAGGAGGAGCTGCTCGACCGGCTCGCCGGCCTGGGCCCCTCGCGGCTGCCGGGGCTCGGCCCGGGGGCGGAGCTGCTCGGCCGCGCCGCCGGCGACGGACCCGTGGTGGCGCTGCTGGGGGCGGTCGGCCCGGACGAGGCCGCGGAGCTGGCACGGGTCCGCTCCGGTCCCGGCACCGACGCCGCCGTCCTCACCGACCTGGGCAGCTGGGCCGCGGTCAGCGGCCGGGGGCGGCGCGGCGGCGGGGGCGCGGCGGGCGACGAGCTGTCCCGCCAGGTGACGGCGGCGGCCGACCTGCTGCGGGCCGCCGGGTGGCGGGTCGCCGTCGCCGGGGCGCGCGTGCCGCTGGCGGCGGTGTGGGCGCAGCTCGGACCGGCCGCCGCGCCGGTGCCCCAGGGGGTGCCGGGATGAGCGGCCACCGCGCACCGGCAGGCCGCGCGGCCCTCGACGAGGCCGGCACCACGGTGGCCGCCGCCGTCGCCAGCGTCCTGGGGGCGCTGGCCCTCCTGCCCGTCTTCACCGACCGGTCCTGGCTGCCGCCGGCGCTGGCCGCGATCGCGGTCGTGGCCGCCGGGGGGCTGCTGCTGCGGCTGGCCGGGGCCGTCGTGCGCGACGCCCTTCCCCGGTGGTCGGGGTCCCCCGTGGCGACCGCGCTCGGGGTGCCCCTCGTGCCGCTCCTGCAGCTCGGGCTGCTGCTCAGCGTGCTGACCGCCCTGTACGCGCCCGACGAGGCCGCGGGCGGGGTGCTGCCCACCGGGGAGGGCCTCGCGGCCCTGGGGCGGGTGCTGAGCGACGGGTCGGCCGAGATGCGCGAGCAGTCGACCCCGGCGCTGCCCCTGACGGGCCTGCTGGCGCTCACCGTGCTGCTCGTCGGGGTGGTCGCCGTCGTGGTCGACCTGGTGGCCGTCGGCGGCCGGCAGCCGGCGCTGGCCGGCCTCGGGCTGCTCGTCCTGGTGTGCGTGCCGGTCAGCACGGTCACCGGCAACGTCGGCGTACTCCCCGTCGCCGCTCCCTCCGCGGGCCTGGCCCTGCTGCTGTGGGCCGACCAGCGGCGCCGGCTGGGCACCGCCCCGCGCGAGGGGCGCCGGCCGCGGCGGGGGGCCGGCGCGCTCCCGGCGGTGCGCACCGGCGCGGTCGCCGTGGTGCTCGGTCTCGTGCTGGGCGCGCTGGTCCCGACCCTCACCGAGGGCGCCTTCGCCCGGGGCCTGGGCCCCGGCGGCGGGTCGACGGGGACCTCCCTCGACCCCGCCGCGGCGCTGCAGGGCCAGCTCACCCTCGACGAGCCGATCGAGCTGCTGCGCCTGGAGACCGCCGTCGAGGACCCCGGCTACCTGCGCGTCGTGGCCCTCGACGTCTACACCGCCGAGGACGGCTGGACGGTGGGCAACCTCGACGGCGAGCAGGCGGTGGCGGGCAACGCGGCGCTGGCGCCCCTGCCGGGCCGGCGGCCCGGCCGGCAGGTGGAGGCGCTGATCACCGCCCTGGGGCACGAGGACCGGTTCCTGCCGGTGCTGTTCTCCCCCCTGGCGGTGGGCGTGGCCGGCGCGGAGCGCTGGCGCTTCGACCCGAGCACCGCGACGGTCTTCGGCCGGGACACCTCCACCGCGGGGCAGACCTGGTCGGTCGTGGCCGTCGAGCCCCGGCCGGACCTGGCCGAGCTGTCCACCGCCGGTGAGCTGGCCCCGGCCGTGCCGCTGGTGGAGCGCCACACCGCCCTGCCCCCGCTGGACCCGTCGGTCACCGACCTGGTGGCCGCGGTCACCGCCGGGGCCACCACCCCGTACGAGCGGGCGCAGGCCCTGTACGCGCACTTCACCGACCCCGCCAACGGGTTCAGCTACTCCCTCGCCACCCCGGCGGGCACCAGCGGGGACGACCTGGTCGACTTCCTCGCCGGGCGGCGGGGCTACTGCGAGCAGTACGCCGGCGCCATGGCCGTGCTCGCCCGCGCCGCGGGGCTGCCGGCCCGGGTCGTGCTGGGGTACACCCCCGGGACCCCGCAGCCCGACGGCAGCCGGCTGGTCACCAGCGACGACGCGCACGCCTGGGTGGAGGTCTACTTCGACGACCTGGGCTGGATCCCGTTCGACCCCACGCCGATCGACGCCGACCGCGCCGTGGAGCTGCCGTGGGCGCCCCGCCCCCAGCAGGAGGAGGTGGCCGAGCGCACCGACGCACCGGCCGCGCCCCTCCCCGGGCCCGTCGCCCCCGCTCCGCAGGTCGACCCGCTCGCCGAGCCGGACCTGACCGCCACGCCGGCGGCGGAGGCCGGCACACCGGTCGGCCCGGTGCTCGCGGCCGGTGGCGCGGTCCTCGGGATCGCCGCGCTCGGGGCGACGCCGGCGGGGCTGCGGGCGCTCCAGCGCCGCCGCCGCGTCTCCTCCGGCGAGCCGGGCGCGCTGTGGGACGAGCTCACCGCGACCGCGCGGGACCTCGACCTGCCCTCGGACCCCGCCTGGACCCCGCGGCGGGCCGGGGAGCACCTGGTCGGCGCGCTCGGGCCCCCCGGGGGCGGGGCGCACCGGGCCGGGTCGCGGACCGCGTCGGCCGCCGCGGCGGTCCGCCGGCTGGCCCGGGCCGAGGAGGCGGCGTCCTACGCGGCGCCGGGCTCGGCACCCGGCGGCGACGAGCTGCGGGATGCCCTGGCCGACGCCCGGCACGGGCTCCTGGCGGCCGCGCCGCGGGGCGCCCGGCTGCGGGCGCTGCTGTGGCCGCCGTCCCTGGTGGCGGACGTGCGCGACGGGCTCCCCGCCGGGCTGCCCCGGCCGGCGCGCCGGCGGCCGGCCGCCGGCTGAGGCCGCCGCCGGCCGGGCGAGGAGGCCGCGGGCGGGGACCGGTGCCGGGGGACGGCGGCGGGGGCGGCTCAGCCGCGCATGTCCACCTGGGCCCGGAGCAGCCGGTCGGTCAGCTCGTCGAGGGCGACGGTGCCGGCGGCCCGGCCGGCCGCCGGCTGCAGCACCGCCGCGGCGACGCCGGCGGCCACCCAGTCGGGGACCTCGGCCAGCAGCTCGTCGACGGCGAGGAAGACCGGCCGCTCCCCCGGCTCGGCGTCGGCGCGGCACTCGGCCTCGGCGTCGGCCGCGCTGGTCCACAGCGGCAGGAGGTCGGTGCCGTCGTCGCTGGTCCAGGGCACGACGCCGTCGGCGTCACCCCAGGCCCACAGGCCGCCGTCGGCGCCGAGCCGGTCCCAGACGGCGGCGGTGGCGTCGTCCTCGGGGGTGTCGTCGGCGGGGGTGCCGGCGGGGGTGGCCCGGTCCTCCGGCTGCTGCGGCACGGTGTCCTCCTGACGGGCCCGGGGACGACGACAGCCGCCGGCCCGGGACGGGACGGCGGCTGTCGGGGAGACCTCGGTCGGGGGTCTGGCTCAGGCTCGGGAGCGAGGTCCGGGCTCGGGGCCCCGGCCTACTGGTCGTAGCGGCGGCGGAAGCGCTCCTCGAGGCGGTTCTTCATGGGCGGGCGACGGGGCTTGCCCCCGCGGCCGCGCCCGGCCGGCGCACCGCCGGGGCCGGCCTCGACGGTGCCGGTGGCCGCGCGGTAGTTGAGGACGGCGAGCGCGGCGCCGCCGAACATCACCAGGAAGCCCAGCACGCCGAGGGGCACGGAGGGGATCACCGCGCCGCCGACGAGGAGGGCCAGCCCCCCGAGGACGAGCAGGGCACCGAGCTGGAACCTGCGCCGGGCCTTGAGGCGGCGGTCGCCGCTGCGGACCGACGAGGCGAACTTGGGGTCGTCATCGACGAGGGCGCGCTCGATCTGCTCCAGCAGGCGCTGTTCGTGCTCGGAGAGCGGCACGTCGACCTCCACTTGGGCCTGAGCCAGTACCCGTCGGAGTGTTCGCCGACGGTGACTTCGAGGATACGAGCCCTTCGCAGGGCGCGAAAGGCGAGCCGGCGCCGACCCGCCGGGGATCGCGGGCGATCACCCTCGCGGGTGGCCCGCGACTCCGGGGAGGACGACGAACGGGCCCGGTACGGGGTTCCCGGCCGGGGGGCGCCGCCGCTCACCGGGGGCCTCCCCGCTGCAGCAGGGTGGCCGGGCGCACCGCTCCCGCCCCGAACCGGCGGGCGGCCCGGTCGGCGGCCAGCTCGGCGTCCCGCCGGCCGTGCTCCCGGGCGCCGAGCTCGAGCTGCCGGGGCGCGGAACCGGCTTCGACCAGGCGTTCGGCGCGGACGCCGACCAGCCGGATCCGCGCCCGGTCCAGGCCGAGGGCGTCGAAGAGCGCGCGGGCGGTCTCGTAGAGCTCCTGCCCGACGTCGGTGGGGACGCCGAGGGTGCGGCTGCGGGTGATCGTGGTGAAGTCGGCGAAGCGGACCTTGATCGTCACCGTGCGCGCCAGCCAGCCGCCCGCGCGCAGCCGGCCCGCCGTCCGCTCGGCCAGCCGCAGCAGCTCCCGGTGGACCACCGCCGGGTCGTCGACGTCGGTGCCGAAGGTCTCCTCGTGGCCGGTGGACCGCTCGGGCTCGTCGGGCACCACCCGCCGCGGGTCCCGGCCCCAGGCCAGCTCGTGCAGGTGCGCGCCGGCCGCCGGGCCCACCGCCCGCTGGAGGGTGCGCACGGGGACGTGCGCGAGGTCACCGACCGTGCGCAGCCCCAGCCGCAGGAGCACCTCCTCGGTCTTGGCCCCCACGCCCCACAGGGCACCGACCGGCAGGGGGTGCAGGAAGGCCATGACCTCGGCCGGTCGGACGACCCGCAGGCCGTCGGGCTTGGCGGAGGTGGAGGCCAGCTTGGCGACGAACTTGGTCGGCGCCACCCCGACCGAGCAGGTGATGCCCTGCTCGTCGTACACCCGGCCGCGCAGGTACTCGCCGATCTGGGCGGCGTCCCCGAGCCGGCGCCCGGCGCCCGCGACGTCGAGGAAGGCCTCGTCCATGCTCACCGGCTCCACCAGCGGGGTGACCGAGCGGAACAGGGCCATGACCGCGCGGGAGACCTCGGCGTAGAGCGCCACGTCCCCCGGCAGGACGGTGGCCGTCGGGCACAGCCGCAGGGCGCGGGACGTCGGCATCGCGGCGTGCACGCCGTGGCGGCGGGCCTCGTAGGTGGCCGAGGTGACCACCCCGCGGGTGCCCGCCCCGCCGACGATGACCGGCGTCCCGGCCAGCTCGGGGCGGCGGCGCACCTCGACGCTGGCGAAGAACGCGTCCATGTCGACGTGCAGCACCGTGCACCCCGCCGCCCGTCCCGGTGCCACCCCGACCTCCCGCCGCGTCCCTGCGGGTCGAACGCGTGTTCGACCTGCAGGGACGATAGCGGGCGACGGGCGGGCCCGGCGCCCGACGGGCGGGTGTCAGCGGTCCGTGACCACGCCCACCCGGTCGGCCTCGCGCTCCCGCTCGCCGGGCCACATCCTGGCGCGGAGCGCGCCGCCGAGGGCCGCGGCCGCGACGGGGAGCCCGAGCCCCGGGCCCGCCCAGGAGGCGCACGACTCCCGGTCATGCCATCCCCCTGCCTCGATCGTCGGTCCGGCTCCTCCTGCGGTTCCCCGGGGCCCGGCACCGGACCGGGCTGCGGTACCGCGACCGGATCGTCACCCGGCGCACCGCGGGAGGGCCGTCCCCGCTGGTCGCCCGGGGAGTGTGAGAGCACGATGGGCGAGGTACTGCAGCGACCGGAGGGCCACCACCCGGTGGCCCACGACCTGATGGGAGCAGCATGGCGCTCGACGACGACGACATGACCACCGCGGGCCACGGCCCGGCCGACGGCGGCGCCGCGGGTGGGGGCGCCGACGGCGGTGCGGACGGCGGTGCGGACGGCGGCGCGGGCCACGGCCCCGCCGACGGGGGTGCGGTCGGCGGCGGTGCGGACGGCGGTGCGGACGGCGGTGCGGACGGCGGTGCGGACGGCGGGGCGGACGGCGGTGCGGACGGCGGGGCTGACGGCGGGGCTGACGGCGCGGCCGGGCACGGCCCCGCGGACGGCGGCGCGGCCGGTGGTGGTTCCGACGGCGGCGCGGACGGCGGCGCCGACGGCGGTGCGGACGGTTCGGCCTGACCGCTGACCCCACCACGCAGGGCCGGTCGGAGGGCGCCCTCCGACCGGCCCTGCGTCGGTGCACCGCCCTGGACCCGGAGGTCTTCGCCGCGCAGTACTGGGGCCGCCGTCCGCTGCTGGTCCGCGCCGAGGAGACCGGCAGGTCGTTCGCCGACCTGCTCGACCTGGCCGCCGTCGACGAGCTGCTGTCCCGCCGCGGTCTGCGCACGCCGTTCCTGCGCATCGCCAAGGACGGCACGGTGGTCGACGCCCAGCGCTTCACCACGTCCGGCGGCGCGGGCGCCGAGGTGGCCGACCAGGTCTCGAGCGATGCGGTGCTGCGCCTGTTCGCCGAGGGCAGCACGGTCGTCCTCCAGGGGCTGCACCGCCTCTGGCCGCCGCTGATCGAGTTCGCCGACCAGCTCGCCGCCGACCTCGGGCACCCGACGCAGGTCAACGCCTACGTGACGCCACCGTCCTCGCGCGGCTTCTCCCCGCACTACGACGTCCACGACGTCTTCGTCCTGCAGGTCGCCGGGGAGAAGCACTGGCGGATCCACGAGCCGGTGCTCGCCGACCCGCTGCGCACCCAGCCCTGGAACGACCGGGCGGCCGACGTGGCCGCCGCGGCCCGGCGCGACCCGGTGGTCGACGCGGTGCTGCGGCCGGGGGACGCCCTCTACCTGCCCCGCGGCTACCTGCACTCGGCCGAGGCGCTCGGCCGGATCAGCGCCCACCTCACCGTCGGGGTGCACTCCGTGACCCGGTTCGCGGCCGCCGAGTCGGCCCTGGACCTCGTGCGCACCCTGGCCGCCGACGACCCGGAGCTGCGCCGGTCCCTGCCGCTGGGCCTGGACCTGTCGGACCCGGCCGGGGTGCGCCAGGAGCTCGCCACCGTGCTCACCGGGCTGCGCGACTGGCTGGGGCGGGTCGACCCCGACGAGGTCGCCGACCGGCTGCGGGCCCGCACCTGGGCCCAGGTGCGCCCGGAGCCGGTGGCCCCGCTGGCGCAGGCGACGGCCGCGGCGGCCCTGGGCCCGGGGACGGTGCTGCGGGTGCGGCGGCGGCTGCGGACGGCGCTGCGGGAGGCCACCGGGGACCGGGTGACCCTGCTGTTCGGGCGGCGGTCGCTGGACCTGCCGGCGAGCACCCGGCCGGCGCTGGCCGAGCTGCTGGCGGCCGGCGAGCTCAAGGTCGGCGACCTGCCCGGCCTGGACGCCGAGGACCAGCTCACCCTCGCTCGGCGGCTGGTGACCGAGTCGGTCGCGACCGTGCCGGACGCGACCGCGTGACCGGTCCGGACGTCCGCCGGCCGGCCCGGGTCCTGGGCCGGCCGGCCGGCCGGCTGAGCGCGGACCGGTGCTCGGTGCGCGCCCTCGCCCGCGGGGACTCCGGGGTGGGCACGGCCTCCCCCGCCCAGCGCTGGCTGCTGGTCGAGCAGCCGGGCCCGTGGGGGGTCGACGCGCTGACGCAGTCCCGGTTCGACCCGGCGGTGGCCCCCCGGCTGGCCCACCGGGCGCGCGAGGAGGGCGTCCGGGTGCTGCTGGTGCGCCGGCCCGGCGACCGGCTGGCCGACACCGGCCGGCGGTGGGCCTACGCCGACGGCCGGCCGGGGCGCGAGGGGCTGTGGTGGTCGGTGCGCGAGGACGACGCCGACATCGTCGACGCCCCCTGGGACGGGTCGGCCGGGCGCCCGGCGGACGGACCGACCTACCTGGTGTGCGCGCACGGCGGGCACGACGCCTGCTGCGCGGTGCGGGGCAGGCCGCTGGCGCAGGCGATGCCCGCCGACGACGTGTGGGAGTGCAGCCACCTGGGCGGGTGCCGGTTCGCGGCCAACGTGCTCGTGCTGCCGCACGGCTTCTACTACGGCCAGGTACCCGGGGACGGCGCCCCGCTGGTGGCCGCGCACGCCGCCGGCGAGGTGGCGCCGTCCTGGCTGCGCGGCCGGTCCGGCACCGCCCCGCCGGTGCAGGCGGCGCAGCAGGCGGCGCGCGAGGAGCTGGGCCTGCTCGGTGTCGACGACCTGCCGGCGCGCGAGGTGCGCCGGCTGACCCCGGCCGGGGCCGAGGAGGAGCGCTGGGTGGTCACGCTCGCCGGCCCGCACGGGGACGTGGTGATCGAGGTGGCCAGCCGGCCCGGGCCCGAAGGTGCTCGGCTGACCTGCCGGGCCACCCACGACGCGCACCCCCGCCTGTGGTCCGCCCGGCCGGCCGCCGGCCGCCCGGCGGGCTGAGGCGGCTCAGACCAGCGCGCGCCCCCGCGCGGTGAGCAGCGGGATCGCCAGCTCGGTCGCCGTGAGGGAGCCGTGGTAGGCGACCAGCCGGCTGGGGCCGGGCTCGCGCTCGGTGGCGGTGAGCGCCCAGGTCCCGCGGGCGAGCGCGACGACGTCGCCGATCCGGTCGGCCAGCGCGTCGTCCACCCGGCCGAAGACGCCGCTGGCGACCGCCTCCTCCCGGCCCACGACCCACGCCCGGTCGGCCAGCAGCTCCCGCCAGCGGGCCAGCAGCTCCCCGGCGGCGCCCGGGACGGTGTGCACGTAGCGCGCCCGCGGCTCCCCCGCGAGCAGCCGCACGCCCTCGGTCAGCTCCGGGGCGGCGTCCAGGTCGAGGCGGGTCGCGGCCGGGACGTCGAGCATGCCGTGGTCGGCGGTGACCAGGAGGGCGGCGTCGGCGGGCAGGCCGTCGACCACCTGCCGGACGAGCAGGTCGACGAGGGCGAGCTGGGCCCGCCAGCTCGGCGAGTCGACGCCGCGGACGTGCCCGGTCAGGTCGAGCTCGGCGGTGTAGCCGTAGACGAGGGTGCGCGGCGCGGCGGCGAGGGCCTCCAGCACCCGCCCGGCGAGGTCCCCCGCGCCGACCGTGCCGGCGTAGCGCGCCCCCCGGTAGGCGGCGGCGGTGAGGCCGGAGCCGGCGAAGGCGTACGGCGCGACCGCGGTGACCTCCACGCCGGCGGCGGCGACCCGCTCGAACACGCTGGGCCGGGGCTGCCAGGTGCGCGGGTCGGGGTCGTCGGCCCACTGGACGTGGTTGAGGGTGCGCTCCTCCCCCGGCACCGCCGTCACGAAGCCCAGCACCCCGTGGCTGCCGGGCGGCAGGCCGGTGCCCAGGCTGGTGAGGCTGACGGGGGTGGTGCTCGGGCAGGGGGCGGCGAGGTCCCCGGCGGGGGTGGCCAGCGCGGCGAGCGTGGGGGCGAGGTCGGCGTGCGCGCGCACGAGGTCGGCGCCGAGGCCGTCGACGAGCAGGACGGCGACCTTGCGGGCGCCGGCCAGCGCGGCGGTCAGCCCGAGCGGGTCGGCGGGCAGGCCGTCGCGCTCGACCGGCACGCCGAGGGCGGCGGCCGCCGAGGGCAGCACGTCGGCCAGCGTCCCCGCGCCGTAGGCCGGGACGGCCAGGTCGGCCGGGAGGGTCACGGGCGGGTGGCCAGGACGTGCAGCCCGCCGGCGACGTCCCGGTAGGGCGAGGTGCCGGCGAGGGCGAGCTCGAGCCGCCGGACCGCGGCGGGGTCGGCGTCGGCGGCCGCGTCGGCGCCCACGACGTCGAGCAGGTCGGCGACGACGGAGATCCCGCGCCAGGAGCCGGCGGTCAGCCCGGCGCCGGTGACCAGGTCCAGCAGGTCCGCGGGGGTGAAGCGGCGCCGCGACCGGGCGCCGCCGGGGCCCGGGCCCTCGAACAGGGCCAGGGCGTCGGTCGGGTGGCCGCCCACGGCGCGGGCCAGCACCGCGCCGGCCCGGTTGGCGACCGCGACGCTGGCGGTTCCGCCGGCGGTCAGGCTGCGGGCGATCTCGCCGAGGGTGGTCGCGGGGTCGTCGACCACCTCGAGGACCGAGTGGCACAGCGCGAGGTCGAAGCCGCCGGCGTCCGGGACCACCTCGTGCAGCAGGTCGCCGTCCCCCTGGACGCCGTGCACCCGCTCCCCGACGCCGGCGGTGCCGGCGCGCCGGGCGAGGGTGGCCAGGGCGTCGGCGCTGGGGTCGACGACGGTGACCTCGTGCCCCAGGCGGGCCAGCGGGACGGCGAAGACCCCGCTGCCGCCACCGACGTCGAGCACCCGCAGGGCGCTGCCCGCGCCGACGAGGGGGTCGAGGGCGGCCCAGACGGCGGCGGCGCGGGTGGGCAGCTGCTCGGAGGCGGGGGCGGACGGCGGCACCCGTCGAGCCTAGTGGCGGAGGCCGCCGGCCACCGGGCGCCGCCGCCCTCGCGGCGCCGCCGCCCTCGCGGCGCCGCCGCCCTCGCGGCGCCGCCGCCCTCGCGGCGCCGCCGTCCCCCGGGGCGCCGCCGTCCGCGGGCGTGCCGCCGTCGTGCGGCCCGGCCGGTTCAGGCGGGGACGGTGTCGGCGGCGCGGCGGATGGCGGCGAGGTCGATGCGGCGCATCTGCAGCATCGCCTGGGTGGCCCGCTGGGCGCGGCCGGGGTCGGCGTCGGCGGTCAGGGCCAGCAGCTCGACCGGGACGACCTGCCAGGAGACCCCGAACCTGTCCTTGAGCCAGCCGCACTGGCTCTCCTCGCCGCCCTCGGTGAGCCGGGTCCAGTAGTGGTCGGCCTCCTCCTGGTCGGCGCACATGATCTGGAAGGAGACCGCCTCGGTGAAGGGGAACTGCGGGCCACCGTTGAGGGCGGTGTACTCCTGGCCGTCGAGGGTGAAGGAGACCGTGAGGACGTCGCCCTCCTGCATCGGCGGGGGCATGTCGGGCCCGTAGCGCGTGATGGCGCCGATGCTCGAGTTGGGGAAGATCGAGGTGTAGTGCCGGGCGGCCTGCTCGGCCTGGCCGTCGAACCACAGGCACGGGATCTGCTGTGGCATGGTGGGTGCTCCTCCCTGGGGTGCGGGTGCGTTCGCGGTGTGGACCGCGGGGAGCCGCAGGACTCATCGGCGCCGGTGGGGCGGACCGGGTGCGCTGCCGTCGGGCCACGCGGGTTCAGTGGCCGGAGCTGCCGGGGCTGGAGTGCCACAGCTTGCGCGGCGCGGTGGCGGCCCGTCGGGCGGCCGTGGCGGCGTCGTCCCCGGCCGGCCTGATGTCGGCGTAGGGCGACATCCGGAACCCGGTCGGGTGCACGAGCACCGGCTTGACCACCACCGGCCGGGACCCGCGCGAGGCCGCGGCCCCGCTGATCGCCTCCTCGGTGTACCCCCCGGGCGCGGCCATGTGCTCGGCCACCGCCTCCGCCCCGCCTGCCTCCCACGCCTCGTGCAGCGCCGGCAGCTCCCAGGCGCCCGTGGCCCGCAGCGACACCCCGCGCGGGCCCGTCCGGCGCAGCACCCCCCGGATGACCAGCAGCCACCCGTGGAACACCGTCGCGGCGTAGGGCCCCTGCGCGTCCTCGAAGAACGTCGCGTCGGCGCAGCCGGTGCCGTCGTCCAGGGTCACGAAGACCACCCGGCGCCCCGACCGGATCGGCGGGGTCTGCGTGGCCACCTTGACCCCGGCCACCAGCACCTCCGCCCCGCTGCGGCAGCCGAGCAGCTCCCCCGCCGGCACCGCGCCCACCGCGGCGAGGAACGGCCGGTAGAAGTCCACGACGTGCCGGCTGGCGTCCAGGCCGAGCACCTCCAGCTCGGCGCGCACCAGCTCGGCGTCGGTGAACTCGGGCAACCCGCTGCCCTCGGCCCACTCCAGGCCGGGTTCGCCGTCCGCCCCCGCCTCGTCGGACGCCTCGGCCCCCGCGCCGAGCCCCATGAGGTCGAGGCTGAGCTGCCCGTGCGAGCCCGCCCGCGCGCCGCTGCGGCTCCACCGGTCGAGCTCGCCGATCTGCAGCAGGAGGTCGCGGCGGGTGACCTCGCGGCGGGAGCGGGTGGGCCGGCCCGTCTCGCGGTCGCGCACGCCGAAGCCGTAGAGGGAGTCGAAGCCACCGGCCAGCACCAGCCGCTCGACCACCGGCCGGGACACCGATGCCCGGTGCCAGAAGTCGGTGAGCGACCGGTAGGGCCGGCCGGCCACGATCCGGGCCACCTCCTCCTCGGAGATGCCCTTCACGTCGGCCAGCGACAGCCGGATGCCGTACCGCGCGGGGTCGGGCATCGACGCCGGCATCCAGGGCGGCCGCGTCCGGCCGGCGGCGCCCCGCCCCCCGGGGTCGTCGGCGCTCGCGGGGTCGTCGGCGTCCGCCAGCCGCTCCACCCGGTAGGTGCTGGTGGAGGCGTTGACGTCCAGGCCCAGCACCCGCACGCCGAAGTTGCGCGCGTCGTCGAGGATCAGCCGCTTGGGGTACATGCCGGGGTCGTGGGTCAGCACCCCGGCGAGGAAGGCCGCGGTGTGGTGGGCCTTGAGCCAGGCCGACTGGTAGGTGGGCAGGGCGAACGCCGCGGCGTGCGCCTTGCAGAAACCGAAGGACCCGAAGGCGACCAGCACCTCCCAGACCTGCTCGGCCACCTCCGGCGGGTAGCCCTCGGCCAGCACCCGGGGCATGAACCAGGCGCGCACCTCGGGGTGGGCGTCCTTCTCCCCCAGCGCCCGGCGCACCTCGTCGGCCTCGGCCAGGCTGCAGCCGGTCATCCGCGCGACGATCTGCAGGACCTGCTCGTGGAAGACCACGACCCCGGCGGTCTGCTCGAGGCAGAACGCGAGGTCGGGGTGCGGGTAGACCGGCTCCCGCCAGCCGTTCCGGGCCATGAGGAACGGGGTGACCATGTCGCTCTTCACCGGCCCGGGCCGGAACAGCGAGATGTCGATGACGATGTCCTCGAACGACTCCGGCCCGAACTTGCCGACCAGCTCCCGCTGCCCCGGGGACTCGATCTGGAACATGCCCAGCGTGCGGGTGCTCCGGATGAGCTCGAACGTCGTCGGGTCGTCGCGCGGCACCGCGTCGATGTCCACGGTCCGCCCGTCGACCCGGGCCACCTCGTCGAGCGCGTGCGCGATCGCCGACTGCATCCGGATGCCGAGCAGGTCGAGCTTGAGCAGCCCGAGCTCCTCGACGTCGTCCTTGTCGAACTGGCTCATCGGGTAGCCGAGGTAGCTGTTCTCCACCGGGGTGCGGTCGAGCAGCGTGGCGTCGGAGAGCAGCACGCCGCACGGGTGCAGGGCGATGTGCCGGGGCAGCCCGTCGAGCCGGGCGACCAGGTCGAACAGCAGGTCGAGGTCGCCGGTGCCGCCGCCGCGGCGCGACCCGAGCCGGCTGGCCCGCAGCTCCGGGAGGTCCCTGAGCGCGGCGTGCACCTGGCCGGCCCGGATGTGCGGGAAGGCCTTGGCGACCGCGTCGATCTCGGCCGGCGGCAGCCCGAGCGCGGCCCCGACGTCGCGGATGGCGTGCCGCACCCGGTAGGTGTCCATCATCGAGATGCAGCTGACCCGGTGGGCACCGAAGCGCTCGATGACCGCGTCGTAGACCTCCATCCGGCGGGCGGACTCCACGTCGATGTCGATGTCGGGCAGCTGGTGGCGCAGCGGGGAGAGGAAGCGCTCCATCAGCAGCCCGTACCGGATGGGGTCGACGTCGGAGATGCCCAGCAGGTAGGTGACCAGGCTGCCGGCACCGGACCCCCGGGCCGCGGCGCGGACCCGCAGGCCCTTGATCAGGTCCACCACGTCGGCGACGGTGAGGAAGTAGGACGGGTAGCCGAGGGCGTCGATGACCGAGAGCTCCTCCTCCAGCCGCACCCGCACCCGCTCGGTCGGCGCCATCCCGCGCCGGCCGAGACCGGCCTCGCAGCGGGCCCGCAGGACCTGCGAGGGGTCCATCCCCCGCTCGGCGGGGCCGGTGACCACGTCGAGCTCGGGGTAGCGCACGGTGCCGATGCCGAGGTCGGCCCGCACGTCGACGGCGCACTGCTCGGCCAGCCGGGCGGTGCGCTCCAGCAGCCGCAGGACGGCGTCCCGGTCGGGGCCGACGACGTCCTCGGCGACCTCGGCCATCTCCTTGCCCGACTTCAGGTACCCGTCGGCGGTGCGCCGGTCGACGTGCCGCAGGTCGAGCGGGACCAGCCGGCGCGCGGCGTCCAGGACGTCGGCGGTGGGGGCGTCGAGGGCGTCGACGTACCGGACGGCGTTGGTGAGCACCGCGGGCACGCCCTGCTCGGCCGCGAAGCGCAGCATCGCCTGCGCCCGGGCCCGGTCGCCCCGGCCCCGGTGGTGCACCAGCTCGAGCACCAGGGACCCCGGCCCGAAGACCGCCCGCCAGGCGGCCAGCCGCTCGGCGGCCACGTCGGCCCGCCCGGCGGCCAGCGCCCGGCCGACCGGGGACCCCGGGCCGAGCAGGGCGACCAGCCCGGGGGCGTGCTCGGCGGCCAGGGCCAGCGAGCCGACCGGCTCCCCCCGCGTGCCGCGCAGGTGCGTCGCGCTGGTGAGGCGGCACAGCGAGCGCCAGCCCGCACCGTCACGGGCCAGGAAGGTGACCCGGGGCAGGCGCGGGTCGACGCTGCTGCCGCCGCGCACCGGCACCCGCCGGCGGCCGGGCGTGCCGGCCGGTGCGCCCGGCCGGCGGGAGCGGGCCAGCGCGGGGGCGTGCTCCTCCCCCAGCAGCGGGGCCAGGGCCGGCGGTGTCGTGCCGTCCACCCCCGGGAGCACGGCGAGGTCCACCCCGAACAGCGGCCGGACGTCGGCCGCCCGGCAGGCCAGGGCGAACTTCACCGCGCCGTAGAGCCCGTCGCGGTCGGTGAGCGCCAGCGCCCGCATGCCGTGCTCGGCGGCCCGGGCGACCAGGTCGGCCGGGTGGTTGGCCCCGTACTGCATGGAGTAGCCCGAGGCGACGTGGAGGTGGACGAAGGGGTCGCCGCTCACCTCTGCTTCCGGTGCTCGGTGCCGCCGACCACCCGCGGGCGGGCGAGCCGGGGGGACTCGGGCAGGGGCGTGCGCCCCAGGTGCTCCTCGACCACGGCGAGGAAGGCGCGCACGTCGCGGACCAGGTCGTCGGCCTCCCGCTCGGTCACCGCCCGGGAGAGCCCGGCCTCGGCCGCGGCCCGCTTGGCCGCCCCGGCGGCGAAGAAGGTGGCCCACTCCCCCAGCTCGGGCGCGACCTGGCCCAGCAGGACCCAGGCGCTGCGCGGACGGCGCCGCCCCGACTCCGGCCGGGTGCGGGCCGCCAGCACCGCGGCGGCCGCGCGCAGCGCGCCCAGGTGCGCGGTGGCGTACCGCTCGCGCGCGTCGGTGCTCGCCGCGGCCTCGGCCAGCGCCCGGGTGGCCTGGTCGAGCAGCTGCGCGGCCGCCGCCGGCAGCGGCGGGGGGAGGGGGAGCTGATCGGCCATGACGCGGACCGCCCCCATCAGTCGTGCACCCGCACGAGCGACCACCGGTTGCCCCACGAGTCCCAGCTCAGGTCGTACACCCCGGCGAAGCTCATCCGCGAGCGCCCGGCCCGGACCGCCTCCACCCGCCAGACCTCCCGGGTGGCCACCAGCTCCGCGGAGGCGCCGCCCGCCTCCCCCTGCCGCCACCACGGCGCGGTCTCCACCCACGAGTCGAGCAGCTCGCCGACCTCGTAGCGCGACTGCCCGCGCCAGAACTGCACCGGCCCGAGCGGCCCGCGCTCGACCTGCACCTCCTCGCCGACCCGACCGCCGACCCCGCCCAGCACCCGGCTCATGACAACTCCCCACCGTTCGCGACCACCCGGCCGACCCCGACCCGCCGCACCCGGTGGGGAAGATCCGGGTACGGCGGGGGGCCGGCTACTGCTCGAACACGTGTTCGAACGAGTCGAGTAGACCCGACCCCGCCGACGACGTCAAGCCGGACGCGCCCGCACGGGACCGGCCCGCCTGCGGCGGACGGTACGGCCGGGGTCCGACACCTCGACGGGGGCCGCGACGGCCGGCACGCCGGGACGCGCCGCGACGACCTCCCCCGACCCACCACCGGCCGCACGCGGCGGCGGACGCCCGCGGCGCCCCGGGACGCGGCGCCGCTGCGGCCCCGATGGGAGGATCGGCCCATGAGCCGGCCCGACCACCCCCGGGTGGCAGCGATCGCCCGACTCCTGGCCGCGGCCGGTGCGACCGGTGAGGTGGTGGAGCTCCCCGGCAGCGCCCGCACCGCGGCCGCCGCGGCCGCGCAGCTCGGCGTGCCGGTCGGCGCCATCGCCAACAGCCTGGTCTTCGACGTGGCCGGCGCCCCCCTGCTCGTCCTGACCAGCGGCGCGCACCGGGTCGACGTCGGCACGGTCGCCGCGCTGCTCGGCGTCCCGGGGCTGGCGCCCGGCAGCCCGGAGTTCGTCCGGCAGCACACCGGCCAGCCGATCGGCGGGGTCGCGCCCGTCGGCCACCCCGAGCCGATCGGCACCCTCGTCGACGTCGAGCTGGCCCGCCACGAGCGGGTCTGGGCCGCGGCCGGGCACCCGCGCGCGGTCTTCCCCACCACCTACGACGAGCTGCTGCGGCTGACCGGCGGCACGGCCGCCGAGGTCGGTCCCGGCCCCGTCGACGCCGGAGCGGTCGGCCCGGCAGCGGACGCGGTGGCCCGGTGACCGGCACGACGCCCGCCGCGCGGGTCACCGAGCTGCCCGCCCGCTGGCTGCGCGAGCACATGCACGAGGCGCTGGCCATCTACGGCGAGGCCATGGGCTACACCCCGTCGGTGGTCGCCGGCCGGTACGGGTACGCCGTCCAGCACACCGAGCGGCCGGGGTTCCGGGCCGTGGGCGCCTTCGTCCCCACCCCGGACGGCGACCGGCTGGTCGGCTTCGGCTACGGCTACCTGGTGGCGCCCGGTCAGTGGTGGCACGACCAGGTGCGGGCCGCCCTCGACCGGCGGACGGCGAAGCGCTGGCTGCCCGGCGCCTTCGAGGTCTGCGAGCTGCACGTGCACCCCGACCACCAGAGCCGCGGCCTGGGCCGCCGGCTGCTGCACGCGCTGCTGGCCGACCTGCCCTACCCGGCGGCCCTGCTCTCCACCCCGGACAACGACACGAAGGCCTTCCGGCTCTACCACGCCGACGGCTTCGTCGACCTGGCCCGCAACCACCACTTCCCCGGCGACCTCCGCCCCTTCGCCATCCTCGGCGTCCGGCTCCCGCTGCCTGCTCCGTCGCCGCGGCCCGACGCCCGGTGAGGCCGCCCTCCCCCGCCGTCGACGCCGTCGTCGTCGGCTCCGGGCACAACGGCCTGGTCGCCGCCTGCTACCTGGCCCGCGCCGGTCTCCGGGTGGAGGTGCTCGAGCGCGACGAGGTGCTCGGCGGGGCGGTCTCCACCGTCGAGCGCTGGCCCGGGGTGCGGGTCGACCGCGGGTCGAGCGCGCACGTGATCATCCGGCAGAGCGGGATCGTCGAGGAGCTCGACCTCGCCGCCCACGGGCTCCGCTACGTCGACTGCGACCCGTGGGGGTTCGCCCCCGCCCCCTCCCCCGGCGACCCCGGGCCCGACGGCCGCCCGCTGGTCCTCTCGGTCGACCTGGACGCCACCTGCGCCTCCATCGAGGCCGCGTGCGGGCCCGCCGACGCGGCCGCCTACCGGGAGTTCGTCGCGGTGTGGCGCCCGCGCGCCCGCGCCGTCGTCACCTCCTTCCGCAACCGGCCCACCGCCGGCGGTCTGGTCCGCGCCTTCTGGCCGCTGGGCGCGCCGGCCGACGGCCGGCCGCGCACCCCCGGCGGCGACCTCGCCGCGGACTTCCTCGGCTCCGGGGACGCCCTGCTGGACCGCTGGTTCACCAGCGAGCGGCTCAAGGCGGCGCTGGCCTGGTTCGGTGCGCAGTCCGGCCCCCCGATGTCCGAACCGGGCACCGCGGCGATGGTCGGCTGGGTGGCGCTGCTGCACGACGTCCCGCCCGGCCACCCGGTCGGCGGCTCCGGCGGGCTGACCGCCGCGCTGCGCCGGCGGCTGGAGGCCGACGGCGGCCGCGTCGTCCTCGGGGACGGCGCGGCCCGGCTGCTGGTCGAGGACGGCCGGGTGACCGGCGTCGAGACGGTGTCGGGACGCCGGGTCGCGGCCCCCGTGGTGGTCGCCGCCTGCCACGTGCTGGCCACCCGCGACCTGGCCGGCGAGCACGCGCCCCCGGCGCTGGCCGCCGCCGCGCCGCCGCTGGGCAACGGGTTCGGCCTGGTGGTGCGGGCGCTGACCGACGCACCGCCGGCCTACCCCGGGGTCGACCCGGCGCTGGCGCAGGGCGGGCTGCAGCTGCTGTGCACCGACCGGGCGCAGCTGGCGGCGGCCCACGGCGACTGGCTGGCCGGCCGGCTGCCGCGCGAGCCGGTCGCGCTCGCGATGTGCTTCTCCGCGTCCGACGGCACCCTCGCCCCCGGAGGACGGCACGTGGTCACCGTGTGGGGGCAGTGGTACCCGTACGCCCTCGCCGGCGGCGGCGACTGGGACGCCCTCGCCGAGGCCGAGGCCCAGCGGCTCCTCGAGGCCGTCGACCGGTACGCCCCCGGATTCTCCGCCTCGGTCCGGCAGCGCTACGTGCAGACCCCGCTGCTGCTCGAACGCGAGCTGTCCCTGCTGCGTGGCAACGTGATGCACGTGGAGATGGGCCTGGCCAGCATGTTCGGCCTGCGGCCGACCCCGGCGCTCGCCGGCTACCGGGTGCCGGGCCTCGCCGGGCTCTACCTCGCCGGCGCCTCGACGCACCCCGGCGGCGGGGTGTCGGGCAACTCGGGGCGGACGGCGGCCGGCCTGGTGCTCACCGACCGCGGGCGGCTGGCCCGCGGCCGGGCCCTCGTGTCGGCGGCGGTCGGCCGCGTCCGGGGGCGGCGGTGACCGACCTCCAGGCACCCCCCGCCCGGCGGGCGCCCGCGCTGCCGTGGGCCCTGGCCGCGCTGGTGGTGCTGACCGCCATCGCCTACCCCCTGGCCGACGGCGGCACCCGGACGGCGATCAGCTGGGTCATCGTGCTGCTCGGCGCGGCGCTCTCGGTGGCCCACGCGGCGGTCAGCCGGGACGCCCGCACCGGCACGGTCGTCCTCGGCCTGGTGGCCGCGACCGCGGTCGTGTTCGAGTCGGTGGGGCTGGCCACCGGGTTCCCCTACGGCGAGTACTCCTACAGCGACGACCTCGGCCCCACGCTGCTCGGCGTCCCGTTCCTGGTGCCCCTGGCCTGGCTGATGATGGCCTGGCCGAGCTGGCTGCTGGCCGCCCGGCTCACCCGCGACGTCCGCCCGCGGCGGCGGCGCGCGGCCCGGGTCGCCGGAGCCGCCGCGGTCTTCGCCGGCTGGGACGTCGTGCTCGACCCGCAGCTGGTCCAGGCCGGCTTCTGGACCTGGGCCCACCCCGACCCCGGGCTGCCCGGCATCGACACCGTGCCGCTGACCAACCTGGCCGGCTGGCTGCTGGCCGGGGCGGTGCTGATGTCGCTGCTCGACCTCCTGGTCGCCGGCCGCCCGGTCCGCGCCGGCGACGGCCCGCCGCTGCTCGTGCTGGCCTGGATGACCCTCGGCGGGGCGCTGGCGCACGCCGGCTGGCTGGACCTCCCCGGCTCGGCGGCGTGGGGCGTGGTCCTCGCCGTCCCCGTGCTCGTCGCGCTGGCCGTCCAGCAGCGCCGGGCCGGACGGCGGTGAGCGGGCGGCCGGTGCGCGTGCTGGCCGGCCTGGCGGTGGCCGGGGCGGTGCACGCGGCGGTCAACGCCGCCCTCGTCCGCCGGCCGCCGGCCCAGCCGCCACCGGTCCGCCGGCCGGTGACGGTCGTGCTCCCGGTCCGGGACGAGGAGACCCAGGTCGGCGGCTGCCTGGCCGCGGTGCTCGCCCAGCGCGGCGTGCCGGACCTGCGCGTGGTGGTCGTCGACGACGGCTCCGCCGACGGCACCGCCGGCGTGGTGCGGTCGGTGGCGGACGACCGGGTCCGCCTGGTGCCCGCCGGCCCGCTGCCGGCCGGCTGGCTGGGCAAGCCGCACGCCTGCGCGGTCGGTGCCGGGGAGGCCGGCAGGGGCGACGGGGCCGGGCCCGACGACGGCGTCCTGGTCTTCGTCGACGCCGACGTCCGCCTGGAGCCCGACGCGGTGGCCGGCGCCGTCGCCGTCCTGGAGGCGCACGGGCTGGACCTCGTCTCGCCTTGGCCCCGGCCGGTGACCGGCGGCCCCGCGGAGCGGCTGGTGCAGCCGCTGGGCCCCTGGCTGTGGGTGACGACGCTGCCGGTCCGGCTGGCCGAGCGGTCACCGCGTCCCTCGCTGACCGCGGCCAACGGGCAGTTCCTCGTGCTCCCGCGATCGGCCTACGCGCGGGCCGGCGGGCACGCCGCCGTCCGCGGCGAGGTGATCGAGGACGTCGCCCTCGCCCGCGCCGTCAAGCGCACCGGCGGCCGCGCGGTGCCGGTCGACGGCTCCCGGCTGGCCTCCTGCCGCATGTACGACGGCTGGCCGGCCCTGCGGGCCGGCTACACGAAGTCGTTGTGGGCGTCGGTGGGCGGCTCGCCGGTGGCCAGCGCGGCGACGGCGGCGGCGCTGACGGCGGTCTGGGTGCTCCCCCCGCTGGCGGCGCTGCGCGGCTCGCGGGCCGGCCTGGTGGGCTACGCGGCCGGGGTGGCCGGGCGGGCGGTGTCGGCGGCCGCGACCGGGAGCCGGGTGTGGCCGGACGCCCTGGCCCACCCGGTCTCGCTGCTGGTCTTCGACCTGCTCGTGGCCGCGTCGGTGCGGGCCCGCCGGCGCGGCACGCTGAGCTGGCGCGGCCGCCCGGTGGGCGCGCCGGTCCGGGCGCGGGGGACGATGACCCGGTGACCAGCGGAACCGCCCGAGTGCAGTTCGACCCGGCGGGGATGGACAGCGGCGCCTTCTACCGGGTGCTCAACTCCGTCGTCGTCCCCAGGCCCATCGCCTGGGTGTGCAGCCGGTCGGCCGAGGGCCGGGTGAACCTGGCCCCGCACTCCTTCTACACGGTGGCCTGCGTGTCGCCGCCGGTCGTGCAGTTCACCTCGGTCGGCCGCAAGGACACCCTGACCAACGTGGAGGAGACCGGCGAGTTCACCGTCAGCCTGACGCCCGAGCCGCTGTTCGAGCAGGTCAACGCCACCGCCACCGACTTCCCGCACGGGGTCAGCGAGGCCGAGCAGTGCGGCGTGGCGCTGGAGCCGTCCGAGCGGGTCTCCGTGCCCCGGGTGGCCGGTTCGCCGGTGACGCTGGAGTGCCGCCTGCACTCGACCGTGCGGCTCGGGGACAGCACCGTCGTCTTCGGCCGGGTGGAACTGGTCAGCGTGTGGGAGGAGGCCGTGCACGACGGCCGGCCGCGGATCGAGCGGCTGCGCCCCCTGGCCCGGCTGGGCGGCAACGAGTGGTCGACCATCGGCGAGGTCAAGGAGATCCGCCGCATCCCCCACCGCCGGTGGGCCGAGGACCCCTCCATCGGCGAGCAGTTGCGCGGCAGCTGACCCCGCGCGCTCAGCCCGGGAGGAAGGGCGCGACCTCGTCCGCGGCCTCGGTGCCGAACGCGTCGGCGAAGCGGGCGAGGAACGGCTCCCGGTGCAGGCCGTACTCCTGGGTGCCGACGACCTCCACCGCCTCGGTGGCCACCGCCGAGCCCAGCTGCGTGGCCCGCTCGAGGGAGAGCCCCCAGGCGCGCCCGGCGATGAACCCGGCGCGCAGCGCGTCCCCGCCCCCGGTGGGCTCCACCGGCTTGGTCTCGGGCACCGCCTTGACCAGGATGTCCTCGGCCCCGGCCTGGCGCACCCGGGCGCCCTCGGCCGCGCGGGTGGTGACCCAGGTGCCCACCCGGGCGAGCACCTCGTCGTCGCCCCACCCGGTCTTCTGCCGGAGCAGCGCCGCCTCGTACTCGTTGGTGAACAGCACCTCCGCGCCGTCCACGAGCGAGCGGATCATCTCCCCGTCGGCCCAGGCCAGCTGCTGGCTCGGGTCCGCGGCGAAGGGGTAGCCCCGCTCCCGGCACTCCTCGGTGTGGCGGACCATCGCGACCGGGTCGTTCGGGCCGACCACCACCAGGTCCAGCGCGCCCACCCGCGCGGCCACCGGCGCCAGCTCGATCGAGGAGGCCTCCGACATCGCGCCCGAGTAGAACGACGCGATCTGGTTGTTCACCGCGTCGGTGGTGCAGACGAACCGGGCGGTGTGCTTGAGCTCCGACCAGTGCACGCTGCGGGTGTCCACGCCGTGCCGGTTCAGCCAGGCCTCGTAGTCGGCGAAGTCGCTGCCGACGGCCCCCACCAGCACCGGCCGCAGGCCGAGCAGGCCGAGCCCGTAGGCCATGTTCGCCCCGGCGCCGCCCCGGTGCTGCACGAGGTCGTCGACGAGGAAGGACAGGGACACGTTCTCCAGCTGGCCCTCGACGAACTGCTCGGTGAACTTGCCGGGGAACGTCATCAGGTGGTCGGTCGCGATGGAACCGGTGACGGCGACGGGCACGGGGCGCTCCTCGGGTGGGCGGTCGGTGGCACGTCCTGCGGGGTCGGTCCGGTGAACGCGAGGTGACGGCCAAAGCGTAGGGCCCGCGGGCCCGCGGCGCCGCCCGGCCCCGGTCAGTCGCCGAGGGCCCGGCGCAGCGCGACCCCCAGCTGGACCAGCGCGATCGCGCCCAGCAGCGACCCCACCGCGGTGCCTGCGGTCACCACGGGGGCGACCAGGTCGGCGTCCGCGGCGCTGACCACACCGGCCCCGCCGAGGGTGAAGCCGGCCATGGCCACCCGGGTCGGCCGCTCCCAGACCGAGAGCACGCCGGTCTCGCGCACCCCGGCCGACCCGGCGCGGGCCCGGAGGTACTCGGGCAGCCAGCACAGCGCGCCGAAGGCGGCGGCCAGCCAGCCCGGTGCGCCGGCGACCCACAGGGCGGCGGCGAACGCGGCCTCGCTGAGCCGGTCGACGGTCGAGTCGAGCACGTAACCGCGCCGCGACGCCCGCCCACCGGCGATGGCGAGGACGCCGTCGAGCGAGTCGAGGACCGCCGACACCCCGACGAGGACGCCGGCCGCCACCAGCCAGGCCCCGCCGGCGGCGGCGGGGACGACGGCGGCCACGGCCACCGCCAGCCCCAGCGCCGTGGCGACCACCGGCGGCGTCCCGGCGACCGGCCGGGCCAGCGCGTAGGACATCGACAGCCAGCCGCGCACCAGCCGGCTGCCGTCGGCGCCGGCGCCGCCGTGCCACCGCGACCACTCGGCGAGGTACTCGTCACGGCTGAGCACGGCGGGTCCCCATGCCGGGCAGTCCACCAGGCCGGCCCGCGTCGGGGACAGTGGGGCGGTGCCCGCCGTCCGCCGAGCCCGCGCCGCCGCCCTCGGCACCGCCCTCCTCACCACCGTCACCCTCCTGGCCGGCGGCTGCTCGGGCACCGGCGGCGGGGCGGCGGCCGACCCGGCGCCCCGGCCCGGCCCGGTGCTGCTCGTCCCCGGCTACGGCGGGTCCACCGCCGCGCTGCAGCCGCTGGCCGAGCGGCTGGGCGCCGAGGGCCGGGACGCCACCGTGGTGGCGCTGCCGGGCGACGGCACCGGCGACCTCGCGGTCTCGGCCGCGGCGCTGGCCACCGCCGTCGACGCGGCGCTCGAGCGCACCAGGGCCGCGGCCGCCGACGTCGTCGGCTACTCGGCCGGCGGGGTGGTGGCCCGGCTGTGGGTCGCCGGCGGCGGCGCGGACGTCGCCCGCCGGGTGGTCACCCTCGGCTCGCCGCACCACGGGACGACGCTGGCCGACCTGGCCGCCGGCCTGGCCCCGGAGCGCTGCCCGGAGGCCTGCCGCCAACTGGGCACCGCCAGCCCCGTCCTGGCCGCGCTCAACGCCGGCGACGAGACGCCGGCGGGCCCGGACTGGGTGTCGATCTGGACCACCGGCGACGAGACGGTCCGCCCGCCGGGGTCCGCCCGGTTGGAGGGCGCGCTGGACCTGCCGGTGCAGTCGGTGTGCGGCGACGCCCGCGTGGGCCACACCGACCTGCCCCGCGACCGGCTCGTGCAGGCCATGGTGGTCACCCAGCTCGGCGCCGGGGCCCCCGTCCCCCTCGGCCCGGACGACTGCGCCCGGCTGACCGGCTGACGCGACCGCATGCGGCCGGGCCGGCGCGTCGCCCGGCCTACCGGACGCCCTCCCACAGCTCCCGCTGGCCCGCCCGCGGGTCGGCCACCACCCCGCCGGGGACGCCGAACACCTGCACCGGCCGCTTGGCCGTGTCGTACGGCGGCCAGCCCGGGTCGCCGTCCCGCACGAACGCCACCCAGGCGGCGTGCATGGCGTCGGCGAGCTCCTGCGGCGCCGCCGGCCCCGCCATCGGCTCGACCCCCTCGGCGCCCAGGGTGTCGAAGGCGAAGGCGATCTCCAGGGCGTGGCAGGCCCCGAGCCGGCCGCCGAACTGCGGGCTGGGCCAGGCGAACTCGTAGACGAAGGTCCGCCCCGGCCCTCCCTGCCGCGCCTCGGCGAGCCGCACCGCCGGGATGCGGAAGAACCAGTCCGTGGCGGCCCGGACCAGCAGGTCACCGGGCGAGGCCGTGGGGGCGTCGGCGCGGTAGGCGGCGAGGGCGGCGCCGGCCGGCACCCCGTAGCCGGCCAGGACCATGTGCAGCGCCTGCTCGGTGACCACGTCGGCCACCCCGTTGGGGACGAGGAAGAGGGTGTGCTCGTCGGTGTTGCTCCCCACCAGCACGTCGACGTCCGCCCCGGCCCCGGCCGCGACCGCGGTGATCGGCAGGGCGGGCAGCACGTCGCCGTCGACGACGGGCTCGAAGACCATCGCGTTGAGCGTGATCTCGCCCCACCGCGCCGGGTCCGGGACGGTGGCGGCCTCCACGGACAGCGCCCGCTGCGCGGCCACCAGCTCCTCCACCGGCACCGCGGCCAGCGCCTCCCGGGTCGGCGGCACGCCCAGCCGCTGGCCGAGGTACCCGGCCACCCGGTGCGCGGTGGCCGGGGACAGCGCGTGGTGCCCGGCGCCGCTCTGGGCCACCGCCCGCCGGAACAGCCCGGCCGCCCGCGGCATCGACAGCAGCGACGTCACGCTCATCGCCCCCGCGGACTCGCCGGCGATCGTGACCCGGTCCGGGTCCCCGCCGAAGGCCGCGATGTTGTCCCGGACCCACTGCAGCGCGGCGACCTGGTCCAGCAGCCCGCGGTGGGCCGGGCCGTCGTCGTCGAAGTGCAGGAAGCCGTCGACGCCCAGCCGGTAGTTGACGGTCACCAGCACGATGCCGTCGCGCGCGAACGCCGTCCCGTCGTACACCGGCACCGCGCCCGAGCCGTTGACGAAGGCCCCGCCGTGGATCCACACCATCACCGGCAGGCCCCCGGCCCCCGGGTCCGGGGTCCAGACGTTGAGGTTGAGCACGTCCTCGCCCGGGATCACCGGCTCGGGCAGCAGCGCGTCCACGGGCACGGGGTACGGGGGCTTGAGCGCGGTGGGGCCGTACCCGGAGCAGTCCCGCACCCCCTCCCAGCGGGGCGCCGGGGCGGGCGCGGCGAAGCGCAGGTCGCCGAACGGCGGCGCGGCGTAGGGGATGCCCTTGAAGGCGACGACGGGACCGCTGGGGGCGCCGCGGACGACCCCGGACGTGGTGACCACCTCGAGCTGCATGCCCGAGGTCTACCCGACCCGCGCGCGGGCCGCCGCCCGGGCCCGGGCCGGCGGGCGGGGGCGGCTCCGCGTCGCGGTCGCCGGCTCCGCCGTGGACCGCGGGGCCGGCGGGCGCACGGCGAGGTCGGCGAGCACGCGCCCGACGCCCGGTGCATGGCCGACCGGCGGCCGCGGGTAGCCCCGGGCCATGGCGCCCCCCATCAGCGACGCGGTCGTCGTCGACGTCCTCCGCCGCGTCGACCGGCTGACCCGCCCCCTCGTGCGCCGGCTGGGCCGCCCCCCGGCCCGGCCGCAGGCCGAGCGCGACCGGTGGTGGGCCCACCGGCTCCCCCGGGTCCTGGCCGTGACCGGCGCCGCCCCGCGGTTCATCGGCAAGCTCGCCGACCTGCTGCCGCTGCAGAACGCCTTCGGCGCCGCGGCGCAGTCGCTGGTCGTCGGCGGGGTGGCCGTCGAGCACGCCGTGGACGATCCCGCCGAGCGGGTCGCCCTGCTCGCCCGCGTGCTGCTGGCCCGCGACCTCCCGGCCGACCGGGTCCGCCCGCTGCTCGCGCGCGAGAAGGGGGTCTACGCCGAGGAGGCCCTGGGCCCGCGGGACCGGCGCGCCGGGGTGCGGGGCAACCTGCGCACCCTCTGGCGGGTGGCCCGCCTGCTCTCCCGCATCGACGACGCGCTCGACGCCCGCCCCAAGGGGAAGCTGCGGCACCGGGCGCTGTCCAACCTGCCGGTCGTCGGCGTCCTCGGCGGGTACGCCGCCGAGCGGCAGGCGCTGCTCCGGGCCGCCGCGGCCGCCGCGGCGGCCGCGGACGGGTCGCGGGCGCCGGGCGACCCCGCGGTGCAGCTCAGGAAGTGACGGGGACGGCGGCGAGGTCGGCGTCCCGGGCGGCCGGGCCCGCCGTGAGGTTCGCGTGGACCTCGCGCGTCGCCGTCGACCGGTTCATGGTGATGAAGTGGATGCCGGGCACGCCCTCGGCCAGCAGCGTCCGGCACAGCTCGGTGGCCACCTCGACGCCGTAGGCGCGCACCGCGGCCCTGTCCTCGGGGCGGTCGCCGTCGAGCTCGGCGAACCGGGCCGCGAGCGGCTCCGGGAAGGCCTGCCCGGACAGCTGCACGATGCGGGTGATCTGCCGCGCGTTGGTGACCGGCATGACCCCGGCGATCACCGGGACGTCGCAGCCGCGCCCGGCGACCCGGTCGCGCAGCCGCAGGTAGTCCTCGGCCCGGAAGAACATCTGCGTGATGGCGAAGTCGGCCCCGGCCCGGCACTTGCGCACGAACATCTCGACGTCGGTCTCGAAGTCCGGCGAGCGCGGGTGGCGCTCCGGGAAGGCCGCCACCCCGACGGAGAAGTCGCCCATGGCGCGGATCAGCTCGACCAGCTCGGCGGCGTACCGCAGCCCCTCCGGGTGCGGGACCCACTCGGCCTGCGGGTCGGCACCCGGCGGGTCGCCGCGCAGCGCGAGCAGGTTGCGCACCCCGGCCGCGGCCAGCCGGCTGACCACGTGCCGCAGCTCGGCGACGCTGTGGTCGACCGCCGTCAGGTGCGCCAGCGGGGTCATCGTCGTCTCCGTGGCGATCCGCTCGGTCACCGAGACGGTGCCCTCGCGGGTGGAGCCGCCGGCGCCGTAGGTCACCGACACGAACGACGGCTGCAGCCGCTCCAGCTGCCGCAGCGCGGTCCACAGCTGCTCGGCGCCCTCGGGGGTCCGGGGCGGGAAGAACTCGAACGACCACGTGGGCCGGCCCTCGGCGAGCAGGTCCCGCACGGTCCGCGTCACGGGTCCCGAGGATACGGAGCGGCCCGCCGCACCGGTGCATCCGTCCCCGGGCACCCGGGCGAAGGGAGCGCGGAAGCCGCGCACCGTCCGCCCCGGGAGGACCCGTGACCTTGATCGACCACCACCAGCCGGTCGTGCCCCGCCGATCGGGTTCGGGCGATACTCGGACGGTGACGACCGGGGAGCAGCAGCGCGTGCCGAGGCCTGTACCCCCGGCCCCGCCCGAGGACGCGGCCGACGTCGCCCGGGTCCGGGCGGCGGTGGCCGACGCGCTGGAGGAGTTCCTCGGCCGCCAGCGCGAGACCCTCGCCGCGATGGACCCGGCGCTCACCCCGGTCATCGACGAGCTGTGCGCCCTGGCCGACGGCGGCAAGCGGCTGCGCCCCCTGTTCGCCTACTGGGGCTGGCGCGGCCTCACCGGCGAGGGTCCCGCCGAGGACGACGCCGCCGTCCTGCGGGCCGTCGCCGCGCTGGAGTTCGTGCACGCCAGCGCGCTGGTCCACGACGACGTCATGGACGGCGCGGTGACCCGCCGGGGCCGCGCCGCCACGCACGTCGGCTTCGCCCGGCTGCACGGCGACTCCGCGCTGGCCGGGGACGGCGAGGCCTTCGGGGTGGGCGCCGCCATCCTCGTCGGCGACCTCGCCCTGGTCTGGTCCGACGAGCTGCTGCGGCGCTCGGGCATCTCCCCCGCCGCCCTGACCCGCGCCCGGGGGGTCTGGGACACGATGCGCACCGAGGTCACCGCCGGCCAGTACCTCGACCTGCTGCGCGCCGCCGGAGGGCTGCCCGGCCCCCACGGCGCGCTCACCGTGGCCCGCTACAAGAGCGCCGGCTACACCGTGCAGCGGCCGCTGCAGCTCGGGGCGGCCATCGCCGGCGCCGGGGAGCGCGCCGCGGAGGTGTGCACGGCGATCGGCTTGCCGCTCGGCGAGGCGTTCCAGCTGCGCGACGACGTCCTCGGGGTGTTCGGCGACCCCTCGGTGACCGGCAAGTCCGCCGACGACGACCTGCGCGAGGGCAAGCGGACCCTGCTCATCGCCCTCGCCGAGGAGGCCGCCGACGCCGCTGGCCGCCGGCTGCTGGCCGACCTGCTGGGCAACGCCGAAGCCGGGCCGGAGGACTTCGAGGCGCTGCGGCGGCTGATCGAGACCACCGGCGCCCGCGCCCGGGTCGAGGAGCGGATCACCGAGCGCACCGCCCTGGCCCGCAGCGGCATCGCCGCCGCCCCGGTGACCGCGCCCGCCCGCGCCGCGCTCGACGCGCTGGCCGTGGCCGCGACCAGCCGCACCGCCTGATGGTCCGCACCGTTCCCGGGCGCACCGACCGGGTCGTCGTCGTCGGCGCCGGGCTCGCCGGGCTGGCCACCGCGCTGCGCCTGCGCGGCGCCGGGCGCGAGGTCACCGTCGTCGAGCGCGGGCCCGGGCCGGGCGGCCGGGCCGGCCGGGTCGAGGACCGCGGCTACGCCCTCGACACCGGCCCCTCGGTGTTCACCGCCCCCGAGGTCCTCGCCGACACCCTGGCCGCGGTGGGCGAGGACCTCACCGACCGCCTCGAGCTCCTCCCGCTGGAGACCAGCTACCGGGCGCAGTTCGCCGACGGCTCGCACCTGGACGTGCGCGCCGACCCCGACGCCTTCGCCGCCGAGGTGGAGGCGCTGTGCGGGCCGGCCGAGGCCGCCGCGCTGCGCCGCTACCTCGCCGACCTCGCCGACCTCTACCGGCTGCAGCGCGGCACGTTCATCGACCGCAACCTCGACACCCCGCTGGACCTGCTCGGCCCCGAGCTCGTGCGGCTGGTCCGCCGGGGCGGCTTCGGCCGGCTGTCACGGCACGTCGAGCGCGCCTTCACCGACGACCGGCTGCGCCGGCTGTTCAGCTTCCAGGCCCTCTACGCCGGGGTCAGCCCGTTCCGGGCCATCGCCGCCTACGCGGTCATCGCCCAGCTCGACATCGGCGCCGGCGTGCACCACCCGGTGGGCGGCATCGCCGCGGTGCCCCGGGCGCTCGCGGCCGCGGCGGCCGACGCCGGGGTCACGCTGCGGTACGACTGCGGCGTGACGGCGCTGGAAACCCGCGGATCCCGGGTCACCGCCGTCCGCACCGAGGACGGCGGCCGGCTGCCGGCCGACGCGGTCGTCGTCACCGCCGACGCGCCGCACCGGCTGGTGCCGGGGCTGCGCGGGCCCCGCCGGCCGGTCCACTCCCCCTCCTGCGTGGCCCTGCACGTCGGCGTGCGGACCGAGCTGCCCGGGCAGGCGCACCACACCATCACCTTCGGCGCGGCCTGGCGCGAGGTCTTCGACGAGCTGACCCGGCTGGGCCGGCCCATGACCGACCCGAGCCTGCTGGTCAGCATGCCGTCGGCCACGGACCGGTCCCTGGCCCCGGAGGGCGGGCAGGTGCTGAGCGTCGTCGCGCCGACCCCCAACCTGGACCGGCGCAGCGGCGGCAACCCCGACCTGGACTGGGCGGCGCTGGCCCCCCGCTACCGCGACGAGCTGCTCGCCGTGCTGGAGGCGCGGGGCTGGGCCGGGATCACCGGCGCGATCGAGGTGGAGCGCATGGACACACCGCTGACGTGGGCCGCGCAGGGCATGGCGGCCGGCACGCCGTTCGCCCTGGCGCACACCTTCGGCCAGACGGGGCCGTTCCGCCCGCCCACGCTGCCGCGCTCGGGCCCGGAGAACGTCGTCCTCGCGGGCTCCTCGGTGCAGCCGGGGGTCGGCGTCCCGATGGTGCTCATCAGCGGCCGGCTGGCCGCCGAGCGCATCACCGGCCCGGTGCAGCGCGCCGGCACGGCCGCCCCCGCCCGGCTGGAGGGGACCCGGTGACGCTCACCGGCCCCCCGCCGACGACCGCCGCCCGGCAGGCCCGCCTCGACGCGTCCTACCGGCACTGCGCCCGCATCGCCGCCGCGCACGGGAAGAGCTACCACCTGGCCACCCGGCTGCTGACCCCCGACCGCCGCCCGGCGGTGCACGCCCTCTACGCCGCCGCCCGCACCGCCGACGACCTGGTCGACCACCCCGGGCCCGACCCCGTCGGCGACCTGGGTGACTGGTCGCGGGCCGCCCTCGCCGAGCTGGAGGCCGGCTGGTCCGACGACCCCGTGCGCCTGGCCCTGGTGCACACCTACCGCCGCTACGCGATCCCGGTCGAGCACCTGGTCGACTTCCTGGCCGCCATGACCAGCGACCTCGAGGTCACCGGCTACGCCGACATGGACGCCCTCGACCGCTACATGTGGGGCTCGGCGGCGGTCATCGGCCTGCAGGTCCTCCCGGTGCTCGGCACCGCCCCCGGCGTGGCCCGGGAGGAGGCCGCGCCGCACGCGATCGCCCTGGGCGAGGCCTTCCAGCTGACCAACTTCCTCCGCGACGTCGCCGAGGACGTCGACCGCGGCCGGGTCTACCTGCCCGCCGACGTGATGGCCGCGCACGGCGTGACCCGCGAGCAGCTCGCCGCCAGGCACCACGACGCCCGGTTCCGGGGGCTCATGCGCGAGATGGTGGCGATCGTGCGCCGCCGCTACGACGACGCCGCCCCGGGGACGCCGATGCTGGCGCCGGGGTCGCGGGACTGCGTGCGGGCGGCCACCGCCCTGTACGGCGGCATCCTCACCGAGATCGAGCGGGCCGACTACCGGGTGCTCGACCGCCGGGTGCGGGTGTCCAGGCCGCGGCGCCTGGCGGTGTTCGCCCGCCGGTTGACCGCCGCCCAGCTGGCCAGGGTGAGCGTGACCATGGCGAAGCCGAACAGCAGGTCCTCGACCGGCGCGTAGGCGATCCGCGGCCCCCAGATCGTGCCGGGGTCGTAGGTCACCACGTCCAGGCCGGTGAGCACGCCGTTCATCAGCAGCTGGAAGGACACGATGATCGCGTAGGCCACCCAGAACACCGGGCGGGTGACCATGCGGGTGCGGTAGACGGCCAGGTCGACCACCAGCACGGCGACGACGGCGGCCACGGCCAGGGCGCTGTAGCTCACCGGCCCACCTCCGCTTCCTCGGCCGGGTACCCGGCGTCCCACCCGGTCACCGTGCGCACCGCCTCGAGCGCCAGCACCGAGCACACCGGGACGACGAGGAAGAACAGCACCTCCTCGACCGGGACACCGCCGGGCAGCCGGACGCCGAGGGTGAGCGACGCGGAGTAGTCCCAGTGGCCCTGGGAGATCGCGTACAGCACCCAGACGACGAAGACGACGAACTCCGGGGCGATCGCCAGGAGCAGCCGCCGCCAGCGGGCGTACACGCGGACCCGCAGCACCAGCTCCAGCGGCGCGGTGACGACCAGGCAGCCGGCCAGCAGCGCCAGGTAGGTCAGGGGGCCCACGCGCGCGCCCGGTGCAGCGGCAGGAGCACGGGGACCACGCCCTGACCCCGCATCAGAAGGCCAGGGCCTGGGCCCGGCGGGTGACCTCGGTGTGCCGGTCGCCGCGCAGCGCCTCGACCGGGGTGCCGGGCAGCGACTCGTCGGCCCGGAACAGCCAGTCGAACACCTCCTCGTCGGCGTACCCGCCGTCCCGCAGCACGGTGATCAGGCCGGGCAGGTGCTTGAGGACGGCGCCGTCCTTCAGGAAGTCGGCGGGGATGCGGCTGCCCCCGCTGCCCGGGACGGCGAGGAGCTTGCGCTCGCGCAGCAGCTGGCGGACCCGGTTGGGCGAGACCCCCAAGAGCGCGGCGACCTCCGCGGGGGTGAGCGTCTCCATGCCACGAGCCTAGGTCGGCGGGATCGCGTCCGGCCGACCGCCGTGCCGCGGCTACCATTCCCGGCGGGGCCGTGACTGGCGCATGGAGGTGGGACCGACCACCGGGGAGCGGCTCGCACCACCCCGCCGGGCGCCTGGGCACCCCTCCCGAGTCGACCCTGCGCTGGAGTGCTCCCATGACCGACGTGACCGTGACCCCCACCGCCACCGCAGCCGCCGCCAGCACCGCCTACGCGAGCGCCCTCGAGGTCATCGGCGCGGTGGAGCCGCGGGTGGCCGAGGCGATCGGCGCCGAGCTCGCCGACCAGCGCGCCTCGCTCAAGCTGATCGCCAGCGAGAACTACGCCAGCCCCGCAGTGCTGCTCACCATGGGCAACTGGTTCAGCGACAAGTACGCCGAGGGGACGGTCGGGCACCGCTTCTACGCCGGCTGCCAGAACGTCGACACCGTGGAGGCGCTGGCCGCCGAGCACGCCCGCGAGCTGTTCGGCGCCCCGTACGCCTACGTCCAGCCGCACTCGGGCATCGACGCCAACCTCGTCGCCTTCTGGGCGGTGCTCGCCCAGCGGGTCGAGGCCCCGGCGCTGGCCGAGGCCGGCGTGCGGCACGTCAACGACCTCACCGACGCCGACTGGTCCCGACTGCGCCACGCCCTGGGCGACCAGCGGATGCTCGGCATGTCCCTGGACGCCGGCGGCCACCTGACCCACGGCTTCCGCCCCAACATCAGCGGCAAGATGTTCGAGCAGTCCTCCTACGGCACCGACCCGGGGACCGGGCTGCTCGACTACGACGCCGTCCGCGCGCGGGCCCGGGAGTTCCGGCCGCTGATCCTCATGGCCGGCTACTCGGCCTACCCGCGCCGGGTGGACTTCGCCCGGATGCGCGAGATCGCCGACGAGGTCGGCGCCACCCTGGTCGTCGACATGGCCCACTTCGCCGGGCTGGTCGCCGGCAAGGTGTTCACCGGCGACCACGACCCGGTGCCGCACGCCCACGTCGTCACCACGACCACGCACAAGTCGCTGCGCGGGCCGCGCGGGGGCATGGTCCTGGCCCAGCCGGAGTACGCCGAGGCGGTCGACCGCGGCTGCCCGATGGTGCTCGGCGGCCCCCTGCCGCACGTGATGGCCGCCAAGGCGGTCGCGCTGGCCGAGGCCCGGCGTCCCGACTTCGCCGGCTACGCGCAGGCGGTGGCCGGCAACGCGCAGGCGCTCGCCGAGGGGCTCACCCGCCGGGGCGCCCGGCTGGTCACCGGCGGCACCGACAACCACCTCGTGCTCGTCGACGTGTCCGGCTTCGGGCTGACCGGCCGGCAGGCGGAGTCGGCGCTGCTGGACGCCGGCATCGTGACCAACCGCAACGCCGTGCCGGCCGACCCCAACGGGGCCTGGTACACCTCCGGCGTCCGCCTGGGCACCCCGGCGCTGACCACCCGCGGGTTCGGCGCTGCCGAGTTCGACCGCACCGCCGAGCTCATCGTCGACGTCCTCGGCGCGACCCGGCCCACCGCCACCCGCGACGGCAGCCCGTCGAAGGCGCGCTACGCCACCGCCGACGGGGTCGCCGACCGGACCCGTGCCGCGGCCGACGAGCTGCTCGCCGCCCACCCGCTCTACCCCGGCCTGGACCTCGCGTGAGGAGCGGGGTGGATCCGTCGGCGTGACGCCGACGGCGTGACGCCGACGGATCCACCCCGCACACCGTGGGGAGCGTGTGACGGGTGAACCGCCGCACCGGCCCCGCCCGCGTGTACCGGCCGTGACCGGCGGCGACGCTCCTACACTCGGCCGCGTGGACACCGCCGTGACCGACCCCGTGGTCGGCCTCGTTCTCGAGGGGCGCTACCACCTGCAGGAGCGGCTGGCCCGGGGCGGCATGTCCACCGTCTACGCGGCCCAGGACCTCCGCCTGCACCGCACCGTCGCGGTCAAGGTCATGGCCGAGCACCTGGCCCACGACCCGACCTTCGTCGACCGGTTCACCCGGGAGGCGCGGGCGGCGGCCATGCTCAGCCACCCCAACGTCGTGTCGGTCAGCGACCAGGGCAGCGACCAGGGCCTGGTGTTCCTCGTCATGGAGCTGGTCCGGGGGCGCACCCTGCGCGACCTGCTGCAGGCGCGCGGCCGGCTGACGGTCGCCGAGGCCTTCGCCGTCCTCGAGCCGGTGCTCGCCGGGCTGACCGCCGCGCACCGGGCCGGCATCGTGCACCGCGACATCAAGCCGGAGAACGTGCTCATCGGGGTCGACGGCGTGGTCAAGGTCGCCGACTTCGGCCTGGCCCGCGCGCTGACCGGCACCGGCCAGACCAGCCACACCGGCGGGGTGCTCATCGGCACGGTCGCCTACCTCTCCCCCGAGCAGCTCGAGCGGGGCAAGGCCGACGCGCGCAGCGACGTGTACGCCGCCGGGGTCGTCCTCTACGAGATGCTCACCGGCCACCCGCCCTACGGCGGGGACACCCCGCTGGCCGTGGCCTACCAGCACGTCCACCACGACATGCCGCCGCCGTCGGCGGAGGTGCCCGGCATCCCGTGGCAGGTCGACGAGCTGGTGACCCGCACGACCCGCCGCGAGCCCGCCGTCCGCCCGCTGGACGCCGGCGCGTTCCTCGCCGACCTGGAGGACGTCCGCAGCGACCTCGGGGTCGAGCGCATGCCGGTGCCCACCGGCCGCAGCAGCGCCGGCCCGGGGACCCTGCGGCCGACCAACCGGCCCACCCGTCCCCGGCCGCGGCACCCCAGCGACCCCGGCGAGCCGCGCACCCAGGTGCTCGGCCCCGGCGGCAGCCGGCCCGGCCGCGGCTCGCGGACGAGCACGCTGCCCGGCATGGGGGCCGGCCCGACCACCGACGTCGGCGCGCGCCGGCCGGCCCCGCCGGACCGCCCGCGGCCCGGTGTCCCGGAGGCGGTGCGCCGCCGCCGCGCCCGGCTGGCCGTGGCGGTCGTGCTCCTCGTGCTCGTGACGATCGGCGCCGTGGGCTGGTGGCTGGGCTCCGGCCGGTGGACGACGGTGCCCGCGCTGGCCGGCCGCGAGCAGGCGGTCGCGGTGGACCTGCTCCAGCAGGCCGGGCTCGACCCGGTCGTGGCCGAGGAGCGGTTCAGCGAGGACGTCCCGGCGGGCGTGGTCATCTCCGCCGACCCGGACGGCGGCGAGGCGATCCGCGGCACCGACGTCGAGCTGGTGGTGTCGCGGGGGCAGGAGCGCTTCGAGGTGGGCACCGACCTGGTCGGCCTGCCGCTGGACGAGGTCCGCACCCGGCTCGAGGACGTGCCCGTCGTCCCCTCCGAGGTGCAGGACTACAGCGACGACGTGCCCGTCGGCCACGTCTCCGGGTTCGAGCCGGAGGCCGGCACGCCGCTGCAGCGCGGCCAGGACCTCACCGTCTACGTGAGCCGCGGGCCTGCGCCCGTCGCCGTCCCGGCGCTGGTCGGCCTCGCCCCGGAGGAGGCCGCCGCGAACCTGGAGGCGCTGGGCTTCGACGTCGCCCGGGCCGAGGGCCGCAGCGCCGACGTCGACACCGGCGAGGTCATGTCCGTGACCCCCGCGACCGGCGTGAAGGCCGCCTACGGGAGCACCGTGACGATCACCGTCTCGGTCGGCGTGCCGCGGGTGGTCGTGCCGGACGTGTCCGGCCGCAGCCAGGAGGAGGCCGTCGCGCTCCTGGAGCAGGCCGGCCTGGTGCCCGAGTTCCAGACCTTCATCACCGGCGACCGCGTCTACCGCCAGGAACCCGCTGCCGGCGAGACCGTCGACCAGGGCACGACCGTCAACCTCTTGTTGAGCTTCGGGTAGGTCGGTGCGCACCCCACCCATCGGCGCGCACGTCCAGGTCGCGGGCGGCCTGGCCACCGGCGGCCTCGCCTACACCGACGCGGTCGGCGCCCGGGCGGTCCAGGTCTTCGTCGGCAACCCCCGCGGCTGGCGGCTGACCGCCGGCGACCCCCGCCAGGACGCCCGCTTCGTCGAGGGCTGCGCCGAGCGCGGCGTCCCGTCGTTCGTCCACACGCCGTTCCTGGTCAACGTGGGGTCCCCGTCGGAGGCGACCGTCGCGCGGTCGATCGCCGCGATAGCGCACAATCTGGCCCGCGGCGCGGAGCTCGGCTGCCGCGGCGTGGTGGTGCACGCCGGCTCGGCGGTCGGCGAGGACCGCTACGACGACGCCCTCCGCCAGCTGCACGAGCGGCTGCTGCCGGTGCTCGAGGCCGCGCCGGAGGACGGGCCGCGGCTGCTCGTCGAGCCGACCGCCGGCGGCGGGCGCTCGCTGGCCGCCACCGTCGAGGACCTCGGCCCCTACCTCGCCGCCCTGGAGCACCACCCGCAGGTCGGCGTCTGCTTCGACACCTGCCACGCCTGGGCGGCCGGCCACGACCTCGCCGTCCCCGGCGGGATGGCCGCGACCCTCGACGCGCTCGAGGCGGCGGTCGGCCCGGGCCGGCTGGGGCTGGTGCACGCCAACGACTCGCTCGACGGCTGCGGCTCGCGGCGCGACCGGCACACGACCATCGGCGCCGGCAGCATCGGCGGCGCGGCGTACGGCCTGGGGCCGTTCGCCGAGCTGCTCGCCCACCGCACGACGGCCGGCGTCCCGGTGGTGGTGGAGACGCCGAGCGAGCGGGGCGGCGTCCCCTGGGGCGGGCACGCCGCCGACATCGCGCTGCTGACCTCCCTGCTGCCGCCCGGGGCGGAGGACGCCGCCGCCTGAGCTCGGCCCCTCCGACGATCGCCGCGTCCGTCCTGTGCCCCGCACGGGTGCCCGCTCGTCGAACCCGAGCCGTGCCGGCTGTCCGGGCCGGCCACGTCCCCGCTGTGCCGAGCGCGGCGGGGGCCCGCACCTCCCCCGCACCCGGGCGGCCCGTAGCCAGTGGCACCGCGGCTCGACGCCGGGCACGGGGCCGCACCGTCCGCGCCGCCCCCCACTCACCGTGCACCGCTGACGCCGTTGACGGATATTCCCGTGCTACGGTGCTGACGCTTCCGCAGAACAATTCACGTGATCCTGACGCCGGATGTCCCGGTCGATGACGCCGGTGGATCCACATCGCAGCAGAGTGGCAGCAGATCGTGCTGGGTGGCTCACATGGGTGTGTCGGAGGGGCGTCACCGGTCCTCGGATCTCGCGCGTCTGATCGAGGTCCGGCAGGCCGTGAAGCGCTACGAAAGCGCAGCCGGGGCGTTCACCGCCCTCGACGGCGTGAGTCTTCGGATCGATTCCGGTGAATTCGTGGCCGTGATCGGCAAATCCGGCAGCGGCAAGTCGACACTTCTCAACATCATCGCCGGGATCGATCGTCCGACGTCAGGAGAAGTATTCGTCGACGGCACGGCCGTGCATTCTCTTCGCGAGCGTCGGATCGCTCCCTGGCGTGGGCGGACGCTCGGTGTCATCTTCCAGTTCTTCCAACTGCTGCCCACGCTCACGGTGCTCGAGAACGTCATGCTGCCGATGGACTTCTGCCACACGTACCCGTCGCGGGAACGGCGCGAACGGGCGCTGGACCTGCTGGTGCAGGTCGAACTGGCCGACCATGCCGCCAAGCTCCCCACGGCGCTGTCCGGCGGCCAGCAGCAGCGGGTGGCGATCGCCCGGGCGCTGGCCAACGACCCACCGATCCTCCTCGCCGACGAGCCGACCGGGAACCTCGACTCGCAGACCGCCGCAGCAGTGTTCCGCCTGTTCACGGACCTGGTGGACACCGGCAAGACGATCCTGATGGTGACGCACGACGCGGATCTGGCGCGCCAGGTCACGCGCGCTGTCGTCCTCCGCGACGGAGCAGTGGTGGACGAGGTGACGAACCAGCGGCCGTCCCTGGTCGGCAGCGACTGATGATCCGCCCCCGCTGGCGCAAGATCGCACGCGACATCGGGGGCAACAAGACGCGCACGTCCCTGGTCGCGCTGTCGATCGCCGTCGGCGTCTTCGCCGTCGGTACGACCGCCGGTACGTGGGTGCTGATGTCCCGCGACCTGTCCGCCGACTACGCCGCGATCGACCCCAGCAGTGCGATCCTCTTCACCGCACCCTTCGACGAGGAACTGGTCCGCTCGGTGCAGGACATGCCGGACGTGAGCGAAGCGGAGGGCCGCTTCAGCTTCGTCGTGCGCCTCAGGACCGGACCGGACGAGTGGCGCAACCTGCGGCTCGAGGCGATCGACGACTTCGACGACATCCGGCTCAACAGGGTCCGACCGGAGGAGGGCGCCTGGCCACCGCCGGAGCAGGAACTGCTCGTCGAGCGGGCCGCCATCGGGCTGACCGGTGCGGAGGTCGGCGACTCCCTCGTGCTCCGACCGTCCGACGGCACGGAGCGGGACCTGCGCATCGCCGGCCTCGCGCACGACCTGAACAAGGTGCCGGCCTCGTTCTCCGGGACACCGTACGGCTACATCACCTTCGACACGCTCGAGTGGCTCGGCTATCCGCGCTCCTTCAACACCCTGCACCTGCTCGTCGACGGGGACACCGCCGACGAGCAGCACGTCCAGGCGGTGATCGACCGGGTGAGGGACGAGGTCGAGCAGAGCGGGCGGACCGTCGACTGGATGTGGATCCCCGAGCCGGGGACGTTCGCCGCCGACGACGTCCTGCAGCCGATGGTCGTCGTCCTCGGTACGCTCGCGCTGCTCTCGCTCGTCCTCAGCGGCTTCCTGGTCGTCAACACGATCTCGGCACTGCTGGTGCAGCAGGTGCGCCAGATCGGCATGATGAAGTCGATCGGGGCACGCAACGGCCAGCTCGTGCGGCTCTACCTCGGTCTGGTGCTGATCCTCGGCCTGATCGCGCTCTGCATCGCGATCCCGCTGGCCGCGATCGCCGCGTACGCGATCTCCCGGTACCTCGCGAGCCTGATCAACTTCGATGCCACCGGCTTCCGCGTGCCCGTGCAGGTGCTCGCGCTCGAGATCGCCGTCGGTCTGCTGGTGCCACTGGTCGCGGCGTTGTACCCGGTCGTCTCCGGCGTCCGCATCACCGTGCGGGAAGCACTCGCCTTCCACGGCGTGGGAGGCGGCCAGTTCGGCCGGAGCCGCGTCGACCGGGTGGTCCAGCGGGTACGCGGCCTGTCGCGTCCCTTGCTGCTCTCCCTGCGGAACACCCTCCGGCGCAAGACACGGCTGGCCCTCACGATCGCGACCCTCACGCTGGGCGGCGCGGTCTTCATCGCCGTCTTCAGCGTCCGCGCCTCCCTGCTCACCACGCTCGACGAGTCGACCTCGTACCTGAACTACGACATCAGCGTGGATTTCGACGCTGCCTACGACACCGAGTCGATCGAGCGCACGGCCATGGGGGTACCGGGCGTCGCGGCAGCGGAGAGCTGGGGCAGCAGTACCGCGCGGCAGGTACGTCCGAGCGGTAGCGAGGGCTCCAGCTTCGAGCTCGATGCGCCGCCTGCCGGTACCGACCTGCTCCGCCCCGTCATCCTGGAAGGGCGTTGGCTGCACCCGGACGACGAGCGGGCGATCGTGCTCGACACCGACGTCCTCGAGAACGCACCGGGCATCGGCGTGGGCGACGAGGTCACGCTGCGGATCGAGCGGCGCGAGACGACCTGGGAGGTCGTCGGCATCGCGCAGACGACGCTGTCCGCGACGTTCATCCGCATCGGGACGGGTTACGTCGACCTCGGCGACCTCTCGAGCGTCGTCCCTCCGTCGGAGATCGACAGCAGCCTGCGCGTCGGCACCACGCGGCACGATGCCGACTTCCAGGCGTCCGTCGCGACCGCGCTGCAGGACCGGTTCGACGAGAGCGGGCTGGGGACGACGTCGATCAGGACGACCGCCGCGAACAACGAGGCGATCGAGTCCCAGTTCGACGTGCTGACGATCTTCCTGTCGATCCTGGCGACGTTGCTGGCGGTCGTCGGTGCCCTGAGCCTGATGGGCACGATGAGCATGAACGTCCACGAGCGCGCCCGGGAGATCGGTGTCATGCGCGCCATCGGCGCGTCGGACGGTGGGGTGCTGCGGATCTTCGTGGTCGAGGGCGTCCTCATCGGCCTGCTCAGTGCTCCCGTGGGGGCTGCACTGGCGCTGCCGATCAGCACGGCGCTGAGCGACGTCGTGGGCGAGGAGTTCACCCGCGCGCCGCTGAGCTACACGTTCTCGCTGGACGGCGCGCTGTTCTGGTTGGTGCTGGTCGGCGTCCTCGCCGCGCTGGCCAGCCTCCTGCCGGCGTGGAACGCCGCACGCCTGAGCGTGCGCGAGGTGCTGGGCTACGAATGAACCCGACGAGGCACGGTGTCCCACGGCTCCGCACCCGTGACGCTTTCCATTGACAGCAGCACGTCACGACGGAACGGTGGGCGGGCATCGGCGGACCTCCTCTGATGGGGTGGGGACGATGAAGCGGACTTGACGACGTCGATCCGGCCAATCGCTGCCAGGTGATCTCGCCGGGGCACCTGGCTCACCGAACTCTCCAGCAGACCCATTCGCGCAGCGCCACCCCGGCGCGTGCTCGGGCACGCCGGCGGACCACCGCCACGGCACGGGCCCCCTCCACGTCGCGGTTCACGAGGCCCTCTCGCACGTTCCGGTCCTGACCGCCGAACTCGTCCACCCCCGCCGCGGAACCACGGCACGGCCGAGGAAGCCCGGGGCCTCGATCACTGTCACGGCTCCCCGGCCCGGCCTGCCCCGCGACGGGTTCGGATGGTCACCCCGACAGCGCGGTTCGTGAACCGCCCAGCCGAACAACCCGTCCCCGTCGGCGGTGGGACACGCCGGCTCGCATCGAGGGAATGACGGATGAGCCAGCCCGAGCACGCCACAGCACTCCTCCCCGGTCATCGGACGGAACCGATCGCGATCATCGGGATCGGCTGTCGGCTGCCAGGCGGAGCGGACGACCCGGCACAGTTCTGGCGCCTGCTGACCGACGGCGTCGACGCCATCACCGAAGTGCCGGCGGATCGCTGGCACCCCCGCGCGTTCTACGATCCCGATCCGGCCCGGCCCGGGAAGACGTATGCCGCCAGGGGCGGGTTCATCCGCGGGGTCGACGAGTTCGACGCCTCCTTCTTCGGCATGTCCCCCCGTGAGGCGACGCGCGCGGATCCCCAGCAGCGCGTGCTGATGGAGGTCGCCTACGAGGCGGTCGAGGACGCCGGGATCGCGCCGGAGCGGCTCGCCGGGACGAACACCGGCGTCTTCATCGGCATCGCGACCCTCGATTACGGCGGGATCCAGACCAGCACGGTCGAGCGCCGTTCGATCAACGCCTACACGAACCTGGGGCTGGCGCTCTGCATCGCCGCCAACCGCCTGTCCTACCTCTTCGACCTGCACGGACCCAGCCTGGCGGTCGACACCGCCTGCTCCTCGTCGCTCGTCGCCACGCACATGGCGTGCCGGAGCATCTGGACCGGCGAGTGCGACATGGCGCTGACCGGTGGCGTGAACCTGATCCTCAGGCCGGAAGGGACCATCGGGTTCAGCAAGGCGTCCATGCTGGCCCCCGACGGCCGGTGCAAGAGCTTCGATGCGAGTGCCAACGGGTACGTCCGCTCGGAGGGCGCCGGTGTGGTCGTCCTGAAGCCGGTGTCCCGAGCACTGGCCGACGGTGATCCGATCCACGCCGTCGTCCACGGCACCGCGGTGAACCAGGACGGCCGCACCGCCGGCATCTCGTTGCCCAACGGCGCCGCCCAGGAGTCGATGCTGCGCGAGGCCTACCGCCAGGCCGGGGTCGCGCCGCGGCAGGTCCAGTACGTCGAGGCCCACGGCACCGGCACACCGGTCGGGGACCCGATCGAGCTGAAGGCGATCGGCGCGGTCCTCGGCCGTGATCGTCCGATGCAGGCCCCGTGCATCGTCGGCTCGGTGAAGACCAACATCGGTCATCTCGAGGCCGCGTCCGGTGTCGCCGGGCTCATCAAGGCGACGCTGGGTCTCGAGCACGGGCAGATCCCGCCGAACCTCCACTTCGACACGCCGAACCCCGACATCCCCTTCGACGCCCTGCGGCTGCGCGTCCCCCGGACCGTCGAGCCGTGGCCGGACACCGGCACGGCGCCGCGTCTGGCCGGGGTGAACTCGTTCGGATTCGGCGGTACCAATGCCCACGTCATCCTCGGATCGGCTCCCCCACGCGGCGACGACCGGCCGGACGACGGCACACGACCTGATCGCGCGGTGCTCGTGCCGCTGTCCGCGCGGGGCCCCGAGGCGTTGGAGGCGCGAGCACGGTCCTTGGTGTCGTTCCTGACGGACCGGGCCTCGGCCGGAGACGTGGCGGCCCACGACGTGGGCTACACCACGAGCCTGCGGCGGGGGCACCACGACCATCGTCTCGCCGTCGTCGCCCGGTCCGCGGAGGAACTGGTCGAACGGCTGGCAGCGTTCGCGGCGGGGCAGGCACGACCGACCACGTCCTCCGGGCGGGGTGTCGCGAGCCGCTCGCAGACGGTGGCCTTCGTCTTCTCCGGCATGGGTCCGCAGTGGTGGGCCATGGGGCGGCAACTGCTCGACGACGAGCCCGTCTTCCGCCAGGTGATCGAGCAGTGCGATGCGCTGCTGCGCCGGCACGCCCCGTGGTCCCTGTGGGACGAGCTGACCGCTGCGGAGACGCGCTCGCGCATGCACGAGGCCCACGTCGCGCAGCCGGCCACGTTCGCCCTCCAGGTGGCGCTGGCGACGCTCTGGCGATCCTGGGGCGTCGAACCGGCGGCGATCGTCGGGCACAGCGTCGGAGAGGTCGCCGCTGCGCACGTGGCGGGTGCGCTGGACCTCGAGGACGCCGTGCGGCTGATCTTCCACCGCAGCCGCCTGCAGCAGCAGACCACCGGGCAGGGGAAGATGCTGGCCGTCGGGCTGCCGGTCGAGGAGGCCGAGCACCTGCTGGCCGGCCGTGAGGACCGCCTGTCGATCGCGGCGGTCAACAGCCCCAGCGACGTCACGCTGTCCGGCGATGCCGCGGCGCTCGAGGAGATCGCGGCGTCCCTGCAGTCGACGCCGACCTTCTGCAGCTTCCTGCCGGTGGACGTGCCGTACCACAGCCCCCGGATGGACCCGCTCCGCCCGGAACTGCTGGCCTCGCTGCAGGACCTGCGCCCTCGGCCGGCCACGACCCCGTTGTTCTCCACCGCCGCGGGCCGTGCGGTCGGAGGTCCCGAGCTCGATGCCGCCTACTGGTGGGGCAACATGCGCGAGCCGGTGCGCTTCGCGGCCGCCATGGCGGCGCTCCTCGAGGCGAAGCACGGTCTGTTCCTCGAGATCAGCGCGCACCCGGTGCTGGCCACGTCGATCGCCAGGTGCATCGCGGAGGCGAAGCGGGAGGGAACCGCGCTGCCGTCGCTGAGGCGCGGGGAACCGGAACGGGCTCAGCTGCTCGGCACGCTCGGCAGGCTGTACACCTCCGGGTACCCGATCGACTGGCAGCGGCAGTACCCCGAGGGCGGCCGCCTGGTCCGCCTCCCGTCCTACCCCTGGCAGCGGGAGCGCTGCTGGCACGAGTCGGACCGGGCCCGGCGCGAGCGGCTGGGCACGAAGCGGCATCCCCTGCTGGGCAACCCGTTGGAGGCCGCCCACCCCGTCTGGCACGCGGAGCTCGACACGGGAGCACTCCCCTACCTGGCGGACCACCGCATCCAGGACACGGTCGTCTTCCCCGCTGCGGGATACGTGGAGATGGCCCTCGCGGCCGCCCGGGAGGGCTCCGGGCACCGCCCGTACGTCGCGGAGGACATCGCGCTGCAGCGGGCCCTGTTCCTGTCCGACGGGGAACCGCTCGCGGTGCAACTGGTCCGCGATCCGAGCCGGCCGTCCTTCGACATCTACAGCCGCGCCGACGGGACGGACCACGACTGGGTGCGGCACGCGACCGGCAAGCTCGGCCGTCCCGACGGCGAGGCGCCCGGGGGCGTGCCGTTGGAGGCGCTCCGCGACCGGTGCGGCCGCGAGATCGCCAAGAGCGACGTCTACCGGCTCTTCTCCGCCGCGGGCATGCAGTACGGCCCCCGCTTCCAGGGCATCGAACGCCTCTGGATCGGCGAGGGCGAGGCGCTGGGACTGGTCGAGCTGCAGGGTGCAGCGGAGGACGACTTCGACGACTACGAGGTGCACCCGACGATCCTCGACGCCGCGTTCCAGGTGCTGCTGGGAGCCATCGCGTCGAGGGGGACGGGGCGGACCGGTGCGGCGGGTGCCTACCTGCCGGTCCACATCGCCAGGGTCCGCGTGTTCGACCGCCCCGGTCGCCGGGTCCACGTCCACGCGCGGCTGGTCGAGGACGGTGCCTCACGGCTCGAGGGCGACCTGCAGCTGCTCGACGAGGCCGGGACCGTCCAGGCCGAGGTCCGGGGGTTCGTGTGCCGGCCGGTCGGACGCGGTGCCGAGCGGTGTGACGACCACCTGTACGAGTACCAGTGGAGGCTGAAGCCGCGCTCCGAGCACGGGGACGCGCGCCGCCCACCCGACTACCTCCCCTCCCCCTCCGCGATGGCCGATCGGCTCCGGCCGCGAGCGGACCGCCTGGCCGCGCTGCTCGAGCGCCGGCGGTACTACGAGGAGCTCGAGCCGCAGGACAGCGACCTGGCCCGGGCGTACATCCTCCGAGCGTTCCGACGACTCGGTTGGCGGCCCGCCGTGGGCCGGCGTTCCACGGCGGACTCGCTCGCCGACCGGCTCGGCGTCGCGCCGCAGCACCGGCGGCTCTTCGACCGGCTGCTCGGCATCCTGGCGGAGGACGGCGTGCTCGAGCACGCCGACGACCGGTGGCGGGTGGCCCGCGTTCCCGACGTCACCGATCCGGAGGAGATCTGGAGGGCGCTGTGGACGCGGTTCCCGGCCTACCAGGCAGAACTCACGCTCATCCGCCAGTGCGGCGACTCGCTGGCCGAGGTGCTCCGTGGTGACGTCGACCCCCTTCAGCTCATCTTCCCCCAGGGATCGCTGACCACGTCGGAGCACCTGTACCAGGACGCACCGACGTACCGGATCTACAACCTGTTGTCGCAGGAGGCCGTCGCGCACGCGCTGGAACGCCTGCCGGAAGGCCGCACCGTCCGCATCCTGGAGATCGGCGGCGGCACCGGCGGGATGACCTCCTACGTCCTGCGGAGGGTCCCGGCCGATCGGACGACCTACGTCTTCACCGACCTGACGCAGTTCCTCCTGGCGCACGCCGAGCAGAAGTTCCGCGCGCACCCCTTCGTCCAGTACCAGGTCCTCGACATCGAGGAGGACCCGGTGGCACAGGGGTTCGAGGCGCATTCCTTCGACCTGGTGCTCGCATCGGACGTCCTGCACGCCACCCGCGACCTGCGCCGCACGCTGGCCAACGTCACGGCGCTGCTGGCCTCCGAGGGGCTGCTGCTGCTCCTGGAGGGGACCAGGACGCCCCGCTCGGCCACCTTGATGTTCGGCCTGCTCGAGGGCTGGTGGCTGTTCGAGGACGTCGGCCTCCGCGGATCCGACCCGTGGATCTCGCAGGAGGCATGGCAACGGGTCCTCCACGACGCCGGCTTCACGGACGTGGCCTGGCTGACCGACACCGAACCCGCCGACCGGGCCGTGCACTCCGTCCTGCTGGCGCGAGGGCCCGTCGTCGAGCAGTCGTCCGCGGACGGCGAGGCGGCCGGTCCCCCTGCCCAGGAGCCGGGACGCTGGCTGGTCCTCGCCGACGACGGGGGCACCGGACTCCGGCTGGCCGATCACCTCAGGCGCTCCGGAGCGACACCGATCCTGGCATCGGCCGGTGAGACCTACCGGCGCCTCTCCGCTGACCGCTTCGAGGTGCCGCCGGCCCGGATCGATGACATGCGGCGGCTCGTCGAGGACGCCTTCGCCTGTGGCGAACCGTGCCGGGGCGTGGTCCACCTGTGGAGCCTCGACGCCCCAGCACCTGAGCAGACCAGCACGGCCGCGCTCGAGTCGGCGCAACGCCTGGGCAGCACCAGCGCGCTGCACCTGGCCCAGGTCCTCGCCGGCGCGGACGGGGACGAGAGCCCACGGCTCTGGCTGGTCACGCAGGGGGCGCAGGTCGCGGACCGGTCGACCCGAGCGGTCTCGGTCGCCCAAGCACCCCTGTGGGGGTTGGGCAGGGTCATCGTCAACGAGTTCCCGCAGCTCCGCTGCACCCTGGTCGACCTCGGCCCGACCGCCTCCCCCGAGGAGATCCGGTCGTTCGCCGAGGAGCTGCGGGCGCCGGACGCCGAGGACGAGATCGCGCTGCGCGGAGAAGCCCGCTACGTCCACAGGCTGCGCAACGTCGCGCTCGCCACGGTGGCCGGCCGGCGCGCGGACGTCGTCCGGCAGGGATCACGACCGTCCTTCCAGGTCGAGACCGCCCGGCCCGGCGTCCTCGATCACCTGACGTTCCTGGAAGCCCCGCGCCGCGAGCCGGGCACCGGTGAGGTCGAGATCGAGGTGCACGCGGTCGGCCTCAACTTCAAGGACGTCATGATCGCCCTGGGGCTGCTGCCGGAGCAGGCACTGGAAGGCGGGTACACCGGCAACGCGCTCGGGATGGAGTGCTCGGGGGTCATCCGCGCTGTCGGCCCGGGCGTGGAGGGGCTCGAGGTGGGCGACCCGGTGATCACGTCCGCCCCCGGGGCGCTGCGGACCCACCTGACCATCGAGGCACGGTTCGTGGTCCCCAAACCGGCCCACATCGGGTTCGAGGAAGCCGCCACGATCCCGATCACCTTTCTCACCGCGTACTACTCCCTGCACCACCTGGGCCGCATGCAGGCCGGTGATCGGGTGCTGATCCACGCCGCCGCGGGCGGGGTGGGACTGGCGGCGATCCAACTGGCCCAGCGGGCCGGTGCCGAGGTCTTCGCCACCGCCGGGACCCCGGGCAAGCGCGACCTGCTCCGGGCGATGGGCGTGCAGCACGTGATGGACTCACGGTCCCTCGCCTTCGCCGACGAGGTGGAGCAGATCACCGGCGGCCGAGGTGTCGACATCGTCCTGAACTCGTTGGCGGGCGAGGCGATCCCGAAGAGCCTGTCCGTCCTGGGCGCGTACGGACGGTTCATCGAGATCGGCAAGCGCGACATCTACGAGGACAGCAAGCTCGGCCTGCGGCCGTTCGGCAACAACCTGTCGCTGTTCGCCGTCGACCTGGACAAGCTGTGCGCGCAGCGGCCCGAACTCGTGCGCTCCTTCCTGCACGACATCATGCAGGGCTTCGTCGACGGCTCACTCCACCCGCTGCCCCACCGCGTCTTCCCCGTCCCGGACACCGTGAACGCCTTCCGGCACATGGCGCAGGCCAGGCACACCGGCAAGGTCGTGGTGTCCATGCACGAGGACGTCGTGGTGACCCCCCGACCGGAGGGCGCCCTGGCGTTGCGGGGGGACGGCTCCTACCTCGTCACCGGCGGCCTGGGTGGCTTCGGTCTGGCGGTCGCACGGTGGCTGGCGGAGCACGGTGCGGGCCATCTCGTGCTCGTGGGCCGCAGCGGTCTGTCGTCGACCGCGGCCGAGGCGGCGGTGACGGCCCTGCGCGAGTCCGGCGTGGACGTGGTCGTCGCCGCGGTGGACGTGACGGAGGAGTCCCAGGTCGCCACGCTGCTGGCCGGGATCCGCCGGTCGATGCCCCCGCTGCGCGGCATCGTCCACGCGGCCATGGTGCTGGACGACGCGCTGCTGCCGCAGCTGGACGAACGGCGCCTGCGCACGGTGATGGCGCCCAAGGTGCTCGGCGCCTGGAACCTCCACGCGCAGACCCTCGCCGATCCCCTCGACTTCTTCGTGTCCTTCTCCTCGATGACGTCGATGATCGGCAATCCCGGCCAGGGCAACTACGTGGCGGCGAACGCCTTCCTCGACGCTCTCGCACACCACCGCAGGCTCCAGCGGCTGCCGGCGCTCACCGTGAACTGGGGTGCGGTCTCCGAGGTCGGGTACGTCGCCGAGAACCCGGAGATCGGTCAGAAGCTCGACCACGTCGGCGTGAGATCCCTGCCCGCCCACCAGCTCCTGGGGATCCTGGGAGAACTCCTCCGCCACGACGCCGTGCAGGTCGGCGTGGGGCACATCGACTGGCCCCGGCTGGCGAAGGTGCACCTGATCCGGGTGACGCCGCGCTTCGCCCATCTGGTGGAGACCACGCCGGGGGACGACGGGGAAGGGACCGCTGCGTCGCTGATCGATGCGGTCCTGGCCGCGGACCCGGCCGAGCGGCAACCGTTGCTGTCGATGCACATCCGGGACCAGCTGGCACGGGTGCTCGGCATGTCACCGGAGAAGCTCGACGTGGAGCAGTCGTTGCTCAACCTGGGGCTCGACTCCCTCATGGCCGTGGAGATCGGCAACCAGATCCAGGCCATGGTGGGGGTGGAGGTGCCGACCATGAAGTTCATGGAGGGTCTCAGCATCGCCGGCCTGTCGGCCTTGGTGATCGAGCAGTTGAGCGGAGACGCGGCGGCCCCGGTGACGGCGCCGAGCGACCAGGACGACCCGGCGCAGGTGGTGGACGACGTGTCGCAGCTCTCCGACGAGGAGGTGTCGGCCCTGCTGCAGGAGATGGTGGCCGGGGAGGTCAGCGAGGAGGCGAACCCGTGAGCCGGACGCCTCCGGACCTGTCGTCCCTGTCCTCGGCGGAGAAGCGGGCGCTGCTCGTGAGACTGCTCGCGCGGAGGGCCCGGGGGGGCACGACGCCTTCGCCCGCGGACGTGCCGCACCGGAGCGCTCTCGACCAGTTCGCGGCTCCGGTGTCGGACCTGAGCGCTGAGGTGGACCTCGATCCGGCCATCCGACCGGGCGGTCCGCCCGTCGCCCGGCCGGCCGGCCGGGGTCACGTGTTCCTGACCGGTGCGACGGGCTTCCTGGGAGCCTTCCTGCTGCACGAACTGCTCGAGCGGACGGACGCGGTCATCCACTGCCTGGTCCGGGCCGCGACCCCCGAGGAGGCGCGACGGAGGATCGAGCAGAACCTCGCGTCCTACGTGCCCGATCGGGGGGATCGCCGATCGCGCGTCGTCCCCGTCGTCGGCGATCTGTCGAGGCCGCTGCTCGGCCTGACACCGGAGCGGTTCGATGCCCTCTCGTCGCGCGTCGACGCGATCTACCACAACGGTGCGGCGGTCAACTGGATCTCGTCCTACACCCGGCTGAAGCCCGCGAACGTGGCGGGGACGCAGGAGGTGCTGCGCCTGGCCTGTTCCGGCCGGGTCAAGCCGGTGCACGTCGTCTCCTCCCTCGCCGTCTTCCCCCTGGCGGACGATCCCGGAGGCACGGTCGTCCGGGAGCAGGACAGCCTCGACCACGGCGGGGTCCTCTTCGGGGGGTACACGCAGAGCAAGTGGGTCGCGGAGAAGCTGGTGGCCGTCGCCCGCTCCCGGGGCCTCCCCGTGGCCGTGTACCGACCGGGCATCATCACCGGGCACAGCCGGACCGGCGCGTGGAACACCGACGACTTCCTGCCCCGGCTGCTCACCAGCTGGGTCGAGCTGGGCACAGCTCCGGACCTGGACGGGGCGATCGACATGACGCCGGTCGACTACGTCAGCCGGGCGATGGTCCACCTGTCGCTGTCCGACCAGGCGCTCGGGGGCGTGTTCCACCTCGTCAACTCCCGGCCGGTGCACCTCCGGGAGCTCGCCCGGTGGATCCGTTCGTCCGGTTTCCCGGTCCGGCTGCTCCCCTACGACCGGTGGCGGACCACGCTGCTGAGCCCTGCGGGGCGTGCCAAGGCAGTCGGGGCGTCCCACCTCCTGCCGCTCTTCTCGGCGACCCCGGACGACCGTCCGCGAGGGCTGGACCGGGTGAGACCGGAGGTCCGGGGCACGGTGGACCGGGTCGGACGCGTCATGGCGGCCCAGTACGCAGCGCGGTCGGTGACGTTCGACGACCGGCACGCACGGGACGGGCTCGCCGGCACCACGATCACCTGTCCCCAGGTCGACGGGGACGTGCTCGCACGCTACCTGTCGTACTTCGTCCGCACCGGCTTCCTCCACCCCCCGGCGCACGTCGGTCGACGACCGCTCGTCGACCGGCCGGATTGATCCCGAGCTCGGTCGGAGGCTCCTGTGCGGGTGCTCGTCGTGGACGTGCTCTACGGCACGTTGCTCGCCATCATCGGCAGTTCCGTGCTGTGGACCCTCGTCATGCACCTCTGCACGTGGACCTATCTCGCCGGCCGTGACCCGTCGCCACGGCGGACGACGCACGAGCCCGAGGTCTCGGTCGTGAAGCCCACCAAGGGTGTCGACCAGTCGGCCTACGAGAACTTCGCCAGCTTCTGCCGGCAGGAGTACGGCGCCGCGTACGAGCTCCTGTTCTGCGTCGAGGAGGTGTCCGATCCGGTCGTCCCCGTCATCCGCCGGCTCATGGAGGAGCACCCGGACGAGCGGATCAGGCTGGTCTTCAGCGACTCCGCGGACTCACGGTCCTTCGGCAAGCTCAAGAACATGACGGCCGGGGTCGCAGCCAGCTCCTACGACGTGATCGTCTTCAGCGACTCCGACGCCCGTGTCCCGCCCACGTTCCTCCGCGACACCGTGGCGTGCATGGGCGATCCCTCGCTCGGCATCGCCTTCGGTCCGCCGGCGTACACCGGCTCCGAGGACTGGCCGGCAGCGCTCACCAGCACGTCGGTCAACGAGCTCGTGCTCCGGATCGCGACGTTGCACCGCTTCGGGCTCTTCGACGGCGCCATCGGGACCACGATGGTCACCCGACGATCGGTTCTGCGGGAGGTCGGCGGGATCGAGCGACTCGGATGGCACATCGCCGACGACATCCAGCTCGCCCGGGTGATCCGGCGTCGCGGGTACCGGATCCACCTGCTCAGGCAGCCGGCACTGGTCATCCACCCTCACGACAGCTTCCCGGGCTGGTGGTCGCACCGGCACCGCTGGCTGGTGATCATCCGCCACTACTGGCCGGTCCACTACCTGCTGATGCACCTGGTGGACCTCGTCCTCCTGTGGAGCCTCCTGCTCCTGGCCGTCACCCTGTTCCGGGGCAGTGACGTCCCGGTCGCCCTGACCTCGGTCCTCGTGGCCCTCGCCGTGCCGTCGGTCTCGGCGGTGGCCGTCAACACGGGCCTGGCACGCAACGAGAAGCTCGTACGCTTCCTCTGGGTCGTCCTGGTCCAGGAGCTGCTGCGGTTCCCGTTGTTCCTGCACAGCCTGGTCACGGACGAGATCGTGTGGCGGGGCCGGCGGTTCCGCGTCCACCCGGACGGAACGGCCAGCGTCGTCGAGCCCCGAGCGGTCGGTCATGGCACCGCGTGAGGCCGCGTGGGACTTCCCCTCTCCACGTCCCCGGCTCCCTCGGGGCGCGGTACACGTCTGGCGCGCGTCGCTGGATCCGCCCGCACGCCACCTCGAGCGCTCGCTGCGCGTCCTGTCGGATTCGGAACGCCGCCGAGCGGCGCAGTTCTGCTTCGAGCGAGATCGCAGGTGGTTCGTCGTCGGACGCGGTGTCGTCCGCATGATCCTGGCGTCGTACCTGACGATCCCCCCTCACCACCTGCAGGTGCACTCCGGCGGGACCGGGAAGCCGGCGCTGTCGGCGTCACAGGCCGGCGACGTGGAGTTCAGCGTGTCGCACTCGCTCGGGCTGGTCCTCTGTGCCGTCACGTGCGGCCGGCGGATCGGCATCGACGTCGAACGGATCCGCGACCTCGCGAGCGTGACGTCCCTGGCCGGGCGGGTCCTCTCGCCCCGCGAGCACGCGGCCTTCCAGACCCTCGCTCCCGAGCAGCGGCAGGCAGCCTTCTTCCGCGGCTGGACCCGCAAGGAGGCCTTCCTGAAGGCCTGCGGAGCAGGCCTGTCGCGATCGCCGGACCGCGTCGACGTCTCGCTGCCACCGTACGAACCGGCGCGCAGGCCGACCGTCGACGGCGATCCACGGCACTCCTCCCGCTGGTGGCTCCAGGACCTGGCGCCGGTGCCCGGCTACGTGGCTGCACTCGCCAACGAGGGGGACCAGGCACTGCCGGTGACCTGCGTGCAGTGGCCGGAGTGGCTCTGACCCACGGATGATGCGGAGGACCGACGTGACGGTGGCTTCCGGTGGCGGCCGGTCGGGTCCGGTCGAGGCCCTGCGGGTCTTCCTGGCCAGCTGGTTCTTCACCAGCCTGTACGGCATGACGCTCGGCGAGTACGTGCGCCTGCTGCGGAAGCACCGCTTCGCGGTCGCTCCGGCGTACTGGCCACGCGCGGCGTTCATGGCCGGCGCGGGCGTCCTGAACTCGGTCGTCGCTGGGCACGAGACGAGGGTCTACGGGCCCGAGCTGGCCGACGTCCGGATCCATCCCCCGCTCTTCATCCTCGGGCACTGGCGCAGCGGGACGACACACTTGCACAACCTGCTGGCCACCGACACGCAGTTCGCCTACCCGAACGTCTACCAGGTGCTCAACCCCCATACGTTCCTGACCACCGAACGGTATTCCAGGCTCCTGTTCGCCTCTCCGAGGACCCGCATCATGGATGAGGTACCCCTCGGTGCCGACGTCCCCTTCGAGGACGAGTTCGCGACCTGCGGCACGCTGCGTTCACCGTTCCTGACCTGGGTGTTCCCGCGGGACGCCGCGCAGTACCACCGGTACCTGACGTTTCGAGGGGTTCCCGAGCGAGAAGTCGCCGAGTGGACGGAGGCACTGACGCTCTTCTACCGGAAGCTGACGTGGAAGCACGGTCGCCCGCTCCTGCTCAAGTCACCGCCTCACACCGGCCGCATCAGGCTGCTCCTCGACACGTTCCCCGACGCGCGCTTCGTGCACATCCACCGCGATCCCTACGTGGTCTTCCAGTCCACGCAGCGGCAGAACCAGGTGAGCCTCCGCACGATGGGCCTCCAGCACTTCGACGTGCGCCGCATCCGCGATGTGGTCATCGAGCGTTTCAGGATCATGTACGACGCGTTCTTCGAGGAGCGTTCGCTGATCCCCGAGGGCAGGTACCACGAGGTGTGCTTCGAGGAACTCGAGAAGGACCCGGTAGGGCAGGTGGAGCGGATCTACGACACCCTCGGCATACCCGGCTTCGGCGCGGTGCAGCCCCCCCTGCAGCGCTACGTCGACTCCATCGTCGGCTATCGGAAGAACACCTACCCGGAGCTGTCGTCGTCCCTGCGCCGCGATGTCGGACGCGCCTGGCGGCGGAACTTCGAGGAGTGGGGATACGCCGCCGGCTGACGGTGAGGGCGACGGTGCCCGACCCCGCACGGCACGCCCCACCCCTCAGCGGTCGAGCAGCTCCGCCAGGACCTGCGCGGCGCGCTCGACCCCGGCGCGGTCCACGTCGAGGTGGGTGACCAGCCGCAGCCGGGTCGGGGCCACCTGGCTGACCAGGACGCCCCGGGCCTTGGCGGCCTCGGCCACCACGGGCGCGTTGACGCCGTCGATGCGCACGATGTTGGTCTCCACGCCGGCCGGGTCGACGCCGAGCCGCTCGGCGAGCAGCCGGGCGTGCGCGTGGTCCTCGGCCAGCCGCCCGAGGTGGTGGTCGAGGGCGTGGAGCCCCGCGGCGGCCAGCACCCCGGCCTGCCGCATGCCCCCACCGAGCCGCTTGCGCCACAGCCGGGCGACCGCGATGCGCTCGGCGGAGGCGACCAGCACCGAGCCGACCGGCGCACCGAGCCCCTTCGACAGGCACACCGAGGCGGTGTCGGCCAGCCGCCCGTAGGTGGCCGGGTCGACCCCGGCGGCGACCGCGGCGTTCCAGACCCGCGCGCCGTCGAGGTGCACCGCTACCCCGGCGCCCCGCGACCACTCCCAGAGCCGCTGCAGCTCCCCCAGCGGCTGCACCAGCCCACCGCCCCGGTTGTGCGTGTTCTCCACCGCGACCGCGGCGGTGGCGGTCAGGTGCCAGTCACCGCGCGGGCGCACCTGCGCGATGAGCGCGTCCACGTCGAGCCGGCCGGTGCCGGACACGACGGTGCGGGTGGAGATGCCGAAGACCGCGGCCGCGGCGCCCATCTCGTAGGTGACCACGTGCGCGTCGGCGTCGCAGAGCACCTCCTGGCCGGGCTCGCAGACCAGGCGCATGCCGATCTGGTTGCCCATGGTCCCCGACGGCACGAACAGCGCCGCCTCGTGGCCCATGAGGTCGGCGACCCGCTCCTCCAGCGCCCGGACCGACGGGTCCTCGCCGTAGACGTCGTCCCCCACGCAGGCCTCGGCCATCGCCCGGCGCATGCCGGGGGTGGGGCGGGTGACGGTGTCGGAGCGGAGGTCGATCACAGCGGCCTCTCCGGTCCCGTCCCGAGGCTCGTCCCGAGCCTGCGAGGGGTCGCCGGCCCCGTCCCGGGCACCGCCGCGAGCGGGCGAGCGGTGGGGAGGACGGGGTCCTTCCCGGGGTCCTTCTTCAGCCACGCAGCATCTCGGCGACCAGGAAGGCCAGCTCCAGCGACTGGCCGGTGTTCAGCCGGGGGTCGCAGGCGGTCTCGTAGCGGCTGTCGAGGTCCTCGTCGCTGATCTCCATCGCCCCGCCGAGGCACTCGGTGACGTCCTCGCCGGTGAGCTCGACGTGGATGCCGCCGGGCCAGGTGCCCAGGGCCCGGTGCACGTCGAAGAAGCCGAGGACCTCGTCGACGATCCGGTCGAAGTGCCGGGTCTTGTAGCCGGTGGGCGACTCGTGGGTGTTGCCGTGCATCGGGTCGCACTGCCAGACGACCTGGTGCCCGCTGGCGGTGACCTTCTCCACGATCGCCGGCAGCACGTCGCGGATCTTCCCGTTGCCCATGCGGCTGATGAGGGTCATCCGGCCGGGCACCCCGTCGGGGTCGAGCCGCTCGACGAGCTCGACGGCCTGCTCCGGCGTCGTCGTCGGGCCGATCTTGACGCCGATCGGGTTGGCGATGCGGGACATGAACTCCACGTGCGCACCGTCGAGCTGCCGGGTGCGCTCGCCGATCCACACGAAGTGCGCCGAGGAGGCGAAGGCCCGCGCGCCGTCGACCCGCAGCAGGGCCCGCTCGTAGTCGAGCACGAGCGCCTCGTGCGAGTTGTAGAGCTCCACCCCGCGCAGGGCGGTGTCGTCCACGCCGCAGGCCTTCATGAACGCCAGCGCCCGGTCGATCTCCCGGGCGATCACCTCGTAGCGCACGCCGGCCGGCGAGGTGGCGACGAAGTCCTTGTTCCAGTCGTGCACGGCGTGCAGGTCGGCCAGCCCGCCCCGGGCGTAGGCGCGGATCATGTTCATGGCCGCCGCGGCGTTGGCGTAGGCGCGGATCAGCCGGTTGGGGTCGGGGATCCGCTTCTCCAGCACCGGCTCGATCGAGTTGACCATGTCGCCGCGGTAGGACGGCAGGCCGAGGGCGTCGGTGTCCGACGAGCGGGGCTTGGCGTACTGCCCGGCCACCCGACCGACCTTCACCACCGGCACGCTCGCGCCGTAGGTGAGGACGACGGCCATCTGCAGCAGCGTCCGCGTGGTGCTCTGCAGGTGCGCGTCGGTGTTCTCGTCGAAGGTCTCGGCGCAGTCGCCGCCCTGGAGCAGGAACGCCTTGCCCTGCGCCACCAGCGCCAGCCGGGTGCGCAGCTCGTCCACCTCGCTGGCGGCGACGATGGGCGGCACCGACGACAGCGTGGCCAGGACGGTGTCGAGCGCGGCGCGGTCGGGCCACTGCGGCTGCTGGGCGGCGGGCAGGTCCCGCCACCGGTCCAGGCCGTCGACCAGCTGGGCGGGATCGCTGAGGCTCACGTCTGCCAAGGGTACGGCGGGCTCCCGGTCAGCCGAAGAAGACCTCCACCTCCGCGTACCGGTCCACGGGGACCAGCTTGAGCCGGGCGGTGGCCGCCGACAGCGGCACCCGCACGATGTCGGTGCCCCGCAGAGCGACCATGACCCCCGACTCGCCGTCGTGGACGGCGTCGATGGCGGCCAGGCCGAAGCGGGTGGCCAGCACCCGGTCGAAGTGGGACGGCGTGCCCCCGCGCTGCAGGTGCCCGAGGACCACGGCGCGGGCCTCCCGCCCGGTGCGCTCCTCGATGAGGGAGGCCAGCGCGATCCCGATCCCGCCCAGCCGGACGTGCCCGAAGGCGTCCGTCTCCCCCGTCTGGAGCGCCAGCTCCCCGCCCTTCGGGGCGGCGCCCTCCGACACCACGACGATCGGCGAGAACCCCGACTCGAAGCGGTGCTGGCAGTGCGTCACGACGGCGTCGACGTCGAAGGGCTGCTCGGGGATGAGGACGACGTTGGCCCCGCCGGCCATCCCGGCGTGCAGCGCGATCCAGCCGGCGTGCCGGCCCATCACCTCGACGACGAGCGTGCGGTGGTGGCTGTCGCCGGTGGTGTGCAGCCGGTCGATGGCCTCCATGGCCACACCGACCGCGGTGTCGAAGCCGAAGGTGTAGTCGGTGGCGTCGAGGTCGTTGTCGATCGTCTTCGGCACGCCGACGACCCGGACGCCGGCCTCGGCCAGCCGGGTGGCCACCCCGAGGGTGTCCTCGCCGCCGATGGGGATCAGCGCCTCGATCCCGAGCCGCTCCAGCGTGGCCAGGACACGGTCGGCACCTCCCTCGATGGCGTAGGGGTTGGTGCGCGAGGTGCCGAGCATGGTGCCGCCGCGCGGCAGGATGCCGCGGACCGCCGCGAGGTCGAGGGCGTGCGTGTCGGCCTCCAGCACCCCGCGCCAGCCGTCCCGGAAGCCGACCAGCTCGTCACCGTGGTGGGTGACGCCCTTGCGGACCACGGCGCGGATCACCGCGTTGAGCCCGGGGCAGTCGCCGCCGCCGGTCAGGATGCCGATGCGCATGTGCGTCCTCCGGGAAGGTCCGTGGCCAGTGGGCGGTTGGCACGCGTCATGATGCCGCAGCCCCGGGCCGTACCCGTAGGACACGCGTGATCGCCGTCACCGGGAGCACCGGCGTCCTCGGCGGCCGGGTGGCCCGCCGCCTGGCCGCGGCTCCCGGCGGGCCGCCGCTGCGCCTGGTGGTGCGCGACCCCGGTCGCGCACCGGCCCTGCCCGGGGCCGAGGTGGTCGCCGCACCAGGCGGCTACGCCGACGGCCCCGGCCTGGCCGCCGCCCTGACCGGCGTGCACACGCTCTACCTCGTGTCGGCCGCCGAGGCGGAGGACCGGCTGCAGCAGCACCTCTCCGCCGTCCGGGCGGCTGCGGACGCCGGCGTGCAGCGCGTCGTCTACACCTCCTTCGTCGGTGCCGCGCCGGACGCGGCCTTCACCCTGGCCCGCCAGCACGCCGCCACCGAGGAGGCCCTAGCGGCCACCGGGGTGCGGGCGACCGTCCTGCGGCACGGCATGTACGCCGACTTCGTGCCCTTCTTCGCCACCCGCGAGGAGGGCCGGGCGGTGATCGCCGCGCCCGGCGGGCAGGGCCGGGCGGGCTTCGTCTCCCGCGACGACCTCGCCGAGGTCGGGGCGGCCGCGCTGCTCGACGACTCCCCCGCCCTGGACGGCGCCGTCCTCACGGTGACCGGCCCGCAGGCGCTGACGCTGGCCGAGGCCGCCGCCGTCCTCACCGAGGTGACCGGGGTGCCGACCACGTACCGCGAGCAGACGGTCGAGGAGGCCTGGGCCACCCGCCGGCCCTCCGGGCACCCGGACTGGGAGGTCGAGGGGTGGGTGAGCAGCTACCTCGCGCTCGCCGCGGGCGAGCTGGCCGAGGTCACCGACGTCGTGCCGCGGCTGACCGGGCACCCGGCGCGGACCCTCGCCGAGCACCTGCGCGCTCACCCCGAGGACTGGGCCGCCCTGCGCGGCTGAGGACCGACCCCGCCGTCCGCCACGGGCTCGACCGACCGGGCTCACCCGGCCGCGTCGGCGCGGGTGGCCGGCCCCGGCGGGTCGCCGCCGGCGCGCAGCCAGGCCGCGACGCCCTCGGGGTCCCGGCGGGTCAGCTCGTCGAGCACCGCCGCGCGCCGGCGCACCGCCCGCGCGCGGTCGCGGGGCGAGGACCGCCGGTCGAGCACCGCACCGGCGGCCGCCCAGACGGCCACGAGCTGCGCGGTGGGCAGGGTGCGGAGGACCTCGTCCGCCGGCCCGTCGCCGTCCGCCGCGGCCACCTGCTCGAGCGCGGCGGCGGAGCCGAGGACCAGCACCAGGAGGACCAGCACGCCCCCGACGGGCTCGAGCTGGTTCGCGCCGGCCGCGAACGGCAGGGCCAGCACCCCGACGGCGCCGGCGAGCGCCGCGGCCCGCCGGGTGCCCGGCCGGACCGGGCCGCAGGGCTCGGCGGTGAGGACGACCCCGGCGGCGAACAGGCCGAGCAGCGGGCCCAGGCCGAGGACCGTCCAGGTCGGGAGGAGCAGCGCGCCGAGCAGCGACACCGGGATGACGACGAGCGGGACCGCGCGCCTCCCGGCGCGGGCCAGTGCCCGGCACCACGCGGGCAGCAGGGTCGGGTCCCCCACGGTCACCTCCTCGGCCGGGGTCGGCCCCTCCCGGCGGTCCCGCCCGCGGCGCCACCGGGCCCCGGGGCGCGCACCCGGGCGGGGACCGGAACGGCCGGGCGGGCGTTCCCTGCCGGGGTGCGGCAGCGGTCGCTCACCCCGGCGGCGGCCCGCCGGGCCGCCGCGCCGGGGTCGACGGCACCGGCGGTCCGCCGCGGGGCGGAGGGGCGCCCATCAGCGCGAGCAGCCGCGTCACCTCCGGCGAGGCGGCGACCAGGACGACGCCGGGCCGCAGCAGCGGCGCCAGACCGTGCGTGTCCGCGAACGGGACCGCCCGCAGGTCGACCGCGACGGGGCCGCCCTCGACCGCCGCCAGGTACTCCAGGACGGCGGTCAGCAGCCGCTCCCCGGCCGCGTCCAGCTCCCCGCGGACGACCACGACCGGCCCGGTGGGGCCCGTGCGGATCTCCGCGCTCAGGCCCTCCGACCAGGGCGCCGCGCCGTGCCGCGCCGGTGCCCGGCGTGGGGCGGTGCGCCGTTGCGGGGCGGGCGGGGCGACCGGGTGCGAGAGGGCACGCATGCACCGCATGCTCCCGGCAGCCGGCCCGCGCGCCCAGGTCCGGCCGGGGACGTCTCCTGGTCCCGGCACCTGCCGGGTCCCGGCAGGAACGGGCGGCGGTCAGGTCCCGGGCAGCGGCGTGCGGGGCCAGTCCAGCAGCCGCGCCCCGGTGACCGCGACCTGCAGGGGCAGGTCGGCGGCGGGATCGCCCGGGCGGTGGCCGGTGAGCTCCCGGACCCGCTCCAGGCGGTAGGTGACCGCCCGCACCGACAGGTGCAGCCGCCGGGCGGTCTCGGCGGAGTTGCGCCCGGCGGCGAACCAGGTCTCCAGGGTCCGCAGCAGCGGGACCGGCCCGCCCCGTGCCGCGGTCAGCGGCCCCAGGACGGTGCCCACCAGGTCGGCGATCGCCTCCTCGTCGCGCAGCAGCACCCGGTAGACCAGCAGGTCGCGGGCGTGCGTCACGCGCTGCGGCAGGTCCAGCCGCGCGGCCACGTCGAGGGCCTCCAGCGCCTCCAGGTAGGAGCGGGCGACGCCCTGCGGGCCGGGGTGGGCGCGACCGACCCCGGCGCGCCAGGTGACCTGGCGGGTGAGCCGGGCCACGGCCGGACCGGCCCGCGCGGCCAGCTCCTCCGCCGCGGCCGCGTGGGCTGCCGGGCCGGCCGCCGGCGGGACGGCGACCACGACGGCCAGCCGGCCCTCCTTCACCGCGAACAGCGTCCCGCGGTGCGCGGCGCGGGCCCGGAGGTCGTCCTCGAGCAGGGCGGCCACGGGCATGCCGGAGTCCGCGGCCCGGTCGGTGGCGGCCAGCAGCACGAGGTGGGTGCCGGCCAGCGAGAGCCCGAAGTGCTCGGCGCGCTCGACCAGCGACCCGACGTCCGAGCCGCCGCCGAGGAGGTCCTCGACGAACTCCCGGCGGAACGCCTCCTCGCGGCGCACCACCTGCCGCTGCGCCTCGCCGTGCCCCTCCGCCAGCGCGGCCAGCGCGGTGTCCGCCGCCTGCCACACCGCCTCGCCCAGCGCGACCAGCTCGGCCGTGCGGACCGGCCGGCCGCGGCCGGCGGCGACCAGCTCCGGCAGCCACGGCCACAGCCGCCGGGAGGCGGACATGTAGAGGTCCACGAGCACCGGCAGCCCGACGCCCGTGGCCGCGGCCTCCCCGCCGGCCCGCCGGCAGGCGTCCTCGTCCTCGGCGCTGAGCCGGCCGCCGGTGCGGGCCACGGCGACCAGCGCGCCGAGATAGCCCTCCAGCAGCCCCGGCGGCAGGGCGCGCTCCCGGGCGGCGGCCTCGGCGACGCGGGCGGTGACGGCCCCGGTCGTGTCCGCGGTGAGCGGGTCCACGGGCGCGACTCTGCCGCTCGACCCGGCCGCCCCGCCACGCCCGTCGGCGCCCGTCACGCGATCGCAACGGAGCCGTCCTGCCCCGTCAGCCCCCGCCGGGCTCCATGGCCCGCCACCGGGCCAGGTTGTACCGGGCGTCGACCAGCGCGTCGTGGCTGCCGGCCGGTTTCGGCGGCAGGGCAGGCTGCCCCCGGTCGTCCCAGCGCTGCCGCAGCTCGCGGGTGAACCGCGGCACCGCCCGGGGCAGCGCGGTCATCGGCCCCCACAGCTGGCAGAGGGCGACGTGGTCGTAGGCCCCGAACCAGGCCCACAGCTCCACCTCCTCGCCCGGGCCGGTGAGGAAGGCGAGCAGGTCCTCGCGGATCCGCCGCCGGCTGCGCCAGGCGCGGTCGGCGGGCGGGGGCAGCTGGTCGAGCACGTTGCGCCGCACCCACGGGATGGCCCTGCGCTCGTCGAACTCGGTGCTGACCGCGTAGAACTCCCGCCCGGCCTCGTCGACGACCCCGATGGACACCAGGTCGATGGTGGTGCCGTCCTCGATGAACTCGGTGTCGTAGAAGTACCGCCGCACGGCGCCCACCGTAGGTGCGCCCTCAGGTGGCCGTGACCGGAGCCGCGGCCTCGATCCCGACGAAGACCATCGGCATCGAGACCGGCGCCCGGGCGAGCGCGCGGGAGGACGGCGGCCAGCAGGGCCGCGACCCCCGCGGCCGCGTACACCAGTCCGGCCGGGTCCGGGCTCACCGCAGGGGACGACGGGGTCGACAGGGCACGGTCCGATCGTGCGACGCCGACCCCGGCGCCGCAGGGTCAGCCGGCCAGCGACTCCGGTGCGCGCTCGGCGGACTCCTCGGCCGGCGGCGTCATCCGCAGCAGGACCTCCGCCGCGCTGGCCCCGGTGGCGTCCATCGACTTCTTCACCCGCGCGCCGTAGACGTCGACGTACTCCTGCGCGGACAGGGTCATGATCTCGTACATGATCTCGTCGGTGATCGACCGCTCGACGAAGCGGTCACCGGCCAGGCCCTCGTAGCGGCTGAAGTCCAGCGGCTGCCCGAACCGCACGCACACCCGCGGCAACCTCCGGCCGACCAGCGGCCACGACCGCGGCTGGTAGACCATCGCCACCGGGACGACGGGCACCCGCGTCTCGAGCGCCATGCGCGCCACGCCGGTCTTGCCGCGGAACAGCCGGCCGTCGGGCGAGCGCGTGCCCTCGGGGTAGATGCCGAGCAACCTGCCCCCGCGCAGGATCCGCAGGCCCGTGCGGATCGCGTTCTCCGCGGCCGAGGCGTTGGTGCGGTCGATGGGCACCTGGCCCGCGCCGGCGAAGAAGGCCCGCTGCAGGAACCCCTTCACGCCGCGACCGGTGAAGTACTCGGACTTGGCGAGGAAGGTCACCCGCCGGCGCAGCGCCAGCGGCATGAACACCCAGTCCGCCGCCGACAGGTGGTTGCTCGCCAGGATCGCCGCCCCCGTGCGGGGGACGTGCGACGTGCCCTCGGCCCGCGGCCGGAGCACGAGCTTCACGACCGGGCCGATGGCCACGAACTTGAGGAACCAGTAGAACAACACGCCTCCCTCGGGGGCTGCCAGACTAAGGAGCCCGGCGGCGGGAGGACAATCGAGCCCGCCCTGTCCGCCGGACCAGCCGCGACGTACCCGCCGGGCCCCGCCCGGACGCCGAGGAGGACCCGTGCCCGACCCCGAGGTGCAGCCCGGCGCCGAGCCCTTCTCCGCCGCCGGCAGGCCGGCCGGCGAGGGCACCGGCGTGCTCCTGGTGCACGGCTTCACCGGCTCCCCGTTCAGCATGCGGCCCTGGGGCGAGCACCTGGCCGCCGAGGGCTTCGCCGTCCGCGCGCCGCTGCTGCCGGGCCACGGCACCCGCTGGCAGGACTGCAACCTCACCACGGAGGAGGACTGGGTCCGGGCGGTCTCCGCCGCTCTGGACGAGCTGGCCGCGGAGTGCGACCGCGTCGTGGTGGCCGGGCTGTCCATGGGCGGCACGCTGGCCCTGCGGCTGGCCCAGCTGCGCCCGGACGAGGTCGAGGGCCTGGTCCTGGTCAACCCGTCGCTGCTCACCGAGCGGCTCGACGCCAAGCTGCTGCCGCTGCTGGCCCGGGTCACGCCGAGCTGGCGGGCCATCGCCGACGACATCAAGAAGCCGGGGGTCACCGAGCGCGCGTACGGCCGGCTGCCGACCCGTGCCGTCCTGGGGCTGCGCCGGCTGTGGACGGCGACCCGGGCCGGGCTCGGCTCGGTGACCGCACCGCTGCTGGTGTTCCGCAGCGTCACCGACCACGTGGTCGAACCGGCATCGGTCCGGGTGCTGCTCGCCGAGGTGGGCAGCACCGACGTCACCGAGGTCCTCCTGGAGGACAGCTACCACGTGGCCACCCTGGACAACGACGCACCGCGCATCTTCGCCGGCTCCGTGGAGTGGATCCGCGCCCGCACGCCCGCCCGCGAGGCGGGCGCGTGAGCGGGCCGCGCCGCGGCAGGGGACGGCGCGACAACGGCCTGGACGCCGCGCTGTGGTCCCCCCTGCGCGACGTCGACCCGCGGGTCGGGGAGCACCTGCTCGACGTGCTGCGCGAGGCCGGCATCGCCGCCTACCTGGAGCCCTCGGCCGACGTGGAGCCCTACACCCGCACCGTGTCGCTGCCCAGCCCCCCGACCGACCGGCTGTTCGTCGACCGGGCCCGGGCCGGCGAGGGTCACGCCCTGGTCGACCAGCACGCCGACGAGCACGTCCCCGAGCGCACCCGGGCGCCGCGCGCGTCCCGGCCCGACCTCGACGAGGACGCCGAGTGGGCACGCATCGTCGCCGCCTACGAGGCCGAGCACGGCCGCGCGGCGGGCGGCGAGGGCGACGCCCCGGCGCCGGCCCTGGCGCCGGCACCGTCAGAGCCCGACCTGCTCGACGGCCCCGAGGAGCACTACGAGCCGCCGCCGCCCCCGCCGGTCCCGGCCCCCTCCCCCGCCTCCCTCTACGCCGTGCTGCTCGTGGCAGCCGGCGTCGTCCTCGTCTTCGCGCCGCGGGTGGTCGGGCTGTCCGGGGACACCGGCCTCGTGCTCGGGGTGGCCGCGGTGGCCGGCGGTGCGTGGCTGCTCCTCTCCCGCATGCGCGAGCGTTCGCTGGACGACGACGGCGACGACGGCGCGGTCGTCTGACCGTCCCACGGGGCAGGGGACCGCAGGGCTCCGCGCAGCGGCGACGGGACGGCTCGGCGCCGGTCGGGGACGGCAGGTGGTCGCGGACGTCGGCGCCAGTGGGGCCCGCAGGGCTCCGCGCAGCGGCGACGGGACGGCTCGGCGCCGGTCGGGGACGGCAGGTGGTCGCGGACGTCGGCGCCAGTGGGGCCCGCAGGGCTCCGCGCAGCGGCGACGGGACGGCTCGGCGCCGGTCGGGGACGGCAGGTGGTCGCGGTGTCGTCCGGAGGACGACCGTGCCATAGCCTCCGCCGGGTGGAGCCCACGCAGACCCCGACACCGCACGCCACGACGGTCGCTCTGAGCGGGCACCTCATGGACACCGGCGTCCTCGCCCGGGTCCTCGACGACGTCCTCGAGTACGGCGGGGACTACCGCATCGAGTCCCTCGACCTCGGCCGCCAGCACGAGGACGAGTCCCGAGCCCTGGTCCGGGTCAGCGCCGCCGACGCCGAGCTGCTCGACCGCATCGTGATGCGGCTGCAGACCCACGGCGCCAACGCCGTCGACCCGGGGACGGCCACCCTGCGGCCGGCCCCGGCCGACGGCGTGTTCCCCGACGACTTCTACTCCACGACCAACCTGGACACCTCCGTGCGGCTGGACCGCGAGTGGCTGCCGGTCGACCGCGCCGAGATGGACTGCGGGCTGGTCGTCTCGGAGGAGGGCGGCCGGCCGGTGGTGCGCACCGTCCCGGTCAGCGACGTCCGCGCCGGCGAGCGGGTGGTGTGCGGGTCGCACGGCGTCCGGGTCGAGCTGCCGCCCGCGGTCGCCCGCGGCGACGAGGAGGCCTTCGGCTTCATGTCCTCGGTGGCCTCGAGCGAGAAGCCGCAGGTGGTGCTGGTGCGCCAGATCGCCGAGCGGATGCGGGAGGTCAAGGCGGCCGGGCAGAAGGTGCTGTGGGTCGGCGGGCCGGCCGTCGTCCACACCGGCGCCGCGCCGGCGATGGTGCGGCTGGTCGAGGCCGGCTACGTCGACGTCCTCTTCGCCGGCAACGCGCTGGCCACCCACGACATCGAGTCGGCGCTGTTCGGCACGTCGCTGGGTGTCGACCTGGCCAAGGGCTCGGGCGTCCCGCACGGGCACGAGCACCACATCCGCGCGATCAACACGATCCGGCGGGCCGGGTCGATCGCGGGCGCGGTGTCCTCCGGCGTCCTCACCGGCGGGGTCATGCACGCGATGGTGCAGGCCGGGAAGCCGTTCGTGCTGGTCGGGTCGGTGCGCGACGACGGCCCGCTGCCCGACGTGCACACCGACGTCCTCGACGGTCAGCGGGCGATGCGGGCCCAGCTGCCGGGGGTCGGCTTCTGCATCATGGTGGCCACGATGCTGCACGCGATCGCGACCGGGAACATCCTCCCGGCGTCGGTGCCGCTGGTCTGCGTGGACATCAACCCGGCGACGGTGACCAAGCTGGCCGACCGCGGCAGCGCCCAGGCCATCGGCATCGTCACCGACATCGGCCTGTTCCTCGAGCAGCTGGCCCGCGAGCTGACGTAGCGGAGTGGACCCGTCGGCGTCACGCCGACGGATCCACTCCGCTCTCGGCGACCGCGGTGCGGACCAGGTCGGCGGCGCCCACGAGGCCGGCCTGCGCGCCGAGCTCGGCGACGACCACCCGCGGCCCGGGCCGGAACCCGCGGCCGGGCAGCGCCCGCTCGAGCCGCTCCCGCGCCGGCCCCAGCACCGTCTCGCCGAGCACGCTCACCCCACCGCCGATGACGACGACCTCCGGGTCGAGGACGGCGGCGAGGTCGGCGATGCCCTGCCCCAGCCACTCGCCCATCTCGGCCAGCAGCCCGCGGGCCAGCGGGTCGCCGTCGGCCGCGGCGCGGGCGACGTGCTCGCCGGTGAGCCGGTCGGGGTCGCCGTCCACCCGCTCGAGCAGCACCGCCGCGGCGGCCGGTGAGCTGCGGGCCACCTCCCGGGCGGTGTGGGCCAGCGCGGTCCCGCTGGCGTACTGCTCCCAGCAGCCGCGGTTGCCGCAGGCGCACAGCCGGCCGTCGGGGACCACCCGCATGTGCCCCCACTCCCCCGCGACGCCGTGCGAGCCGCGCTGCAGCCGGCCGCCCAGGACGATGCCGCCACCGATGCCGGTGCCCAGCGTGACCATCAGCGCGAGATCGGCCCCGCGGGCGGCGCCGTAGCGGTACTCCGCCCAGGCCGCCGCGTCGGCGTCGTTGCCGACCCACAGCGGCCGGCCGAACCGCGCGGCCAGGTCGCGGCGCAGGCTGGAGTTGCGCCAGGCCAGGTGGGGGCTGAACAGCACCCGGTCGCCGGTGCGGTCGAACCACCCGGCGGCCCCCACGCCGACGCCGACCGCGTCCCGGCCGGGGCCGGCGGCGAGCTCCTCGACGACGGCCGCGATCGCGTCCTCGGTCTCCTGGACCGAGGCGCCGGGGGTGGCCCGGCGCGCGGTGGCCAGGACCGCGCCGTCGGGCGCCACGACGCCACCGGCGACCTTGGTCCCGCCGATGTCGATGCCGAGCGCCGGCCGCCGGGCGGCCTCCTGCGTGCCGGTCACTCAGGCGATCTCGATGTGCTGGACCGGCGGCGACTGCGGCCGGGGCGGCACCCCGGGCTCCGCCGGCGCCGCGGCCGGGCGGGAGGTCGTGCCCGGGGTCGCACCGGGGGTCGCAGCCGGGGACGCGGCCGGGGACGAGGCCCGGCCCGCGGCCGTCGGCTCGGCCGGCGGCTCGGCCAGCGACCGCAGCGCGGCGGCGGCAGCGTCGAGCACACCGGCCAGCGCGGCGGCGACCTCGGGCCGCTCGCCGCGGACCACGGCCGCGACCTGGCAGACCGGGCACCACCGGCAGTCGGCCGGGTGCTCCCCCGCCCCGGACGCCCGGCCGAGGCCGGCCACCAGTCGCCGGGCCTGCTCCACCCAGTCGGGCGGCTCGCTCATCGTGTGCTCCCCTCGGCGGCCAGCAGGTCGGCCGGCCACTGCTCCGGATCGGGTGTGAAGGTGACCTCCAGGCGCGCGGACGCCGTGCCGGCGTCGGCCAGGGCGCCCGAGGTGACACGGCAGCGGCGCAGCAGCGCGTCCAGGCCGACCGCGCGCCGGGTGCCGGCGACGCTCACCACGAGGTCGTCCCCGGCGCGGGTCAGCGTGAGGTCGCCCCGCTCGGCGAACGGCAGCGGGAGGACGAGGCGACGTCCGCCCGGGGCCCGCTCGACGGTAGGGGCGGCCGGCGGGGGCGCGCTGCCCGGGTCGTCGGGCAGGAGGCCGGCCAGCCCCGCGGCCCCGGCCGGGGCCGCCGCGGCCTCGGGCACCGTCCGCAGCGGCGCCAGCGCGGCCAGCTCGGCCAGGACGGCGTCCTGCTCGGCGGCGCGCTCGGCCCACCACCCCGCGGGCGCGGGCGGCAGCACGCGGGCCAGCAGCGCCGCCGGCCGCTGGCCGTGCAGGGCCAGCGCGGTGACCGCGGCGCGCAGGGCGGCGGCGGCCCCGGGCCGCGGCAGCGCCACCAGCCGCACCTCGGTGGTGGCCGGGTCGTCGAGGGCCAGCCGGCCGAGCAGCGCCTCCAGCCGGGGGACGGCGTCCAGCGCCACGTCGAGGGGGCCGCGGGGCACCGCGCCGGCGCGCACCGCCGCCGTCCGCACCGCACCCAGCACCCGCGCCTGCCCGGGCAGGGCGCGGTCGAGCCACCAGCGCAGCGCGCCGGGCAGGGCGACCAGGGCCGGGCCGCCGGGCAGCGGGCCGGCGTCGACGACGACGGTGTCCGCCTCCGCCGCGGCTCCCGCCTCGGCCAGCCGGGTCAGCAGCGCGAGGTCCGCGGCGCCCGGCAGCAGCGGCACGGAGCTCGCCGGCGGGAGGGGCAGCCCCGGTGCGGCCGTGGCCAGCTCGGCCGACAGCGAGCCCCACAGCGCCTCCGCGGCGGCCAGCGGCTCGGGGCGCACGACGGCCAGCCCGGCCACGGCGTCGAGCCCGGCCGGCAGGGGGCCGGGGCGCGCCAGCAGCAGGGTGCGCGCTCCCGCCCGGGCGCTGCGCACCCCGGTCGCCGCGGCCAGCGTGGTGGTGCCGGCCCCACCGGGGCCGGTGAGGAGGAGGACCCGCACCCGGCTCAGCCCTCGACGCGCTTCTTGAGCTCCTTGAGCGCGGTGTCGAGGATGACCTTCTCCGCCTTGCGCTTGATCATCCCGAGCATGGGGATCGACAGGTCGATGGTGATCGCGTAGACGACCTCGGTTCCGCCGGCCGGGGTCGGCACGAGCGTGTAGGAGCCCTCCTGCCGCTTCTGCATCTGGCCGGTGACCAGGTGCCAGGAGACCCGCCGGTCGCCGTCCCAGTCGTACTCGAGGACGTAGTCGTCCTTCACCGCCCCGGCGTCCAGCACGAAGTGCACCCGGCGGGCGCGGCCGCCGGGGCCGGTCTCGAGCACCTCGACCGTCTTGGCCGCGGCCACCCACTGCGGGTAGGCCGGGAAGTCGGCGATGACCGCCATGACCGCCGGCGGCGGCGCCTCGACGGTGATCGACTGCGTGGACTGGTCGGCCATGCGGAGCAGGCTAGCCGCTCCCCGCCCCCCGACCGGGTACCGCTCCGGGCCGTCCCTGCTCGGGGGTAGCAGGCACCGGTTAGATTTCCGAGGAGGTACCCGTGACCGGGGCCGCGGGCGACGGAGCCGAGCGGCCGACGGGGAGGAGGAGACCAGGCGTGCGCGAGTTCAGCGTCCCCGCGACCACCGAGGTCGGCCCTGACGAGGCCGTGCCGGACCTGCTGGCCGCCAACGTCGCCGACCACGGCGACGAGGTCGGGCTGCGGGTCCAGCGCGACGGCGGGTGGGCCGACGTGACCTGGCGGGAGTTCGGCGACCAGGTCGCCGGCGTCGCCAAGGGCCTCATCGCCTCCGGCATCGAGGCCGGTGACCGCGTCGCCCTCCAGGCCCGGACCCGCTACGAGTGGACGGTGCTGGACTTCGCCATCTGGACGGCCGGCGCGGTCGTCGTCCCGGTGTACGAGACCTCCAGCCCGGACCAGGTGGCCTGGATCCTGTCCGACTCCGGCGCCACCGGGATCGTCGTCGAGCGCCCCGAGCACGCGGCCGCGGTCGAGTCGGTGCGCGACCAGGCGCCGGACCTGCGGTCGGTGTGGGTGATCGAGGACGGCGCCGTCGCGGCGCTCACCGCCGCCGGTGCCGACGTGGCCGACAGCGAGCTCGCCGCCCGCCGGGCCACGCTGAGGGCCGACAGCCTCGCCACGCTGATCTACACCAGCGGCACCACCGGGCGGCCCAAGGGCTGCGAGCTGACCCACGGCAACTTCCTGTTCGAGATCGGCAACGGGATGGGGCTGCTGGACCGCTACCTCGCCCCCGGCGGTTCGGTGCTGCTGTTCATCCCGCTGGCCCACGTCCTGGCCCGCGTGCTCGAGGTCGGCGCCGTCAAGACCCGTACCGTCATCGGGCACACCCCGGACGTGAGCAACCTGGTCGACGACCTCGGCGCCTTCCGCCCCACGTTCGTGCTGGCCGTGCCGCGGGTGTTCGAGAAGGTGTTCAACCAGGCCAAGGCGAAGGCCGAGGCCGGCGGCAAGGGGAAGATCTTCGACCGGGCCGCCGCGGTGGCCATCGCCTGGTCGCGGGCGCAGGACACCGGTGGCCCCGGGCTGGGTCTGCGGCTGCAGCACGCGCTGTTCGAGCGCCTGGTCTACGGCAAGCTGCGCGCCGCGCTGGGCGGCCGCTGCGGGGGCGCCATCTCCGGGGGCGCGCCCCTCGGGGAGCGGCTGGGCCACTTCTTCCGCGGCATCGGCGTCACCGTCTACGAGGGCTACGGGCTCACCGAGACGACGGCGGCGGCCTCGGTCAACCACGACGGCGCGCTGCGCATCGGCACCGTGGGCCGTCCCCTTCCGGGTGTGTCGGCGGCGATCGCCGACGACGGCGAGATCCTCGTCCGCGGCGGCATCGTGATGCGGGGCTACTGGCACAACGAGCAGGCCACGGCGGAGGCGATCGACGCCGACGGCTGGTTCCACACCGGCGACCTCGGCGACATCGACAGCGACGGCTTCCTGCGGATCACCGGCCGCAAGAAGGAGATCCTGGTGACCGCCGGCGGCAAGAACGTCGCCCCGGCCGTGCTGGAGGACCGGCTGCGCGCCCACCGCCTGGTCAGCCAGTGCATCGTGGTCGGCGACCAGCGCCCGTACATCGGCGCCCTGATCACCCTCGACGAGGAGGCCCTGCCGGCCTGGCTGGAGAGCAAGGGCAAGCCGGCCGGCACGAAGGCGGCCGACCTGACCGAGGACCCCGACGTGCAGGCCGAGATCGAGACCGCGGTCGCCGACGCGAACAAGGCGGTGTCGAAGGCCGAGGCGATCAAGCGGTTCCGGGTGCTCGGGGGCGACTTCACCGAGGCCAACGGCATGCTCACGCCCAGCCTCAAGCTCAAGCGCAGCGTCGTCCTCAAGGAGCACGACGCCGAGGTGGAGGCGCTCTACGCCCGCTGACGGGGCCGCTAGCCGGTGAGCAGCCGGTCGAGGTCCGCGGCGATCGTCGTCCACGACCACCGCTGCTCGACCCATGCGCGGCCTGCGGCCCCCATGGCCCGGGCCCGCGCCGGGTCGTCGAGCAGCGCGCACACGGCGTCGGCGACGGCCCCGGGTGAGCGCGGGTCCCCCACCACGGTGCCGGTGACGCCCTCGCGGACCGTCTCCGGGGCGCCGCCCGACGTGCCGGCGACCACCGGCCGCCCGCACGCGGCAGCCTCGAGGTAGACCATGCCGAGACCCTCGACGTCCAGACCGCCGCGGCGGGTCCGGCAGGGCATGGCGAACACCTCGCCGGCGGCGTAGTGCTCCGGCAGCCGGGCCGGCGGCACCGGGCCGGTAAGGACGACGGAGCCCGCCAGCCCGCGGGCCGCGACCGCGCGGCGCAGCGCCCCCTCGAGCGGGCCACCGCCGACCAGCAGCAGGCGGGCGCCGGGGTGGCGGGCCAGCACCCGCGGCCAGGCGGCGACGAGCACGTCCTGGCCCTTGCGGGGCACGAGCCGGGACACGCACACGACCACCGGCCCCCCGCCGAGGCGGTGCTGCCGCCGCACCGCCGCTCCGTCGGCGCGCGGGGTGAACAGGTCGACGTCCACGCCGGGCGAGAGCTGCGCGAGCCGCGTCCGGTCCCCCAACGCCGGCTCGAGGCGGTCGCGGGTGTAGTCGCTGATGCAGGTGAGCACGTCCAGACCGGCGGCGATCCGCCGCACGACCTGGCGTGCCCCCGGCAGCGCCACCCAGCCGGTCTCGTGCCCGTGCGTGATGCCGACCAGCCGCCGCACCCCGGCCGCGCGCAGCGCCGGGGCGATCAGGCCCAGCGGCGCCGCGGCGCCGAACAGCGCGGTGTCGCAGCCGTGCCGGCGGGCCAGGTCCGCGGCGGCCCGCGCGGTCGCCGGGGTGGGCAGCAACATGCCGGTGGGCCGGCGCACCACCGGGTAGGGCAGCTGCGCGTCGTGGGCCTGCCAGCCCGGCGACCGGGAGGTGAGCACGACCAGCGAGCCGGGCGGGCGGCGGGCGAGCAGGGCCGCGACGAAGGTCTGGATGCCGCCCTGGCGGGGTGGGAAGTCGTTGGTGACGACGAGCGTCCTCACCCGGCCTCCTGGAGGCGCTGCCAGTCCAGGGCGAAGGCCACCCGCTGCGGCCCGGTCGGGTGCGAGCCGAACCACCACTGCCAGGCGGCCGGCGGGTCGGGGTCGGAGAGGTTGGTCTCCGCGAGCCGGTCCTGCATGGCGATGAACGCGCCCGCGTCCCCGGTGAGCTCCAGGGCGTGCAGGTCCGCCCGGGCCTCGACGTGGCGGGACACCAGGTTCTGGACGGGCGCGGACAGCAGCGAGCCCAGGGTCAGCAGCAGCAGGGTCAGCGGCACCACCCGGGGGTCGGCCGAGGAGGTGGCGCCGGCCCGCCGCAGCAGCGGCGTCCACGCCAGCAGCCGGCCGAGCAGCGCCACCGCGGCCGCCGCCCCCAATGCGCCCATGACCGTGCCGGCGAGGACGTCGTCGGTGGCCACGTGGCCGAGCTCGTGCGCCACGATCGACTCGATCTCGTCGTCGGGCAGCCGCTCCAGGGTGGTGTCGTACAGGACGATGCGGCGGGTCGAGCCGAACCCGGAGACGTAGGCGTTGAGCGCGGTGGTGCGGCGGGAGGCGTCGGAGACGAGCACGTCCTCGACCGGGGTGCCGTTCTCCTCGGCGAGCGCCAGCAGGTCGGTGCGCAGCTCGGAGGGCGGCAGCGGGTCGAACCGGTTGAAGGCCGGCTCGATGAGCACCGGGTAGAGGAAGGACCCGACGACGACCAGGGCCGCCGCCCCGCCCGCGGTCCAGGCCCACCAGGTGCGCGGCAGCCGGCGGGCCAGCCCGACGACGACCAGCAGGCTCAGCGCGGTCAGGGCGGCGTCGATGGCGGTCGACAGCGCCACGTCGCGGGCCCACAGCCCCCAGCTGCGCGTCGACAGGCCGTAGCGGTGCCGCACCACCTCGCCGTAGGCGGCCACCGGCAGGGTCACCAGCCGACCGACGACCACGAGGACGACGGTGCCCAGGAGCACCTGCCAGGCCCAGCCGCCGCCGACGGGGCGGGCCACCCCGCGGACCAGGCGGGCGCCGATCGGCGTCAGGCCGAGCACGGCTGCGGTGGCCAGCCCCAGGACGATCGAGGCCAGCGTGGCCGGCCGCAGCGCCGCGGCGTACTCGGCGGCGAGCGCGCCGACCCCGGCGGGCAACCCCTCCTCGGGTCGGACCGGAGTCCGGCCGCCGGGCGGTTCGGGCAGCACCGTCCACGGCGTGGTCCACCAGATGACCGCGGTGAGCGCGCCACCCAGGACGGCCGCCACCACGAGGGCGGCCCGGGGGGCGCTCACCCGTCCGATCCTAGGTCGCCGACCATGACCACCGCGGGACGCCGCCGGGCCGGCGGCCGGCTGGCGGTGCGGGTCAGGCGACGCGGCGCATCGCGGTGATCCCGCCCATGGAGTCGACCGCGACGACCTCGACCGGTTGGCCGGAGGTCGAGGCGTGCACCATCTGCCCGTTGCCGATGTACATCGACACGTGGCTGACCGGGCTGCGGTAGAAGATCAGGTCGCCGGGCTGGAGGTCGGCGCGGGACACCGCGGTGCCCAGCTGCGACTGCATGCGGCTGGAGTGCGGCAGCGTGATGCCGGCCGCGGCGTAGGCGTACTGGGTCAGCCCGGAGCAGTCGAAGGCGTCCGGCCCGCCGGCTCCCCACACGTACGGGTCGCCCACCTGGCCGAGGGCGGTGTCGACGGCGACCTGGGCGGCGCCGCCGGGGGCCGCGGCCGGTGCCGGCGTGACGATCGCCTGCCCCCCGTGCGCGGCGACGACGACCTCCTGCTGGGCCACGGTGAGCGCGTCGTACTGCGCCCGGTAGTCGGCGATGTCGGCCTCGAGCTCGGCCTGGCGCGCGGCGACCTCGTCGAGGGCCCGCTGGGCCGCGCCCGTCGCTTCGTCGGCCTCGGCCTGTGCCTGCTCGGCGGCCGTCGCCGAGGCGGAGACCTGGGCGATCACCTCGCCGGTGTGACCGGCGATCGCGTCCAGGGTCGCCAGCCGGGAGACGAAGTCCTCGGCCGAGCCGCTGGTCAGCAGCAGCTCCAGCTCCGTCAGGTTCTCCCCGGTGAAGGCCGAGCGGGCGACCTGGCGGATCTGCCCGTCGAGCCCGTGGAGCTGCCGGCGGGCGGTCACGGCGGCCACGTGCGCGGCCTCGGCCGCGGCCTGCCGGCCGGCCAGCGTCTCGCGGGCCTCGTTGACCTGCTCGCTGACCACCTCGAGCTCGTGACCGGCCCGGGCGACGAGCTGCACGGCCTGCTCGGGGGTGGCCGCCCGCTCGGGGTCCGCGACCGCGGTACCCGGCAGGAGTGTGACCGCGAGGGTGGTGGTGGCCGCCACGAGGAGCACCCGGCCCAGGGGGCGGCGGGCTGCGACGGCGGGGTCGCGGTGGTCGGGGTCGACGGCATGCCCCGGGGCAGGGCGGCGGGACGCCACGGTCGGTGGCTCTCCGTTTCTTCCTCGGCGACCGCCTACCGGGTTAGCTGACGGGTTCGGGCTGGGAAGAAGCGCCCTATCTCTGCGCACCGGGGCAGCCGGTGCGTGCGCCCGGCGGACCGGGACGCGCGAGAACTCACCCCAGTGCTGCGGTGGGTCCCCGGTTCGCCCTCGTCGCTCTGCCGAGCGGGTCGGGCGATTCGGCGGTGTCCGCCCGAGGCCACCCCTCCAGGGGTGGCGACCACCCGGCCGGACCCGCACACCGTACGGGTGCGGTGCGGGGGTGACGAACGGGACCCCTGTGGTCTGCGGGGACCGGCGCGTGGGGGGACGGCCGGGCGCGCACCGCGCTCAGCCCGTCCGACGCCCGTGGGAACCGGCCCCCGGCGCGGGCCGGTGCCGCAGCGGCGGGACCAGGCCGCCATCGGCCAGCGCCCGCACGGCCCGCCGCTCGACGTCGTCGAGGTCCACCACCACGCCCGGCCGGACGACGACCGGCTCCTCCGCGCCCCCCGCGTCGTCGCGCGCGGTCATCGGGACGACGACCGGGTCCCTCCCCCGCCACCCCGGCGGGGCGCCCAGGAGCACGGTGACGACGCAGTCGGCGCAGCCGGTGCCGCGGACGGTGCAGGTGTCGCAGTCGATGTGCACGGCGCTCGCCTCCTCCTCGACCGACCGGGACGAGGCCGCCGTGGCCTCGGTCGGTGCGCGCCGGACGCTAGGAGCACCCACCGACAGTCCCCGCGGCCGTCCGGGCGCCCCGGCGCGCGTCCCCGGGACTGTCGGCACCCCGACCTAGCGTCCGCGCCGTGCACCTCTTCCCCGCCGGTCCGGCCGCCGCCACGACACCGGCCGCGGGCCGGCCGCGCTACGAGCAGGCGACGATCGACGAGCTGGGCACCCCGCTCGCGGAGGTCACCTTCGTCGTGGTCGACCTGGAGACCACCGGCGGGTCGCCGAACGACAGCGCGATCACCGAGATCGGCGCGGTCAAGGTGCGCGGGGGCGAGGTGCTGGGCGAGTTCCAGACCCTGGTCGACCCCGGCTGCGAGATCCCGCCCTACATCAGCGTGCTGACCGGCATCACCTCGACCATGGTGGCCGCCGCGCCGCGGATCGCCGCCGTCCTGCCGGCCTTCCTGGAGTTCGCCCGCGGCGCGGTGCTGGTGGCGCACAACGCGCCCTTCGACCTCGGCTTCCTCAAGGCCGCCTGCGCCGCCAGCGCGGTGCCGTGGCCGGCCGCGGCGTCGGTCGACACGGCCGTGCTGGCCCGCCGCCTGCTCAGCCGCGACGAGGTCCCCAACTGCAAGCTCGCCACCCTCGCGCCGTTCTTCTCAGCGACCACCTCGCCCACCCACCGGGCCCTCGACGACGCGCGGGCCACGGTGGACGTGCTGCACGGGCTCTTCGAGCGGCTCGGCCCGCTCGGCATCACCTCGCTGGAGGAGCTCTCCGGGCTCACCCGCCAGGTCGACCCCGAGCGGCGGCGCAAGCGGCACCTGGCCGACGACGTCCCCTCCGGCCCGGGGGTGTACGTCTTCCGCGGGCCCCGCGACGAGCCGCTCTACGTCGGCACGTCCACCGACCTGCGCAGCCGGGTGCGCAGCTACTTCACCTCCGGTGAGCAGCGCAGCCGGATCACCGAGATGGTGGCGCTGGCCCAGCGGGTCGACGCGGTCCCCTGCGCCCACGACCTGGAGGCCGCCGTCCGGGAGCTGCGCCTGATCGCCGAGCACAAACCCCGCTACAACCGGCGCTCCCGCTTCCCGGAGCGGGCCCTGTGGGTGCGCCTCACCGACGAGCCGTTCCCGCGGCTGTCGGTGGTGCGCCGCGTCCGCCCCGGTGCCGGGGTGTTCCTCGGCCCCTTCCCCGACCGGCGGGCGGCCGACTCCGCGGTCGCCGCCGTCCACGAGTCCCTGCCGCTGCGCCAGTGCACCGGCCGGCTGTCCCCGCGGGTGCTCGGCACGGCGTGCGCCCTCGCGGACATGGGCCGCTGTGGCGCGCCCTGCACCGGGGCGCAGTCGGTCGAGGAGTACGCCGCCGTCGCCGCGGTGCTGCGGGCCGCCGTGGCCGCCGACCCCCGCGCGCTGCTCACCCCGCTGCTGGACCGCGTCGAGCGGCTGGCCGCCGACGAGCGCTACGAGGACGCCGCCGTGCTGCGCGACCGGGTGGCGGTCCTCGTCCGCGCGGTGCGCCGCCGGCAGCGGCTGGAGTCGTTGGCCACCGTCCCGGAGCTGGTGCTGGCGCGGCCGGGGACCGAAGGGGGGTGGGCGCTGTCGCTCGTCCGGCGCGGCCGCCTCGTCGCCGCCGGCTGCGCCGCCCGCGGGTCCTCGGTGCGCTCGGCCCTGGCCGGCCTGCGGGCCACCGCCGAGACGCCGCTGGGTCCCGACGGCGAGCTGGCCGCCTCCGTGGACGAGACCGAGCTGGTGCTGCGCTGGATGGAGAAGCCCGGCACCCGCCTGGTGGAGGTGGACGGGACGCTCGCCTGCCCCGTACCGGGCACCGGTGGCTACAGCGACTTCCTGCACCGCGTCGAGCAGAGCCGCGCCGAGCGTGATCCCTTCGCCGACGACCGCCCGCTGCGCACCCGCGCGCGGCCCGAGCGGGTGTCGGCGGGCCCGCCCGGGCCCCGCGCTGGACGGGCCGGAACGGCCCTCCTGCCGGGGCCCGCGCCGAGCCGGTGACGGGCGGGAACGGCCCTCCCGCCGGGCCCGCGCCGAGCCGGTGACGGGCCGGAACGCCCTCGTGCCGGGGCCCGCGCCGAGCCGGGTGACGTGCTGGAACGGCCCTCCTACAGGGGCCCGCGCCGAGCGGAGCGAGGCGTGGGGGCAGGAGGGTCCTTCCACTAGCATCCCCGGCGTGATCACCGCCATCGTCATGATCGACGCGGCCACCGACGCGATCCCCGAGGTGGCCGAGGCCGTCGCCGACCTCGACGGCGTGAGCGAGGTCTACTCCGTGGCCGGGGACGTCGACCTCATCGCCGTCGTGCGGGTGCGGGAGTTCGACCAGGTGGCCGAGGTCATCGCAGGGCGGATCAACAAGGTCCCCGGTGTCCTGGAGACCGACACCCACATCGCTTTCCGCAGCTACTCGCGGCACGACCTGGAGGCCGCCTTCTCGATCGGCTTCGAGTCCGGCGCCTGAGCACGGCACCCGACCCGCCGCGGCGCCCCGCGCGGGTGCCCCCGGCCGTCAGCCGCGCAGCGCCCGGCTGACGGTCACCCAGCGGTCGAGCAGGGCAGCCGCCCGGCCGTCGTCGACCGCGGCCGCCGCCCGCTCCAGGCCCGCGGCCAGGGCGTCGTGCAGCCGCGCCGGCCGCTCGTCGAAGGCGGCCAGTGCCGCGGCCGCGTTGAGCAGCACGGCGTCGCGCACCGGCCCCGGCTCCCCCCGGACCACCCGCCGGAACGCATCGGCGTTGGCCGCGGGGTCACCGCCCCGGAGGGCGCCCGGCGGCGGCACCTCGAGGCCGAGGGCGGTGGGGTCGGCGCGGTCGGGCTCGACCTCTCCCCCGCGCACCACCCAGACCGAGGACGTCGTGGCCGTGGTGAGCTCGTCCAGGCCGTCGTCCCCCCGGAACACCAGCGCGCGCATGCCGCGCCCGGCCAAGACGGCCGCCAGCACCGGCGCCATCCGCGCGTCGGCGCAGCCGATCGCCGCGGCCACCGGCCGGGCCGGATTGGTGAGCGGCCCGAGGAAGTTGAAGACCGTGCCGATGCCCATCTCCCGCCGGGGCGCCGCGGTGTGCCGGTAGCCGGGGTGGAACACCGGGGCGAAGAAGAAGCCGATGCCGGCCTCCTGCACGCAGCGCGCGACCCCGGCCGCGGGCAGGTCGATGACCACGCCGAGCGCCTCGAGCACGTCGGCCGCCCCGGAGGACGACGACGCCGCACGGTTGCCGTGCTTGGCGACCGGGACCCCGGTGGCCGCCGTCACCACCGCCGCCATCGTGCTGATGTTGACCGTGTGCGCGCCGTCGCCGCCGGTGCCGACGATGTCGACGCAGGGCAGCGGGAGCGAGACCGGCGTGGCCTGCTCCAGCATCGTGGCCGCGAGGCCGGCGACCTCGGAGGGCGCCTCCCCCTTGGCCCGCAGCGCCACGGCGAAGCCGGCGACCTGCGCCGGCGTGGCCTCCCCGGTCATGACCTCGCGCATGGCCCACGCGGTGTCCTCGGCCGCGAGGTCCTCGCGGGCCAGCAGCCGGGTGAGCAGCGCCGGCCAGGTGCGGGCGCTCACCGGCGCGCGGCCGACCGCCCCCCGACGCGGTCGCGCAGCAGGGCCGCGACGACGTCGGGGGCGGTCAGCGGGTCGAGCGGGTGCGGGAGGGTCGCGTCGGCCTGCGACCAGTGCGCCAGCCACCGGTCGGGCTGCCGGGCCACCAGCACGCACAGCAGCGGGGGGTCGGCGAGCTCGATGCGCAGCTGCCGGGCCAGGCCCAACCCACCGGTGGGCTGGGCCTCGCCGTCGAGGACGCACAGGTCGACGCCGCCGCCGTCGACCGTGTCGACGACGTCCTGACCGGTGGCGCACTCCACCCAGGTGAGCGGGCCGACGTCCCTCGCCGGGCGCCGCCCCACGGCGGTCCGCACGGCGGCCCGGACCTCGGGGCGGGAGCTGTAGACCAGGACGGTGGCCGGCGCGGCGTCGATCACGCCGGCGAGCCTAGTGCCCGCCCGCCCGCCGCCCGGGGAGCGCGGGCCCGGAGCCGCGGCGGAGGCACCCCCCCGTTGCCCCCGCCGGGCCCCCCGGCCCGCTCGACCGGGCACCCGGACCCCCGGTCCCGGGCAAGGTCTCGGGCAGGTCACGGGAACGGCGCGCACACCACCCGCGGTCGGTGCGACGCCGGAGCCGATGCCATGATGGGCCTCGTGACAACGGCTCCCGTCGCGAGCGGCACCTTCGACACCTCGCGGGTGCACTCGCTGTCCCGACCGAACATGGTCAGCGTCGGAACGATCATCTGGCTGTCCAGCGAGCTGATGTTCTTCGCCGGCCTGTTCGCCATGTACTTCACCGCGCGGGCGCGCGCGACGGAGGGGTGGCCGCCGGAACCCACCGAGCTCAACCTGCCGTACGCGCTGGTCTTCACGATCATCCTGGTGCTGAGCTCGGTCACCTGCCAGCTGGGCGTCTTCGCCGCCGAGCAGGGCAACGTCTACGGGCTGCGCCGCTGGTTCACCATCACGTTCGCCATGGGCCTGGTCTTCGTGCTCGCCCAGGCCAACGAGTACCGCGTGCTGGTCGTGGACCACGGCACGAGCATCTCCAGCTCCACCTACGGGTCGGTCTTCTACCTGACGACCGGTTTCCACGCGCTGCACGTCATCGGGGGCCTGGTCGCCTTCGTGTACCTGCTCATCCGGTCCACGATGGGCCGCTTCACGCCGGCGCAGGCGACCGCGGCGATCGTGGTCTCCTACTACTGGCACTTCGTCGACGTCGTGTGGGTCGGGCTCTTCGCCACGATCTACCTGATCCGCTAGGGAACCGGTGTCCACCACGAACCCGCACTCCGACGCCCGGCACGACGACGCCTCCCCGCGGGGCCGCGGCCGCCGGTCCCGCCGTCCCGCCGCGGGCTCGCCGGCCGCGGCGGCCCGTGCACGGCGGCGCTCGCGGCAGCGCCGCCGCGTCACCAACGTGGCCGGCCTCATGGCCGCCCTGGTCCTGACCGGCACGCTGTACGCGTTCCTGTCCCCGGCCTACGCGGCCGGCGAGGAGGGGACGGCGACCACCGAGTCCTCCGCGGAGGCCGCCGGCCGCGAGCTCTACGAGCGCAGCTGCATCTCCTGCCACGGGGAGAACCTCGAAGGGGTGCCCAACCGTGGCCCCTCGCTCATCGGCGTCGGCGAGGCGGCCGTCTACTTCCAGGTCCACACCGGTCGCATGCCGCTGGTCCGGCAGGAGGCCGACGCCCCCGACAAGCCCGCGGTCTTCTCCGACGAGCAGATCGACCAGCTCATGGCCTACGTGCAGGCCAACGGCGGCGGCCCGACCCTGCCGTCGGGCGACCTGCGCGAGGGCGACCTCGCCGAGGGCGGTGAGCTGTTCCGGCTCAACTGCGCCTCCTGCCACAACTTCGTCGGCGCGGGCGGCGCGCTCTCCTCGGGCAAGGCGGCGCCGAGCCTGGAGAGCTCCAACGACCTGGAGATCTACACCGCGATGCTCAGCGGGCCGGAGAACATGCCGGTCTTCGGGGACAACCAGCTGACCCCCGAGGAGAAGCGGTCGATCATCAACTACGTCCAGACCATCAACGAGCAGGCCGACCCGGGCGGCGCCGGCATCGGGCGGATCGGCCCGGTGGCCGAGGGCCTGGTCATCTGGACCGTCGGAGTCAGCATCCTGCTGTTCGGCATCTTCTGGATGGGGAGCAAGGCGTGACCACGCAGCACACCGGCCCCGGCTCCCACGGCGGCGCCGGCGTCTCCGGCCCGCACGTCGGCGGGCCGGACGACCAGTACAGCGCCGAGCAGCTGGCGGCCATGCCGCGCGAGGAGCTCGACCGGCTCGGCGCGCGGTACGACGGCGTCGAGGTCCTGCACGTCGACCCCGGCCCGGAGCCGGGGTCGACGCTGGAGAAGCGGGCCGTCCGCCAGGTCGCGCTGACCTTCGCGCTGGCCGGGGTGGCCGCGCTCGCGTTCATCGTCGTCTACGTCGGCTCCGGCTGGTTCCTGCCCGACTGGCAGTGGGACATCACCGAGGGCGGCTGGAGCGCGATCTTCACCCCGTTGCTGGGCTCGCTCGGTGGCCTGTCGCTGATCCTGGTCGGCGTCGGGCTGGTGCTCTACACCAAGAAGCTCCTGCCGCACGAGACCGCGGTGCAGGACAAGCACGACGGCTCGCACTTCGACCGGGTCACCACCGGCGCCACCCTCGTCGGCGGCCTGCACGACAGCGGCCTGGCCCGGCGCAAGCTGCTCACCCGCTCGATGGTGTTCATGGGTGGCGCGCTCGGGGCCATGCTGATCATGCCGCTGGGCGGCCTGATCCGGAACCCGAACACCGGCAACCCGCTCGGGACCACCAGCTGGGGCGAGGGCGTCCGGCTGCTCCGGGACGACGGCACCCCGATCCGTCCGGGTGACCAGCAGCCCGGCTCGCTGGAGACGGTCTTCCCGGCCGTGCCCGGTGGCAACCGGGAGTCCGATGCGGCGACCATGCTCATCCGGCTGCGCCCGGAGCAGCTCGAGGCCGACCGGCCGATCCCCGGCCAGGAGGGCTTCGGCTACGGCGACTACGTCGCCTACTCGAAGATCTGCACGCACGCCGGCTGCCCCGTGTCGCTCTACGAGCAGGAGACCAGCCGGATCCTCTGCCCGTGCCACCAGTCGCAGTTCGACGTCACGCAGGGGGCCAAGCCGGTGTTCGGCCCGGCCACCCGCGCCCTGCCGCAGTTGCCCATCACGGTCGATGACGAGGGCTATTTTGTTGCGCGCAGCGATTACATTGAGGCCGTAGGCCCCACCTACTGGAACCGGGAGCGCATCTGATGGCTCGTACCGCCACGGCGCCGGGGGTCCCGACCACGCGGCTCGGCAAGGCCGCCGTGGACTTCGACGACCGCCTCATCGTCGCCGGCCCGCTGCGCCGGACCCTCAACAAGGTCTTCCCCGACCACTGGTCGTTCCTGCTCGGGGAGATCGCCCTCTACTCGTTCATCCTGCTGCTGCTGTCGGGCACCTACCTGACGTTCTTCTTCGACGCCTCCATGCGGGAGGTCGTCTACGACGGCAGCTACGCGCCGCTGCGGGGCGTGGAGATGTCGGCGGCCTACGACTCGACGCTGGACATCTCCTTCGACGTCCGCGGCGGGCTGTTCATGCGCCAGCTGCACCACTGGGCGGCGCTGCTGTTCGTCGCCGCCATCGTGGTGCACCTGCTGCGCATCTTCTTCACCGGCGCCTTCCGCCGGCCGCGGGAGACGAACTGGCTCATCGGCATCGCGCTGCTCGTCCTGTCCTTCGCCATGGGCTTCACCGGCTACTCGATGCCCGACGACCTGCTCTCCGGCACGGGCCTGCGGATCGTCTCGGCGATCATCCTGTCGATCCCGGTCGTGGGGACCTGGGTGCACTGGGCGGTCTTCAACGGCGACTACGTCGGTGAGTACATCGTCGGCCGCATGTACATCGTGCACGTGCTGATCGTGCCGGCGATCATGCTCGCGCTCATCGCCCTCCATCTGCTGATCCTGGTCAAGCAGAAGCACACCCAGTTCCCCGGCCCGGGGCGCACCGAGCACAACGTGGTCGGCAACCGGCTGTTCCCGGCCTTCGCGGGCAAGGCCACCGGTCTGGTGTTCATCGTCTTCGGCGTCTGCGCGGCCCTGGGCGGTCTGGTGCAGATCAACCCGCTGTGGCTGTGGGGCCCGTACAACCCGGCGCAGGTCTCGGCGGCGTCCCAGCCCGACTGGTACGTCATGTTCCTCGACGGCTCGACCCGGCTGTGGCCGGCCTGGGACATCAACCTGCCGGGTGACTACACGATCCCGGCGCTGTTCTGGCCGACGGTGGTGCTGCCGGGGATCCTGTTCACCCTCATGGCTCTCTACCCGGTGATCGAGCGCAAGCTCACCCGGGACGAGACCAGCCACCACCTGCTGCAGCGGCCGCGCGACGTCCCCGTCCGCACCTCGTTGGGGACGATGGCCATCACCTTCTACGTGGTGCTGATGATCTCCGGCGGCAACGACGTGGTCGCGGACAAGTTCGACATCAGCCTCAACGCGATGACCTGGATCGGCCGGATCGGACTCATCATCCTGCCGCCGATCGTCTACGTGATCACCTACCGGATCTGCCTGGGCCTGCAGAAGCACGACCGGGAGGTCCTCGAGCACGGCATCGAGACCGGTGTCATCCGGCGCCTGCCGCACGGCGAGTTCATCGAGGTGCACCAGCCGCTCGGACCGGTCGACGAGCACGGCCACGGCCAGCTCGCCTACGGCGGGGCCTCGGTGCCCAAGAAGATGAACCAGGTCGGCGCCGCCCGGCGGGCCGTCCGCGGCTTCTTCTCCCCCATCGAGGAGCCGGCCCAGGTGGAGCTCGAGCAGCGGCGCGAGTCCCACGGGGCAGCGGCCGCGGACGAGAGCCGCGAGCTCACCTCCTCCGGTCGCCCGTCCGACAGCGGACGCCCGCAGGAGCCGCGCGACTGAGTTCCCGCACGCGACGAGGGCCCCGACGGATCATCCGTCGGGGCCCTCGTCGTCCGTGCCCTGCCGGCCCCCGCGGAGCGGCCCGGGCGCTCGCCGAACCGGCCGGCCCGTCGGCCGGTTCGGCGTCGTCAGCGGCGGTCGGTGGCCGTCCACGTCCGGGCCGCAGCCGGCGGCCCTCACCTCGCGGTCGCCGTCCTCGCCGCCGGACGGGCGGCGACGATGCGGCGCGGACGCCGATCACCCGCCCCCGGGCGCTCCTGTGCCGCTGGGGGGTCCCCGCGGCCGCCCTGCGCCGCAGGGAAGGCCCTCCGCCCCGGCCGGTCGGCACGTACCGCTCAGGCACGGTCGGTGCCGCACCCGCCCAGGGACGGCGGCGGCCGGCTCAGCGCCGCCAGGAGGGCGGCAGCAGGCCCCGCCCTCCCCCGGGCCAGCCGCGGCTCGCCCGGGGCGCAGGGGCTGCGTGGCGCCCGCGGCCGCGCACCTCCGTCCGGGGAGCACGTCGCACGCTCCGACGACGAGGGCCCTCCCCGCCGGAGCGGGGAGGGCCCTCGTCGTCGGACCGGGTGCGGCTCAGCTGTGCGCGTTCTGCCCCACGTAGTACTCGAAGAGCAGACCGCCGACGGTGACGATGATGGCGGCCCCGGCCAGGAGGATCAGCCAGGCGTGGAAGTAGGCCAACCCGATGCCCATGAGGGCCGCGGAGAGCGCGATGCCGAAGGGCCAGTAGCTGCCGGGGCTGAAGAACCCGAGCTCACCGGCGCCGTCGGCGATCTCGGCGTCCTTGCGGTCCTCCGGGCGGGCGTCGATGCGGCGCGACACGAACCAGAAGAACCCCCCGATGAGGAAGACCAGCCCGCCGGACAGCGCCAGCGCCGTCGTCCCGATCGGCTCCCGGGCCCAGAGCCCGTAGACCACCGCCACCGCGATGCAGAACACCCCGATGAGGTTGAAGATGAGCGCTTCGACCTTCACGGCCGTCCCTCCTGCTGCGTGCCGGACGATGCCGGGCGGGTGTCAGCCATCGGCCCGCTGGGAGTCGGTGACCAGGTCGAAGGGGCTGGTGCTGATCGCCTCGCCGGGCTCGCCGATGCTCTCGAGCGCGTCGTAGGTCGTCAGCCCCGACTCGCGGGCGGCCAGGTAGGCGTCGTAGTCGTCCGGCGACACCGCCCGGACCTCGAAGTTCATGTACGCGTGGTACGTGCCGCACAGCTCGGCGCACCGGCCGACGAAGGCGCCCTCCTCGCGGACGGTCACCTCGAAGACGTTGTCCACGCCGTTCTCGTTGCCGGGGATGACGTCGAGCTTGAAGAGGAAGTCCGGCACCCAGAAGGAGTGGATGACGTCGGCCGAGGCCAGGTTGAACTGCACGGTCTGGTCGACCGGCACGACGACGATCGGGATCTCGTCGCTGGTGCCGACCGTGCTCACCGGCTCCCCGGTCTCCTCGTCGAAGGTCTCCGGGTAGACGAACTGCCAGTTCCACTTGAAGGCGTTGACCGCGATGGTGACGTCGGGGTCGGGGCTGCGCTCCTGGACCCGGTTCTGCACCACGACCGTGAAGAAGAACAGCCCGGCGATGATGAGGAACGGGATGATCGTGTAGACGATCTCCAGCGGCAGGTTGTACGCCGTCTGCCGGGGCAGCTCGTCGCCGCGCTTCTTGTAGCGCGCCATCGCGTAGAAGATCAGCCCCCACACGAGGGTGCCCACGATCATCGCGGCGATGATCGAGCCGATCCACAGGTCGTGCATCGCCTCGGCCTCGTCGGTGACGCCCTCGGGCCAGCCGATCTCCCAGAACCGGTCCCAGTTCACCGCACGCCTCCGCCCGTTCGGTCGACCGGGAGACCGAGCGCGGCCAGCCGCGCAGGCCTGCTGCCTCGAGCCACTGCTCGCTGCCTCCTCCTCCGTCCGGGCCTGCCGGACGGTCCTCCGGCGGGGCCGCCCGCCGGGTCCGGGCGGACGACGTCCTCCGCCGACGTCAGTCTGGGCCGAGCCTAACGGACCCCCCGTGGGCGCCGACCACCGGAGACGGGTGCCCGGCGGGTCGGGACGCCCGCGGGCCACGCCCGTCGCCGCGGGCCCCGACGCCCGTGAGCCGGCTCACCGGCACCCCGACCGGCAGGTCCCGGCGGTTACAGTCGGGGGCGTGTGGACGCGGCTGCTGACCCCCCGGTGGGTGCTCGGCCACCTTGTCGTGGCGGCGCTGTTCGTCGCCACCTTCTTCCTGGGGTACTGGCAGCTCACCAAGGCCGAGGCCGGCGGTGGGGCCGTCAACTGGAGCTACGCCCTGCAGTGGCCCCTCTACGGGTTCATGGGCCTGGGCTTCTACGTCAAGATGGCCCGGGACGAGCTGCACCGCGACCCCGACGAGGACGAGCCGGGCACCGCCGTCGTCCTCTACCAGCGGCCGCGCGTCGACACGACCGGCGACCCCGAGCTGGCCGCCTACAACGCCTACCTGGCCGAGCTCAACGCCAAGGCCCTGGGGCAGCGGGGCGACCGTGTCGGCTGAGCGCACCGCCACCGCCCCCCGACTGCCGCGGGCCCTGGCGCGCCGGGTCGGGAAGGACGTCCCCGCGGCCCTCACCCGCTACCGCGTCATGGCCTGGGTGGTCGGCGTCCTGCTCATCGCCCTCGTGCTCGTGGCCGTCCCGCTGAAGTACGCCGCGGGGATCGAGGGCCCGGTGACCGTCCTGGGCACGCTGCACGGCTGGCTCTACTTCATCTTCTTCCTCACCGCGTGCGACCTGGCACTCCGCGCCCGCTGGACCCTCAAGGGCGCGCTGCTGGTGCTCGTGGCCGGTACCGTGCCCGTGCTGTCCTTCTACGCCGAGCGCGTCGCCACCCGGCGGACCCGCGCCGGCGAGCGCGTCTGAGGGCCGCGGCGACGCCGCGCCCGGACGCGCCCTGACCCCCGGGAGACTCGCGCCCCATGTGCGGCCTGCTGGCCTACCTGTCCACCGACGCCGACCGGGTCGGCGACCCCCACGTCGCCGCCGTCCGGGAGGCGCTGCACTGCCTGCACCACCGCGGCCCCGACGACACCGCGGTCTGGTCCGACACCCGCGCCGTCCTCGGCTTCAACCGGCTGTCGATCATCGACCTGGAGGGCAGCCCGCAGCCCCTCCCCTACGCCGGCGACCGGTACCGGATCCTCTTCAACGGCGAGATCTACAACTACGTCGAGCTGCGCGCGGAGCTCGCCGCCGCCGGCGCGGACCTGCGCACGCACGGCGACACCGAGACGATCGTGGCCGGCTACCACCTGTGGGGGCCGGACGTCGTCCGCCGGCTGCGCGGCATGTTCTCCTTCGTCATCTGGGACACCGAGACCCGGACGGCGTTCGGCGCCCGCGACCCCTTCGGCATCAAGCCGCTGTTCACCGCGCGGCTGGCCGACGGCGGGCTCGTCTTCAGCTCCGAGAAGAAGGCGGTCCTGGAACTGCTCGGCGGGAGCGCCGCCGCCGGGGGTGTGGACCCGGCGTCGCTGCAGCACTACCTGACGCTGCAGTACGTGCCCGAGCCGGCGACCCTGCACCGCGGCATCCGCCGGATCGAGAGCGGCACGAGCTTCACCGTGGTGGACGGCGAGCTGTCCACCACGCGGTACTTCCACCCGACCTTCCGCCCGCAGCCGGTGCCGGCCGGGCGGGAGCAGGAGCTCTACGACCGGATCGCGGCGACCCTCGACGACTCGGTGGCCAAGCACATGCGGGCCGACGTCACCGTGGGCTCGTTCCTCTCCAGCGGCATCGACTCCACGGCGATCGCCGCGCTCGCGCACCGGTACAACCCGGACCTGATGACCTTCACGGTCGGCTTCGAGCGCGAGTCGACGTCGGAGGTGGACATCGCGGCGGAGTCGGCTGCGGCGCTCGGCGTCCGCCACGTGCCGGTCGTCATCGACGCCGAGCAGTTCGCCGCGGCCATCCCCGAGGTGGTCTGGTACCTCGACGACCCGGTCGCCGACCCCGCGCTCGTGCCCCTGTACTTCGTGGCCCGGGAGGCCCGCAAGCACGTCAAGGTGGTGCTCTCCGGCGAGGGTGCCGACGAGCTGTTCGGCGGCTACACCATCTACCGCGAGCCGCTGAGCCTGGCGTGGGCCGAGCGGGTGCCGCGGTCCGGCCGGCGGGCCATGGCCGCGCTGTCGGAGCGGCTGCCCGAGGGCATGCGGGGCAAGGACCTGCTGCGGCGGGCGTCGATCCCGCTGGAGGAGCGCTACTACGGCAACGCCCGCAACCTCTCCCCCGCCGAGCTCGCCCGGCTGATGCGCGGCCACGACCCGGACCTGTCGCACGTCGCGGTCACGGAGAGCCTCTACCGGCGCACCCGGGAGGCCGGGTACGACGACGTGACGGCGATGCAGTACGTCGACCTGTTCACCTGGCTGCGCGGCGACATCCTGGTCAAGGCCGACAAGATGACCATGGCCAACTCGCTCGAGCTGCGCGTGCCGTTCCTCGACCCCGAGGTGTTCGCCCTGGCCAGCACCATCCCGCTGGACGAGCGCGTGCCGCGCCGCGGCGCGGGCGACCGCAAGGGGGCGACCAAGTACGCGCTGCGGCGGGCGATGGAGCAGATCGTGCCGCCGGCCATCCTGCACCGGCGCAAGCTGGGCTTCCCCGTGCCGACGGCGGACTTCCTCGCCGGGCCGCTGCACGGCTGGGCCCGCGACATCGTGACCGAGAGCCAGACCGACGAGTGGCTCGACCGCGGCCAGGTCCTCGCCCTGCTCGAGCAGCTGCGCACCGCCGAGGTGCCGGGGAAGCGCACCGCCCGCCAGGTGTGGGAGGTGCTCGTGTTCATGGTCTGGCACGGGATCTTCGTCGAGGAGCGGATCAAGCCCGAGATCCCGGAGACGGTCTACCCGGTCCAGGTCTGACGGCCCGATTCGAGCGGGCGCGCCCGACGAGCGGGGGCCCGCAGGGTCCCCCGAGGAGGGCCCGACCGAGCGGCTCCGCGCCGGCCGGGGACGGCACCTGGCCGCGGGAGCGCCCGACGAGCGGGGGCCCGCAGGGTCCCCCGAGGAGGGCCCGACCGAGCGGCTCCGCGCCGGCCGGGGACGGCACCTGGCCGCGGGAGCGCCCGACGAGCGGGGGCCCGCAGGGTCCTCCGAGGAGGGCCCGACCGAGCGGCTCCGCGCCGGCCGGGGACGGCACCTGGCCGCGGGAGCGGTCCGGAGGACCGCAGATCACACAGCACGACGCCCGGCTCCCCACGGGGGAGCCGGGCGTCGTCGGGTCAGGCGGCGGGACTCAGCTGAAGGAGTCCCCGCAGGCGCACGAGCCCGTGGCGTTCGGGTTGTCGATCGTGAAGCCCTGCTTCTCGATGGTGTCGACGAAGTCGATCACCGCGCCGCCGAGGTAGGGGCCGCTCATGCGGTCCACGATGACCTCGACGCCGCCGAAGTCGTAGGTCTGGTCGCCGTCGAGGAAGCGCTCGTCGAAGAACAGCTGGTACCGCAGCCCGGAGCACCCGCCCGGCTGCACGGCGATGCGCAGCCGCAGGTCGTCGCGGCCCTCCTGGTCCAGCAGGGCCTTGACCTTCGCGGCAGCGGGGTCGCTCAGGACGACGCCGGTCGCTGCGGTGTCCTGCACCGTCATGTCTGTAGTCCTCCCAGGTTCGAGGGGTGCCTGCACCAGGCACGTCCTGCACCAGGCAACGCCGCCGGGGCGGCTCCTCTTCCCACTGTACGGCCCGGGGTCGCGCGCACCAGGGACGGCGGGACCCGCACGTAGACTCGGGAGCGTGAAGCTGCGCCTGCCCGGCCGTCGTGACCGCGCCGAGGCCGCCCCCGAGGCCACCGAGGCGGCCCCGTCGCTGGTGAAGGCCGGCGGCAAGGGCCGGCCCACGCCCAAGCGTCACGAGGCGCAGGGCCGCCGGCCCGGCCCCCCGCCGCCGCCTCCGACCACGCGCAAGGAGGCCTACAAGCGGATGCGGGAGCAGCAGGCCGCCCAGCGCGGCAGCGCGCGCTCCGCGGCCGTGCGCGGGGACGACAGCTACCTGCCGGCCCGCGACCGGGGGCCGGTCCGCAAGCTGGTGCGCGACGTGGTCGACGCCCGCCGCAACGCCGGGAGCTGGTTCCTGGTCGTCGCGGCGCTGGTGCTGGTGGGCTACTTCATCCCGAACCCGGCGGTGCAGAGCTACACCGTCTTCATCTGGTTCCTGTTCTTCCTCGTCATCATCGCCGACTCCTTCGTGCTCGGCCGCCGGATCAAGCGCAAGGTGCTCGAGCGCTTCCCGAACCAGGACCACAGGATGCGCGGCCTGGTCTGGTACGGCGTCAGCCGCGCCACGATGATCCGCCGCTGGCGGTTCCCCAAGCCGGAGGTCGCGCTCGGCGCCGAGGTGTGAGGTCGGCGGCCCCGGCCTAGCGTCGGGGCACGTGGAGTACCGACGCCTCGGCCGTTCCGGCCTGACCATCTCCGAGATCGCCTACGGCAACTGGCTGACCCACGGCGGTCAGGTCGAGGAGGACGCCGCGCAGGCCTGCGTGCGCGCCGCCCTCGACGCCGGGATCACGACCTTCGACACCGCGGACGTCTACGCCGGGACGCGCGCCGAGTCCGTCCTGGGGCGGGCGCTGGCCGGTCAGCGCCGCGAGGGGCTGGAGGTGTTCACGAAGGTCTACTGGCCCACCGGGCCCGGCCGCAACGACCGCGGCCTGTCCCGCAAGCACATCACCGAGAGCTGCGAGGCCTCGCTGCGGCGGCTGCAGACCGACCACATCGACCTCTACCAGGCGCACCGCTACGACGCGACGGTGCCGCTGGAGGAGACGATGACCGCCTTCGCCGACCTGGTGCGCGCGGGGAAGGTCCTCTACATCGGCGTCTCGGAGTGGCGCGCCGAGGAGATCGCCGCCGGCGCCGCGCTGGCCCGCGACCTCGGCGTCCAGCTGATCAGCAACCAGCCGCAGTACTCGATGCTGTGGCGGGTCATCGAGGACGAGGTGGTGCCCACCTGCGAGCGGGAGGGGGTGTCGCAGATCGTCTGGTCGCCGGTGGCCCAGGGCGTGCTGACCGGCAAGTACCGGCCCGGGGAGCAGCCGCCGGCGGGCAGCCGTGCGACCGACCCCGAGGGCAGCCGCTTCCTGGCCCGCTTCCTCCGCGACGAGGTGCTCACCCGGGTGCAGGACCTGCAGCCGGTCGCGGCCGACCTCGGGCTGAGCCTGGCGCAGCTCTCGATCGCGTGGGTGCTGCAGAACGGCAACGTGGCGGCGGCGATCATCGGCGCCAGCCGGCCGGAGCAGGTGCGGGACAACGTCGCGGCGGCCGGTGTCCGCCTGGACGCCGACGTCCTCCGGCGCATCGACGAGGTGCTCGGGGAGGTCGTCGAGCGGGACCCCGCGAAGACGGCCCGCGGCTGACGCGCGCCCCCGCCGGCGGCCGCACCGGCACGCCGGCGGGGGCCGGGCCGCTCAGGTGGCGGCGAGCCCCATCGGGCCGTACACCTCGCGGTCACCCTCGAACAGGGTCACGGTGGCCACCCCCCGCTCGAGCAGCACGCGCCAGTGCTCTCCGAGCCAGGACTCGGCGTCCCCCTGGTTGTCCGCGGGCGGGACCTCCACGCCCACGGACTCCGGGTCCACCTCCGCACCCGCGGGGTCCTCCAACCGCCACCACCAACCCATGGCCCGAGGCTAGCCGGGGTGTGACGCGGGTCGGGTTAAGCGGCCACGTCCAGGGGGCATGACAGATCATCGACCGTCCGTCCCAGCTCCGGAGGACCGATGAACGAGCCCACCACCGGCGCCACCCGCGCCGACGCGACGCCCCCACCCGGGGACGCCTCCACCGGTCAGCTCGTCGGGCAGCTGACCGAGCAGATCTCGCGGCTCGTCCGCGACGAGACCCGCCTGGCGCAGGCCGAGGTCAGCCAGAAGGCCAAGCGGCTGGGCGTCGGCGCCGGCCTCTTCGGCGGCGCCGGCCTGTTCGGCTTCTTCGGCCTCGCCGTCCTCATCACCACGGCCATCCTGCTGCTCGACCTCGTCCTGCCGGCATGGCTCGCTGCGCTGATCGTCGCCGTCGTGCTGTTCCTCGTCGCCGGCGTCCTGGCCCTGGTCGGGAAGAAGGACGTGCAGAAGGGCAGCCCGCCGATCCCGAGCGAGGCGATCGCCAGCACCAAGACCGACATCGCGACCGTGAAGGAGAGTGCACGCCGGTGAGCACCCCCAGCACCCCGGACGGGCAGTCGCCGCCCGCCAACGACCCCGACGCCATCAAGGCCGACATCGAGGCCACGCGGGAGCAGCTCAGCCGCACCGTCGACGAGCTGTCCTCGCGCCTCGACGTGCCGTCCCGGGCGAAGGAGGGGGCCTACCGGGCGCGGGACACCGCCGTCGAGACCTACCGGGAGAGCCCCCCGACCGTGATCGGCGCCGCGACCGGCGTGGCGGCGCTGCTGGCGCTGCTGGTCTGGCGGCGCAGCACCCGCGACCGGCGCCGGGCCAAGCGCGCCGCCAGGCGCGCCGCCAAGCGGGAGGCGAAGGCCACCGCCGCCCGGCGCGCGGCCCGGGCCAAGGCCCGCGAGCAGGCGCGCGAGAAGGCCGGCCGGGAGGCCCAGCGGGCGATCCGCCGCAGGCGGCGGTCGGTCCGCAAGGCCCGCCGCCACGCGCGCCGCACCGTGCGGAGGGCCTCGTGAGCGAGCGGGAGACGCACAAGGGCGCCGCGCTGGCCTACCGGCCGGTCGGCCTCCTCGGTGGTCTGCTCGCCGGTGTCGTCTCCGGCGCGGTGTTCAAGCAGGTGTGGAAGCGGCTCGCCCACGAGGACGACGCGCCGGGCGCGCTGCAGAGCGAGTACCGGATGCGCGAGGTCGTGCTCGCCGCCGCGCTCCAGGGGGCGATCTTCGGCGCGACCAAGGCCGCGATCGACCGCGCCGGCGCCCGTGGCTTCCACAAGCTGACCGGGTCCTGGCCGGGGGACTGAGGTGACCCGGTCACGGCCCCGGGACAGCGCGGTCGATCGGATCCGCCAGCGGGTCGAGGAGAAGGCCGCCCGCCGCGCCGCCGCCGCGCGGGCGGCCGCGGAGGGCGACCGCCCGCAGGGGACCGGGCTGCCGCCGGACGCCCCCGGGAACGAGCAGCAGCCCGGCATCGACGCCGGCACCCCCACCGAGATCCCCTGGCGGGGGTGGAAGCAGGTCCTCAAGCGGGCCTGGGCGGAGCACAAGGCCGACAACATGCCGATCATCGCCGGCGGTGTCGCGTTCTGGGGCTTCCTGTCGGTCTTCCCCGCCCTCATCGCGACGATCTCGCTCTACGGGCTGGTGGCCTCCCCGGAGACGGTGACCCGGCAGATCGAGGACCTCTCCGAACAGCTGCCCGAGAGCGCCGCGGGGCTCATCGGGGACCAGCTGGGCTCGATCGCCACGGGTGCCGGGGGTGCGCTCACCGTCAGCCTCGTGGTCTCCGTGCTCGGCGCCCTCTGGGCTGCCTCCGGCGGGGTGAACAACCTCGTCACCGCGGTCAACCTCGCCTACGACGAGGTGGAGACGCGCAACCTCGTCAAGCTGCGGGCCACGTCGCTGCTGCTGACCCTCGGCGCGATCGTTTTCGTGCTGATCTCCTTCAGCCTGGTCGCCGTCGTCCCGGCGGTGCTCAACGCGCTGCCGCTGGGACCGTTCGCCACGGTGCTCACCCAGGTCGTCCGCTGGGGCCTCCTGCTCGCCGTCTTCGCCGGGTCGCTGGCCGTCCTCTACCGCGTGGCACCCGACCGGGACGCCCCGCAGTTCCGCTGGGTGAGCCTCGGCGCCGTCGTCGTCACCGTGGTCTGGGTCCTGGTGAGCCTGGCGTTCAGCTTCTACGTCGACAACTTCGGCAGCTACAACGAGACCTACGGGACGATCGCCGGGGTCATCGTGCTGATGCTCTGGCTCTACATCACCTGCTTCCTGGTGCTGCTGGGCGCGGAGATCAACTCCGAGGCGGAGCACCAGACCGCGGAGGACACCACCCAGGGCGACCCCGAGCCCATGGGCCGCAGGGACGCCGTCGTCGCCGACACCCTCCCCGAGCGGCAGGAGCCCACGAAGGAGGACAAGGACCCCACCCGCAAGAACCGGGGGTAGCCCGGGCGTCACGGCCCGGGCGGACGTACCGCGCGCCCGCCGCTCAGCGCACGTGCGAGGGCACGAACGGCGGCCGCACGGCCTGCACGGCCTGCGGCCGCCCGCGCACGTCCACCGCCAGCTCGACGCCCTCCTCGACCCCTGCGGCGGTGTCGAGGAGCGCGAGGGCGATGCCGGTCCGCAGCGTCGGCGAGAACGTCCCGCTGGTCACCTCCCCGATCCGCTCCCCCGCGGCGCCGAGCACCGCCATGCCCGGCCGGGGGATCCCGCGCCCGGGCGCCCGCAGACCCCAGAGGAGCCGGGCCGGGCCGGACCCCTTCTCGGCCAGGAGGGCCGCCCGGCCCCAGAAGGCGTCCTTGCGCCAGCCGACCGCCCAGCCGGCCCGGGCCTGCAGCGGGCTGATCTCCGGGGACAGCTCGTGGCCGTGCAGGGGGTAGCCCATCTCGGTGCGCAGCGTGTCACGGGCACCGAGGCCGCACAGCCGCAGCCCCTCGTCGCGGCCGACGTCGACCAGCACGTCCCACAGCTCACCGGCCCGGTCGGCGGCCACCAGCAGCTCGTAGCCGTGCTCGCCCGTGTAACCGGTGCGGCAGACGGTCACCTCCGCGTCCCCGCCGCCGGTCCCGGTCACGAAGGACATGTACGCCAGCTCGCCGGGCAGCCCCAGCATGGAGAGCAGCACCGCCGATCGGGGGCCCTGGACGGCGAGGACGGCGACCTCGGTGTGCCGGTCGGTGACCGTCACCCCGGCGGGCGCCTCGGCGGACAGCCGGGCCACCACCTCGGCCGCGTTGGCCGCGTTGGGCACCAGCAGGACGTCGTCGGGCCCGTGCAGGTAGACGATCAGGTCGTCGACCACGCCGCCGGCGCGCGGGTCGCCGTCGGGCAGGCAGCACATCGTGTACTGCGCCTGCCCCGGGCCGATGCGGGTCAGGTCGTTGGTCAGGCAGCGGTCGACGAACGCCGCCGCGCCCGGGCCCCGCACGGTGGCGGTGCCCAGGTGCGAGACGTCGAAGAGCCCCACTCCCTCGCGGACGGCGGCGTGCTCGGCCAGCACCCCGCCGCCGGCGTACTCGATCGGCATCGACCACCCGCCGAAGTCCGCCAGCTTGGCGCCGGCGGCGACGTGCCGCTCGTGCAGGGGCGAGGTCCGCGCATCCACGACCGCACGCTATCGGTGCCGGCAGTCGACGAGCCGCGGGCACGGAGCTGTCCCCGGGAACGGCCCTCCTGCAGGGGCCCGCCGTGCACGACCGGAGCCGGGGGCGGCCCTCCTGCAGGGGCCCGCCGTGAGCCCGCGAACGGTGGGCGGGCGGCACCCGCGGCAGCCGGCCCTCGAAGCCCGAGCCCGGTGCGGCCCTCCTGCAGGGGCCCGCCGTGAGCCCGCGAAGGTGGGCAGGCGGCACCCGCGGCAGCCGGCCCTCGAAGCCCGAGCCCGGTGCGGCCCTCCTGCAGGGGCCCGCCGTGAGCCCGCGAACGGTGGGGAGCAGGAGGGTCCTTCTAGGATCGAGCGGTGCCGCCGACGATCACCGCCACCGACCGCCCCCTCGAGAAGCTCTCCGCCGACGCCGTGGTCGTCGGCGTCGGCAAGGGCCCCGATGGCCTGCTGTCCACCCCGGGGGCGGACGCCGTCGACCGGCTCCTCGGTGGCCGGCTGCTGTCCGCCCTCGCCGACCTCGGTGCCCGGGGCGGTGAGGACGAGGTCACCCGCGTCGCGACGCTCGGCCAGGGTCCGTTCCCCGTCGTGGTCGCCGTCGGCCTGGGCGCACCGAGCACCGGCGGCGGCTACGACGCCGAGGCGGTGCGCCGGGGTGCGGGTGCCGCCAGCCGGGCGCTGTCGGGCCGCGCGTCGGTGGTCACCCTGCTGGCCGCGGTGGGCGGGACGCCCGACGACCTGCGCCTGCACGCCGTCGCCGAGGGCAGCCTGCTGGGAGCCTACGAGTTCACCGCCTACAAGTCCGACCTGCCGGCGAACCGGCCGCTGCCCCCGCGCGAGTTCACCGTCGTCGTCCCGGACGCCGGGGACGCCAAGGCCGCGCTGGCCCGATCGCGTGCCGTGGCCGCAGCGGTCGGCCTCGTCCGGGACCTGGTCAACGCCCCGCCCAACGACCTGTACCCGGCCGAGCTGGCCGCCCGCGGTGCGGCCGCGGGCAAGAAGGCCGGCCTGAGCGTGGAGGTCCTCGACGAGGAGGCCCTGGCCGAGGGCGGCTACGGCGGCATCCTCGCCGTCGGCGGCGGCTCGGCCCGCAAGCCGCGCCTGCTGCGGATGACCTACCGGGGCAAGCGGGCGCAGAAGAAGGTCGCGCTGGTCGGCAAGGGGATCACCTTCGACAGCGGGGGCCTGTCGATCAAGCCGGCGCTGAAGATGGAGGACATGAAGAGCGACATGGCCGGCGCCGCCGCCGTGATCGCCACCGTGTGCCTCGTCGCGGAGCTCGGCCTCCCGGTGGAGGTGACGGCGACCGTCCCGATCGCGGAGAACCTGCCCAGCGGCACCGCCTACCGCCCGGCCGACGTGGTGACCTTCCGCAACGGCAAGAAGGCCGAGATCACCAACACCGACGCCGAGGGCCGCGTGGTGCTGGCCGACGCCATCTCCCGCGCCGCCGAGGACTCCCCCGACTGCCTGCTGGAGACCGCCACCCTCACCGGCGCCCAGCTGGTCGCGCTCGGCTCGCGCACGGCCGGCGTCATGGGCAGCGACGACCTGCGGGACGCCGTGGTGGCGGCCGGCCGGCGCTGCGGTGAGGCGATGTGGGCCATGCCGATGCCCGCCGAGCTGCGCCGGGGCCTGGACTCGCCGGTGGCCGACTTCGTCAACGCCAACGCCGACCGCATGGGCGGGATGCTGGTCGGCGCCCACTTCCTGGCGGAGTTCGTGCCGGCCGGGCTCCCCTGGGCGCACATCGACATCGCCGGCCCGAGCTACAACACCGGCTCCCCCTGGGGGTACACGCCCAAGGGCGGGACCGGCGTCCCGGTGCGCACCCTGCTCGCGACCATCGAGGGGCTGATCGCCGGCTGACCCCGCCGTGCCGCGCGGCTCAGCCCTGCCCGCGGTGCCGTCGCGTCCACGCCCGCATGCGCTGGGGGTAGCCGGTGACCTGCGCGTCGTAGACGGGGATGCCCAGCTCGCGGGAGAGGCGGCGGGCCGCCCGCGGCCCCGCGATCCGGCGCCGGGTCCACTCGCCGTCGGCGGCGACGAGCACGATCGTCGTCTCGGTGACCGCCGTCCGCGGTTCGACGTAGCCCTCGACGCCGCGGCGGGTCGCCACGAACCGCTCGAGGTGCGCGGCGTCGTCCCGGCCGGGCTCCCGGTCGAGCGTCGGCCGGCCGGGCGCACCGGCACGGTGCCCTCGCCGCCTGCGCCAGAACCGCATCCCGCCTCCGCCCCCGGGCCGCCGTGCCCGCCTCCCTGCCGGGTGAACGGCCGTTCCGGGCCGCGGGGTTCCCCTAGTGGCAGGATGAGCACGGACGTTCCCCCGCCCGTGCGGGCGGGGCGCCGACGACAGCGACGAGGAGTTCCCGTGAGTGCACCCACCTCCCCCGCCGACCTGGTCATCCTCGGTGGTGGCTCGGGTGGCTATGCCGCCGCGCTGCGCGGCGCCGAGCTCGGGTTGTCCGTCGTCCTGGTCGAGCGGGACAAGGTCGGCGGCACCTGCCTGCACCGCGGGTGCATCCCGACGAAGGCGCTGCTGCACGCCGGGGAGATCGCCGACGCCGCCCGCGAGGGCGAGCAGTTCGGCGTCAAGACCTCGCTGGCCGGCATCGACATGGACGGCGTCAACGCCTACAAGGACGGCGTGGTCTCGCGGCTCTACAAGGGCCTGCAGGGGCTCATCAAGAGCCGGAAGATCACCTACGTCGAGGGCGAGGGCCGGCTCGTCTCGCCCACGGCCGTCGAGGTCGACGGCCAGCGCTACGAGGGCCGGCACGTCCTGCTGGCCACGGGGTCCTACGCCCGCAGCCTGCCGGGCATCGAGCTCGACGGCACCAAGGTCATCACCAGCGACCACGCCCTCCGGATGGACCGCGTACCGACGTCGGCGGTGATCCTCGGCGGCGGCGTCATCGGCTGCGAGTTCGCCAGCGCCTGGAAGTCCTTCGGCGTGGACGTCACCATCGTCGAGGCGCTGCCCCACCTGGTCCCGCTGGAGGACGAGTCGTCGTCCAAGCTGCTCGAGCGCGCCTTCCGCCGCCGCAAGATCGGCTTCGAGCTGGGCAGCCGCGTCTCCGGGGTGCAGACCACGGAGGACGGCGTCAAGGTCGCGCTGGAGAACGGCAAGGAGATCGAGGCCGAGATCGTGCTCGTGGCCGTGGGCCGCGGCCCGGTCAGCCAGGGCCTCGGCTACGAGGAGGCCGGGGTCGCCATGGACCGCGGGTACGTGCTCGTCGACGAGTACTGCCGCACCAACGTCGAGACCATCTCGGCCGTCGGCGACCTCATCCCCACCCTGCAGCTGGCCCACGTCGGCTTCGGCGAGGGCATCCTCGTCGCCGAGCGCGTGGCCGGGCTCAACCCCCCGCCCATCGACTACGCCGGGGTGCCGCGCATCACCTATTCCGACCCGGAGGTGGCCTCGGTCGGCCTGACCGAGGCCCAGGCCAAGGAGCGCTTCGGCGAGGTCAAGACCCTGACCTACGACCTCGGCGGGAACGGCCGCAGCCAGATCCTCAAGACCCAGGGCGCGGTCAAGCTGGTGCAGGCCGTCGACGGCCCCGTCGTCGGCGTCCACATGGTGGGCAGCCGCGTCGGCGAGCTGATCGCCGAGGCCCAGCTGATCTACAACTGGGAGGCCGAGGCCGACGACGTCGCCGGCCTCATCCACCCGCACCCGACGCAGAGCGAGGCCCTCGGCGAGGCGCACCTCGCGCTGGCGGGCAAGCCCCTGCACGTGCACGGCTGACCCCGCCTCACCCCCACCCACCCAGCACTGCGAAGGAGCCCCGCCCCGATGCCGACCTCCGTCACCATGCCCGCCCTGGGCGAGAGCGTCACCGAGGGCACGGTCACCCGATGGCTCAAGCAGGAGGGTGAGCAGGTCGAGGCCGACGAGCCGTTGCTCGAGGTCTCGACCGACAAGGTCGACACCGAGATCCCGGCGCCGGCCGCCGGTGTCCTGAGCAAGATCCTCGTCGCCGAGGACGAGACCGTCGAGGTCGGCGCCGAGCTCGCCGTGATCGGTGGCGACGGGGACGGCGGTGGCGCACCGGCCGGCCAGGACGAGGACGCCGGAGCCGCCGAGGAGCAGCCCGCCGCGGCCGAGGAGCCCGCTCCGGAGCCGGCCGAGGAGCCGCAGCCGGAGGCCCAGCCCGCGGCGGAGGCGCCGTCCGGGGACTCCGGGGGCTCCTCCGGCGGCGGCGAGGGCACCCCGGTGACCATGCCCGCCCTCGGCGAGAGCGTCACCGAGGGCACGGTGACCCGGTGGCTGAAGTCCGTCGGCGACGAGGTGAGCGCCGACGAGCCGCTGCTCGAGGTGTCCACCGACAAGGTCGACACCGAGATCCCGGCGCCGGTCAGCGGCACCCTGCAGGAGATCCTGGTCGGCGAGGACGAGACCGTGGAGGTCGGCGCGCAGCTGGCCGTCATCGGCAGCGGCGCCGCCGGGGGCGGCTCCGCGCCCCAGCAGGCCGCACCGCAGCAGCAGGAGCGGCCGGCCGCCGAGCCGCAGCAGCAGGAGGAGCCGGCCGCCGAGCAACCCACCCCGGAGCGTGCGCAGCCGGCCTCCGAGCAGCCGGGCGCCGACTACGGCTCCAGCGGCGCAATGCCCGCCGAGTCGCCCACCTCGGCACCCTCCCCCGCGCAGGCGGTGGCCCCGCAGGCGCCTGAGGCGCCGAAGGCCCCGTCGCCCGCTCCCGCGGGCGGCGACGGCGGCGGTGACGGCGGCGGCACGTACGTCACCCCGCTCGTGCGCCGGCTGGCCGCCGAGCACGGCGTGGACCTGTCCTCGGTGAGCGGCACGGGCGTCGGCGGGCGGATCCGCAAGCAGGACGTGCTGGCGGCCGCGCAGCAGGGCCGGCAGCCCGCGGCGGAGCCGCAGGGGGAGACCCGGCAGGCCCCGGCCCGCACCGCCCCGACCCCGTCGCCGGCGGCCATGCCCGACACCTCGCTGCGCGGCCGCACCGAGAAGCTGTCCCGGCTGCGCAGCGTCATCGCCCGCCGGATGGTGGAGTCGCTGGCCGTCAGCGCGCAGCTGACCACGGTGGTCGAGGCCGACGTCACCGCGATCGCCCGGCTGCGGGACCGGGCCAAGCGGGACTTCGAGGCCCGCGAGGGCGTCAAGCTGTCCTTCCTGCCCTTCTTCGCCAAGGCGGCGGTCGAGGCGCTCAAGGCCCACCCGGCCGTGAACTCCTCGATCGACCTCGAGGCCGGCACGGTCACCTACCACGACGCCGAGAACCTGGGCGTCGCGGTCGACACCGAGCGCGGCCTGCTCGTGCCGGTCATCAAGGACGCCGGCGACCTGAGCATCGGCGGGCTGGCCCGCAAGATCGCCGACCTGGCCGAGCGCACCCGCACGAACAAGGTCACCCCGGACGAGCTGGGCGGCGGCACCTTCACGCTGACCAACACCGGCAGCCGCGGGGCGCTGTTCGACACGCCGATCATCAACCAGCCCCAGGTGGCCATCCTGGGCGTGGGCACGGTGGTCAAGCGCCCGGTCGTCGTCCAGGACCCCGACCTCGGCGAGGTGATCGCGGTCCGGTCGATGGTCTACCTGGCGCTGACCTACGACCACCGGATCGTCGACGGGGCCGACGCCGCCCGCTTCCTCGGCACGGTGAAGGAGCGGCTGGAGGCCGGCCAGTTCCACGGCGAGCTCGGGCTCAGCTGAGCGAGGTCCCCCGGGCCCCCTGCCACCCGTCGTCGACGGGCCCCGTCCCCCTCTCCCCCGGCGAGCCCGGGGCGAGCCCCGGGACGGGGCCGGCGGCGGCGCCCTGCAGGGGGCCATCGGGGCCCCGGCACCCGCCCGGGCCCCGTCGCGTCCGCCGTCCCGGCGCCAGCGGAGGAAGTGCATGAGGATCGCGGTCACCGGCTCGTCCGGTCTCATCGGCACGCACCTGGTCGCCGCGCTGCGGACCGACGGGCACGACGTGCTCCGCCTCGTCCGGCGGACGCCCCGGACGGCCGACGAGCACCGCTGGGACCCCCACCACCAGCGCGTCGACCCCACCCTGCTGGCCGACGTCGACGCCGTGGTCAATCTCGCCGGCACGCCCATCCGGCCGCGGCCGTTCACGTCCTCCTACAAGGAGAGCCTGCGCCGCAGCCGGCTGGACAGCACGACCACGGTCAGCAGGGCGTTCGCCGACGCCGCGACCGCCGAGCCCGGCCGTCGCCGGGTGCTGCTGTCGGCGTCCGCCGTGGGGTACTACGGCGACACCGGGGACCGGACGGTGACCGAGTCGGCCCCGTCCGGGCAGGACTTCCTGGCCCGCCTGTGCGCGGAGTGGGAGGCCGCCACCGCGCCCGCCGAGGCCGCCGGCATCCGGGTCGCCCACCTGCGCACGGGGCTCGTCGTCGGCCGCGGCGCCATGCTGGTCACGATCCTGGGCCTGGTCTTCCGCGCCGGCCTGGGCGGGCGGATGGGTTCGGGGCGCCAGTACTGGCCCTGGATCGGCCTGGAGGACGAGATCGCCGCGATCCGCTTCCTGCTCGACGCCGACGTCTCCGGCCCGGTCAACCTCACCGGGCCGGACCCGGTCACCAACGCCGAGTTCGTCCGGCGGCTGGCGCACGTCCTGCACCGGCCGGCCGTCCTGCCCGTGCCCGGCCCGGCCATCGCCCTCGCGCTGGGCGAGTTCGGCCGGTCCAGCGTCCTCGCCGGGCAGCGCGCCGTGCCCGCCGCGCTGCAGGAGGCCGGCTTCACCTGGACGCACCGGGACCTCGACTCGGCCCTGCGGACGGCGCTCGGCCGGGGCTGAGCTCAGCGCGCGGTCTGCGCCTCCGCGATCCGCCACCCGTCGTCCCCGCCGACGAGGGTGATCCGGGCACCGCTCGGCCCCCGGGGCCCGACGGTCTGCACCGGCGCCGTCCCGGGCGCCTCGACGACCGCGTAGGCCGCCCACTCGTCCACCACGGCGAGCACCACCCGCCCCTCGCCGGCCGACACGACGGAGGCCTGGACGACGCGGGGCGCGAACCCCTCGAGCCGGTGTCCCGCGGCGCGCAGCGCCTCCACCGCCGCCCGGTCGGCGGTCAGCAGCGGGCTGCCCGGGGCGTGCACCCGGTCCAGCGGGACGGGGTCGGACGTGGCGAACGCGCTGGCCCGGACCTCGTAGAGGTCCTCCAGCACGGCGCGCCAGTCGGCGCGGGGCCCCTCGCCGAACCCGTCGGTGGACCCCTCGCCGACCTCCGCCGCAGGGGGCTGCGACGGCGGGCCGCCCGGGGCCGTGCTGGGAGCGGCCGCGCCGCCCGGGGCCGTGCCGGGTGCGGCCGTGCCGCCGGGGGCCGCGCCGGGCGCGGCCGCCGGTGGGGGGTCTGCCGGACCCGGTGCCAGCGCCACGGCGACCGCCACCACGGCCAGCAGGACGGCGAGCACGGCAGCGGCCCGCACGGCCCCGGGCCGCAGCCCACCGGTGCGCAGCGCACCCATCCGCAGCGCACCGACCCGCAGCCGGCCGGCCAGCCGGCGCCGGAGCGGTGCGCGGTCCACCACCCGGGGCGGCTCGCGCCGGTGCCGCCCCGGCACCTGGTGGGTCAGCTCCGTGCGGGCGGGGGTGCCGGCGCCACTCCCGGCCGCCCGGTCGCCCGGGCCGGGTGGGCCCAGCTCCACGGGCTCGGGCCGGCAGGCGTGCCGGAGGTCCAGGGCGAAGGCCGCCGCCGTGCCCCTCCGGTGCGGGTGCGGGTCCAGCCCCCGGGCGATGACCGCCAGCAGCTCCGGCGGGGCCCCCGGGGCCAGCTCGGTGAGGTCGGGGAGCTCCCCTGCGGCTGCGACGCGCAGCGTGTCGGCCGGGGTGGCCGCGTTCCAGGGTGCGACGCCGGTGAGGGCGTGGAACGCCGCCGCGGCCACCCCGAACACGTCCGACGACGGGTCCGGTGCACCCCCGCGGGCCACGACCGGGTCCACGTAGGCCGGGGTGACCTCGGCGGCGGCCTCCTCGCCCAGCACCCGCGCCACGCCCAGGTCGGTGAGCACCGGGCGCCCCTCGGCGGTGAAGACGACGTTGCCCGGGGACAGGTCGCCGTGCACCACGCCCTGCTCGTGCGCGCAGGCCAGGGCAGCGGCCACCGGGGCGACCGCGGTGACCACCTCCCCCGGGCGGAGCCGACCCCGGCGGGCGAGCAGGGCCGCCAGGCTCCCGCCCGGGAGCAGCTCCAGGACCAGCGCCACCCGCGGGGGCCCGCCCCGGCGCGGCTGGTGCACCACCTCGACCAGGCGGACGAGGTGCGGGTGGTCCAGCGCGCCGAGGAGGGCCGCCTCGCGGGCCTGCCGCTCCGGGTCGCCGGCCACCAGCACCTTCACGGCCACGGGGGTGCCGCCGGCCCGCGGCACCGCGCGCCATACCTCCCCGGAGGCGCCGCGGCCGAGCAGGTGCTCGAGCCGGTAGCCGGGGACGACGGGGGCATCCGGGTTCCCGGGCGCAGGCAGGAGAGGCACGGCGGGCACGGTAGAGCCGCGGGCAGCGCGGGCGCCCCGGTTGTCCACAGGCGCCGGCCCGCCCGACGTCCGATGGGGGCGCGACCGCACCCGCCTCGTGTGGCCGGCGGGCCGGACCCCTAGGTTCGGGCCATGCCACCGCCCGCCCGCGCCGAGGTCGTCGTCGTCGGAGCCGGGCTGGCCGGCCTGTCCGCGGCGGTGCGGCTGGCCGGCGCCGGGTGCGACGTCCACGTCGTGGAGGCCGCGGCGCACGCCGGCGGCCGGCTGGCCACCGAGCGCATCGACGGGTTCGTCGTCGACCGCGGGTTCCAGGTCCTCAACACCGGCTACCCCCGGGCCGCCGACCTCGACCTGGCGGCCCTGGACCTCGGGTACTTCTGGCGCGGGGCGGTGATCCGCGTCGGCGACCGCCTCCACCGGCTGGTCGACCCGCGCCGGCACCCCGCGGCCGCGGTGGGCACCCTCCGCGCGCCGGTGGGGTCCCTCCCCCGCAAGGCCGCGCTCGCCGCCTTCTCCGCCCGTGCCGCCTGGACGCCCGTCCCCCGGCTGCTGCGGGCGCGGGAGCTCACCGCGGAGGAGCACCTGCGCCGCTCCGGGGTCGGCACGGCCGCGCTCGAGCGGTTCCTCCGGCCCTTCCTCTCCGGCGTGCTGCTCGAGTCGGGGCTGCAGACCTCCAGCCGGTACCTCGACCTGCTGTGGCGCAGCTTCGCCCGCGGGGACATCGGCCTGCCGGCGCGCGGGATGCAGGCCGTCGGGGAGCAGCTGGCCGGCCGCGTCGGGGACGGGCGGGTGCACCTCGGCGTACCGGTGACCGCGGTCGAGGGGACCTCCGTGCGCACCGGGCACGGCCGGGTGGAGGCCGACGCCGTCGTCGTCGCCACCGACCCGGGGACCGCGGGGCTGCTGGTCCCCGGCGTGGTCGCCACCGCACCGCGCCAGGTCACCACCCACCTGCACGTGCTGCCGTCCTCGCCGTGGCGCGACCCGCTGGTGCTGCTCGGCCGGCCCGGCGGCCGCCTGGTCAACTCCGCGGTGGTGACCGACGCCCAGCCCGCCTACAGCCCCGACGGGCGGGCCCTGCTCGCCAGCTCGACGCTGGCCCCGACCGGCGAGGCCGAGGTCCGGGACGAGATCGCCGCCCTGCACGGCGTCGCCCCGCGCGACCTCGAGCACCTCACGTCGGTGACCGTGCCCGGCGCCCAGCCGGCCGCCCTGCCCCCGTTGACCCTGCGCAAGCCGGTCGACCTGGGCGAGGGCCTCTTCGTCTGCGGCGACCACCGCGACACCCCGTCCATCCAGGGGGCCATGGCCAGCGGTGCGCGCACCGCCCGCGCCGTGCTGCGCGCCCTCCGCCCCGGCCAGCAGGGAGCCGCCTGACCGTGCCCGCACCCGCACCGACCATCCTGGCGACCAGCATCGGGTTCGACTCCCGTGGCCGCGGCCCGTACGACTGGGCGCCCGGGCCGGTCTTCGACCTCGCCTTCGACCTCGCCGGCCGGCCGGAGGCGCCCCGGCTGTGCTACGTCGGCACCGCCACCGGTGACGACCCGGTGCGCGTGGCCGGCGTCTACGGCGCGTTCGCCGGCAGCGGCGTCCGGGTGAGCCACCTGAGCCTCTTCCCGATGCCGACCGTGCCGGACCTGCGGGCGCACCTGCTCGCCCAGGACGTCGTCTGGGTGGGCGGCGGGAGCGTGGCGAACCTGCTGGCCGTGTGGCGCGTGCACGGCCTCGACGAGGTGCTGGCCGAGGTCTGGCGGGCCGGCGTCGTGCTCGGCGGGGTCTCGGCCGGGTCGCTGTGCTGGCACGTCGGGGGCACCACCGACTCCTACGGCCCGGACCTGCGGCCGGTGACGAACGGGCTGGGCCTCATCCCGACCTCCAACGGGGTGCACTACGACTCCGAGGAGCAGCGCCGCCCGCTCTACCACCGCCTCGTCGCCGACGGCACCCTGCCCGGCGGGCACGCCACCGACGACGGGGTGGGGCTGGTCTACCGCGGCACCGAGCTGGCCGAGGTGGTGGCCGACCGGTCCGGCCGGGCCGCCTACCGGGTCGAGCGGGGGGCGGACGGCGCCGTCGTCGAGACCCGGATCGAGCCGCGACGGCTGCGCTGACCGGCCGCCCTGCCCGTCGCGGCCCCGTCCCGGGCATAGGCTCGGGGGCGTGAGCGAGCTGCAGGTCATCCGCGCCGGCCTGGTCCCCTACGAGGAGGCCTGGGCCTGGCAGCGCAGGCTGCACGAGGAGCGGGTCGCCGGCACGGGCCCGGACACCCTGCTCCTGCTGGAGCACCCCCCGGTCTACACGGCCGGCAAGCGCACCGAGCCCCACGAGCGGCCGGTCGACGGCACCCCGGTCGTCGACGTCGACCGCGGTGGCAAGATCACCTGGCACGGGCCCGGGCAGCTCGTCGGCTACCCGGTCGTGGCGCTGCCCGACCCGGTCGACGTGGTCGCCCACGTCCGCCGCCTGGAGACCGCGCTCATGGCGGTCTGCGCCGGTCTGGGCCTGGCCACCGAGCAGGTCGAGGGGCGCAGCGGGGTGTGGGTGCCCGCCGACGCGCGCGGGCCGGACCGCAAGGTCGCGGCCATCGGGGTCCGGGTGGCCCGTGGCGTGACGATGCACGGCTTCGCGCTCAACTGCGACCCCGACCTCGCCGCCTTCGGCGCGATCGTCCCCTGCGGCATCGCCGACGCCGGCGTCACCTCGCTGTCGGCCGAGCTCGGCCGCGACGTCCCGGTCGGCGAGGTGCTCGACGCGGTCGAGACCGCCCTGCGCGCCGTGCGGACCGGCGCCGCCGCGGTCCCCGCCGCGAGCTGACCCGGCCGGGCGGGGTACCGGGGCGCGTCCACCGCGCCGCGGCGCCCCACCCGGGGGCGGCTAGCCGACCACGAAGTTGACCAGCCGGCCGGGCACCGCGATCACCCGGCGCACCGTCCGGCCCGCCAGCAGCCCGGCGACCTTCTCGTCGGCGCGGGCGGCCTCCTCCAGCCCGGCGGCGTCCGCGTCGGCCGCCACGTCCACCTGCGCGCGGACCTTGCCGTTGAGCTGCACGGCCACCTGGACGGTGTCCTCGACCAGCCAGCGCTCGTCGGCCACCGGGAACGGGGCCCAGGCCAGCGACTCGCCGTGCCCCAGCCGTGACCACAGCTCCTCGGCGATGTGCGGGGCCAGCGGGGCCAGCACGAGCACCAGCGGCTCGGCCACCGAGCGCGGGACCCGGCGCCCGTCCCCGTAGGCCTGCGTCAGGTGGTTGGTCAGCTCGGTGATCCGCGCGATGGCGATGTTGAACCGCAGCGTCGACATCCCGTCGCGGACGCCGGCGATCGCCCGGTGCAGCGCCCGCAGCGTGCCCTCGTCCGGCTCGGCGGCGTCGTCGGCGCGGACGGCCCCGGTCTCCTCGTCGACGACGACCCGCCAGATCCGCTGCAGCAGCCGCTGGGAGCCGACGACCGCCTTGGTCTCCCAGGGCCGGGACTGCTCCAGCGGCCCGGTCGACATCTCGTAGACCCGGAAGGTGTCGGCCCCGTAGGCGCCGATCATCTCGTCCGGGGTCACCATGTTCTTCAGGCTCTTGCCGATCTTGCCGTACTCACGGTTGACCTCGGCGCCCCCGTGGAAGAAGCGGCCGTCCCTCTCCTCCACCTCGGCGGCGGGCACGTAGAAGCCGCGCGCGTCGGTGTAGGCGTAGGCGGAGATGTAGCCCTGGTTGACCAGCCGGCGGAACGGCTCCTCGCTGGAGACGTACCCCAGGTCGAAGAGCACCTTGTGCCAGAACCGCGCGTACAGCAGGTGCAGCACCGCGTGCTCGACCCCGCCGACGTACAGGTCGACGCCGCCGACGTCGCCCTCGCCGCGGGGGCCCAGCCAGTACCGCTCCAGCTCCGGGTCGACCATCCGCTCGTCGTCGCCCGGGTCCAGGTAGCGCAGGTAGTACCAGCAGGACCCCGCCCAGTTGGGCATCGTGTTGGTCTCGCGCCGGTAGGTCCTCGGCCCGTCGCCCAGGTCCATCTCGACCGTCGTCCACTCCGTCGCCCGCGACAGCGGCGGCTCCGGTGCCGAGTCGGCGTCGTCGTCGGCGAAGGTCTTCGGCGAGTAGTCGTCGACCTCGGGCAGCAGCACCGGGAGCATCCGGTCCGGGACGGCGACCGGCAGGTCGTGCTCGTCGTAGACGATCGGGAACGGCTCGCCCCAGTAGCGCTGCCGGCTGAACAGCCAGTCGCGCAGCTTGTAGGTGGTGGTCGCCTCGCCGTGCCCGCGCGCCACCAGCCACGCGGTGATCCGCTCGATCGCCTCGGCCTTCGCCAGGCCGTCCAGCGAGACCTCGTCGTTCGCGGAGTTGATCATCGCGCCGGCGCCGGTCCAGGCCCCGCCCTCGAAGCCCTCGGGCGGCTGCACGGTGCGCACCACGGGCAGGCCGAACACCTCCGCGAACTCGAAGTCGCGGGTGTCCTCCCCCGGCACCGCCATGATCGCGCCGGTACCGTAGCCGGTCAGCACGTAATCGGCGATGAACACCGGCAGCTCGCGGCCGTTGACCGGGTTGACGGCCGTGACGCCCAGCCAGACACCGGTCTTCTCCCGCGCCTCGTTCTGCCGGTCCAGCTCGGAGCGGCGGGAGGCCTGCCGCTGGTAGTCGGCCACCGCCACGGCGGGGGTGGTCGCCCCGCCGGTCCAGCGCGGGTCGGTGCCCTCCGGCCAGGCGTCGGCGGTCAGCGCGTCGACCAACGGGTGCTCCGGGGCGATCACCACGTACGTGGCGCCGAACAGCGTGTCCGGCCGGGTGGTGAAGACCTCGATCGACTCCGCCCCGCAGGAGAACCGGAGGCGCGCGCCGGTCGAGCGGCCGATCCAGTTGCGCTGCATCAGCTTCAGCGAGTCCGACCAGTCCAGCCGGTCCAGGTCGGCCAGCAGCCGGTCGGCGTAGGCGGTGATCCGCATCATCCACTGCGTCAACGGACGGCGGAACACCGGGAAGTTGCCGCGCTCGGAGCGCCCGTCGGGGGTGACCTCCTCGTTCGACAGCACCGTGCCCAGGCCGGGGCACCAGTTGACCGGCGCCTCGTGCAGGTAGGCCAGCCGGTGGGCGTCGACGACCCGCCGCCGTTCGACGTCGTCCAGCTCCGCCCAGGGGCGGCCCGCCGGGTTGCTGCCGGGGGCGGGCTCCCGGGTGCCGGCGTCCAGCTCGGCCACCAGCTCGGCGATCGGCCGCGCCCGGCCGGCCTCCTCGTCGAACCAGGACCCGAAGACCTGCAGGAAGATCCACTGGGTCCACTTGTAGTAGCCGGGGTCGATGGTGGCGAAGGACCGGCGGTCGTCGTGGTCGACGCCCAGCCGGCGCAGCTGCGCCCTGATCGCGGCGATGTTCGCCTCGGTGGTCACCCGCGGGTGCTGGCCGGTCTGGACGGCGTACTGCTCGGCGGGCAGGCCGAAGGCGTCGTAGCCCATCGGGTGCAGCACGTTGTCGCCGTCCATCCGGCGGAACCGGCTGGTGACGTCGGTGCCCAGGTAGCCCAGCGGGTGCCCGACGTGCAGCCCGGCACCGGAGGGGTACGGGAACATGTCCATCACGAAGAACTTGGGCCGGTCGGCGACCCGGTCGAAGCCCGCGGACAGCCGCCCGGTCGGGTTCGGCGTGTGGCAGGTGCCCTCGGCCGCCCAGCGGTCCTGCCAGGCCAGCTCGATCCGCTGCGCCAGCGCGGGGGTGTACCGGTGCGGGGGCGTGCCCTCCGCGGCGGGGTCGGTGCTCGGCTGGCTGGCCGTCTGGCTCATCGTCAGTGCTCCTGGGGGCTCGTACCGGCGGCGGACATGAAAAAACCCCTCACGCAGGAGGGGTCGCCGTGCTGCCTGATCCGGTCAGGTCAGCACGGCCGCGGGAGGAGCCGACCGGTCACCGGCCCAGGATAGCGCGGCCCGGCCGCTCCGTTCCCGCGCTCGGCCCGGCCGACCCCACCCAGGCGCCGAGGGCGGGGGCGGCCGGCGCCGGGTCAGGCCAGCTGCGGGGCCACCTCGGCGGCCACCAGGTCCAGGTGGTCGAGGTCGGAGAGGTCGAGCACCTGCAGGTACGCCCGCGAGGCCCCCGCCTCGGCGTACCGGCCGAGGACGTCGACCACCTCGGCCGGGGTGCCCGCCGCGCCGTGCTCCCGCAGCTCGTCCACCTCGCGCCCGATCGCCGCGGCCCGGCGGGCCAGCTCGGCCTCGTCGCGGCCGACGCACAGCACCAGGGCGGAGCTGAACACCATCGACGCCGGGTCGCGGCCGGCCTCCTCGCAGGCCTCCCGGACCCCGGCGAAGAGCCGCGCGTTCTCCTCGACCGAGGAGAAGGGCACGTTGAACTCGGCCGCGTAGCGGGCGGCCAGCCGGGGGGTCCGCTTCCGCCCCCGGCCACCGACCAGCACCGGGACGCCGCCGTCCTGGGCCGGCTTGGGCAGCGCCGGCGAGCCGGCGACCCGGTAGTGCTCCCCGGCGAAGTCGAAGGTCTCCCCCACCGGCGTCGACCACAGCCCGGTGACGACGGCGAGCTGCTCCTCGAACCGGTCGAAGCGCTCGCCCAGCTCCGGGAACGGGATGCCGTAGGCGGTGTGCTCGGCCTCGTACCAGCCCGACCCCAGGCCGAGCTCGACGCGGCCACCGCTCATCCGGTCCACCTGCGCGACCGCGATGGCCAGCGGCCCCGGCAGCCGGAACGTGGCCGCGCTCATCAGGGTGCCGAGCCGGATGCGGCTGGTCTCCCGGGCCAGACCGGCGAGGGTCACCCACGCGTCCGTGGGCCCGGGCAGCCCGTCGCCGCCCATGGCCAGGTAGTGGTCGGACCGGAAGAAGGCGTCGAAGCCGGTCTCCTCCGTCCGGCGCGCGACGGCGAGCAGGTCGTCGTACGTGGCCCCCTGCTGGGGCTCGGTGAAGATCCGCAGCTGCACGGCGGCGACGCTAGCCCGCCCCCGCGGGGGTCGCGCGGCCGAGATCGCGGTCCGGGGTGTGCGCCCTGCGGCGAGCGGGCAGGATGGCCGCCGAGACGATCAACTCGGAGGTGCATCCCGTGTTCCGCAAGAAGACACACGGCCAGATCATCGGCGAGGAGCTGCAGGAGGGCTTCAGCCACCTCGGGACGGCGGTGGCCGAGGCGGGCCGGGCCGCGGCGGAGCAGCTCGCACCGCGTGTCGAGGCCGCCCGCGAGGCCTCCGGCCCGGCGCTGCAGGCCGCCAAGGTGGCGGTGGCGCCGAAGGTGGCCGCGGCCACCGCGGTCGCCGCCCCCGCGGTGGCGCAGGCCCGCGAGGCCGCCGGCCGGGCCGCCGCCGACCTGGCCCCGCGCGTGGAGGCCGCCCGCGAGGCCCTGGCGCCGCGGGTGGAGGCCGCCCGCGACTCCCTGGCCCCCCGGGTGGAGGCCGCGCGCATCGCCGCCCAGGAGGCGGCCGCCGACCTCGGCCCCCGGTTCGAGGCCGCCCGGGAGTCGGCCCGCAAGACCCTGGAGAAGGACGTCGGCCCCCGGCTGACCGCGGCGCAGGCGGCGGCCCTGGCCTACGCCACGCCGAAGGTGCTGGCCGCCCGCGAGTCGCTCGGCCCGGCGCTGGAGAACGCCCGCGACAGCCTGGCCGGCGTGCTCGAGGAGCTCGACCTGCGGCGCGAGGAGCTGGCCGCCGGCACGGACAAGGCGCGCAAGCAGGTCGCCAAGCGCCGCCGGGCCCTGGAGAAGCGGGCCGCCAAGCAGGGCCGGAAGGTGTCGAAGGGCACCACGGCGGCCAAGCGGCGGGCCGGCCTGGAGTCCCCGCCGCGCCGCTGGCCGTGGGCGGTCCTCCTCCTCGCCGTCGGCGCCGTCGCCTTCTCGCTGCTGCGCCGCCGCAAGGACGACGACCTGTGGACCCCCGCCCCCGCCGGGGACGGGCCCGTGCCCAGCTACCGAGAGGACCCCGTGCCCAGTTCCCCCAGCAACTCGGAGAAGTCGGTCTCCACCGCCCAGGAGACCGCCGGAGACGCGACCCCGCCCGACAGCGACCTGGGCGAGCAGCCGCAGCAGATGGCCTACGGGGACGCGGAGAACTCCGCCACCCCCGGGACGGCCACCACCACCCCGAACGACCCGGCGCTGGACACGGCGACCGCGTCGCCGACCGACCGGCCGCAGACGGCCAGCAGCGGCCAGGGCTCGGACGCCGAGGACCCGCGCAACCCGGCCACCTGAGCAGACCCGCACCCGCGGCACGCGACGGCGCCCGCCCCCGCAGGGGCGGGCGCCGTCGCACGTCCGGGCCAGGTCCGGCCCGAGGGGTACCGTGGGCGATCATGAGCGAGACGGTGGCCCCGACCCCCTCGTCCGACACGCCCCTCGCGCCCGGCGGCCGCAAGCTGCTGCGCCTCGAGGTCCGCAACAGCCAGGTCCCCATCGAGCGCAAGCCCGAGTGGATCAAGACGCGCTTGAAGACCGGCCCCGAGTACACCGAGCTCAAGTCGCTGGTCCGCCGCGAGGGGCTGCACACGGTCTGCGAGGAGGCCGGCTGCCCCAACATCTACGAGTGCTGGGAGGACCGCGAGGCCACGTTCCTCATCGGCGGGGACCAGTGCACCCGGCGCTGCGACTTCTGCCAGATCGACACCGGCAAGCCCGCCGACTTCGACGCCGACGAGCCCCGCCGCGTGGCCGAGAGCGTCGCGACGATGCAGCTGCGGTACGCGACCGTCACCGGGGTCGCCCGCGACGACCTGCCCGACGGCGGCGCGTGGCTCTACGCCGAGACGGTCCGGCAGATCCACGCCGCCGTCCCCGGGTGCGGCGTCGAGCTGCTCATCCCCGACTTCAACGCCGACCCCGATCAGCTCGCCGAGGTCTTCTCCTCCCGGCCGGAGGTCCTGGCGCACAACGTCGAGACCGTGCCGCGCATCTTCAAGCGGATCCGGCCCGGGTTCCGGTTCGAGCGCTCGCTGGCCGTGCTCACCGCCGCCCGCGAGGCCGGCCTGGTCACCAAGTCCAACCTCATCCTCGGCATGGGCGAGGAGCCCGACGAGGTCGTCGAGACGATGCGGGCCCTGCACGAGGCCGGCTGCGACCTGCTCACCATCACCCAGTACCTGCGGCCATCCCCGCGGCACCACCCGGTGGTCCGCTGGGTGAAGCCCGACGAGTTCGTCGGGTTCCAGCAGCAGGCGGAGGAGATCGGCTTCCCCGGCGTCCTCGCCGGGCCGCTGGTGCGCAGCTCCTACCGCGCCGGGCGGCTCTACCAGCAGGCCGTGGCGGCTCGAGGGATCACCGCGCCGAGCTGATCCGCCGGCCCCGGTGCAGGGACCCGCGGTGCGCGTCAGCGCGGCGTAGGGGGCACCGGGGTCCTTTCCCTATCCTGGGGGCATGGCACGCAGCAAGCCCACTGACCCCTCCGCGCCCACCGGCAAGGCCGGCCGGGGACCGGGCGCCGGCGCCCGCGGCCGGTCGGGGGCGACTGCGGCCGGTGGCAAGAGCGGCGCCGGCAAGCCGGAGAAGGCCCGCGGCGGCCGGCTGAAGCGGATCGGCAACCAGGCCCGCATGATCAAGCAGGCCTACTCGCTGACGCGCAAGAACGACCCGAAGCTGCCCTGGGTCATGCTCATCGCCTTCGTGGCGGTGGCCGCCGTCGTCGAGCTGGTCGCCGTCCTCTTCGGCTCGCCGTTCCTGTTCCTCCCGATCGCCGTCCTGTTCGGTCTGCTGGCGGCCATGATCGTCTTCGGTCGGCGGGCGCAGGGCTCGGCCTACCGCCAGGTGGAGGGCCAGCCGGGGGCGGCGGCCTGGGTGCTCGAGGGCATGCGGGGCGACTGGCAGGTCTCCTCCGGGGTCGCCGCGACCACGCAGATGGACGCCGTCCACCGGGTCACCGGCCGGCCCGGGATCATCCTCGTCGGCGAGGGCGTGCCCTCCCGGGTGCGGCCCCTGATGGCGCAGGAGAAGAAGAAGGTCGCGCGGATCGCCGGCGACGCCCCCATCTACGACCTGCTGGTCGGGGACGAGCAGGGCCAGGTCCCGCTGCGCAAGCTCTCCCCGCACGTGATGAAGCTGCCGCGCAACCTCTCCGGCGCGGAGCTCAACGCGCTGCGCAAGCGGCTGTCCGCGCTGGGCGGCCCGCGCATGCCCGTCCCCGGCGGCCCGCTCCCGGGCGGCCGGCAGATGTCGGTCAGCCAGCGGCAGGTCCGCCGGCGCTGACCACCCGGGGCCGAGCGGAGTGCCGCGGGCGAGGAGACCTCGTCCCGGGCACGCCGCCCACCTCACCCGCGGACGACGGCCGTCCCCGCCACCCGGTCGTGCAACCCGCGGCCGTCGGAGTCGACCAGCAGCGCGGGCACGAGCAGGCACAGCAGCGCCGTGCGGACGACGGCCCGCCAGGGTGCCAGCCGGGCTCCCTCCCTCGGGTGCGCCAGCCGCAGGCCGAGCAGCCGCATGCCGGGGGTCTGCCCGACCAGGGTCAGGCTCACGACGGTGATCGCCGCGAAGGCCACCAGGCTCCAGTTGCCCGGCAGCGCCGGTGCGGTGAACAGGCCGGCGACCAGCGCCGAGGCCAGCGCGTCGACGGCGAAGGCCGCGACCCGGCCGGAGAAGCCGGCCAGCGACCCCGGCCCCTCGGCGGGCAACCCCAGGGCGGCACCGCGCGGGCGTTCCTGAGAGGCTGACGGCACGTCCCTGACCATGCCAGCCAGCGTATGACCCGTCCGCAGCCGACCCGTCCGGCCGGGACGGCGCCGGGCCGGCGACACGCCGGAGCCCGATTTACCGCCCCGAAACAACCGGGACACCGCGGGGCAAAACCCCGCTCGTAGGTTCCCGGTCGGCTGTCCGCCCACTCCCGGAGGATCGATGTTCACCAGTCCCGACGAGGTCGCCGCCTACATCCGCGACAACGACGTCGAGTTCGTCGACGTCCGCTTCTGCGACCTGCCCGGAGTCATGCAGCACTTCACGGTCCCGGCGTCGAGCTTCGGTGAGGACACCTTCTCCGACGGGCTCGGCTTCGACGGCTCCTCGATCCGCGGGTTCCAGGCGATCAACGAGTCCGACATGCTGCTCCTGCCGGACGCCAACAGCGCCTTCGTGGACCCGTTCCGCAAGCACAAGACGCTCAACGTCAACTTCTTCATCCACGACCCGATCACGCGGGAGGCCTACAGCCGCGACCCGCGCAACGTGGCGAAGAAGGCCGAGGCGTACCTGGCCAGCAGCGGCATCGCCGACACCGCCTACTTCGGCCCGGAGGCGGAGTTCTACATCTTCGACTCGATCCGGCACTCGACCGGCATCAACGAGGGCTACTACCACATCGACTCGGTCGAGGGCGCCTGGAACTCGGGCGCGCTGACCGGCGAGAACGGCGGCCCCAACCTCGGCTACAAGACCCGCGCCAAGGGCGGCTACTTCCCCGTCGAGCCCTACGACCACTACAGCGACCTGCGCGCGGCGATGATGCAGAACCTGACCAACGTCGGGCTCGAGCTCGAGCGCGGTCACCACGAGGTGGGCACCGCCGGCCAGGCGGAGATCAACTACAAGTTCGACACCCTGCTGCGCGCCGCGGACAGCCTGATGCTGTTCAAGTACGTCATCAAGAACACCGCCTGGGCGGCCGGCAAGAGCGTCACCTTCATGCCGAAGCCGCTGTTCGGCGACAACGGCTCGGGCATGCACTGCCACCAGAGCCTCTGGAAGGACGGCGAGCCGCTCTTCCACGCCGAGACCGGCTACGCGGGCCTGTCCGACACCGCCCGGCACTACATCGGCGGCCTGCTGACCCATGCCCCCTCGCTGCTGGCCTTCACCAACCCGACCACCAACAGCTACCACCGGCTCGTGCCCGGGTACGAGGCGCCGATCAACCTGGTCTACTCGGCCCGCAACCGCTCGGCCTGCTGCCGCATCCCGATCTCCGGTGACAGCCCGAAGGCCAAGCGCATCGAGTTCCGCGTGCCCGACCCCTCGGCCAACCCCTACCTCGCCTTCTCGGCGATGCTGATGGCCGGCCTCGACGGCATCAAGAACAAGATCGAGCCGCCGGCCCCGGTCGACAAGGACCTCTACGAGCTGCCGCCCGAGGAGGCCCTGGGCATCGAGAAGGTGCCCGCGTCGCTGGACGCCGTCCTCGACCGGCTCGAGACCGACCACGAGTACCTCGTCGACGGCGGGGTGTTCACGCCCGACCTGATCGAGACGTGGATCGAGTACAAGCGGGAGTTCGAGATCGACCCGATCCGCCTGCGCCCGCACCCCCACGAGTTCGCGATGTACTACGACATCTGAGCTCGACCCATCGCTGACCCGAGCAGGTCTCCGGGAGGCGGCAGCAGTCCCCGACGAGTCCCCACGGGCCGCCAGCGCAGCAGCAACGGCGGCCCGTGGGGACTCGTCGCTGTCCGGCCACGTGTGGACCGCGTCATACCCGGCGGGGGCGTCCAGCCGGGAAGGACGGGGAGCGACCACGGTCTGCCCCGGGCGCGGGCACGACGACCCGGCGCTCGCCCACCCCGTCGTGGTGCGCGCCGCGCTGGCAACCCGGCGGCCTCGCTCACCCGTGGACCGCAGCGAGCGCCTCGAAGGCCACGAAGGCCTGCGGGCCGGAGGTCTCGACGTTCATCAGCACCGCTACCGCGGCCCCGCTGTCCGGATCGAACCCGAAGAACGCGGAGTGGACGGAGCCGCTACCCAGGTGGCCGTGGACGGTGAGCTGCTCGCTGGCGTACTCCTCGAACCCGAGGCCGTACCGGTGGTCGATGCCGAACTGCGAGAGGTCCTCGGCCGGGATGAACGTGCCCATCTCGGCCTGGCTCTGCTCGGACAGCAGCCGGCCGTCGCGCAGTGCCTCGGTGAACACGAGCAGGTCCGCAGCTGTCGACTCGAGCGCTCCCGCGGCGCCGCCGACACTGGGGTGCCAGCGGTCGGTCGCCTCGACGAGGCGCCCCTCGTCGACGACGTATCCCGGGACACCGCGCAGGCTGCCGAGCCGCGTGCCCTGCAGGTCGAGCGGTTCGACGATCCGCTCGTGGACCTCGTCGGTCCACGGGTTGCCGGTCACCTGCTCGATGATCTCGCCGAGCACGGTGTAGTTGGTGTTGGAGTAGGAGTGCGGGCCCCCGGGTCCTCCGGTCCGCCCGGCGGTCTCGGCGAGGGCGATCAGTTCCGCCGGGGTCCATTCGCGCCGGGCGTCGTCCAGCACGGCGGGTTGGTGGATGTAGTCGCCGAGCCCGCTGGTGTGCTGGAGGAGCTGACGGGGGGTGATCCGGTCGGCGCCGGCGAGATCGGGCAGGAAGTCCTCGATGCCGGTGTCGAGGTCGAGACGGCCCTCCTCGGCGAGTTGCAGGACGACGACGGCGACGAACGGTTTCGTGGCGCTGCCGATGTTCCAGGGGACGTCCGGGTCGACCGGGTCGCTGTCGACGTCCAGTGACTGCGCGCCCGCCGTGGTCGTGACGGCGGTCCCGTCCGCCGTGCGCAGGGCGAGGACGGCGCCGACGAACTCGTCGTCCGCTCGGTGCGCCTCGAGGATGCCGGTCATCGTCTGCTGGAGGTCGGAGTCGGCGGCCGGCGGCGCCGTCGGGCCGCTCGGCCTCGTGGCGGTAGGGGTGGGGATGGCGGCGGTCTCGTCGGCTCCGCCGCACGCCGCGGAAGCGATCAGCGCGGCGAGCAGGCCGGTCGCCGCCACGGTCCGCCTCCAGCGGCGGCGGGTCGCGGGAGTGGGCGGCGCCGGGACAGCCGGTATGCGTCCGCGGTCGGTGGTCGCGGTCGAGGTGGTGGTCATGGTGGTTCCCTCCTGGCGTGGGGAGCTCTGTGGTCAGCGGGTGGTCAGCGGGTGGTCAGCGGGTGGTCGGCCGGGGAGCGTGCGGACGTCGGGCCGGTCGTCGGTGTCCCGCCGCAGCGCCGGGCGGAGCAGCAGCCCGGCCAGCAGGATCACCACCAGGCCGGCGCCGATCACCGCCCAGCCGATGCCGCCGAGCGAGGGCAGCTCCGCGCCGATCCGGCCCCGGACGTCGATCCCTGCCGAGCCGTCGGCGTTCATCACCACGAACGCCCACCTGCCGCCGGCCGGATCCCAGGTCAGCTGCTGCGGGCCTGCGCCGGAGGCCTGGGCGGTCCAGAAGTCCTGGTCGGCGGGTGCCCCTGGGGGCGCACCTCCGGGGACCTCGTCCTCGGCGTCGGCCGGGGTGTCGAATCCGAGCGCGTCGACGGCGGTCCGCGCGACGCCGTCCAGGTAGGCCTGGGCCTCGGCGGCCGGGGCGATCCCGACGAAGACCCGATCCGCCGGGTCCGGCGTGATCTCGATCCGGGCGGTGCCCACCGGGGCGGCCCGCAGCAGCCGGTCGGCGCCGGCGCCCAGGTCGATCCGGTCGCTGACCAGGGCATGGCCGGGGGAGGTGAAGCGCTCCTCCGGGCTGACGACGAAGCCGTCGGCGCGGTGCAGGTGGTGGGCCCACAGCAGGGCCCCACCCCCGGCCAGCAGGCCCAGGCCGGGCAGCAGGAGCAGCACGCCGAGGACGAGCGCGGCAGCACGTCCGCTGCGGCTCGCTCGGCGGGGCGGTGTGCTCGACGTGGCTCGTCGGACGTCGGTCATGGGAGACCTCCGGGGGAAGGGGGTCGCCGCTCCCGCGGCGTGGGGCGGTCGCAGCCTGCTGCCGACGCAACGCCGGGCACGAGCCCCGCGCGGGGGCGGATGCGTGCCGGGATGAGTGGTCCGCGAAGTCCTGCCAGCGCCCTGGCGGGGGACCGCGACTCCCTCGCGGGAGGCAGACGGGACGACCCGTGCGAGGGCTCCCCTCGGTTTCCGCCCGGCGGGATGATGGGAAGTGTCGTCGTCCCTGCTCCGCCCGCTCCGGCTCGAGGCCCTGAGCCGTACCGATGCCGCGCTCGCCGGTGCCCTGGTGGTCGCCGGGGTCGCGCTCGTCCTGGCGATGCCCGTCGGTCCGCCCTACCGGCCCGTGGACGCCGCGGCCGTGGCGCTGGCCGCTGCCGGGCCGCTGGCGCTGCTGTGGCGGTCGGCCGCACCACTGGTGTCGCTGGTGGCGGCCGATGCGGTGCTGGTCGTCAACGCCGCCGCCGGCTACACGGTCGGCTTCCTGGCCTGGCCGTCGTGGATCGCGCTGTTCAGCTGCTTCGCCGCCGGCGGAAGCCGCGTGCGGGGAGCGGCCGTCGCGATCGCCGTCCCCGTCGTGGCCGCCTACGTGGCCTTCGACCCCGTCGACACCGTCGACGCGCTGCCGTACATCGGGATGACCTCGCTGGTCGCCATCGCGGCCGGCGAGATCAGCCACCGGCGGACCCGCGCGGCGGCCGCCGAGGCCCGCGAGGCCGCCGAGAGCCGGGCGCAGGCGCTGGCCGCTGAACGGCTCCTGCTGCAGGAGCGCGGTCGGCTGGCCCGTGAACTGCACGACTCGCTGGGCCACACGGTCAACGTGATGGTCATGCAGGCCGGGGTGGGCCGGCGGGTGTTCGCCGACAACCCGGCCTTCGCGCGCGAGGCGCTGGAGTCGATCGAGACGGTCGGGCGCACGGCGCTCGACGAGCTGGACCGACTGCTGCGGGTCCTGCAGCCCGACGAACGGAGGGCCCGGACCGGGCCGTTCGCGCCGACGGTCGCCGATCTGGAGGAGCTGGTCGAGCGGATACGGGCAACCGGCCGCCCGGTGGAGCTGCGCGCGGACGGGGTGCAGCTGACCGCCGGGAGCGCGCGGGCGCTGTACCGGATCGTGCAGGAGGCGCTGACCAACGCCGTCCGGCACAGCCAGGCCGGACCCATCCGGGTCGAGGTCCGCCAGGAGGCCGACCGGGTGCTGCTCGACGTCACGAGCGAGGGCGCCCCGGCGGACGACGTCGCGCCCGGCCGCGGGCTGGTCAACATGCGGGAGCGCGCCCGGGCCGAGGGCGGTGACCTGGAGGCCGGCCCCGTGGACGGCCGGTTCCGGGTGCGCGCGCACCTGCCGGCCGGAACGATGGTGCCGGCGTGATCCGGGTGCTGCTCGCCGACGACGACCGACTGGTGCGCAGCGGCCTGCGGGCCCTGCTCGACGCCGAGGACGACCTCAGCGTCGTCGGGGAGGCCGCCGACGGCCGGGAGGCGGTCGCGCGCGCCCGGGAGCTGCGGCCGGACGTCGTGGTCATGGACGTGCGCATGCCCCGTGTCGACGGGGTGGCCGCCACGCGCGAGATCATGACCTGGCCGCGCCGGCCCCGGGTGCTCGTCCTCACCACCTTCGACCTCGACGAGGTGGTCGACGACGCGCTGGGCGCCGGCGCCGACGGCTTCCTGCTCAAGCGGTCGACGCCGGAGCAGTTGATCGACGGCATCCGCACCGTGCAGGCCGGTGACGCGCTGGTCGCCCCGGCGGTGACCCGCCGGTTGCTCGCCGCCCACGCCGCCCACCGGCCGCCCGACCGGGAGCAGCTCGCGTTGGCGGCCGCGTTGACCGAGCGGGAGACGGAGGTGCTCTGCGCGCTGGCCGAGGGTCTGTCCAACGCCGAGATCGCCGGCCAGGTCTGGCTGTCACCGGAGACCGTCAAGACCCACGTCAAGGCCATCCTCGGCAAGCTGGGCGTGCGGGACCGCACCCAGGCGGTGGTGTGGGCCTACCGGACCGGCTTCGTCCAGCGGGACCACGAGTAGGCCGGTGACCGCCGTGGGTGGTGCGCGTGCTGCGCTGCCACCCGCCCGGTAGCGACGCTGCCGGGCACCCGACCGGCGCAGCGCCCCGCCGCCGCGGCCGGCGCCGACCCGGATCCGGTGCATCGGCGACCCCGGCCGCGCCAGCACCGACCCGACCGCAACGCGGCTCCCGCCCGGGCAGGTGCGGCGGGTGGGGGTCCGATCACCGACCGTGTCGGGCCCGCCGGTCGCCCGATAGGGGGACGCCGGGCGCCCCCGGAGTCGACATGTCGACCTCGGCAGGGCGTCACTCGCTCGTTACGTTCCGACTGTTCCCTTCGCAGTGCTCAGCAGTCCCCGACCCCGGAGAACCATGTCCTTCCTCCTCCTGCGCCGTGGCGCCGTCGTCCTCACCGCGGCGGGCGCCACCGCCGCCGGCGGCCTCACCGGCACCGCCGTCGCCGGCCCGCCCGCTGGTACGCCCGCGGCCGAGCGCCCCGACTTCACGCTCACACTCCTGCACGGCAACGACCAGGAGTCCGCGCTGCTGCCGGTGACCGGCGAGGACGGCGGCACCTACGCCGGCGCCGCGCTGTTCACCGAGCTGCTCCAGCAGCAGCGGGACGCGGCCGGCACGGGGCGGCCCGCGCCCGGCCAAGCCGGCAAGCGCGGTGTGCTGACCGTCTCGGCGGGTGACCACTTCCTGCCGGGCCCGCAGCTGGCCGCCAGCGACGCCTCCGGCGGGCGCATCTACGACGCGGTCGCCTTCACCGAGGCCGGCTGGGACGTCGCCATCCTGGGCAACCACGACTTCGACCGGACACCGGACTTCCTCGGCCGGTTCCTGGAGGACATCGGCGACGGGACGCCGTTCGTGTCGGACAACCTCGGCTTCGACGAGGAGCCGGCGCTGCTGGCGCAGGTGGAGGACGGCACGATCGTCACCGCCCACGTGGAGCGGGTGACGGGCGAGCGGATCGGCATCATCGGCCTGACCACGCCCGAGCTGCCCCAGCTCACCAGCCTGGGCGAGGTCACCGTCGACCCGGACCTCGCCGGCATCGCCAACGCGCAGGCCGCCGCCTACGCCGCCGAGGGCGTCGACAAGGTCGTCCTGGTCTCGCACCTGCAGGACATCGACAACGAGGTGGCGCTGGCCGCCGACCTCTCCGGGGTCGACGTCATCATCGGCGCCGGCGGCGGCGAGCTGCTCGCCGACGAGGGCGACCCGCTCGCCCCCGACGGCACCGAGGTGTACGACTCCTACCCGATCGACGCCCTCGACGCCGACGGGGAGGTCGTGCCCGTCGTCACCACGCCGGGCCTGTACGGCTACGTCGGCCGGCTGGTGGTCACCTTCGACGCGCAGGGCGAGCTGCTCTCGATCGACGAGGAGGCCTCCCGCCCGCTGGTCGTCGCCGCCCAGGGCCCGGATGCGGTCGAGCCCGACGAGACCGTGCGCACCCAGGTCGAGGAGCCGGTCGCGGCCGCGGTGGCCGCCCTGGCCGAGACCGTGGTCGCCACCACCGCGGTGCCGCTCGACGGGATCCGCGCCGAGGTGCGCAGCCGGGAGACCAACCTCGGCGACCTCGTGGCCGACGCGCTGCTCGACGCCGGCCAGGACCAGGCCGACGCCGCCGGCGTGGCCGCGCCGGTGGTCGCGCTGCAGAACGGCGGGGGCATCCGCAACGACTCGGTCCTCGAGGCGGGCGACCTCACCGCCCTGGACACCTTCGACGTGCTGCCGTTCGCGAACTTCGTCGCCGTCGCCCCGGAGACGCCGATCGAGACGTTCGTGGCCGCGGTCGAGAACGGGCTCTCCGGGGACGTGGTCGACGGCGTGCTGCAGCCGGCCGGCCAGTTCGCGCAGGTCGCCGGGTTCACGGTCACCTACGACCCCGCGCAGGAGGTCGGCTCGCGGGTGGTGGACCTGACCCTCGACGACGGCACGGTGGTCGTCGCGGGTGGCGATCTGGTGGCCGACCCCTCGGCGACCGTCTCGCTGGCGACGATCGACTTCCTGCTGCGCGGCGGCGACGGCTACCCGTTCGAGGGGGTGGACTTCACCGTCCTGCCGGTGACCTACCAGGAGGCCCTGGAGAACTACCTCGTCGAGGACCTGGCGGGCACGGTGCCCGCCGCCGACTACCCGGTGGGCGGCGAGGGCCGCATCACGGCGGTCGGCTGACCCCTGGCGCGGCCCGCGGCCCCCGTCCCCTCCCCGGGGCGGGGGCCGCGGTGCGTCCCGGCAGGACGGGTCCGTGCACGCCTGGTCACCGGGTCCAGCGGCGGGATCGGCCCGGAGCCGGCCCGCCGGCCGGGCCTCGGGCCCGGCGGACGGCGAGCGCCCGCCGCGGCGAGCGGAGCACGACGGCCACCTGCAGGGCCCGCCGTCCCCAGCGGGTGTCGGCCACGTCCAGCGGCGGGAACAGCCCCATCTGCCCCAGCACGCCCGCGAGGTCGACGTAGAAGGTGTCCTCGGCGAGCCGTCCGTCCCGCAACCGCACGAAGCTCACCGCCTGGATGCGCAGCGGCCGGCCGGTCGGCGGGAGGCCGAACAGCGGCCCCAGGTGGGTGCCCGTGATCGTGTACTCCTCGGCGACCCGGTCCCCGTGCGGCACCCGGCTGGTGAGGTCCAGCCGGAGATCGGGGACGGCGGCGAAGAGGGCGGCGAGGAAGCGGCCGACCTCGGCCTTGCCGTGGTAGCTCCGCCCGCGGGCCCGGTCGTGCCAGGTGATGGCCTCGTCGTAGTGGGACAGGATCCCGGCGACGTCGCGCCGGTTCCAGTGCGGTACCACCGCCGCCATCGTGGCGAGGTTGCGCCTCTCGGTCGGGGTCAGTGCGCCCACCGGGGGTGCCCTCCGGCGTCGGCGAGCACCATGCCCGCGGTGTTGTAGCCCGACAGCACCACCCACGGCAGCCCGGCCGCGGGCGTCGTCCAGTGCCCGGCCAGGTACAGACCCGGTAGCGGCGAGCGCTGCTGCGGCCGGCCGCGGGTGAGCATCTGCGGCACGAAGGCCCACCCGGCGAAGGCACCGTCGGAGTTGTTGGTCCGCCGCGCCATGTCCAGCGGCGTGACCACCCGCCGGACGACGACGTGCCGGCGCAGATCGGGGATCAGCTCCTCGGTGCGGCGGATGAAGACGTCGGCGATGGCGTCCTTGTCCCGATCCCAGTCGATGCCGACGCTGTCGAGCCGGGTGGGGCACTCCAGCTTGATCGAGTGCATGCCGGTCGGGGCCAGCTCGGGCTGGTGGAAGGTGGCGACGTACAGGTAGTACGCCGCCTCCTCGACGTTGCCCAGCGGGAAGTTGGCCATCGCCTTGTCGATGTCGCGGTGCGGGTACACGAAGTTCAGCCGCTTGACCGAGGCGGCGTGCTCGGCCAGGTCGGTGTCGATGCCGAGCTGGACCTGGAAGAACGCCGGCGTGGTCGGCGCGGTCCCCACGTCGGAGCGCAGCCTGCGGGGGACGACGCCGGCGGGCAGCTGCTCGGTGTAGAGACGACGGGCGTCGGAGGCGCAGACGACCGCGCGGGCCCGGTACTCGCGGCCGTCGACGGTGCGCACGCCGTGGACCCGGCCGCCGGTGACCAGCACCCGCTCCACCTCCGCCCCGGTGACGATCGTGCCTCCGGCCTCGAGGAACATGGCGCGCAGCACCTCGGCCAGCCGGCCGAAGCCGCCCTCCGGCATCCACATGGGCCGCAGCGCGTGCACCAGGAAGACCGACGCGATGACGGCGGACAGCTCCGAGGGCGCGGTGCCGATCCCGACGCAGAGCATGGACAGGGTCGCCTTGAGGGCCGGGTCGCGCAGGTGCTCGTCGAGCAGCTGCTGCAGCGTCCGGGTCTGGTACGTCAGCAGCGTGTGCCCCGGCAGGCGCAGCCGGCCGGCCAGCGGCGCGACGGCGTCGCCCAGCCACGGTCGCTGGAACTGCTCGAGCAGGCCGTCGAGGAGGCGGCGCTCACCGGGGTGGTCGGCGATCCGGAAGGAGGGCACGACGACGTCGAGGTCGGCGACCATCCGCTCCATGACCAGCAGGAGCCGGGTGATCCCGTCCCGCTCGGCCGGGTACTGCTCGGACAGCCGCTCGGCGGCCGTCGTCAGGTCGGCCGGGATCTCGGTCCGCTCGTCGGGGAAGACGCACTGGAAGGTCTGCAGGTCCGGGACCATCGCGATGCGCCGGTCGATGCCGAGCCGCTCGAACACCCGGCGGGTGGGCATCCCGAGCCGGTAGCCGAGCAGGACGTGCCCGCCGTGGTCCCAGCGGAAGCCCTGCTCGCCGTCGCCGTGGGCGTAGCCGCCGACGTAGGGGTTCTTCTCCAGGACCAACGTGCGGGCGCCCTGCTGCGCCAGGGTGAGTGCGGTGGTGAGGCCGCCGGCGCCGGCCCCGGTGACGATGGCGTCGTAGCCGGGCTGCCGGGGGTCGGGCCCGGCAGGGGCGGGGCGGCGGAACTCGGGGGGCTCTGCGGGCACGGGCTGTTCCTCTCGGCTGGGTGTCCCACGGCGGGGACGGCGGTGGTGTCAGGAGGGGCGGGGCGGCGGCCTGATACGTGGTGCTCTCGCTCAGGCGGCGTCGGTCAGGCCGGCCGCTGCGAGGTCCGTGCGCAGGCGGGCCAGCAGGCGGGCGCGGGTCGGGCCGATGCTGCCGACCGGCATGCCGAGCCGGCCCCCGATCTCCTCGTAGCTCAGCGGTGGGGACGCGACCAGCAGCTCCAGCAGCCGCTGGGAACGCTCGGGCAGCTCCCGGACGGCGGACCGGACCGATGCCAGCTGCTCGCGGCGGAGCAGGCTGGCCTCGGGGTCGCCGTCGATCCGCTCGCACGCGCGCTCGCGGCCCAGGCCCTGCCGGCCGTGCGGGTTCCACGGCTGCTCGCGGCGGGCCCGGCCGATCCCCTCGAGGCAGGCGCGACGCGCGGTGGTGCGCAGCCAGCCGGGCAGCCGCTCCGGCTCGCGGATCGCCCCGGCGTGCTCGAACAGCCTGAGCCAGGTGGTCTGCACCGCGTCCGCGGCCTGGGCCTCGGGCAGCCGGAAGCCGTGCACGACCGACCACACCAGCGGTCCGTACCGCTCGACGACGTGCTGCCAGGCGGTCCGGTCGCCGTGGGCCGCCCTCCGGAGCAGCTCGGCCGTGGCCCGGTGGCCCGCGCGGCGGTCCGCCGGGGTCCCCGGCCGCGGCGCGGGCACCGGCACCGGCCGGACGGCGTCCGGTCGGCGGGTCCTGCCGGTGGCTGCGCCGCGGGGGCGGGTGGGCTCGCGCGGGCTGACGGTCATGTCGTGCCTCGTCTCGTCGGCGCCGGAGGGACGGCGCGCTGCCGGGTTCCTCGACACCGAGCCTGGTGGCGCGGCCGGCCCGGGACGATCGGGCAGCCCCCCGGTCCGCCGCCCTCTCCCCCCGTTCCCGGGGTGGGGCGGACCCGCCCGCGGACGGGGGAGATCCCGCCCCACGGGTCAGGCACCTGCGACGGGGGCGGTGGCACGGGCGGGAGCGGTGGCACGGGCGGGAGCGGTGGCACGGGCGGGAGCGGTGGCACGGGCGGGAGCGGTGGCACGGGCGGGAGCGGTGGCGCGGGCGGGGGCCGGGCGGGCGGCCGCCCCGGGAACGGCCGGCCGGGATGCCTCCGTCGGGTGCCCCCGGGTTGGGCGGCGGGGTGCCGCGCGCCGGGCCCGGGTGTGCCGCTGCAGGGGCATCCACCAGTTGCAGGCACCCATGAGCCGCATCGATGCGGGGACGACGACCAGCCGGATGACGGTGGCGTCCAGCGCGATGGCGACGGCCATGCCGAAGCCGAGCTGCTTCATCGGCAGGATGCCGGCGAAGGAGAAGGCCCCGAACACCACGACCATGAGCAGCGCCGCGCCGGAGATGAGCGGTGCGGTCCGAGCGAGCCCCGTGGCGACGCTGCCGGCGTCGTCACCGGTCCGCCGGTGCTCCTCGCGCACCCGGCTGAGCAGGAAGACCTCGTAGTCGGTGCTGAGGCTGAACAGCAGGGTCAGCAGCAGCACCGGGACGAAGTTCTGCACGTACCCGGTCTCCTCGAAGCCCAGCAGGTCGGCGCCGAGGCCGTGCTGGAAGACCAGCACGAGGGCGCCGTAGGTGGCCGCGACCGACAGCAGGTTGATGAGGATCGCCTTGAGCGGCAGGAACAGCGACCGGAAGGCGACCAGCAGGAACAGGTAGATGACCGCCAGCATCGCCAGCACCACCCGCGGCATGTTCTCGGTGATGGTGTCGTTGCTGTCCACCCCCTGCGCGGTCTCGCCGCCGACGTCGACCGCCAGCCCCGGGGCCGCGGTCCGGGCGGCCTCGGCCCGCACCTCCCCCAGCAGCTCCTGGGTGCGCTCGGCGGCGGCCGGCCCGTCGGGGACGACGCTGAGCAGGAGCCGCCGCCCGTCGGCGGAGACGAAGTGGTCGACGGTCCGGCGCGGGTCCGGGGGCAGCGCCGCCCGGGCGTCGGGCGCCAGCGCGGCCAGCGGGTCGCCCGGGACCGCGGCGGCCAGCGCCGGCAGCGCGGAGTCCACCCGGACCACCGACGGCAGCTCCTGCAGCCGCTGCGCCAGGTCGGTGACCGCGGCGCCGTCGTCGGGGCCGAGCGGCTCCGGTGAGCTGACCAGGACCTGCAGCGGGGCCGTCGAGCCGACCCCGAACTGGTCCTGCACCAGCGCGTAGCCGGCCCGCACCGGCTCACCGGCCGGGATGATCCGGGCGTCGGGCGTGAACGTGGCCAGGCCCAGCGACGGGGCGGCGAGCAGGAGCAGGCCGGCGACGCAGGCGGTGAGGAACGCCACCGGCCGGCGCATGACGCGGCCGGCGAACGCGGCCCAGCGCGCGGCGGCCGGGCGGCGGTGGGTGCCCTTGCGGACGACGACCACCCACCGGTCGACGCGCCGACCGAGCAGCTGCAGGAGCACCGGGAGCAGCAGCACGCTGGTGAGCACGGAGAAGGCGACGACGACGACCGCGCCGAGCGCGATCGAGCCGATGACCCCGAGCGGCACCAGGAACAGCGTGCACATGGCGGCGACGACGGTGACACCGGAGGAGACCACCGTCTCCCCCGCGGTGCGCAGCGTGGTGGCGATCGCGCTCTCGACGTCGCGGCCGGCGGCCAGCTCCTCCTTGAAGCGGGCGATGACGAACAGCGAGTAGTCGATGCCGACGCCCAGGCCCAGCATGGTGGCGGTGTTCTGAACGAACAGCGACAGCTCGACGGAGCCGGCCAGCACGCTCAGCAGCGCCAGGGTGAACGCGATCGAGGTCACCCCGACCGACAGCGCCACCAGCGCCGCCACCACGCCGCCGAACAGCAGCACCACCACGAGCACGACCAGCGGCAGCGTGATCAGCTCGGCGCGGACCAGGCCCTGCTCGCTGAGCTCGTTCACCTCGCCCCAGAACGCGGCCGCGCCGACCACCGAGACGTCCAGGCCCTGCTCGGCGAACCGCTCGCGCAGCCGGTCCTGCACCTCGGGCAGCTCCTGCCGCGCGTGGCCGTCGTCGACGCCGAGACCCACGACCTCGGTCACGGTGCGCCGGTCCGCACCGACGAACGCGGCCCGCGCGTCCGGGCCGAGGGTCGACCAGCCGTAGCTGCTGCGCACGTCCAGCGCCGGCTCCTCGGCCACCGCCGTCAGCACCTCCCGCACCCGGCCGTCGAACGGCTCCTGGTCGACCGTGTGCTGCCGGTCCCGGACGACGACGGTGAGGGTGCTCTCGCCACGACCGGCGAAGCCCTCCCGCAGCGCCGCCTCGACGGCCGCGGACTGCGAGCCCTCGACGTCCCACCCGCCGCCGCTGAGCTTGCCGGGGAGGGTCGTGGCCACGACGGCCGCCCCGGCCACGGCGAGCACCCAGACGACCGCGATCGCCCAGCGGGCCCGGCGGGTGAACGAGGCGAAGCGGGCGATCACCGGCGGCGGCCGGGGCCGCGCTCGAGGACCGCCAGGTCCCGCAGGGCCAGCGCCGCGACCCACGGCTTGCGCAGCCGGGCGCGCAGGGCGGACGCCGGCGGGCGCACCGCGCGGTGCACGTCGACCACGGTGTGCCGGCGGACCGGGCGGCCGTCGAGGACGTCGACGACCATCCGCGAGGCCAGGGCGCCGAACAGCATGGAGGTGTAGACCAGCTGGGAGACCGACCCGTCCCCGGAGGCGACCGCGCGGCGAGCGCTCTCGAGCATCTCGACCGGGACCACGCGCAGGGGCACCGCCTGCCGCAGCAGGCGCCACGTCGCCCCGGCCTCGACCTGCTCCCGGGTGACCGCGCCGTCGAACGGCGCCGAGGTGCGGCGGTAGTCGTAGAACCGCACGTACTGGGTGCCGGCCATGTCGTAGCCCGAGATCACCGGGCGTCCCAGCTCCGCGGCGGCCTCGTGCAGCGCGTACTTGGCGCGCCACCCGGCGGCCTCGGTGACGTCGACGCCGTCGATGACCACGTCGCAGGCGGCCACCATCCCGCGGACGGTGCCGGGCCGGATGCCGTCGGTGTCCACCCGGGTGCGGGCGTGCGGGTTGACCTCGGCCACGTGCCGGGCGCAGACCTCGGCCTTGTACGCGCCGACGTCGGCCTGCGCGGCGCTCTGCCGGTTGAGGTTGTTCAGCTCGTAGGTGCCGTTGTCGGCGAGGACGAAGTCCTGCACCCCCAGCCGGACGAGCGGCTCGACCGCGGCCCCGCCGGTGGACCCGCAGCCGGCGACCAGCACGGTCGCCGCGCGCAGCCGCCCCTGGGTCTCCGGCGGGAGGAAGCCGCGGTTGCGGCAGGTGAGCTCGTCGTAGAGGTCGGTGGCCTGCGGGGTCATGGCGGTGCCTTCCGGGAGCGGGGGGCGGGGGCGGGGGTCAGCGGACGGCGGACATCGGGAGGGTCGTGACGACCCGGCGGACGGCGGGGAGCGGGGTGTCGCGCTGGACGGGGGTGCGGGCCGGTGGCTCCGGGACCGCCGGCGCCGGCGGTCGGGGCTCGCGCAGCCGGCCGTGCGCGTCGAGCCAGCCGTGCAGCTCCTCGCGGCAGCGGCGCTCGGACTCCTCGAGACGGTCGAGCTCGGCCCGCAGCCGGCGGCCGCGGGCGACGAGCTCGTCGACCTCCGAGGCCGACCGGAGGTGGGCCCCGGCGGTGAGCTGCGCGGCCCGGGCGCGGGCGTCGGCCAGGATCGCCTCGGCCTCCTCCTGCGCCCGCGTGCGGACGGCGGTGGCCTCCGCGGTGGCCTCGGCGAGCACCTGCTCGGCCATCTGCTCGGCGTGCAGCAGCGTGCGCACCGCGCGGCCGGGGAGGCCGCCCGGGCCGTCGTCCTCCGGCGCGGTGGGGACCTCGGCCGGGCGGGCCAGCTGCTCCTCCAGCCGGTCGAGGAAGGCGTCGACCTCCTCGACGTCGTAGCCGCGGAAGACCACCCGGAACTGCTGGGACCGGAGGGCGGCGGGGTCGATGGGCACGGGGGCTCCTCGGGGTCGGGCGGGGACGGTCAGGCGGCGACCCGCCGGGTGGCGCCGCGGACCGCGCCGGCGAAGGCGTCGGCGGCCTCGAAGAGGTCCTCGGAGGCGAGGGTGGCCTCCAGCAGCTCGATGCGCTGCCGCAGCTCCGCGACGTCGGGGACGCCCGCCACGAAGGGCTTCACCGCGCCGCGGCGGGTGTAGGCCAGGTGCAGCAGGTCGTCGTCGGGCAGCCACGGCTCGGTGTCCTCGACGAGGTGCACCTCCAGACCGGCCAGCAGCAGGTGCCGCAGCGCGACGTCCTCCTCGACGTCCCCGACGAGGACCTGCACGGCCGGCTCGACCGCGAGCAGCGTGCGCCCGGCGCCGAGCAGCAGCTCGAGGGTCACCCGCAGGCGCTGCGCCCGGTCGGTGAGCGTCCGCGCGTGCACGAACCGCTTGAGCTCGCGCACCCCGTCGCTGCGCACCCCCTCCGGGGCGGGGACCCGGTCGAACAGGTCGATCCGGTGGGCGGCCTCGACGGGGAACCGCGCCCGGTCCGGGTCGCGCAGCTCCCGCGGTGCGACGTCCCCCGAGGTGGTGAGGCTGAGGTAGCCGAGGATCCGCCCGGTCCGGCTGCTCGCGGTCAGCACGTGCACGTCGTCGGGGTGCAGCGCCTGCAGGGGCTCGCAGAACCCGGCACTGCGGTGCAGCGCCTCCTCGCAGGCCCACCCGAGCTGCAGGTACTGGGCCAGGCGGAAGCCCTGCAGGCCGAGCAGGTAGCGGTGCGGCAGCTGCTCGGTGGTCGCCGCGACGGTCACGAGCCCGTCACCGCGGACGGCGAGGTGCGGGAGGTCGTCCTGCGGCAGGTGGTCCAGCAGGCGGGCGTAGGTCATCCGGTCGTGCATCGCCACGATGTCGGCGGCGTACCGGCGGGTGGTGGGGCTGGTCGGCGTGGTGCACACGGCTCGGCTCCTGGGTCTCGGGGGTGCCGGTCAGAGGTCGTCGTCGTCGGCGTACAGGGACTCGGTGATGGCCAGGGCCAGCACCTCGGGCGTGCCCTCGTAGATGCGGGCGCCCAGCGCCTCGCGCAGGTACTTCTCCATGACCCAGTCGCGGACGTAGCCGCGGGCGCCCATGAGGGACATCGCCTCCTCGGCGACCTCGATGGCGATCCGGTCGGCGAAGAGCTTGGCGACGGCGGGCTCGTAGGCCGGGGCGGGGATCTCGGTGTCGGCCAGCTGGGCGGCCCGCAGGTACAGCAGCCGGGCGGCGTCGACCTTCATCGACATCTCGGCCAGCTTGCGGGCGGTGAACTGGTGCCTGTACAGCGGCACCCCACCCTGGACGCGCTCGCCGCACCACTGCCGGGCCAGCTCCAGGGCGCCGCGCGCGACGCCGGTGGAGATCGCGGCCACGGCCGCGCGGGCCATGTTCATCTGCTGGACGTTGACGAACACACCGCCGCCCTCGCCGCCGATCACGTTCTCGGCCGGCACCCGGACGCCGGTGAAGGCCATCTCGGTGCCCAGGCAGGCGCGGTAGCCCATCTTGTCCGCCACCGCGCCGAGCTCCACGCCGGGCGAGTCGAGCGGGACGACGAAGCAGGTCAGCGCGCTCGCCCCCGGGGTGCCCTCGACGGCGGCGAACACCGTCGCGTAGCGGGCGACCTTGCCGTTGGTGATGAACTTCTTGGCCCCGTCGAGCACGTAGTGGTCGCCGTCCCGGCGGGCCCGCATGACGTCACGGGCGTGCACGGCGTTCTCGGGGATCAGCAGGTCGCAGCCGGCCTGGTCCTCGGTGATGGCGTTGCACGCCAGGACCGGCTCGTCGCCGGCGAACAACGGCAGGAAGCGGGCCTGCAGCGCGGGGTCACCCGACAGCAGCAGCGGCGCCTGGCCGAGCATGGTCGCCCCGAAGACCAGCGCGTAGCCGGCGTCGACGGCGGCGAGCTCCTCCAGGGCCACGGCGACGCCGAGCTCGCCGTAGCCCAGGCCGCCGTGCTGGCGGGAGATGACCAGGCGGGTCAGGCCGAGCTGGTGCCCCTCGGTCACCAGCTCCCAGTCGAAGTCGGCGGCGTCGGCCTGGTCGAGCCGGCGGACGGCGGGGCGCAGCCGCTCCTGGGCGAAGGCGCGGACGCGGTCGCGCAGCTCCTCGACGTGCGGGGGCAGGGAGGTGAACGTGGGGACGGCGGTCCCGGGGACGGTCAGGTCGAGCACGGTGGGGTCGCTCCTCGGGGGTGCAGGTGGGGGTCGGTCAGGAGGCGGCGGGCACGCCGGCGGCCGCGGCGAGCTCGGGGTAGCGGTCGAAGGCCGGCCGCAGCAGCGGCACGAACTCGACGACGGTGGCGACGCTGCCCTTGATCCGGATCCGGCCGGTGGCGACCGCGACGGGCATGAGCAGCCGGCCGGTCCACAGGGCGTCCGCGGTGTCGCAGGACATCGTGATCGTCAACGAGGCGGGCGCGGGCGGGCCGCCGACCCGGACGCCGTCGGCGTCGACGTGCAGCTGGAGGTCGGGCTTGGTGTGCACGAAGCGCACCGACAGCCCGCGGTCCCGCACGATCGCCCCGAACTGGGGGTCCTCGAGGAGGATCTCGAACAGCTGCGGGAAGACGGCGGCGGCCTGGGCCTGGGACGTGAACGCGGGCATGGCGGGACCTCGATCTCGGGGTGGGGGGATCGCCGGACCTGGCGGTCCGGCGGCACCGGGGCGGTGCGCGGCGCGGGTGCGCCGGGTCAGGCGGCGACCGGCGGGCGGTCGCGGACGGTGGGCACGGCCGTCGCGAACGGCGTGCCGTGGGTCAGCAGGTGCACGACCGAGCCGAGGAACTGCGGGTCGCGCACGATGCCGAGGTGCCCGGCGCCGCGCACCAGGACGTTGGTGGCGCGGAGAGCCTCCTCGTCGAGCCGGGCGGAGTGGGGACGGACGACGAAGTCGCGGTCCGACCAGTAGGAGACCCAGCGGACGGCGGAGGGCCGGGCCCGGCGCCGCAGGTCGTCGAGGACCCGGGAGCCGGGACGCAGCTGCGCCACCAGCGACCCGCGGCCCAGCAGCGCGGTCAGCGTCCCCCGGTGGGGGGCGGCGACGGTGACCGCGGTCCGCGCGTGGGCGTGCAGCCCGAGCTCCTGGACCGCGTAGCGGACGACGACCCCGCCGAGGCTGTGCCCGATGAGGTGCACCCGGTCGGTACCGGCCCGCTCCATCGCGTCGGTGCACTCGCGGGCCAGGGTCCCTGCGATCTCGGTGACGCAGGGCGCGAGAGGGCTGTAGGTCATGACGTGCAGGTCGGTGAACCCCGCACCGGCCAGCCGGCTCCGCAGGGCCCACCAGGTGGCCCGGCCGCCCCCGTAGCCGTGGACGAGGACGACCGGCGTCCGGTGCCCGGGCGTCCCGGCGGCCGGGACCGGGGTCCGCCCGTGCAGCGCGGGCGGTCGGGGCAGGGTGGGCGAGCCGAACGGGTGGAGGAGGTCCGCCACCGCCGTCCCCTGGGTGGCACCGAGGGCCTCGAGAGCCGCTGCCGGCAGCGGTGACGGGGCGTGCACGCGGGCCTCCTCGGTGGGTCCGGTGGTCGGGGTCGGGGCGGGTCAGGCGACCAGCGCGAGGACCGCGCGGCGCGGAGCCGGCCGCAGGGTCACGACGGCGGCCGTGGAGGCGGTGTGGTCGTGCCCGGCGGCGTCGCGGGCGGCGATCGCGCGGGAGAGGTGCCAGCTGGTGCAGTCGTCGCAGTAGGCCATCCAGCGGCCGGAGTGGCGGTAGCACGGGCGCGGAGCGGACATCGTCTTCCTTCTTCCTGGAGTCCCGGCCTGCTGCCCGGGTGTGGTGCGCTGTGGGAGAAGCGTCGCGGTCCGGCGGCGCGGGGACGATCGAGCACACCCCCGTCTTCCACGTGCGCAGCCCCCGGACCGCGGGTGGGGTCCGCCCCACCCCCGCCCGGGGGTCGGGCTCCGGCGCGGGTGGTCAGGCCGGGGCGGGCGTCGCCGCGAGCAGCCGCTCGCAGGCCAGCACCAGCGCCGCGGCCAGCCGGCGGGTACCGGCGCCGGAGGCCGGGGAGGTGGCGAGCCGCTGCCACGCGGCCAGCGCCTCGCCGGCGGCGCGCGCCAGGTCGTCGGCACCGGCGTCCGCGGGGCAGCCGAGGCGGGCGGCCGGGTCCACGCCCTCGGCGCCGAGCAGCCGCTCCGCGGCCCGCCGCTGCTCGTCCGGGACGGCCAGTTCCCCCGACCACAGCGCGTCGAGGAGGTCGAGCTCGGCGAGCTCGGCGGCGCCGGACCGGAGCTCGTCGGCCCGGTAGCGCAGCGACCACGTGGCCCTCCGGGCGGGCGCGGCCTGCAGGACGACCTCGAGCACGGCCAGGACGGCGCGGGCGCGCAGCGCCCCGGCCCGTGCGGCGAGCCGGATGCCGACGAGGTCCTGCACCGGGGCGAGCGCGCCCTCCGCGCCGTCGCGCGGGACGGCCACGACGGCCGAGCAGAGCCGGTGCAGTGCGGGTGCGGGCCCCTCCCCCACGAGCACGCCGACGGCCTGGGTGGGGCGGACCCGCCCGGGCAGGCACAGGAACAGGTCAGGGTCGTCGGCACCGGCGCCGTCGAGGACGAGCACGTAGGCGTCCGCCGGCGTGGGCGCCGGGCGTTCGGAGGCCGCCGGCTCCGCCGTGAGGTACTGGACGCCGGGGGTGGGTCGGGCGGTGAGGGCCCGCGCGACGCGGGCGAGCGGCGCGCCGGGCGGTCCGGTGACGCAGACCCGCAGCGGGTCGTCGAGCGTCCGCGCGAGCGCCTCCAACCGGTCGGCCTGCGGGGTGCCGTGGCAGGCGTCGCGGGCCGACCGCACGAGCGTGCGCACCTGGTCCAGCAGGCCCGGCCCCACCGGCCCGCCGGCGGCCGGGCGGGCGGAGGTGGTCGCGGGCAGGGGAACGGCCCCCTCGACGCTCGTACCCCTGCCCGGCTGCGCCCGCACCTCCACCTCGCCACCGACCGCGGCGACCCGGGCGGCGACGTTGCGCAGGCCGCGCCCCGCGGAGGCGGTCCCCGACGCGGGGTCCAGGCCCGGGCCGTCGTCGTGCACCGCGAAACGCAACCGGTCGTCCTCGACCGCGACCCGGACCCGGGCGCGGGCGCCCGGCGCATGCTTGCGCGTGTTGCTCACCGCCTCCAGGCAGCAGAAGTAGACGGCGGCGGCGATGTCCACCGGGAGGTCCTGCGGGAGGTCGGCGCGGTCCGGGAGCTCGAGGTCGACCGGCGGGTCCTCGGCGCCGAGCTCGGCGCGCAGCGCGGCGACCAGGCCTGCCTCTGCGAGCACCCGGGAGCTCATCCCGGCCGTGGTGCGGCCCAGCAGCTCCTCCACCGCGTCGACCTGCCCGGCCAGCCGGGTCAGCCCGGTGCGGGCGTCCTCGAGCCGGCCGCCGGTCACGGCGTGCTCCACCAGCCCCAGGGCCAGGCTCAGCGAGACCAGGTGGTGCTGGGCCCCGTCGTGCAGGTCGCGTTCGATGCGGCGGCGCTCGCTGTCGGACTCGGCGACCGCCCGGCGGCGGGCGGCGGCGATGTCGGTGGCGTGCGCCAGCGCGGCCCGGAGCTGGCGCTCGAGCTCGATGCCGGAGCGCGTCGCCTGCAGCACCACCCCGAGGCTGCTGGCGACCGCCTCCAGCAGCCGCCGTCGCTCCGCTTCGGTCCCCGGCACGGACACCCGGTCGACGGTCAGCAGGCCGACGTCCACCCCACCGTGCCGGACGGGCACCTCCTCGCGGGCCGGCGCGACCTCCGCGTCGTCCCGGGTCCACGTCACCACCCGGTCGCGCAGCCCGGGTCGCCGCACGGTCAGCATGCACAGCCCCGCGCCCAGGCCCCGGCCCACGGCCGCGACGACCGCCCCCAGGTCGGGGACGCCGCCGGGCGACGGCGGGGGCTGCGCCGCCAGCTGGGCCAGCACCCGGTAGCCGGCCGGGGGCTCGCGCGGGGCCGGCAGGTCGGCGAGGCGCCGGGCCCCGAGGTACGCGGGCAGGGCGAGGGCCGCGGCGACCGCCGTGGCTGCCGCCGCGGCGACCGCCGGGCCGGTCAGCGCCCCGGCGGCTGCGGCCACGGCGAGGTACGCACCCCCGACGACGGCGGTGACCACGGCGATCGGGAGCAACGCCGCGGACCCACCCGGCCGCCACCCGCTCACCGGACCGCGACCTCGGTCCCGGTGGTGTCGACGACGACCGGCTCCACCCGGTCGGGCAGCCAGGCCGACACCAGCAGCGGGCCGCTCGGGTCCGGGCCCGCCGCCGGGGGGGCGGGGTCGAGCGCCACCCCGCCGCCGAGCGCGGCCAGCCGGTCGCCGTCGTCGGCCAGGAGCGCGCGCAGCCGGTCCGGCGGCAGCGGTGGCGCGGTGTCCTCGACGGTGACGCCGATCCGACCACCGGTGTGCTCCAGCCGGACCAGCAGCGGGGTCTCGCCGGGCTTCCCGGCCAGTGCCCGGACGGCGGTCGCCGCGACGTAGTAGAGGCCCGACTCCAGCTCCCACGGCAACCGACCGCCCAGGTCCCCGGTGAGCCGCACGTCGCGGGGCAGGTCGGCGACCACCTCGTCGAGGGCCGCGGCCGGCCCGTGGTCGCGCAGCACCGCCGGGTACACGCCCCGGGCGACGGTGCGGAAGCGGTCGAGGAGGTCGTCGAGGTCGGCCCGGGCGCCGGCCAGGGCCTCCCGCGCCGCCCGGGGGTCCGCCGTGGCGGGGGCGAGCCCGGCGGAAGCGGTCGCGAGCTGGGCCCGGAGCCCGTCCAGCCGGTCCCCGGTGGCGTGGGCCAGCTCGGCGACCAGCCGGCGGCGCTCGGCCGCGCGGGCGGAGGCCAGCCGCCCGCGCGAGGCCGAGAGCTCCTCGGCGAGGTCGGCGGCGCGCTGCACCCGCTCGGCCAGCTCGGCGTTGAGCGCGACCACCCGGAGGAGCAGGCTCGCCCCGTTGGCGACGTCCTGCATGAGCTGCCGGTCGGCGGCGGTGACCGGGGCCGGCTTGGTGATGGCCAGGGCCGCGCGCAGCACCGTGGCGTCCACCACCGGGACGACGTGGTCGGTGCCGGGCCGGGTGAGCACGGCGGCCAGGTCGGGCACCGACTCCTCCCCCGCCGCGGGGTCGGGCGGGTACCGCGCCGCGGCCACCAGCCGGTCCCCGACCGCCAGCCACACCACCGCCCGGTCGGCGCCGGTGCCCTCGGCCACCACCTGCGCCAGGCCGGGCAGTGCCTCCTCGAGGGTCCCCGACTGCAGCCTCCGGGCGGCCTCGGCCAGCGCGGGGTACCGCCCGCCCGCCCCGCCGGAGCGCCGGGTGCGCGCGCGGCCGACGGCCAGGTGCACGCCGGCGGCCGCGACCGCGCCGCCGACGAACGGCCAGACGGCGGCGGGCACCGCGGCGCCCGCGGCCCGGCCGCCGCCCTGCACCACGAGGGCCAGGACCGCGGCCACCCCGCCGGCCACGAGCAGACCGCGCACGACGCCGGAGGACATCGCCCGGGTCATCCCCACCACCGGCCCCTCGACCCGCCGAACCGCACGGTCGCGTGCGGTCACGCTAGGCCGGGCACCGGCCCGGGCCAAGGGCGGTCCGCGCGCCCGGCGGGGACCGGTCAGGACCGGGCCGCCCGCTGGGAGCGGAGGTAGGTCAGGACGGCGAGCACCCGGCGGTGGTGCTCGGACCCCTCCTCCTGCAGGCCGAACTTGGCGAAGATGTTCGCGATGTGCTTCTCCACCGCCTTGGGCGTCACGAACAACTGCCCCGCGATGCCGTTGTTGGACCGGCCCTCGGCCATCAGCCGCAGCACGTCGAGCTCCCGGGGCGAGAGCTGGTCGACGACCTCCTTGCGGTCCCCGCGCGGCCGCTCGACGAGCCGCTTGGCCAGCACCGGCTCGATGACGATCTCGCCGGCGGCGATCCGGTCGAGGGTGTCGGTGAGGACGTCGACGCTGCCGACCTTCTCCTTGAGCCGGTAGCCGATCGCCTCGGTGCCGATCTCCAGGATCCGCATCAGGTAGTGCGTCTCGGCGTAGTGGGACAGGAACAGCAGCCCCATGGCCGGGTGGGCGGCCCGCAACCGCTCGGCGGTGACCAGCCCGCCGTCGGGCTCGGGGGGCATCCGGATGTCCAGGACGGCGATGTCCGCCGGCTGCTCGGCCAACAGCCGCACCAGGGCGTCGCCGTCGGCGGTGCAGCCGACGACCTCGTGGCCGGCGGCCTCGAGCAGCAGGAGCAGGCCCTCGCGGAACAGGGCGCCGTCCTCGGCCAGGGCTACGCGCACGGGATCCTCGCCTCGATCGTCCCGGTGTCCGGTCCCCCGTCGGCGCGGACCTGCCCGCCGAGGCCGCCGACGTGGTCGCGGACGCCGGCGGCCAGCCGCGTCGGCACCCCGGACAGGGCCACGACCAGCTCGTCGCCGTCCCGCCGGGCGGTGACGAGCACCGGCGGGGAACCCGGGAGGAGAGCGGCGAGGCAGTCGGCGACCGCGAAGTAGGCGGCGCCCTCGACGGCGGCGCCGTACCGCCCGGGGGCGACGTCGACGCGGACCGGGACCTCGGCCCGCTCGGCGCACTCGCGCAACGCCGGGCCCAGGCCGGCCTCGTCGAGCAGCGGCGGGTAGATGGCGCGGGCGATCTCGCGCAGCTCCTGCAGCACCGTGTGCAGCTGGTCCTGCAGCCCCTCGATCGACGCGTCGAGGTCCCGGTGCGCGGCAGGCACCCGGTTGCGGACGACGCCCAGCTGGGGCACCAACGCGGAGATCCGCAGCGAGGCCCCGTCGTGCAGCTGCCGCTGCAGCCGCAGCCGTCGCTGCCAGTGCTCGCGCTCGAACCGCGACGGCCGGGGCGACGCGGCAGCGGGCGGACCGTCGGCGTGCGCCGGGCCGGCCGCGGCCGGCGGGTCGCCCGCGGACGAGGCAGGCATCGACGTCACCCCTGCAGGGTCGCGGCAGCGGACCGCCCGGGGAAGGGTGCCGCCCCTACCCAGAGGTGGGGTTGTCCCCCCGTCCGTGTCCGACGCACCGGCGGCGCGGGACGGGGCGTTGCCAACCGGATGCGTGCGGTGCTTCCTTGCTCCCGTCACGGGAGATCGCCCGTGCGCACTCCGGCGTGTCCGGGAGGCGCGGTGAGCTACTGCCTGGGAGTCGACCTCGGTACCACGTTCGTGGCCGCGGCGATCGCGCACGACACCAGCGTCGAGATGGTCGTCCTGGGCGACCGGGCGACGGTCATGCCCGCCGCGGTCCACGTCCGGGACGACGGCGTCCTCGTGACCGGCGACGCCGCGGCCCGCCGCGCGGTGAGCAGTCCCGACCGGGTCGCCACCGAGTTCAAGCGCCGGCTGGGCGACCCCACCCCGGTGCTGCTCGGCGGCACCTCCTACCCGGTGACCGACCTGCTCGGCGCGCTGCTGCGCGACGTCCTCGCCCGGGTCGGCGAGGAGCGGGGCGGCCCGCCGGAGGAGGTCGTCCTCACCCACCCGGCCAACTGGGGACCCTTCCGGCGGGAGCTGTTCGAGGAGGTGCCGCGGTACGCGGGCCTCTCCTCGGCGCTCACCGTCACCGAGCCGGAGGCCGCCGCGGCCTTCTACGCGACCGTGCGGCGACTGGGCGAGGGCGAGGTCATCGCGGTCTACGACCTCGGCGGGGGCACGTTCGACGCCACGGTCCTGCAGCGCACCTCCCACGGCATCGAGATCCTCGGCGCCCCGGAGGGCATCGAGCGGCTGGGCGGCGCCGACTTCGACGAGGCGGTGCTGGCCCACGTCAACCACGCGGCGGGCGGCGCGCTGTCGGAGCTCGACCTCGGCGATCCCCGGACGGTCATGGCGCTGGCCCGGCTGCGGCAGGACTGCGTGCTGGCCAAGGAGGCGCTGTCGGTCGACACCGAGACCGTCATCCCGGTGTTCCTGCCCGGCCGGCACCTCGACGTGCGGCTCACGCGTGCGCAGTTCGAGGACATGATCCGGGCGCCGGTCGAGTCGACGATCGGCACCCTCAGCCGGGCCCTGCGGACCGCGGAGGTGCCGCCGGATCGGCTCTCGGCGGTGCTGCTGGTGGGCGGCTCCTCGCGCATCCCGCTGATCGGCCAGACGATCGCCGCGGAGTTGCAGCGCCCGGTCGTCGTCGACGCGCACCCCAAGCACGCGGTCGCGCTGGGGGCGGCCATCCTCGCCCAGACGCACGCCGGCGTCGGCGGGCCGGGCGCCCGGGACGAGGAGGTGCCCACGGCCGTGGCCGGCGCCGCCGGGACGGCGCCACCCGCTCCCCTGCCCCCGCCCCGCGCCGCCGCGCCGGCCCGGGTGGAGGCGGCCGTCGGCGCCCCGGCCGAGGCCCCGCCCCCCGCCGGGGCGCCGGGCGCCCCGGGCAGGCCGCCGTCCCCGGCCGGACCGCCCGAGGCGGGCGGCAACGGGCACGGCCGGGGCACCGGCGCTCCCCCGTGGCCGGGCGCGGCCGCCGGGGCCTGGGCCGGCGCGCCCCCGGCGCCGCCACCGGCGCTCCCGCGGCGTGGCCGGCCACGGCGCCGCGGGCTGCTCATCGGTGCCGCCGTCCTGGTCGTGGTGGTGGTGCTGGGCGCGGTGCTCGGCGGGCTCCTGCTCGGGGACGACCCGGACCCGGGGACCGCCGGTGGGGGCGGGCCGTCGGCGGAGGCGCAGCAGGAGCCGGGGCCGGCACCGGCGCCGGCCGAGCCGGAGGCGGCCGTCCCGATCCCGACCATCGGTGCGCCGATCGACGTCGGGCCCACGTCGGGGTTCGTCGCGGTCTCCCCCAACGGCCGCCAGCTCTACGTCGCCAACCGGGCCGCGGGGGTGGTCACGGTGGTGGACACGGCCGTCGACGCGGTCACCGCCACCATCCCGATCGCCGCCGGGCCGCCGCAGTTCCTCACCTTCTCCCCCGACGGGAGCCGGCTGTACGTCAGCGTGTTCGACGACGCCCGCACCATCGCCGCGGTCACCGTGCTGGACACGTCGGACAACAGCGAGGTCACCACCGTCCCGGTGCGCACCCGCCCGTACCTCGGCGCGGTCACCCCCGACGGGTCGCGGCTGTTCGTGCCGAACCACGACTCGGGGTCGATCTCGGTGATCGACAGCACCACCGACGCGGTCGTCGACGAGGTCCAGGTGCCGGCCAACCCGCACTGGATCGAGTTCACCCCCGACGGCTCGCGGGCCTACGTGGCCAACCACGAGTCGAACGTGGTGACCGCGCTCGACCCCGAGACCCTCGCGGTGGTCGCCGAGGTGCCCGTCGAGGTCAGCCCGCACAGCGTCGCGGTCCACCCGACCCGGCCGCTGGTCGCCAACGTGAACTACGACTCGGCCTCGGTGACGATGATCGACACGACCACGCACACGGTGGTCGCGACCGTGCCGGTGGGGGCGAACCCGCAGGACATCACCTGGTCGGCCGACGGTCGGTTCGCCTACACGGCCAACGTGACCGACGACTCGGTGTCGGTGATCAACGCCGAGACCTTCGAGGTCACCGCCCGGCTGCCGGTGGGTGACGGCCCGACGTCGGTCGCGGTGCTGCCCGACGGCAGCCGCGCCTTCGTCAGCATCCTCCACGAGGGCCGGCTCGTGCCGCTCGACCTCGCCGGCTGAGGGAGCGCCGGCGGGCCGGTCAACGGCCCCGGGCGTCGAGGTGCATGTCCAGGACGGCGTCGATCCGGGCGCGGCACCCGGCGACGGCGGCCCGGTGGGCCGGCGTGTCCTTGGCGGCCTGCCGGGACCGGGCCGCGGACCACTCGGTGCACGCGCGGGCGAAGTCGGCCTCGAGGACGTCGCGGATGCCGGCGCCGGTGGCCCCGGCGGGAGGGACGGTCGCCGTCAGGATGGTGGTCACGGTGCACTCCTCGGGGATCGCCGGTGCGGGGCTCCCGGTCGGCGCCCCGCTGGTGGACTCGGGAACAGCGTCGTGCCGCGGCGGCCACCGGGCCATCGAGCCACCCCCCGGATCCGGCGGCCGCACCCCCCGTTCCCGGGTGGGGGTGCCCCCCGGTGCAGCGCCGCGGCCCGGCCGCTCGGGCTCAGCCGAGCAGCGGGCCCAGCTGCCGGGCGTGGTCGCGGGCGCCCTCGGCGCGGGCGGCGGCCAGCGCGGCGTCCTCCCCCGCGACGGAGACCGCGAGGGCACCGACGAGCACGTCGGACGGCGAGCGCACGGCCACCGCGGCGCAGGACACGCCCTCGTGCAGCTGCCCGGCCTGGGTCGCGAGCCCGGTCGCCCGGACCGCGCGCAGCTCGGCGTCGAGGTCCGCCGGGCGGGTGACGGTGCGCGGGGTCAGCGCGTGCATCCGGCGGGGGTGGACGACCTCGCGCCAGTCCGGCTGCTCGGCCAGCAGCAGCTTGCCGACGGCCGAGGCGTGCAGGTGCCGCTCCACGGCCTCGACCGAGCGCAGCGGGTGGTCCGGGTCGACGTCCACGCAGCGCAGCACCGGCCCGGAGTACACCACCAGGTGGACGGCGTGGCGCACCCGGCCGCGCAGGTCGGCGACCACCTCCCGGGCCGCCGTCGGCACCTGCGCGGGGCTGGCCCAGCCCGCCAGCCCGGCCACCTTGCGGCCGAGCGCGAAGCCGTGCAGGTCGGGCAGGCGCACCAGGTACTCCTCCCCCACCAGCAGGTTGAGCAGCCGGTAGGTGGTGGCCGGCGGCAGGCCGAGGTCCTCGCAGACCTCCTTGGCGGTGACGCCGGCACCGGCCCGCGCCACCGACTCGAGGACGGCCAGCGCGCTCTGCACGGCCTTGGGCTGCCGCCCGGTGATCCCCCGGTCGACCGGGCTCACCGCCGCCGCCCGGCCGGGACGCTGCCCGGGAGCACGCTGCTCGCCGTCGCGGTGTCGTAGACGCCGACCGGGCGCAGCCGCCCCGGGTCGCGCAGCCGCAGCCACGCCGTCCAGGCCAGCCCCGGCAGCATGGCGGCGAGGAAGACGACGACCACAGCCCGGTCCCCGGACACGGTGATGCCGGCCATCGCGCCCACCAGGACGACCAGCCCGCCGCCGCCGGCCACCAGGCCGCCGGCCGCCGCCGGCGCGGTCAGCTCGCCGATGCGGCGCAGGAACAGCGGCATGGCCAGGCAGGCCAGCACGTAGGCCACGACGTAGCCGAAGGCCGACACGGTGAGCGAGGCGGTGAGCACCGCCCGGGGGCCGCCGCCGGCCAGCAGGGCCACCACCGGCACCCCCACCACGGCCGGCAGGACGACGGCCAGCGCCACGTGCGGCGTCTCGAACCGGTCGTGGGTGCGGCCGAGCCGCGCGGGCAGGACCCCCTCGCGGCCCATGGAGAACAGCACCCGGCCCAGCGCGTTGGTCGACCCGGTCACGCAGGCCAGGAACGAGGCGGCGATGCCGAGGTCGAGCACGCGCCGCAGCAGCACGAGCCCCTCCCGGTCGGCGAGCTCGGCCACCGGCACCGGGCTGGTGAGCACGTCGAGCGGCGCGGCCCGCAGCAGCACCACCTGGGCGGCGGTCGCGGCGACGAACAGCAGCCCCGCGACGGCGGGGGTCCACAGCACCGCGCGCGGGACGGCGACCAGCGGGCGGCGGGCCTCCACGCCGAGGGTCGCCGCGCTCTCGAAGCCCATGAACCCGGTGACCCCCAGCACGACCGCCACCGCGACGCCGCCCCAGGTCACCGGGGCGTCGACCACGGGGGCGGCGGACCCCGGCCCGCCCCGCGCGCCGAGCAGCAGCACGCCCAGCACGGCCAGGACCACCCCGATGGAGAGCACCTCGAGGGCGAGGGCCACCCGGGCGGAGAGCTGGATGCCGCGGACGGTGCACAGCGTGGCCAGGACGCCGAGCCCCGCGGCCAGGACGGCGACGACCCCGGGCGTGGGGCGCGCCCCCAGCAGCCCGGCGGTGTAGACCGCCGCGCCGGTGAGGGCCGACATCGCCACCGCGGCGTAGCCGACCAGCAGGGCCCACCCGCCGACCAGCGCGCCCACCGGGCCCAGCCCCTTGGCGGTGTAGCTGTAGGTGCCGCCGACCGCGGCCATCCGCCGGCCGAACTGGGTGAGGCACCAGCCGACGAGCAGGACCAGCAGCGTGGCCACGACGAACGCCGGCAGCGTGGCCGCCCCGGACTCGACCAGCACGATGGAGGGCACGACGACGATGGCCGCCGAGGGCGCCAGCGCCGACACCGACTGCGCCAGCACCTCGGGGAAGCTCAGCCCGCGCCGGCGCAGCCCGGCCACCGGGGAGCGGGTGGGCAGCCGGCTGGGAACGCTCCGCTGCCCCATCGCCCTCCCGCCGCCGGCCTGCCCGATGGTCGGCGAGCGTAGCCACTGCGCCACCCTCAAGGGGCCCTCGTCCGGAGGGGCGGTCGAATGAGAAAAGGGTGAGCCAGCTCTCATTCGGGGTTACGTGGATGTTTCCGAGACGTTACGGCCGGGTGACCGGACCGGTCGGGACGGCGGCCAGGGTGGCACCACCCACGTCCCCGGCGGCCGCGCGCCGCCGTCCCCGGGAGGTCCCATGGCCGTCTCCGACCCGCCACCGACCGCGACCGCCACCCCTGCCGCCGCGGGTGCCCACCGGCTCCGCGGCGCCCTCGGCCCGGCCGCGATCGTCTTCATGGTGGTCGCCGCCGCCGCCCCGCTGACCGTCGTGGCCGGCTCGGTGCCCATCGGCATCGCGGCCGGCAACGGCCCGGGCTACCCGGCGATGTACGTCGTCGCGGCGGTCGTCCTGATGTTCTTCGCGGTCGGGTTCACCGCCATGACCCGCCACGTCCCCAACGCGGGCGCGTTCTACTCCTACGTGGGCACCGGGCTCGGCCGGGCGCCGGGCCTGGGCAGCGCGCTGGTCGCGCTGATCAGCTACGTGACCGTGCAGGGCGCCGTCTACGGCTACATCGGGTTCCTGCTCGGCGACCTGGTGGCCGGGTGGGGCGGGCCCGCGCTGCCCTGGTGGCTGTGGACCGCGCTGGCGCTGGCGGTCACCGGCCTGCTGGGGTACCGGCACATCGAGCTGTCCAGCAAGGTGCTCGCCGTCCTCCTGGTCGCCGAGGTCGGCATCGTGCTGGTCCTGGACGCCGCGGTGATCGGCCGCGGCGGTGGCGAGGAGGGGCTCTCGACGGCGTTCCTCACCCCCGGCGAGGTGCTCGCCGGCGCGCCGGGCATCGGGCTGATGTTCGCCATCGCCGGGTTCATCGGGTTCGAGGCCACCGCGATCTTCCGCGACGAGGCCCGCGACCCCGACCGCACCGTCCCCCGCGCGACCTACGCGGCGCTGGCCATCATCGGGGTCTTCTACACCGTCTCCGCATGGGCCATCGTGAGTGCATGGGGCGACAGCCGGATCGTCGAGGCCGCGGCCGCGGACCCGGGTGGCATCGTCGTCGCCACCGCCGAGCAGTACGTCGGCACGGTCGCGGCCGACGTGATGACCGTGCTCTTCGTGACCAGCCTGTTCGCCGCGATCCTGGCCTTCCACAACGTGCTCGCCCGGTACGTGTTCTCGCTCGGCAACACCGGCGTGCTGCCCGGCGTCTGCGGCCGCAGCCACACCCGGCACGCCTCGCCGCACGTCGCCTCCCTGCTCACCTCGGCCGCGGGCGGGCTGCTCATGGCGGTCTGCGCGCTCGCCGGCCTGGACCCGGTGCTCGAGGTCTTCACCTGGCTGGCCGGCATCGCCAGCGTCGGCATCGTGCTGCTCATGCTGCTGGCCTGCCTGGCGGTCCTCGTCTTCTTCCGCCGCACCGGCCGGGACCGCCGCCCGTGGCAGACCCTCGTCGCGCCCGCCCTGGGCCTGCTCGGGCTGGCCGCCATCCTCGTGCTGCTCGTCGAGAACCTGCCGCTGCTCATGGGCGGCTCCACCGCGCTGGGCGTCGGGGCCGGGGTCCTCCTCGCCGTCGCCCTCGCCGCCGGCTGGCCGCTGGCCGCCGCCCGACCGCAGGCGGCGCGGGACCTCGCCGCCGCCACCCCCGCCGACTCCGCCCCGCAGATCTGACCGAAGGAGCACCATGACGCTGACCGAGCCCACCACCACCGTCACCCACCCGCTGGCGCGCATGACGGCCGCGGAGATCGACACCGCCCGGGAGGTCGTCGCCGCCGCCGGCCTGGTCGGCGAGCGGACCAAGTTCGTGTACGTCGGCCTCGAGGAGCCGCACAAGGCCGACGTGCTGGCCTGGTCGCCCGGCGACCCGCTCGAGCGGCGGCTGCGGGTGCTCCTGCTGGACCAGACCACCGGCCAGGGCAGGGACCTCACCGTCTCGGTCACCGGCCGCGAGGTGGTCCGCGTGGCCGCCATCGACGGCGTCGCCGACGGGCAGGTGCCCATCCTGGACGCCGAGTTCGAGGCGATCGAGCCGATCCTCGCCGTCGACGAGCGCTGGGTCGCCGCGATGGCCAAGCGCGGGCTGGACGTCGCGACCGTCCGGGCCGTGCCGCTGTCGGCCGGCTCGTACTTCCCGGAGGAGTTCGGGCACCGGGTGGTCCGCGTGCTCGGCTTCCACCAGGCCGACGAGGCCGACCTCCCGTGGGCGCACCCGGTGGACGGCGTCGTCGCCTACGTCGACATCACCCAGGGCGTGGTGACCGCGGTGCACGACCACTTCGACCTGCCCGTGCCGGCCGAGCGGGGCGACCTCGACCAGGCCACCCACCCGCACCCGGTCCGCGACCTCAAGCCCCTGGAGATCACCCAGCCCGAGGGGCCGACCTTCACCGTGGAGGACGACGTCGTCCGCTGGGCCGGCTGGGAGGTGCGGGTCGGCTTCGACATGCGCGAGGGCCTCACCCTGCACCAGGTCTCCGTCGACGGCCGGTCGGTCGTCTACCGGGCCTCGATCTCGGAGATGGTCGTCCCCTACGCCGACCCCTCCCCGGTGCGGTTCTGGCAGAACTACTTCGACACCGGCGAGTACCTCTTCGCCCGCTACACCAACTCCCTCGAGCTGGGCTGCGACTGCCTCGGCGAGATCCACTACTTCGACGCCACCATCGCCGACGAGGACGGCAACCCGCGCGCCATCCGCAACGCCATCTGCCTCCACGAGGAGGACTACGGCGTGGGGTGGAAGCACACCGACCTGTTCAACGGCATGGCCGAGACCCGCCGCTCCCGCCGGCTGGTGATCAGCTTCTTCACCACGATCGGCAACTACGACTACGGCTTCTACTGGTACCTCTACCTCGACGGCACCATCCAGCTGGAGTCCAAGGCGACCGGCATCGTCTTCACCTCGGCCTACCGGGGCGACGAGCACCCCTACGCCACCGAGATCGCCCCCGGCCTCGGCGCGCCGTTCCACCAGCACCTGTTCTCCGCTCGGCTGGACATGGCCGTCGACGGGACCGGCAACACCGTGCACGAGGTGGAGGCCGTGCGGGAGCCCATGGGCCCGCAGAACCCCTACGGCAACTCGTTCCGCCGCAGCAGCACCCCGCTCACCCGGGAGTCCGAGGCCGCCCGGGTGGCCGACGCGACCGTCGGGCGGACCTGGCACGTGGTCAACCCGTCGAAGACCAACCGGCTCGGCCAGCCGGTCGGCTACGCCCTGCACCCGCAGAACTCACCGCTGCTGCTCGCCGACCCGGGATCCTCGATCCACCAGCGGGCGACCTTCTCGACGAAGAGCCTGTGGGTCACCGCCTACGACCCGACCGAGCGCTACGCCGCCGGCGACTTCGTCAACCAGCACCCCGGCTCGGGCGGGCTGCCGGCGTTCGTCGCCGACGACGCCCCGATCGAGGACGCCGACGTCGTGGTCTGGCACACCTTTGGGCTCACCCACTTCCCGCGCCCGGAGGACTGGCCGGTCATGCCCACCGACTACACCGGCTTCACCCTCAAGCCGGTCGGCTTCTTCGACCGCAACCCGGCCCTCGGGGTGCCGCCGTCGGCGTCGTCCCACTGCTCGTCGCACGAGTGATGACCAGCGCCGCCCTCCCCCCGGGGATCGCGGCCGGGCCGGTGGCCGAGCGGGCCACCGGCCGGGTCGCGGCGGTGCTGGCGCTCGGCTCCGCGGTCGCGCACGTGGCGGCCGTGGACGCCGCGTCGCTGGCCTCGCTGGCGATCGCCGCGATGGCGCTGGCCTGCCTGCCGTGCGCCTGGCACCTGTGGCGGGCGCCGACCCGGTCGGTGTGGGCGGTGACCGTCGCCGTGGATGTCGGGATGCTCGCCGTTCACGCGCCGATGGCCGCCGGCGCGCACCACCACGGCGCCGCCTCCCCCTGGCCCGGCCTGGTCCTGGTCACCGCGTCGCTGCTGGTCGGGCTCGCCGTCCTCGCGCGCGGACGGGGTGCGGACCGGGCCGCGACCCGGGAGGCTCTCGGTCCGTGACCACCGCCACAGATGCCTACCGTGCCGCCCGCGACCAGCTGCTCGCCCTGCGCGGGGAGCACGACCGCGCGCTCACCGCGTTCCGCTGGCCCGACGTCGGCGACCGGTTCAACTGGGCCGTCGACTGGTTCGACGCGGTCGGCCGGGACAGCGACCGGCCGGCCCTCGTGCTCGTCGACGAGGACGGGGGTACCACCACCCGCAGCTATGCCGAGATGTGCCGGCGCTCCGACCGGCTGGCCGCGTGGCTGGCCGGCCGGGGCGTCGGCCGCGGCGACCGGGTGCTGCTCATGCTCGGCAACCAGGTCGAGCTGTGGGAGTCGATGCTGGCGGTCGTGAAGCTCGGCGCGGTGATCCTGCCGACCACGACCGCGCTGGGCCCGGCCGACCTCACCGACCGGGTCGCCCGCGGCGGCGCAGGGTACGTCGTCTGCAACCCCGCCGACGCGGCCAAGTTCGCCGACGTGCCCGGCGGCTACGACCGGATCAGCGTCGGGCCGGTCGAGGGCTGGGCCGACCTGCACGAGGGCTACGCCCTCGAGGCCGGCCCCGCGCCGCACCCGGGCACCGCACCGGGCGACCCGCTGCTGCTCTACTTCACCTCCGGGACGACGTCGCGGCCCAAGCTGGTCGAGCACACCCAGGTCTCCTACCCCGTGGGCCACCTGACGACGGCGTACTGGCTGGGGCTGCAGCCCGGCGACGTGCACCTCAACGTCTCCTCGCCCGGGTGGGCCAAGCACGCCTGGTCCTGCTTCTTCGCCCCCTGGATCGCCGAGGCCACGGTCTTCCAGTACGCCTACACCCGGCTGGACCCGGTCGTGCTGCTCGACCGCATCCGCGAGCACGGGGTGACGTCGTTCTGCGCGCCGCCCACGGTGTGGCGGATGCTGGTCAACGCCGACCTCTCCGGCGGGCCCGGCGCGCTGCGCGAGGTGATCGGGGCCGGGGAGCCGCTCAACCCCGAGGTGATCGAGCAGGTCCGTCGGGCCTGGGGGCTCACCGTCCGCGACGGCTACGGGCAGACCGAGACCACCGCCCAGGTCGGCAACACCCCCGGGTCGGAGGTGCGGCCCGGGTCGATGGGCCGCCCGCTGCCCGGCGTCCCCGTGGTGCTCGTCGACCCGCTGACCGGCACCCTGGTCGAGGGCCCGGGCGAGGGCGAGATCTGCCTGGACCTGGCCGAGCGGCCGCTGCCGCTGATGACCGGCTACCGGGACGACCCCGCCCGCGACGCGGAGGCGATGGCCGGCGGGTACTACCACACCGGTGACATCGCCTCCCGGGACGCCGACGGGTACATCACCTACGTCGGGCGGACCGACGACGTCTTCAAGGCCTCCGACTACAAGATCAGCCCGTTCGAGCTGGAGTCGGTGCTGATCGAGCACCCGGCGGTCGCCGAGGCCGCCGTCGTCCCGGCGCCGGACCCGGTGCGCCTGGCCGTGCCCAAGGCCTACGTCAGCCTGGCGCCGGGGCACGAGCCGAGCGAGCAGACGGCCTTCGACATCCTCCGCTACGCCCGGGAGCACCTGGCCCCGTTCCAGCGGGTGCGCCGGCTGGAGTTCGCGGAGCTGCCGAAGACCATCTCGGGGAAGATCCGCCGGGTCGAGCTGCGCGGCCGGGAGGAGGAGCTGGCCGGGAGCGGGGCCCACCCCGGCGAGTGGCGCGACGACCAGTTCCCGGCCCTGCGCGGCTGACCCGGGCCGGCCGACGATCAGGTCAGATCACCCTTGCCGGTCCTGGCTCACCACCGGTGGTGAGCCAGGACCGGCAACGACCAGGTCACCTGATCATCGGGGGGGTGCCGGGTCAGGCGTAGCCCCAGACCTCCTGGGCGACCTCGACGACGAGCGCGAGCTTGGCGATCTGGTCCTCGCGGGTCAGCGCGTTGCCCTCCACCGTGGAGGAGAACCCGCACTGGGGCGAGAGGCACAGCTGCTCCAGCGGCACGAACCTCGACGCCTCGTCGATGCGCCGCTTGAGGACGTCCTTGTCCTCGAGCTCCGGCCGCTTGCTGGTGACCAGGCCGAGGACGACCCGCTTGCCCGGCGGGACGAACCGCAGCGGCTCGAAACCCCCCGAGCGGGCGTCGTCGTACTCGAGGAAGAAGCCGTCGACCTCGAGGCCGCCGAAGAGCGCCTCGGCGACGAAGTCGTAGCCGCCCTCGGCCGCCCAGGAGGAGCGGAAGTTGCCCCGGCACATGTGGGTGGTGACGGTCAGCCCCGCGGGCCGGTCGGCGAGGGCCGCGTTGATCTGCCGGATGTAGCGCTCGTGCTGGTGCTCGGCGTCGCGGCCCTGCTCGGCCAGCTCGGCCCGCTGGGCGGGGTCGTTGAGGTAGGCCAGGCTGGTGTCGTCCAGCTGCAGGTAGGTGCAGCCGAGGGCGGCCAGGCCGCGCACCTCCTGCCGGTAGGCGGCCGACAGGGCGTCCCAGAACGCGTCCTCGTCGGGGTAGACGGCCGGGTCGATCGCGGCAGCGCCCCCGCGGTAGTGGACCATCGACGGCGAGGGGATCGTCAGCTTCGCCGTCTGCCCCTCCCCGGTCTGCGACTGCAGGTACCGGAAGTGGTCCCCGAAGATCGGCGCCCGCTCGTCGATCGACAGCGGCCCGTCGACGTGCAGCCCGGCGGGCACCCAGTCGATGTCCCCGTTGGCGTTGTGGAAGTGGACCGGCCGGCCCTCGCCCTCCACCTTGGTGATGCCGCCGATCGCGTAGATGAAGTCCATGTGCCAGGTGGCGCGGCGGAACTCGCCGTCCGTGGCGGTGTGCAGGCCGACGTCGCGCTGCAGGCGGACGGCATCGGCGATCGCGGCGTCCTCCACCGCGCGCAGCTCGTCGGCACCGATCTCGCCGGCGGCGGCGCGGGTGCGGGCGTCGAGCAGGTCGGCGGGGCGCAGGAGGCTGCCGACGTGGTCGGCGCGGAACGGCGGGCCGGAGACGTCACTCATGTCCAGCAGCTTGGTGCAGCCGCTCCTCCGGCGCAGCCCCACCGGCGACGGCCGGCATGACCTGCACGTTCCCGGGTACCGGAGGGTGGTCGGGCAGCACCGTGGAGGGAGGGATCATGGGACTCGTGTCGGGTCTGTTCAAGGGCGCCGTCCTCAGCAAGCTGCTGAACCGGTTCTTCGGTGGCCGCCGCCGCTACTGAGATCCGCCGGTGCGGGCGTGCCCGCACGCAGGGCGCGGCCTCGGCCCCTCGCGGGGTCGGGGCCGTGCCGCGTCCGGGAGCCCGCCCCCCGCCCGCCGCCGGCGGCCCGCCGGGCTCAGCCGCCGTGCACCCCGGGACCGTGCCCGGCCGGGAACGCGGTCGTCGTGTCCCCGAGCAGCAGCGCGCGGTAGGTGGCGACGGCGGCCTCCTCCAGGTTGAGCGCCCGCCGGTAGGCCGTGCCCACGTCCGGGCCGAGGGCCGAGCAGCCGTGGTGGGCCAGCACGATGCAGTCGTGCGCGCGGGCGGCCTCCGCCGCGGCGTCGGCGAGCTCGTCGGAGCCGGTCGGCAGGTAGGGCACGACGCCCACCGAGCGGACGTGGGCGACGTGGTCGAGCGTGATCAGCCGGATGCGGTGGCCGAGCGCGTCGACGAGCACGGCGTGCTGCGGGTGCAGGTGCACGACCGCGCCGACGTCGGGGCGGGCGCGGTAGGTGCGCTGGTGCAGCCTCCACTCGGTCGACGGGCGCGGGGCCCCGCCGGTGACCGCGCCGTCCAGGGTGACCACGCTGAAGTCCGCCGGCGTCAGCCGGTCCAGCCAGGTGCCGGCGGCGGTGACCACGAACCCCGCCGTGCCGGGCAGCCGCGCCGAGAGGTTGCCGCCGCTGGCCAGCACCAGGCCGCGGGCCACCGCCGAGGCGCCCACCTCGACGAGCCGGTCGACCAGCTCCTCCCGGGTCCGTGCCGGTCCCATCCCGCCGCCCTCACGCCGACCAGTACGACGCGACGTCGGCGGGGGCGAACCGGCCGCGGTCGGTGACCACGACGCTGACGAACCGCGGCGGGGTGACGTCGAAGGCCGGGTAGACGCCGGTGGCCCGCGCCGAACCGGTGCGCCGGCCCAGGCAGTGCAGCACCTCGGCGCCGTCCCGGTCCTCGAGCTCGACGTCGGCGGCCGTCGCCGCCTGCGGGTCGGGCGCCTGCACCAGCGCCAGGTACGGGACGCCGAACGCGTGCGCGGCCACCGCGATCTGCAGCGTGCCGACCTTGTTGACCACCGAGCCGTCCATCGCCACCCGGTCGGCGCCGGTGACGAAGACGCCGACGTCCCCGCGGCTCATCAGGTGCGCCGCCATCCCGTCGGTGATCAGCCGGGTGGGCACGCCCATCTCGGCGAGCGACTCCGCGGTGAGCCGGGCGCCCTGCAGGTACGGCCGGGTCTCGGTGCAGACCGCGTCGAGGTGCTTGCCGGCTCGCAGCGCCGCGGCCACCGTCTCGGTCAGGTAGGTCTCGGCCCAGCAGTGGGTGAGCAGCGTGGCGCCGTCCGGCACGAGCGCGGCGGCGTGCTCACCCAGCCGTCGGTGGCCGGCGCGGACGCGGTCGCCGGCCTCGCGCGCGGCCCGCTCGACCGCGGGCCCCACGGGCGCGCCGTCGGCCAGCGCCGGCTCCGCGGCCGCCAGCAGCCCGGCGACGACGTCCCGGATGCCGTTGTTGGTCGGCCGGGTGGCCACCAGCCGGCCCGCGGCGGCGGCGAGGTGGTCCCGCCGGGCCGCCGCGGCCGGCAGCCGGTCGGCCGCCCGGGCGGCGAGCACCATGCCCCCGGCGGCGGCGAACCAGGGGCCGAGGCTCTGGGTGACCATGTCCTCGATCGCGCGGGCGACGTCCTCGACGTCCCGGCAGGTCACCCAGGTGCGCTCGAACGGGAAGACCCGGCGGTCGAGGATGCGGACGGCGTCGTCCTCGACCAGCACGCTCCGCGCGACCAGCGTCGGGACGGGCACCTCGCCGCCGCCCGAGGCAGAGGAGGCTTTCCCCACGTTCTCGGCCCCAGGACGCATGACAAGCTTCCTGTGCCCTCAGGTCCCGGTGATGTGCTCGGGGCGGATCGGCAACCGGGTCAGCGGCCGCCCGCAGGCGGCCCGGACGGCGGCGGCCACCGCCGGGCCCGAGGAGATCGTCGGCGGCTCCCCCACCCCGCGCACCCCGTAGGGCGCGTGCGGGTCGGCGTACTCGAGCACCTCCACCCGCATCGGGGGCATGTCCAGCACCGTGGGCAGCAGGTAGTCGGTGAACGACGGGTTGCGCACGTGGCCGTCGGTCACCACGACCTCCTCCATGAGCGCCAGCCCCAGCCCCTGGGCGCTGCCGCCGTGGATCTGGCCGACGACGGCGTCCGGGTTCAGCGCGCGCCCGACGTCCTGGGCGGTGTCGAGCGCGACCACCTTCACCAGGCCCAGCTCGACGTCCACGTCGACCACCGCCCGGTGCGCGGAGAAGGCGAACTGCACGTGGGCGTCGCCCTGGCCGGTCTCCGGGTCGATCGCGTGGGTGGGCCGGTGCCGCCACTCCACGGTCTCCTCGACCGCGTCGTCCCCCAGCACGTCGGCCAGGGCGGCCAGCACCGCGCCGTCGGCGGCCAGCACCTTGCCGCCGTCCAGCCGCAGCCCGTCGACGGCCACGTCCAGGGCGACCGCGGCCCGGCGCAGCACGGCGGCGCGCACGGCCTCGCACGCGGCCCTGACCGCGCCGCCGGTCACGTAGGTCTGCCGGGACGCCGACGTCGACCCGGCGGAGCCGACCGAGGTGTCGGCCGGGACGACGACCACCCGGTCCACGCCGAGCTCGGTGCGGGCGATCTGCTGCTGCACGGTGACCAGCCCCTGGCCGACCTCGGCGGCCGCGGTGTGCACGGCTGCCACCGGCTCCCCGGCGGTGACCTGCAGGCGCACGCGGGCGGTCGAGTAGTCGTCGAAGCCCTCGGAGAAGCCGACGTTCTTGTACGTCACCGCGTACCCGACGCCCCGGCGCACGCCCTCGCCGCGGGTGGTGTTCCCGACCGCCCCGGGCCGGGCCCGCGGGTCACCGGGGTCGGCGGGCGGGGGCAGCGGCATGGCGGCCACCCGCTCGACCAGCTCGGCGACCGGCGCGGCGGAGTCGACCACCTGGCCGGTGATGTTCCGGTCGCCCTCCCGCAGGCCGTTGCGGCGCCGGATCTCGACCGGGTCGAGGCCGACCGCCTCGGCCAACCGGTCCATCAGCGCCTCGACGGCGAAGGCGGTCTGCACGCAGCCGAAACCGCGCATCGCGCCGCACGGCGGGTTGTGGGTGAACACCCCGTACACGTCGACCTCGACCGAGCCGAACCGGTAGGGCCCGAGCCCGAGCGTGCCGGCGTTGCCGACGACCGCGGCCGTGGAGGACGCGTAGGCGCCGCCGTCGAGCACCGTCCGCGCCCGGCCGTGGACCAGCGTGCCGTCGCGCTCGGCGCCGAACTCGTAGGTCATCCACGCCGGGTGCCGGTGCACGTGGCCGTAGAAGGACTCCTCCCGGCCGTAGCTCATCTTCACCGGCCGCCCGGTGCGCAGCGCCAGCAGGCAGGCGTGCACGTGCACCGAGAGGTCCTCGCGGCCGCCGAACGCGCCGCCCACGCCCGCGAGGGTGAGCCGCACCCGCTCCGGCGGCAGGCCGAGGGCCAGGCACACCTGGCGCTGGTCGACGTGCAGCCACTGCGTGGCCACGTAGAGGTCGACCCCGCCCTCGCCGTCGGGCACGGCCAGGCCGGACTCCGGGCCGAGGAAGGCCTGGTCCTGCATGCCGACCTCGACGTCGAGCGAGACGACGACGGGCGCCTCCGGTCGCGGCTCGCCCCGGCGCAGCCGCAGGTGGCGGACCAGGTTGCCCCCGGGGTGCACCTGCGGGGCGTCGCCGTCGAGGGCCCGCAGCGGGTCGGTGAGCGCGGGCAGGACCTCGTAGTCGACGCGGATCCGCCGGGCCGCGCGGCGGGCGGTCTCGGGGTGGTCGGCGGCGACCAGCGCCACCGGCTCGCCCTCGTAGCGGACCACGTCGGCGGCCAGCACCGGCTGGTCGGCGTGCTCGAGCCCGAAGGCGTTCTCGCCCGGGACGTCGTCGGCGGTCAGCACCGCGGTCACCCCCGGCACCGCGAGCGCCTCGGCGACGTCGATGCCGCGGATGCGGGCGTGCGGGTGCGGGCTGCGCAGCGTGACGCCCCAGACCATGTCGTCGTGCCAGAGGTCGCTGGCGTAGGCGAACTCGCCGGTCACCTTGAGCGTGCCGTCCGGCCGGACGGCGTTCTCGCCGATCCGGCCGGTGCCGGTGGTGGCCGGCGCGGCGGTGGTGGTGGCCGTCATCGCCCCGCCTGCCGCCGGGCGGCCAGCCGGACCGCGTCGAGGATCTTCTCGTAGCCGGTGCAGCGGCACAGGTTGCCGGCCAGCGCCTCGCGGATCTCGGGGTCGGCGGGCTCGGGGACCCGCGCGAGCAGGTCGTGCGCCGCGACGACCAGGCCCGGCGTGCAGAAACCGCACTGCACCGCGCCGGCGTCGACGAAGGCCTGCTGCACGGGGTGCAGCCCGGCCCCTCCTGCACCGGTCAGGCCCTCGACCGTGGTGACCTCGCGGCCGGCGACCTGCCCGGCCGCGACCAGGCAGGAGCAGACGACCTCGCCGTCGAGGTAGACCGTGCAGGAGCCGCACTCGCCCTGCTCGCAGGCGTTCTTGGCGCCGGGCAGGCCGAGCCGCTCGCGGAGCAGGTACAGCAGGCTCTCCCCCGGCCAGACGTCGTCCGCGGTCCGTTCGGTGCCGTTGACGGTCACGGTGACCCGCATCAGGCCGCCCTCCTCAGGTCGTCCCACGCCCAGGTGAGCGCGCGCCGGGCCATGACCGCCAGCGCGTGGCGGCGGTAGGCCGCGCTGCCCCGGACGTCGTCGATGGGCGCGGCCGCAGCGGCGACCCGGTGGCCGAACTCCGCGGCCAGGCCGTCGTCCAGCGCCGTGCGGCCGGCCCAGTCCAGCTCCTCGGCCACCAGCTGCTCGGCCTTCGGGGCCCGGCGGGGGGTGGGGGCGGCCGAGCCGATGCCGGTGCCGACCGCGCGGCGATCGGGGTGCAGGGCGACGGCGACCGACGTCACGGCGATCACCATCGCGTTGCGGGTGCCGACCTTGCAGAACTGCTGCGGCCCGGCGGCCACCGGGACGAGCACCGCGGCGATGAGCTCGTCGGCGGCCAGCGCGCTGCGCTTGGGGCCGGTGAAGAAGTCGGCGACCGGCAGGCGGCGGGTGCCCCGGGCGGCGGAGGCCAGCTCGACCTCGGCGCCGGCGGCCAGCAGCGGCGGGTGCGCGTCCCCGGCCGGCGACGCCGAGCCCAGGTTGCCGCCGACGGTCCCGCGGGTGCGGATCTGCGGCGACCCGACGGTGCGGGCGGCGATCGCCAGCCCGGGCAGCCGGCCGGCCAGCTCGGTCAGCACGCGGGCGTAGGGGACGCCGGCGCCCAGCCGCACCCGGTCGCCCTCCAGCGCCCACTCCTGCAGGTCCGGGACGCGGGTGAGGTCGAGCAGGGCGGCCGGGCGCCGGCGGTCGAAGGTCAGGTCGACCATGACGTCGGTGCCGCCGGCCAGCGGCAGGGCGTCGGGGCGCTCGGCCCGCAGCGCGAGCGCCTCCGACCAGGTCGCCGGCTGGAGGAAGTCCACCCGCGCACGATCCCAGCCCGCGGGCCCGCAGACCAGGGACCGCGCCCGGACGGGCGTCGTCCTGCCCCCCTCCGGGGGTCGCGTGGTCGCCGTCCGCACCGCCGGCCGCGGGGACTGCGCCCACCGCGGCGGCGTCAGCCGGTCAGCGCCGGGTCGAGGTCCAGGGTGCGCACCATCGAGTCCAGGACGGCGGTGTCGTACCCGTGGTCGGAGCCCGGCCGCTGCACCGCGTCGGCGACCAGCGTGCGCGGCCCGTCCGGCCCGGGGGCGAGCTCGACGGCGTAGGAGGTGATGAGCGTGCCGGCCGGGTACAGCCCCTGCCCCTCGGTCCCGGTGAAGGTGCGCACGGCCGGTCGGCCGTCGAGGGTGAGCTCCACGCGCTCCCGCTCACCGGCCCGCGGCTCGGTGACCCGCTCGAACGGCGCCGGTTCCACGCGGAGCACGACGGGCGCGACGCGGGCGTCGGTGCCCGCCTCCAGGTCGAGGTCGTCCCGCGCGAAGCGGCTGCAGGGGGGCACCACGTCGCCGGGGTTGACCGACCAGTCGGCGGGGTGGTCGACCGTCCACCGGCCGGGGCTGGTGCACGTGGCCGCCAGCCGCACCTCGTCGGGAGGCGTGGTCAGCACGTCGACGACGATGCGCGCGGGGTCCTCGAGCCGGGTCACCGCGAACGGCCGGCGTTCGTCCAGCCCGGCGAAGAACGCGTACCGGCCCTCGTACAGGCCGTCGGTGACCAACGCCCGCAGCGCCTCCGTGCCGGCGACCTCCAGCCGCTCCGGGCCGGCCCAGGGCTCGGTGCCCTCGGGCGCGTCACGGGGCAGCGTGACGCCGGTCAGCGTGATCCCGAGGGTGGCGTCACCCGGGACCTCGACGGGTGCGCCCGAGCCCTGGCTGCGCGGGTCGTCGGTGTAGCCGACCGCGTAGCCGGCCTCGCCGCCGCCGGCCGTCTCGAACACGACGCGGTCGAAGCCGTCGTGGGCGCCGAGCCGGACGTCGGTGAGCACCACCGGCTGACCGTCGACGTCGGCGGTGACCTCGTCGGTGCCGCCCGGGCCGAACGGCTCGAGGCCTCCCGGGCTGCCCCCCGGGTGCCGGACGTCGACGACCAGCCGCGCCGGGTCCTGCAGGGTGGTCACGCCGAACGGGACGCGCTCCTCGAGCCCCAGGTGCCAGGTGAGGACGCCCTCGAAGTCCCCGGTCTGCACCGCCTCGAGGAGCACCTCGCCGTCGGGGACGTTGACCACGCCACGGTCGGGGTAGGTGGTCCGCGGCTCGTCGCCGGAGAGGTCCACGCCGCTGGCCGGGGCGGCCTGCACGCGCAGCACCGCCCGGCCGGCCAGGGCCACCTCCCGCCCGGAGGGGTCCTCGGTGACCGGGGGCTCGACGTACTCGACCCGGTAGCCGGGCAGCGCGTCGCGCTCGAACTCCAGGACGAAGCGGTCGAAGCCGTCGTGGCCGGCGGCCCGCGCGTCGGCCAGGTGGGCGGTCGGGCCGGAGCCGGGGTACCCGTCGGTCACGACGGGGTCGGTCCCGGCCTCGCCGACGGGCCGCGGTGCCGCGGTGGTGGTCGCGACCGTGGTGGTCGCGGTGGTCGTGGTCGTGGACTGGGTGTGCGCCGCGGCCGGCACGGGAGCGGCGATCAGCGCTCCGGCGCCCAGCCCGGCGACGAGGGTTCGCACCATCGCGATCCCGCACCTCCCGGGTCTCGGGGACGTCGTCCCCGAGGGCCCTGCCCGCGACCTCCGGGCGGCCGAACGCCGGTCGTGCGTTCTCCACGTGATCGCAACGTGGTGACCGCGGCGTGGTGACCGCGACGTGCGCCGGGGCGGGTCAGGCGAGGCCGGCGCCGTCCAGCTCGAGGGAGGCCACCATCTCGTCGAGGACGGCGACGTCGCGCGGGTGGTCGGTGCCGGGCAGGCCCACCGCGGTCGCGACCAGCGTGCGGCCGCCGCCCAGGTCGACGCGGTGCTGGGTGACCGGGGTCCCGGTCGGCCACAGGCCGGGACCGGTCCGCAGCTCCTCGCGCACGGCCGCCCGGCCGTCGACGGTCCCCTCGGTCGAGTCCACCACCGCGGCGCCGGGGTCGCCGGCCTCCGCCGGCGGCACGGGCAGCACCTCGAAGGAGATCGGGGCGGTGCGCACGTCGGAGGCCTCGGGGACCTCGAACGGGCCGGGGCCGAACCAGCTGCAGGCGGGCAGCACGCCGGCCGCGTTGGTCGACCAGTCCGCCGGGAGCGCGACGGTGAAGCCCTCGGGGTTGCTGCAGGTCACCGACGAGGTGTCGTCCGGCGTCGCAGCCGCGGTGGCGGGGGTCGCCGCGGCGGCACCCACCCCGGCCGGGGCGGCAGCGGGCAGGGGCGCGCCACCGCTCAGCGAGGAGGTGCACGCGGTCAGGGCCAGCACGGCGAGGCCGGCACCGGGGAGGAGCTGCCGCACGAGGTGGCCGCCTTCCGGGTCGGGGTCGGTGACCTCCCCTCCCTGCCCAGCCGGGCGGAGGCCGAACCACGCGGCACCCGGGTGTGTGACGCGCCACCGGGGCGCACGCATCGGACCGCGTCCACCTGGGCATGGCGTCGGTCATGCAGCTGCCCGAGCCCCGGGGCCCCCTCTCGGCCGCCCTCGCCACCGACCTGCGCGAGCGGTCCGCCGTCGACCCCGCCACCGCCGAGCTCGCCGCCCGCGCCGTCGACGGGATCGCCGCGGCGGCGGCCGACCCGCTGCTCGACGAGGACCTGCAGCTGTCGCTGGCGGTCTGCTACGAGCTGCACTACCGCGGGTTCGACGACGTCGACCCGGCCTGGGAGTGGGAGCCCTCGCTGCTCGCCCTCCGGGCCCGCCTGGAGGCCGCGCACCTGGCCGGGCTGCGCGCACTCGTCGGTGAACCGCCCGCCGGCGAGGGGCCGGTGGACAGCCGGCTGGCCGACCTGGTCGCCGCCGACGACGGCCCGTCGCTGTCGCGGTACCTGGCGCGGGACGGCAGCCGCGAGCAGTGGCGGGAGTACCTGACGCTGCGGTCGGTCTACCACCTCAAGGAGGGCGACCCGCACAGCTTCGCCATCCCGCGGCTCGAGGGCCGGGCGAAGTCCGCGATGGTGGAGATCCAGGCCGACGAGTACGGCGGCGGGTCGGCGGCGCGGATGCACAGCACCCTGTTCGCCGGCATGCTCCACGACCTCGACCTGCCCGACGCCTACGGGGCGCTCTGGGACGCCGCGCCCGCACCGGCCTTCGCGTCGGTGAACACGATGTCGCTGTTCGGCCTGCACCGCCGCTGGCGCGGGGCCGCCGTCGGGCACCTGACCGCGGTGGAGATGACCTCGTCGGAGCCCAGCCGCCGCTACTCGGCCGGGCTGCGCCGGCTCGGGTTCGGCGAGGGCACCCGGGTGTTCTACGACGAGCACGTCGAGGCCGACGCGGTGCACGAGCAGATCGCCGCGGTGGACATGTGCGGGTCGCTGGTCACCGGGGACCCCGCTCTGGCCGACGACGTCCTGTTCGGTGCCGCCTGCGCGCTGGCCCTCGACGGGCTGACCGCCCGGTACCTGCTCGACCGGTGGGAGGACGGGGGCTCCGCCCTGCGGCGTCCGGGTCAGCCGGGCACCGCGGCCTCCCGCTCGCGCCCCGCCCGGGTGATCGCCCAGCCGAAGACGGTGGCCGCCGGGAACATGAGCACGCTGTAGACCGCCGCGGGGACGGCGAGCTGCACGCTGCCCAGCACGCTGATCGCCACCGCGATGGCCAGCGTGCCGTTGTGCACGCCGATCTCGAAGGCGCTGGCGACCGCCTGCCTGCGCACCACGCCGAACGCGCGGGGGACGAGGAACCCGGCGGTCAGGCTGATCAGGCAGAACAGCAGTGCCGGCAGGCCGACGTCGGCCATGTACTCCCCCACGTTCTCCCGCTCCGCCACGACGGTGCCGACGATGACCAGCGCGAGCACGGCCGCGGAGCCGATGCGCACGGGCGTGTCCATCCGGTCGGCGAACGCGGTCGCGCGGTTGCGGACGAGCATGCCGACGGCCACGGGGACCAGCACGACCGCGAACACCTGCACCGTCTTGCCGAACTGCAGGCCGAGGTTGCCGGCGCCGGGCGGGTCGAACCAGGCGATCGCCAGGTTCGTGACGACCGGCAGGGTGACCACCGCGATCAGCGAGTTCACCGCGGTGAGCGTGACGTTGAGCGCGACGTCGCCCCGGAACAGGTGGCTGAAGAGGTTGGCCGTCGTGCCGCCGGGGCTCGCGGCCAGGAGCAGCATCCCGACGGCGAGCAGCGGCGGCAGGCCGAAGGCCAGCACGAGCCCGAAGCAGACGGCCGGGAGCACGACCAGCTGCAGGCCCAGGGCGATGGTCACCGCGCGGGGGTGGCGGCCGACGCGGACGAAGTCGCCGACGGTGAGCGACAGGCCCAGGCCGAGCATGACCAGGGCGAGCGCCGCCGGCAGGGCGAGGTCGGTGAGTGCCGATCCCATGGAGACCTCCGTCCCGGCGCCCGCTGCGCCGTCGACCGGCATCCTCGGGCACGGAGGGCCCCGCGCGGCAGCGTGTCCCTCGGCGCGGCGACCGTCCGGCTCACCCGGTACCGCTCCTGCCGAGGCGGTCGCCGCCACCGGCCGAGCACCGTCAGGCCCGGTCGCCGTCCTCGCGGCGGATCCGCGCGGCCGGGCGCGGTCGGGCGGGGGCGCTGGGCGCGCGGAACCCGGCCCGCTTGTGCGTGCCGTCGCAGAAGGGCTTGATGCCCGACCGGCCGCACCGGCAGAGCGCGACCGTCTCCCGGCCGGGGTCGATCTCGGTGCCGTCCTGGTCGACCAGCCGGAAGTCCCCGCGCACCAGCAGCGGCCCGTCCCGGTAGGGCGTGATCGTCGCGCGCCCCGCCGGCGCGGCCGGCGCGGCGTCGGGCGGGGCGGGGAGGTCGTCGGGCCGGGCCGCGGGGTCGTCGGGGTCGGGCGGGAGGGGCAGCGCGCTCACACCCCTCCCCTGCCCTGCCCCGACCCGCCGCACACGCGCGGGGTCAGCCGCCCCGGGCCGCCCCGCTCCCCGGCTCGCCGGACACCGGGCGCCCGCTCTCCGTGCGAGGTGCCGGCGGCGCGCTCTCCGGCGGTGCGGTCTCCGACGGCAGCTCGGCGCCGGTCCGGTCGGCGGGCAGCCCCTCCACCGGCCGCTCCGCCGGGGCGGTGAGCAGCGGGGCGACGAGGGCGGCGAGGACCGCCCCGACCAGCGGGGCCACCAGGAACAGCCAGACCTGCTCCAGCGACTCGCCGCCGGCGAACACCGCCGGGCCCAGGGAGCGGGCCGGGTTGACCGAGGTGCCGGTGAGCGGGATCCCCACCAGGTGGACGGCGGCGAGGGACAGGCCGATGGCCAGGCCCGCGAAGCCCGGCGCCGCGGCCCGCCCGGTCACCAGGAGCACCACGAGGACGAAGGCGACGGTGAGCAGCGCCTCGAGCACGAAGGCGCCGGTGGCGCTGATCGTCGTGCCGTACGCGTTGCTGCCCAGCGCGCCGGTCTGGTCGACCAGCTCACCGACGTCGCTGGTGAGCAGCTGCAGCACCGCGGCCCCGGCGATCCCGCCGGCGAACTGCGCGACCCAGTAGCCGACGGCCTCGGGCAGCGTCATGCCGCGCGAGAGCAGGACGCCCAGGGTGACGGCCGGGTTGATGTGGCAGCCCGACACCGGGCCGAGGGCGTAGGCGAGGGCCACCAGCACCAGGCCGAAGGCCAGGGCCACGCCGGTCGGCCCGAGCTGGTCGATCCCGGCCACGGCCGAGCCCACCGCGACGACCACCAGCAGGGCGGTGCCGAGGAACTCGGCGCCCAGGGAACGGACGAAGGTGGGCGACACGGCCCCTCCTCCCGGACGACCACAGCCGGTCCCCCGCGCCGCCGCGGCGGCAGCTCCGGTGCGGGTCGGACACAGGTTGCACGCAACCGGCCGCGACACGCCAGGCCCCGCGGCGCGGTCCGGGCCGGGCCTCCACCCGGTCCCGCGGGTCAGCCGCCGGGTGACTCGTAGCCGTAGAACACCCGCTCCACGACACCGCGCGCGTGCCGCGTGGCGCGGCGGTACTCGTCGAGGAACTCACCCGGCTCGACGTCGGCGCCGCGGCCGCTGGCCCGCGCGACGCCGGCCAGCTCCACGCCCGGCCGCGGCAGCTGGTCGCTGGGCCGGCCGCGGACCAGGAAGACCGCGTTGCGGGCCCGGCTGGCCAGCTCCCACGCCGTCCGCAGGCTGTCGGCGTCGTCGCCGTCGAGCAGGCCGGCCTCCCGCAGCGCCGCGAGGCCGGCGACGGTCGCCGGCACGCGGAGGGACGGCACCCGCGCGACGTGCTGCAGCTGGAGCAGCTGGACGGTCCACTCGACGTCGGCCAGGCCGCCGCGGCCGAGCTTGGTGTGCGTCGCCGGGTCGGCGCCGCGCGGCAGCCGCTCGCGCTCCACCCGCGCCTTGATCCGCCGGATCTCGGCCACCTGCGCGTCGGTCAGGCCCTCGGCGGGGTAGCGGATCGGGTCGACGAGGGCGACGAAGTCCCGCCCCAGCTGCTCGTCCCCGGCCACCGGCACCGCCCGCAGCAGGGCCTGCACCTCCCAGACCGACACCCAGCGCTCGTAGTACTCCCGGTAGGCCGAGAGGCTGCGCACCAGCGCCCCCTGCCGGCCCTCGGGGCGCAGGTCGGCGTCGACCTCGAAGGCCGGGTCGGGGGCGGGCTCGCCCAGCAGCCGGCGCAGGGTGTGCGCCACCGCGTTCGCCGCCGCGGTGGCCCTGCCCTCCTCGGCGCCGGCCCGGGGGCGGTGCACGAACAGCACGTCGGCGTCCGACCCGTAGCCCATCTCCGCGCCGCCGAGCCGGCCCATGCCGATGACCGCGAGGTCCATCGGCACGTCGTCGGGCGCCGTGCCGCTCTCGGCCGCCCACGCCCGGGTCGCGGCGTCCACCCCGACCTGGAGCGTCGCGACGGCGACGTCGGTCAGGGCGCGCCCCACCTCGACGACGTCGAGCAGGCCGAGCAGGTCCGCGCAGGCGATGCGCAGCAGCTCCGAGCGGCGCAGCCCGCGCACCACGCGGACGCCGTCGGCCGGGTCGGCGGCGCGGCCCGCGGCCTGCCGCCAGGCCCCGGCCAGCGCGTCGGCGGTCCGCGGCCGCAGCTCGTCGTCGTCGGCGAGGATGCGCAGGGCCTCCGGGGTGCGGGTGAGCAGCGAGGCCACGTACTGGCTCGAGCCGAGCAGCTGGGCCAGCCGCTCGGCCACGTGCCCCTCGTCGCGCAGCAGCCGCAGGTACCACTGGTTCCCGCCGAGGGCCTCGCTCACCTGCCGGTAGGCCAGCAGGCCGGCATCGGGCGAGGCGCAGTCGGCGAGGGTCTGCAGCACGACCGGCAGGAGGTACTTCTGCATCGCCGCGGAGCGGGAGACCCCGCCGGTGAGCGCGCCCATGTGCCGGAGCGCGCCGTCGGGATCGGCGAAGCCGAGGGCGCGCAGCCAGTCACCGGCGGCCTTCGAACCCAGGTGCGCGGCCTCCGGCGGCACCTTGGCCACGGCCGACAGCAGCGGCCGGTAGAAGAGCTTCTCGTGCAGCCGGCGCACCTCCCGGGTGTGCAGGCCCAGCTCGGCGTCGAGGACGGCGACGGCGTCCCCCCGGTGGTCGGGCTTGTAGCCCAGCGCCCGGGCCAGCCAGCGCAGCTGCTGCTCGTCGGTGGGCAGCAGGTGCGTGCGGCGCAGCCGCAGCAGCTGCAGCCGGTGCTCGACGGTGCGCAGGAACCGGTACGAGGCGATGAGCGTGTCGGCGTCGTCGCGGCCCACGTAGCCACCGGCCCGCAGCGCGTGCAGGGCCGGCAGCGTCCCGCCGACGCGGAGCCGCACGTCGACCCGGCCGTGCACCAGCTGCAGCAACTGGACGGCGAACTCCACGTCGCGCAGCCCACCGCGGCCGAGCTTGAGCTCGCGCTCGACCTGGGCGGGCGGGATGTTCTCCAGCACCCGCCGGCGCATCGCCTGCACCTCGGCGACGAAGCCGGGGCGCTCCCCGGCCTCCCAGACCAGCGGGAAGAGCTCCTCGACGTAGGCCCGGCCGAGGTCGGGGTCGCCGGCGACCGGCCGCATCTTCAGCAGCGCCTGGAACTCCCACGTGCTGGCCCACTGGCGGTAGTAGGAGGCGTGCCCGGCCAGCGTGCGCACGAGCGGGCCGGCCTTGCCCTCCGGGCGCAGCGCGGCGTCGACCTCCCAGGCGGCCTGCGTGCAGATGCGCATGAGGGCGGCGGCCACGCGCGTGGCGACGGCCAGGGCCGGCGCGTCGGGCTCCCCGGCCTCGACCGGCTCGGCGACGAAGACGACGTCGACGTCGCTGACGTAGTTGAGCTCCCGGCCGCCGCACTTGCCCAGCCCGATGACGGCCAGCCGGCAGGCGGGGGCGTCGGCCGGCTGCTCGGCGACCGCGACCGCCAGGGCGGCGGTGAGCACGGCGGCGGCGATGTCGGCGAGCTCGGCGGCGACCTCGTCGGAGGTGAGCCCCTCGCCGAGGTCGCGGCCGGCGAGGGAGAGCACCGCGCGGCGGTAGGCCAGCCGCAGCGCGGCGACCCGCTGCGGGGAGGCGTCGGGGGCGGCCCGGCCCAGGCGGACGCCCCACGGCGGGTCGTCGGGGTCGGCGCCGACGGCGACGAGCATCTGCCGCTCGAGGGCCTGCGGGGTCGGCCGGGTGGGGCCGCGGCCGTCCTCGTCGAGGACGGTCCAGTCGCCGGGGTGCGCGGCGAGGTGGTCGGCCAACCCGGAGCTCGCGCCGAGGACGGCGAGCAGCCGGGCGCGCAGCAGCGCCGAGCCCCGCAGCCGGGCCAGCAGCGCGGCCGCCGACCCGCCGCCGGGGTCGGCGGCGTCGAGCGCCTCGACCAGCCGGCGCAGGGAGAGCACCGCCAGGTCGGGGTCGCCGGCGCGGGCCAGTGCGGAGACGACCGGCCCGGCCTCGGGATCGGCCGGCTCGTTGCGCTCGAGGTCCCACAGGCCCAGCTCCGGCTCCGACAGCAGCCGGGCGGCCCGCTCGCCGTCGAGGAAGCCGAAGCGGACCAGCCGGACGACGGCCCGGCGGGGGATCTCCCGTGCGTCGCTGGCGGTCACGGTCGGGCCGCGGCGCCGGCGCGGGCACGCACCAGGTCGGCGAACCGGCCGGCGAACGGAGCCCACACCGCCGCCAGGTCGTCGGCCACGGCCGCCACCCGCTCGGCGTGCGTGTCGGCGTCGAACGGGCTCGCGGCCACGCCGGCGGGGTCCCCGTGCGCCCACTGCGCGACCCGCGCGGCCGTCGGCTCGACGTGGAACTGCAGCCCGTAGACCCGCTGCCCCACGCGGAAGGCCTGGTGCGGGTACACCGGGCCCGCGGCGAGCAGCAGCGCCCCGGGTGGCAGCTCGCTGACCTCGTCGTGGTGCCACTGGACGACGTCCGGGGTCATGGGCAGCGGACCGAACAGCGGGTCGCGCTCGGCGGCGTCCCGCTTGGCGACCAGCGCGGCGCCGACCTCGGGGCCCTCGGTGCCCACCCGGATGCGCCCGCCGGCGACCTGGGCCAGCAGCTGGGCGCCCAGGCACACGGCCAGGGTCGGCACGTCGCCGGCCACCGCCTGCGCCAGCAGCGCCCGGACGCCGGTCAGCTCGGGGCTGGTCGCCGCGTCGTCCAGCGAGGACTGCGGCCCGCCGAGCACCACCAGCCCGTCGACGCCGGCGAGGTCGTCGGGTAGCTCGTCGCCCTCGCCGACCGACCGGACGTCGAGCTCCAGGCCTGCCGCGCGCAGCCACTCGCCGAGGCGCTCCGGCGGATCGGTCGGGCTGGGGACGACGACGAGCAGACGGGCCACACGGCGAGCGTAGTTCCCGCCCGTTGCCGTGCCCCGGCAGCGACCACCCGCCAGGGGCCCGCGCCGAGCCGGGTGACGTGCTGGAATGGCCCCCCTGCAGGGACCCGCGCCGAGCGTGCGACGCGCGGGGGGCAGGGGGGTCCTTCTACATGCCCGGCAGGTAGCGGCGCAGCTCCCAGGGCGTGACATTCTGCCGGTAGGCGTTGAACTCCTCCCACTTGTTGCGCAGGAAGAACTCGAAGACGTGCTCGCCGAGGGTCTCGGCGACCAGCTCGCTGCCCTGCATGGCCGTCAGCGCCTCGCCGAGGGAGACCGGCAGGTCCTCGTAGCCGGCCGCGCGCCGCTCGGTGTCGGTGAGCGACCACACGTCGTCCTCGGCCTCGGGGGGCAGGTCGTAGCCCTTCTCGATGCCGCGCAGGCCGGCCGCCAGCAGGACGGCGAAGGTCAGGTACGGGTTGCACGCCGAGTCCGGCGAGCGGACCTCGACCCGCGCCGACTGGCCCTTGTTCGGCTTGTAGGACGGCAGGCGCACCAGCGCCGAGCGGTTGGCCCGGCCCCAGGTGGCGGCGGTCGGGGCCTCGGTGCCGGCGAGCAGCCGCCGGTAGGAGTTCACCGTCTGGTTGGTGACGGCGGTGTACTCCCGCGCGTGGTGCAGCAGCCCGGCGATGAACTGCTTGCCGGTGGTCGACAGCTTCATCGGGTCGGCGGGGTCGTGGAAGGCGTTGCGGTCGCCCTCGAACAGCGACAGGTGGGTGTGCATGGCCGAGCCGGCCAGCTCGGTGAACGGCTTGGGCATGAAGGTGGCGTGCACGTCCTGGCCGAGCGCGACCTCCCGGACGACGTGCCGCAGCGTCATGATGTTGTCGGCCATGGAGAGGGCGTCGGCGTAGCGCAGGTCGATCTCCTGCTGGCCGGGGGCCACCTCGTGGTGGCTGAACTCGACCGAGATGCCCATGGCCTCGAGCGCGAAGACCGCCTCGCGGCGGAAGTCGTGGGCCACGTTGTGCGTGGACAGGTCGAAGTAGCCGCCGGTGTCGGCGGGCTCGGGCGGGCCGCCGTCGGTCGGGAGGTCCTTGAGCAGGAAGAACTCGACCTCGGGGTGGGTGTAGAAGGTGAACCCCATGTCGGCGGCCTTGGACAGCGCACGGCGCAGCACGTGGCGCGGGTCGGCCCAGGACGGCGAGCCGTCGGGCAGCGTGAGGTCGCAGAACATCCGCGCGGTGTCGCTGGCCTGCCCCTTGGCCGCCGGCATCACCTGGAACGTGCCGGGGTCGGGCTTGGCGAGCATGTCGGACTCGTAGACCCGCGCGAAGCCCTCGATCGCCGACCCGTCGAAGCCGATGCCCTCGGCGAAGGCCGCCTCGATCTCCGCGGGCGCCACCGCCACCGCCTTGAGGTAGCCGGAGACGTCGGTGAACCACAGCCGCACGAAGCGGATGTCGCGTTCCTCGAGGGTGCGCAGGACGAACTCCTGCTGCCGGTCCATGCTCGCCATGATCGAAGTCCAGTCGTGTCCGCTCGGTGACGTCGCCCGACAGCCTGCCCCGTCCGGCGGGTCGGCACACCGCCGGGGCGCGCCCTACCGCCCGCGGCTCACCCTCCGGGCGCGCCGTGCCGCCCGCGGCTCACCCTCCGGGCGCCGTGCCGCCAGCGGCCCACCCTCCGGGCGCGCCGTGCCGCCAGCGGCTCACCCTCCGGCGAGGTCGGCCAGCGGCACGTCCGGGTCGGCCAGGTGCTCCGTGGACACCGGTTGGCGCGCCCGCACGAGCGCCTGGACGGCGTCGGTGACGTCCCAGACGTTGACGTTCATCCCCGCGGTGACCCGGTCCTCGGCGTCCAGCCAGAAGGCGACGAACTCGCCGCCCTCGGGGTCGCCGCGGCACACCACCCGCTCCCCGGGCGCCCCGAGGCCCGAGTACTCCATCCCCAGGTCGTACTGGTCGGTGAAGAAGTAGGGCACGCGGTCGTAGGTGACCTCCCGGCCCAGCGCGGAGCGCGCCGCGGCGGGGCCCTGGTTGAGCGCGTTGGCCCAGTGCTCGACGCGGACGTGCCGGCCGTGCAGCGGGGAGAACGCGGCGGCCACGTCCCCGGCGGCGAAGACGTCCGGTGCCGAGGTGCGCAGCGCGGCGTCGACGAGCACGCCGTCGCCGACGTCGAGCCCGGCCGCGGCGGCCAGCCCCGTCTCGGGGACGACGCCCACGCCCACGACGACGAGGTCGGCCGGCAGCTCGCCGTCCGGGTCGAGCCGCACCGCGGCCACCCGCCCGCCGACCCCGACGAGCTCCCGCACCCCGGTGCCGGTCCGCAGGTCCACCCCGTGGGCGCGGTGCAGCCGCGCGAACACCTCCCCCATCTCGGGCCCGAGCACGCGGTGCAGGGGGGTGGGGAGCGGCTCGACGACCGCGACCTCGTTGCCGTACGACCGGGCCGCGGCGGCCACCTCCAGCCCGATCCAGCCGGCGCCGACCACCACGACCCGTCGGTCCCCGGCCGACAGCTCCGCCCGCAACCCGTCGGCGTCCGGGAGGGTGCGCAGGTAGCGGACGCCGGCCAGGTCGGCGCCGGGCGCGCCCAGCCGGCGGGGCGCGGCGCCGGTGGTGAGCAGCAGCCGCCCGTAGCGGAGCACCTCGCCGGTGCCGAGCTCGAGCCGGTGGTCGGCCGGGTCCAGCGCGGTGGCGCGGACGCCGGTGCGCAGCTCGACGTCGTGCCCGGCGTACCACCCCTCGTCGTGCACGAAGGCGCCCTCGCGCGGCGCGCCGCCGGACAGGTACTGCTTGGACAGCGGCGGCCGCTCGTAGGGTCGCTCGGGTTCGGCGCCGAGCAGCACGACCGGCCCGTCGTGGCCCTCGTCGCGGAGGGTCTCGACGGCCTTGGCACCGGCCAGCCCTGCACCGACGACGACGACGGGTTCCGGCTGCGGCATGGTGGCGTCCGTCCTCAGCTCGGCGCGGGATCGCAGCGATCCTCCCGCCGGGAAGGGCACGGCGGAAGCCCCGCCGCGCGCCCCACCCGGTGTGACGAGGACCACGGGTGGTGCCGGGGACAACGGCCCTGTCGGAACCGGTACGGGCGGGTCATGCTGCCCGGCCATGACCGCCGTACAGGAACAGGTGGCCGCCGCGGCCGGGGCGCTGGCCCGGCAGCAGGCCCGTGTGGACGCCCTCGTGAGCACCGCCGTCGCCGGGGACGGCTGGACCGCCCGGCTGTCCGCCGCGGACCGCGCCCGCCTGGTCGGGCAGGGGCACTTCCCCGCCTACGCGGCGGAGCTCGACTGGACACCCCGGGAGGTCGCCGGGCACCTGCGGGACAGCGCCCTGGTGTTCACCGAGCGCGTCTACCGGGTGCGGCGCGAGGAGCGGCCGGTGCTCCCGGACTTCGTCACCGACGCGCCCGAGCGCCTGGCCGGCTACCGGGCGACGGCACCGGTGCAGCTGGTCGAGCAGCTGCGGGCGGCGCAGGCCGCGCTGTTCGAGGCGGTCGCGTCGGTCCCCCCCGCCGAGCTGACCCGTGCCGGCGTCCACGAGGTCGACGGGCCGGTGACCCTGGCCGACCTCCTCGCGTTCCTGCCGGACCACCAGCGGGACCACGCCGAGCAGCTGGCGGCGCTGCTCGGCCGGTGACCGGCCCGCTGGCCGGGCGGGCGGCCCTGGTCACCGGCGCGAGCCGGCGGATCGGCATCGGCGCGGCGGTCGCCCGGCGGCTGGTGGCCGACGGGGCCGCCGTCCTGCTGCACTCCTGGTCCCCGCACGACGCGGAGCAGCCCTGGGGTGCCGATCCCGGCGGCGCCGAGGCCCTGGTCGCCGAGCTGCGGGCGGCCGGGGCCGAGGTGGCGCACGTCGCCGCGGACCTGGCCGACCCCGCGGCCCCGGCGAGCCTGGTGGACGCCGCCCGGGAGGCGTTCGGCCACCTCGACGCCCTCGTCGCCGTGCACGCGCGGAGCAGCGCGCAGTCCCTCGAGCAGCTCACCGCCGCGGAGCTGGACCTCACCTGGGCGGTCAACACCCGGTCGACCCTCCTGCTGGCGCAGGCCTTCGCCGCGCAGCACGACGGCCGGCCCGGCGGCCGCCTGCTCACCTTCACCTCCGGGCAGTACGCCGGCGCGATGCCCGGGGAGCTGCCCTACGTGGCGTCCAAGGCCGCGCTGCACCAGCTGACCCGCAGCCTGGCGGTCCACCTCGTGCCGCGGGGCATCACGGTGAACTGCGTGGACCCGGGACCCAACGACACCGGGTACGCCGACGCGGAGCTGCGGGCCGCCGTGGCGGCGGCCCACCCCGGCGGGCGCTGGGGCACCCCGGCGGACGCCGCCGCCCTGGTCGCCTGGCTGGTCGGGGACGAGGCCGCGTGGGTCACCGGCCAGGTCATCGCCTCCGACGGGGGCTGGTCGGCCCGCTGACAGCAGCGGACCCCGGCGACACCCCGGCGACCGACCCGGCGGTCTTCCCGGCGCGAACGGCCGGGCCCGGACCGGAGTCTCGGGTCGTCCGATCCACCGACCCGATCCGGGAGCCCCGCCGTGATGACCAGCACCCCCCGCACCTTCGTCGGCACGACGACCTCCGCCGTCACCGGCATGACCTGCGCCCACTGCCGGCAGGCGGTCACCGAGGAGATCAGCCGGGTGGCCGGCGTCCGCGACGTCACCGTCGACCTGGCCGGCGGCACCGTCACCGTGACCGTCGACCGGGCCGACATCGCCGCGGCCGTCGACGAGGCCGGCTACGCCCTCGTCCCGTGACCCCACCGCCCGTCCAGGACCCTCGGAGCACGCCGTGACCACCGTTCCCACCGCCCCGCCGTCCCAGCCCGCCGTCCCGCCGGGGGGCACCGACCGGGCCGCCGCTGCGGCGCACCGCCGCACGCGCCGCCGCAAGCTCGTCCTGCACTACCTCGAGATGGTCGTCGCGATGGCCGTCGGCATGGTCGCGCTGCACCCGGTGTGGTCGTTCCTGCTGGACGCCGTCGGCTGGGGCGCGGTGCTCGACGCGACCGAGCCCATGACGATGGTCATGGCGACGAACATGACGATCGGGATGACGCTGGTCATGCGCTGGCGCGGCCACGGCTGGCGCGCCTGCGCCGAGATGGCCGCCGCGATGTACCTGCCGTTCCTCGTGCTGTTCGTCCCGATGTGGGCCGGGCTCGTCCCGGCCGGCGGCGTGGTGCTCTGGGGTCACGTCCTGATGCTGGTCGCGATGGCCGGCGCGATGGCGATCCGCCCGCACGAGTACGCGCACTGCTGAACCCGACCCACCCCGCCCGACCGAGAGGACCGCATGACCGCCACCGCCCCGCCCGTGACCGTCCGCCGCGCCGGACCAGAGGACGCCGCGACGGTGCTCGCGCTGGTCCGGGAGATCGCCGCCCACGAGGGCGACGTGGCCGACGTCGCCAGCGACCTGCCCACCTGGACGGCGATGCTCGGCCGCCCCGAGGTGCTGGTGCTGCTCGCCGAGCGGGACGGCGCCGCGGTCGGCTTCGTCTCCGCCGTCCGCCGGCTGCACCTGTGGCTGGGCGCCGACGTCCTGGGGCTGGACGACCTGTTCGTCCGCGACGGGCACCGCGACGCCGGGATCGGGCGGCTGCTCATGGCCGAGCTGGGTGCGCTGGCCGCCGCGGAGGGCCTGGTGGTCCGGTGGGAGGCCCGCGAGGACAACACCGCGGCGCACCGGCTCTACCGGCGGCTGGGCGCCACCCAGCGGACCAAGGCCGTCTTCGTCTGGCGCCCCCTGCCACCGCGATCATGAAGTCCGGGGAGCGACAGGCCGGTGCTCCCCGGTGTGCCGCTTCCCGGACCTCGTGATCGCCGCGCGAAGCGGACGGGGAGGGGCCGGAGCGGGGGCCCGGTGGCCGGGGCTCGGCGGCTCCGGCCAGGATGGGGCGGTGACCGAGAACGCGCCGGTACGGCTCCGCGTGGCCCTGGCCCAGGTCGACACCCGCGTCGGCGACATCCAGGGCAACTGCGAGCTGGTGACCCGCTGGACGGCGGAGGCCGCCGGGGACGACGCCCACCTCGTGGTGTTCCCCGAGATGACCCTGACCGGGTACCCGCCGGAGGACCTCGTGCTCCGCGAGTCGTTCGCCAAGGCCAGCGAGCGGGCACTGGTCGACCTGGCCGGCGCCCTCGCCGAGCAGGGGCTCGGGCACCTCGCGGTGGTCGTCGGGTACCTGGCGCACACCGAGGGCGCCGGTCCCGCGCCGGTGGAGGAGCCGCCGGTGGACGACGACCGCCCGGCCGACGCCAACCCCCGCCGCGGGGCCCCGCGCAACGCCGCGGCGCTGCTGCACGGCGGCGAGGTCGTCGTCCGCTACTACAAGCGGCACCTGCCCAACTACGGCGTCTTCGACGAGGCCCGCTACTTCGTGCCCGGCACGGAGCTGCCCGTGGTGCGGCTGCACGGGGTGGACGTCGCGCTGACCGTCTGCGAGGACCTCTGGGTCGAGGGCGGCCCGTGCGGGGTGGCCGGCCGGGCCGGCGTCGACCTCGTCGTCTCCCCGAACGCCTCCCCCTACGAGCGGGCCAAGGACGACCTGCGGCTGCCGCTGGTCCGCCGCCGCGCGGCCGAGGCCCGCGCCACGATCGTCTACTGCAACCAGGTGGGCGGCCAGGACGAGCTGGTCTTCGACGGCGACTCGATGGCGGTCGCGCCGGACGGCGAGCTGCTGGGGCGGGCGCCCCAGTTCGTGGAGCACCTGCTGACCTGCGACCTGGAGATCGACCCGTCGTCGGTCCCCGAGCGGACCGAGGGCCGGATCGGGCCGATGACGGTGACCCGGCACGTGCTGTCGGAGGAGCCCGTCGCCGCCTTCGCCCCGCGCCCGGCGGCGATCGCGGCGCCGCTGTCGGACCCCGAGGAGGTCTGGCGGGCCCTCGTCCTGGGCCTGCGGGACTTCATCGACAAGAACGGCTTCCCCTCGGTGGTCCTCGGTCTGTCCGGCGGGATCGACTCGGCCGTCTGCGCGGCGCTGGCGGTGGACGCCCTCGGGGCCGACCGGGTGCACGGGGTGGGGTTGCCGTCGAAGTGGTCCACCGAGCACTCGCTGGCCGACGCCGAGGACCTCGCCCGGCGCACCGGGCTGCACTGGTCGGTGGTGCCGATCAAGCCGGTGGTCGAGGCGTTCCACGAGTCGGTCGACCTCGACGGGGTGGCCGCGGAGAACCTGCAGGCGCGCATCCGGGGCACGCTGCTCATGGGGCTGTCCAACCAGCACGGGCACCTGCTGCTCACCACGGGCAACAAGAGCGAGGTCGCGGTCGGCTACTCGACGCTCTACGGCGACTCCGCCGGCGGGTTCGCCCCGATCAAGGACGTGCCCAAGACCCTGGTCTGGGAGCTGGCCCGCTGGCGCAACGCGTACGCCCGGGAGCGGGGCGAGACCGAGCCCATCCCGGCCAACTCGATCGAGAAGCCGCCGTCGGCGGAGCTCGCACCCGGGCAGGTGGACACCGACTCGCTGCCCTCCTACGACGAGCTCGACGCGGTGATCGCCGACTACGTCGACCGCGACCTCGGCATGGCCGAGCTGCTGGAGCGGGGCCACGACCCGGAGGTGGTCGCCCGCGTGCTGCGCCTGGTGGACGCCGCCGAGTTCAAGCGCCGGCAGTCGGCCCCGGGAACGAAGATCAGCCTGAAGGCGTTCGGACGTGATCGACGGCTGCCCGTCACCAACCGCTGGCGGGAGACGCTGCCCACGGTCCGCGAAGGAGCGACGGCATGACCGAGTCGGTGCTGTACGGCGGCGGTTCGACCGCCCGGGTGCGCGTGCACCACCTCCAGCAGGCCAAGGAGCGCGGCGAGCGCTGGGCGATGCTCACCGCCTACGACACCACCAGCGCGTCGGTGTTCGAGGAGGCCGGCATCCCGGTCCTGCTGGTGGGTGACTCCGCCGGCAACGTCGTCCTCGGGCACACCTCGACCGTGCCGGTGACCGTCGAGGACCTCCTGCTGATGACCAGGGCGGTCACCCGCTCCACCAAGCGGGCCCTGGTCGTGGCCGACCTGCCGTTCGGGAGCTACGAGGCCTCGCCGCAGCAGGCGCTGGCCACCGCCGTGCGGATGATGAAGGAGGGCGGCGCGCAGGCGGTCAAGCTCGAGGGCGGCGTGCGGGTGGCCCCGCAGATCCGCACGCTCACCGAGAACGGCATCCCGGTGATGGCCCACGTCGGGTTCACCCCGCAGAGCGAGCACGCGCTCGGCGGCTTCCGGGTGCAGGGCCGGGGTGCGGGCGCCGAGCAGCTGCTCGCCGACGCGCACGCGGTCCAGGACGCCGGGGCGTTCGCCGTCGTCCTGGAGATGGTGCCCGCCGCGATCGCCGCGCAGGTGACCAAGGAGCTGGCCATCCCCACGATCGGCATCGGCGCCGGCGTCGACTGCGACGCGCAGGTGCTGGTGTGGCCGGACATGGCCGGGCTGACCGGCGGGCGGGTGCCGCGCTTCGTCAAGCGGTACGCCGACCTGCGGGGCGAGCTGCTGCGGGCCGCGCGGGAGTACGCCGACGAGGTGCGCAGCGGGGCCTTCCCGGGCCCGGAGCACTCCTTCGACTAGGCACTTCGCCCCGCGGTGGCCCGGGCGGCTCCGGGCACCCCGACGCGTGCGGGAGGCGCGGGCGGCCGGCAGCCCGTGCCCGAGGGCGTCGAGCCGCACCGTGAGCGCGTCGGTGCCGACTCGGGTGGCGGTCGCCGCCTGATCGAGACCGAGCGGACCGTGGGCGTAGCTGCCGGGAAGCCGTCGGGCAGCGGCGGGGCGCTCCGCACGGCGCCGCCGTCCGGCTCGCTGTCAGACGTCGGTGACGCGGATGCCGGCGTGGGCCTTGTACCGGCGGTTGACCGACACCAGGTTGACCGTCAACGCCTCCACCTGCGCGGCGTTGCGCAACCGCCCCGCGTACACCCCCCGCATCCCCGGCA
>NZ_QVQH01000029.1 GCF_003428645.1 Geodermatophilus marinus | reverse complement strand
CGGGCCCGATCGGAGACCGACCGTGGAAGAGCCGGACAGACCGGCGGCCCACCCACGCCCAGATCAGACAACCACAATCAGGTCACGAGCCGGCCGGGTCCACCAAGATCGACGGTGGATCGAGGCTCAGTGGACCTGGCGGTCGGAGTCCGACCAGAAGGCCTCGCGCAGCTTGAACTTCTGGATCTTCCCGGTGGCGGTGCGGGCCAGGGCGTCGCGGAACTCGACCCGCTTGGGGATCTTGTACCCGGCGACCCGGCCCCGGCAGTGCGCGATGATCTCCTCGGCGGTCACCGACTGCCCCTCGCCGACGACCACGAGCGCGGTGACCATCTCGCCCCACTTGTCGTCGGGGATGCCGATGACGGCGACCTCGGCCACCGCGGGGTGGCTGAAGACGGCGTCCTCGACCTCGATCGAGGAGACGTTCTCCCCGCCGGTGATGATCACGTCCTTCTTGCGGTCGGAGATGGTGAGGTATCCGCCCTCGTCGATCGTGCCGCCGTCGCCGGTGTGGAACCAGCCGCCCTCGAGCGCCTCGCCCGAGGCGTCGGGGTTCTGCCAGTAGCCGGCCAGGACGGTGTTGCCGCGGGCCAGCACCTCGCCGGACTCGCTGGTGCGCAGCCGGGTGCCCAGCCCCGGCACGCCGGCCCGGGACAGCAGCCGGGCGCGCTCCTCCGGGTCCAGGTCGTCGTACTCGGCCCGCGGCCGGTTGATGGTGAGCAGCGGCGCGGTCTCGGTGAGGCCGTAGATCTGGTTGAACTCCCAGCCCAGCTCGGCCTCGACGCGGGCGATGGTCTTCGACGGCGGTGGCGCGCCGGCGACGATGATCCGCACCCGGTCGCGGCCGGGGATCTCGCCGTCCCACGAGGCCGCGGCGTCGAGGACGGCGTTCCAGACCGCGGGCGCCCCGGCCATGACCGTGACCCCGTGCCGCTCGACGCGGCGCAGGATCTCCGCGCCGTCGACCTTGCGCAGCACCACCTGCCGGGCGCCCACCCCGGTCATCGAGTAGGGCAGCCCCCAGCCGTTGCAGTGGAACATCGGCAGGGTGTGCAGGTAGACGTCGCGGTCGCCGACCTGCATGTGCATGCCGAAGGTCACGGCGTTGACCCACTCGTTGCGGTGGGTCATCTGCACGCCCTTGGGCCGGGCCGTGGTGCCGCTGGTGTAGTTGATCGTGGCGGTGGCGTCCTCGTCCGGCTCCGACCACGGCACCGGCTCGGTGTCGAAGCGCAGCAGCTGCTCGTACTCCTCGCCGGTGGTGAACCGGTGCTCGGCCTCCACGCCCTTGAGCGAGGCCTCCAGCTCGGGGTCGACGAGCAGGACGCGGGCACCGCTGTGGCCGACGATGTAGCTGACCTCGTCCGGCAAGAGCCGGAAGTTGACCGGTACCACGACCCGGCCGGACGACGGCAGCGCGAGCAGGCACTCCAGCAGCCGCCCGGCGTTGTGGCTGACGACCGCGACGCGCTCGCCCTCGCCCACGCCGAGGGCGTCGAGACCGGCCTGCAGCGCGCGGCCGCGGCGGGCGATCTCGCGGTAGGTGAGCTCCCCGGTCGACGGGGCCGGTTGGTCCGGCTCGTCGACGATGCCGATCCGGTCGCCGTAGACGAGCTCGGCTCGGTCGAGGAAGTCGCGGGTGGTCAGGGGCACGCGCATACCGGCTCCCGGGGGCCAGGGCTGCCCCGGGCCGGGCAGCCGCTCGACGTGGTCGCCGTCACGCTAGCCGGAGAGCACCAGCCAGAGGGCGGCCGCCGTACCGGCGGTGGCGGCGACCGCGCGCACGGTGTCGACGGCGAGCAGCCGCCGGTGCGCCGCGGCGTCCCAGCCGGTGTCCAGGAGCCGGTGCAGCGGGACGGCGAGCAGTGCGGTCACGCCCAGGACGACGGCGAGGCAGCCGGCCCCCACCAGCACCGGGGGCAGCGGGGCCCCCGCCGGGCGGTCGGCCAGCAGCCACAGCGTGGTGACCCCCTGCGCGGCGAACAGCGGGCCCACCACCCGGGTGACCCGCTGCTGGTGCCGGCGCTCGTAGGCGGCGAACACCGCCGCCGGCACCCGGTCGAACTGCGGGTAGACCAGCGCCCGGACCGTCCACTGGAAGCCGGCGTAGGCCGCGGTCAGCGCCAGGTGGACGGCGAGCAGCGTCACGCCTTCGCCGGCTTCCCGCGCCAGGCGAGGCTCTGCGCGTCCAGCCGCCGCAGCAGCGGGTCGCCCTCGGCGGCGATCCGCTCGGCCAGCGCGACGGCGGCGGCCAGCCGGTCGTCGTCCAGCTGCGTGAACGCCGGGGACCGACGCCGGTCCAGGGCGTCGTACCAGCGGCCGCCCACGGCGTGGTCGAGCACGATCCGGCCGAAGCAGTGGTCGGCGGTGACCACCCAGCGCCCCGCCCGGGCCCGGCGGGGCAGCTCGTCGAGCACCAGCGCGCGGTAGCGGGCCAGCAGCTCCTCCCGCGGGGGCCCGGCCGCGGTCACCGGCCCAGCAGGCGCGGCAGCGCCGTGCTGATCGGCTCGCGCACGACCAGGTCGGCGATCCCGTCGTAGGGCGTGGGCTCGGCGTTGACCACGACCACCCGGGCGCCGCTGTGCGCGGCCACGTCGGTGAGGCCGGCGGCGGGGTGCACGGTGAGCGAGGTGCCGACGGCGAGGAAGACGTCGCAGTCGGCCGCGGCGGTCGCGGCGGCCTCCAGGACGGCGGTGTCCAGCGCCTGGCCGAAGCTGATCGTGGCGGACTTGAGGATGCCGCCGCACCGCAGGCACGGCGGGTCGGGCTCGCCGGCGTCGACGCGGGCCAGCGCCTCCTGCATGGCCGTGCGGTCGGCGCAGGACAGGCACTCCACCTCGTGCACCGTGCCGTGCAGCTCGAGCACCCGCCCGGGGTCGGAGCCGGCGCGCTGGTGCAGGCCGTCGATGTTCTGGGTGAGCAGCGCGCGCAGCCGGCCCTCCCGCTCGAGGTCGACCAGCGCCGCGTGGCCGGGGTTGGGCTCGGCCGTCCACGCGGCGTGCCGGCGGCGCTCCCGCCAGGCCCGGCGCCGCACGTCGGGGTCGGCGACGTAGTACCGCAGGGTGGAGAGCTTCTCGGCCTCGGGGTCGCGGGTCCACACGCCCCGGGGGCCGCGGAAGTCGGGGATGCCGCTGTCGGTGGAGATGCCCGCGCCGGTGAGCACGGTGACCCGCCCGGCCGCGGTCAGCCAGCCGGGGAGCGGGTCGGGCACCGTCATGCCGCCCACGGTAGGGCTCGCCCGGGCACCCCGCCGGGGCAGGCAAGGGTCGCCTCACCTGCGGGTCGCCCGCCCCGGCTGGGATGATCGGGGGTGGCAAACAGCGCGACGGACAACCAGCGCGACGGACCAGCGAGGGGTAGGCGCAGAGCAGTGGCAGCCAGCAAGGACAGCTTCGGGGCGCGGTCGACGCTCACCGTCGACGGCACCGACTACGACATCTACCGGCTCGACGCGGTCGAGGGCTCCGACAAGCTGCCCTTCAGCCTGAAGGTCCTCCTCGAGAACCTGCTGCGCACGGAGGACGGCGAGGACATCACCGCCGACCACATCCGCGCGCTGGCCGGCTGGGACCCGGACGCCGAGCCGGACCAGGAGATCCAGTTCACCCCGGCCCGCGTGGTCATGCAGGACTTCACCGGCGTCCCCTGCATCGTCGACCTGGCCACCATGCGCGAGGCCATGGCCGAGATCGGCGGCGACCCGCAGAAGATCAACCCCCTGGCGCCGGCCGAGCTGGTCATCGACCACTCCGTCATCGCCGACGTCTTCGGCACCCCGGAGTCCTTCGAGCGCAACGTCGAGATCGAGTACCAGCGCAACGGCGAGCGCTACCAGTTCCTCCGCTGGGGCCAGGGCGCCTTCACCGACTTCAAGGTGGTCCCGCCCGGCACCGGCATCGTCCACCAGGTCAACATCGAGCACCTGGCCCGCGTGGTCTTCCCGCGACCGGAGGGCGACCGCGTGGTCGCCTACCCCGACACCTGCGTGGGCACCGACTCGCACACCACGATGGTCAACGGCCTCGGCGTGCTCGGCTGGGGTGTGGGCGGCATCGAGGCCGAGGCGGCCATGCTCGGCCAGCCGGTCTCGATGCTCATCCCCCGCGTCGTGGGCTTCAAGCTCACCGGCGAGCTGCCCGACGGCGCGACCGCCACCGACCTGGTGCTCACCATCACCGAGATGCTGCGCCAGCACGGTGTGGTCGGGAAGTTCGTGGAGTTCTACGGCGCCGGCGTCTCCGCCGTCCCGCTGGCCAACCGCGCCACGATCGGCAACATGAGCCCGGAGTTCGGCTCCACCGCGGCGATGTTCCCCATCGACGAGGAGACCATCACCTACCTGGAGCTCACCGGGCGCTCGGCCGAGCAGGTCGCGCTGGTCGAGGCCTACGCCAAGGAGCAGGGCCTCTGGCACGACCCGGCCCGCGAGCCGGCCTTCTCCGAGTACCTCGAGCTCGACCTGTCCACGGTGGTGCCGAGCATCGCCGGGCCGAAGCGGCCGCAGGACCGGGTGGCGATCACCGACGCCAAGGCCGCCTTCCGTGCGGCGCTGTCGGACTACGTGAGCGACGAGGAGACCGGCGGCGAGGACCGCAGGCCCGGCGTCCCGGCGCAGGAGCAGCCCTACGGCGTGGACTCCGCCGTGGACGAGGCCTCGGCCGAGTCCTTCCCCGCCTCCGACCCGGCCGCCCCGGCGGCCGCCGGCGACGGCGAGGCCGGCCGGCCGCACCCGTTCGTCCCCGGCGAGCGGCTGCCCGACCGCCCGACCAAGCCCACCAAGGTGGTGCTGGAGGACGGCACGGAGACCTTCGTCGACCACGGCCACGTGGTGATCGCCGCGATCACCTCCTGCACGAACACCTCCAACCCGCAGGTGATGATCGGCGCGGCGCTGCTGGCCAAGAACGCCGTCGAGCGCGGCCTGACCAGCAAGCCGTGGGTGAAGACGACGCTGGCCCCCGGGTCCGCGGTCGTCATGGACTACTACGAGAAGGCCGAGCTCACCCCGTACCTGGAGAAGCTGGGCTTCTACCTGGTCGGCTACGGCTGCACCACCTGCATCGGCAACTCGGGCCCGCTGCCGGAGCCGGTCAGCCAGGCGGTCAACGAGGCCGACCTCGCCGTCGTCTCGGTGCTGTCGGGCAACCGCAACTTCGAGGGCCGGATCAACCCCGACGTCAAGATGAACTACCTGGCCAGCCCGCCGCTGGTCATCGCCTACGCGATCGCCGGGTCGATGGACGTCGACCTGAACGAGGACCCGCTGGGCAAGGACGCCGACGGCAACGACGTGTTCCTGCGCGACATCTGGCCCTCCCCGCAGGAGGTGCAGCGGGTCATCGACCGGACTGTCTCGGCCGAGATGTTCGGCCGCAGCTACGAGGACGTCTTCGCCGGCACCGAGCAGTGGCAGGCGCTGCCCACCCCGACCGGCGACACCTTCGACTGGGACGCGCAGAGCACCTACGTCCGCCGGCCCCCGTACTTCGAGGGCATGGCCGAGCAGCCGGCGCCGGTGCAGGACATCACCGGGGCGCGCACGCTGGCGGTGCTCGGGGACTCGGTGACCACCGACCACATCTCGCCGGCCGGCTCGATCAAGGCCGACAGCCCGGCCGGGCGCTACCTGCAGGAGCACGGCGTCGAGCGCCGCGACTTCAACTCCTACGGCTCCCGGCGCGGCAACCACGAGGTGATGATCCGCGGCACCTTCGCCAACATCCGGCTGCGCAACCAGCTGGTCCCGGGCACCGAGGGCGGGGTCACCAAGAACCACCTGACCGGCGAGACGACGGCGATCTACGACGCCTCGGTCGCCTACGCCGAGGCCGGCATCCCGCTGGTCGTGCTGGCCGGCAAGGAGTACGGCTCGGGCTCGTCGCGCGACTGGGCGGCCAAGGGGACGGCGCTGCTGGGCGTCAAGGCGGTCATCGCCGAGAGCTACGAGCGGATCCACCGCTCCAACCTCATCGGGATGGGCGTGCTGCCCCTGCAGTTCCCCGAGGGCGAGAGCCGCGAGTCGCTCGGCCTGACCGGCGACGAGGAGTTCACCCTCACCGGCATCACCGAGCTGAACGAGGGCCGCACGCCCCGCACGGTGAAGGTCCGGGCGGAGGCTCCGGACGGTCGGACGACCGAGTTCGACGCCCGGGTCCGCATCGACACCCCGGGTGAGGCGAACTACTACCGCAACGGCGGGATCATGCAGTACGTCCTGCGCTCGCTGCGCGCGCAGGGCTGACCGGCGTGGACCTCGGCCTGGGCGGTCGCGGCTACCTGCTCACCGGCGCGAGCCGGGGGCTGGGGCTGGCGACCGCCCGGGCCCTGGTCGCCGACGGCGCCCGGGTGCTGGTCAGCTCCCGGGCGCAGGCGTCGGTCGACGCCGCCGTCGCCGACCTCGGGCCGGGCGCGTCCGGGGTGGCCGCCGACCTCGCCGACCCGGACACCGCCGAGCGGCTGGTCACCACCGCCCGGGAGCGGATGGGCCGGGTCGACGGCGCCCTGCTCAGCGTCGGCGGACCGCAGCCGGGGGGCGTGCTCGACACGGCCGAGGAGCACTGGCGCGACGCCGTCGACAGCGTGCTGCTCGGGCCCCTGCGGCTGCTCCGCGCGCTCGTCCCGCACCTCGGGGACGGCGCCGCGATCGGGCTCGTGCTCTCCACGTCGGTGCGCCAGCCCATCGGCCACCTGGCCATCTCCAACGGGCTGCGGCCCGGCCTGGCGATGACCGCCAAGGCGCTGGCCGACGAGCTCGGCCCCCGGGGCATCCGGGTGGTCGGCCTGATGCCCGGCACCATCGCCACCGACCGCATCACCGACATCGAGGCCGCGTCCGGGGACCCCGCGGCCATGCGCGCGCGCACCGAGGCCGGCATCCCGCTGCGCCGCGTGGGCACCCCCGAGGAGTTCGGCCGGGTCGCCGCCTTCCTGCTCTCCCCCGCCGCCTCCTACGTCACCGGCACCATGGTGGCCGTCGACGGCGGCATCCTGCGCACGCCATGAAGGACCCTCCCGCCCCCCGGGGAGGACCCGCTCGCCCCCCGTCACCCGCAGGCTCACGACGGGACCCTGCGAGCGGGCCCACCGACGCTCGCGGCGGGCCCCTGCGAGAGGGCCATGGGCCGGTCCTCGTCGCCTGCGCGCACGGCACGCGCAACCCCACCGGCCGGCGGCTGGTGGCCGAGCTGGCCCTGGCCGCCCGCGCGCTGCGCCCGGGCCTGGAGACGACCGCGGCCTTCGTCGACGTCCAGCCACCGACGGTCGCCGACGTCGTGGCCGGGCTGTCCGGCGCGGACCGGTCGGCGGTGGTCGTCCCGGTGCTGCTGTCCGGCGGCTACCACGTGCACGTGGACATCGCCCGCGCCGTGGACGGGGCGCCCGGCGCCGTGGCCGCCCGCGCGCTGGGGCCGGACCCGCGGCTGGCCGAGGTCCTGCACGACCGGCTGGAGCAGGCCGGGGCCGACCCGCGGGACCCGCTCACCGCCGTCGTCCTGGCCGCCGCCGGGTCCAGCGACCCGCGGTCGGTGTCGGACGTCGAGGACACCGCCGACCTCCTCCAGCGGACGTGGGCGGGGCCGGTCACCACCGGCTACGGGTCGGCCGCGCGGCCCCCGGTGCCCGAGGCGGTCGCCGCGGCCCGCCGAGCCGGCGCCGAGCGGGTCGTCGTCGCGGCCTACCTGCTGGCCCCGGGCCACTTCCACGACAAGCTGGGCGGCGCGGGCGCCGATGCGGTCACCGCTCCCCTGCTGCCCGACCAGCGGGTGGCCGCCGTCCTGCTCGACCGCTACGACGCGGCGATCTGACCGGGCTCACGTGTGGTGGAGGCGCTGTGCCACCGCAGGGGCCAGCAGGATGGAGAACCGGTCGAAGACGGCCTCGGTCACGCGCTCCCCGATGCAGTCGTGCGCCTGCCGGAACGGCGTCGAGCCGGACAGCACCCGGTCGAAGCCGTCGCTGATCTCCTGCAGCAGGTAGGGAGCAGCCGTCGTCCGGCCGAAGTGGTTGACGGCCACCATGGTGACCTCGTCCTTGAGCTCGGCCAGTCGCGCCGCCGACTTGGCGAAGGTCGCCACGTCGGAGTCGTGGAACTGCGCGTAGATGGGCCCCGTGTTGATCGTGTCGCCGCCGAACAGGATCCCCGACGCGTCGTCGAGCAGGCAGATGCTGTCACCGGAGTGCCCGGGGGTGTGCAGCACGCGGAGAGCACGCCCGCCGAGATCCACGACGTCCCCCTCGGTCAGCGTCCGGGACGGCGCCGGCGGGGCGATCGTCCAGGCGGCGGGGTCGAAGCCGTCGGGCAGCGGCCGGGGCAGGCTGTCCGCGTCGAGCAGGTGGAAGTAGCGGCCGTCGGCCTCGCGGACGTGCTCGGCGGCGCGGACCAGCTCCAGCGCGTAGGCCAGGTACCGGTCGAGGACCTCGCGGGGCACGGGCTCCACCAGCAGTGCAGCGCCCGCCTCGTGGATCGCGGTGTCGTCGAACTCGTGGTTCCCGCCGACGTGGTCGAAGTGGTAGTGGGTGTTGACGACGGAGACCGGCTTGGTCGTGAGCTCCTCGACGACCGGGCGGACGCGCGCGATTCCCAGTCCGGTGTCCAGGAGGACGGCACGGTCTCGGCCCTCGATGAGCCACATGTTCACGTGGGAGGGTTCGGCGATGCTCCACACCCCTCGGCTGATCTCACGGGCCTCGTGCCAGGACGCCATCGCGGGCGCCTCCCTCCCGGGTGTCGAGCGCACGTCCCTCGGTTCGGACGGCGACGCTGCGACAACCTACGCTTCCGTACAGTCGGACGGTAGGTATTGATCGGCCAGGCGGGCGGGCGGAGGGAGGCGGTGACGACGGGAGCACCGGGCGTGTACACCGTCGGCGACCTGGCGGAAGCCGCGGGCGTCAGCGCGCAGACGATCCGCGAGTGGGAGCGCCGCGGCCACCTCGTGGCCGGGCGGACGGCCGGGGGGCAGCGCCGCTTCGACGAGACAGCCCGCAGCGAGGCCCGGAGGCTGGCCGCCGCCCGCCGGCGCTCGGGGCACACCGCCGCCGCCGCTCCGCTCCCGGACGACGCGGTCGAACTGGCCCGCACCGGCGCCCGGATCCGGGCCGCGCGCCTCAAGGCCGGGCTGAGCCAGAACGAGGCGGCCGCCCGCATCGGCGTCTCCCGGTCGTTCCTGTCGACCGTCGAGCGCGGGCAGTCGGGCGTGAGCGTGCACGTCCTGGCCACCATGGCCGACGTCTTCGGGATCCCCATGGGCGAGTTCAGCCCTCAGCCGGCACCCACCGCCGTACTGCACCCGGACGAGCGGCCGCGAACGGTGCTCGCCGGTGGGGTGACGTGGGAGGAGCTGGTCACCCCGGGCCGGGCCGTGGAGCCCGCGCTGCTGCACGTGCCGGGCGGGCAGTCCAGCGGGGGCCGGGTGACGCGCCCCGGCGAGACGTTCGTCTTCGTCCTCGACGGATCGCTCCGGCTCGAGGTCGAGGGCACGGCCGAGCCGATCACCTTGACGGCCGGCGACGCCCTCCTCGTCGAGGCCGCGACGGCCTACGCATGGAGCAATCCAGGACGGTCCGCAGCCCGTTGCCTGTGGGTCGAGGAGGTTCCCCGGGCACGCGGCCGGACCGCGGGGCGTTGACGAAGGTCACAGTCGGGTTGTAGCTTTCGCCGCCAACCACGCGACAGCGCGTGTGCTCCCGCGACGAAGGAGCCCGACATGGCGACGTCCGATCACCCGGTGGGCGACAACCGCGCCTTCGCGGTCGAGCAGCACGGCATCGACCACATCCCCGAGACCAGCCGGAACGCCACCCCCCGGGAGATCTTCTCCACCTGGTTCGGCGCCAACGTCATCTTCACCTACATCGTCATCGGCGCGATCGTCGGCTCCCTGGGCATGCCGCTGTGGCAGAGCCTGGGTGTCGTCGTCCTCGGCAACCTGCTGTACGTGCTGGTCGGGCTCACCTCGATCGCCGGGCCACGTGCCGGAACCGCGATGCTGACCGTGTCGCGCAGTGCGTTCGGCATCGTGGGGAACCGGCTGCCGTCGGTGTTGAGCTGGCTGACCACGATCGGCTGGACGACGGTCAACATGGTCATCGGCACGCTGTCGCTGGTCACTCTCGCCGACCTCGCCGGCCTCGGTTCGGGCACGGCCGTCAAGGTGCTCGCCCTCGTGCTGGTCACGGGGGTCACCGTGGCGATCACCGTCCTCGGTCACGCCACGATCCTCGTGGTGAACACGGTGCTGTCCTTCGCCCTGGGCATCGGCACGGCGGTACTGGGCGTCCTCGTGGTCGGCGAGGCCGTCCGCAACGGCGCCGACTCCGGGGGTGAGGCCACCTTCGGTACCTGGCTCATCGCCTTCGCGGTCGTCGCCGCCGCCCCCATGTCGTACGTCAACACCGGCGCCGACTACTCGCGCTACCTACCGGTCGGCACCCCCGCACGGACGATCACCCTGGTCACCGCGTCGGGCTCCTTCATCCCGGCCACGCTCATCGGCGCCGTCGGCGTCGTGGCCGCGTCGGTCACCGACATGACCGACCCCATCGCGGGCCTGCAGGGGATCGTCCCGGAGGTCCTGCTGGTGGTCTACCTGGCCGTGGTCGTGGGCGGGACCATCACCAACAACTTCCTCAACACCTACTCGTCGGGCATGAGCCTGCTCGCGGTCGGCGTGTCCACCACGCGGACCCGCGCGACGATGCTCAACATCTCGCTCGCGCTGGCCGTCACCTGCTACGTGGTCTTCTTCCGGGACTTCTCCGAGTTCCTGATCGCCTTCCTGACGCTCATGATCGTCTGGAGCTCGGCGTGGTGCGGCGTGTTCCTCGCCGACATGGCGCTGCGTCGCAGCCGATACGACGTCGACGGGCTGCAGCAGACCTCGGGCGGCCCGTACTGGTACCGCAGCGGCTGGAATGTCCCGGCCACCGCCTGGTTCCTGGTCGGCGCCCTCACCTCGGCCCTGTTCGCCACGAGCACCATCTGGACCGGCTCCCTCACCGCGTGGGTCGACGGTGGAGACCTCTCGATCCCGGCCGGGCTCCTGGTGGCCGGCCTCGGCTACTACCTGCACGCCCGTGCTCGCGGCCTGGTCACGCCGACGGGTGCGAGCGGCCGCGCGCCGGCCCCGACGCCGACCTCGACGATGTGACGACCGCTCCCCTGCTGCCCGACCAGCGGGTGGCCGCCGTCCTGCTCGACCGCTACGACGCGGCCGTCAGCAGCGCCCGCACCGCCGCCCCGTAGTCGGGCGCCGGCACGTCCCCGAGCAGCAGCCGCTGCAGCAGGAACCCGATCACCAGCGAGAACATCGCCGCGGCGAGCTGGTCGGCGTCGGCGTCGGCCGGCAGCCGCCCGGCCGCCTGGGCCCGGACGGCGACCTGCCGGAAGTACCCGCGGATGGTGCCGTAGGCCCCGCGCGCGACGTCGTGCACCACCGGGTTGCGCAGCGCCTCCGCCCACGCCTGGACGGCGACCCGGGTGGCGTCCACCGGCCCCCGCTCGGCGATGCCCGCGACCAGCTCCACCGCCGTGGCCACGGCCTCGGCCGGGTCCGGGTCCTCCCGGCCGGCCAGCCACTCCTCGAAGCCGGCGACCGCCCGGCCGAGGATGCGGTCGACGATGGCCCGGATCAGGTCGTCCTTGCCGGCGAAGTAGCGGTAGACCGCCCCGGCCGAGAGCCCCGACTCCGTGATGACCTCGGCCATGCCGGTGGCCTGGAAGCCGTTGACCGCGAAGCGGGTGACGGCCGCGTCAAGGATCTGGTCGCGGCGGGCGGTGAGGTGTTCGTCGGAGACCCGGGGCACGCGACCACGATAAAACGAACGACCGTTCTTGACGAGGGCGACATCCTCCGTCACGCTGGTCCTCGACCTAGAACGGTCGTTCGTTTTACTCAGGAGGAGCCGTGCACAGCGACCGGAACGCCCGCCTCACCCCCGCCCTCCCCGTCCTGCTGGCCGTCCTGGTGGCCCTCCTGCTGACGGCCTTCGCCTGGCCGGCCGTCCGGTCGGCGCCGCGGGACGTCCCCGTCGCCGTCGCCGGGCCACCGGCGGCGACCGCGCAGCTCGGCGACGCGCTCGCGGGGCAGCAGCCCGGTGCCCTCGCCCTCGAGCCGGTCCCCGACGAGTCCGCGGCGCGCGCGTCCATCCGGGACCGCGAGGTCTACGGCGCCGTGGTCCTCGACGCGGCCGGCCCGCCCCGGGTGCTCGTGGCCTCGGCGGCCTCCCCCGCGGTCGCGCAGGCGCTCGGCCAGGTCGCCGCCGGGCTGGGGGCGGCCACCGGTGCGCAGGTGTCCGTCGAGGACGTCGTCCCGGCACCGGCGAGCGACCCCCGCGGCGCCGGGCTGGCCGCCGGCGCGCTGCCGCTGGCCATCGGCGGTATCGCCACCGCGGCCCTCGCCGGGCTGCTCGTCGGCCCGGTGCGCCGGCGGGTGGCCGTGGTGCTCGGTGCCGCCGTCCTCGGCGGGATGGCCGCCGCCACCGTGCTCGGCACCTGGCTGGGCGCCCTCGAGGGCAGCTGGTGGGCGCTCGCGGGCGCGGCCGGGCTCGGCATCGCGGCGACCGGGCTGGCCCTCACCGGGCTGCGCGCCGTCGGCGGCATGCCGGCGTTCGGTCTCGGCGCGGCCACCGTCGTCCTGCTCGGCAACCCGCTGTCCGGCCTGTCCTCGGCGCCCGAGCTGCTGCCCGCGGGCTGGGGGGCGCTCGGCCAGCTGCTGCCGCCGGGGGCGACGGGCTCGCTGCTCCGGTCGGTCTCCTGGTTCGACGGGGCGGGAGCCGGCGGGCCGCTGCTGGTGCTCGGCACCTGGGCGGTGGCCGGCCTGCTGCTCAGCGCCGTCGGGGCGGCCCGCTCCCGCCCGCGCGCGGCCGCCGCGCCGCCGGAGCACGCCGTCCCCGGTCTGGGAGGATGGCTGCGGGCCCGACCGGCCCCCGGACGAGCGGCGCCGTACCCGGACAGCGACAAGACGGCGGCCACGGAGGTCGTCGTGCCCTGGCTCGTGCTCATCCTGTCCGGTGTCCTGGAGGCGGTCTGGGCGACCGCCCTCGGCCGGTCCGAGGGGTTCACCCGGCTCTGGCCCACCGTCGTCTTCGGCGTCGCCGTGGTGGCCAGCATGGTGGGCCTGGCCTACGCCATGCGGGAGCTGCCGGTCGGCACCTCCTACGCGGTGTGGGTGGGCATCGGCGCCGTGCTCACGGTGGCCGTCGCGATGGTCACCGGGGAGGAGCCCGTCTCCGCCGTCCGGCTGCTGCTGCTCGCCGGCATCATCGGCTGCGTCGCCGGGCTGAAGGCGCTGGACTGACACCGGCCGGTCACGGCACCGGGCCGGCGCCCCCCGGGTCCGGCCCGGTGGCCACCGGCCGGCCGGGGTCGGCCGACCACTGCGACCAGGAGCCGGGCCACAGCGCGGCCGGCACACCGGCCACCTCCAGCGCCGCGACGGCGTGCGCGGCGTTGACGCCGGACCCGCAGTAGGCGGCGACCGGGCGGCCGGGGACGGCGCCCAGGGCGGCGAAGCGGACGGCCAGGTCGGCCGCCGGCAGGAAGGTCCCCTCGCCGGTCAGCGCCCCGGGGGCCGGGGCGCTGACCGCGCCGGGGACGTGCCCGGCGCGCGGGTCCACCGGCTCGACCTCGCCGCGGTACCGCTCCGCGGCCCGCACGTCGAGCAGCACCCCTCCGGACGCGGGCAGGGCTGCGGCCTCCTCCGCGGTCACCACGGGCATGCCGCCGCCGGTGAGGACGACGTCCCCGGGCGCCGGGACGACGTCCCCCGCCTCCAGCTCCCCGCCCGCCCGCACCCAGGCCGCCAGGCCGCCGTCGAGCAGCCGGACGTCGGTCAGCCCGCCCCAGCGCAGCAACCACCAGGCGCGCGCCGCCGCCAGCCCGCCGCTGTCGTCGTAGGCCACCACCGCGTCGCCGGAGCGGATCCCCCAGCGGCGGGCCGCGGACTGCAGCCGCGGCAGCGACGGCAGCGGGTGCCGGCCCGCTCCCGGCGACGGCGGGTCGGCCAGCTCGGCGTCGAGGTCGACGAAGACCGCCCCGGGCAGGTGCCGGGCGAGGTACTGCTCCCGCCCGCGGGCGTCCCCGAGCGCCCAGCGCACGTCCAGGAGGACCGGGTGCCCGGCGGCGGCCAGCAGCGCGTCGGCGCCGACCAGGGTGCTCACGAGGGGGCGAGCAGCCCGCGCAGCTCCTGGGTGAGGGCCTCGCGCGCCTCCGGGTGCTGGTGGAAGCGGGCCGGTGTGGCCTGCAGCAGCGTGATGCGCCAGCGGCCGTTCCCCTCGTCGACGGCCACCAGCGTGTGCGCGACGTGCAGCCGCTCGTCGAGGTCGTTGCCCCCCGGCGGGATCATCCCGGCGTGCGCCATGAGGAGCGCCACGCCGGGGGCGATGGGGCGCACCGACCGGACGATGCCGACGTAGGTCTGGGTCGGGTGGCTGGCGAACACCTGCCGGAGGTCGGCGGCGATCGCCAGCCGGCCGCGGTGGTGGGTGCCGTCGAAGCCGACGATGTCCCCGTCGTCGGCGAACCCGGCGGCCACGGCCGCACCGCTGCGCCGGTTCCACCCGTCGAGGAACGAGGCGTAGAGCGCACGGATCTGCGCGTCGTGGGGGTGCGCTGACGTCACGCTGTCTCCTTGTCGACTGCTGGGACGCCTGTGACGCTAGTCGTCACGCCGCACCGACCGTGCGCCCCTCGCCGACGGCGAACTGGGTGCGGTACAGGTCGGCGTAGCGCCCCTGGAGCGCCAGCAACTCCTGGTGAGTGCCCGACTCCGCGATGCGACCGTCCTCGACCACGAGGATCTGGTCGGCGCTGCGGATCGTGGACAGCCGGTGGGCGATGACCAGCGACGTGCGGCCGGCGAGGGCGGTGTCGAGCGCGTGCTGGACGGCGACCTCCGACTCGCTGTCCAGGTGCGCGGTCGCCTCGTCGAGGATCACGATGCCGGGCGCCTTGAGCAGCACCCGGGCGATGGCCAGCCGCTGCTTCTCCCCGCCGGAGAGCCGGTGCCCGCGGTCGCCCACGACCGTGTCCAGCCCGTCGGGCAGGGCACGCACCAGTGCGGCGATGCGCGCGCCGGACAGGGCCGCCCAGAGGTCGTCGTCGGACGCCTCGGGCCGGGCGTAGAGCAGGTTGGCGCGGATGGTGTCGTGGAACAGGTGCGCGTCCTGGCTGACCACGCCGATGGCGTCGCGCAGCGAGTCCGCCGTCGCCTGCCGGACGTCGACCCCGCCGACCCGCACCGTCCCGCTGGTCGCGTCGTACAGCCGTGGCACCAGGTTGGCGATCGTCGACTTCCCCGCCCCGGAGTGCCCGACCAGCGCCACGAGCTGCCCGGGCTCGACGCGGAAGGAGACGTCGTGCAGCACCGCGGTGGGGCCGCCGTGCTCGGGCAGCGAGACGTCCTCCAGGGACGGCAACGAGACGTCGGTGGCCGACGGGTAGCTGAACGACACGTGCTCGAAGGCGATCGACCGGTCGCCGGCCGGCACGGGCACCGCGTCGGGCGCCTCGCGGATCATCGGCTCGAGGTCGAGCACCTCGAAGACCCGGTCGAAGCTCACCAGGGCGCTCATGACGTCGACCCGGACGTTGGCCAGCGCCGTCAGGGGCCCGTACAGCCGGGACAGCAGCAGCGCCAGGGCGACGACGTCGCCCGCGCTCAGCGACCCGGTGAACGCCAGCCAGCCGCCCAGCCCGTAGACCAGGGCGGTGGCCAGCGCCGCCACGAGCGTGAGCGCCGTGAAGAACGTGCGGCCGTACATGGCCGACAGCACGCCGATGTCGCGGACCCGGGCGGCGCGCCCGCGGAACCCGTCGGCCTCCGCCGCCGGCCGGCCGAACAGCTTGACCAGCAGCGCGCCGGCCACGTTGAACCGCTCGGTCATCGTGGCGTTCATCGAGGCGTTGAGCCCGTAGGACTCCCGGGTGATCTCCTGCAGCCGCCGGCCGATCCGCCGGGCCGGGACGACGAACAGCGGCACCAGCACCAGCGACAGCGCGGTGATCTGCCAGGACAGGGTGAACATGACCGCCGCGGTCAGCACCAGGCCGATCGCGTTGGACAGCACCCCGGACAGCGTCGAGGTGAAGGCCTGCTGCGCGCCGATGACGTCGTTGTTCAGCCGGCTGACGAGCGCGCCGGTCTGGGTCCGGGTGAAGAACGCGACCGGCATCCGCTGCACGTGCTCGAACACGCGGCTGCGCAGGTCGTAGATGACACCCTCGCCGATCCGGGCGGAGAACCACCGGGTTGCCAGCGAGATCGCGGCGTCGAGCACCGCCAGGCCGGCGATGACCAGGGCGATGCGGACGACGTCCCCCGCCGTGCCGTCGAGGCCGGCGATCAGGTTGACGATCCGGCCGGCCAGCAGCGGGGTGACGACGCCGATGACCGAGGAGCCCACCACGAGGACGACGAACCAGGTGAGGTCCCGCCGGTAGGGGCGGGCGATGCCCAGCACCCGGCGCACCGTGCCCGGGGGCAGCTCGCGGGCGGTCACCGACGGGTCGCGGCGGAACGACCGCATCGCCGCCATGGAGGTCATGGGAGAGCTCACGGCACGACCTCCCTTCCCTGCCGAGCGCCAACAGCGCCGGTGCCCGGCCTGTTCCGGCAGTGTGCCGGGGACCTCCGACGCTTTCAGCGGCTGCCGGCGAGGTCGCGCAGCCGGCGGGTCTGCGCGGCCCGCTCGGCGGCGTCCTGGGTCGCCGGGTCGTTGCGGACCGCGGACCGGACCAGCGCCACCGTCTCCCGGGCCGCGCCCACCGGCGGTGCGGAGAGGGCGGCGACGAGCTCGGCGACGGCGCCGTCCAGCCCGTCGGCCGGCACCAGGCGGGTGGCCAGCCCGATCCGCAGCGCCTCCTCCCCGCCGACCGCCCGGCCGGTCACGCACAGCTCCAGGGCGCGCGCGTAGCCGACCAGCTCCACGAGCGTGCTCGTGCCGGTGAGGTCGGGCACCAGGCCCAGGGTGGCCTCCGGCAGGCGCAGGGCGGCGTCCTCGGCCAGCACGCGCAGGTCGCAGGCCAGCGCCAGCTGCGCGCCGGCGCCGATGGCGTGCCCCTGCACCGCCGCGACCGAGACGATGCCGGGGGCGCGCAGCCAGCGGAACGCCGACTGGTACCCGCGGATCCGTTCCTGCGTCTCCTCGACCGGGAGCGCGGCCAGCTCGCCGAGACCGCCCGGCGTCGCCGGGTCGGTGCTGAACAGGCTGCGGTCGAGCCCGGCCGAGAAGGACGCCCCGGCGCCGCGGACGACGACGACGCGGACGTCGTCGTCCAGGGAGTCCCCGACCGCGGTCAGCGCCCGCCAGGTCGCCGGTGTCTGGGCGTTGAGCCGCTCCGGCCGGTCGAGGGTGACGGTGAGGACGGCGCCGTCCCGCGCCGTCCGCACCCGGCCGTCGTCGGCACCCGTCATGCCTTCTTGCTGTTCCGGTTGGCGCCCCCGCGGCTGCGCAGGGTGGCCCCGGACTCCGACAGGAGGCGGTGCACGAAGCCGTAGGAGCGGTTGGTCGAGGTGGCCAGGGAGCGGATGCTCTCCCCCTCGTCGTACCGCTTGCGCAGCTCGTCGGCCAGCGACGTGCGGTCGCCCCCGGTGATCCGCTTGCCCTTGCCCAGGTCGGCAGTGCTCGAGTCGGCCATGACTCCCCTCCGTGGCAGCCGCGGACGGCGGTGTCCCGCGCCGGCTGCTCGTTCCCCTTGGCACCGGGCCCGACTGGCCCGGGCGTCCCAGGCCATGATCACCCAGCCGCCGCGGGTCGGCCATGCGAACCCCGACCGGCCGTCGGGTGACCGCCGGAGGCCCGGGAGGCGGGGGCCGTCGTCAACAGCCGCGCAGCTCCTCCCGCAGCCGCCGCGGGGCGCGGCACCACCACGCCTCGGTGAGCGCCTCCTCGAGGTCCTCGACCGAGGCCCGTTCGACGTGCGCCAGCACCATCGGGTGCACGCCGTACCCGGCCACGGTGAAGAAGACCCCCGGGCGTGCTGCCACGAGGGCGTCGACCACGTCCGGGCCTGCCGTGCGCAGGCCCAGCGCCGGGCCCTCCGGCGCCCGGTCACCGAGCCGCTCGCGCTCCCCGCGGCGCAGCAGGCGCTCCCACGCGAAGGCCCGGGCGCCCACCCGCCAGGACCGCGTGCGCCCGTTGTCCTCCTCGACGGCGCCGGGCAGGCCCAGCGCGATGCCGCGCACGTCGTCCCAGCTCGCCACGCCCCACCTCCGCCCGCGGCCGCCCTCGTCCGCGCCGGGGGCATCGTGCGCCGCGGGGGTGGCCCGCGGCCAGGCCTACGCCAGCTCGACCAGGTCGACGAGGTCCTCGCTCCACGCGTCCTCGGTGCCGTCGGGCAGGAGGATGACCTTGTCGGGCTCCAGCGCCCGCACGGCGCCCTGGTCGTGGGTGACCAGCACGATGGCGCCGGCGTAGGTGCGCAGCGCGTCGAGCACCTGCTCGCGGCTGGCCGGGTCGAGGTTGTTGGTCGGCTCGTCGAGCAGCAGGACGTTGGCGCCGGAGACGACGAGCGTGGCCATGGCCAGCCGGGTCTTCTCCCCGCCCGACAGCGTGCCGGCCCGCTGGTCGACGGCGTCGCCGGAGAAGAGGAACGCGCCCAGGATGCGGCGCAGCTCGGTGTCGGTGCTCTGCGGCGCCGCCGAGCGCATGTTCTCCAGCAGGGTGCGGTCGTGGTCGAGGGTCTCGTGCTCCTGGGCGTAGTAGCCGATGCGCAGGCCGTGGCCGGGCCTGACCTCCCCGGTGTCGGGGACCTCGGTGCCGGCCAGCAGCCGCAGCAGCGTCGTCTTCCCGGCGCCGTTGAGGCCGAGGACGACGACCCGCGCGCCCCGGTCGACGGCCAGGTCGACGTCGGTGAAGACCTCCAGCGAGCCGTAGTTCTTCGACAGCCCCTCCGCGGTGAGCGGCGTCCGCCCGCAGGGGGTCGGCGTCGGGAACCGCAGCCGGGCCACCCGGTCGGCGACGCGGACGTCCTCGAGCCCGGCGGCCAGCCGCTCCACCCGCTTGTCCATGCTCTTGGCGGCTCGCGCCTTGGTGGCCTTGGCCCGCATCTTGTCGGCCTGCGCGGAGAGCGCGTCGATCTTGCGCTCGGTGTTCGCCCGCTCCTGCCGGCGACGCCGCTCGTCGGTCTCCCGCTGGGCGAGGTAGGGCTTCCAGCCCAGGTTGTAGACGTCGACGGCCGCCCGGTTGGCGTCGAGGTGCCACACCTTGTTGACGACGGCGTCCAGCAGCTCGACGTCGTGGCTGATGACGACCAGCCCGCTCTTGTGCGACGCCAGGAAGCCCTTGAGCCAGGTGATCGAGTCGGCGTCGAGGTGGTTGGTCGGCTCGTCGAGGAGCAGCGTCTCGGCGTCGGAGAAGAGGATGCGGGCGAGCTCGACGCGCCGCCGCTGGCCGCCGGAGAGCGTGCGCAGCGGCTGGGCGAGCACGCGGTCGGGCAGGCCCAGGGCCGTGCAGATGCGGGCCGCCTCGCTCTCCGCCGCGTAGCCGCCGAGCGCGGCGAACTGGTCCTCCAGCCGGCCGTAGCGGCGCACCGCGCGGTCGCGCTCGGCGTCGTCGGCCGGCTCGGCCATCGCGATCTGGGCCTTGGTCATCTGCGCGCGCAGGACGTCGAGCCCGCGGCCCGAGAGCACGCGGTCGCTGGCGGGGATGTCGAGGTCCCCGCTGCGCGGGTCCTGCGGGAGGTAGCCGACCTCGCCGCTCACCTCGACCTTGCCGGCGTGCGGCAGCCGCTCCCCGGCGAGCGTGGTGAGCGTGGTGGTCTTCCCGGCGCCGTTGCGCCCGACCAGGCCGATGCGGTCGCCCGGCTGGACGCGCAGGTCGGCCTCGCTGATGAGGACGCGGGCGCCGGCGCGCAGCTCGAGACCGGTGGTCGTGATCACTGATCCCAGGGTAGGCGGTCCCCGTCCGGGGACCGACCGGAGAGGGGGTGACGTGCGCGGCACGCCGCCCAGGGCAGCTCCGGTCGTCCACAGATGGGGTGGCACCCCCTCCCCCCGTGACCGGCACCGGTCCACACTCCCGGCGTGACCGCGCCCTGGGCCCTCCCCTGTCCCGTCTGCGGCCGCCCCGCGCCCGGCCCGGGGCCGGTGCCGTGCCCGTCCTGCGGCCTGCCCGCCGCCGGGGAGGCCGCCCTCGTCATCGCCCGCATCGGCGCGACGATCGACGAGCTGGCCCGCGACCGGGACCGCCTGCTGCACACCCTCCGCGCCGCCGCGCCCGCACCGGCGTACGCACCCGCACCCGCACCCGCGACCGGCCCGGCGCCCCGGCCACCGGCGCCCCGGCCCGGCCCCGTGACCGGTCCGCCCGTCCTCGCCGACCCGCCGCTCCCCGGACCCGCACCGGTCGCCGCGCCGCTCCCCCGCGCGCGCCGGGTGAGCCCCCAGCAGGTGCTGCTCGGGCTCGGCGCGCTGCTGGTGGTCGCCGCGGCGATCGCCTTCGTGGCGGTGGCCTGGACCCGGCTGGGGATCGCCTTCCAGGCGACCGTGATGGTCACCGCGGCCGGCGTGGCCTGCGGGGTGTCGGCGTGGACGGCACGGCGTGGTCTGCGCGCCACCGAGGAGGCGCTGGCCGCGGCCGGCGCGGCGCTGCTGGCCGTCGACCTCGCCTCCGCGCACGCCCTGGGCCTGCTCGGCCTGGACGCCGTGCCGCCGCGGACCTGGGCGGCCGTCTCCTGCGGCGTCGTCGCCGGGGCCGCGCTGGTGCTGGGGCGGCTCACCCGGTCGACGGTCACCTGGCCGCTGGTGGCGCTGCTGGCCCTGCAGCCGGTCCCGCTCCTCCTCGTCCCCGTGGGCGCGCTCGCGGGGCCCGCGGGCGTGGGTGCCGCCCTGGGGCTGGCGCTGCTCGACCTCGTGGCGGGCCCGGCGCTCCGCCGGGCGGTGGCGCGGGTGGCGGTCGTGCTGACGGCGGGCTGGGCCGGCCTGGCCGCACTGGGCGGGGTCGTGCTGGCCTGGGAGGGCCGCCCCGCCGACTCGTGGACGGCCACCGGCCTGCTCGCCGCCGCCGGGGCCCTCGCGCTGCTCGCCGGCCGGGAGCCGCGCCTGGCCGCCGCACTGCCGCCGGTCACGACGGTCGCCGCCGGGGGTGCGTCGGTCGCGGCCTTCGCGCTGACCGGCTCGCTGGGCCAGCTCGGGCTCGTCGGCACGACGGCGGCCGGGGCGCTGGGCACCGGGCTGCTGGCCGTGGCCGTCCCCGCGGCCGCCCTGCCGGTGGCCCGGGCCGGGCTCGTGGGCGGCGGCGGGGTGCTCGCCGCCGTGGCGTCGCTGGCGCTCCTCGGCACCGGCGCGACCGGCGGGCTGGCGCTGGTGCTCCTCCTCGGCACGGTCCCGGCCGGGCTGGCGGCCTGGCTGCTCCCCGGCCTGCGCCGTCCGGCCACCGCGACGGCCCTGGCCGCACCCGCGCTGGCGGCGCTGCTCGCACCGGAGGCCGGGCTGCTCGACCTGCCGCAGGCGGGCCTGGTGGTGGCGCTGGTGGCCGTCGCCGGGCTCGCGCTGGCCACCGCGCGGGCCGGGCGGCCCGAGGAGCCGGTCGCGGCGGCGACCGGCGCGGCCCTGGGCGCCGTCGCGGGGATCACCAGTGCCTCCGCGGGCGCCTGGGGGCAGGTCGGGCTGCAGCTCGCCCTGGCCGGCGGGGCGGCGGCCTGCTACGGCGTGGTGACCGGTCGCCGCCCCGCCGCGGTGGCCGCCGTCGCCGACCTCGTGCTGGCCGCCTGGGTGGCGCTGGCGGGGGCCGGTGTCGGCACACCCGAGGCGTACACGCTCCCCGCGGCCGCCGGCCTGCTGGTGGTCGCGCTGCCGGGCATCCGCTCCGGCGCCCGGTCGTGGGCGGCGGAGGGGCCGGCCGTGGCCGCGGCGCTGCTGCCCTCGGCCCTGGTCGTGGTCGCCGACCCCTCGGCCCTCCGCCTGGTGCTCGTGGTCGCGGCTGCCGGCGCGCTGACGGTCACCGGGACCCTCACCCACCGGCAGGCACCCTTCCTCGTCGGGGCCGGCGCCCTGGCCTGGGTGGTGCTGGGCCGGCTCGGGCCGTACGCGCCGCTCGTGCCGCGGTGGGTGACCCTCGCGGTCGTCGGCCTGCTCCTGCTCGTCGTGGGGGCCACCTACGAGCGGCGCCGGCAGCAGGCCCGCGAGGCGGTGGCCTGGGTGGCCCAGATGCGCTGAGCGGGCGCCGGGCCCGGGCGGCACCGCCGGGGCGGCTCTAGGGTGGACCGGTCGCTCGGAGCGGGAGGGGGCCGTCGTGGGTGCAGCCCCGCCGCCGCCCCTCCCCTACCGCGCCCGGCCGCCGCAGCTGCTCCTCGTCGTCGGTGCGGTGCTCGTGGTCAGCGCCGGCGGCGCGGCCACGGCGCTGACCAGCAGCTCGGCCCGGGTCCTGCTGGTGGCGCTCGCGGCCGCGGCGGCGGGGGTGTCGGCCTGGGGCTCGAGCGCCCGGCTGCGCGGCACCGAGGAGGTGCTGGCGGCCGCGGCCGTCTGCCTGGCGGTGCTGGCCACCGACCCCGGTGGCGGCCTGCTGGCGGGCCCGGTCGCCCCTCCGCTCGTCCTCACCGCCGTCTTCCTCCTGCTCGCCGGCCTGCTGCGCCGGCCGGTCGCCTGGCCGCTGGCCGCGTGGGCGACGCTGCAGCTGGCCGCCCTGCGGGCCCTCGACGGGCTCGGCGCCGGCCCGGACCGCACTGCCGCCGCGGTCGTGGTGGTGCTGGCCGGGCTGGGCACCTGCCTGGCCGGGCGGCGGCTGCTCGCCCGGGTCGCGCTCGCCACGACCGCGCCGTGGTGGGTGGCCGCGGTGACCGGTGGCATCGCGACCGCCTGGGAGGGCCCCGCGGCGGACCGCTGGGCGGCGGCCGCGCTGACCGGCGTGGCCGCCCTCGCCCTCGTGCCGGCGCGGCTGGAGCCGGACGTCGACCGGTTGCTGGGCCCGCCGCGGCTGGCCCCCGCGGTGGCCGGGATCCTCCCCGGCGCGGCGCTGTTCGGCGTGATGTCCTGGCTGGGCCCGGACGCGGTGATGCTCACCGGGTACGTGGGTGTGCTGCTGGCCGCGGCCGCGGCGGCGCTGCTCACCGGCTGGTGGGCAGGGCTGCTCCTGCCGCTGGCCCTGGGCGCGGGCGGCACCCTGGTGCTGCTCAGCGTGGTGCAGCTGGCCGCTGGCGCGCGGTGGGGCGAGCTGACGCTGCTCCTGCTCCTCACGGCGGTGCCGAGCGGGCTGGTGGCCGGGGTGCGCAGCGACGAGCGGGCCTCCGCCGTCCCGACCGCGGTGGGCTGCGTGGGGGTGGCCGCGCTCGTCGCGATCCCGGCCGGGTGGCTGCCACCGGCGGGGGCGGCGGTGGTCCTCGGCGCCCTCTACGCGGCCACGCTCGGGGCCGGGGTGACGCTCCAGCCGGACACCCGCCGCCCGACGCTCGTCAGCGGGGCGCTGTGCGCGGCGGCGGCGGTGGTCCTGCTCGTCGCGGTCGGGGACCGCGGCCCCCTGGCGGTGCAGCTGTTCGTCCAGGGGCTGCTCACCTGCGGGTGGGCGGCCTGGGTGTGGTGGAGCGGGCCGCGCGACCAGCTGCCGGTGGCGCAGCCGACCTGGCGGGTCGGTTCCGCGCAGCTCGTGGTCGCCACCTGGGTCCTCGTCGGCCTCGCCGACGCGACGGTGCTCGAGGCCTGGACGCTGCCGCCGGCCGTCGGGCTGCTGCTCGCCCAGGGGCCGCGGCTGGCCGACGCCCCGTCGTGGCCGACGTGGGGTCCGGGGCTGCTGGTGGCCGCGGTCCCGTCGGCGGTGTGGGCGGTCGTCGCGCCGGGCAGCACGCGGCCGGTGCTGCTGGTGACGGTGGCGGCCGCCGGCATGTGGCTCGGCGCGCGGCTCCGCGTGCGGGCGCTGCTGGTCGTCTCCGCGGGCACCGCTCTGGCGGTCGCCGCCGGTGTCGCCGTGGTGGAGCTGCCGCTGCCCGTGGCGGGCGCCCTGGTGGTCGGTGTGGCGCTGCTGGCGCTCGGGGCCGGGCGGGAGCGCCGTCCCGTCGACGGCTGGGCCCGCCGCCTGGCCGACCTGCGCTGACCGCCCCCGGAGACGATCACATCGTTCCCCTCCGGGGAGCACCGCGGCCAGGTGCCGCACGCGGTGCGTCGAGTGCGTCCGGTCGTCAGGGCGCCGTGATCACCGCAGGTGCTGGAACGGCCCCGCTGCAGGGTCCCGCGCCGAGCCTCGACGGCCCCGTCCGGAGGCTCGCCCCGGGCGTGCGAGGGGTGAGGGGGACGGGGTCCGTCAAAGGGGGGCCGCAGCCTTCTGCTACACGCGGAAGCCGAGGGCGCGCAACTGCTCGCGGCCGTCGTCGGTGATCTTGTCGGGGCCCCACGGCGGCATCCAGACCCAGTTGATCCGGATGTCGTCGACCAGGCCGGGGCCGGGGCCGCCGGTGAGGGCCTGGCGCGCCTGGTCCTCGATGACGTCGGTCAGCGGGCAGGCCGCGCTGGTGAGCGTCATGTCGATGACCGCGACGTTCGACTCGTCGACGTCGATCCCGTACACCAGCCCGAGGTCGACCACGTTCACGCCGAGCTCGGGGTCGACGACGTCGCGCATGGCCTCCTCGACGTCCTCGAGGAGGGCCGACTTGTAGGCCGGCAGCTCCGCGGGAGCGCCGGTGGCGGGGGTGGCGTTCTCGGTGGTCTCGCTCATGCGGTCCGTCCTTCCGTGTCGGCGGCCGACAGGGCCCGGGCGCTGGCGTCCTTGAGGGCCATCCAGCTCATCAGGGCGCACTTGATCCGGGCCGGGTACTTGGAGACCCCGGCGAAGGCGACGGCGTCCTCCAGCTCGTCCTCGAGCTTCTCGGCCACCGCGGCGTCGCCCTTGCTCTGCATCAGGGTCATGAAGTGCTCACCGGTCTCGAGCGCCTCGGGGACGCGCCGGCCGATGACCAGGTCGTACATGGCCGACACGGACGCCTGGCTGATCGAGCAGCCCATCCCCTCGTAGGAGACGTCGGCGAGGGTGTCGCCGTCCAGGTGCACCCGCAGGGTCACCTCGTCCCCGCAGGTCGGGTTGACGTGGTGCACCTCGGCCTCGTACGGCTCGCGCAACCCGCGGCCGTGCGGGTTGCGGTAGTGGTCCAGGATGATCTCCTGGTACATCGACTCCAGCTGCATCAGGCACGCACCTCCGCAGGGGCAACGCCGAAGAACTCCTGCGCCTTCCGGACGGCGTCCACCAGCGCGTCGACGTCGTCGTACCCGGTGTGCACGTAGAAGGTCGCCCGCGTGGTGGCCGGTACCCGGTAGCGGCGCACGACCGGCCAGGCGCAGTGGTGCCCGACGCGCACCTCGACGCCGAGGTCGTCGAGGACCTGGCCGACGTCGTGCGGGTGGATGCCCTCGACGGTGAAGGAGACCGCGCCGCCGCGGGCCACGGTGTCGGGCGGGCCGATCACGGTGACGCCGGGGACCTCGGCCAGCCGCTCCAGGGCGTAGGCCGTCAGCGCCTCCTCGTGCGCCTGCACCGCGCGCATGCCGAGCCGCTGCAGGTACTCCACGGCGGCGGCCAGCCCGATGACCTGGGCGGTCATCGGGACGCCGGCCTCGAAGCGCTGCGGCGGGGGCATGAAGGTGCTGCCCTCCATCCGCACGACCTCGATCATCGACCCGCCGGTGAGGAACGGCGGCAGCGCGTCGAGCACCTCGTAGCGGCCCCAGAGCACGCCGACGCCGGTGGGCCCGAGCATCTTGTGCCCGGAGAACACCAGGAAGTCCGCGCCCAGGGCGGCCACGTCGACCGGCTGGTGCGGCACCGACTGCGCGCCGTCGACCAGCACCAGGGCCCCGACCTCCCGCGCCCGCGCCACGATCGGCTCGAGCGGGTTGATGGTGCCGAGGATGTTCGACTGCTGGGTGACCGCGACCAGCCTGGTCCGCTCGTTGACCACGGTGCCGAGATCGGAGAGGTCGAGCCGGCCGTCGTCGGTGAGCCCCAGCCAGCGCAGCGTGGCGCCGGTCCGCTCGCACAGCTGCTGCCAGGGAACCAGGTTGGCGTGGTGCTCCATCTCGGTGACGACGATCTCGTCACCCTGGCCGACCGCGTACCGCCGGAACTCCGGCTCCTTGGCGGTGGCCGCGTTCGACAGCGCGTAGGCGACCAGGTTGATCGCCTCGGTGCTGTTGCGGGTGAAGACGACCTCCTCGGCCGGCGCACCGATGAAGGCGGCGATCGTGGCCCGCGCGGCCTCGTAGCGGGCGGTCGCCTCCTCGGCGAGCTGGTGCGCGCCGCGGTGCGGGGCGGCGTTGCAGGTCTCGTAGAAGTCCCGCTCGGCGTCGAGCACGCTGCGCGGCTTCTGCGAGGTGGCCCCGGAGTCCAGGTAGACCAGCCGCTTCCCGTCGCGGACGGTGCGCGACAGGATCGGGAAGTCCGCCCGGATCGCCTCGACGTCCAGCGGCAGGGACGACGGGTGCGCCCCGGCAGCGGGACGCGAGACGGTCTCGGTCATGCGCGTGCGACCTCCGTCGACCCCGTGACGTACGCGGCGTAGCCCTCGTTCTCCAGCTTCTCCGCCAGCTCCGGGCCGCCCTCCTCGGCGATCCGGCCGGCGACGAAGACGTGCACGAAGTCGGGCGTGATGTAGCGGAGGATCCGCGTGTAGTGGGTGATCAGCAGGACACCGACGTCACCCTCCGCACGGGTCCGGTTGACGCCCTCGGAGACGACCCGCAGCGCGTCGACGTCGAGGCCGGAGTCGGTCTCGTCGAGGACGGCGATGCGCGGCTTGAGCAGCCGCATCTGCAGGATCTCGTGGCGCTTCTTCTCACCACCGGAGAAGCCCTCGTTGACGTTCCGCTCGGCGAACGCCGGGTCCATCTCCAGGGCGCTCATCTCGGACTTGACGTCCTTGACCCAGGTGCGCAGCTTCGGCGCCTCGCCCTGGACCGCGGTCGCGGCGGTGCGCAGGAAGTTCGACACCGAGACACCGGGGACCTCGACCGGGTACTGCATCGCCAGGAACAGACCCGCGCGGGCCCGCTCGTCGACGCTCATGGCGAGGACGTCCTCGCCGTCGAGGGTCACGCTGCCCCCGGTGATCGTGTACTTGGGGTGGCCGGCGATCGAGTAGGCCAGGGTCGACTTGCCCGACCCGTTGGGGCCCATGATCGCGTGGGTCTCACCGGAACGGACGGTCAGGTCGACGCCGCGGAGGATCTCCTTGGCGTCGTCCCCCTCCCCCACGCTGACGTGGAGGTCGCGGATCTCCAGCACGGACACTTGTCTCTCGCTCCTCAGGTGCCGGTCGCGGCGAGGGGGGCGGCCACGTCCACGAGGACGTCGTCACCCTCCACCCGGACCGGGTAGACGGGGACCGGCTCGGTCGCCGGCAGGTTGGTGGGCTCACCGGTGCGCAGGTCGAAGCACGACCCGTGCAGCGCGCACTCGATGGTGGGGGCGCCGTCGAGCTCCTCGACGTCGCCGTCGGACAGCGGGACCTCCGCGTGCGAGCAGAGGTCCTCCACGGCGAAGACCTCCCCCTCGAACCGGACGACGGCGACGTCGACGTCGACCAGCTCGACGCGCAGCACGCCGTCCTCGGGGACGTCGGACAGCGCGCAGACCCGCTCGAAGGCCATCCCTCAGACCTCCACGGGCTGCTCGTCGAGGCCCGGGAGGGCGCCGAGGCGCTGCTCGATCGAGCCCATCAGGCGGTCCTGCAGCTCGGGGACCCCGATGTGCTGCACGACGTCGGCGAAGAAGCCGCGCACGACCAGGCGGCGGGCGGTCTCGGCGTCGATGCCCCGCGAGCAGAGGTAGAACAGCTGCTCGTCGTCGAACCGGCCGGTGGCGCTGGCGTGGCCGGCGCCGACGATCTCGCCGGTCTCGATCTCCAGGTTGGGCACCGAGTCGGCGCGGGCGCCGTCGGTGAGCACCAGGTTCCGGTTGAGCTCGTAGGTGTCGGTGCCGGTGGCCGCCGGGCGGATCCGGACGTCGCCGACCCACACGGTGTGCGCCTTCTCCCCCTGCAGCGCGCCCTTGTAGAGCACGTTGCTGGAGCAGTTGGGCACCGCGTGGTCCACCCACAGCCGGTGCTCCTGGTGCTGGGTCTCGTCGGCGAAGTAGACGCCGTAGAGCTCGGCCGTCCCCCCGGGGCCGGCGTACTGCACGTTGCTCACCAGGCGGACCAGGTCACCGCCGAGGGTCACCACGACCTGCTTCACGGTCGCGTCCCGGCCGACGACGGTGTCGAACTGGCCGCCGTGCACCGAGCCGGGCGCCCATCCCTGCACCGAGACCAGGGTGACCTGCGCGCCGTCGCCGACGAGCACGGCCACGCCACCGGAGTAGCGGGCCGGGCCGCGGTGGTCGAGGACGACGGTGACCTGCGCGAACGCGCCCACCTCGACGACGAGCTGGCCCCAGACCACCTCGTCGGACCCGGTGCCCGACAGGCCGAGGGTGACCGGGCGGTCCGGCTGCGCCTCGGCGGGCACGCGGACGACCGCGGCGCCGCCGCTGCGCTGCCGGGTGAGCGCGGCCAGCCGGTCGACCGGCTCGGGCAGGCCCTTGAGCAGGGGGTCGTCGGCCTCGACGCCGGTCAGCTCGACGCCCTCGGGCAGGTCGGTCGTCCACTCCAGGTGGGCGTCCGACGGGGCGCCTCGCAGCAGCGGGCGGATCCCGCGCATGGGGGTGAACCGCCAGTCCTCCTCGCGGCCGGTGACCTCGCCGAACGCCTCGGGGTCGGTCGAGGTGAACCGCTCGGCCGGCGAGCCGGTCGGGGCCGGCCCGCCGTGCGAGTGGGCGCCGGCCGGCGCCTGCCCGGCGGTGCCGGTGCCGGCCGCCGGGGTCGTCGGCGGCCCGGCCTGGGCGCCGACGCCCTCGGCGAACAGCTCGCCGGCGAGGGTGGCCGACTCGGTGGTGAGTCCGGTCGTGTTGCCGGTGTTGTCAGTGGGCGGCATCAGCCGACGGCACCTTCCATCTGCAGCTCGATCAGGCGGTTCAGCTCGAGGGCGTACTCCATGGGCAGCTCCCGGGCGATCGGCTCGACGAAGCCGCGCACGACCATCGCCATCGCCTCGTCCTCGGACAGGCCCCGGCTCATCAGGTAGAAGAGCTGGTCGTCGCTGACCCGCGAGACGGTCGCCTCGTGGCCCATCGCGACGTCGTCCTCGCGGACGTCGACGTAGGGGTAGGTGTCCGACCGGCTGATGGTGTCGACCAGCAGCGCGTCGCACTTCACCGTCGACCTCGAGCCGGAGGCGCCCTCGTCGATCTGGACCAGGCCCCGGTAGGACGTCCGGCCGCCGCCGCGGGCCACCGACTTCGACACGATGGTCGAGGAGGTGTTGGGCGCGGCGTGCACCATCTTGGCGCCGGCGTCCTGGTGCTGGCCCTCGCCGGCGAAGGCGATGGAGAGCACCTCGCCCTTGGCGTGCTCGCCGGTCATCCAGACCGCCGGGTACTTCATGGTGACCTTGGAGCCGAGGTTGCCGTCGACCCACTCCATGGTGGCGCCCTCGTGGGCGATGGCCCGCTTGGTCACCAGGTTGTAGACGTTGTTCGACCAGTTCTGGATGGTCGTGTACCGGCAGCGGGCGTTCTTCTTGACGATGATCTCGACGACCGCGGAGTGCAGCGAGTCCGACTTGTAGATCGGCGCGGTGCAGCCCTCGACGTAGTGCACGTAGGCGCCCTCGTCGACGATGATCAGCGTCCGCTCGAACTGGCCCATGTTCTCGGTGTTGATCCGGAAGTAGGCCTGCAGCGGGATCTCGACGTGCACGCCCTTGGGGACGTAGATGAACGAGCCGCCGGACCACACCGCGGTGTTCAGCGCGGCGAACTTGTTGTCCCCGGAGGGGATGACCGAGCCGAAGTACTCCTTGAAGAGGTCCTCGTGCTCCTTGAGGGCGGTGTCGGTGTCGAGGAAGACGACACCCTGCTCCTCGAGGTCCTCGCGGATCTTGTGGTAGACGACCTCGGACTCGTACTGGGCCGCCACGCCGGCGATCAGCCGCTGCTTCTCGGCCTCGGGGATGCCCAGCTTGTCGTAGGTGTTCTTGATGTCCTCGGGCAGCTCGTCCCACGAGGCGGCCTGCTGCTCGGTGGAGCGCACGAAGTACTTGATGTTCTGGAAGTCGATGCCCGACAGGTCCGAGCCCCAGTCGGGCATCGGCTTGCGGTCGAACAGCTTGAGCGCCTTGAGCCGGCGCTCGAGCATCCACTCGGGCTCGTCCTTGCGGCGGGAGATGTCCCGGACGACGTCCTCGTCCAGGCCCCGCCGGGCCGAGGCCCCGGCCACGTCGGCGTCAGCCCAGCCGTACTGGTAGCGGCCGAGCGCCTCGATCTGCTCGTCCTGCGTCAGCGGCGTGCTGGTCACCGGCTGTTGGGTGCTGGTCATACGGACGTCCTCTCCCGGTCGTTCGCAGGGGGGTTGCTGCTGGGGTGGTCGGCGCCGGTCCGGGGCGGGCTGCGCCGCGCCGACCGCTCACCAGGTACAGGGCGCGCGGGGCCCGGTCTGTTCCCCGCGCCGATGTGGGCCCGCCCGCCGGCGACGCCCGGCGGGGCGTCGGTGCGGCGGACGGGGCCCGGGATGTGCGTCGTGCAGACGCCGTCGCCGTGGGCGATCGTGGCCAGCCGCTGCACGTGCGTGCCGACCAGCCGGCCGATGACCGCGGTCTCGGCCTCGCACAGCTGCGGGAACTCCGCGGCGACGTGCGCCACCGGGCAGTGGTGCTGGCACAGCTGCCCACCGCCGGAGATCGCCGAGGCCGAGGCGGCGTAGCCCTCGGCGGTGAGCGCCGCGGCGAGCACCTGGGCCCGGTCCACCGGCGCGTCGTCGGCCCGCTCCACGGCCGCCGAGCACCGCTGCTCCAGACCGGAGAGCTGCTGCTCGGCCACCGTGCGCACCGCGTCGGGGCCGCCGTGCGCCGCGACGTACCGCAGCGCCGTCAGCGCCAGGTCGTCGTAGGCGTGCGGGAAGGCCGACCGGCCGGCGTCGGTGAGGTGGAACAGCCGGGCCGGGCGCCCGCGGCCCCGCGGCGCGCCGGTCGCGTGCCGCTCCTCGACCCGGCCGGTGGCCACCAGCGCGTCGAGGTGGCGTCGGACGGCGGTGGGCGACACGCCCAGCCGGCCGGCCAGCTCGCTGGCGGTCTGCGGGCCGTGCTCGAGCAGCAGGGCGGTCACCCGGTGGCGGGTGCGCCCGTCCTCCACCGTCGAGGCAGCGCGGGAGGGGGGCACGACGTCCCCGTCCGCGACGACCCGACCGCTTTCCACAACACAAGTCTTACCTATTTCCGGCGGCCCGCAAGCAAGGGGGACCTAAGTCCCGGCGAGCCCGGGACCTGCGGGGATGGCGCCCCGCGGGTCCCGGCCCGCGCCGCGTGGGGCAGCTCACCCCGCGGTGGCGGGTGCGCCCTCCTCGACGGCCAGGTCGAGGGCGCCGTCGCGGACCGTCACCCCCGCTGTGATGCGCTCCGGGCGGACCGGCCGGGTCGCTCCGCGCGGCTAGCATCGGGCTGTGCCGGTCTCCCCTGCCGTCGTCTCCCGCACCGCCCTGGCCAACCTGGTGGCCAACGGCGCCATCGTCGTCACCGGCGGAGCCGTCCGGCTGACCGGGTCCGGCCTGGGCTGCCCCACCTGGCCGCGGTGCACCGACGACAGCTTCGTCGCGACGCCCGAGCTGGCCGGCCACGGCGTCATCGAGTTCGGCAACCGGCTGCTGACCTTCGTCCTCGCGGCGATCGCCGTCGCGACCGTCGTCGCCGTCTTCCGCTCCCCCCGGCGCGACCTCCGGACGCTGGCGGTGCTCGCGTTCCTGGGCATCCCGGCCCAGGCGCTGCTCGGCGGGGTGACCGTCCTCACCGGCCTGAACCCGTGGACGGTGGCGGCGCACTTCCTGCTGTCCTCGGTGCTCGTCGCGCTCACGACGGTGCTGTGGCTGCGGTCCCGCGAACCGGGGGTCGGCCACCTGCTGGTCCGCCGCCCGTTCGCCCTCCTGGTCACCGGCATCGCGGCCACGACCGCCGCCGTCCTGGTGCTGGGCACCGTGGTGACCGGCAGCGGGCCGCACAGCGGCGACCCCGGGGCCGGGCGCACCGGCTTCGACCCCGAGCTGGTCAGCCAGCTGCACGCCGACTCGGTGTTCCTGCTGCTCGGGCTGACCATCGCGCTCCTGGTGGCGCTGCACGCGACCGACTCCCCCGGCCGGGTGCGGCGGGCCGCGCGCGACCTGCTCGTCGTCCAGCTGCTGCAGGGCGTCGTCGGCTACGTGCAGTACTTCACCGGGCTGCCGGTGGTGCTGGTGCTGCTGCACATGCTGGGCGCGGTGCTGGTCACCGCCTTCACGGCGCGGCTGGTCTGGTCGGTCCGCGGCCCGGCGAGCGAGCAGCCCCTCGACGCCACCGCCGTCCCCACCGCCGCCGCCCGCTGAGCCCGGCGAGGGCGAGCACCGCCCGCACCCTGGAGGTGCTGCGGTGCACCGAGCGCGAGCCGTCGCTGCCCGGCGCGGGCGCCCACCTGCTCATCGCCGGGTCCCGGGCGTGGGCACGGGAGGCCGCCGCGTGTCGACCTGGCGGTCTCACCGCCGCCGAGGCGCCGCAGACCGACACCGGGGGGGCCGGGGGCCGGGCTCAGGACCTCAGAGCAGGACGTCGACGGCGATGGCGATCGACAGCAGCGTCATGTGGGTGATCGACACCGAGAACAGCCGCATCGGGCGGTCCGGCAGCGCGGCCAGGACGCGGCCGAGCCACTGGTGGGACTCGGCGACGTACCAGGCGCCGAGGAGCCCGCCACCGATGGCGAACGCCCAGCCCAGGACGGGCGTGACCGACCCCATGAGCAGGGTCGCCCCCAGCGTGGCCCACGCCCACACGACGGACTGCCGCCCCACGCTCGCCGGCCCGGCGACGACCGACAGCATGGGAACCCCGGCCCGGGCGTAGTCCTCGCGGTACCGGCTGGCCAGCGCCCAGAAGTGCGGCATCTGCCAGCAGAACACGACGGCGAAGAAGGCCAGCGCCGGCCAGTCGAGCGAGCCGGTGACCGCCGCCCAGCCGATGAGCACCGGGGCGGCCCCAGGGAAGGCCCCGAAGACCGTGTTGTGCCGGGTCCGGCGCTTGAGCACCATCGTGTAGACGACGGAGTAGGCCAGGATCGCCACCGCGGCCAGCGCCGTGGCGAGCGGCGTGGTCTCGAACCACAGGATCGCCAGGGACAGCGCGGCCAGGACCCCGCCGAAGACGAGGGCCGCCCGCGGGGACACCACCCCGGACGGGATGGGTCGGTTGCGCGTGCGCGACATCAACCGGTCGATGTCCCGGTCGTACCAGCAGTTCACGACGTTGGCCGCGCCCGCGGCGAACATGCCGCCGACCATCGTGGCGCCCACCAGCCGCCAGGAGGGCCACCCGCCGGCCGCCATCATCATCGCCGGCAGCGTCGTCACCAGCAGCAGCTCGACGAGCTTGGGCTTGGTCAGGGCGACGTAGGCGCCCACCACGGCGGGCAGGCGGCGGGCGGGGACGACCGGGCGTTCGGAGACCGCCGTCACCGCACCCCCTCCCGTCCGCGCACGCACGGGCGGCAGGGCACCACCGGGCACCTGGACAGCACGGGGTCCCTTCCGAACGGGGACAGGAGAACGGGCCAACTGTAGCCCGGGGCCGTCTCCGGGGACGGCCGGGATGACTAGGGTCTCGTCACGTTGGTGCTGCGGGTGCAGCGGGTAGGGGCGACGTCGACGGCGACGGTGCGCCGGGCGCCCCGCGGGCCCACCCGGGTCGCGGGAACCCGCGCACCGCCGCCCGCCCGGGGGCCGCGGGCCCGCTCCACCGGCCCCGGGTGGTCCCGCACCGGCCGACCCGAGGGAGCTAGCGCCAGATGGCAACGAGAAGCACCGAGTCCGAGGCCCCGGCCGAGGCCGCCACCGACAGCCCCACCGGCGGCCCCGCGCAGCCCCGGCCGACCCTCCCCGAGGGCTTCGGCGAGCTCGACCGCCGGGTGATCGACACCGCCCGCGTCCTGGCCATGGACGCCGTGCAGAAGGTGGGCAACGGCCACCCCGGGACGGCGATGAGCATGGCGCCGACCGCCTACCTGCTCTTCTCCAAGTGGCTGCGCCACGACCCCGGCGACCCGAACTGGGTCGCCCGCGACCGCTTCGTGCTGTCGATGGGGCACTCGAGCCTGACGCTGTACGTGCAGCTGTACCTCTCCGGCTACGGGCTGGAGCTGGAGGACCTGCAGGCGCTGCGCACCTGGGGCTCGAAGACCCCCGGTCACCCCGAGGTCAACCACACCCCCGGCGTGGAGACCACCACCGGCCCCCTCGGCCAGGGCGTGGGCAACGCCGTCGGCATGGCCATGGCCGCCCGCCGCGAGCGCGGGCTGCTCGACCCGGACGCCCCCGAGGGCGAGAGCCTCTTCGACCACACCATCTGGTGCTTCGCCTCCGACGGCGACATGGAGGAGGGCGTCAGCGGCGAGGCCTCCTCGCTCGCCGGCACCCAGCGGCTGGGCAACCTGGTGCTCGTCTACGACGACAACCGGATCTCCATCGAGGACGACACCAACGTCGCGTTCACCGAGGACGTCGGCAAGCGCTACGAGGCCTACGGCTGGCACGTGCAGCACGTGGACGACGGCGAGGACCTCGCCGCCGTCGACGCCGCCTTCGCCGCGGCCAAGGCCGAGACCGGGCGGCCGTCGATCATCGTGCTGCGGACGATCATCGCCTGGCCCGCGCCCAACAAGCAGAACACCGGCGCGGCGCACGGGTCCGCGCTGGGCGACGACGAGGTCCGGGCCACCAAGGAGGTCCTCGGCTTCGACCCCGAGCGGACCTTCGAGGTCGACGACGAGGTGCTCGCCCACGCGCGGTCGGTGGTCGACCGCGGCCGCGAGGAGCACGCCGCCTGGCAGCAGCGGTTCGACGAGTGGGAGCAGGCGCAGCCCGAGCGCGCCGCGCTGCTGGCCCGGATGCGGGACCGGCGGCTGCCCGAGGGCTTCGCCGACGCGCTGCCCACGTTCGACGCCGACGAGAAGGGGGTGGCCACCCGCAAGGCCTCCGGCAAGGTGCTCGGCGCCCTGTACCCGGCGCTGCCGGAGCTGTGGGGCGGCTCGGCGGACCTCGCGGAGAGCAACAACACCGCCGTCGAGGGTGAGCCGTCGTTCGTGCCGGCCGACCGGCAGACCAAGATGTGGTCCGGCGGGCCCTACGGCCGCACCCTCCACTTCGGCGTCCGCGAGCACGCCATGGGCGCGATCATGAACGGGATCGCGCTGCACGGCGGCACCCGCGTCTACGGCGGCACGTTCCTCACGTTCTCCGACTACATGCGCGGGGCGGTGCGGTTGGCCGCGCTCATGCAGCTGCCGGTCACCTACGTGTGGACGCACGACTCGATCGGTCTCGGCGAGGACGGCCCGACCCACCAGCCGATCGAGCACCTCGCCGCGCTCCGCGCCATCCCCGGCCTGGACGTCGTCCGCCCGGCGGACGCCAACGAGGTCGCCGTCGCCTGGCGGACCATCCTGCAGAACAACGACCGCCCGGCCGGGCTGCTGCTCTCCCGGCAGAACCTGCCGGTGTTCGACCGCAGCGCGATGGCTCCGGCCGAGGGCGTGGCGCGGGGCGCCTACGTCCTCGCCGACGCCTCGGGCGGGGAGCCGCGGGTCATCCTGCTCGGCACCGGCTCGGAGGTGCAGATCGCCGTCGCCGCCCGCGAGCGGCTGGAGGCCGACGGCATCCCCACCCGGGTGGTGTCGGTGCCCTGCGTCGAGTGGTTCGCCGACCAGGACCAGGCCTACAAGGACGCAGTGCTGCCGCCCTCGGTGCGCGCCCGCGTGAGCGTCGAGGCCGGCGTGCCCATGGGCTGGCGGGAGTTCGTCGGCGACGCCGGGCGGATCGTCGGCCTCACCCACTACGGGGCCAGCGCCGCCTACAGCGTGCTCTACGAGGAGTTCGGTCTCACCGACGAGGCGGTCGTGACCGCTGCCCGGGAGAGCCTCGAGGCCGCGAGGTCCGGCGACGCCGTCCCGGCCGGCCCGGTGGCGGCCACCGGCGGTCTGCCCCACCCCACCGGCGACAGATAGAGGACCACCCTCCTCCCCACGCCTCGCGAACTTCGGCGCGGGACCCTGGAGGGTGGCCGTTCCAGCACCTCACCAGGAGGACCTGACATGGCACAGAACGAGAAACTCGCGGAGCTGTCGACGGCCGGCGTCTCCGTCTGGCTCGACGACCTGTCCCGCGACCGGATCCGCAGCGGCAACCTGCAGTCCCTGGTCGACGAGCACTCCGTCGTCGGGGTCACCACCAACCCGACCATCTTCGCCGCGGCGATCAGCGGGTCGGACTCCTACGACGACCAGCTGCACGCCCTGGCCGTCCGGGAGGTGGACGTGGCGGAGGCGCTGCGGACGATCACCGCCAGCGACGTCCGGGACGCCTGCGACCTGCTGGCCCCGGTGGCCCAGCGGCAGCCCGGTGACGGCCGGGTCTCCCTGGAGGTCGCGCCGGGCCTGGCGCACGACACCGACGCCACCGCCGCGGAGGCCGCCCACCTGTGGTGGCTGGTCGACCGGCCCAACCTGTACATCAAGATCCCCGCGACGGAGGCCGGCCTGCCGGCGATCACCACCTCCATCGCGCGGGGCATCAGCGTCAACGTCACCCTCATCTTCAGCCTCGAGCGGTACCGGGCGGTCATGGACGCCTACCTCTCCGGGCTGGAGCAGCGGGTGGCCGACGGCGGCTCCCTCGACGGCATCGCCTCGGTGGCGTCCTTCTTCGTCTCCCGCGTGGACAGCGAGATCGACAAGCGGCTGGAGAAGGCCGGCGCCGACGCCTCCCTCACGGGGCGGGCCGCGCTGGCCAACGCCCAGCTGGCCTACCAGGCCTACGAGGAGGTCTTCTCCTCCGACCGCTGGAAGGCCCTCGAGGCGCGGGGCGCCCGCCCGCAGCGGCCGCTGTGGGCCTCCACGGGCGTGAAGAACCCCGAGTACAGCGACACGATGTACATCAGCGAGCTGATCGCGCCCGGCACGGTCAACACCATGCCGGAGAAGACCCTCATGGCCTACGCCGACCACGGCAGCCCGGGGACCCCGGTGCAGAAGACCTACGAGGACGCGGCGGCCACGATGCGTGCCATCGCCGACGCGGGGGTCGACCTCGACGACGTCTTCCGCGTCCTGGAGGACGAGGGCGTGCAGAAGTTCGCCGACTCGTGGGACGAGCTGACCGGGTCGGTGCGCAGCGAGCTGGAGGACAAGGCGTGACCCGGGGGGCCGGGCGCGGCGCCGGCCGGCCCGGTCCCCGGTCCCTCGCCGGCTGGGAGGTCCCCGGGAGGCGGCGGTGACGCTGACGGTCTCGTGCTCCGGCCTCGAGGTCCCGCCCGCCGTCCGGGACACCCTGGCCCGGGACGACGTCGCGGCCCGGCTGGCCGGGGGCGACCCGACCCTCTTCGGGTCGGGGGCGGGCGCCGGGGATCTGGGCTGGCTGGCCCTGCCCGAGCGCAGCCGGGACCTCGTCGGCCGGATCGCCGCCCTGCGCGACGAGCTGCGGGCCGAGGGGCTCGACCGGGTGGTGCTGTGCGGGACCGGCGGCTCCGCGCTGCCGGCCGAGGCGATCTGCCGCACGGCGGGGGTGCCGCTGACCGTCGTCGACACCACCGATCCGGGTCAGGTGGCCCTCGCCCTGGCCGACCTCGAGCGCACCGTCGTGGTGGTGGGCTCCCGCTCCGGGGACACCCTGGAGACCGACACCCTGCACCGGGTGTTCGTCGCCTCCTTCCGCGCGGCGGGGGTGCCGGAGCGGGACATCGGCGGCCGCTTCGTCGTGGTGACCGCGCCGGGGTCGCCGCTGGCCGAGGCCGCCGAGGAGCTGGCCGCGCGGGCGCTGTTCCCCGCCGATCCGCGCATCGGCGGCCGGTGGAGCGCCCTCTCGGCGTCCGGGCTGGTCCCCGCGGGGCTGGCCGGGGTCGACGTGGGCGGGCTGCTCGACGAGGCGGCGGAGCTCGGCGGCCGGCTGGCCGCCCCGGACAACCCGGCCCTGGAGCTCGGCGCCGTCCTCGGTGCCGCGTTCCTCGCCGGGCGGGACAAGCTCGCGCTCGTGGACGGCGCCGTCGAGGGCGGCCCCGCCGGGGGTCTGGCCTGCTGGGTGGAGCACCTGCTGGCCCAGTCCACCGGCAAGGAGGGGCGCGGGCTGCTGCCCGTGGTCCTCGAGTCGGCGGTGGCCCCGGGCGCGGCCGGCCCCGACGCGGCCCTGGCCGTCGTCGGCGGCGCGCCCGCCGGCCCGGGCCCGTCCCTGGGCGTGGCCGGGCCCCTGGGGGCGCAGTTCCTGGGCTGGGAGTACGCCACCGCCGTGGCGGCCCGGCTGCTCGAGGTCGACCCGTTCGACGACCCGGACACCGCCGAGCCGGTGCGCAACGCCCGCCGCGTGCTCGACGAGGGGCTGCCGGACGACCCCCCGCTGGCCACGATCGGCGCGGTGCAGCTGTGGGCCACCGGGGGGCTGCTCGACCAGGTCGACCTCAGCCAGCACGACGGGCTCTCCCTGGCCCTGGACGCCCTGCTGGCCGCCGTCCCGGAGCGCGGGTACCTCGCCGTCGCCGCGTACCTCGACCGGGACCGGGACACCGCCGCCGCGCAGCTGCGGTCGGCGTTCGCCGCCCGGACCGACCGCGCGGTCACCTTCGGCTGGGGTCCGCGCTACCTGCACTGCACCGGCCAGTACCAGAAGGGCGGCCCGCCGCTGGGCACCTTCCTGCAGGTGACCGGTGTGGTGGGCGAGGACCTCCCCGTCCCGGACCGGCCCTGGTCGCTGGGCGACCTGCAGGCCGCCCAGGCGGCCGGCGACCGCCGGGCTCTGGCCGACCGCGGCCGCCCGGTGCTGCGGCTGCACCTCACCGACCGCAGCGCCGGCGTCGCCCAGGTGCTGGAGGCCGTCTGCTGACCCCTGCTCCTGCCCCGGCCGGTGCGTGCCGTCGCCCCACGGGCCCGGAAGGACGACACTGCGACCAGGAGTTCCCCGGTCGTGCGGTCCACCGCCGCACCGCCCGACCGCCCACCCCCGACCACGAGGACGGACGATGATCCCCAACCCGCTGCGGGACCCGCGGGACCGGCGGCTGCCGCGGGTGCCCGAGCCCTGCGCCCTGGTCGTCTTCGGCATCACCGGCGACCTCGCCCGGAAGAAGCTGCTGCCGGCGGTGTACGACCTCGCCAACCGCGGTCTGCTGCCCACCAACTTCGCCCTGCTCGGCCTGGCCCGCCGCGACTGGGGGGACACCGACTTCGCCGAGCTGGCCCGCGACGCCGCGCGGAAGGCCGCGCGCACCCCCTGGCGCGAGGAGGTGTGGGAGCGGCTGGCCGGCAGCGTCCGGTTCGTCCAGGGGTCGTTCGACGACGACAACGCCTTCGACCACCTGGCCGACACCCTCGGGGAGCTGGAGGGGTCCCACGGCATCGGCGGCAACGCGGCGTTCTACCTGTCCATCCCGCCGGCGATGTTCCCCGTCGTGCTCAAGCAGATGCAGCGCACCGGGATGGCCGAGTCCACCCCCGGTCGCTGGCGTCGGGTGGTCGTCGAGAAGCCCTTCGGCACCGACCTGGCCTCCAGCCGGGAGCTCAACGCGCTGGTCGACTCGGTGTTCACCGCCGAGGACGTGTTCCGCATCGACCACTACCTGGGCAAGGAGACCGTCCAGAACCTGATGGCGCTGCGGTTCGCGAACACGCTGTTCGAGCCGGTCTGGAACGGCCACCACGTCGACTCGGTGCAGATCACGATGGCCGAGGACGTCGGCATCGGCGGGCGGGCGGGGTTCTACGAGGAGACCGGCGCGGCCCGCGACGTGCTGCAGAACCACCTGCTGCAGCTGCTGGCCCTGACCGCGATGGAGGAGCCGGTCGAGTTCTCCGCCGAGGAGATCCGCACCGAGAAGCTCAAGGTGCTGCGCGCGGTGTCCATCCCCGACGACCTGCGCACCTTCGCCGTCCGCGGCCAGTACGAGCAGGGCTGGCTGGCCGGGCAGCGGGCCCGGGGCTACCGCCAGGAGGAGGGGGTCGCGGCGGACTCCACGACCGAGACCTTCGCCGCCGTCCGGCTGGGCGTGGAGACCCGGCGGTGGGCCGGGGTGCCGTTCTACCTGCGGACCGGCAAGCGGCTGCCCCGCCGGGTCACCGAGATCGCGCTGATGTTCAAGCGGGCCCCGCACCTGCCCTTCGCCGACACCGACACCCAGGAGCTGGGCAACAACCAGCTCGTCGTCCGGGTGCAGCCCGACGAGGGGGTCACCCTCAAGTTCGGGTCGAAGGTTCCTGGCAGCGTCATGGAGGTCCGCGACGTGTCCATGGACTTCCTGTACGGCGAGCAGTTCACCGAGACCAGTCCCGAGGCCTACGAGCGGCTGCTGCTCGACGTCCTGCTGGGCGACGCCACGCTGTTCCCGCGCAACGCCGAGGTGGAGGCGTCCTGGGCGGTCATCGACCCGCTCGAGGAGTTCTGGGCCGGCACCACGCCGCACCCCTACCGGGCCGGCGAGTGGGGTCCCCGGGCGGCGGACGACATGCTCGCCGCCGAGGGCCGCCGGTGGCGCCGCCCGTGACCCCCGCGCCGGCGCCCCGCCCCACCTGCCCGCCCGACCCGGAGGAGACCCGATGACGACCCTGTGGGACACCACCGGCTCCGCGGTGGTCAAGGAACTGGCCGCGCAGCGGCGCACCGGCGGCGCCGTGCTCTCCGGCGTCGCGCTCACCCTCGTGGTGGTGGCCGACGAGGGCCGGGTGGCCGAGGCCGAGGAGGCCGCCACCGCGGCCGCCGAGCAGCACCCGTGCCGGCTGCTCATCGTGGTGCGCCGGCAGATCGAGGCGCCCGCCCCGCGGCTGGACGCCGAGGTCCTCATCGGCGGCCGGCTGGGCCCCGGCGAGGCGGTGGTCATGCGCATGTACGGCCGCCTGGGGCTGCACGCGGAGTCGGTCGTCCTGCCGCTGCTGGCCGCGGACGCGCCCGTGGTGACCTGGTGGCACGCCGACCCGCCCCAGCGGCTGGCCACCGACGCGCTCGCCGTCATCGCCGACCGTCGGATCACCGACAGCTCCCTCGCCGGGGACCCCGTCGCCGCGCTGCGCACCCGGGCCACCGACTACGCGCCCGGGGACACCGACCTCGCCTGGACGCGCAGCACCCCCTGGCGGGCCACGCTCACCTCGACCGTGGACTCGGTGTCCGGCCGCCGGGGCGACCCGGTGCAGGTGCAGGGCGGCGTCGTCGAGGGCGACCCCCGGCACGCCACCGCCCGGCTGCTGGCCGGGTGGCTCTCTGCCCGGTGCGAGTGCCCGGTCGAGGTGGTCGAGGGTGAGCGGCGGCCGGGGCCCAGCGGCGTCTCCGCCGTCCTGCTGCGGCTCGACCAGGAGGAGGAGGTGCGGGTGACCGCCGACCGCCGCGGCGGCGCGGTGATCACCCAGCCCTACCGGCCGGAGGCGACGGTGGCGCTGCCCGACCGCCAGCTCGGCGACCTGATCGGCGAGGAGCTGCGCCGGCTGGACCCCGACGAGCCGTTCGCCGAGGCCCTGGAGGGCGCCACCGGCGTGACCGGGCTGATCGACCGCTCCCCCGTCCGCTCGCACGTCTGGTTCGACCCGGCGGAGGCCGCCGAGCCCGGCGGGGCGGAGGCGGCGCCGACCGTGCCGGAGGACTCGGAGGGCGCCGACGAGGTCGTCGAGGCCGGGGAGCACGACGCCCAGGGGGGCGCGCAGGAGGACGCGCAGGAGGACGCGCAGGAGGTCGCCCGGTGACGCCGCCCCGCGAGGGCGGCCCCCCGGTGCCCGACGTCGTCGTCGAGCCCGACGCCGACCGGCTGGCCCGGGCCGCCGCCGCGGCGCTGGTCGCCCGGCTGGCCGCCGCGCAGGCCGTGCACGGGACGGCGTCGGTCGTGCTGACCGGCGGCGGCATCGGCACCGCGGTCCTCGAGCGGGTCGCCGAGCTCGCCGCCGAGCCGGCCCGCGAGCGGGTGGACTGGACGGCGGTCGACGTCTGGTGGGGCGACGAGCGGTTCGTCCCGGCGGACGACGCCGAGCGCAACGAGCTCGGGGCCCGCCGCGCCCTCCTCGACCGGGTGGGCGTGCCGGCCGAGCGGGTGCACGCGATGCCGCCCTCCGACGCCGGCTTCGCCGGTCCCGAGGACGCGGCCGCCTGGTACGCCGACCAGCTCGCCGCGGCCGCGCCGGAGGGTGCCGCGCTGCCGCGCCTGGACCTCCTGCTGCTCGGCATGGGGCCCGAGGGGCACGTGGCCTCGATCTTCCCGGACTCCCCCGCGGTCTCCGACGAGCGGCCCGTGGTGGCGGTGCGCGACTGCCCGAAGCCGCCCCCGACGCGGGTCAGCCTCGGCTTCGGCGCGATCAACGCCGCCGAGGAGGTGTGGTTGCTGGTGTCCGGGGAGGGCAAGGCGCCGGCCGTGGCGCGGGCCCTCCGGGACGGCGCCCCCGCGCGGGAGCTGCCCGCCGCCGGCGTGCACGGCCGCCGGGCGACCCGCTGGTTGCTCGACACCGCCGCGGCCGGCGAACTGCCCCCCGGCGGGTGACCGCCACGGCGCGGGCGGCCCCCGGCGCCCCGGTGGTGCCCGGGTCGCCGGGGGGCCGCCCGCCCTCAGGCGCCGCGGCGGGCGCGCAGCTTGGTCAGGGCCTCCTCGAGCAGGGCGTCACCGTCGGCGTCGCTGCGCCGCTCGCGCACGTAGGCCAGGTGCGTCTTGTACGGCTCCGTGCGGGGCGCCGGCGGCGGAGCCGCGTGGTCCTGCCCGGCCGGGAGCCCGCAGCGGGGGCAGTCCCACAGCTCGGGCACCTCGGCGTCGGACGCGAACGCCACGTGCGTCTCGTGCCCGTGCGAGCACCAGAACACCACACGGCGGCGCGGCGCCGTCTCACCGCGCTCGGCCTCGCCCATCGGCCCGGCGCCGACTCGTGTCCCCCGGATCGCGTTGCCACCTGCCACGAAGGCCCCCTGAGTTCCAGCGGTGTGCGGCGTCGACCGGCCGCTGGGGCAGTCTAGGGCCTGGACCGGCGGATCCCGATCACGAATTCGCGCGTCCCGGCCGGTGACGTCCCCGGCGCCGCCCGCGGGCCACCGGCGGGACGGGAGCGGGGCCGCTCAGATCTTGAGCAGGATCCCGAGGCCGACGACGCAGACCGCCCAGACCAGCGCGGTGAAGACGGTGAGCCGGTTGAGGTTCTTCTCGACGACGGAGGAGCCGGCCAGCGACGAGGAGACCGCGCCGCCGAACATCGAGGACAGGCCCCCGCCCTTGCCGCGGTGCAGCAGGATGAGCACCACGAGGAGCACGCTGGTGAGCACCAGCAGCACGTTGAGGACCAGCTCGACCATGACCCGAGGGTAACCGAGGCCCGGCCGCGGACGGCGACGGTCCGCCGACGCGCCTCGGTCGCCCCCGCGCCTCGCTCGCTGCGGTGCCCCCGGGGCCGTCAGCGGACGCCGGCGGTGGCGAGGTCGTGACCCGTGTACGGCGTCATCACCACGCCGTTGCGCAGCCGCTGGCCGGCCAGCAGCTGCACCCGGTTCTCCACCAGCGGCACGTAGGCCCCGGTGGCCTGGGCGGCGGCGGCGACGTCCCGCCAGGCCGCGACCGCGGCCTGCGGGTCGGACGTGGCCCGGGCGGCGTCCACCAGCGCGTCGAGGTCCGGGGCGGTCAGCCGCGCGAAGTTCGTGTTCCCGACTGCGCGCACCTCGCGGCCGTCGACGAGGGGGACGAGGAAGGACCCCGGCGTCGGCACGTCCGCGGTCCACGTGGCCAGCACCATGCCGAAGCCGTTGGCCACCACGTTGTCGGGGTTGCCGACGTCGGTGGCGTAGAAGCCCGGGGCCGCCAGCGGGCGCACCTCCACCACGATGCCGACCTCGGCCAGCTGCGCGGCGATCTCCTCGGCGGCTTCGACGCTGGTGGCCGCGTCGGGGACGGCGAGCACCGTGGTGAAGCCGTCCGGCAGCCCGCAGGCGGCCAGCTGCTCGCGGGCGGCCGCCGGGTCCGGGCCCGGGTCGGCGTCCTCCGGCCGCCCGTCGACGGTCCGCGGCCAGAGCTGCGAGGTGCGCGCGACGTCCCCGGCCCCGCCCAGGACCTCCTGGACGGCCCGGCGGTCCACGGCGAGGGCGACGGCGGCGCGGCAGGCCGGCTCGTGCATCGGCGCGACGTTGGTGGGCAGCGCCAGCAGCCGCACGACGCCGCTGGTCACCTCGTCGACCCGGTCGGCCAGCGGGACCTCCGCGTCGGTCCCGCCCTCGATGCGGGCCGTGGTGGGCGACTGCACCCCGGTGCCCGAGATGTCGACGTCGGCCGACCCGGCCAGCAGCGCCTGGTCGCGCTCGACGCCGGACAACCCGGTGCGGACCAGCACGCGGTCGGGCAGCGCGGTGCGCACGTCGTCGGTGGTCGGGTCCCACTCGGGGTTGCGATCGAGGACGATCCCGGTGACGTCGTCCCGGCTGCTCAGCGCGTAGGGCCCCGAGGAGACGGGGTCGCCGGAGTACTCGCCGGCCGTGTCGGCCTCCACCGGCACCGGGCTGCTGGAGGGCAGCGCGAGCACGTGCGGGAAGTCGGGGTCGGCCACCCGCAGCGTGAAGACGACGGTGCGGTCGTCCGGCGTGGCGATGGCGGCCAGCCCGAGCCGGTCGGGGGCCTCGTCCTGGTACGGACCGGGGTAGGGGTTGGCGGGGTCGTCGAGCAGCTGGACGACGTGCGTCGGCCCGCCGACGACGACGTCGGAGGCGAAGGAGCGCTCGATGCCGTACTTGACGTCGCGGGACGTGATCGGCCGGCCGTTCTCGAAACGGGTGCCCTCGCGGAGGGTGAAGGTCCACGTCCGCCCGCCGTCCGGCGAGGTGCCCAGGTCGGTGGCGAGGTCCGGCACCAGCTCGTCGGTGTCGCCCGGCTCCGTGGAGTAGGTGACCAGGGTGCGCACGTAGAGGCGCATCAGGTTCCACACGCCGGGCAGGTAGGAGCGCTGCGGGTCCAGGCTGTCGACCTCGCCGGTGACCACGCGCAGCGTGCCGCCGGTGGTGTCGGACGGGGCGCGGACCCCGGTCAGGCCCGCGTCGGGGCCACCGCCCTGCACGGGCACGCCGCCCGGGTCGTCCCCGCCCGCGCCGCAGCCGGTGGCGAGGAGCAGCAGGACGGCGGCGACCGCGGCCAGCAGCCCGCGGGCGCCGGCCGGTCGCCGGCCCCGCGGGCCCGTGCTCGTGCTGTCCACCCACCGCTCCCCGCCTGCCGGCGGCGGCGGTCAGCTGCCGTCGGCCGCTGTCCGACAGATCTGCGTGAACTCGTCGGCGTCCAGGCTGGCCCCGCCGACGAGCGCTCCGTCGACGTCCGGCCCGGCCAGGATCCCGGCCGTGTTCGCGGCCTTCACCGACCCGCCGTAGAGGATACGGACCGTCGAGGCCGTCTCCGGGCCGAAACGCTCGGCGAGCCGTGACCGCAGGGCAGCGCACACCTCCTGAGCGTCCTCGGGGGTGGCCACCTCCCCCGTCCCGATCGCCCAGACCGGCTCGTAGGCGACGACGAGGGCCCCCCCGGCCGGGTCGCCGCCCGCGCCGATCCCGGTCAGCTGCGCCGCCGACAGGCCCTCGAGCGCCGCGTCGAGCTGGGCGGTGCAGTGCGGCACCTGCTGCCCGGCCCGCCGGACGTCGAGCCCCTCGCCCACGCACAGGACGGGGACCAGCCCGTGGGCGAGGGCCGTGCGCACCTTGGCCGCGACCACGGCGTCGTCCTCGCCGTGCAGCGCCCGCCGCTCGGAGTGGCCGACCACCACGTACCGGCAGGCCAGCGCGGCCAGCATCGCCCCGCTCACCTCGCCGGTGTAGGCCCCGGAGTCGTGCACCGAGAGGTCCTGCGCCCCGTACCCGACGTCGAGCTTGTCGCCGGTGACCAGCGTCTGCACGCTGCGCAGCGCGGTGAACGGCGGCAGGACGACGACCTCGGCCGCGGCCAGCTCCCGCTCCTTGAGGGAGAACACGAGCTTCTGCACCAGGCCGATGGCCTCGAGGTGCGTGAGGTTCATCTTCCAGTTGCCGGCGATCAGCGGACGGCGCCCCTGGCGCGGGGCCGGGGTGCGGGCCATCACCCCTCCCCCCGGTCGGCGAGGACCGCGAGACCGGGCAGCTCCCGGCCCTCGAGGTACTCCAGCGACGCGCCGCCGCCGGTGCTGATGTGCCCGTAGGACGCCTCGTCGAGCCCGAGCTGGCGGACGGCGGCCGCGGAGTCCCCGCCGCCGACGACGGACAGCCCGTCGACGGCCGCGACGGCCTCGGCCACCCCGCGGGTGCCGGCCTGGAAGGGGGCGAGCTCGAACACGCCCATGGGCCCGTTCCAGAACACGGTGCGGGCACCGCCGAGCTCCCGGCCGAAGGCCTCGACCGTGCGCGGCCCGACGTCGAGGCCCTTGAGGTCGTCGGGGATGGCGTCGACCGGGACCACGGTGGTCTGGACGTCCGCGCCGAGGTCGGCGGCGCAGACCACGTCGAGCGGCAGCACGATGCGGTCGCCCGCCTCGGCCAGCAGCCGCCGGCAGGTCTCGACCTGGTCCTCCTCGAGCAGCGAGCCGCCGACGCCGTGCCCCTGCGCCCTCAGGAAGGTGAAGCACATCCCGCCGCCGACCAGCAGCCGGTCCACCTTCGGCAGCAGCGCCTCGATGACGGCGAGCTTGTCGCTGACCTTCGAGCCGCCCAGGACGACGACGTAGGGCCGCTCCGGGTCGGTGGTGAGCCTGCCGAGCACCTCCAGCTCCCGGGCGACCAGCCGGCCCGCGACGTGCGGGAGCCGCAGCGCCACGTCGTGGACGGAGGCGTGCCTGCGGTGCACCGCGCCGAACGCGTCGTCGACGTAGGCGTCGGCCAGGGTGGCGAGCCGGTCGGCCAGGGCACCCCGCTCGGCGTCGTCCTTGCTGGTCTCGCCCGCCTCGAAGCGGACGTTCTCCAGCAGCAGCACGTCCCCGTCGCCGAGGGCCTCGACCCGGGCGCGGGCGTCGTCGCCGGCGACGTCGCCGGCCAGCGGCACCGGCGTGCCCAGCAGCTCACCGAGCCGCGCGGCGACCGGGGCCAGCGAGTACTGCGGGTCCGGGGCGCCCTGGGGGCGGCCCAGGTGGGAGGTGACGAGCACTCGCGCACCGGCGTCCCGGAGCGCCTGCAGGGTGGGCAGGCTGGCCCGGATGCGGCCGTCGTCGGTGATCGCCCGGGTGGTCGTGTCGAGGGGGACGTTGAGGTCGGAGCGCACCAGCACGCGCCGGCCCGCGACCCCCTCGGCGAGCAGGTCGTCGAGGGAGCGCATCGGGGCTACAGCGAGCGGCCGACGAGCTCGACGGAGTCGACCAGCCGGTTGGAGTAGCCCCACTCGTTGTCGTACCAGCCGAGCACCTTGACCATCGGGCCGAAGACCTTGGTCAGCTTGGCGTCGTAGATGCAGGACGCCGGGTCGGTGACGATGTCGGAGGAGACGATCGGCGCGTCGGTGTAGCGCAGGAACCCGGCCAGCGGCCCGGCCGCGGCCTCGCGGTAGGCGGCGTCGATGTCCTCGGCCGAGGCCTCGCGGCTGAGCTGCACCGTCAGGTCGGTGGCCGAGCCGGTGGGCACCGGGACGCGGACGGCGTACCCGTCCAGCTTGCCCTGCAGCTCGGGCAGGACCAGGCCGATGGCCTTGGCCGCACCAGTCGACGTCGGCACCATGTTGAGCGCGGCGGCACGGGCCCGGCGGAGGTCCTTGTGCGGCCCGTCCTGCAGGTTCTGGTCGGCGGTGTAGGCGTGGATCGTGGTCATCAGCCCGCGCTCGATGCCGAACGCGTCGTGGAGGACCTTGGCCAGCGGCGCCAGGCAGTTGGTGGTGCAGGACGCGTTGCTGATGATCGTCTGCGAGCCGTCGTACCGGTCGTGGTTGACGCCCATGACGATGGTCAGGTCGTCACCGGTGGCCGGCGCCGAGATGATGACCTTCGTGGCCCCGCCCTTGTCGACGTGCTTGCGGGCGTCGTCGGCCTTGGTGAAGAAGCCGGTCGACTCGACGACGACGTCCACGCCGAGGTCACCCCAGGGGAGCGCGGCGGGGTCGCGCTCGGAGAGCACCTTGACGGTGTTCCCGCCGACGTCGATCCCCTCGGGGGTGGCCTTGACGTCCTCCGCCAGCACCCCGAGGACGCTGTCGTACTTGAGCAGGTGCGCGAGGGTCTCGGGGCTGGTGAGGTCGTTCACCGCCACGATCTCGACGTCCTTGCCGCTGGCGACGGCGGCCCGGTAGAAGTTGCGGCCGATCCGGCCGAAGCCGTTGATGCCCACCCGTACGGTCACTGCAGACCTCCACTGTCGGTCGACGCGGTCAGTCGGAGCCCGCACGGGCGCGCGGACCCGCTCCACGACGACCCTATCGGTCCCCGCGGAGGCCGGCCCCGGCCGGGCGTGGAGCCCGCGCCAGCGGGGGTCACCCGCCGGGCACCGCAGCCGACCAGACCGGTGAGCGCGACGAAACCGGGGGTGACGTCGACCCCGCCTGCCGGCGGAACGGCCCGGCCGCCGCGGCCCAGCAGCGCAGCAGGTGCCCGTAGGCGACCCCGAGGAGGGGTCCTCCTACTGGGCCAGCATGTCCTCGGTGACGACGGACTCGGTGTCCGGGATCCCCAGGTCCTTCGCCCGCTTGTCGGCCATCGCCAGCAGGCGGCGGATCCGGCCGGCGACGGCGTCCTTGGTCATGGGCGGGTCGGCCCGCTGGCCCAGCTCCTCCAGCGACGCCTGGCCGTGCTCGAGCCGGAGCCGGCCGGCGACCAGCAGGTGCTCGGGGGCGTCGTCGGCGAGGATCTCCAGCGCCCGCTCCACCCGCGCGCTGGCGGCGACCGCGGCGCGTGCGGAGCGGCGCAGGTTGGCGTCGTCGAAGTTGGCCAGCCGGTTGGCCGTGGCCCGGACCTCGCGGCGCATCCGCCGTTCCTCCCAGGCGAGGACGGCGTCGTGGGCGCCCATCCGGGTCAGCAGGGCGCTGATCGCGTCGCCGTCCCGGACGACGACCCGGTCGGCACCGCGGACCTCGCGCGCCTTGGCCGCGATGCCCAGCCGGCGGGCCGCGCCGACCAGCGCCATGGCCGCCTCCGGGCCCGGGCAGGTCACCTCCAGCGAGGAGGACCGGCCCGGCTCGGTCAGCGAGCCGTGGGCGAGGAAGGCGCCGCGCCAGGCCGCCTCGGCGTCGTTGAGGCTGCCGGAGACGACGGCCGGCGGCAGACCGCGGACCGGCCGCCCCCGCTGGTCGACCAGGCCGGTCTGGCGGGCCAGCCCCTCGCCGTGCTTGGCGATGCGCACCAGGTAGCGCACCCCGCGGCGGATGTTGCCGCCGGCGAGCACGCTCACGCCGCTGGTGTAGCCGTAGACCTCGCTGATGTCGCGGCGCAGCCTGCGGGCCACCGACCCGGTGTCCAGCTCGGCCTCGATGACCACCCGGCCACCGACGATGTGCAGCCCGCCGCTGAAGCGCAGCAGCGCGGTCACCTCGGCCTTGCGTTCGGACGTCTTGGTGCACTCGACCCGCGAGAGCTCGTCCTTGACCATCGCGGTCATCGCCATGTCCGGCGTCCCCTCTCCCCCTCGTACCGGCCCGGTGCCGCGCGCTCCGGTACCCGGCCGTCCACGTCCGTGCCCCGGCCCGCCCCCACGGCCTGCTCGAACGCCTCGGCGAGACGGACCGGGTCATGCCTGGGTGCGCCGCCGGGTTCGGCCACCGGAGCCAGGACCAGCTCCGCGCCGCACCCGCGCACAGCAGTTAGGAGACCACAGTGGTCAACAACCGACTCCGCATCCGCGATTACGGTGTGCAACGCCACACCGTCCAAGTGGGCGGTCAGCACCGCGAGGTGCTCCTCCGGGCCGAACCCGTCCGTCTCCCCGGGCTGCGCCTCGAGGTTGAGCACGACGACCACCCGGGCCCGGGTGGCGGCCAGCGCGGCCCGCAGCCGCGGGACGAGCAGGTGGGGCAGCACGGAGGTGTACCAGGACCCGGGCCCCAGGCAGACGACGTCCGCCGCGTGGATGGCCTCGATGACCGCCGCGTTGACCGGCGGGTCGGCCGGGGCGACGAGGATGTCGCGGACGTGCCCGGGCGTGGTGGCGATCGCCACCTGGCCCCGGATGGTGCGCACCCGGGCGGGGTCGTCGGGGTCGAGGCTCTCCACGGTGGCGACCAGGTCGAGCGGGACGTCGGCCATCGGCAGCACCCGCCCGCAGGCGCCGAGCAGCCGGCACAGGTCGTCGAGGGCGCGGACGGTGTCCCCGCCGTGCATCTCGGTCAGCCCGGTGAGCACCAGGTTGCCGACCGGGTGCCCGGCCAGCACGCCGCTGCCGCCGAAGCGGTGCTGCAGCAGCCGGGTCATCTCCCGCGTGGCGTCGCCCTCACCGGCCAGCGCGGCCAGGGCCATCCGGAGGTCGCCGGGGGGCAGCACCGGCATCTCCCGGCGGATCCGGCCGGAGGAGCCGCCGTCGTCGGCCACGGTGACCACGGCGGTCAGGTGGGGGGTGATCCGCCGCCAGGCGGCCAGCGAGGCGGCCAGGCCGTGGCCGCCCCCCAAGGCGACGACCCGCGGTGCGGTCGCCGGGGCGGTCGGGGGCGCCACTACTCGCGGCCCAGGTCGCGGTGCTGCACGGTGGTCGCCGTCCCGTCGGCGGACAGCCGGCGGGCGAACTCCTCGGCGATCGCCACGCTGCGGTGCTTGCCGCCGGTGCACCCCACCGCCAGCGTGATGTAGCGCTTGCCCTCGCGGCGGTAGCCGGGGATGAGCAGGCGCAGCACGTCGGTGTAGCGGTCGAGGAAGGGACCGGCGTCCTCCTGCCCGAGCACGTAGTCGCGGACGTCGGGGTCCTGCCCGGTGTGCGGCCGCAGCTCCGGCAGCCAGTGCGGGTTGGGCAGGAACCGCGCGTCGACCACCAGGTCGGCGTCCAGCGGTAGCCCGTACTTGAAGCCGAAGCTGAGCACGGTGGCGGTCAGCGGTGGCGCCTCTCCCCCGCGGGCGAAGGCGTTCTCCAGGGTGGCCCGCAGCTGGTGCACGTTGAGGTCGCTGGTGTCCACCCACAGGTCGGCCTCGCCCGCGATCCCGGTGAGCAGCTCGCGCTCGGCCGCGATGCCGTCGATCAGCCGGCCGTCCCCCTGCAGCGGGTGCTCCCGGCGGACCGACTCGTAGCGCCGGACGAGCACCTCGTCCCGGGCGTGCACGTACACCACCCGGGGCCGGTGACCGGCGTCGGACAGCACCCTGATCGCCTCCTGCAGGTCGCTGGAGAAGGCTCGGCTGCGGGCGTCGACGACCGCGGCGAACCGGCGCAGGTCGCCGCGGGCACCGAGGTGGACCATCGGCATGAGCAGCGCCGGCGGCAGGTTGTCGACGACGAACCAGCCGAGGTCCTCCAGGACCCGCCCGGCGCTGTTCTTGCCGGCGCCGGAGAGCCCGGTGACGACGACGACGTCCAGCGGCTGGGTCTCGGTGGACGACGGGTCCGCGGCCGGCGGGACGTCGGTCTGCGGGTGCCCCGGCGCGCCCGGCGGGGTCGCCAGGTGCGGCCCGCTGCCGTCGGCCACCACCGCGTCCGGCCGGTCCGTCACGAGGCCACCAGCCCGGCGCCCGCGGCATCGCGCCGTGCGGCACCCTCCGTCGCGTCGTCCTCCGCCGGTGCGCCGCCCTCCGGCGTGGCGGTCGGCTCGGCGACCGGCTCGGCGACCGCCACCCGGACCGCCTCGGCGGTCCGCCGGCCGATGCCCGGCACGGTCATCAACTCCTCGATCGTGGCGGCCCGCAGCCGCTTCAGGGACCCGAACTCCTTCATCAGCGCCTTCCGCCGCGTCTCCCCGAGCCCGGGGACGTCGTCCAACAGCGAGACCAGCATGGTCGTGGACCGCTTCTGCCGGTGGTAGGTGATCGCGAACCGGTGGGCCTCGTCCCGGACCCGCTGCAGCAGGTACAGCGCCTCGGAGGTGCGCGGCAGGATCACCGGGTCGCTCTCGTTGGGCAGCCAGACCTCCTCCATGCGCTTGGCCAGGCCGCAGACGGCGACGTCGACGACGCCCAGCTCGTCGAGCGAGCGGGCGGCCGCGGCGACCTGCGGGGCCCCGCCGTCCACCACCAGCAGGTTGGGCGGGTAGGCGAACCGCCGCGGCCGGCCCTCCTCGGCCGCCACGCTCTGCTCGCTGACCCGGTCGGCCTCCTCCTTGAGGTGGCGCGCGAAGCGCCGCCGGACCACCTCGGCCATCGCGGCGGTGTCGTCGGTTCCGTTCGTGACGCTGAAGCGGCGGTAGTCGGACTTCTTGGCCAGGCCGTCCTCGAAGACCACCATGCTGGCCACCACGTTGGTCCCCTGGACGTGGCTGATGTCGATGCACTCGATGCGCAGCGGGGCGTCGGGCAGCTCCAGCGCCTTCTGGAGCTCCTGCAGAGCGAGGGACCGGGCGGTCAGGTCGCTGGCCCGCTTGACCCGGTGCCGGGCGAAGGCCTCCGTCGCGTTGCGTTCCACCGTCTCCAGCAGGGCCCGCTTGTCGCCCCGCTGGGGCACCCGCAGCGACACCCGGGAGCCGCGCAGCTCGGTGAGCAGCTCCTCGTAGACGTCGGCGTCGTCGGGCAGCTCCGGGACGAGCACCTCCCTGGGCACCGCCTCCCCCGCCTCCCCGACGCCGGTCGCCTCGTCGACCCCGCCGTAGACCTGCAGCAGGAACTGCTCGACCAGCTCGCCGGTGGTGACCTCCTCGACCTTGTCGACGATCCAGCCCCGCTGGCCGCGGACCCGCCCGCCGCGGACGTGGAAGACCTGCACCGAGGCCTCGAGCTCGTCCTGCGCGAAGGCGACGACGTCGGCGTCGGTGCCGTCACCGAGGACGACGGCCTGCTTCTCCAGCGCCCGCCTGAGGGCGCCGAGGTCGTCGCGCAACCGGGCGGCCTTCTCGTACTCCATCGCCTCGGCGGCCTCGGCCATCTCGCGCTCGAGGCGGCGGACCATCTGGTCGGTGCGGCCGGCCATGAAGTCCACGAAGCCCTCGACGATCTCCCGGTGCTCCTCGGCGGAGACCCGGCCGACGCAGGGCGCGGCGCACTTGCCGATGTAGCCGAGCAGGCACGGGCGGCCGATCTGCCCTGCGCGCTTGAAGACGCCGGCCGAGCAGGTGCGGGCCGGGAACACGCGGGTGAGGGTGTCGAGGGTCTCGCGGATGGCCCAGGCGTGCGCGTACGGGCCGAAGTAGCGGACCCCCTTCTTCTTCGGGCCGCGCATGACCTGCAGTCGCGGGTACTCCTCGTTCAGCGTCACGGCCAGCGACGGGTAGCTCTTGTCGTCGCGATAGCGGACGTTGAACCGCGGGTCGTACTCCTTGATCCAGTTGTACTCGAGCTGGAGGGCCTCGACCTCGGTGCCCACGACGGTCCACTCGACGCCGGCGGCCGTCGTCACCATCTGCCGGGTGCGCGGGTGCAGGCCGGCGACGTCGGCGAAGTAGCTGTTGAGCCGCTGGCGCAGGCTCTTGGCCTTGCCGACGTAGATGACCCGGCCGTGCGGGTCGCGGAACCGGTAGACGCCCGGGCTCTCGGGGATGCTGCCGACCGCCGGGCGGTAGGTGGACGGGTCGGGCATGCGGTCCAAGATAGGTCGGGGGGACGACGCTCCGCCGGGCCCCGGGGCCCGGTGTGGCACGAGTGGCTCCCGGGGAGGCGCGCCGGCCGCCGGGCGGGCGGGGACGGCCGTGCGCCGGGGCCGCGGCCGGGGTCGTTGACACCGCCCGGACGGCCGGTCGAGCCTGGTGCCGCACGGGGGCTCGAGGGAGGGCCGGCCATGGGGCAGCACGTCCGTGCAGCGGCGCTGGAGGTCTGGACCGAGCAGGTCGGCGCGGGCCCCGACGTGCTGCTGATCGGCGGCGCCGGGGACACCGTGGAGTCCTGGCAGTTCCAGCTCGACGGGCTGGCCGACCGGTACCGGCTGACCGCGTTCGACACCCGCGGGGCCGGCCGGACGGCGATGCCCGGCGGTCCGGTGACCGTCGCGGTCCTCGCCGACGACGCCGCGGCCGTGCTCGACGCCCTGGGCATCCGGTCGGCCCACGTGGCCGGCTTCTCCGGCGGCAGCATCGTGGCCCAGGAGCTGGCGGTCCGTCGTCCCGACCTGGTCCGCAGCCTGGTGCTGCAGAGCACCTGGCCCGTGCCCGACGTCTACTTCCGGACGTGGCTGCGCTTCGCCCGGTGGCTCGCCGCCGCCGCACCCGACGAGCGGGCGTTCCTCGAGTACTTCTTCCTCGACATCTACACCCAGCGGGCGCACGCCGACGGCACGGTCGCCGCCTTCGTCGACGAGGTGCTGGCCTTCCCGCACAAGCAGGCGCCCGAGGACCTGCAGCACTACCTCGACGCGTTCATCGAGGACGACGACGCCGGCCGCCCGACGCGGATCACCGCGCCGACGCTGGTCCTGGCGGGTGGCGTCGACGCGGCCGCCGGGACCGAGCTCGGCCGGGCCGTCGCGGCGGCCGTCCCCGGGGCGCGGTTCGAGGTCTGGGCGACCGAGGCGCACCAGCCCTTCCAGGAGGTGCCCGACCGCTGGAACGCGCGGGTGGACGAGTTCTGGCAGCAGGTCGAGGCGGGGCGGGGGGCCTCGCCGGCGCCGCGCACGGCTCCCGACGAGGAGCGCCCCTCCCCGGACCGCCCGCCGGAGTCGGTGGGCCGGGCCTGACCCTCAGCCGAGCCCTGCACATCAGCCGAGCGGGACTGCCCCCAGTCCGGTTGACTCTCTTCGGTAGGGGTTAGGCCGCTGCTGCGGCGTGGGTGAGTGTCTCGTATTCGACCGGGGTGAGCCGGCCCAGGCGGCGTTGCCGCCGGCGGCGGTGGTAG
>NZ_QVQH01000028.1 GCF_003428645.1 Geodermatophilus marinus | reverse complement strand
CCGGGCCCGACGGAGACCGACAGTGGAAGAGCCGGACAGACCGGCGGCTCACCCACGGCCACGCCAGCCAACCAAGATCAGATCAGGCGCTCGCGGACTCCACCAAGATCGACGGTGGATCGAGGCTGAGCGGGTCCACCGTCTCGGCGAGCAACGCGGAGCGGATCGACGCCGCGGCGGTTCCCGCGCGCCCCTGTCCCAGACGCAGCAGGGCCAGCCCCGGCTGCGGGTCCCGGCCGAGGTGGTGCGCACGGCGGTAGGACTCCTCGGCGGCCGCGCGCCGGCCACGCATCCTGGCCAGCTCGCCGAGCAGGTAGTGGCCCTCGGCGGCGGGCAGGACGGCGACCCCCTCGAGCTCGGTGCACGCCCGCGCGGCCTCGGCCTCGCTGCGCTCCCAGTCGCCGGCCACCTGGAGGACCTGCGCCCGGTGCACCCGGCACATGCCGGGGTACGTCGCCGCCAGGGGCAGGGTCTCCAGCCATCGGGACGTCGCCCGCACCCACGACCACGCCCGGCGCAGGTCGGCGAGCTCGTAGCTGGCCGACATCAGGTGGCAGTAGATGTTGCCGGCCCACTCCGGCAGGACCTCGCCGGACACCACGGACACCATGGCCTCGTCGAACCGGGCCATGCCCTCGCGCACGTGGCCCTGGCGCACGAGCACCCGCCCCTCCCCGAGCAGGCCGGAGGCGACCAGCGTCGCGTCCCCGAGCCGACGGCCGAGCTCCCGGACCCGTCGCGCGGCCGCGAGGACCGCCTCCCGGTCGGGGTCGCCGAACGCGCACTCGACCTCCAGCAGGTAGGTGAGGTAGCCCTGCTCCACGCACTCGGGCTCGTCTGCGAGCAGTTCGGCGGCCCGGCCCAGCCACCCGGACCCGGCCACGTCCTCCCCTCGCATGAGCTGGTTGACCGCCACGCCGAGCGCGGCCGTGGCCGCCGACCGGGGCCGGCCTGCCCGCAGGAACGCGCCGAACGCACGGGTGCCGAGCGCCACCGACTCGTCGACCCGGCACAGCCACCAGGCGCAGTCGGCGAAGGCGGCGAGGTCGTCCGCGGACAGCAGCGACAGGTCGCCGACGGCGGTGTACGCGGCGTGGGCGTCAGCCCAGCGGCGACGTCCGACCGCTGACCGCGCCGTGGCGAGGAGGGCTCCCGGCTCGCTCATCCCGGGCCTTCCGCAGGCTGCTGGGCACATCAGCGTACGGGCATCCCGGCCTGCCGATCCCCGATCCCGACTCCGCCGTCCCGACCGGTGCCCCCCGGCCCGATGGCCCGGGCAGCCGCCCCGGCCCGGGCGATGTCGGCGTGGGGCTGCATCCAGCCCACACGTCCGGGCGACTGCGTGCGTTGGGGATGTCGACGCCGACGCGGCTCGTCCAGGATCCCGTCGTGGTGATCGCGATCGCGGCAGCGGTGCTCGTGCTGGTGGGCGTCCCGCTCGTCGCCTGGCGGGCCGGTGGTCGTCAGGCGTGGCGACGCTCACGGACGGAGGCGGACGCGTACGTCCCCCTGGAGATGAAGCGGCGTCACGACCTCCAGCGGGGTGAAGTGCCGGTGGTGGAGCGTGCTGCCACCTGGGGCCGTGAGTTGCAGGACGACCGCCTGCGGGCGGCCGTTGTGGAGCTGGCCGAGCGACAGACAGGACCGGGAGGCGGACGCCGGCTGCTCCCGCTGTGGCTGGTGGTGCTCTTCGCTGCCTTCGGCGCAGTCCTGGTCGGCTTCCTCGTGTTCTCGGCGGCCGAGGGGCGCTGGCCCTGGGGCACCTGGCTCAACCTCGTCGTCCTGGGTGGCTACGGGGTCGTGGGGTGGCGCTGGCAGACGGGGCCGGGACGAGCCGTGCGGCTCAACAGGGCTCCGCGCTCGCCGTCGCGGCGCGGAGGAGCCTGATCACGCAGGCTCCGCTTGCCCACCGGTGCGATGACCGAGGCCTCGGGATCGACTCCGGACACCCGGCCGGCCTCGGCCGTGGCCCTGCACCCTCGGCTGGCCCGGGGCGGTTACGGCCATCAAGATCTGCTGCTACACCGCTGGTGGGGGACGCGTGGCCGGAGCGGGCAGGCTGCGGCGGTGACGCGACCTGCGGAGGGGACGATGGAGGAGCGGGCGTCCGGCGACGTGCCCGAGACGGTGCGGCGGCCGCGGTACCTCGAGGGGCTCTACCTCTCCTACCTGCTTGCCACGCCCACCCACGGGCTGCTCCCGTTGGTGCGCCGGCTCGCCGGAGGCACCGGGGTCCAGACCGGGCCCTACCTCGTGCTCCCCGTGAACGCGGGAGTGCACGGCTGGATCAAGCGGTACCAGCGCGCCGATGGGCGTACGCCCCGACAGCGCTCGGTCGCCGGGTGGGTTCTCGTGACCTGGCAGCTCGGCACTCCCGTGCTCGCGTCCGTGCCGCGGCAGATGGTGGTGCTGAGAGGTCGTTCTCCGCTGTGGGGCTACCTGCTCAACCTCGTCGTCGGGGCCTCACTGGACGTACTGGTGTGGTGGCGGGTTCGCCGCCGGCGCTCTCCTCGGCCATGAGTGCAGCCGGGATCGCGAAGGCGCTCTCCGGTGAGGGTGTCGCGACGCGGCTGGCGCTGCTCTGCCTGCAGCGGGACGGGCGGATCGCGACATCCCACTGGGCCGACCAGGCGGTGCGCGCCGGGATCCTCGTCGACCTGGCCCTGCACGGGAGGCTCGTCGACGAGCCGGACCACGTCGCCGTGGTCGCCGCGGCTGAAGACGACCCGCCGCACGCGGCGTTGGTGCACCAGATCCTCGCGCACCCCGAACGGTCGCTGGCGGAGGTGATCGAGGACGCCGACGTCGGCCTCGTCGAGATGACCGCCTGGCTGGTCGACCGGGGCCGGTGGGTGGCCAGGCCCACGAGGCTCCCCTGGCGGCACGACCGGTACCGGCCCGCGGATCCGTCGCTCTCCCGCGCGACGCTCATGCCGTTCGTCTCCGCGCTGGCCCCGGGTGGCGAGCTCACCACTCCGGCCTGGGCGGCCACGGCGGTGATCGCACGCGTTGCCGGGCTGCTCGACGGCCGCTTCGGGTACGCCGACGACGAACTCGTCGACGTGTGCGGACCGGTCGCCTGGGTGGTCCGCACGGGCGCCGAGCAGATCTTCCGCGCCCGCGTGTGGTACCGCGTCGTCACCTGAGACCCGGTGCGGGCCGACAGGCACGAGGCTCGGCACGCGCGGTCGTCCAGTGCCGCGCAGTTGTCCCCTGCGCTGTCCCTATCCTTGTCCCGGGACTTGTTCCCATGTCCCGCCGGCGTGGCGCAACTGGCAGCGCACCCGACTTGTAATCGGGCGGTTCGGGGTTCGAGTCCCCGCGTCGGCTCTCCCTCCCGCTTCCCTGGGAGTTCCGTGACTCCCGGGTGACGGCTCGGCAGCCCGGCTGCGGGCCCGCGCCGGCCCCGCGACGGGCGGTCCGGCCTCTCCACCAGCGCGGCTGCGCCGGTCGGCCACCGAGCCGGCGGTCACGGAACTGCGACGGACGTTTGCGGCCCGGTGACACACCGCGCGGTCTCGCGTGCCACCCGTGGCCCCGGGCACGGCCTGTGGTGCCAGACGACGAGGCGGGCCGTGCGGCCGGCCGTGCGAGGAGGTACGACATGAGCACGAGCAGCAAGGCGGTCCCGGGTCTTCGCGGGCGGGCCGGCCGCAGCACTGCCGCAGTGGTGGCGCTCGGGTTGGGGCTGGCCGGGATCACCGGCTGCAGCGACTCCGCCGGACCGGAGGCCGGTGAGGTCACCACCCAGGATCTCCAGGAGCTCGAGGACGAGCTCGCCGGCATCGACGAGCGCGTGGGCGTCCTCGAAGAGGGTGGGGTCACCGGCGGCGACGTCATCTCCGACCCCAGCGCCGGCGACGACACCACCGCCTTCTTCGGCGACACCGAGAGCTACCTGGGCGAGGAGGTCACGGTGAGCGCCGCGGTCTCCGAGCTGACGCCGACCGCCGACGTCGGTGCGTCCTTCCTCATCGGCGGGGACGTGGGCGACCCGATCCCCGTGGTGTGGACCGGGGAGCCGCCGACGCTCGGGGTCGACGACGTCGTGCAGGTGACCGGGACCGTCTACCAGGTCCAGCAGGACACGTTCGAGGAGGACTTCGGCATCGCCGCCGACGACCTGTTCGAGGACGCCGCGGGCTGGTTCTCCGCGGAGGAGGGCGACGTCGCGATCTCGGCCGGCGAGGTCACGGTGCTGCAGGCGCAGGCCGACTGACCGGGTCCCCGGGGCGGTGCGGGTGGCTCAGTCGAAGCTGCCCGCGCCGTCCCGGCGGTAGGGGGAGCGGCGCTCGAGCCGGTCGCGCTCGACGCGCCGCTCCCGCAGCCGCGCCGCCGTGCCGACCGGGTAGCCGGCCTTGGAGACGCGGTGCTCGGTGGTCTCGACCATGAACGCCAGCGAGAAGACCAGCCCCATCAGCAGGCCGCCGGCCGCGGCGGACAGCCGGTAGACCAGCGGCACGGGGACGGCGACCAGGCACAGCACCAGCACGGGCGTCAGCTGCACCAGCGCGCGGGCGAGGTGGCGGCCCACCCAGCCCGGGCGCGTGGTGTCGGAGAGCACCCAGGGGGACAGCCGGGACGGCAGCCCGCCGCCCAGCGCGTAGCGCAGCCACTGCAGCGGCGAGGGCCGGTCGGGGACCGACGCGGCGGTCCGGCCGGCGGTGGCGCCACGGGGTCGGAAGGGCACGTCCCGACGGTAGGCCGCCGAACGGTCCGCGCCCACCTGCGCGGGGATTGCCCCGGAGGACCGGCGGGGAGCAGACTTCGCGCCACCGCCTGGTCCGGGGAGGCCCGCCGTGCACATCCGCTCCCTGCTCCGCCGCAAGGGCTCGGCCGTCACCACGATCGCCGCCTCCGCCAGCGTCCGGGAGGCCCTCGACCGCCTGGCCGAGCACGGCATCGGCGCGCTCGTCGTCTCCTCCGACGGGCGCACGGTCGAGGGCATCGTCTCCGAGCGCGACGTCGTCCACGGCCTGCACCAGCAGGGGACGGGCGTGCTCGACGAGCCGGTCTCGGCGGTCATGACCGCCGAGGTGCACACGTGCGTCCCCGGGGCCGGGGTCGAGGAGCTGGCGCGGACGATGACCGACCACCGGGTGCGCCACGTCCCGGTCGTGGAGGACGGCGCCCTGGTCGGCATCGTCTCCATCGGGGACGTCGTCAAGGCCCGGCTGGACCAGCTCGAGGAGGAGCGCGCCCGGCTGGTGGACTACATCCAGACCGGCTGAGGCCGCTCCCGGGCGCGGTCGGTGCCCGGGCGTACCGTGCCCGCCGTGGACGAGCGGCGGCTGGGTGTGCTCTCGGGACTGGCCGCCTACGGCATGTGGGGCCTGTTCCCCCTGTACTTCCCGCTGCTGGAGCCCGCGGGTGGGGTCGAGATCGTCGCCCACCGGGTCGTCTGGTCGCTGGTCTTCGTGACGCTGCTGCTGACGGTCGCCCGCTCCTGGGCCGCGGTGCGCGCCGCCGTCGCCGACCGGCGCACCCTGCTGGTCCTCCTGGGCGCGGCGCTGCTCATCGCCGTCAACTGGCTGGTGTTCGTGGTCGCGGTCAACTCCGGCCACGTCGTCGAGACCTCGCTGGGCTACTTCATCAACCCGCTGGTCAGCGTGCTCCTCGGTGTCGTCGTGTTCGCCGAGCGGCTGCGGCCGCTGCAGTGGGTGGCCGTCGGCACCGCCGCCGTCGCGGTCGCCGTGCTCACGGTCGACTACGGCCGGCCGCCGTGGATCGCGCTGGCGCTGGCCGCCAGCTTCGGCCTCTACGGGCTGATGAAGAAGCTGGTGCGCGTGGCCGCGGCTCCCGGGCTGTTCGTCGAGACCGCCCTGGTGGTCGTCCCGGCCGTGGTGGTGCTGGCCGTGCTGCAGGCGCGGGGCGAGGGGACGGCGGGCACCGCGGGCACCGGGCACCTGCTGCTGCTCATGGGCTCCGGCGTGGCGACGGCGATCCCGCTGCTGCTGTTCGCCGCGGCGACCCGACGCGTGCCGCTGTCGACGGTCGGCCTGCTGCAGTACGTCACCCCGCTCATGCAGCTGGCGATCGGCGTCTTCGTCTACCGCGAGCCCATGCCGCCGGCGCGGCTGGCCGGGTTCGTCATCGTCTGGGTGGCCCTCGCGGTGTTCACCGCCGACAGCCTCCGCCAGGCCCGCGCCGGGGCCCGCCGGAGGGCCGCCGAGGTGGCGCCCGCACCGGTGTGAGCGTCGTCCCCGGACCGTCGTCCCCCGGGTCTACCGTCGACGGTGCACGACCCGCCAGGGAAGGACCTCCGATGTCGCTCGACCCAGCTCCCGCGGTCTCCCCGCCGGGGGGCGAGGGGAACCCGCCGCCCGCCGTCATCGAGCCCGCCGTCACCGAGCCCGCCGTCACCGAGCCCGCCACCGGGCCACCCGCCCCCGAGGCCGCACCGCCGCCCGCGGGCCTGTCCCGCCGCGAGCACGAGATGCTCCTCTTCGAGCGGCAGTGGTGGCGCCGGCCCGGGGCCAAGGAGACCGCCATCCGGGACCGCTTCGGCGTCCCGCCGACGCGCTACTACCAGGTGCTCAACGCCCTGGTCGACCAGCCCGCGGCTCTCGCGGCCGACCCCCTGCTCGTGCGCCGGTTGCGCCGGGTCCGGGCCGCCCGCGGGCAGCGCCGCTCGTCGCAGGTCCTGGGCAAGGGGGGTTCCGCGGGCTAGATTTGGTCACCGTGGGCAGGCACGCGGCGTCAGGCAGTGACGTAACGGAGCGCGGGAGCGCCCCTCTCCCGCACGGTCGCCGCCGTACCGACCAGCCCCGGAGGCCCGTCGAGCCCGATCTCGACGACCAGCCCACCACTCCCGGCCGCAGCCGTGCCGACCGCCGTCGCGAGGGGCTGCTCCCGGTGGCGGAGGACCCCGGCCGCCGCCGGCCGGCCCCGCCGCGCCCGGTGCCGCCCGCTGCCGGCCGCTCGGGCGGCCCGCTGCGGCCCGTGCCGGCCCGGTCCGGCGCCACCGGGCAGTCCTCCGGCACCGCCGAGCCGGCGCGCACGCCGGAGCCCGCGCCGCTGACCCGCCCGCGCCTGCCCCTCCCGCCGTCCTCGGCGCCGCCGGCCGCCCCGGCGACGCCGGTGCACGTCGGCCCGAGGACCACGGTGGCGCCCTTCCAGGCCGTGCCCACGCCCGGGTACGGCGAGGACCCCCTCCCCGACGAGCTCCCCGCCGAGCCGGAGCGGCCGTCGGCCACCGCGCCGGCCTGGGCGCCCGCCGCGACGCCCGGGCAGCCCACCCCCGGGCAGCCCGGCTACCGGGACTGGACCAGCCCCTCCCGCGACGAGCGCCCGGTCGCCCCGGCCACCGAGGCGATCCCCGACCGCACCCCCGCCCGCGGCCGCGCGGCGGCCCCGGCCACCGAGGCCATCCCCGACCGCACCCCGGCCCGGGGCCGCGACGACGACCTCGACGACCTCGACAAGCTCGACGACCACGGGGACGACCACCTCGATCACCTCCGCGACCACCTCGGCGACGACGACCGCCGCCGGCCGGCCGCCGCCCCCGGACCGGTCACCGGGCCCACGACCGGTGTCGTGGGCGGCCGCGCCGCGATGCGCGCCGAGCGGCAGGCCCTGGAGGCCGAGCGCCGCAAGGCCGCCCGCCGAGCCGGGGTCAGCGCCTCCGCCCTGCGCGCCGCCGACCCGGACAGCCGGCCCTCGGGCGTCCGGCGGGCCGCGACCGGCCTGCTGGCCGTCGCCGTCATCGCCCTGCTCGTCCTCGGCGTCCACTCCTTCACCGCCTCGGACGCCCGCGAGGCGGCGCAGAGCCAGGCCGCGCCCGCCACGGCAACCCCGGTGGCGTCCGCGCCCGCCGTCCCCAGCGCGCTGCCGTCGCTGTCGGTGGCGCCGCTGCCGCCGGTGGAGGAGGCCCCGGCCGGCCCCGTGCGCAGCCCCGTCACGGTGCTCAACGCCACCGGCATCAACGGCCTGGCCGCCGACATCGCCGCCGCCCTCGGCGCCGAGGGCTGGGAGTCCCCGGGCGTCGGCGCCTACACCGGGGGGGACGTCGCGGCGACGACGGTCTACTACACGGCCGGCGACCCGGCCCAGCAGCAGGCCGCCGAGCAGCTGGCCCAGGACTTCCCGCAGATCACCACCGTCGCCACCCGCTTCTTCGAGGTGCCCGACGTCGCGGCCCCCGGCATCGTCGTCGTCGCCGCGGGGGACTGGCGGCCCTGAGCGGTCGCCGCGGGGGGCCGGCGGCAGCGAGCGGTCGCCGCGGAACACCGGGCGTGGCTCGCCCGTTGGGCGCTTTCGTGCGTCCCGTCCCCGGGTCCGTGCGTCCCCGCCCGCGCCCCGGTGCGCGCGCGACGCTCGCGGCCCTGCTCACCGCTCTGCTCACCGCCGTCCTGGTCGCCGGCACCCCGGCGGCCACCCCGGCGGCGATCGCGGCGGAGGACGGGTCGGGGGCGGCGGTCGCCACCGAGGAGGCGCGCGTCCCCTCCGGCAGCGGGGCGGACGCCGTCGAGCTCGACACCACGCTGTTCGTCCCCGACTCCGCGACCCCGGCCGACCCCGCGCCCGCCGTCGTCCTGGCGCACGGCTTCGGGGGCAGCAAGGACTCCGTCGCCGAGGACGCCCGCGCGCTGGCCACCCGCGGCTACGTCGTCCTCACCTACTCCGCGCGCGGGTTCGGCGCCAGCACCGGGCAGATCGGCCTCAACGACCCGCGCTTCGAGGTCGCCGACCTGTCCACGCTGCTCGACCGCCTCGCCGGGCGCGACGACGTGCTGCTCGACGCGCCGGGCGACCCCCGCGTCGGCGTCGCCGGCGGCTCCTACGGCGGCGCGCTGGCCCTGCTCGGTGCGGCCTACGACGACCGCGTGGACGCCATCGCGCCGCAGATCACCTGGAACTCGCTGACGACCGCCTTCTTCCCCTCCCGGGTGGGCGACGCGGAGCCCACCACGGTGGCCGCCGCGCCCGCGACGGGGGAGACCGGCGTCTTCAAGCAGGTGTGGGCCGGGCTGTTCTTCAGCATCGGCGGCGCGCCCACCGGGGGCCTGCTCGACGCGCTGGGCGGTGGGCCCGGGGCTCCCGGCGGCGGCCCCGGGGGTGCGGCTCCGGCCGTGGACCCGGCGTCCCTGGACCCCGCGACGGTGGAGCAGCTGCTGACCTGCGGCCGATTCCGCCCCGAGGTGTGCGCCGCCTACCAGGACGCCGCGACGACGGGCACGCTGACGCCGGAGATCGCCGCGGTGCTCGACCGGAGCAGCCCTGCCGGTGTGCTCGACCGCGTCGACGTGCCCACCCTGCTCGTGCAGGGCACCCAGGACTCGCTGTTCGGCCTCGACCAGGCCGACGCCAACGCCCGCGGCATCGCCGCCACCGGGGCCCCGGTGGCCGTCGTCTGGTACGAGGGCGGGCACGACGCCCAGGCCTCGGCCGAGACCACCGAGCGGCTGCGCGAGCGGGTCGCCGGCTGGTTCGACCGGTACCTGCGGGACGCCGGTGACCCCGCCCGGGCCGGCGACGGCGGCCCGGCCTTCGAGTTCCCCGCGCCCACCGGCGTCGCCAGCGGCCTGGCCGTGCAGGGCGGCGGCGGTCGCACCGTCACCGCCGACGCCTACCCCGGCCTGGACGGCACGGCCCCGGCCGACCGCGTCGCCGTCCCGCTGACCGGCGGCGTGCAGCCGGTCACCGCACCCGCCGGTGGCTCGCCGGCGGCGCTGACCACCTACCCGGGTCTCGGGGCGCTCACCGCGGCCCTGGGCGGCACGACGATCGAGATCCCCGGCCAGTCCGCCGCCTTCGAGAGCGCGCCGCTGGACCAGGCCGTCGAGGTCGTCGGCGCCGGCACCGTCGACCTCGCGGTCACCGCGCCCGGGGGCACCGCCACGCTGTTCGCCAAGCTCTACGACGTGGGCCCCGACGGGGTGACCACCCTGCCGGCCGGCCTGGTGGCACCGCTGGCGCTCACCGGGCTGTCGGCCGACCCCGCCGCCCCGACGACGGTGACGGTCACGCTGCCCGGCATCGTGCACCGGTTCGAGGCCGGCCACACGATGCGGGTCGTCGTCTCGACCACCGACCAGGCCTTCGCGCTGCCCGCCGAGCCCACCGTCTACGGCATCGCCCCCGTGGGGGACGGCGCCGTCCTCGCCGCCCCGCAGGTCCCCGGCGAGACGAGCGCCACCGCCGGGGTCGCCCGGTGGTGGGTGCTGCTCGGCGTCCTGGTGACGCTCGGCCTCCTCGGCTGGCTGGCGGCCGTGCTGTGGGGCCGCCGGCGCCGGCGCGTCGTCTCGCACGTCGAGCCCGACGGCGAGGACGTGCCGCTGCGCTTCACCGGCATCACCAAGGCATACAAGGACGGCTTCGTCGCCGTGCGCGACCTGTCCTTCGAGGTCCGGCGCGGCCAGGTGCTCGGGCTGCTCGGTCCCAACGGCGCGGGCAAGACCACGTCGCTGCGGATGCTCATGGGCCTGATCCGGCCGACCGAGGGGCGGATCAGCATCTTCGGGCACGCGGCCGGCCCCGGCGCCCCTGTGCTCTCCCGGCTCGGGTCGTTCGTGGAGGGCACCGGCCTGCAGCCGCACCTCTCCGGCCGGGACAACCTCCGGCTGTACTGGGCCGCGACCGGCCGCCCGGCCGAGGACGCGCACATGGAGGAGGCGATCGAGGTCGCCGGCCTCGGCGCGGCCATCGACCGGCCGGTCCGCCGCTACAGCCAGGGGATGCGGCAACGGGTCGCGATCGCGCAGGCGATGCTCGGCCTGCCCGACCTGCTGGTCCTCGACGAGCCGACCAACGGGCTGGACCCGCCGCAGATCCACGCGATGCGCGAGGTGCTGCGCTCCTACGCCGCGACCGGCCGCACCGTGATCGTCTCCAGCCACCTGCTCAGCGAGATCGAGCAGACCTGCAGCCACGTCGTCGTCATGGCCAAGGGCCAGAAGATCGCCCAGGGCACGGTGGAGGAGATCGTCGGCGCCGGGGGCGCGGTGCTCGTCGGGCTCGCCGACGGCGCCGACGCCGACCGGGCGGTCGCCGTCCTGGAGGGGCTGCCCGGCGTCGCCGCGGAGCGGACCGATGAGGGCGTCGTCGCCGAGCTGGACGGCACCAGCCGGGCGCGCGCGCTGCAGGCCCTGGTGGAGGCCGGGGTCGAGGTCGAGGCGTTCACGCCGCGCCGGCGGCTCGAGGACGCGTTCCTGGCGCTGGTGGGGGAGGAGACGCGATGACCGTGTCCGGGCACGTCCAGCCGACCGGCGCCGTCGCCGGGTACCGGCCCGAGCGCACGCTGCGGCTGTCGGTGGAGCTGCGCCGCCAGTTCAAGCGGCGGCGCACCCTCGGGGTCCTCGCGCTCATGGTGGCGCTGCCGCTCATCCTCATCGGCGCCCTCCAGCTGGGCGGCAGCGAGGAGGCGGCGGAGAACAGCCGGATCAACCTGGTCGACGTCGCCACGGCCAGCGGCCTGAACTTCACCCTGTTCGTGCTGTTCGCCACGACGTCGTTCTTCCTCGTCGTCGTGTACGCGCTGTTCTTCGGCGACACGGTGGCCGTCGAGGCGCAGTGGGGCTCGCTGAGGTACGCGCTGGCCACGCCGATCCCCAGGGCGCGCCTGCTGCGGCAGAAGTGGTACGCCGCGCTGGTGCTCTCGGTGGGGGCGCTGGTCACCCTCGTCGCCGTGGCGCTGGTGGCCGGCGGCCTCGCCTTCGGCTTCGGCGACCTGCGGACGCCGGTCGGGCTCTCCCTCGACCAGGGCGAGGCGCTGCTGCGGCTGGCCGGGATGGTCGGCTACCTCGCCGTCCACCTGCTCGTCGTCGGCACCCTGGCCTTCTGGCTCTCGACGATCACCGACGCGCCGCTGGCCGCGGTCGGCGGCGCGGTGTTCACGATGTTCGTGTTCGCCATCCTCGACCAGGTCGAGCAGCTGGGGTCGATCCGCGACTGGTTCCCCACCGCGGAGGAGTTCGCCTGGACCGACCTCCTGCAGACCCCCGTCGACTCCGGCGACCTCTTCCGCGGGGTGGTCCAGTCGCTGGTGTACGCGGCGGTGTTCACCGCGCTGGGCTTCCGCCACTTCGCCCGCCGCGACGTCACGTCGTGACCGGTTGACGGACCCCGTCCCCCCACCCCTCGCACGCTCGGGGCGGTGCCCTGGACGGGGCCTACAGGCTGGCGCGGACGGCCTGGGCCCAGCCCTCGCCCATCGCCGCGTCGGTCACGGTCGCGTTGGGGACGGCGGCGATCCGGTCGGCCATCCCGTCGACCACCGCCCCGTTCGCGGTGATGAACAGCCGGCCGACCGCCGGCGCCATCTCCAGGTCGCTGACGCTGTCGCCGATCGCCACCGCGTCCTCCGGGCCCAGGCCCCGCCGCGCCAGGTCCCAGGCGATCGCGGCGCCCTTCGAGATGCCGCGCGGCATCAGGTGGTAGACCCGCGGCGGCGCCGGGTCGGGGACCAGCGTCATGCGGGTGGTCGCCGTGATCGCCCCGTTGTCCTTGAGGGTCAGCCAGCCCAGCCCTCGGGCGGCCAGGTCGGCGTCCACGGCCAGCGGGTCCACCCGGCCGCGCAGCAGCGCGTCGGAGGTGTGCGTGGCGTGCCACGGCGCGTGCCACTCGAGCCGGCCGGGGTGCGCGGCCACCAGGTCCTCGACGACGCCGAGCTCGGCCATCACCTCCACGGGCGTGCGGCCGGCGTGCGCGGCCGGCAGCTCCCCGGCCATCCGGTGCACCCCGCGGCCGGCGTCCCAGCTGACCACCGAGCCCAGCTCGGCGATGGCGCCGTCCGCCGCGAAGATGCGCCCGGCCTCGACCACCTGCTCGAAGGTCCGGCCGCTGACCAGCACGAGGGCCACGCCGGCCCGGTGCAGGTCCAGCAGCGCCGCCGCGGGGTCGGCGGTCAGGTCGCGTCCCGCGGTGTGCCAGAACGACCCCCGCGGGCCGACCATCGTGCCGTCGAGGTCGGTGTAGACGATGCGCGCGCTCACGCGCCCATCCTCGCCGGGTCCGCGGGGACGCCGGCCGCCCGGGTAGACTCCGGCCGTTCCACTCATCCAGAGGGGCAGAGGGACACGGCCCGACGAAGCCCCGGCAACCGCCGCATCGCGGAAGGTGCCAATTCCGTCCCGCCCGGCTCGACGGCCCGGCGCGGGGAAGATGAGGAGGTAGTCGTCGCATGACCCTGACCGCTCCCGGTTCTGCCCAGGCGGACTCCAGCGCGGGTGGCCCCGTCCCCCCGTGTCCGGCCCGCGGGCTCGTCTGCCGCAACTGCGGCGCCACCTTCGGGCTGATCGCCGAGCACGCCTGCGCCGAGTGCTTCGGCCCGCTCGAGGTCGACTACGACCCCGACCTGCTCAAGGCGGTCACGCGGGAGCAGATCGAGGCCGGCCCGCAGAACATCTGGCGCTACGCGGCCCTCCTCCCGGTCGGGCAGCACCCCGCCGAGCGCGTCTCCCTCGACCCGGGCATGACGCCGCTGGTGCGCGCGGACCGGCTGGCCGCCGAGCTCGGTCTCACCGGCGGGCTGTGGGTCAAGGACGACTCCGCCAACCCCACCCACTCGTTCAAGGACCGCGTGGTCTCCCTGGCCGCCACCGCCGCCCGCCGCCTGGGGTACGCCAAGATCGCCGCGGCCTCGACCGGCAACCTGGCCAACTCGGTGGCCGCGCACGCCGCCCGGGTGGGGCTGCCCTCCTACGTCTTCATCCCCGCCGACCTGGAGCCGGGCAAGGTCGTCCAGTCGGCGGTCTACGGGCAGACGCTGGTCGCCGTCGACGGCTCCTACGACGACGTCAACCGGTTGACCAGCGAGCTCGCCGAGACCGACGAGTTCGAGGACACCGCCTTCGTCAACCAGAACGTCCGGCCCTACTACGCCGAGGGCTCCAAGACGATGGGCTACGAGATCGCCGAGCAGCTCGGCTGGCGGATCCCGGCCCAGGTCGTCATCCCGATGGCGTCGGGGTCGCTGCTGACCAAGGTGGACAAGGCGTTCCGCGAGCTCGCCGCGGCCGGCATCGTCGAGGCCACCGAGTGGCGGGTCTTCGGCGCCCAGTCGGCCGGCTGCGACCCGATCGCGACCGCCTTCGACAACGGGTGGGACGTCGTCAAGCCGGTGAAGCCGACCGGCATCGCGAAGTCGCTGAACATCGGCAACCCCGCTGACGGGCCCTACGCGCTCGACGCGGTCCGCCGCACCGGCGGCTCCGTCGGCCGGGTGGGCGACGACGAGATCGTCCGGGGCATCCGCGACCTCGCCCGCACCACCGGCGTCTTCGCCGAGACCGCCGGCGGCGTGACCGTGGCGGTGCTGCGGCAGCTGGTCGAGGACGGCCGGCTGGACCCCGCCCGGGAGACCGTCGTGCTCAACACCGGCGAGGGGCTCAAGACCCTCGACCCGCTGCAGCCGGTCGTCGGGCCCACGCACCGGGTGGAGCCGTCGCTGCGCTCGGTCCGGTCGGCGGGGCTCATCGGCTGATTGGTACAGTCGGACCCGTTCCGGAAGGGTGCCGCCTACCCCTCCGGTGTGACTCCTGCGTGAGGTCTCTCTCACCTGCGCTCCCGTGCTGTACCGTCTCGCGCGGTTCGAGTTCCACGTTCGTGTCCGACGGGCGGGAGAGCGAGTAACCCGGCCCCGGTCAGCGGGGTTCGTCCGCACGCACGAATGCAGGAGCGCACGTGGCACAGGGCACCGTGAAGTGGTTCAACGCCGAGAAGGGCTTCGGCTTCATCGCCGTCGACGGCGGTCAGGACGTCTTCGTCCACTACTCGGCCATCCAGATGGACGGCTACAAGAGCCTCGACGAGGGCCAGCGGGTCACCTTCGAGGTCGTCCAGGGCGAGAAGGGGCCGCAGGCGGACGCCGTCCGCGTCGCCTGAGCCACCCAGGTCCTCACCGAGGCCCGGTCCCCTGCAGGGGGCCGGGCCTCCGTGCTGTGCTGTGCTCTCTGTCGGCCTACCGGCCTCCACCCGCGGCCAGGTGCCGTCCCCCACCGCCGCGGAGCCGTGCGGCCGCGTCCCTCCTCGGGGACCCTCGGGCCCCGCTCGTCGGTCGCCCACCGCGGCCACGTGCCGTCCCCCTGTCGGGCGGAGCCGTGCGGCCGCTCGCCGTCCCCGTACCCGCCGTTCCGGTGGGGTGGGTGTCCGGCAGGGGGACGGCGATGGCTGGTGGGAGCCCGCCGCGCGCCGCGTGCGAGCCCGGTCACGCCGGCCGGGAACAGGCGCCGGTCACCCCCCGTTCTTGCACTCGGCAGGGTCGAGTGCCAAACTCTCGGTTGGCACTCGACAGTGCCGAGTGCCAACCAGGTCGGAACGGTGAGGCACTGGTGCGCGGACCGACGGAGCGTCCGCGGCGCCGGTGTCGTCCGTCGCGGGCGCCGGTCCCGGCCGTGCAGCGATCCATGCATGGAGGACATCACCACATGGCCAAGATGATCGCCTTCGAGGAAGAGGCTCGCCGCGGTCTCGAGCGGGGCATGAACACCCTCGCCGACGCCGTCAAGGTGACCCTCGGTCCGAAGGGCCGCAACGTCGTGCTCGAGAAGAAGTGGGGCGCTCCCACCATCACCAACGACGGTGTGAGCATCGCCAAGGAGATCGAGCTCGAGGACCCTTGGGAGAAGATCGGCGCCGAGCTCGTCAAGGAGGTCGCGAAGAAGACCGACGACGTCGCGGGTGACGGCACCACCACCGCCACCGTGCTGGCCCAGGCGCTCGTCCGCGAGGGTCTGCGCAACGTCGCCGCCGGCGCCAACCCGATGGCTCTGAAGAAGGGCATCGAGAAGGCCGTCGAGTCGGTCACCGAGTACCTCCTCTCGACCGCGAAGGACGTCGAGACCAAGGAGCAGATCGCCGCCACCGCGTCGATCTCCGCCGCCGACGCCGCCATCGGTGAGCTCATCGCCGAGGCGATGGACAAGGTCGGCAAGGAAGGCGTCATCACCGTCGAGGAGAGCAACACCTTCGGCCTCGAGCTCGAGCTCACCGAGGGCATGCGCTTCGACAAGGGCTACATCTCGCCCTACTTCGTCACCGACGCCGAGCGCATGGAGGCCGTCCTCGACGACCCGTACGTGCTCGTCGTCAACTCCAAGATCAGCTCGGTCAAGGACCTGCTCCCGCTGCTGGAGAAGGTCATGCAGTCGGGCAAGCCGCTGGCCATCATCGCCGAGGACGTCGAGGGCGAGGCCCTCGCGACCCTGGTCGTGAACAAGATCCGCGGCACCTTCAAGTCCGTCGCCGTCAAGGCCCCGGGCTTCGGTGACCGGCGCAAGGCCATGCTGACCGACATCGCCATCCTCACCGGTGGCCAGGTCATCAGCGAGGAGGTCGGCCTCAAGCTGGAGAACGCCGGTCTCGAGCTGCTCGGCCGGGCCCGCAAGGTCGTCGTCACCAAGGACGAGACGACGATCGTCGAGGGCGCCGGGGACACCGACCAGATCCAGGGCCGGGTCAACCAGATCCGCGCCGAGATCGACAAGTCGGACTCCGACTACGACCGCGAGAAGCTGCAGGAGCGCCTGGCCAAGCTGGCCGGTGGCGTCGCCGTCATCAAGGCCGGCGCCGCGACCGAGGTCGAGCTCAAGGAGCGCAAGCACCGCATCGAGGACGCGGTGCGCAACGCCAAGGCCGCCGTCGAGGAGGGCATCGTCGCCGGTGGTGGCGTCGCCCTGGCGCAGGCCACCACCGTCGCGTTCGAGAAGCTCGAGCTCGAGGGTGACGAGGCCACCGGCGCCAACATCGTGCGCGTCGCGCTCGAGGCGCCGCTGAAGCAGATCGCCGTCAACGCCGGCCTTGAGGGCGGCGTCGTGGCGGAGAAGGTCCGCGGGCTCGACACCGGCCACGGCCTCAACGCCGCGTCCGGCGAGTACGTGAACCTGGTCGAGGCCGGCATCATCGACCCGGCCAAGGTCACCCGCTCGGCGCTGCAGAACGCCGCCTCCATCGCGGCGCTGTTCCTCACCACCGAGGCCGTCATCGCCGACAAGCCGGAGAAGGCCGCCCCGGCCATGCCCGGTGGCGACGGCGGCATGGGCGGCATGGACTTCTGAGTCCACCGCTGCCGCACCGGTAGCACCAGCACCACCCAGCAGGGGCGGTCCCGCAGCGCGGGGCCGCCCCTGTCGGCGTCCGCGGGGTCCGACGTCCCCGGGGCGACCGTCGGAGGTGCCGGAGGTACAGGAGGCTTTCCCCCGTGCTGAGCGCCAGGACGGGGGGAAAGCCTCCTGTACCCATGACGGGGCCGACCGTCGGGCCGCGGCCGCCGCGGAGGTCAGCCCCGCCCGTCGCCGAGCAGCCACCCGCAGGGCTCGGCCAGCGCCTCGGCCTCGGCCGGTCCCCAGGAGCCGGGGGCGTAGCCGTGCACCGCGGGCGGGTCCTCCTGCAGCGGGGCGAACGCCCGCCAGGCCTGCGCGAGCCCGTCGCCGCTGGTGAACAGCGACCGGTCGCCGACCAGGACGTCGTGCAGCAGCGAGGCGTAGGGCGGCAGCGGCGTCCCGCCCGGGACGTCGGCCAACTCCAGCGTCGCGGTCGCCCGGGCCAGCGCGAGGTCCGGGCCGGGCTGCTTGGCCACCAGCGCCAGGTCCACCGCCCCGGAGCCGGACAGCGACAGCGACAGCACGTTGCCGTGGCCGGGCGGGTCGGTGACCGGCCCCTCCGGGACGCGCATCAGCAGGCTGACCCGCTGCTCGCTCGCGGCCATGCGCTTCCCGGTGCGCAGCACGAACGGCACGTCCCGCCACCGGTCGGTGTCCACCCAGAGCCGGGCGGCGACGTAGGTGTCGGTCCGTGAGTCGTCGGCCACGCCGTCGATGCCGGTGTAGCCGTCGAACTGGCCGAGCACCACCTCGCCGGTGTCGAGCGGCCGGAAGCAGGACAGCACGGCCTCGCGCGCCCGCCGCAGGTCGTCGGGGGCGAAGCTGGCCGGGGGCTCCATCGCCACCTCGGCGGCCAGCTGGAACAGGTGGGTGACCAGCATGTCGAGGCCGGCGCCGGTGGCGTCGTAGAACGCCGCCCGCTGGGCGACGTCGAGCTCCTCGGGCACGTCGATCTGCACCTGCGCGACGTGCTCGCGGCTCCACAGGTGCTCGAACATGCCGTTGGCGAACCGCAGCACGTGCAGGTCCTGGGTGCCCTCCTTGCCGAGGAAGTGGTCGATCCGGAAGACCTGCTCCTCGTCGAGCACGGAGAGGACCAGGTCGTCGAGCTCCCGGAAGGTCTCCGGCGAGGTCCCGTAGGGCTTCTCGTAGACGACCCGCGCCCCCTCGGCGAGGCCGTGCCGCTGCAGGCCGCGGGTGATGTCGTCGAAGGCCTCGGGGGGGACGGCGAGGTAGTGGACCAGCTGCACGTCCCCGCCGAGGTCGCCGCGGACCCCCTCCAGGACGTCGCGCAGGGTGCCGGGGTCCTCCGCGGAGAACCCGCCGCCGGCGAAGCGCAACCGGCCGGCGAAGTCCGCCCAGAGGCGCTCGGCGTCCCCGTCGCCGTCCCCCAGCGGCCCGAACTCCTCCAGCGCGGCGCGGGCGAGGTCGGTGAACTCCTCGTCCGACCGCTCGCCCCGTCCGCTGCCGATCAACCGCCAGTCCGCGGGCAGCAGGCCCTGGCCGGCGAGGTCGAAGAAGGCCGGGAGCACCATGCGCCGGGAGAGGTCCCCGGTGGCGCCGAACAGGACGAAGGCGGTGGCGGGCAGGTCGGTCACGGCGCTCCCTCGGCGGTCGGGCTGCGGTCACCGTCCCCGGTGCCCCGGCCGGCCGCCGGTCACTCGCCGCCCGGCGCGCGGACGTGCCGAGGGCCCGCCACCGACCGGTGACGGGCCCTCGGGTCGCGGTGGTCACCCACCGCCGTCCGCGCTGCGGGGGGTCAGCGCGACCGGGTCATCGCCGCGACCAGGCCGGCGCCCGAGTCGGAGACGACGGTGAACCGGTTGTCGGAGGGCAGGACCGGCCCGTTCCGGAGGTCGACCGACCAGGTGCCGTCGGCGTTGACCGGGACGTTGAGCTGGATGACCGAGCCCGAACCGGGGACGGTGCCCACCCGCAGGTGCACCCGGTTACCGGTCGTGTCGGCCGCGGTGCCCTGGATCCGGTACTCGCGCTTGTCGGCGCGGTACTGGGCCCGCGTGATCGTGACCACGTCGTTGGGCGTGACCTCCGCGCTGACCCCGTTCGCCGCGGTGCCGCCGGTGCGCAGCTCGCCGGCGAGGGCGAACACCGCGACGGTGTAGCCGGTGCCGTTGGTCAGGCCGGGGACCGTGCCGGAGGTGGCCGTCGCCGCGACCTGCGCGGTGACGGTCGGGGCCGCCGTGCCGTCCGCGGGCGCGGGGCCCGTGGCGACGATCTCGTAGCCGGTGACCGGGCTGGTGGCGCTGCCCGGCTGCGCCGCCGTCCACTCGACGGTGACCGACTCGTGGCCGGCGAGGACGCGGGTCATCGAGAAGGCCGACGGCGCGACGGCGACCGGCTCCTCCGTGCCCGGGTCGGTGGTGCCGTCACCCGGGTCGGTCGTGCCCCCACCGCCGGTGCCGCCCCCGGTGTCGGGGTTGGTCGGGTCGACCCAGGGCGTCAGGGTGCCGTCGGCGCCGAGCGTGCCGAGCTGCACGACCGGGCTCCACTGGCCGTTGGTGGCCTCGAGGATCAGCGGGTAGGCCTGGTCGGCCACCAGCCCGTGGATGATGGCGGAGTTCTCGCCGGGGTTGGCCGGCTGCCGGACCGCGATCTCCTGGCCGGTGACGGTGTCGACCGCGGCCACCCGGTACTGGGCGATCGGGTTGGCGTCGGCCGGCTGCGCCGGGGTGCTCCAGGTCAGCGTGATGTCGGTACCGCTGCGGACCGCGGCCACGCTGGTGGGGGGCACCGGGGCCTGGGACGCCGGGCCGGCCGGGCAGCCACCGAAGCCGGGGCCGTCGGCCTCCCCGAACTCGTAGAGCGAGTTGCCGAGGGCCAGCTCGCCGGCGTCGGCCATCCACGAGGTGACGACGTGCTCCCCGTCGAGCACGCGCTCGGCGTCCGCGGCCGAGTACATGCTGAAGGTGACGGAGAACTCGCCGTTCTCGGCCGTGCCGGTGACCTCGTAGCCCGGGCCGCCGTTCGGCTCGGCCGGATCCACGACCGGCGTCCAGCCGATCGCGCGCTCACCGATCAGGGTGGGCGGCGTGGAGGGGTCGGGCCGGCGCATCTCGGGGTTGACCACCTCGACGACGAACCGGTCGAGGCTGAACCGGGTGCCGAAGTCGTCACCGTAGGTGCCGCTGATGGTGACCGTGCCCTCGACGTCGCCCTCGACGTCGGTCGCCGCGAAGTCGCTGTGGGTGACCTCGGTGATCGCCGCGGAGCTGACGTAGGCGCCGTCGGTGAAGGCGGTCTCGCTGAAGCGGACCTCGACGAGGTCCCCGCCCTGGATGTTGGGCGTGACACCGGTCCAGCAGGAGCCGCCGGGGTGGTTGAACTCCAGGAAGCCGGTCGCGTCGATGACGCCCTCGCCGATGCCGACCTGCTGGCCGTTGCGGCTGACCGTCACGGTGGCCGTCTCGCCCGCCTGGTCGGCGTAGCCCTCCAGGGCCACCATGTCGCGCTTCGGGAAGATCTCGATGTTGCCGGGCCCCAGCGGGGGGTTCCCGGCCTGGGCGATGCCGGTGAGGGTCACCAGCGCCCCGGTCGCGGTGGCGGCCGCCAGGCCCCCGGCGAGGATGCGTCGGGTACGGCGCGACGGTCGCGACGCGGAGGGGTCGGTGGGTCCCGTCCCGCCCCCGCGACCGCCCGAGCCGGTCGGTCGTGTGCTCGTCATGGTCATCTCCGCGGTCGCGCCGGCCCACGTCCCTCGGTGGGCCGGACTGGTGCCGGACACGGTCGCGCCGGGGGACCGCCGCGGGGCAGCCGAGCGGAGGGGGACCGCCGTCCCCCCAATGGGGGGGCCGGGGCATGCGGGCGTCGGCCCGGGGGCTGCACCGCGCGGTGCGCGGGTAGCGGCACGGCATGGCGGTGGTGGTGGGGACGTCGGGCTGGCAGTACCGGGACTGGCGCGGCCGCTTCTACCCGCCCGGCCTGCCGCAGCGGCTGGAGCTCGAGCACCACGCGGCGCACTTCGCCACGGTGGAGAGCAACGCGGCCTTCTACCGCCTCCCGGAGCGGGCCACCTTCGAGCGCTGGCGGGCGCGCACGCCCCCGGACTACCGGTGGGCGGTCAAGGCCAGCCGGTTCCTCACGCACGTCCGGCGGCTGCGTGACCCGGCCGAGCCGGTGGCCCGGCTGGTGGAGCGCGCCGCCGGGCTGGGCGACCGGCTGGCCGCCGTCCTGCTGCAGCTGCCGCCGACGCTGCGGGCCGACGCCGGGCTGCTGCGCGACTGCCTGCAGCAGTTCCCGCCCGGGCTCCGTGTGGCCGTCGAGCCCCGGCACGAGACCTGGTGGACCGACGAGGTCCGCGACCTGCTCGAGCGGCACGGCGCCGCGCTGTGCTGGGCCGACCGAGCCGAGCAGCCGGTGACGCCGCTGTGGCGGACCGCCGGGTGGGGGTACCTGCGGCTGCACACCGGGGCGGAGCGCTGGGGGTACCCGCCGGCGGTGTTGCACCGCTGGGCCGAGCGGCTGGCCGGGGCCTACGGCCCCGACGAGCACGTGCTGGTCTACCTGAACAACGACCCGGGCGGGGCGGCGGTGGTCGACGCCGTCGTCCTCGCCGAGGCGGTCCGGGGCACCGGCCGCCCGGTGACCCGCGTGCCCACGCTCGCGCAGGCGACCGGCGGGTAGCTCAGCCGAGGCCGTCCGGGTCCTCGGCGTGCCGGATCCCCAGCCGGTCGGCGGCCTGGCCGAGCACCGCCTGGACGGCGAGGGTGTCGGCCAGCGGCATGACCGCGCTCTCGGTGCGCCCGGCCTGCAGGCAGGCGGTCACCTCGGCGAGCTCGTGCGCGTAGCCGGTGCCGGTCTGCGGCCTGGTGATCGTCTCGGGGTCGGCGCCGGTGCGGTGCAGCACGATGGTCTCGGGGTGGTGGAAGCGGGGGAGGACGTCGATCCAGCCCCCGGTGCCGAACACCCGCGCCTGCCCGGGGGTCGGGTAGCGCAGCGAGGTGGTGAGCGTCGCCGACCGCCCGTCCGCCCAGCCCAGCAGGACGGCCGCCTCCGCGTCGGCGCCCGTGGGGAACAGCGAGCCGGCGGTGGTCACCGTGTCCGGGGCGCCGAGCAGCATCTGGGCGAACGAGACGACGTAGACGCCGAGGTCGAGCAGCGCGCCGCCGCCGAGCCCGAGGGCGAACAGCCGGTCGGCGGGGTCGTAGGTCCGCGACACCCCGAGGTCGGCCTGCACCGAGCGGACCTCCCCGATCGCGCCGTCGGCCACCCGCTCGCGCAGGGCCACGACGGCGGGCTGGAAGCGGGTCCACATCGCCTCCATGACGAACAGCCGCCGCTCCCGCGCCCGCTCGACGACCTCGACGGCCCCCGCGGTGGTCGCGGTGAACGCCTTCTCCACCAGCAGCGCCTTCCCGGCGTCGAGGGCGGCCAGCGCGATGGCGTGGTGCTGCGGGTGCGGGGTGGCGACGTAGAGGACGTCGACGTCCGGGTCGGCGAGGATGTCCCGGTAGGAGCCGTGGGCCCGCTCGAGCCCGTGCCGGGCGGCGAAGGCGGCCGCCCGGTCGGCCGAGCGGGAGGCGACCGCGACCGGCCGGGCCCCGGGGACGTGCGCGAAGTCGGCCATCAGGTTCTCGGCGATGCGGCCCGGCCCGACGACGCCCCAGCGGATCTCACGGTTCACCCGGGCGACGCTAGCCGCCGGCGGGGAGACTGCCGACGTGGCCCTGCTCATCGACACCCCCGTGTGGCCCTGGCGCGGCCGGTTGTGGTCCCACCTGGTCAGCGACGCGTCCTACGAGGAGCTGCACGCCTTCGTCGCCGCCGAGCTGGGCATCCCGCGGCGGGCGTTCCAGGGCGACCACTACGACGTCCCGGCCGAGCTGTTCGAGGTGGCCGTGGCCGCGGGCGCCGAGGCGGTGACCTGCCGCGTGCTGCTGGCCCGGCTGCAGGCGGCCGGGCTCAGGCGCCGGAAGCCGCGCGCGAGCGCAGCAGCGCCAGTTCCGCGCTGAGGTTGGCCCGGGCCCGCGGGGTCCAGGCCGCCGCGACGGCGGGCAGCCGGTAGAGCGCGGGCAGCGCCAGCAGGTGCTCGAGGACGGCGATCCGCCCGGCGGTGAACTCCTCGTCGGTCAGGTGCCCGTACTCCTCGCGCACGGCCGACGCGTAGCCGGCGTAGGCCTCCGGCGGCCCGGCCAGGACGGCGAGGTCGGCGTCGCAGAGCACCGCGCCGTTCGCGTCGCCGGGCTCCGGGTCGTGGCCGGCGGTCAGCAGCACCAGCCGCACGACCTCCTCGACCCGCGCCTCGGGCACCAGCCCGCGCAGCCCGGCCCGGGCCCGCTGCGCGCTGACCTGCTCGTTGTCGCCGCGACGCGGGTCGTAGACCACGTCGTGGTACCAGGCGGCCAGCCGGACGGCGGCGGGGTCGGCGGCGGCTGCGCCGAGCTCGCCGACCAGGCCGAGGACGGCGGCCAGGTGGGTGAGGTCATGGTAGCGGCGGTGCGGCTGCGACCAGGCGGCCACCACCGCCGCCCACTCGGTCCGCGAGGTGGCGGAGTCGCCGGCGAGCGCGGCCCAGGCCTCGAAGCCGACGAGGGTCATGCCACCCCGCAGGTGCGCAGGGTGAGCAGGGCGAGGGCGCGGGCGGCGGTGACCAGCTCGTCGACCGGCACCCGCTCCAGCGGGCCGTGCGCCAGGTGCAGGTCGCCCGGGCCGTAGTGCAGCGTCGGGATCCCCGCCGCGGCGTACAGGCGCAGGTCGCTGCCGGCGGGGATGGCCCGCTCGGGCGGCGGCGTCCCCCCGGCGTCGGTGACCGCGCCGCGGACGGCGGGCAGCAGCGGGTGTCCCGCGGGCAGGGTGCCGCTGGCGAACGCGCCGCCGGTCCAGGTCACTCGCACCGGGTGGTCGGCCAGCCAGGGGTCGGCGGCGCAGATCGCGGCCAGCCGCTCCTCGAGGGCCGCCCGCGCCCCCTCCACGGGCTCGCCGATGCGGACGCCGTAGCGGCCGTCGGCCACCAGCAGGTCGGGCACGGAGCTGGCCCAGTCGCCGGCCCGCACCCGGCCGATGCTGATCCCGTACGGGTAGCGGGCGGCGCCGAAGCGCGGGTCGGCGCCGGCCTGCCGCTCGGCCTCGAACTCCCGCAGCCCGGCGTGCACGACGGCGAACAGCTCCACCGCGCTCACCCCCCGGTCGCGGTGGGCGGCGTGCGCGGCGTGGCCGGTCACCTCCAGCCGGAAGGTCAGCGCCCCGGCGTTGGCGGTGACCACCGCCCCGGCGGTCGGCTCCGGGATGACGCACAGGTCGCCCGCGTGCCCGCGCCGGAGCGTGGCCCACGCGCCGAGGCCGCCGTCCTCCTCGCCGACGACGGCGTGCACGGCCAGCGGCCGGGCCAGGCGCACCCCCGCCGTCCGCACCGCGGCGAGCGCGGCCAGGGCGGCGACCAGGCCGGCCTTCATGTCGCACGCGCCCCGGCCGTGCACCGCGCCGCCCTCGACCCGCGGGTCGAAGGGGTCCCCGGGCCAGCGGTCGCGGTCGCCGGCGGGGACGACGTCGGTGTGCCCGGAGAGGACGAGCGCCGGGACGCCGCCCTCGGCCGCCGCGCTCGTGCCGACGCAGCCCCACGCCTCCGTGCGCTGCACCTCCTGGCCGGGGGCGTCGGGGGCGGCGGCGGCCTCGGCCAGGTCGATCGGCCAGCGGTCCACCGCGCAGCCCAGCGTCCCCAGGACGTCGCCGACCCGGTGCTGGACCTCGCTCTCGGCGGCCGTGCCCCCGACCGAGGGGACGGCGACCAGCTCCCGCAGCAGACCGACGGCCCACCGATCGTCGACGGCGTCGAGGACCCGGGCCTCCACGTCGCTCAGGTGCGCCACGCCGCGGAGTCTGGCACGCGGTCGCGAGCGGCCGGGTCCCCGCCGGCCCGTGTGGCCGGCGGCGGGCGGGGGTAGCCTGGGAGGCGTCCGGGCCGGGCCATCTGTGTCCCCGGGTGCCAATTGGATACCGCCTTCGCGGAATACCGCTCCGACCTCGGTCGGGGGTCCGGAGCCGCGTCGTGCCACTCGCCGCGAGGCGACCAGAGCCCGGTCCGGACCCACCCGTGCGAGAGCTCCCGACCACCGCGGTCGGGGGCTCTCGCGCGTGGTCAGTACGCCTCGTCGGTGGTGGTCCGCCGCCGGCCCGCCGGGTCGGCGTGCGTGGTGGTGCGCACCTCCCGCCGCCGGGGTGCCCACACGGCCAGCTCCAGGACGATGCCCAGCGCGCCGGCCGCCATGAGGATCCACCCGACGACCTGCAGGTCCACGCCGGAGACGTCGACGCGCAGGGCGAAGGTCAGGACCGCACCGAGCGCCAGCAGGACGATGGCCGTACCGAGCCGCATCGCGGGCTCCTTCCTCGCGGGTCGCCGTGCCGGCGCACGCCGGGCGGCGGCGGCGGGCGCCGCGGCCGTGCGGTTCCCCGCCCGCGGCCGGGCACTGCACCGCACCGGCCGCGCTCACCCCATCGTGTGGCCCCTCAGCGGGGACCTCAGACGGTGACCCGGACGCCGCACCCCGGACTGCCCGACCTCCCGATGCCCGCGGCCGGGCCTCAGCACGACCGTCGACCTCGTCCACGACGACGAGAGGAAGCGGTCATGGCGACCTACCCGAACCCCGGCCTGGAGGCCGAGCTGGCCTACCGGCGCGAGGTGCTGCAGCGGATCGGCCGGGGCACCCGGGGCGGGCGCCCCTGGCCCCTCCGGCGGACGCGGCGCCCGCGCTGAGCGGGGTCACCCTCCTCCGCCCGCCGCGCCGGCCCGGGGCGGTGCTCTGGTGGGAGCGGCCCGGCGCCGTCCCGTCGGGGGCCCGTGCCACCATCCCGGGCGTGCCGCAGTGGGACGACCGCCCGTTGGTGGGCCGCGACGAGGAGCTGGCCCGGCTGCTGGCCGCCGTCGACCGGGCCGGCCAGGGGCGCGGGGCGGCGGTCCTGCTGGCGGGGGACGCCGGGGTGGGCAAGACCCGGCTCCTCGACGAGTTGGCCGCGCGCGCGACCGCCCGCGGGGTGCGGGTGCTCACCGGGCACTGTGTCGACCTCGGGGACGTCGGCCTGCCGTACCTGCCCTTCGTCGACCTGCTGCGGCCGGTCACCGGGGACCCTGCCGACGGCGCGGCTCGCGCGCTGCCCGCCGGCCTGCTCGCCGGGCCGGTCCCCGGCGGCGACGGCGCGCCGGCGGGGGAGGCCGCCGACCTCGGCGGTCCGCTCCGGCACCCGGGCGCCCGCGCGCGCCTGGACGACGGCCGGCTGCAGCTGTTCGAGTCGGTCGCGGGGCTGCTGACCGGGCTGGCCGCGGAGGCGCCCGTGCTCGCCGTCCTCGAGGACGTGCACTGGGCCGACCGGTCCAGCCGCGACCTGCTGCGGTACCTGCTCGCGCGGCTGGGCGACGCACCCGTGGCCCTGGTGGTCTCCTACCGCTCCGACGACCTGCACCGCCGCCACCCGCTGCGCCCGCTGCTCGCCGAGCTGGTCCGGGTGCCCGGGGTGGAGCGGGTGGAGCTGGGGCCGCTGCCGGACGCCGCCGTGGGCGAGCTGGTCCGCGGGCTGGCCGCGGGGGTCGCCGACACCACCGTGGAGGACGTCGTCGCCCGCGCCGAGGGCAACGCCTTCTACGCCGAGGAGCTCCTGGCCGCCGGCCTGGCCGGGCAGGAGCTGCCGCTGGCGCTCACCGACCTGCTCCTCACCCGGGTCGAGCAGCTCGGCGAGGCCGCGCAGCGGGTGCTGCGGGTGGCCGCCGTCGCCGGGCGGCAGGTCCGGCACGACCTGCTCGCCGCCGTCGCCGGCCCCGACGCCGCGGAGCTCGACGCCGCGCTCGTCGAGGCCGTGCACCGGCACCTCCTGGTCGTCTCGCCCGACGGCCGCTACCGCTTCCGGCACGCGCTGCTGCGCGAGGCGGTGCTGGCCGACCTGCTGCCCGGCGAGCGGGTGCGGTTGCACGCGGCCATCGCCGGGTGGCTGGCCGGGAGCCCGGCGGCGGGCACCGCGGCGGAGCGGGCGCACCACGCGCGCGGCAGCCACGACCTGCCCGGGGCGTTCTCCGCGTCGCTGGAGGCCGCGACCGAGGCGTGCGAGGTGGGGGCCCCGGCCGAGCAGCTGCAGCACCTGGAGGCGGCGCTGGAGCTGTGGGGTGCGGTTCCCGACGCCGCCGAGCGGGCCGGCCGCGGCCACGCCGAGCTGCTGCTGGACACGGCCGCGGCGGCGCGGACGGCGGGGGAGCCGCACCGCGCGGTGGCGCTCATGCGAGCGGCGCTGGAGCTGCTGGGCACCGCGGGCGACCCGGTGCTGCGGGCCCGGCTGCACTACCGGCTGGCGCAGACGCTGGCGCGGGTCGAGGACCAGGCCGCCGCGCAGCGGGAGAGCGCCGCGGCGATGGCGCTGGTGCCGGCCGACCCGCCCTCGGCGGTGCGCACGTGGGCCGCCGCCACGCACGCCCGCACCAGCTACGACGTGGGCCGCCGCGAGGAGGGCGACGCGGCGGCCGCCGAGGCGCTCGCCGCCGCCGACGCCCTCGGGCTCGACAGCGCCTGGGCCGACACCGCGGTGTCGCTGGCGCGGGTCGGCGGGGTGGAGGACCTGCCGGTGGTGACCGCGCGGCTGGAGGAGGCGCTGGCCCGGGCGCGCCGGTCCGGCGACACCGACGTCGAGATGCGGGTGCTGTTCAACCTCGCGGTCGTGCCCTACGACACCGGTGACGTCGACACGGCCCGCCGCTGGGTCGACACCGGCCTGGCCCGGGCCGCCGAGCTCGGCGTCGAGTGGTCGTTCTACGCCACGGAGCTGCGGCACCTGGGGGTGGCCACGCGGTACGTGGCGGGCGACTGGGACGGCAGCCTGGTCCTGGCGGAGGGGCTGGCGCGGGTGCCCGCGATGGCGGGGCACGTGCGCGCCGCCGGCCTGCTGGTGCTGGTCGGCCGCGGGGACGCCGCGGTGGGCGAGCGGCTGGCCCGGGCGCGGGGTCTGGCCGACCGGATGGAGGCGCACGTCCTGCTGCGGATCGCCACGGCCGGCGCCGAGGCCGACGCCGCGGCCTGGGCCGGGGACGCCGACGCCGCGGTGGCCGCCGTCCGCACCGCCGTCCGGCACGTGCAGGCGCTGTGGGGCGACGACCGGCTGGCCGTCGTCCGGCTGACCGCCACGGCCCTCGCCGCGGTCGGCGACGCGGCCGCCGAGGCCCGGCTGCGGGGCGACGACGCGGCGCTCGCCGGGCGGCTGGCGGAGGGGGAGGAGCTGGCCGCGACGGCCCGCGACGCGATCCGCGACCACCTGCGCGCCTTCGGCCCGTTCGGGGTCGAGGCCGCCGCCTGGCAGGCCCGGGTGGAGGCCGAGCGCGCGCGGGTGGCGGGCCGCGCGGACGTCGGGCTGTGGCGGGCTGCGGTCGACGCGTTCGGCTACGGGCACGTCTACGAGCAGGCGCGGTCGCGGTGGCGGCTGGCCGAGGCCCTGCTGGCCGGGGACGACCGCGCCGCGGCGGCCGGGGAGCTGCGGGCGGCGGTGGCCGTGGCCGGCCGGCTGGGCGCCGTCCCGCTGCGCGAGGCGGTGGTCGCCCTGGCGCGGCGGGCGCGGCTGCCCCTGGAGGCGGCGGGACGGGTGGTGGCGCCGGACGCGGTGTTCACCCCCCGCGAGTCGGAGGTGCTCGGGCTGCTGGCCCGGGGCCGCACCAACCGCCAGATCGGCGCCGAGCTCTACATCAGCGAGAAGACCGCCAGCGTGCACGTGAGCAACATCCTGGCCAAGCTCGGCGCCGGCAGCCGCACCGAGGCCGTCGCGGTCGCCGCCGCGCGCGGCCTGCTGCCGGCCGCCCGCGGCTGAACCCGGGCGACCCACGACGGCCCCGGGCTCGGGCCGCTCCGGTTCACCCGTCGCGGGCTGCGGCCTCGCCCACACGAGGCACAGGAAGCTGTTCCCCCGTCAGCAGCCCCTGGACGTGGGTAGTGCCTCCTGTGCCTGAGGGCGCCGCCTGTGCCTGCGGGGCGCCGCCTGTGCCTGGGGGGCGCCGCCTGTGCCCAGGGTGGCGCCTCGGCCACGGGTCGCACGGTCAGAGCATCGTGCGGAGGCGTTCCCGGCGGGCCCGCAGCACGTCGACCGACGCCGACGCCGAGGGCGGGCCGGGCACCGACTTGCGCAGCTCGGTGTGCACCACCGCGTGCGGCGTCGAGGTCTTCGCCGACACCCGGGACACCAGCCGGTTGATCTCGCGGCGCAGCTCGGCGGCGTCCCGCCACGAGCGGCCGGCGTCGTCCTCGTCGGGGTGGTCCTCGACGATCGGCAGCTCGCCGGTGTCCTCGTGCTGCCGCTGGGCGATGCGCAGCCGCAGCTCGTCGTCCCGCTTGGCCAGCAGCTCGGCGGTCTGCTCGGCGGTCAGCAGGCCGGGGATGCCGAGGAAGTCCTCGTCCTCGGCGGCCACCACGACGGCCCCCGAGCCCGCCCCGGTGTGCGCGGTCCCCCCGTGGAGCACGTGCGCGAAGCGGGCGTCGGCCTCCAGCGCCTCGAACTGCTTGACCCCGTCGACCTCCCGCTCCTTGGGCGGCAGCGGCTCGAGGTCGAGCTCGTCGCCCTGCACGGTCTTCGGCGGGGGCATGACGTGGTTGCGCTGCTCCTCCATCGACGCGGCGAGGGACAGCAGCGGCCGCACGGCGGGCAGGAACACCGTCGCCGACTCGTGCGCCGCCCGCGCGCGGACGACGCGGCCGACGGCCTGCGCGAAGAACAGCGGCGTCCGGTACGAGGTCATCCAGGCGAGGACGGCGGCCCGGGGGACGTCGACGCCCTCGGAGATCATCCGCACGCAGACCGCGATCCGCGCCGACCCGGTGGCGAACCGCTCGATCTTCTTCGACGCCTTCGGGTCGTCGGAGAGGATCAGCTCCGGGGCCTTGCCCGTCACCCGGCGGACGATCTTCGCGTAGTCGCGGGCGTCGTCCTGGTCGCTGGCCAGCACCAGCCCGGCGGCGTCGGGCATGCCGTTCTCGCGCAGGTGGGTGATGCGGTCGTCCATCGCGGCGATGACGTGCGGCACCCACTGGCCCTTGGGGTCCAGCGCCGTCCGCCAGGCCTGCATCTCCACCGACCGGGTGCCGGCCTCCGAGAGGGAGGCCGCGACCACCTCGCCGGCGGAGTTCCGCCACCGGGAGGTCCCGGTGTAGGCGGCGAAGACGACCGGGCGGACGACGTTGTCGGCCAGGGCCTCCTTGTAGCCGTAGGTGTAGTCGGCGCGGCTGACCAGGCCGACCTCGCCGCCGAGGTCCCCCTCGAAGCCGTCCTCCTCGTAGCGCACGAACGGGATGCGCTCGTCGGGCTTGGTGCGGAACGGCGTCCCGGTCAGGCACAGCCGGCGGGCGGCGAAGCCGTAGGCCTCCTCGATCGCCTCGCCCCAGGAGAGGCCGTCACCGGCGTGGTGCACCTCGTCGAGGACGACGAGCGTCTTCACCGCGGTGGAGCGCGCGGCGTGCAGCATCGGCTTGCCCGCGACCTGCGCGTACGTGGTCACGTACCCCTGCGTCCCGGCCCGGACCGGCCCGACGGCGTTGGTCAGGTTCGGGTCGAGGACGATGCCCAGCCGGTCCGCGGCCTCGGCCCACTGCAGCCGCAGGTGGTCGGTCGGGCAGACCACGACCACGCGGGCGACCTCGCGACGCTGCAGCAGCCGGGAGGCCAGGGTCAGGGCGAACGTCGTCTTGCCCGCGCCCGGGGTCGCGGTGACCAGGAAGTCCTTGGGGGAGGCCTGCTCGTACTTCTCCAGGGCGGCCTGCTGCCAGGCCCGGAGCGGCCGGCTCGTCGTCTGCGGGCTCGCGGCCACCGCTCGTGCTGCACTCGCCATGTCGGGCGCCATTGTGGTCGGGGGATCCGGGACACGCCCAACCGGGCACCTCCCGCGCGCCCCGCCCGGGACGACGTATGGACGCCGGTTGCGCCGCCCTGACCTGCGCCGATGCCGCGGGCCGGGCCTGGTTGTGGCGCTCCTCTCGTGCCCCGGTGGGCCGGCCGCGCCCCGCGGGCCACGCCGTCCCCACGGGTGCGCCGCACGGGCCGCACGGGGGCCACGTATTCTTGGCGACGGCTCCTCGACCAGGAAGCCCGACCGGCGCGGACGGCAGCGGGACACCCCCCGCACTCCAGCGCCGTCCCCCACCCCCCTGGTACGTCCGTCCTGGAGCACCCGTGTCGTCCGCACTCCTCAGCACGCCCGTCCCCGCCGTCGCCGAGCGCCTGGCCGGGGTGGCCGGCTCGCCGGTGCGCGAGCTGCTCGCCCTCCTCGACCGGCCCGAGGTCATCTCCTTCGCCGGCGGCCTGCCCGCGCCGGAGCTGTTCGACCTCGACGGCGTGCGCGCCGCCTACGACCGCGTGCTGTGGGGCCCGCACGCCCGCCGCGCGTTGCAGTACGCCCCCAGCGAGGGCGACCGCGAGCTGCGTGCCCGCGTCGCCGCCCGGCTCACCGCCCGCGGCCTGCTGACCAGCGGCGGCGACCTGCTGGTGACCTCCGGGTCGCAGCAGGGGCTCTCGCTGGTCGCCACGGCGCTGCTGGACCCCGGGGCCACCGTGCTGGTCGAGGACCCGACCTACCTCGCCGCGCTGCAGTGCTTCCAGCTCGCCGGCGCCCGCGTCGTGCCCGTGCCCACCGACGAGCACGGCATGGACCCCGACGCGCTGGCCGACGCGCTGCGCCGGGAGCGGCCCGCGCTGGTCTACCTGGTGCCGACCTTCGCCAACCCGACCGGGCGCACCATGCCGTCGCACCGGCGGGCGGAGGTCGTCGAGCTGACCGCCCGGCACGGGGTCTGGCTGGTCGAGGACGACCCCTACGCCGATCTGCGCTACCGCGGCGCCCCCGTGCCGGCGCTGGCCGCGCACCCCGGCGCCGACGACCACGTCGTCTACCTGGGCAGCTTCTCGAAGGTGGCCGCGCCCGGGTTGCGGCTGGGCTGGCTGCGGGCCCCGTCGTCCCTGCTGCCGGCGCTGACGCTGGCCAAGCAGGCCGCCGACCTGCACACCTCCACGGTCGACCAGGCGGCCGCGGCGGCCTGGTTCGCCGCGGCCGACGTCGAGTCGCACGTGCTGCGGCTGTGCTCGGCCTACCGGGAGCGGCGGGACGCCATGGTCGAGGCGCTGCCGGCCGCCCTCCCGGCGGGCAGCACCTGGACCGAGCCGGACGGCGGGATGTTCGTGTGGGTCCGACTGCCCGGCGACGTCGACACCGCGGAGCTGCTGCCGGCCGCGCTGCGGCACGACGTGGCCTTCGTGCCGGGCGCGGCGTTCTTCGCCGGGCGGCCGGACCGCGCCACGCTGCGCCTGTCGTTCACCGCCTACGGGCCCGCGCGGCTCGCCGAGGGCATGGCGCGGCTGGCCGCGGCGCTGAGCTGACGCGGAGTCCGGTGTGCGGGAAAAGCTCGCACACCGGACTCCGCCCGATCAGTCGGCGGGCTCGTCCACCCGGTCGGGGCCGTTGACCTCACCGGGGCCGGCCAGGTCGTCGGCGTCGACGATCGTGTAGGCGTAGCCCTGCTCGGCGAGGAAGCGCTGCCGGTGCGCGGCGTACTCGGCGTCCAGGGTGTCGCGGCTGACCACGGTGTAGAAGTGCGCCTGCCGGCCGTCGGCCTTGGGCCGCAGCACCCGGCCCAGCCGCTGGGCCTCCTCCTGCCGGGAGCCGAAGGTCCCCGACACCTGGACGGCGACGGCGGCCTCGGGCAGGTCGATGGAGAAGTTGGCGACCTTGGACACCACGAGCGTGCGGATGTCGCCGGCGCGGAAGGCGTCGAAGAGCTTCTCCCGCTCGCGGTTGGTGGTCGAGCCCTGGATCACCGGGGCGTCGAGGGCCGTCCCGAGCTCCTCGAGCTGGTCGAGGTAGGCGCCGATGACCAGCTTCTGCTCGCCGGGGTGCCGCTCGAGCACCCGCCGGATCACCGGCAGCTTCGAGGACGCCGTCGCGGCGATCCGGTACCGCTCCTCGGGCTCGGCGACCGCGTAGGTCATCCGCTCCTCGTCGTCGAGGGACACCCGCACCTCGATGCACTCGGCCGGCGCGATGTAGCCCTGCGACTCGATGTCCCGCCACGGGGCGTCGTAGCGCTTGGGCCCGATGAGGGAGAACACGTCGTCCTCCCGGCCGTCCTCGCGCACCAGCGTGGCGGTCAGCCCCAGCCGGCGGCGGGACTGCAGGTCGGCGGTGAGCCGGAAGATCGGGGCGGGCAGCAGGTGCACCTCGTCGTAGACGATCAGGCCCCAGTCCTGGGCGTCGAAGAGGTCCAGGTGCCGGTACTCGCCCTTCCGCCGGGTGGTGATCACCTGGTAGGTGGCGATGGTGACCGGCCGGATCTCCTTGCGCTCGCCGGAGTACTCGCCGATCTCCTCCTCGGTCAGCGAGGTGCGGGCGATCAGCTCGCGCTTCCACTGCCGGCCGGCCACCGTGTTGGTGACCAGGATCAGCGTGGTCGCCCGGGCCTCGGCCATGGCCGCGGCGCCGACCAGGGTCTTCCCCGCCCCGCACGGCAGGACGACGACGCCCGAGCCGCCCGACCAGAAGCCGTCGACCGCCTCGCGCTGGTAGTCGCGCAGCGACCAGCCCTCCTCGGCCAGCTCGATCGGGTGCGCCTGCCCGTCGACGTAGCCGGCGAGGTCCTCGGCCGGCCAGCCGATCTTCAGCAGCGCCTGCTTGAGCCGGCCGCGCTCGGAGGGGTGGACGACGACGGTGTCGTCGTCGATGCGCTGGCCCAGCATCGGCGCCACCCGCTTCGAGCGGACGACCTCCTCGAGCACCGCCCGGTCGGAGGTGGTGAGCACCAGCCCGTGCACCGGGTTGTTGGCCAGGGTCAGCCGGCCGAAGCGGTCCATGGTGTCGGCGACGTCGACCAGGAGCGCGTGCGGCACGGGGTAGCGCGAGAAGCGCACCAGCGCGTCGACGACCTGCTCGGCGTCGTGCCCGGCGGCGCGGGCGTTCCACAGCGCCAGCGGCGTGACCCGGTAGGTGTGCACGTGCTCGGGGGAGCGCTCGAGCTCGGCGAACGGGGCGATCGCCGCCCGGCAGTCGCGCGCGGCCGGGTGGTCGACCTCGAGCAGCAGGGTCTTGTCCGACTGGACGATCAGGGGGCCGTCGTTCACGGGGTGGGGCGCCTCTCGACTGGGGCGGGCATCACGGGGTCCAACGGTCCTCGGCGGCGGGGGCTTCCTCCTCCACCAGCGCCACCGAGGTGATGCGGTGCACGGCGAAGGTGCGCGCCTCGCCGCGCCGGTCGTCGTACCCCTGCAGGAAACCACCGGCCAGGGACACCGGGCGGACCACGCGCTGGCTGCCGCTGCCCTGGGCGTCGACGTAGCCCAGCCACACCGGGGTCCCCTCGCGCACCGCGCGGGAGAGCAGCTCGAGCGTGCCGGCGGTGGTCACGCCGGGCACCTGCCGCACCGGCTCGGTGCGGCGGGCCGAGAGCGCGGCGTCCCCGGCGCGGACCTCGCGCACCGTCGCGGCCAGCTCGTCGGGGGTCAGCGGCCGCGGGGCCACCGGGCCGGGGGCGCCCGGCCGGCGGCCCGCGGCGCGCGGCCGGGCCGGCGGCCGGGTCAGGACGGCGCCGCCCGGGGACTCACCGGCCGGGGCGTACCCGGCCTCGCGCAGCACGGTGAGCACCTCGTCGGCGCCCAGGCCGCTGACCAGCACCCCGGGCGCCAGCCGGCGCAGCTCGGCGGCCGCGGTGCGGCGGTCGCCGAGCACCTGGGACAGCAGCCCGTGGTCGTCGGAGCGCACGTAGCTCTCGATCGCGCCCACCCGCAGCCGGCCGTGCTGGCGGGCGACGTCGTCCACCAGGTAGTCCAGGGCCTGCGGCACCGGGGTGCGGGAGGCCCGGGCGAGGAACTCGTGCAGGTCGGTGGCCGACCACCCGGCGTCCAGCGCGCGCCGCACGCTGCCGTCGGACACCCGGTAGACCGTGGCGCCGCCCGAGGACTCGACGTCGGCCACGACGGCGAGGGTGTCGGCCAGCTCGGCGACCAGCGGCCCGGGCGCGACCAGCGAGAGGTCGGGCTGGGCGAGCACGTGGTCGACCGGCTCGGGCAGCAGCCCGCGCATGCCGTCGGCGGCACCGTCCGGACCGCCGGCCAGCAGGCCGCGCCCGGCCGTGGACAGCACCCCGCCGACGACGACGCCCAGCCGCGCGGCCTCGGCCAGCACGTCGGGCACGGGGGCCAGCCGGTCGGCCCGCCGCGGGCTGCGCCAGCGCAGCAACTCCACCAGGTCGTCCGGTGCCGGCCCCGACCCGGGCGGGTACCCGGCCAGGGCGTCCAGCGCCGCCCGGCGGACGGCGGGGGCGGTGTGCCGCACGAGGTCGGGGGACAGCGCGTTGACCGCCTTGCCGCTCACGTCCCGCTGGCCGGCCAGCGAGGGCAACCGGACGGCGTCCAGCCACCCGGCGGCCAGGGTCGCCCAGCGGTCGGGGAGGTCCTGCTCGCGCCACAGGTCGAAGGCCCGGGTGGGCAGCCACTCGTCGCGGTGCGGGCCGCCGACGTCGAGCAGCCCGGCGACCGAGGCCAGCTCCAGCAGCCAGGCGGCCTCCGGTTCGGTCACGTGCAGGGCGCGGGCCAGCCGCTTCTGGTCGCGGACGCCGATCCCGCCGCTGCGCAGCAGCCCGGCCGGCTCGTCCTCGAGCAGCCCCAGCAGCTCGCCGACCCGGCCCACCGACTCCAGGGCGGCCCCGGCGGCCTGCCGGTCGAGGACGGCCGGGTCGCGGCTGACCACCGCCGGCTCCGGCTGCAGCCGCGGCGGGCCGTGGGGGCGGTCCCCGCGCAGCAGCAGGCCGACCTCGCGGGGCAGTTCGACGGTGAGGGCGTCGACGCGGGCCAGCAGGCCGCGCTGCAGGAGGCGCCGGGCCGGGCTGGGGCTGCCGTTGGGGGTCTCGGGCAGGTGCCCGACGGGGCGGTCGCCGGCCAGCCGCTGCAGCACGTCGCGCTCGTCGGCCGGCAGCTCGCCGACCGCCGCGGCGAGGTCGGCGGGCAGCGACAGGCGCAGCTCCGCGGCCCGCCGTCCCAGCCCGGCCGGGTGGCGGACCGCCCGGCGCACCGGCTCCGGGGCGCGCAGCCGGTCGTCCCCCCACAGCAGGGCACGGGTGGTCAGCCGCTCGACCGCGGCCTCGCGCACCGCGTCGGGCAGCTCCGGCAGCGCACCCACCAGGTCGGCCGGGTCGACGCCGTCGGTGTCGGCGAGCAGGACGGCGTCGAGGACCTGCAGCGTCCCGGCGTCCAGCTCGTCGAGCGCGCGGTCGACCGAGACCGGCACGGCCAGGCGGCTGGCCAGGGCGACGACGTCGGAGGGCGCGGGGCGGGCGACGTCGGGCCGCGCCGCCAGGAGCGCGCCGAGCTGCTCGTCGCTGCGGGTGCGCAGCCACGCGGAGAGCGTGACCGGACTGTCGGCAGGCATCCGCTCCACGTTACGCCCGCCGCCTGGGCCGACGTCCCGGCCGCGGGGTGCGTCAGCATGGGGCCGTGCACCCGGCCGCCGACGACCCGACGACCCGCACCGCGCTCGACGGTTACCGGGCGGGCGCGCTGCGCTGGCTGGCCGGCGGCCTGATCGGCGTCGTCCTCGGGTTCCTGCTCGGGGTGGTGGCCGTGGAGATCGCCCAGGACTCCGGCCGGCGGCTGCCGGCGGTGGGCCTGCTGGTCATCGCCCTCGTGGGCGCGGGCGCCGCCGCCGCGCTGGCCGGCACGGGGGCGCTGGTGCGCCACCAGCGGTGGCGGCGCGGCCTGGCGGCCGTGCCCTGGCAGACCGGGGTGCTGCGGATCGCCGGCCCGGCCGTGATCGCCTTCGAGCCGGCCGGCTTCGACGACGCCGACCCGCTCGCCGAGCCGGTCCGGCTGCGGCTGGAGAGCACCTCGGTCTGGCGGACGCGGGCCGTCCAGCGGCTCGACGGCGCGGTGGTGCGGGCCGCGCCGGTGGGGCGCCGCGAGTGGGTCCTGGCCTCCGAGGAGGAGCCGACCGTGTACGGGGCCCGCGCGGTCGGGGGACGCCGGGGCGGGTAGTAGGTGCATCGGGGGTACCCCGTCGGAGAAGATGGCAGACCAGCGCCGATCACGGCGGTCCCGGCACGACGGAGGCGACGAGGCGAGATGGCCAAGCGGAAGACGAAGCACGCGCACCTGGTGGAGCCCACCTGGGGCCAGTCCGACGACGGCGGCGCCCCGGTGACCGAGCTCACGGCCGAGGCGGCCGGTCCGCTGTCGCCGTTCGGCGAGGACCACGGCTTCCCGCTCCCGCCCGAGGCCCTCCGCTACGCCCACCCCACCGACCGCCCCAACCGGGCGGGCGACAACCGGACGGTCCGGCGGTGACCGCGCCCGCGCTGCCGTCCTACAGCAGCGGGACCTCGACCGTCCCGCTGCTCGGCGACACCATCGGGGCCAACCTCGACCGGACGGCGGCGCGGGTGGGCGACCGGGAGGCGCTGGTCGAGTGCGCCACCGGCCGCCGGTTCACCTACCCGCAGTTCGTCGCCGAGGTCGACGCCGTCGCCCTCGGGCTCGACGCGCTCGGCGTCGCGAAGGGCGACCGGGTGGGCATCTGGGCGCCCAACTGCGCGGAGTGGGCGTTCGTGCAGTTCGCCACCGCCAAGCTCGGCGCGATCCTGGTCAACATCAACCCGGCCTACCGCACCCACGAGCTGGCCTACGTCCTGAAGCAGGCCGGCATCTCGGTTCTGGTCAGCGCTCCTGAGTTCAAGACCAGCGACTACCGCGCGATGGTGGGCGAGGTCCGCGGTGAGTGCCCGGAGCTGCGCGAGGTGCTCTTCCTCGGCTCCCCGGAGTGGGAGCGGCTGGTGGCCACCGGCCGGGGCGGCGACCGCGAGCTGCTGGTGCGGCGCGAGGCCGAGCTGTCGGCCGACGACCCGATCAACATCCAGTACACGTCCGGGACGACGGGCTTCCCCAAGGGCGCCACGCTCACCCACCACAACCTGCTCAACAACGGGTTCTTCGTGGGGGAGGGCTGCGGCTACACCGAGGAGGACCGGATCTGCATCCCGGTGCCCTACTACCACTGCTTCGGCATGGGGATGGGCAACCTGGCGGCCACCTCCCACGGGGCGACGATGGTCATCCCGGCGCCCGGCTTCGACCCGGCGCTGACGCTGAAGGCCGTCCAGGACGAGCGGTGCACCTCGCTGTACGGCGTCCCGACGATGTTCATCGCCGAGCTGGCGCTGCCCGACTTCGGCTCCTACGACCTGTCCAGCCTGCGCACCGGGATCATGGCGGGCTCGCCGTGCCCGGTCGAGGTCATGAAGCGGGTCGTCACCGAGATGGGCATGACCGAGGTGACGATCTGCTACGGGATGACCGAGACCTCGCCGGTCTCCACGCAGACCGGTGCCGACGACGACCTCGACCGGCGGACCTCGACCGTCGGCCGGGTGCACCCGCACCTGGAGGTCAAGGTCGTCGACCCCGACACCGGGCTGACCGTGCCGCGCGGCACCCCCGGGGAGTTCTGCACCCGCGGCTACTCGGTGATGCTCGGCTACTGGGACGAGCCGGAGAAGACGGCCGAGGTGATCGACCGGGCCCGCTGGATGCACACCGGCGACCTCGCCGTCATGGACACCGAGGGGTACCTCAACATCGTCGGCCGGATCAAGGACATGGTGATCCGCGGCGGCGAGAACGTGTACCCGCGCGAGATCGAGGAGTTCCTGTACACCCACCCGGACGTCGTCGACGCCCAGGTGATCGGGGTCCCCGACGAGCGGTACGGCGAGGAGCTCATGGCCTGGGTGCGGCTGCGCGAGGGCGCCGAGCCGATGACCCCCGAGAGCCTGCGGGAGTACTGCACCGGCAAGCTGGCCCACTACAAGATCCCGCGGTACGTGAAGGTCGTCGAGTCCTTCCCGATGACCGTCACCGGCAAGATCCGCAAGGTGGAGATGCGCCAGGTCTCGGTCGAGGAGCTGGGCCTGCAGTCGGCGGCCTCGGTCAAGAACGCCTGAGGTGGCGTGGATCCGTCGGCGTCACGCCGACGGATCCACGCCGCTCGGGGCGCAGGGGACGACGAGGGCCCGGTGGTCGGAGAGCGGCAGCCGCACGGCCTCGGCCGGCCCGCTCGCGACCAGCGGGCCCCGGGCCAGCACGTGGTCGAGCTGCTGGGTCGGCGCGTCCAGCGGGAAGGTCGGCGTGCTGGCCAGCGACCGCATCCCGCTCACGCGCCACGCCTGGCCGGACCCCATGTTGAGGTCCCCCATGAGCACCAGCGGCTCGCGGGTCCCGGTGAGGGAGCGCACCAGCTTGGAGAGCTGCAGCGCCCCCCAGCCCGGCACGAACGACAGGTGGGTGTTGGCCACGGTGAACTGCCCGGCCGGCCCGTCGAGGACGGCGGCGACCGCCACCCGCGGCTCGTCGCCGACCAGCTTGGGCCGCGGGGCGCCGCGGAACCACACCGGCACCCGGGTGCGCAGCGCCGGCAGCCGCACCACCCGCCAGGAGACCGCCGGGTAGCGGGAGAGCAGCGCGATGCCGTAGCTGGCCGAGCCCGGCTGCTCCTCCCCGGTCGCCGCCATCCAGGTGCCCCCCGGGGTGCCGGCGAGGGCGGCGACGAACTGGGAGTCGACGGCGCCCATCGCCTCGGCGGCCACCGCGGTCAGGTCGGCGTTCATCGACCGCGGCTGGTCCCGGTCCACCTCCTGCAGCCCCAGGACGTCGGCGTCGAGGCGCTTCACCGCGTCGGCCAGGCGCTCCACGTCCACGCGGTCGTCGTCGGGGGAACGGCCGTGGAGGATGTTGAAGGTCGCGATGCGCACGAGGTTGCAGTGCCCGGGCGGGGGTACCGGCACGCACCGTGCAGCCCTCGGACCGGGACGAGATCCGCGACCTCCTCAAGCGCACCGCCGTGGCGCTGAAGCAGGCCGACGTGCCCTTCGCCCTGTGCGGCGGCTACGCGGCCTGGGTGCGCGGCGCCCCGGAGCCCGACCACGACGCTGACTTCCTCGTCCCCGCCGCGGAGGCCGAGCGGACGGCGAAGGTGCTCGCCGACGCCGGCCTGCAGGTCACGGACCCGCCCGAGGACTGGCTGACCAAGGTGGTGCAGGGCGGGTCGTTCGTCGACGTCCTGTGGCGCACCTGCGGTCACCCGGTGGAGCAGGAGCTCATCGACCGGGCCGAGGTGATGCCGGTGCTGTCGGTGCACATGCCCGTCCTCGAGGCCACCGACATCCTGGTCACCAAGCTGATGACCCTCGACGAGCACTACTGCGACCTCGCGCGGCTGCTGCCCGTCGCCCGGGCGCTGCGCGAGCAGGTCGACTGGGAGCAGGTCGCCCGCGAGGTCGCGGCCAACGACTTCGCCGTCGTCTTCCTCGAGCTGCTGCACCGGCTGGGGGTGGTGGAGCGGCCGGCGGGCATCCCGCCGTCCGGGGACCCCGCGGGCGACTAACCTGGCGCTCGGCGGCGGGTGTGCCGCGACCGTCCCCCGGCTGGCGCCGGGCCCACCTGGAAGAGCGACCGAGGGAACATCGTGCCCACCGGCAGAGTCAAGTGGTTCAACCCGGACAAGGGGTTCGGCTTCCTCTCGCGCGAGGACGGCCCCGACGTCTTCGTGCACAAGGACGCCCTGCCGGCCGGCACCACGGAGCTCAAGCCCGGGCAGCGCGTGGAGTTCGGCATCGTCGCGGGGCGCCGCGGTGACCAGGCGCTGCAGGTCCGCGTCCTGGACCCCCTGCCGTCGGTCACGGCCGCGCACGCCGAGCGGACCCGCAAGAAGCCCGACGAGCTGGTCCCGATCATCGAGGACCTCATCAAGCTCCTGGACGACGTCTCGAACGGCCTGCGTCGTGGCCGGCACCCCGACAAGGCGGTGGCCCGCAAGGTCGCCTCGGTGCTGCGGGCCGTCGCGACCGACCTCGAGCACTAGAAGGACCCCGTCCTCCTCACCGCTCGCGAGCTCGCGGTGAGCCTCTGGACGGGGCCGCCCTTCCCCCCACGCCTCGCACGCTCGGCGCGGGCCCCTGAAGGGCGGCCGTTCCAGGCCCTCACCTGCTCGGCGCGGGGCCCTGCAGGGGGGCCGTTCCAGGCAGTCACCTCTTCGGCGCGGGACGGCGACGCGGTCCGGCTCAGCCGGCGGGGGTGGCGGTGCCCCCGGTGTCGCCCCCGGCACGCAGGAACCCGACCGGCCAGGCACCGCTGAGGCCCGAGCACCCCTCGCCGGAGTCCTCGACGACGACCAGGTGGTAGGCGGCCGGCACGACGTCGGAGCTGTTGATGCCGTCGTAGACGGTGGTGCCCGCGGGCACGTCCACCTCGCCCAGCTGCTCGACGAGCTGGTCGTCGAACACCTGCACGCTCCAGCCGCGCTCGGCGACCGACTCGGGCACCTCCAGGCGGATCGTCGTGGCGGGCGAGACCTCGACGACCGGGGGCCGGATCCCGTAGCGCTGCCCCTCGCCGTCCAGGCAGTACTGGCTGGCCGGGACGGGCACCTCCTGCGGACCGGCCCGCACGGTGACCTGCGGCGGGGTGTCCGGCTCGCCCGCGCCGCAGCCGGGCGTCGCCGCCAGCAGCACGAGGGCCAGGACGGCGGGCGCGCGGCGGGTCACGCCGACCACCCGGCCGGCCCGGACCCGGTGCCGGGCAGCGGCCCGCCGGCCGGGTCGGTGGGCGCGTCCACCGGCACGGGGTCGCGCCGCCGGCGCGGGCCCCACAGCACCAGGCCCACGGCGAGCACGAGCAGGGCCGCGGCGACGGTGAAGCCGATCCAGCCCGTCGGGGGCAGCGCGATGCCCAGCGCGCCGCCGACCACCCAGGCGAGCTGCAGCAGGGTCTCCGACCGCGCGAACGCCGAGGCGCGCAGCTCCTCGGCCACCTCCCGCTGGATGATCGCGTCGAGCGAGACCTTCCCGAGGGCGTTGGTGATCGCGGCCACGCCGGCGACCAGCGCGGCCATCGGCAGGCTGTAGAAGACGGCGGCCACGACCGTGACCGCCGCGGCGGAGCCGGCCGACCAGAGCACCACCCGGTCGGGGTCCACCCGGTGCAGTCGCGAGCCGACCGCGGTGCCCACGACGCTGCCCGCGCCGGCGGCGACCGCGATGGCCCCCAGCGCCGCGGTGGCCTGCCACCCGCCGGTCACCGTGGCCTCGACCAGGAACGCGGAGAAGATGGTGAGGAAGCCGCCGAGCCCGCGCAGCGCGGCGTTCGCGCGCAGCGCGACGACCACCCGCGGGCCGACCGGCCGCCGCCTCCCGCGGCCGGTGACCACCTGATGCGGTGCCGTCGAGAACACGTCGGCCGGCTGCTCCCCGGTGGGGACGTCGACGTGCCGGGGCAGCCGGAGCGCCAGGACGGCCCCGGCGGCGAACACCACCGCGGTCACCCACAGCTCGGGCGGGAAGCCGAACAGCGACGCCAGCCCCGCGCCGAAGGCGCCGAAGACGGCGGCGGTCAGCAGGCCGAACACCGACGTCCGGGCGTTGGCCGAGGTCAGGGACATGGGAGCCGGTAGCACCCGGGGTATCACCGCGGCGCGCAGCACGTTGTGCGCCTTGGAGAGCACCAGGACGCCGAGGGCGGCGGGGTAGAGCCAGAGGTCGTCGTGGTGGGCGGCCATCACCAGGGCCAGGACGGCCCGGCCCAGCAGGCTGGTCGCCATCGCCCACCGGCGCCCGCGCTGCAGCCGGTCGAGCAGCGGGCCGATGACCGGGGCGACCACGGCGAACGGGGCCATGGTGACGAGCAGGTAGAGGGCCACGTTGCTGCGCTGGGCGTCGCTCGCGGCGGCGAAGAAGAGGGTGCCGGCCAGGGAGACGGCGACCATCGCGTCACCGGCCATGTGCAGCGCGTTGACCCACAGCACCTGGGTCAGGCCGCTCTCGCCCGCACCGTGCGCCCGGCTGGCCGTCTGCACCCGCCGCACCGCCGCGCCGGTCAGCTCGCGGGACCGTGCCGCGGCGACCCGGGTGACGGTGACCTTGCGCGGCGGCACCGGGGGTGTGGCAGGGCCCTGCGGGTAGGGAGCGGGCGGGGGAGGCTGTGGCCCGCCCCAGCCGGGGGGCGGCGGCCGCCAGCCCCCGGGCAGCGTGGCCGGGCGGTGGACCGGCGGCGGGCCGACCGCCGGGGGCTGCAGGGGCGCGGTCTCGACCGGCGGGGCATCCAGCCGCTCGGTCGGGGTCTGCTCCGCCCGCCGGCGCAGGACACGCCGTCGTGCACGGGGAGGACGGGAGCTGGACACGACCCCATCGTGCCGCACCTGCCCGGGAGGGCGACGCGGCCGCCGGGCGGGCCGGTACGGCGGGGCGCGACCCCGGTCAGCGACAATGGGCACGTGGCCCCCACTCCCGACCCCGGAACCCCGGTGACCGACGTCCTGGCCGGGGCGGTGGAGCAGGCCCGCGCCGCCGCCGTCGACACCGCCGGCGCGGCGGACCTGGTCGGCGCGCACCTCGGCTCGACCGCCGAGACCGGGCCGGGGGACGCCGCCGTCCTCGGCGAGGTCGTCACCCACTCCTTCGCCAGCCACCTGCCCGGCTACGCCGGCTGGTACTGGGCGGTGACCCTGGCCCGCGTGCCGGGGGAGGAGACGGTGACCGTCGACGAGGTCGTCCTGCTACCCGGCGACTCCGCGCTGCTGGCCCCCGCCTGGGTGCCCTGGCACGAGCGGTTGCGGCCCGGGGACCTCTCGGTGGGCGACGTCCTGCCGGCGACCGAGGACGACCCGCGCCTGGTCCCCTCCTACACGGTGGACGACGACGCGGCCGACGACCCCGAGGCCGCGGCGCTCGCCGCCGAGATCGGTCTCGGGCGCGAGCGGGTGCTCTCCCGCGAGGGGCGCGCCGAGGCCGCCGCACGGTGGAGCGCCGGCGACTTCGGCCCGAGGGCGGCGATGGCCCGCCACGCCCCCGGCCCCTGCGGCACGTGCGGCTTCCTGCTCCCGCTGGCCGGTTCGCTGCGCAGCAGCTTCGGGGTCTGCGCCAACACCTACTCACCGGCCGACGGCCACGTGGTCACCATCGACCACGGCTGCGGCGCGCACAGCCAGGCGAGCCTCCCGGCCGACGACGCCACGGAGGTCGTCACCTCACCCCGCTACGACACGGGCACCTACGACGTGCTGTGACATCGGTCGGCCTACCGGCCTCCGACCGCGGCCACGGGCCGTTCCCGGCTGCCGCTGAGCCGCTGCGGTCGCGGTCCTCCTCGGGGACCCTGCGGGCCCCGCTCGTCGGCCGCCGACCGCGGCCACGGGCCGTTCCCGGCTGCCGCTGAGCCGCTGCGGTCGCGGTCCTCCTCGGGGGACCCTGCGGGCCCCGCTCGTCGGCCGCCGACCGCGGCCACGGGCCGTTCCCGGCTGCCGCTGAGCCGCTGCGGTCGCAGGGCCCCTCGGCAGGGCCGTGTCCGGGTGGTGGGTGGTTTCCCCCTCTGGGTCCTCCGTCTGTGAGTGCACGGTGCACTCACAGACGTAGGACCCGGAGGGGGTGGTGAGTCCCGCGGCGGACGCCGTCCCGAGCGGCGCGGCCGGGCTACCGGTCGCGGTGCAGCTGCCCCTGCCAGCGCATGATGCCGAGGCCGATGCCGGCCAGCGCGATGCCGGCGACGCACGTCCAGGTCCACACCCGGTCCACCCGGTCCCCGAGCAGCAGCAGCACGACGAGGGCCGCCACCCACAGCGCGGTCCCGGCGAGGACGACGCGAAGGGTGTCCACCCGCAGCGGTGGCGGGGCCTGCTTCTCCGGACGCGGCACGTGTGAACCCTAGGTGTCGCGCCGCGCGGCCCGCGTCAGGTGCCCGACGCACGTGTGGCACGCTGGCGCCGCTCGTCGCAGGACCGCCGCACCAGGAGACGTGATGCCCGAGAAGTTCGCCCCGACGAGTTCCGGCGGCACCCCCGCGGACGTCTCGGCCGGCACTCCGCCCACCACCCCCCGCCGCAGCGAGGGCCCGCGGGTCCGGCCGCGCAACGGGGTGGACCGCTACTTCGGCATCAGCGCCCGGCGCTCCACGGTCGCCCGGGAGCTGCGCGGCGGGCTGACCACCTTCTTCACGATGGCCTACATCGTGGTGCTCAACCCGATCATCCTGTCGGGGGTCGACATCACCGGCACCGCGCTGCCCTTCGGCTCGATCGCCGCCGTCACCGCGCTGCTGGCCGGCGTCCTGACCATCCTGATGGGCGTCGTCGGGCGCTACCCGTTCGCGGTGGCCACCGGCCTCGGCATCAACGCGATCGTGGCCGTCTTCGCCGCCACCCAGCTGGCCTGGCCCGAGGTCATGGGGCTGGTCGTCCTCGAGGGCCTGCTCATCACGGTCCTGGTCCTGACCGGGTTCCGCCGGGCGGTGTTCGAGGCCATCCCGGCGCAGCTGAAGACGGCCATCGCGGTGGGGATCGGGTTCTTCCTCACCATCATCGGGCTGGCCGACGCGGGCATCATCCGGCCGGGCAACCCGCTGATCAGCTTCGGCATCGGTGGTCAGCTCGCCGGCTGGCCCAACCTGGTCTTCGTCGTCGGCCTGCTGCTGAGCGCCGTCCTGGTGGTCCGCCGGGTGCGGGGTGCGCTGCTCATCGGCATCGTCGTGACGACGGTGCTGGCGATCGTGGTGGAGGCGATCGCCGAGATCGGCCCCCGGTTCGGGACCGACGGCACGGAGAACGCGCGCGGCTGGGCGCTGCAGGTGCCGAGCCTGCCCGAGGACGTCGTCGGCCTGCCCGATCTCTCCCTGCTCGGCAACTTCTCGCTGCTCGGCGGCTTCGAGCGGATCGGCGTCATCGCCGCGCTGCTGATCGTCTTCTCCATCATGATCGCCGACTTCTTCGACACGGTCGGCACGGTCACCGCCGTCGGTGCCGAGGGCGACCTGCTCGACGAGGACCGCAACCTGCCGCGCTCCCAGCCGGTGCTGCTCGTCGACTCGATCGCCGCCGCGGCCGGGGGCGCCGGCAGCGTCAGCTCGAACACCACCTACATCGAGAGCGCGTCCGGCGTGGCCGACGGCGCCCGCACCGGGCTGGCCAGCGTGGTCACCGGCACCCTGTTCCTGCTGGCCACGCTGTTCACCCCGCTGGTGGCGGTGGTGCCGTCGGAGGCCGCGGCCCCGGCCCTCGTCATCGTCGGCGCGCTGATGATCAGCCAGATCCGGCACCTCGAGTGGGACGACATGTCCCTGGTGATCCCGGCGTTCCTGACGATCGCGCTCATGCCGTTCACCTACTCGATCACCAACGGCATCGGCGCCGGGGTCATCACCTTCGTCCTGCTGCGCGCCGTCACCGGGCGGGTGCGCACCGTCCACCCGCTCATGTGGGTCATCGCGGTGCTCTTCCTCGTCTACTTCGCGCTCGAGCCGCTCCAGCAGCTGTTCTGAGCGGTCGGCCGGCGGTTGATTAGCTAGGCTGACGATCGTGAGCCGGACGACGCTGGACACCGCGGCCCTGGCCCACGACCTGCGCCTGGCGGTCATGCGCTTCTCGCGGCGGCTGCGCAGCCAACGCGTCGACCGGTCGGTCACGCTGACCCACCTGGCCGCTCTCTCCACGCTCAAGCGGTACGGCCCGATGAGCCCCGGCGAGCTGGCCGGCCACGAACGGGTGCAGCCCCCGTCGATGACCCGCGTGGTCGTCGCGCTCGAGGGGATGGGCCTGGTCACCCGCAGCCCGCACCCGACCGACGGCCGGCAGGTGGTCATCGACCTGACCCCGGCCGCGGAGGACCTGCTCGACGCCGAGGCCCGCGCACGCGAGGCGTGGCTGGCCGGCCGGCTGCAGGAGCTCACGCCCGAGGAGCGTGAGGTGCTCCGCGAGGCAGCGGAGATCATGGACAAGCTGGCGAGTGGGTGAGCGCCGGCACCTCCTCCACCGGTGCGTTCCGCTCCCTGCGGGTGCGCAACTACCGGGTGTACGCCTCGGCCAACCTGGTCAGCCTCACCGGCACCTGGGTGCAGCGGATCGGTCAGGACTGGCTGGTGCTCCAGCTCTCCGGCGGCAGCGGGGTGGCGCTGGGGCTGGTCACGGCCCTCCAGTTCGCTCCCACGCTGCTGCTGTCGATGTACGGCGGGGTGCTCGCCGACCGGTACGACAAGCGGCGGATGCTCATCGCCACGCAGGGGCTCATGGGGCTGCTGGCGCTGGTGCTCGCCGTCCTGGTCGCCACCGACGCCGTCGCCCTCTGGCACGTCTTCGCCCTGGCCGGCTCGCTGGGGGCGGTCGCCGCGGTCGACGCCCCCGTGCGGCAGGCGTTCGTCTCCGAGCTGGTCGGGCCCGAGCTGCTGACCAACGCCGTCAGCCTGAACTCCAGCATCTTCAACGGCGCCCGGTTGGTGGGCCCCTCGCTCGCCGGCCTGCTCATCGGTGCCTCGGGCGGTGACACCGCCCCGGCGTTCGCCCTCAACGCGGCCAGCTTCGCCTGCACCATCGCGGCCCTCGCCGTCATGCGGCCGGAGGAGCTGCGGCGCAGCACCCCGGTCGCCCGCGCCCGCGGCCAGCTGCGCGCCGGGCTGGCCTACACCTGGGCGCACCCCGACCTCGTGCTGGCGATGGCGCTGGCGTTCGTCATCGGCACCTTCGCGTTCAACTACCAGGTCACGATCGCGCTGATGGCCCGCGAGGTCTTCGGCCTGGGCGCCCAGGCCTTCGGCCTGCTCTCCACCTGCTTCGCCGTCGGCTCGCTCTCCGGGGCGCTGCTCTCCACCCGGCGCAGCGCCCGGCCCCGGCAGCGGTTCCTCGTGGTCTCCGTCGTCGTCTTCGGCCTGCTCACCATCGCCTGCGGCCTCATGCCGGGCCACGTGTCCTTCGCCGTCGTGCTGGTGCCCGCCGGCGCCGCCGCCCTGGTGTTCAGCGTGGCCAACAACAGCTTCGTCCAGCTCGGGGCCGACCCCAGCATGCGCGGGCGGGTGATGGCCCTGTACTTCGTCTGCTTCATGGGCGGCACGCCGCTCGGTGCGCCGCTCATCGGCTGGGTCGCCGAGCACCTCGGTGCCCCTTGGGGCTTCGTCATCGGCGGCTCGATCGCGGTGCTCGCCGGCCTGGTGGCGGCGGCCTGGCTGGCCCGCCGGCACCGGGTCCGGCTGGAAGCCGGGCTCGCCCCGCCGCGGCTGAGGATGCGCATCGCGCCCCGGGCGGTGCCCCCGGTGCCGGTGCGGGCGGCCGCGGAGGCGGCCGCCGGGCAGGCGCCCGGCCAGCAGGTCGCCGGCCGCTGACCGGCGGGGGCGGCACGACGGCGCGGGCCGACGTACTGTGGCGCTCAGCACACCCGAGTCGTCCGCGGAGGCGACATGGCCACCTCACTCCTCGGCCTGGGGGCCCTCATCGGCGGGGTCGTCGGCGCGGTCGCCCTGATGGGCTGGCTCGCGCGCTGGTTCTGCGGGCTGACCCGGTTCCCGATCCACCGCCGGGCGCGCCCGACGGTCCCCGTCCACCGCCCGGTGGAGCGCGTCGCGGCCGACCTGCGCCGCCTCGACCGGCAGCTCTCCTCGGTGCCCGCGGGGGCGCCGATGGCCCGCCGGCGCGGGCTGCAGGCCGCCTACGACGACGTGCTCGTCGAGGCCGCGGAGCTGCTCGAGGTCGAGCACGGGCTCGCCGACCTGCCGCCGGGGATGGCGCGGGACGTCGAGCGGCTGCGGGTGCAGGCGGCGCTCTCCGACACGGGCATGGTGGTGCGCGGCTGACCGTTCCCGCCCGGCCGCAGCGGCTGTTCCTCGCCGTCGTCCCGAGCCCGGAGGCGCGGGACGACCTGGCCCGCGCGCTGGCCCCCCTGCGCGACGCGCCCGGGGGGCCGCGCTGGACCGACCCCGGGCGCTGGCACCTGACCCTGCTGTTCCTGGGCGCGGTGCCGGCCGACCGCACCCCCGGCCTCGTCGCCGCCACCGGCCCGCTCGTCGCCGCCACCCCGCCGTTCACCCTGCGGCTGTCCGGCGCCGGCCGGTTCGGCTCCCGCCGGCGGCCGCAGGTGTGCTGGGTGGGGGTGGACGGCGACACCGCCGTCCTGGCCGGCCTCGCCGGGCGGCTCGCCACCGCGGCGCGGCGGCTGCGCCTCCCCGTGGAGGACCGCCCCTACCGGGCCCACCTCACCCTGGGCCGGTGGCGGCCCGGCGCCCCGGCGGACGGCGACCTGCCGGCGTGCCTGGCCGGGTACCGCGGCCCGGACTGGGTGGTGACCGCGGTGGACCTCGTCGAGAGCCGGCTGGGCCCCGCGCCGACCCACGAGCGCCTGGTGTCCTGGCCGGTGGGGTGAGCCGGCGTCAGACGACCACCGGGCCCTCGACGGGCGACACCGCCGCCGGGTCCACCTCCTCACCCGGTTCGAGCAGCTCGGGCCCCTCGTCCTCGGGGTGCTCGTCCTCCGGCTCCTCGTCGTCCGGGAGCTCCTCCTCGGGCAGCTCCTCGTCCTCGGGTCCCTCGGAGGCCCGCGGGTCGATGACGTCGGCCCACCGCAGGAAGTCGCCCATCGCGTACCCGGGGCCGGGGGAGAAGCCGGGGTCGGTGGTGAAGTAGGACGTCCGGTCGCACGCCATCAGGCCGAGGACCACCTCGGCGACGATCGTGCCGCCGACCGGCCCCAGCCGGGTGCCGCCGAGCAGCTCGGCCTCCTTGAGCACGTAGAACCACAGCGGCGCCTTGCCCAGCCGCCGCCACGTCGGGCCGGTCAACCCCAGCTCGGCGTTCGACAGGGGGCGCAGCCCCATGGCGGCCGCGACGTCCTGGCCGGCCGGCAGGCCGAGCCGCTTGCCGCGCAGCAGGTTGCGCTCGGCCAGCGCGGTGATCGCCCCCGCGGTCGGCGCGACGACGGTGGGCGGGAGCGTGGCCAGGGGCAGCGAGAGCTGGGTGTCGATGCGGCGGGACATGTTGCGGTCGTCCGGCGTGCTCATGCCGGGGATGTCGAAGAAGTAGTTCCAGTCGATCCAGAGGTCGGCCGGCACCGGGCGGCTGCCGCGCAGGTCCTGGTACCCCTCGCGGGCGAACAGCGGCACGGTGTGGCCGTCCTGCACCTCGTACTCGGCCCGGATCATGCTGTGCCCGAACCGGAAGGCGGCACCGGAGTACTCGACCGGCATGTAGGGCCGGCGCGGGTCCCGCGGCCGGTAGAAGCGCCCGGTGAACTCGATGGGCCCGGAGCCGCGGCGGCGGAGCAGCCGGTCGACCACCTCGCGCCCCACGATGCGCGGCAGGTAGTCGTTGACGATCAACCACTGGTAGTGGGTGCGCACCAGGTGGTAGGCCTGCTGGAAGGTCCGCCCCTCGTCGCGCAGCCGGTTGTGCAGCCGGAGGAACGCCGCGTGCAGCTGGGCCACGATGATGTTCTCGTCGTTGCGCGGATCGCCCAGGAAGGCCACGCCGACGTCGTCGCGGGGCAGGTCGTGCAGGCCGTCGTGGTCGTTGGTGCGCAGGTATCCGGGTCGGGCGGGGTCGTAGAGCTCCGGGCTGCCGTCCGGCCCCTTGCCGTACACGCTGCCCAGGTCGAAGCGGGGGGTGTCGTAGTTGGTCATGGCCAGCGGATCCTGCTGCTGGTCCGACAACGGCGTGGTGTCCAGCGTCATGTCGTGGTCGATGAACTGGCCCAGGTAGATGTAGCCGGCGGGGATGCCCGGGTTGTCGAACTCCACGTCGGAGTCCTTGACGTCCGAGAGCGGCGCCTTGCCGTCGTTCATCGTGGCGGCCAGCTCGGTCAGCAGCGCGTCGGGCGCGGCGAACGCCGGGAGCTGCTTGAACATCAGCCCGAAGCGCGCCTCCTTCTCCCGGCCGGCCCGGACCGCGATGGCGCTCCCGCGCGGCGCCCCCACGGCGTGCGCGCCGCGCACGGCCCTGCGCGGTGCCGGCGCGGGGGCCGGTGCTGGTGGCGGCGCGGTGGGGGGCCGGCGACCGCCGGGCGCGGCGGCCGCGGTCCCGCCCAGGACCGGGACGGCGGCCAGCGCCACCAGCCCGGTCAGCACCGAGCGCCGGGTGACGTGCCCGGAGCGCGCACCGGCGTCCCCGGCCGGTCCGCTGCTCCCGGTGAACGGGCAGGTCCCGCCCTCGTCCGCTGCACCCCGCATCGCGCATCGCCCCCCGGCGCCGCCGGGCGACCCCCGTCGCCCTCGTGGCGTGGAGGGTGCGCCGGCCGCGGAGCCCCGGGGACTCGCTGCCGAGGGGGTGCCGACTCCCCAGACATGGGGGCCCGGTGGCCGGTGTGTCGCGCTGCGCGGTCAGTCGATCACGGAGCGTGCGCGAGTGTCACCACGCGTACTCCTCCGGTGCCGTGCGGTAGCCGGGGAAGACCTCGTCGAGGCGGTCGAGCTGCGCTTGGTCGAGGTGGACGTCGAGCGCCCCGAGGGCCCCCTCCAGCTGCTCGGCGGTCCGCGGCCCGACGATCGGGGCGGTCACCCCCGGTCGGTGCAGCAGCCAGGCCAGGCCGACGTCCGCCGGGGCCAGGCCCCAGTCGCGGCAGGCGGCCTCGTAGGCCTCCAGCGCCGGGCGGTGCCGCTCGATCCGCTCGCGGTTGCGCTCGGCGTGCCGGCGGTCGCCCTCCTGGTCGCCGAGGACGCCGGCCAGCAGGCCCTGCGCCAGCGGGCTCCACGGGATGACCCCGACGCCCAGGTGCCGGGCGGCGGGCAGCACCTCCAGCTCCACGTGCCGGGTGAGCAGGTTGTAGTGCGACTGCTCGCTGACCAGGCCGAGGAAGTGCCGGCGGGCCGCCGCCTCGTTGGCCACCACCAGCTGCCAGGCCGCGTGGTTGGACGAGCCGACGTAGAGGACCTTGCCCTGGGCGACGAGGGTCTCGCAGGCCTGCCAGACCTCCTCCCACGGCGTGGCCAGGTCGACGTGGTGGAACTGGTAGAGGTCCACCCAGTCGGTGCGCATCCGGCGCAGGGAGGCCTCGCAGGCGCGGACGATGTTGCGGGCGGAGAGGAACGTGTCGTTGGGCCAGTCGGTCATCGACCCGTACACCTTGGTCGCCAGCACGGTGCGCTCGCGGCGCTCGCCGCCCCGGGCGAACCAGCTGCCGAGCACCTCCTCGCTGCGGCCCTTGCCCGCGTCGAAGCCGTAGACGTTGGCGGTGTCGACGAAGTTGACCCCGGCCTCCAGGGCGCGGTCCAGGATCGCGTGCGCGTCGGGCTCCGCCGTCCGCCAGCCGAAGTTCATCGTGCCCAGGCAGAGCCGGGAGACCGACAGGCCGCTGCGGCCGAGGTGGGTGTACTCCATGTCCGCCGAGCCTGGCAGTCTCGCGGCCGTGCCGCAGACCGACCGCCCCGACCGATCCGCCTTCGACGCCGCGACCGCCGTGACCCGGGCCGAGGGCGGCGGCCTGGTGGCGACGCTGGACCCGGGCTGGGACGTCGGCCCGGGGGTGCTCAACGGCGGCTACCTGCTGGCCGTCGTGGCGCGCGCCGCGCTGGCGGGGAGCCCGCACCCCCACCCGGTCGCGGTGTCGGCGTCCTTCCTGCGGGCGACCGGGCCGGGGCCGGCGTCGCTCGCGGTCACCCCGGGGACGGGCGGGCGCACGCTGGCGCACGGCTCGGTGCTCCTCGGGACGGCGGAGGGCCCGTCGATCGCCGCGCAGGTGACCACGGCGACGCTCGGGGCAGAGGAGCCGGTCTACTCCGCCGACCCCGCGCCCGAGGCGGCGCCGGTCGAGGAGTGCGTGCCCGCCGGGGACGCCGCGCTGGCCCACCCGCTGCCGGCCGTGGGGCTGCGCACCCGGGTGGAGACCCGGCTGGACCCGGCGACGGCCGGGTGGGCCCGCGGGGAGCCGGGCACCGAGCGGGTGGTGCGCGGCTGGGTGCGGCTGGCCGACGGCCGCGCCCCCGACCCGCTGGCGCTGCTGCTGTTCGCCGACGTGCTGCCCCCGACCGGCTGGGCGGTGGGCGAGTTCGGCTGGGCGCCGACCGTGCAGCTGCAGGTCCTGGTGCGCGGCCTGCCGGCCCCGGGCTGGTGCCTGGTGGAGTCGCGCGCCGGGGAGGTCGCCGGCGGCTGGCTGGACGAGGACTACCGGATCTGGGACGCCGGCGGCCGGCTGGTCGCCCGCAGCCGGCAGCTGGCCCGGCTGCCGCGTCAGGCCCCGCCGGGCAGCTCGACGTCGCCGGTGAGGTAGCGCTGGATCGTCGGGCCGAGGGCGGCGACGACCGTCTCGGGGTCGGCCGAGGCCAGCGGTTCGAGTCGCAGCACGTAACGGGCCATGACCAGCCCCATCACCTGGGAGGCCACCAGCGCGCCGCGGGCGTCGCGCTCCTCGACCGGCATGCCGGGGGAGCCGAGCACGCGGCGGATGACCCGGGCCAGGACGAACTCGCGCAGCAGGTTGGCCGACCACTCGTGGTTCACCGCCGACCGGACCAGCGCCAGGATGGCCGGCCGGGTCGGTCCGTCCCACACCTGCAGCACCATCCGGACCAGCGCCGGCCCCCGCCCCTCCAGCGGTACGGCGAGCACCTCGGGGAGGAGGTCGGCGGGGTCGGCCGGGGCCTGGACGGCGGCGAGGAACAGCTTGTCCTTGGTGCCGAAGTAGTGGTGCACCAGGGCTGGGTCGACGCCCGCGGCGGTGGCGATGCCCCGGATGGAGGCGCCGTCGAACCCGCGCTCGGCGAAGGCGGTGCGGGCCGCGGCCAGCACCGCCTCCCGCGTGTCCGGGTTGCCGGGGCGCCGGCCGGTCGGCCGGCGCCGGGGTGCGCTCAGCTGGTCCTCCTCCGCAGCGTCGCCGCCGCGAGGGCGAGGGCGACCAGGGCGGCGCCGGCCACGACGGCGACGTCCACCCACATCCTGCCGGTCGGCTCGGCCGAGCGCCCGAGCTCCTGCAGCCCGTCGACGGCGTAGGTGAGGGGCAGGACGTCGCTGACCGCCTGCAGCCAGCCGGGCATCTGCTCGCGCGGCACCAGCAGCCCGCACAGGAAGAACTGGGGCAGGACGACGACCGGCATGAACTGCACCGCCTGGAACTCGGTCCGGGCGAACGCGCTGGCCAGCAGCCCGAGCGCCACCCCGAGCACGGCGTTCACCACGGCGATGAGCACGACCGCCCACGGCGGGCCGGCCACGTCGAGGTCGTAGAGCGTGGTGGCCACGGTGACGGTGACGGTGGCCTGCAGCGCCGCGGCCAGCCCGAAGGCGGTGCCGTAGCCCAGGAGCAGGTCCGGCCGCGACAGCGGCGTGGTGAGCAGCCGCTCGAGCGTGCCCGAGGTCCGCTCGCGCAGCATCGCGATGCTGGTGACGAGGAACATCACGACGAACGGCAGGATGCCGAGCATCGTCAGCCCGACGCGGTCGAACGTCGACGGCTGGCCGGGCGGGGCCGGCAGGTCCGACCAGATCAGGTACAGCAGCCCGAGCAGCAGGCTCGGCAGCACGAGGAGCATCGCCATCGTGCGGTGGTCGTGCCGCAACTGGCGCAGCACGCGGCCGGTGGTCGCCGCGGTCAGCGCGGGGCTCAGGTGGGTGGTCGGGGCGGTCACGCTCGGCTCACCTGCTCGCTCCCGTGGGGCGCTCCGCTCCTCGCTCGTCCCTCGCTGCGATGCCCATGCCCCTGCTCGTTCGCGTCCGCCTCCTCGGAGGAGCGGATCAGCCGGAGGAAGGCCTCCTCCAGGTCGTCGGTGCCCGACTCGGCGCGCAGCCGGGCCGGCGTGGAGTCGGTGAGCAGCCGCCCCTCGCGGAGCAGCAGCAGCCGGTCGCAGCGGGCGGCCTCGTCCATCACGTGGCTGGAGACCAGCAGGGTGGTGCCGGCCGCGGCGAGGGCGTGGAAGCGCGCCCAGAGCTCGGCGCGCAGGACCGGGTCGAGCCCGACGGTCGGCTCGTCGAGCACCAGCAGGTCGGGGGCGGCCACCAGCGCGCAGGCCAGGGACACCCGCCCCTGCTGGCCGCCGGAGAGGTCGCGGACCAGCCTGCCGGCGGCGTCGAGGAGGCCCACGTCGGCCAGGGCGGCGTCGGACTCGCGGGCACCCATGCCGTGGAGGGCGCCGAAGTGGCGCACGTTCTCCCGGACGGTCAGGTCGGCGTACACGCTCGGCGCCTGGGTGACGTAGCCGACGCGGGCCCGCAGCGACGGGCAACCGGCCGGCCGGCCGAGCACGGCGACCGCGCCCCCGGCCGTGCGCTGCACCCCGACGACCGCGCGCATCAGCGTGGTCTTCCCGCTGCCGCTGGGCCCCAGCAGGCCGGTGACCTGGCCGGCCGGGACGGAGAACGACAGCCCGTGCAGCACCCGGCGGGTGCCGCGGTCGACGGCCAGGTCGGTGACGGTGACGGCGTCGGTCATGACGACCTCCCGGAGAGGAACTCAACGCCCGATGAACTCAACGGTAGATGAGTTCATCGGGCGCCGTCAACGGGTGGGAGGGGGAGTTCCGCTCGCCCGGGGTCAGGCCAGGGCGCGCCCCAGCGCCGTCCCGGAGGTCCAGGCGCTCTGCACGCGGGAGGGCGCCGACCAGCCGTCCCCGCAGGCGCCGATGCCGTCGACCAGCCCGAACGGCTCCTCGCGCGGCCGGGCCGGGCGGGCGAAGGTCCAGCGGTGCACGGCCGTCCAGGCCGGCGGGCCGTCGATGCCCAGCGCGCGGGTGACCGCGGCGGCGACCGGGCCCGCGGCCGCGCCGGGGTCCTCGAGGTGGGCGGCGGCGAGGTCCGGGGTGCTGTGGGCGACCAGCACCGGGGCGCCGTCCCCGCGCCGGTCGCCGTCGTCGGCGACCCACTCGACGGCGGGGTCGTCGTGGACGAACGCGCCGTGCAGGTCGGCCGGCCAGCGGCGGGTCTCCCACCCGAGGACGACGGCCAGGGCGGGCAGCCACGGCCGGTCGTCGAGCAGCGCCGCCGCGGTCGGCGGGTCGAGCAGCCGGCGGGCCTGCGGGTCGGGCATCGCCAGCACGACGGCGGGGGCCGGCTCGCCGTCCAGGCGCGGGCCCGGGGCGACGTCCTCGACGGTGCGGCCCTGCTCGACCTCCAGGCCGTCGGCGAGGTCGGCGACCAGGGAGCGCAGCCCGCCGGGCGCCCCGTAGCGCAGCGGGCCGCGCCGGGTCCCGCGCACACCGTCCGGGCCGGCCACGGCGAAGGTGTCGGTCCAGGGCCGGGCCAGCCCGCGGCCGACCCAGCCGGCCACCACCTCGGCGAAGGGGGAGCCCTCCTCGGCGGTCAGGTAGCTGGCGCCGAGGTCGACGACCCGGTCGTGGAGGGTCCGGGACGCCATCCGGCCACCGGGCCGCCGGCCGCGGTCGAGGACGCGGACGGGCCGCCCGGCAGCGGCCAGGGCGCGGGCGCAGGCGACCCCGGCGATGCCGCCGCCGACGACGGGCACGGGGGGAGGGGAGGGCACGCCGTCGATCCTGCGGGCTGTCCCGGCGCGGCGCCCGGCGGGCGCGCTGGCACGATCGCCGCCGTGCCCCCCGTGACCGTCACCGACCCGCGCGACGAGCGCCTGGCCGACTTCTTCGACCTCACGGCCGGGGACCGTCGCCCGGGGACGGAGCGGGGTACCGGCCCCGTGATCGTCGAGGGCGTGCCCGCGGTGCGCCGGCTGCTGGCCTCGCCGTACCGGGTGCGCGCGGTGCTCGGCGTCCCCGGCCGGGTGGCCGCGCTGGACCTGCCGCCCGGGACGCCGGCCTACGAGGCGGACAGGTGGGTGCTCTCCGAGGTCATCGGCTTCCGGCTCACCCGTGGCGTGCTCGCCTCGGCCGACCGCCGCCCGCCCGCGGACCTCGAGGCCCTGCTGCGCGGGCCGGATCCCGCGGCGCCGCGCCGGCTGGCCGTGCTGGAGGCGCTCAACGACGCCGAGAACCTGGGCTCGATCGCGCGCTCGGCGGTGGCCCTCGGCGTCGACGGCCTGCTGCTGGACCCGCGCTGCGCCGACCCGCTCTACCGACGCTCGGTCCGGGTCTCCATGGGGCACGTGCTGGCGCTGCCGTTCGCCACCCTCGCCGACTGGCCGGGTGGGCTGGTGCGGCTGCACGACGCCGGCTACCTGACGGTGGCGCTCACCCCGGCCCCGGACGCGGTCGACCTGGCCGGGGTGGACCCCCGCGCCCACCCCCGGACCGCGCTGCTGCTCGGGGCCGAGGGGCCGGGGCTCAGCCCCGAGGCGCAGGCGGCGGCCCGGGTGCGGGCACGGATCCCGATGCGCGCCGGGGTGGACTCCCTCGGGGTGGCCGCCGCGGCCGCGGTCGCCTTCGCCGCGCTGCGCTGAAGGAGGACCCCGTCCTCCTCCCCGCTCGCGAGCTCGCGGCGAGCCCCTGGACGGGGCCGTTCAGCCGCGCAGCGAGAAGCGGGCGAGCATGGCCCGGGCCTCCTCGGCGTGCGCGGGGTTGCACATGACGTCGTAGCGGCCGGCGACGATGGTGCTGGTGCTGGTGAAGTCCCGCCGGCCGCGGGTCGCGGCGTACCCCATGGCGCCGAAGAGCGCACCGAAGGCCAGGCCGATGAGCAGTCCGGTGAGCACCGACCCCACCCAGCTGCTGCCGTCGGGGGCGAAGATGCCGAGTAGCAGCCCCACGAACAGGCCCCACCAGGCGCCGGCGGCGGCGCCGGCGGCGAGGGCCCGGCCCCAGGACAGCCGGCCGGTCACCCGCTCCACCTGCTTGAGGTCCGAGCCGATGATCGTCACGTTCTCGACCGGGAAGCGCTCGTCGGACAGGTAGTCGACGGCGGCCTGGGCCTGGGCGTAGCTGTCGTAGGACCCGACCTGCACGCCGCCGAGGGGCATGGACACCGACGCAGACATGACCACCTCCTACCCCGGGGTCAACGGCGGACACGCCGGGCCGGTTCCGGGAGACGGAGGTCACCCGGACGGGTCAGCGCTGCCGGCGCACCCCGAAGACGATGTCCTCCCAGGCCGGGATCCGGGCGCGGGGGTCCTCGTCCTCGCCCTCGCCGCCGGGGCGGCCGAGGACGACGGTGTCGTGCTCGGCGATGTCGTCGATGTCGACCGGCTCGTCGTCCCGCCGCTCCCGGCCGCGTCCGCCGGCCCGGTCGCGGTCCGGTCCGGTCAGCGGGCGGGCGTCGTCGGCCGCCGTGCCCCCGGGCGGGGTGGTGCCGCCGGTCGTCGTCCCGTCGGCCTCCGCGGGGCCGGCCTGCCCGGTGCTGGCCCCGGGCTCCGCGGGCGGCTCCTCGTCGGCGACCACGGCGACGGGACGGGTGCGCACCGGCGGCACGGGGACGCCGGCCGGTACGTGGGGGACCACCCGCACCAGGCGGGTGCCCTCGGCGAAGTCGGTGGTGGCCGCGTCGAGCGGGGTGACGGTGCGCGAGGGGACGTCGTAGGCCCACCGGGTGACGCCCTCGTCGTCCCCGGCCTGCCACGCGGCGGTGACCTGCCAGGTGCCGTCGGCGGTCCGGGCGGCGTCCCACCGGACGGCGTCGAGGTCGCTGCCGAGCACGCGGAGGCGCTCGGACATGAACTGCTGCAGGGGGACGGCGGGGCTGCCGTCGGAGAGCCGCACCCGGGCCTCGCGGGCCTGCTCGGCCACCCGGCCGCGCTCCTGGAGCACCGGGTGGGCGAAGCGCATGACCCGCTCGACGGGGATCCCCGAGGCCTCGGCGACCTGCTCGGGGGTCTCGCCGGCGCGGATGCGGGCCTGGATCACGCGGGGCGGCAGCGTGGCGCCGATCTCGACCTCGATCTGACCGAGCCGGCGGGTGTCGCCCCGCGCCGCCGCCCGGACCCGGTCGTCGACGACCAGCTCGAAGCGCTCGCCCTCCTCGCCCGGCTCGACGGGGTCGGCGGCCAGGACCATCCGCGACCCGTCCTCGGAGAGCGCCACGAGGCGCAGCGTGCGCATGGGCACCTCCCGGAACCGGTCGTCGAGGCGGACGGCCCGAGGGACGGTCCGGCCCCCGAGGCTATCCGTGCCGGGCCGAGCGTGTCGGCAGGCCGCCCGGCGTGGCGGGGTGCGGCACCGGGGTCGGGCGGGGTCAGACGTCGGGGTCGTAGGTCTTGATGAACTGCGCGTACCGGTCCGCCCCCGTGCCCTCCGCGACGTCGTCCATGCGGAGCACGGTCAGGCCCAGGTACCCCCACATCTCGAAGGCCTCCTCGATGTTGTCCCAGCCCTCGTCGGTCCGCACCCCGCCGGCGAGCGCGTTCTCGCCCTTGAGCTCGACGCCGGCCCGGTGGGCGTAGTCGCCGATCCAGCCGACCAGCGTCTGGGCCAGGGAGTAGGCGGGCTCTCCGGGGTTGTCGTCCATCTCCAGCGCGGTGAAGTGCATGACCACCTCCCGCGGTCCCCCGTCGAACCGGTTGGCCAGCTCGACGACCCGGGCGTACCCGTGGCCGGTCGCCCACGAGTCGAGGTCGACGCTGGTCTGGACGAGCCCGGTGGTCACCTCGGTGGCCCGCGGGTGGACGGGGTGGGTCATCGACCAGTGGATGCCCGGCACCTTGTAGCCGATGTCGGCGGCCGGGAAGTCCTCGCCGAGGGCGTCGATGACCGTCCACAGCACTCGCTCGCCGTGCTCGACCAGCGAGCCGTTGTACCAGTCGACGAAGTCGCGGCCGTACTGGGTGTCCAGGTAGTCCCGGCCGGCGAAGAACGCGTCGGCGTCCTCGGGCGGGCCGATCTCCTGCACCGACGCGAGGTCGGTCCCCCAGGCCTCGTTGATCCGCTCGAGGGACCCGTACCGGTGCAGGACCTCGCTCCGGAGGTCCTGCACGGCCAGCGGGGAGTAGGACTGCAGCGCCCCCCGGGTCGGGTACCCGGTGCCCTCGTCGTGCTGGTTGTACGACGGGTAGCGCAGCTCACCGGACGGGCCGAGCGAGACGTTGACCTCCACCACGTCCTGGGCGTAGCGGTCGCCGTACTGCTCGGTGAAGGCCCGGGTGAAGTCGCGGTACTCGCCCATCACCACCTGGTCGGCCCAGCCCTGCACGCTCTCGGCGCTGTGGTTGCCCTGCTCGCTGCGGTGCTGCAGCCCGGTGGGGCCGAGCACGATGCCGCGGTAGGAGACCGCCGCGTACTTCTCCCACAGCCACGACGGCAGCAGGCTGGTGTAGTCGTCCCCGACGTTCCCGCCGGCCTGGTGGAACGACAGGATCGGCGCGAGGTCCAGGCCCTCGGCCGTGATGAGCTCGAAGACGCGGTCGTAGTAGCCCCAGTCGAACTCGTTGTCGGCCGCGCCCTCGACGTCGCCCCACCACACGTCGACGCTGACCGCCTGCACGCCGTAGGCGGCCACCGCCTCGAGGTCGGCCTCGAAGTCCGCCCAGTCGGTCACCTTCAGCGGTGCCATCACGTTGGCGGTGAACTCCGGGTTGTCCAGCGCCACGGGGCCGGGCGGCACCGGGCCGTCGGCGGGAGCAGCGGAGGCCACCCCGGGGGCGGCGGCGAGGACGCCGAGGGCGGCCAGGGCGACTGTGACGCGTCTCACGGCCGGGATGCTGCCACGCGGTCGCGATGGGGTCACGGCCGGTGGTGGACCGTTCCGTCCGCCCCCGGCGTGTCCCGCCCGACACCCCGAGCACGCGGCCGGAGCACCCGGGCCCCCTGCAGGGTCCCGCCGCGAGCGTGCGAGTGCTGGGGCAGGGTGGCCCCCTGCAGGGTCCCGCCGCGAGCGTGCGAGTGCTGGGGCAGGGTGGCCCCCTGCAGGGTCCCGCCGCGAGCGTGCGAGCGGTGGGGGGCAGGGGGTCCTTCTACAGCTTCTCGACGACGAAGTCGATGCAGGCGGTCAGCGCGCTGACGTCGTCGGGGTCCACGGCGGGGAACATCCCCACCCGCAGCTGGTTGCGGCCGAGCTTGCGGTACGGCTCGACGTCGACCACGCCGTTGGCCCGCAGCACTGTCGCCACCTGGGCCGCGTCGACCGACTCGTCGAGGTCGACGGTGCCGACCACGTAGGAGCGCTGCTCGGGGTCGGCCACGAACGGGGTGGCGTAGGAGGAGCGCTCGGCCCAGCCGTAGAGCCGGCTCGACGACTCCTGGGTGCGCGCCACGGCCCCGGAGAGGCCGCCCAGCGACAGCAGCCAGCGGATCTGGTCGGCGAGCAGGAAGAGGGTCGCCACCGCGGGGGTGTTGTACGTCTGGTCCTTGGTGGAGTTGTCGAGGGCGATCGACAGGTCCAGGAAGCCGGGCACCCAGCGGCCCGAGCCCTTGATCTCGGCGATCCGCTCCAGGGCGTCGCCCGACATCAGCGCCACCCACAGGCCGCCGTCACTGGCGAAGCACTTCTGGGGGGCGAAGTAGTAGACGTCGGTCTGCGAGACGTCGACCGGGAGCCCGCCGGCGCCGCTGGTCGCGTCGATGAGCACGAGCGCGTCCTCGGTGCCGTACGGCCGCTCGACCGGGGCCATCACGCCGGTGGAGGTCTCGTTGTGCGCCCAGGCGTAGACGTCGACGCCCTCGGACGCGGTCGGCAGCGCCAGCGACCCCGGGGCGGCCTTCGCGATCACCGGGTCGGCGAGGAACGGCGCCTCGGCCACGCCGGAGGCGAACTTGGCGGAGAACTCGCCGTAGCTGCCGTGCGCGCTGCGCTCCCGGATCAGCCCGAAGACCGCGGCGTCCCAGAAGGCCGTCGTCCCCCCGTTGCCCAGGACGACCTCGTAGCCGTCGGGGAGGTCGAACAGCTGCGCCAGGCCCTCGCGCACCTGCCGCACCAGGCCCTTGACCGGTGCCTGCCGGTGCGAGGTCCCCATGATCGCGGCGCCGTCGGTGGCCAGGGCCTGCAGCGCCTCCGGGCGGACCTTGGACGGGCCGCACCCGAAGCGGCCGTCGGCGGGCAGCAGGTCGGCGGGGATGGACATGGTCATCCGGGGAGTGCCTCTCGGTCGGGAGGGGAGGGAGGTCCCTGCTAGGCGGGCGCGACCTCGTCGACGGCCTTGGTCTGGATGGTGTCCCAGCCCGCGACCTCGTCGGGCTTGCGCGGCGGCGGACCGATGTAGCGCGCCGAGGGGCGCACCAGGCGGCCGGTCTGCTTCTGCTCGAGGATGTGCGCGCACCAGCCGGCGGTGCGGGCGCAGGTGAACATCGAGGTGAACATGTGGCTGGGGACCTCGGCGAAGTCCAGGACGATCGCCGCCCAGAACTCCACGTTCGTCTCGATGGGGCGGTCCGGGCGCCGCTCGCGCAGCTCGCGGAGCGCGGCCTGCTCCAGCGCCAGCGCGGCCTCGAACCGCGGGGCGCCGAGCTCCTGGGCGGCCTTGCGGAGCACGCGGGCGCGCGGGTCCTCGGCCCGGTACACCCGGTGCCCGAAGCCCATGAGCCGCTCCTTGCGGTCCAGCAGGTCCTGCACGTAGCGGTCGGCGTCCCCGGCCTGCTCCACGCCGTCGAGCATGTGCAGCACCCGCGAGGGCGCCCCGCCGTGCAGCGGCCCGGACATCGCGCCGATCGCCCCGGACAGCGACGCGGCCACGTCGGCGCCGGTGGAGGCGATCACCCGCGCGGTGAAGGTGGAGGCGTTCATGCCGTGCTCGGCGGCCGACGTCCAGTAGGCGTCGACGGCGGCGACGTGGCGGGGGTCGGGCTCGCCGCGCCAGCGGACCATGAACCGCTCGACGATCGTCGCGGCCTCGTCGACCCGCGACTGCGGCACGGCCGGGACGCCGATGCCGCGCGCGGACTGCGCGACGTAGGACAGCGCCATCACCGCCGCGCGGGCCAGCTGGTCGCGGGCCTCCTCGTCGGAGATGTCCAGCAGCGGGCGGTAGCCCCAGAACGGCGCCAGCATCGCCAGCGCGGCCTGCACGTCGACGCGGACGTCACCGCTGTGCACCGGGATGGGGAACGGCTCGGCGGGCGGCAGGCCCGGGCCGAACTTGCCGTCGACCAGCAGCGCCCACACGTTGCCGAAGGTGACCTTGCCGACGAGGTCCTCGATGTCGACCCCGCGGTACCGGAGGGCGCCGCCGTCCTTGTCCGGTTCGGCGATCTCGGTCTCGAAGGCGATGACGCCTTCCAGCCCGGGGGTGAAGTCGTCGGCCATCTCGCATGCTCCTCTGCGCGCGGGACACGTGCGGCCACGGGGGGCATGGCGCACGACTGCGCCTGCGACCCTAGGCGGTGGCGGACCCCCCGGCGCACGCGGGGCGCGGCCCACTCGGGGCGTGCAGCGGCGCGGTGACAGCATGGTCGCGTGCCCGACCTCTCCCGCATGCGCAGGGACTACGACCGCCAGGGGCTGCGCGAGGAGGACCTCGCGCCGACCTGGGTGGAGCAGTTCGACCGCTGGTTCGGCGACGCCGTGGCCGCCGGCCTCCCCGAGCCGAACGCGGTGGTCGTCGCGACCGCGGACGCCGACGGTGCACCCGACGCCCGCATCGTGCTCGTGAAGGGCTACGACGAGTACGGCTTCGTGTTCGGCACCAGCTACGCCTCGGCGAAGGGCGCCCAGCTCGCCGTCAACCCGCGGGCGGCCCTGGTCTTCCCGTGGCACGCCCAGCAGCGCCAGGTGCGGGTGACCGGCCGGGTGGAGCGGGTCGGCGACCGCGCCTCCGACGACCTGTGGGACCCCCGCCCCCGCGGCGCGCAGCTCGCCGCCGCGGCCAGCCTCCAGTCCACGGTCGTCGACTCCCGCGACGAGCTGGTCGCGCGGCTGCGCCGGCTGGACGCCGACACCCCCGACGGCAAGCTGCCGCGGCCGGAGGTCTGGGGCGGCTACCGGGTGCTGCCCGACGTCGTCGAGTTCTGGCAGGGCGGTGCCGACCGGCTGCACGACCGGCTGCGCTTCGTGCGCGACGACGCGGAGGGCGGCGGCTGGGTGGTCCAGCGGCTCGCCCCGTGAGGGGGTCCGCGCCCGCCGGGACGAGGACGTGACCTCGCCGGTCGACCCCGTCGAGGGGGCCGGCGGCGTCGAGCAGCCGGTGCCCGAGCAGGTGCGCCGCCGCGGGTGGGCCATCGACACCACCCCGCTGCGCAACCCGCACTACCGCCGGCTGTTCTGGGGCGTCGCGGCGACGATGCTCGGCCAGCAGATGACGCTGGTCGCCGTCCCGTACCAGGTCTACGCGCTCACCGGCTCCTCCCTGCTCGTCGGCGTGACGTCGGTCGTCGCGCTCGTGCCCCTGGTCGTCTTCGGCCTGCTCGGCGGGGCGATCGCCGACTCGATGGACCGGCGCCGCCTCATGCTGGTGACCGGTGCCGGGTCGGCGGTCACCAGCGCGCTGCTCGCGGTACAGGCGCTGCTGCCCGGCGGGGGGAACCTGTGGCTGCTGTGGGCGCTCACCGCCGCCGTCTCCGGGTTCAGCGCCGTCAACCAGCCCACCCGCAGCGCGGTCATCCCGGCGATCGTGGGCGCCGGGGGCGTCCCGGCGGCCAACGCGCTGGCGATGACCGTCCGGCAGGTGGGGGTGATCGTCGGGCCGCTGCTGGCCGGCGTCCTCATCGGCCTCGGCGACCTGTTCGTCACCTACGCCGTCGACGCGCTCGGTTTCCTCGTCGCCGTCCTGCTGCTGCGGGGCCTGCCCGCCCTGCCCCCGGGCCGGGACGCCGCGCCGCTGCGGCTCGGCGCCGCGGTGCGCGGGGTGGGGGAGGGTTTCGGCTTCCTGCGCACCCAGCCGGTGCTGCTCATGACGTTCGTCGTCGACGTCATCGCGATGCTCTTCGCCTGGCCGCAGGCGGTGTTCCCCGAGCTGTCCGAGGGCCGCTACGCCGGTTCGCCCAACAGCCTCGGCTGGCTGTTCGCCGGCATCTCGATCGGCGCGCTGGTCATGGGGCTGACCTCGGGCTGGGTCTCCCGGGTGGACCGGCAGGGCGCCGTCGTCCTGGCGGCGATCGCCGTGTGGGGCGTGGCGATCATCGGCTTCGGTCTCGCCCCGACCCTGTGGCTGGCCGTGCTCTGCCTCGCCGTCGCGGGCGCGGGTGACATGGTCAGCGCGGTGCTGCGCTCCTCGATGCTCCAGCTGGCCGCACCGGAGGAGATGCGCGGGCGCATGCAGGGCGTCTTCCTCGTCGTGGTCGCCGGCGGGCCGCGGCTGGGCGACCTGCGCGCCGGCGCGATCGCCAGCACCGCCGGGGTCGGCGTGGCGATGGTCTCCGGCGGCGTGGTGGTCGTCGTGGCGATGGCCGTGGTCGCGGTCGCGGTGCCGTCGTTCTGGGCGTTCCGCGCCTCGCGGTCGGCGCTGCCCTGAGCCCGGCGTTCCTCGACGGAGGTCGCCGCTGGCGCCTCGTCGGGGTGTCGCTGAAGGCGGCCTATGAGACACCTACGCACGTACGCCTGTTGGGTGATGTCGGTGGTGGTCGGCTCCCGACCTCGGCAGGCTGTCGGGGTGCCGTCGAACAAGGTCCAGATTGCCGTCGTCGTGGGTGTGGCGGTCCTGCTGGCCGTGTTGGACTGGGTTATCAACGACACTCCGCGGACGGCAATCGCCGTCACTGTGGGTGCGGCGGTCGGTCTTGTAGTGCTGTTCGTGCGGAAGGCCCGCCGAGGATAAGACCGCTCCTGACCACCCCGGGCATCACCGCTGGGTGTCCCAGAGTGGGCCGCTCAGCGACACCTGGGCTGGCCACTCATGTGGCGTGTCACGGCTGACGTCTGCGCCTCGGTGGCAGGGCAGGCAGAAGGGCCGCAGGCACGGCTCCCGCCAGTGCGAGACCGACGGCCCTTCCCAGGTCGTCAAGCCACCAAGTCGCGAGAAGCAGGAGGATCAGCCCGTAGGCCAGCGCCCACGGGAGACGCTGTAGCACGCCTCGCCAGTAGCCGCCCTCCAGTCGCATGTGCGCGACGATGCCATGACCTGCCTGCGCAGACCGCGACCTCGTCCGAGGTCACCCGATCGAAGTCGCCCTAAGAGTCCCCGCCAGTAGGCGTGATCGTCGCCTTCGGCGTGGCTGATCGTTGGGGGCAGGCACGAGGGCCACGCTCGCGAAGGTGCTAACGCTCCGTGAGATGTGGACCGCTCGTGCCTGCCGTC